>NZ_CADFDO010000025.1:0-305 GCF_902832955.1 Burkholderia sp. BCC0044 | reverse complement strand
CTCGGCGGCGGCATCGCGGTGCAGCACCGGATGGCGTACCAGGGCGAATACTTCGTCGAGCGCTACGGCGCGCAAGCCGCGGAGGCGACGCCGCCTGTCGCGAAGATGCTCGCCAAGGGGCTCAAGGTGTCGGCCGGCACCGACGCGACGCGTGTCGCATCGTACAACCCGTGGGTGTCGCTCGCGTGGCTCGTGGCCGGCAAGACGGTCGGCGGTTTGCGCCTGTATCCGCAGCGCAACCTGCTCGATCGCGAAACCGCGCTGCGGATGTGGACCGAGTACGTGACGTGGTTCTCGAACGAGGA
>NZ_CADFDO010000024.1:0-313 GCF_902832955.1 Burkholderia sp. BCC0044 | reverse complement strand
TGAGGAAAGTACCCATGTATCGCCGTTTACTCGCACCGGGGCTGCTGTTGCTGTTGGCCGCGTGCGCGCAGGATCCGTCGGTTACCGCCGGCACGGTACGGATCTGCGACGACACAGGTTGTTCCGATCGCCCTAAAGATCAGGTCTCCTATCAAAAAAGGGACGATGCGGAAGACCGGGACGATCCGCGCATCGCCGCGCTCAAGCAAACCGCGAAGGCCCAGCCGAAGGCCGCCTACGACCTCGGCCTGCGTTATTTCCGCGGCGACGGCGTGCGCCAGGACAGCTACCAGGCGCTCAAGTGGATGCGCGA
>NZ_CADFDO010000023.1:0-359 GCF_902832955.1 Burkholderia sp. BCC0044 | reverse complement strand
CGGACCTGACGCTCACGCCGGCCGAGTTGAACAACGCGGGCGGCACCATTACGCATGCCGGCACCGGCACGCTGACGATCGCGCCGGGCCAAGGATCGAGCGCACTGAACAACGCGTCGGGCACCATCGTGACGAAGGGGCAAGCCGTCGTCAATGCGGCTTCCTGGAACAACGCGAGCGGTATCCTCGCCGCGCAGCGCGGCATCAACGCCACGATTGCGGGCGACGTGAACAACGCACAGGGCCTGCTGCGATCGGACGCGTCGCTGTCGTTGAAGAACGGCGGCGCTCTGTCAAACCGAGGCGGCCACATCCAGGCGGGGCAATCGATTGCGGGCGACACCAGCACGCTCGCCATT
>NZ_CADFDO010000022.1:0-360 GCF_902832955.1 Burkholderia sp. BCC0044 | reverse complement strand
CCGCTCATCGCGGCTGTCACGCTCCGGGCTTCAAAGTCCCAGCTCGCTCAGTCCCGGGTGATCGTCCGGCCGACGGCCCAAGGGCCAGTGATACTTGCGCTCGGATTCCTTGATCGGCATGTCGTTGATGCACGCATAGCGGTGTTGCATCAGGCCATCCTCGCCGAACTCCCAGTTCTCGTTGCCATAGGAGCGGAACCAGTTGCCGGAGTCGTCGTGCCATTCGTAGGCGTAGCGCACGGCAATGCGATTGCCGCCGAACGCCCACAGTTCCTTGATCAGGCGATACTCGTGCTCCTTCTTCCATTTGCGTTCGAGGAACGCCTGCGCTTCCGCGCGGTTGTTCGCGAACTCGGCGCG
>NZ_CADFDO010000021.1:0-378 GCF_902832955.1 Burkholderia sp. BCC0044 | reverse complement strand
CGGGAAGAACGCCGCGCGCGCCGCGCCGATGTTCGCGTTCGCGGCCAGCAGCGTCTGCTCGGCCTGCATCACGTCCGGACGACGCGTCAGCAGATCCGACGGCAGGCCAGCCGGCACGTCCGTCAGCAGGTTCTGCGCGTCGAGCGGCATGCCGGCCGGCAGATCGTCCGGCAGCGGCTCGCCGATCAGCAGCACCAGCGCGTTCAGCGCCTGTGCGCGGGCACGCGCCTGCGCCTGCTGGTTCGCGAGCGCCGTCTCGACCACCGTCTGCGCCTGACGCAGCTCGAGCTCGGAGCCCGTGCCGTTGTCGAACTGCAGCTTGGTCAGGTCGTACGACGCCTGCGCGGTCTTCAGCGTGTCCTCCGTGACCTTCAGCAG
>NZ_CADFDO010000020.1:0-398 GCF_902832955.1 Burkholderia sp. BCC0044 | reverse complement strand
GCCGCTGAATCTGGCGTCCCCTAGGGGATTCGAACCCCTGTACTCACCGTGAAAGGGTGATGTCCTAGGCCTCTAGACGAAGGGGACAACGTACTGCTTACATCTTTAATACAAAAGCCCGCTCAAAAACGTCTTGAACGGGCTTCGTTCTGGCGGAGCGGACGGGACTCGAACCCGCGACCCCCGGCGTGACAGGCCGGTATTCTAACCGACTGAACTACCGCTCCAGCTTTCTTACCCAACCCGCAGGACGTCGGTTACGTTCCTGCAAGCCTTGCGACACTTCTACGAAACGCCGCTGAATCTGGCGTCCCCTAGGGGATTCGAACCCCTGTACTCACCGTGAAAGGGTGATGTCCTAGGCCTCTAGACGAAGGGGACAACGTACTGCTTACATC
>NZ_CADFDO010000019.1:0-475 GCF_902832955.1 Burkholderia sp. BCC0044 | reverse complement strand
CCCGTACCTCCGCCGAGCGTCAGCGTTCCGTTGCCCGCATGCGTGATCGTGCCGCCATCGTTGACGAGTGCGACAGGGGCGAGCGTCAGGTCGGTACTGTTGGTTTGCAGCGTGCCGCCGCTGGAATTGTCGAGCATGTCCGACACGTTCACGCTCATCGCTCCGGCGCCGGTCTGTGTGATCGTGCCGCCGTGATTCACGAGGTCGGTCGCGTTCAACGACATCTGCTCGGCCTGCACGGTGCCGGCGCTGTTGTCGAGGGTCGTACCAGTCAGCACAGCCGCCTGACCGACAATCGAGCCGCCGTTGTTGACCAAGCGCGCGCCTGCGTCGACAGCCACCTTTTGCGCGGCCTGCAGCGTGCCGCCGCCGTTGTCGACCGACTGGCCCGATACCCGCAGATTCGTGTTGGATGTGATCGCGCCGCGATTGACAACGTTTGCGCCTTGGACCGACACATCGCCGTTGCCGCCGA
>NZ_CADFDO010000018.1:0-547 GCF_902832955.1 Burkholderia sp. BCC0044 | reverse complement strand
GAGGACGGTCACCACGGTAGGATTCATGACTGGGGTGAAGTCGTAACAAGGTAGCCGTATCGGAAGGTGCGGCTGGATCACCTCCTTTCCAGAGCTACTCGCAAAGTTGAGCGCTCACGCTTATCGGCTGTTGATTAAGACAGACTAGCTGTCTGCGGTTTAAACCGGTTATCATGCCGGCCGCTTTCAATAATCTTCAATGACAAACATTCGAATGAAGTTTGGTTCGAGTTTTTCTCATTGGCGATTGAGCCAGTCAGAGCGGTACGAAAGTATCGGCTGTCGTTCTTTAACAATCTGGAAGAAGTAAGTAATTTGGATAGCGGAAGCGTCTCGAGATGGACGTGGAAGTTATCCGGGTTGTGATTGTATCGATGTATCTCAAGATGATTCGAACTCTAAGTTTGACTCAATTGGAATACGGCACAACGCGAGAACTCAACCTGTAGCGGCTGTCGAGAGACAGACTCGTTATAGGGTCAAGCGAACAAGTGCATGTGGTGGATGCCTTGGCGATCACAGGCGATGAAGGACGCGGTAGCCTGCG
>NZ_CADFDO010000017.1:0-556 GCF_902832955.1 Burkholderia sp. BCC0044 | reverse complement strand
TTTTCGCAGGCTACCGCGTCCTTCATCGCCTGTGATCGCCAAGGCATCCACCACATGCACTTGTTCGCTTGACCCTATAACGAGTCTGTCTCATCGACAGTCGCTACAGGTTGAGTTCTCGCGTTGTGCCGTATTCCAAATTGAGTCAAACATAGAGTTCGAATCATCTTGAGATACATCGATACAATCACAACCCGGATAACTTCCACGTCCATCTCGAGACGCTTCCGCTATCCAAATTACTTACTTCTTCCAGATTGTTAAAGAACGACAGCCGATACTTTCGTATCCTCTGACTGGCTCAATCGCCAATGCAAAATTCTCGGTTCAGTCTCTGAACCAAGCCCTTAGCGTTGGTGATTGGTGGAGGCAGACGGGATCGAACCGACGACCCCCTGCTTGCAAAGCAGGTGCTCTCCCAGCTGAGCTATGCCCCCATTGAGTACAGATGACCTCAGGTGTGTTACCGCCAGACAATGGTGGGTCTGGTTGGATTCGAACCAACGACCCCCGCCTTATCAAGACGGTGCTCTAACCGACTGAGCTACAGACCCCT
>NZ_CADFDO010000016.1:0-1183 GCF_902832955.1 Burkholderia sp. BCC0044 | reverse complement strand
GGTAAATTTGAGCGGACCAAGCCGCACGTGAACGTTGGTACGATTGGTCACGTTGACCACGGCAAGACGACGCTGACGGCAGCGATCACGACGGTTCTGACGAAGAAGTTCGGCGGCGAAGCGAAGGCATACGACCAGATCGACGCGGCACCGGAAGAAAAGGCGCGCGGCATCACGATCAACACGGCGCACGTCGAGTACGAAACGGCTAACCGCCACTACGCACACGTCGACTGCCCGGGCCACGCTGACTATGTGAAGAACATGATCACGGGCGCAGCGCAGATGGACGGCGCGATCCTGGTTTGCTCGGCAGCAGACGGCCCGATGCCGCAAACGCGCGAGCACATCCTGCTGGCCCGTCAGGTTGGCGTTCCGTACATCATCGTGTTCCTGAACAAGTGCGACATGGTGGACGACGCAGAACTGCTCGAGCTGGTCGAGATGGAAGTTCGCGAACTCCTGTCGAAGTACGACTTCCCGGGCGACGACACGCCGATCGTGAAGGGTTCGGCAAAGCTGGCGCTGGAAGGCGACACGGGCGAGCTGGGCGAAGTGGCGATCATGAGCCTGGCCGACGCGCTGGACACGTACATCCCGACGCCGGAGCGTGCAGTTGACGGCGCGTTCCTGATGCCGGTGGAAGACGTGTTCTCGATCTCGGGCCGCGGTACGGTGGTGACGGGTCGTGTCGAGCGCGGCATCGTGAAGGTCGGCGAGGAAATCGAAATCGTCGGTATCAAGCCGACGGTGAAGACGACCTGCACGGGCGTTGAAATGTTCCGCAAGCTGCTGGACCAAGGTCAGGCAGGCGACAACGTGGGTATCCTGCTGCGCGGCACGAAGCGTGAAGACGTGGAGCGTGGCCAGGTTCTGGCGAAGCCGGGTTCGATCACGCCGCACACGCACTTCACGGCTGAAGTGTACGTGCTGAGCAAGGACGAAGGCGGCCGTCACACGCCGTTCTTCAACAACTACCGTCCGCAGTTCTACTTCCGTACGACGGACGTGACGGGCTCGATCGAGCTGCCGAAGGACAAGGAAATGGTGATGCCGGGCGACAACGTGTCGATCACGGTGAAGCTGATCGCTCCGATCGCGATGGAAGAAGGTCTGCGCTTCGCAATCCGCGAAGGCGGCCGTACGGTCGGCGCCGGCGTCGTCGCCAAGATCATCGAGTAAG
>NZ_CADFDO010000015.1:0-2495 GCF_902832955.1 Burkholderia sp. BCC0044 | reverse complement strand
CTTTGCCTGATGACCATAGCGAGTCGGTCCCACCCCTTCCCATCCCGAACAGGACCGTGAAACGACTCTACGCCGATGATAGTGCGGATTCCCGTGTGAAAGTAGGTAATCGTCAGGCTCCCTAAGCCAGAAACCCCCGCCCGATAAGGCGGGGGTTTTTGCATTTGGGCGTCGGAAAAGTATCCAAGAGGGTCAGCGCCGAGCGGCATGGACCGGCGCGTCGACGGTGGCGGCTCAAATCGGGATTGCTTCCACGAGGTTGGCCAGGTCTTCTCCGCCTCCGTCAGTTGCCTGCACGCCCCCAACTGGTGTTGCTGATCGGACGGGAATGACCCTGGCAACTTCTCCGCGACAATCTCCTGTCAGGCCTCGCTCGATGCTGACCGTCGCCGGACGTACCGCGCGTCCAAGATCAGATAATCTCTCAGCACCTCGTGATCGCCGCTGTATGGGGTGCATCTTCTGTTAAGTCGCTACACGCAGTCGCCTCGTGTCCCGTTTGCCTGCCCCGTTGTTCACAACAGCCGCCGAAGCCATGCGAGACGTCCGCGCTTCGGGCTCTCCTGTCGCAAACGTGCTGAATCCGTTTCCCATGACGCTGCGCGATTGAACTGCATCAAGAAGGCACGGTATCGCTATCAAGTGCCATCCTCGCGCCAATTTGCGTTATCTAGCGTCGAACGAGCCGGTCTCCTCCTTCTCCCTCGGCTCGAAGTGTGTGCCGCCCGCGTCGACGCAGGCACCTCGCATGCCGTACTGGGATAGCCGAGCGGAGAATCTCCGGCCAGTGGAAATCGGTGCGGCATGCCTCTTCCCTGATACCGGCGCAGTTGAGCGTTGTTGGGTTGCGCACGTCGAAGGTCGACGCTCGCGCGCCATATATCGGCTTTCCAACGTCTTGGGACGCGTAAGGCGTGGCGATGGCGCCTGCGCCGAACCCGGCGTTCGGCTGGGTGCGGCGGGCCTCGTCCGAGCGGTTGTCGAAGTCGTGTGTCCGCACTGATTCGTTGCAATAGCCGATCGGTGGTTGACGTTGGTGGATTCGCGCGAGGAGGCGCCACTTTCGGTCCATCTCCGTCGTGGCGGGCCAAGCTGATGGGGAGGGCAGGAGCTCCGGCTCATGTCGTCGCCGACGAGCTGCGCAACGGATCGACGCAGGCCCGACTCGCAGGATTCATCCCGAGGGGCGCTGTTGTTGGCGCCAGGGTTTGCGGGGCATCGTTGAGCCGTCGT
This sequence comes from Burkholderia sp. BCC0044, assembly GCF_902832955.1. Taxonomy (NCBI): domain Bacteria; kingdom Pseudomonadati; phylum Pseudomonadota; class Betaproteobacteria; order Burkholderiales; family Burkholderiaceae; genus Burkholderia; species Burkholderia sp. BCC0044. The sequence continues at coordinate 1,262 of NZ_CADFDO010000015.1, read as the reverse complement.
ACATCCGCGATCGAGTCCCGATTCATCGGTCGCGCCGCGCGAGCCGACTGGCGCCAAACTCAGACGCCCGGTGCGAGCGCCGGCTTCAACCGTCCGCGCGTCCGAGCGCCGTGCATGCGGCCGGTGCCCCGTGGCGAAGCTGTCGGCCAGGGTTTGTTGCGGATCGCTGCGTTCGAGCTCGAGCGGAACCCGTGTCTGCCGTGGCGGTGGCATGTGCAGTCGACGCTAGAGGTCGTTACGAGCGAGCGGGAGCCCTGGAATTCTTACCTGAGGTAAGTGGGCCCCTCCAAGCGATGCTGCGCCTTCTAGCGACGTCGTCAAACGCAGGGCAGCGTGGATGGAATTTCGATGATGAGGGCGGCTCCGCCGCCACCGCCGGAGAAATACGAAAAGCCCTGTCGCACGAGGCGCCGCCAGGGCCAGATTCAGCTGTCCGAGGCGCAGGATGCGAAGCCTCTATCTCCCCGCCGAAGGCGCTACCGAGACTCCCGCGAACACCTCCGACCGGGCCGACGAAGCCGCTCGGCACGAAATTTGCCGAAATTTGCATCTACCCGCTTGGCATTGCGCGAAAGAGGTCGTATGATGGCGGTCTTTCGTTTTTAGCGCAGATGCAGATCGGCGCTGAAGGCGGAGTCTGACGAAGATGTGACGCCGATCGGCAACATCTCGTGCTTGCCTTAGCCGGGCAAGGGCGGGGTCGGCGGGAAGCAAAAGTCGGGAAGAGAATGAAAATAATCTTCCGGATGTGCTTGACAGGAGTGCGATGCACCCCCATAATCGTCAGTTCTCTACGGAGGGGTGCCCGAGTGGCTAAAGGGGGCAGACTGTAAATCTGTTGGCTTACGCCTACGTTGGTTCGAATCCAACCTCCTCCACCAAGATATCAGCGCAGTGAGCGGCAAGGAATCGTTAGTGGCCCGTGCGGGTGTAGCTCAATGGTAGAGCAGAAGCCTTCCAAGCTTACGACGAGGGTTCGATTCCCTTCACCCGCTCCAGACCGCTAAGTTGAAGCGTAGCGCCCATGTGGCTCAGTGGTAGAGCACTCCCTTGGTAAGGGAGAGGTCGGCAGTTCGATCCTGCCCATGGGCACCAGCAGTAAAAAGTCAGTGTCTTGTTTGCGCGCGGCGCAACCTGTGAAATTCCTTTTGGGAGTCGAAAATGGCCAAGGGTAAATTTGAGCGGACCAAGCCGCACGTGAACGTTGGTACGATTGGTCACGTTGACCACGGCAAGACGACGCTGACGGCAGCGATCACGAC
>NZ_CADFDO010000014.1:0-18218 GCF_902832955.1 Burkholderia sp. BCC0044 | reverse complement strand
GTCGTGATCGCTGCCGTCAGCGTCGTCTTGCCGTGGTCAACGTGACCAATCGTACCAACGTTCACGTGCGGCTTGGTCCGCTCAAATTTACCTTTTGCCATGATTCTCTTCTTTCAAAAATTATCGATTGGTAGCTACGGATTTACTTCGACTTCGCGCTGATGATCGCTTCAGCAACGTTGCGCGGAGCTTCAGCGTAGTGCTTGAACTCCATCGTGTACGTTGCACGACCTTGCGTCAGCGAACGCAGCGACGTCGAGTAACCGAACATTTCCGACAGCGGCACTTCGGCGCGCACGATCTTGCCGCCGCCAACCATGTCTTCCATGCCCTGGACGATACCGCGACGGCCCGACAGGTCGCCCATCACGTTGCCCATGTAGTCTTCCGGCGTCTCGACTTCGACAGCCATCATCGGCTCGAGGACGACCGGGTTCGCCTTGCGCATCGCTTCCTTGAACGCCATCGAACCGGCCATGCGGAACGCGTTTTCGTTCGAGTCGACGTCGTGGTACGAACCGAACGTCAGGTGAACCTTCACGTCGACGACCGGGAAGCCAGCCAGCACGCCCGACTTCAGCGTGTCCTGGATACCCTTGTCGACCGCCGGGATGTATTCACGCGGAATCACACCACCCTTGATCTCGTCGAAGAACTCGTAGCCCTTGCCTTGTTCGTTCGGCTCGAGCGTGATGACCGCGTGACCGTACTGGCCGCGACCACCCGACTGCTTGACGAACTTGCCGTCGACGTCCTTCGCCGTCGAACGGATCGTTTCGCGGTACGCAACCTGCGGCTTGCCGACGGTCGCTTCCACGCCGAATTCACGCTTCATCCGGTCGACCAGAATTTCAAGGTGGAGCTCGCCCATGCCCGAAATGATGGTCTGGCCCGACTCTTCGTCGGTCTGCACGCGGAACGACGGGTCTTCCTGAGCCAGACGGTTCAGTGCGAGGCCCATCTTTTCCTGGTCAGCCTTGGTCTTCGGCTCGACAGCCTGCGAAATCACCGGCTCCGGGAACACCATGCGCTCGAGAATGATCGGGTTCGCCGGATCGCACAGCGTGTCGCCCGTCGTCGCTTCCTTCAGGCCGACCGCAGCAGCGATGTCGCCTGCGCGAACTTCCTTGATTTCTTCGCGCTGGTTCGCGTGCATCTGCAGAATACGACCCAGACGTTCCTTCTTGTCCTTCGTCGAGTTCAGCAGCGTATCGCCCGAATTCACCACGCCCGAGTACACGCGGAAGAAGATCAGCTGGCCGACGAACGGGTCGGTCATGATCTTGAACGCGAGTGCCGAGAACTTCTCGTCATCCGACGCGCGGCGCTCTGCCGACTCGCCGTTTTCGAGTTCGCCCTTGACCGGCGGGATGTCGACCGGCGACGGCAGGAAGTCGATCACGGCGTCGAGCATACGCTGCACGCCCTTGTTCTTGAACGCGGTACCGCACAGCATCGGCTGGATTTCGCACGCGATCGTACGATCACGCAGCGCCTTGACGATGTCGGCTTCCGGCAGATCGCCTTCTTCCAGGTACTTGTTCATCAGGTCTTCGTTGGCTTCAGCAGCCACTTCGACCATCTTTTCGCGCCATTCCTTGCAGGTTTCCGCGAGCTCGGCCGGGATGTCGACGTAGTCGAACTTCGTGCCTTGCGACGCCTCGTCCCAAATGATCGCCTTCATCTTGATCAGGTCGACCACGCCCTTGAAGTTTTCTTCCGAGCCGATCGGCACCACGACCGGAACCGGGTTCGCCTTCAGGCGCAGACGGAGCTGGTCGTAGACCTTGAAGAAGTTCGCGCCGGTACGGTCCATCTTGTTGACGAACGCGAGACGCGGCACCTTGTACTTGTTCGCCTGGCGCCACACCGTTTCCGACTGCGGCTGCACGCCGCCCACTGCGCAGTACACCATGCACGCGCCGTCGAGCACGCGCATCGAACGCTCCACTTCGATCGTGAAGTCGACGTGGCCCGGGGTGTCGATGATGTTGATGCGGTGTTCCGGATAGTTGCCGCCCATGCCCTTCCAGAAGGCCGTGGTAGCAGCGGACGTGATCGTGATGCCACGTTCCTGTTCCTGCTCCATCCAGTCCATCGTGGCTGCGCCGTCGTGGACTTCACCGATCTTGTGGTTCACACCGGTGTAAAACAGAATGCGCTCGGTCGTCGTCGTTTTGCCGGCGTCGATGTGAGCGCTAATACCGATATTGCGGTAGCGCTCGATAGGAGTCTTGCGAGCCACTTTGATCCTCTACTGGGATGACGTGACGCAGCCCTGCTGCATCACGCTTCAACACAAACGGGCGAGGCGCCTGAAAAGCGCACCCGCCCGGAATTTATTTCCGCAAACAGCCCAGCCAGGCGCTTAGAAACGGAAATGCGAGAACGCGCGGTTGGCTTCTGCCATGCGGTGAACTTCGTCGCGCTTCTTCATCGCGCCGCCACGGCCTTCGGCCGCTTCGGAGAGTTCACCTGCCAGGCGCAGGGCCATCGACTTCTCGCTACGCTTCTTCGCAGCCTCACGCAGCCAGCGCATCGCCAATGCCATACGACGCGACGGGCGCACTTCGACCGGAACTTGATAGTTGGCACCACCAACGCGACGGCTCTTCACTTCGACCACCGGCTTCACGTTGTTGAGCGCAACCGTGAACACTTCCAGCGGGTCCTTGCCACCCTTGGTCTGGATCTGTTCGAATGCGCCATAAACGATGCGCTCTGCGACCGACTTCTTGCCGGACAGCATCAGCATGTTCATGAACTTGGCAACATCAACGTTACCGAACTTCGGATCCGGCAACACTTCCCGCTTGGGGACTTCGCGACGACGCGGCATGATTCTTCCTTTACTTGTTCAGTTGGAGCTGGATTCAGCTCCGCGGCCACCAACAAACCCGATCACATCTTCACGACTAACCAGCTTGGCCGGGTGACCACTTACTCGACAGCACCGGCAATCCGGCACTCCCGCCTTGACCGCCCTGCGGCGATCCCTGATCAAAAACTGCTTACTTGGCAGCCTTTGCACGCTTCGCGCCGTACTTCGAACGCGCTTGCTTACGGTCCTTGACGCCCTGGGTATCCAGCGAGCCGCGAACCATGTGGTAACGCACACCCGGCAAGTCCTTCACACGGCCGCCGCGGATCAGCACAACCGAGTGTTCCTGCAGGTTGTGGCCTTCACCGCCGATGTACGAAATCACTTCGAAGCCGTTCGTCAGACGAACCTTGGCAACCTTACGGAGTGCCGAGTTAGGCTTCTTCGGCGTCGTCGTGTACACACGGGTGCACACGCCGCGACGCTGGGGGCAGTCCTGCAGGGCCGGGCTCTTGCTCTTCGTCGTTTCCGACTGACGGCCTTTGCGAACCAGTTGGTTGATGGTTGGCATTGTTTATTCCTGAAATTGAACAAAATCTGCACGCCGATTTCGGGCAAAGCGAGAATCGACGCACAGTTGACTTCCGAACCGGCGAATCGGGTGCGAACTGTCGAACGCGACTCGGCCCACCGAATACCGGAACCCAGCATAATAGTCCGGAAATACCAACTAAGTCAACGGCTTGCGTGATTTGCCCGCCGACCGCGCGATTTACAGGAGGGGTCGGAACACTGTGTCAGGCCGATTCGACGACGTCGATGATCTCGTCGCCGAAACGTTCGAGCTTGCGCACGCCCATGCCGGGGATGTGGCGCAGGTCGTCGATCGTCTCCGGCGCGTTGCGCGCGATTTCGGCGAGCGTCGCGTCGTGGAAGATCACGTAGGCCGGCACGCCGTCCGTCTTCGCGGTTTCCGCGCGCCATGCGCGCAACGCGTCCCACCGTGCGCGCTCGCGGGCGCCCATGCCGGCCGTCGGGTCGACGCGCGTGCCGCTGCGGCTCGACGACTGGCGCGAGCGCTGCGGCTTCACGTAGCGGCGCAGCGTGACCTTTTCCTCGTTCTTCAGCACCGGCTTCGCGGCCTCGGTCAGCATCAGCGCGCCGAAACCGCCATGGTCGACGGCCAAGTAGCCGTACGCGACCAGCTGCCGGAAAATCGCGCGCCACTCGGGCTCGGACAGCGCCGCGCCGATGCCGAACGTGCTGAGCTGGTCGTGGCCGCGCTGCAACACCTTCTCGGTGCGCCCGCCGCGCAGGATCTCGATCAGGTGGCTCGAACCGAAATTGAAGCCGCTCGCGCGCTGCGCGCGGAACACGCACGACAGCGCCATCTGCGCCTCGCGCGTCGCGTCCCATGAATCGGGCGGCTCGAGGCACGTGTCGCAGTTGCCGCACGGCTGGCTCGCCTCGCCGAAGTAGTTCAGCAGCCGCACGCGGCGGCATGAAATCGTCTCGCACAGCCCGAGCAGCGCGTCGAGCTTCGACGTCTGCACGCGCTTGTGCGCGTCGTCCGCATCCGACTCGTCGATCATCTTGCGCTGCTGGACGACGTCGCCGAGGCCATACGCCATCCACGCGTTCGCCGGCATCCCGTCGCGACCCGCGCGACCGGTTTCCTGGTAGTAGCCCTCGACGCTCTTCGGCAAGTCCAGGTGCGCGACGAAACGCACGTCCGGCTTGTCGATGCCCATGCCGAACGCGATCGTCGCGCACATCACGATGCCTTCCTCGCGCTGGAACATCTCCTGGTGCTTCTGCCGCACCTCGAACTCCATGCCCGCGTGATACGGCAGCGCGCGCACGCCCTGCGCCTTCAACCACTCGGCCGTTTCCTCGACCTTGCGGCGCGACAGGCAATAGACGACACCGGCATCCGTCGTGCCGTCGGCGTTCGTGTGTTCGGCGCGAATGAAGTCGAGCAGCTGCGAACGCGCATTGTCCTTTTCGACGATCCGGTAGCGGATGTTCGGGCGGTCGAAGCTCGACACGAACACGCGTGCGTCGTCGAGCGCGAGACGATGGATGATCTCGTCGCGCGTGATCGCATCGGCGGTGGCGGTCAGTGCGATGCGCGGCACCGACGGGAAGCGCTCGTGCAGCACCGACAGCTGAATGTATTCCGGGCGGAAGTCGTGCCCCCATTGGGACACGCAGTGCGCTTCGTCGATCGCGAACAGGCCGATCTTCGCGCGCTCGAGCAGCTCGAGGAAGCGCCCGGTCATCAACCGCTCCGGCGCGACGTACAGCAGGTCGATTTCGCCTTCGCGCAGCGCGCGCTCGGTGGCCGCGGCCTCGGCGCCCGACAGCGTCGAATTCAGGTAGGCCGCGCGCACGCCGACTTCGCTCAACGCGGCGACCTGGTCCTGCATCAGCGCGATCAGCGGCGACACGACGATGCCGGCGCCCTGCCCGGCCTCGCGGCGCAGCAGCGCGGGAATCTGGTAGCACAGCGACTTGCCGCCGCCGGTCGGCATCAGCACGAGACAATCGCCGCCGCCGGCGACGTGCTCGACGATCTCGCCCTGCTGGCCGCGAAAGGCGGAGTAACCAAAGACTTCGTCGAGTATTTCGAGGGCGCGGGACATGAATGAGACCAGGGACGGCTAAACGATGACCGTAATTTTAACAACCCGCTCGCGCGACGCGTGGCGAATCGCACGATGTTGGCCATTCGGTCAGGGTTCGTTCGCGTGCATCACGGGCCTGTCGCGGTCATGCCGACGGCGATCGCGGCGCATGCGCCGGCGCGGCACAGGCACGTCATGCGCGTGAACGAAGGATGAAAAAAAACCGCCCGGCAGAACCGGGCGGTTTCGGCGACAGCGATGATAGCAAGGCAACGCGGCTTGCGCCGCGCCGCGCTTACTCGGCTGCCGGGTGTTGCGGCTCTTCCGCCGGCGCGCTCGGCGTGCCGAAGTCGAATGCCTCTTCCGCTGCGATCTGGTCGAAACGCTCGCGATCCGACGATTCCTTCGCCTTGCGCGCCTTGTGGAACGCGAGACCCGTACCGGCCGGAATCAGACGGCCGACGATCACGTTTTCCTTCAGGCCGCGCAGATCGTCGCGCTTGCCCATGATCGCCGCTTCGGTCAGCACGCGGGTCGTTTCCTGGAACGATGCCGCGGAGATGAACGAGTCAGTCGACAGCGATGCCTTCGTGATACCGAGCAGCACGTTGTCGTACGAAGCCGGGCGCTTGCCCTCGGCGATCATGCGATCGTTCTCGTCCAGCATGTCGGAACGCTCGACCTGTTCGCCCGGGATGAAGCGCGTATCGCCGTTGTCGGTGATCTGCACACGACGCAGCATCTGGCGAACGATCACCTCGATGTGCTTGTCGTTGATCTTCACGCCCTGCAGACGGTACACGTCCTGCACTTCGTCGACGATGTAGCGCGACAGCGCCTCGATACCCTGCAGACGCAGGATGTCGTGCGGATCGGCCGGACCGTCCACGATCATTTCGCCCTTATTGACGACCTGAGCATCGTGAACCAGAACCTGCTTTTCCTTCGCGATCAGGAACTCGTGCTGGTTGCCCTCGAGGTCCGTGATGACGAGACGCTGCTTGCCCTTCGTGTCCTTGCCGAACGACGTCGTACCGGTGACTTCCGCGAGAATGCCGGCATCCTTCGGCGAACGCGCTTCGAACAGTTCCGCCACCCGCGGCAGACCGCCGGTAATGTCACGCGTCTTCTGCGCTTCCGTCGGGATACGTGCGAGCACTTCACCGACCTGCACCTGCTGGCCATCCTTCACGGTGATCAGCGCGCCGACCTGGAAGCCGATCTGCACTGCGTGTTCCGTGCCCGGAATCTTCACTTCCTCGCCGTTCGCGTCGAGCAGCTTCACCTGCGGACGCACGCTCTTCGAAGCCTGCGAACCGCGGCGCTTCACGTCGATCACGACCAGCGTCGACAGGCCGGTCACGTCGTCGATCTGCTTCGCGACGGTCACGCCTTCCTCGACGTTCTCGAACTTCACCGTACCACCGTACTCGGTGATGATCGGGCGCGTCAGCGGATCCCACGTGGCGAGCTGCGTGCCGGCCTTGATCGTCGCGCCGTCGAGCTGCAGCAGCGTCGCGCCGTACGGCACTTTGTGACGCTCGCGCTCGCGACCGAAGTCGTCGGTGATCATCGCTTCGCCCGAACGGGAAATGACGATCTGCTCGCCCTTCGCGTTCGTGACGTAGCGCATCGTCGCCGTGAAGCGGACGATACCGTTGCTCTTCGCTTCGACCGACGACGCCACTGCCGCACGCGATGCCGCACCACCGATGTGGAACGTACGCATCGTCAGCTGCGTGCCCGGTTCGCCGATCGACTGCGCCGCGATCACGCCGACTGCTTCGCCGACGTTCACGAGCGAGCCGCGGCCGAGATCGCGGCCGTAGCAGGCTGCGCACAGGCCGTAACGCGTTTCGCAGGTCAGCGGCGTGCGCACGCGCACTTCGTCGATGCCGAGGCGTTCGATTTCCTCGACCGCCGTTTCGTCGAGCAGCGTGCCCGATTCGTACAGCGTTTCCTGCGTTTCCGGATTCACGACGTCCGCCACCGCGACGCGGCCGAGGATACGGTCGCGCAGCGCTTCGACGACTTCACCGCCTTCGACGAGTGCCTTCATCGCCACGCCGTTCGACGTGCCGCAATCGTCTTCCACCACGACCAGATCCTGCGTGACGTCGACCAGACGACGCGTCAGGTAACCCGAGTTCGCGGTCTTCAGTGCCGTATCAGCCAGACCCTTACGTGCACCGTGGGTCGAGATGAAGTACTGCAACACGTTCAGACCTTCGCGGAAGTTCGCGGTAATCGGCGTCTCGATAATCGAGCCGTCCGGCTTCGCCATCAGGCCACGCATACCGGCCAGCTGACGAATCTGAACCGCCGAACCCCGGGCGCCCGAGTCGGCCATCATGTAGATCGAGTTGAACGACTCCTGGCGCGTCTCGTTGCCGTCGCGGTCCGTCACCGGCTCCGTCGACAGCTGCTCCATCATCGCCTTGCCGACCGCTTCCGACGTCGCCGACCAGATGTCGACCACGTTGTTGTAGCGTTCCTGCGCGGTGACGAGACCCGACATGTACTGGCGGTCGTACTCCTTCACCTTCTTCGCGGCGTCGCCGACGATCGTTTCCTTCTGCGGCGGCACGAGCATGTCGTCCACGCAGATCGAAATACCGGCGCGCGTCGCGAGACGGAAACCCGACTGCATCAGCTGATCGGCGAACACCACCGTCGCGCGCAGACCGCACTTGCGGAACGCCGTGTTGATCAGGCGCGAGATTTCCTTCTTCTTCAGCGGCTTGTTCAGCACCGAGAACGGCAGGCCGTGCGGCAGGATCTCCGACAGGATCGCGCGACCGACGGTCGTCGCGTACAGCGAGATCTTCGGCACGAATTTCGGCGCGCCTTCCGACGTGTCTTCGTTGTGGACCATTTCGGTGATCCGCACGTTGACGCGCGAGGCCAGCTCGACTTCCTTGTTCTCGTACGCGCGGATCACTTCCGACACGCCCGTGAACGACAGGCCTTCGCCCTTGGCGTTGACCGCTTCGCGGGTCGCGTAGTACAGACCCAGCACGATATCCTGCGACGGCACGATCGACGGATCGCCGTTGGCCGGGAACAGCACGTTGTTCGACGCCAGCATCAGCGTGCGTGCTTCCATCTGCGCTTCGAGCGACAGCGGCACGTGAACGGCCATCTGGTCACCGTCGAAGTCGGCGTTGAACGCCGCGCAGACGAGCGGGTGCAGCTGAATCGCCTTGCCTTCGATCAGCACCGGCTCGAACGCCTGGATACCGAGACGGTGCAGCGTCGGCGCACGGTTCAGCATCACCGGGTGCTCGCGGATCACCTCTTCGAGGATGTCCCACACCACCGGCGTCTGGTTCTCGACTTCCTTCTTCGCAGCCTTGATGGTCGTCGCGACGCCCATCACTTCCAGCTTGTTGAAGATGAACGGCTTGAACAGCTCGAGCGCCATCAGCTTCGGCAGACCGCACTGGTGCAGCTTCAGCGTCGGGCCGACCACGATGACCGAACGGCCCGAGTAGTCGACGCGCTTGCCCAGCAGGTTCTGACGGAAACGCCCGCCCTTGCCCTTGATCATGTCGGCGAGCGACTTCAGCGGACGCTTGTTCGCGCCCGTCATCGCCTTGCCGCGACGACCGTTGTCGAGCAGCGAGTCGACGGCTTCCTGCAGCATCCGCTTTTCGTTGCGGACGATGATTTCAGGCGCCTTCAGCTCGAGCAGACGCTTCAACCGGTTGTTACGGTTGATCACGCGGCGATACAGGTCGTTCAGGTCCGACGTCGCGAAACGGCCGCCGTCCAGCGGCACCAGCGGACGCAGTTCCGGCGGCAGCACCGGCAGCACTTCGAGGATCATCCACTCGGGCTTGATGCCCGAGCGCTGGAATGCCTCGAGGACCTTCAGGCGCTTCGCGTACTTCTTGATCTTCGCTTCCGAGCCGGTGTTCTTCAGCTCGGTGCGCAGCGTCTCGACCTGCTCGTCGATGTTGATCGCGCGCAGCAGTTCACGCACGCCTTCCGCGCCCATTTCGGCACGGAATTCGTCGCCGTATTCCTCGACCTTGTTGTAGTAATCCTCTTCGGTCATGATCTGCCGCGCCTTCAGCGGCGTCATGCCCGGTTCGATCACCACGTACGCTTCGAAGTACAGCACGCGTTCGATGTCGCGCAGCGTCATGTCGAGCACCATGCCCAGACGCGACGGCAGCGACTTCAGGAACCAGATGTGCGCGACCGGCGAGGCCAGTTCGATGTGGCCCATCCGTTCGCGACGCACCTTCGCCAGCGTCACTTCGACGCCGCACTTCTCGCAGATCACGCCACGGTGCTTCAGGCGCTTGTACTTGCCGCACAGGCACTCGTAGTCCTTGATCGGCCCGAAGATCTTCGCGCAGAACAGACCATCGCGTTCCGGCTTGAACGTACGGTAGTTGATGGTCTCCGGCTTCTTCACTTCGCCGAACGACCACGAACGGATCTTGTCGGGCGAGGCCAGACCGATCTTGATCGCGTCGAAAACTTCTTCCTGTTGGACTTGCTTGAATAGATCGAGCAGAGCTTTCATTGCTTTCTCTCCGTAGTCCGATTAATTGCGGTCGAGATCGATATCGATACCGAGCGAGCGGATTTCCTTCACGAGCACGTTGAAGGATTCCGGCATGCCTGCATCGATCACGTGATCGCCCTTGACGAGGTTTTCGTACACCTTCGTCCGGCCGGTCACGTCGTCCGACTTCACCGTCAGCATTTCCTGCAGCACGTAGGACGCGCCGTACGCTTCGAGCGCCCACACTTCCATTTCACCGAAGCGCTGGCCACCGAACTGCGCCTTACCACCCAGCGGCTGCTGCGTGACGAGCGAGTACGGGCCGGTCGAACGTGCGTGCATCTTGTCGTCGACCAAGTGGTGCAGCTTCAGGTAGTGCATGTAGCCCAGCGTCACGCGACGTTCGAACATTTCACCCGTGCGGCCGTCGTACAGGCGGACCTGGTTCTTCGACGGGTTCATGCCGAGCTGTTCGGCGATGTCGTCCGGGAACGCGAGGTCGAGCATCTTGCCCATTTCTTCCTCGGTCGCACCGTCGAACACCGGCGTCGCGAACGGCACGCCTTCGCGCAGGTTCTTCGCGAGTTCGAGGATCTCGTCGTCGGTGAAGCTTTCCAGATCTTCCTGGCGGCCCGACTCGTTGTAGATCTTCGTCAGGAACACGCGCAGTTCCTCGATCTTCGCCTGACGCTGCAGCATTTCGCCGATACGCCAGCCGAGGCCCTTCGCGGCCCAGCCGAGGTGCACTTCCAGAACCTGACCCACGTTCATCCGCGACGGCACGCCGAGCGGGTTCAGCACGACGTCTGCCGGACGGCCGTCGGCCATGTACGGCATGTCTTCGATCGGGACGATCTTCGACACGACACCCTTGTTACCGTGACGGCCTGCCATCTTGTCGCCAGGCTGCAGGCGGCGCTTCACCGCGAGGTACACCTTGACCATCTTCAGCACGCCCGGCGGCAGTTCGTCGCCTTGCGTGAGCTTCTTGCGCTTCTCTTCGAACGCGAGGTCGAACTGGTGACGCTTCTCTTCGATCGAGTTCTTGATCGCTTCGAGCGATGCCGCTGCTTCGTCGTCGGCGAGGCGGATGTCGAACCAGTGGTAGTGGTCGAGGTCTTCCAGGTAAGCCTGGTCGATCTTCGTGCCCTTCGCGAGCTTCTTCGGACCGCCGTTCGCGACCTTGCCCACCAGCATGCGTGCGAGACGCTGGAACGCGTCGCCTTCCACGATGCGCAGCTGGTCGTTCAGGTCGAGACGGTAGCGCTTCAGTTCGTCGTCGATGATCTGTTGCGCACGCTTGTCGCGCTGGATGCCTTCACGCGTGAACACCTGGACGTCGATCACGGTGCCGCTCATGCCCGACGGCACGCGCAGCGACGTGTCCTTCACGTCCGAAGCCTTCTCGCCGAAGATCGCGCGCAGCAGCTTCTCTTCCGGCGTCAGCTGGGTCTCGCCCTTCGGCGTGACCTTGCCGACCAGCACGTCGCCCGCTTCGACTTCCGCACCGATGTACACGATGCCCGATTCGTCGAGACGGCCGAGCTGGACTTCCGCCAGGTTCGAGATGTCGCGCGTGATTTCTTCCGGCCCGAGCTTCGTGTCGCGTGCAACGACGTTCAGCTCTTCGATGTGGATCGACGTGTAGCGATCGTCCGCGACCACCTTCTCCGAGATCAGGATCGAATCCTCGAAGTTGTAGCCGTTCCACGGCATGAACGCGATCAGCATGTTCTGGCCGAGCGCGAGCTCGCCCAGGTCCGTCGAGGCGCCGTCGGCCAGCACGTCGCCGCGCGAGACCTTGTCGCCCATCTTCACGATCGGACGCTGGTTGATGTTCGTGTTCTGGTTCGAACGCGTGTACTTGATCAGGTTGTAGATGTCGACACCGACTTCACCTGCGACCGCTTCGTCGTCGTTCACGCGAATCACGATACGGCCTGCGTCGACGTAGTCGACCACACCACCGCGGAACGCCTGAACCGTCGTACCCGAGTCGACCGCGCAGGTGCGCTCGATGCCCGTACCGACGACCGGCTTTTCCGGACGCAGACACGGCACGGCCTGACGCTGCATGTTCGAACCCATCAGTGCACGGTTCGCGTCATCGTGCTCGAGGAACGGGATCAGCGAGGCTGCCACCGACACGATCTGCGACGGCGCGACGTCCATGTACTGGATACGATCCGGCGTGACCATCATCGTTTCGCCGGCTTCGCGCGACGACACGAGTTCGTCGATCAGCTGGCCGTTCTCGTCGATCGCGGCGTTCGCCTGAGCGATCATGTAGCGGCCTTCCTCGATCGCCGACAGGTAGTCGATCTGGTCGGTCACCTTGCTGTCCACGACCTTGCGGTACGGCGTCTCGAGGAAGCCGTACTCGTTCAGGTGCGCGTACAGTGCGAGCGAGTTGATCAGGCCGATGTTCGGACCTTCCGGCGTTTCGATCGGGCACACGCGGCCGTAGTGGGTCGGGTGCACGTCGCGGACTTCGAAGCCTGCGCGCTCGCGCGTCAGACCGCCCGGGCCCAGTGCGGAAACACGGCGCTTGTGCGTGATTTCCGACAGCGGGTTGGTCTGGTCCATGAACTGCGACAGCTGCGACGAACCGAAGAACTCGCGGATCGCCGACGAAATCGGCTTCGAGTTGATCAGGTCGTGCGGCATCAGGTTTTCGCTTTCGGCCTGGCCGAGGCGTTCCTTGACCGCGCGCTCGACACGCACGAGACCCGCGCGGAACTGGTTTTCCGCCAGTTCGCCGACGCAACGCACGCGACGATTGCCGAGGTGGTCGATGTCGTCCACTTCGCCCTTGCCGTTGCGCAACTCGACGAGGATCTTGATCGTCGCGAGGATGTCGTCGTCCTGCAGCGTCATCGGGCCGACGATTTCGTCACGGCCGACGCGGCGGTTGAACTTCATGCGGCCGACCTTCGACAGGTCGTACGCTTCTTCGCTGTAGAACAGACGGTTGAACAGCGCCTCGACCGCTTCTTCGGTCGGCGGCTCGCCCGGACGCATCATGCGGTAGATCGCGATGCGCGCGGCCGTCTTGTCGGTCGTTTCGTCGACACGCAGCGTCGACGAGATGTACGGGCCCTGGTCCAGATCGTTCGTGTAGAGCGTCTGGATGTCCTTGATGCCCGCTTCGCGCAGCTTCTCGAGCACGCTTTCCGTGACTTCGTCGTTCGCGCTCGCGATCACTTCGCCGGTGTCGCCGTCGACGACGTTCTTCGCCAGCACGCGGCCGAGCAGATAGTCTTCCGGCACCGAGATGAACTTGGTCTTCGCGGCTTCGAGGTCGCGAATGTGCTTCGCGTTGATCCGCTTGTCCTTCTGGACGATGACCTTGCCGTCGCGATCCGTGATGTCGAAACGCGCGACTTCACCACGCAGGCGCTCGGGCACGAACTCGAGTTGCGCGCCTTCGTCCATCAGCGTGAAGTTGTCGAACACGAAGAAGTTCGCGAGGATCTGTTCCGGCGTCAGGCCGATGGCCTTCAGCAGGATCGTGACCGGCATCTTGCGGCGACGGTCGACGCGGAAGTACAGGATGTCCTTCGGATCGAATTCGAAGTCGAGCCACGAGCCGCGGTACGGAATGATCCGTGCCGAGAACAGCAGCTTGCCCGAGCTGTGCGTCTTGCCCTTGTCGTGTTCGAAGAACACGCCCGGCGAACGGTGCAGCTGCGAGACGATGACACGCTCGGTGCCGTTGATGACGAACGAGCCCGTCGGCGTCATGAGCGGAATTTCGCCCATGTACACTTCCTGCTCCTTCACTTCCTTGACGACCGGCTTGTTCGGCGATTCCTTGTCGAGGATGACGAGGCGGACCTTCGCGCGCAGCGCGGAGCAGTACGTCAGGCCACGCTGCTGGCATTCCTTGATGTTGAATGCCGGCGAGGACAGCGCATAGCTCACGAACTCGAGGCGCGCGAAACCGTTGTGCGAAACAATGGGAAATACCGACGTGAACGCGGCCTGCAAACCCTCGGGCTTACGTTGCGTCGCGGGCACATCGGCTTGCAGAAACGTGCTGAATGATTCAAGCTGAGTAGCCAGCAAGAACGGAACTTGGTGAACGATGGGGCGCTTCGCGAAACTCTTGCGAATGCGCTTCTTCTCGGTGAAGGAATATTGCATACGATCTCCGAATCACGGCGGGTGCTATCGAGGCGGAATACCTGGACGTTTCAAACCCGAGTGTTCACCGACTGAGACCCGATGGCCGTTCGACGGCTTGAACGAGCCGAGAAGCTTGGTGGTTGGCCGCTACCAACCGCTGGCTGACGGCAGCGGATGCCTGTGTTGCCCGCTACCCGACCAAACTTGCCTTCTGCAGTCGCTTCAGAAGACAAAGAGAACCGCCAATCGTGCGTGACTCATCACAACGATCAGGCGGTTTTCTTTGGCTTCTGGGGCCGATTATTCGGGCTCCCGAATGAGTGCCAGAATAACGTCCCCACAAAGCACAAAAAGGCCGGCGGTGAAAATACCGCCAGCCTTCGCACAGCGCGCCGAAACTTACTTGATTTCGGCCTTCGCGCCCGCGTCTTCCAGCTTCTTCTTGGCTTCTTCAGCAGCAGCCTTAGCGACGCCTTCCTTGACAGCCTTCGGTGCGCCGTCAACCAGGTCCTTCGCTTCCTTCAGGCCCAGGCCCGTCAGTTCGCGAACGGCCTTGATGACCGAAACCTTGTTGGCGCCTGCCTCTGCCAGAACGACCGTGAATTCGGTCTGTTCTTCAGCAGCAGCAGCAGCACCGCCGCCTGCCGGGCCAGCGACTGCCACTGCAGCTGCCGACACGCCAAACTTCTCTTCGAACGCCTTGACCAGTTCGTTCAGTTCCAGAACGGTCATCCCTTCGACTGCTGCCAGGATGTCTTCTTTTGCGATTGCCATTTGAAATACTCCTAAATTGAATTCGGATACAGCCAGCGATCAGTAACGCTGATGCACGTTCGCTTACGCAGCTTCCGCTTGCTTCTTCTCGGCCAGCGCGGCGAGAGCACGCGCGAAGCCCGAAACAGGCGATTGCATAACGAACAGCAGCTTCGAGAGCAGTTCTTCGCGGCTCGGGATGCTTGCCAGCGCTTGCACGCCAGCCTTGTCCATCACCTTGCCATCGAACGAACCAGCCTTGATGACCAACTTGTCATTGCTCTTGCTGAAGTCGTTGACGACCTTGGCAGCAGCAATGGCATCTTCCGAGATGCCGTAGATCAGGGGACCAGTCATCTGCTCTGCCAGCGGAGCAAAAGGCGTACCTTCGACGGCGCGACGCGCCAGCGTGTTCTTCAACACGCGCAGGTAAACCTGTTGCTCACGCGCTTTCGCGCGCAGCTTGGTCAGATCGCCAACCGCAATTCCACGATACTCAGCCAGCACAACGGTCTGGGCCTTCGCGACTTGCGCGGAAACCTCAGCGACGACGGCTTGCTTGTCTTCTCTATTAAGCGGCACGGTTAGCCTCCAGAAACGATACGTTCGGCGTGGCCGGTATGGCCGAAACCTCACGTACCTCGTTCAACAACGGCGTCCGACCTCGTTAGGAGTATTTCCACCTCACGCCGCGAATCGCTTCGCGGCCTGCGGCTTCACCACTGCAAAACTTTTTCGGGTTCGCCATCTGCGTTGGCTTGAATTAAGGGATCGCCTGCCTGCTGCGCCCCACCAACGGTCTTTGATAACCGGTTGTCCGCCCTACTGCACGAACAACCGCCCAAAGCCCATGTAGGCCGCTTCGCGAACGAAGCGGCCCGAATACTTGCTTACTGCGCTGCCAGCGTAGCCTGGTCGACACGCACGCCGACGCCCATCGTGCTCGACAGTGCGATCTTGCGCAGGTACACGCCCTTGCTCGTTGCCGGCTTTGCCTTCTGCAGCGCTTCGATCAGCGCCGACAGGTTCGAACGCAGCGCGGTCGGCTCGAACGATGCACGGCCGATGGTCGCGTGGATGATACCGGCCTTGTCGACACGGAATTGCACCTGACCAGCCTTCGCGTTCTTGACGGCGGTTGCGACGTCCGGCGTGACCGTACCGACCTTCGGGTTCGGCATCAGGCCGCGCGGGCCGAGGATCTGGCCGAGCGTACCGACGATACGCATCGTGTCCGGCGAAGCGATCACGATGTCGAAGTCCATCTGGCCAGCCTTGATCTGCTCAGCCAGGTCTTCCATACCGACGATTTCCGCGCCTGCTGCACGAGCCTGCTCGGCCTTTTCGCCTTGCGCGAACACGGCAACGCGAACCGACTTGCCCGTACCTGCCGGCAGAACGACCGAACCACGAACGACCTGGTCCGACTTCTTCGCATCGATGCCGAGCTGGACTGCGACGTCGATCGACTCGTCGAACTTCGCGCTCGCGCATTCCTTCACGAGGCTCAGTGCGTCTTCGATCGCGTACAGCTTCTGACGGTCGACCTTGGCGGCAAATGCCTGACGGCGCTTGGAGATCTTAGCCATTTACACGCCCTCCACAGTGATACCCATCGAGCGTGCGCTACCAGCGATGGTGCGAACGGCTGCGTCCAGATCAGCTGCCGTAAGATCCGGCATCTTGGTCTTCGCGATTTCTTCGGCTTGAGCGCGCGTGATCGAACCGACCTTGTCGGTGTGCGGCTTGCTCGAGCCCTTGTCCACCTTCGCCGCCTTCTTGATCAGGACGGTTGCCGGCGGCGTCTTCATCACGAACGTGAAGCTCTTGTCAGCGAATGCCGTGATGACCACCGGCACCGGCAGACCCGGCTCCATGCCTTGAGTCTGCGCGTTGAACGCCTTGCAGAACTCCATGATGTTCAGGCCGCGCTGGCCCAGTGCCGGACCAACCGGCGGCGACGGGTTGGCTTTACCTGCAGGGATCTGCAGCTTGATAAAGCCGATAATCTTCTTTGCCATTTCAAACCTCATTGGAACGCCGGAGAAGGCGTTCGGTGAGTGATAACGCGCTTTCGCCGCTGGCTACTGACGCTCCTCAACGGCCATGACGCGGGCCGTAAGCGCGAAGGTGGGCAGCCGAGGCTGCCCACCGAATCGGGATCAAACTTTTTCGACCTGACCGAACTCGAGTTCGACCGGGGTAGAGCGGCCAAAGATGGTGACCGACACACGCACGCGCGATTTCTCGTAGTTGACTTCTTCGACGGTGCCGTTGAAGTCCGTGAACGGGCCTTCCTTGACACGCACCATCTCGCCGACTTCGAACAGGGTCTTCGGGCGCGGCTTTTCGACGCCTTCCTGCATCTGCGACATGATCTTCTCGACTTCCTTCGGGGAAATCGGGGTCGGGCGGTTACGCGCACCGCCGACGAAACCGGTGACCTTCGCGGTGTTCTTCACGAGGTGCCACGTTTCGTCCGTCATTTCCATTTCCACCAGCACGTAGCCGGGGAAGAAACGACGCTCCGTCACAGCCTTGTGGCCGCCTTTGACTTCGACCACTTCTTCGGTCGGGACCAGGATCTGACCGAATTTGTCCTGCATGCCAGCACGTTCGATGCGCTCCTGAAGCGCACGTTGCACGCTCTTCTCCATGCCGGAGTAGGCGTGCACGACGTACCAACGTTTTCCGCTCGGGGATGCCGGAGTATCGCTCA
The DNA here is from genome assembly GCF_902832955.1 of Burkholderia sp. BCC0044. NCBI lineage: Bacteria > Pseudomonadati > Pseudomonadota > Betaproteobacteria > Burkholderiales > Burkholderiaceae > Burkholderia > Burkholderia sp. BCC0044. The sequence continues at coordinate 651 of NZ_CADFDO010000014.1, read as the reverse complement.
TATCATTTCCAACCCAGAATCGCCGAGAAAATCACCCATTCGATCGATTTGTCGCTCAACCAGAGGAAAATCGCCATCACGAGCACGAAACCGAACACGACGAGTGTGGTTTGCGTTGCTTCCTTGCGGGTGGGCCATACGACCTTCCGGACTTCCTTGTACGAATCCTTGGCAAACGCGATGAGGCTCTTGCCAGGGGCGGACATCAGCCCGACGGCCACGCCGGCGACGATACCTACCGCCAACGCGGCACCGCGGACATACCACTGCTGATTGGCCAGCCAGAAGAAGCCCACGAATCCGGCCAACACCAGCAATACGCCCAGGGCCAGCATCAGCTTATCGCCGGAGGTATTTACAGTTTCGACGGATGGATTCGCCATAACACCTTAAAACAAATGCCACGTGGGACACGTGGCGATTTTTGGCAGGGGCAGAGGGAATCGAACCCCCAACCTTCGGTTTTGGAGACCGACGCTCTGCCAGTTGAGCTATACCCCTAAACCATGTTGGGGCCGGCTGCTGCCAGCCCCAAAACTGTCGATCAACGAATAACTGGCTTACTCGATGATCTTGGCGACGACGCCGGCGCCGACCGTACGGCCGCCTTCGCGGATTGCGAAGCGCAGACCTTCTTCCATCGCGATCGGA
>NZ_CADFDO010000013.1:0-28405 GCF_902832955.1 Burkholderia sp. BCC0044 | reverse complement strand
TCGCCGTCGTCGAACCATTTGTAGAACGGCGCGTTGCGCTCGTCGAGCACGGTCGTGAACGGCTTGTGCCACGTGAGGCCCTCGCGCGCGAGACGCGCCCAGAAGCCTTCGTAATCCTGCTCGGCCTCGGCGACGAGCGCACGATAGGCCGGCATGCCGGAAATGGTCGCCGTCTTCTCGAGCGCCGCGGGCGGCGCGAACTGACGGGTTTCGTGAAGAACCGATTCAATCGCAGACATCGACAACCCCTTGGTGAACATGAATCCTCTGCATGGCGGCGCGATCGTGTGCGCCGCGCGTCGTCTTGGCCGGCGCTGCGCGCCGCTGTCTCCCACCACCCGCACGCGGCCGCGAACGGCTGCGCACGATGCTGCACCGCACCACCTCACGCGAACGTGATCCGCGGCCCGGCAGTTTCCACGATAAGCGCTCCAACTTACCCGTCACTTACGTGGCATGGCCGTGTCGTGCGCCGGGATGCGCCGCATCGAGTCGGCTTTACGCTGTTACAACCGCGACCCTACAATCCTAACTGAACTCGCCTTCCGGACTCCAGCTTGAATCGCTACGCCCTCTTCCTCATCCTGTCGATGCTGTTCGTCGGCAGCAACGTCGGTATCGGCAAATCCATCGTTGTATTCGTCCCGGTCGCGATCCTCGCCACGCTGCGCTTCGTGATCGCGATCGCCGTGCTGTGGCCGCTGTTCAGCCCCGTGAAGATGCGCGCGGTCAAGCGCGGCGAATGGCTGAACCTGTTCCTGCAGGCGTTCTTCGGCACCTTCATGTTCACGCTGCTGATGCTCAACGGCGTGCAGCGCACGAGCGCGGTGGCCGCAGGCGTCATCACGAGCACGATCCCGGCGATCGTCGCGCTGTTCGCATGGCTGATCCTGCGTGAAAAACCGAACGGCCGTGCGCTCGTGTCGATTGCGCTCGCGATCATCGGCGTCGTGACGATCAACCTCGCGAATGGCAGCGCGGCCGGCCACGGCGCGCCGGGCGACGCGTCCGGCTCGCTGGCGGGCAACCTGCTGATCCTCGGCGCGGTGTGCTGCGAATCGATCTACGTGATCCTGTCGCGCCGGCTCACGCAAACGCTCGCACCGATCGACATCTGCGCGTATACCCACCTGTTCGGTCTGTGCCTGATGCTGCCGCTCGGCGCAACCGCGCTGTGGCACTTCGATTACGCGAGCGTGCCCACCGGCACCTGGGCGCTCGTCGTCTGGTACGGGCTGTCGGCCAGCATCTTCTCGTTCTGGCTGTGGATGAAGGGCATCCGGCACGTGCCGGGCAGCCTCGCCGGCGTGTTCAGCGCGGTGCTGCCGATCGCCGCGGCCGCGTACGGCATCGCGTTCCTCGGCGAGCGCCCGACGCTCGCGCACGGTATCGCGCTCGCGTGCGTCGTCGCCGGCATCGTGCTCGCGAGCCTGCGCGTGAAACGCGTGCCGGCGGCCGCTTCCTGATCCGTCCCCGGCAATGCCCGCGCGTCGCTGCAGCGGCGCCGGCCGACGCGTTACAATAGCGCGCCTTTTCAAGATCACCCCGATACCTGCGCACCGCGCCCGTACCTCGACATGTCCGCCCCGCATTCGCCCGGCCGTCCCGGCCGCCGCCCGCTTCGCCCCCTTCCCGCGCTGATTTTCATGAGCCGCTGGCTCCAGGTTCCGCTTTACCTCGGCCTGATCGTCGCGCAGGCCGTCTACGTGTTCCTGTTCCTGAAGGAAGTCTGGCACCTGCTGTCGCATGCGGCGGGCCTCGACGAAATCAGCGTGATGCTCGCCGTGCTCGGCCTGATCGACGTGGTGATGATCTCGAACCTGCTGATCATGGTGATCGTCGGCGGGTATGAAACGTTCGTGTCGCGGCTCGGCATCGAGGGCCACCCCGACGAGCCCGAATGGCTCGACCACGTGAACGCGGGCGTGCTGAAGGTCAAGCTGTCGATGGCGCTGATCAGCATTTCGTCGATCCATCTGCTGAAAACCTTCATCAACCCCGACCAGCACACGACGCACGCGATCATGTGGCAGGTGATCATCCACGTGTCGTTCCTCGTGTCGGCGCTCGTGATGGCGTGGGTCGATCGCCTGACGACGCACACGCACCCGGCCCATTTCCACGAGGCGCATGCGCCCGCGGCGTCCCGACCGGCGGCCTGAACCGTCGGCAACCTATTCCCCACTGTCCCCACAGAGTCTCAGCCATGACCGTCATCAAACAGGAAGACCTGATCCAGAGCATCGCGGATTCGCTGCAGTACATCAGCTACTACCACCCGCTCGACTACATCCAGGCCCTCGGCCGCGCGTACGAGCTGGAAGAGAGCCCGGCGGCGAAGGACGCGATCGCGCAGATCCTCACGAACAGCCGCATGTGCGCTGAAGGCCGTCGCCCGATCTGCCAGGACACCGGCATCGTGACGATCTTCGTGAAGGTCGGCATGGACGTGCGCTGGGACGGCGCGACGATGGGCCTCACCGACATGATCAACGAAGGTGTGCGCCGCGGTTACACGCACCCGGACAACGTGCTGCGCGCGTCGATCGTCAATCCGCCGGAAGGCGCCCGCAAGAACACCAAGGACAACACGCCGGCCGTGATCCACTACGAGATCGTGCCGGGCGACAAGGTCGACGTGCAGGTCGCGGCCAAGGGCGGCGGCTCGGAAAACAAGTCGAAGTTCGTGATGCTGAACCCGTCCGACTCGATCGTCGACTGGGTGCTGAAGACGGTCCCGACGATGGGCGCCGGCTGGTGCCCGCCGGGCATGCTCGGGATCGGCATCGGCGGCACCGCCGAGAAGGCGATGCTGATGGCGAAGGAATCGCTGATGGAGCCGATCGACATCCAGGAAATCATCGCGCGCGGCCCGAAGGACTGGGTCGAGGAACTGCGCGTGGAATTGCACGAGAAGGTCAACGCGCTCGGTATCGGCGCGCAGGGCCTCGGCGGCCTCGCGACCGTGCTCGACGTGAAGATCATGGCCGCACCGACGCACGCGGCGTCGAAGCCGGTCGCGCTGATCCCGAACTGCGCGGCCACGCGCCACGCGCACTTCGTGCTCGACGGTTCGGGCCCGGCCAAGCTTGAAGCGCCGTCGCTCGACGCCTGGCCGAAGGTGCAGTGGGAACCGAACACGGAAACCAGCAAGCGCGTCGACCTGAACACGCTGACGCCGGAAGAAGTCGCGAGCTGGGCGCCGGGCCAGACGCTGCTGCTGTCGGGCAAGATGCTCACCGGCCGCGACGCCGCGCACAAGCGCATCGCCGACATGCTCGCGAAGGGCGAGAAGCTGCCGGTCGACTTCACGAACCGCGTGATCTACTACGTCGGCCCGGTCGATCCGGTGCGCGACGAAGTGGTCGGCCCGGCCGGCCCGACGACGGCCACGCGCATGGACAAGTTCACCGAGACGATGCTCGCTCAAACCGGCCTGATCTCGATGGTCGGCAAGGCCGAGCGCGGCCCGGTCGCGATCGACGCGATCAAGAAGCACAAGGCGGCCTACCTGATGGCGGTCGGCGGCGCGGCGTACCTCGTGTCGAAGGCGATCCGCGGCGCGAAGGTGCTCGCGTTCGAAGACCTCGGCATGGAAGCGATCTACGAGTTCGACGTGCAGGACATGCCGGTGACGGTGGCCGTCGATTCGTCGGGCACGTCGGTGCACCAGACGGGTCCGAAGGAATGGCAGGCGAAGATCGGCAAGATCCCGGTCGCCACCGCTTAAGCGCGAGCGAACGAAAGGCCGGACGGGAGTCCGGCCTTTTTACTTCTCATTCTCATTATTGTGTTCGGCCGGTTATTCGAGGCTGATTCTCATTACACGCAAAAGGCAGGCCCGACAAGGCTTCGAGGCTTGGCTTTTCTCGTTCGAGCGATTATCGTTCGGTTTCTGAAGCCCCACTGAACAAGGAATAGCCATGCAAGGCGACAAGAAAGTCATCGAATATCTGAACGCCCAACTGAAGAATGAACTCACGGCGATCAACCAGTACTTCCTGCATGCGCGCATGTACAAGCACTGGGGCCTCGACAAGCTCGGCAAGCACGAATACGACGAGTCGATCGGCGAAATGAAGCACGCCGACTGGCTGATCGAACGCGTGTTCATGCTCGACGGGCTGCCGAACCTGCAGGACCTGCACAAGCTGCTCGTCGGCGAGGAAACCGAAGAGATCCTGAAGTGCGACCTGAAGCTCGAGCAGATCTCGCAGTCCACCTGCAAGGAAGCGATCGCCTACTGCGAATCGGTGCGCGACTACGTGTCGCGCGAGATCTTCGAAAAGATCCTCGACGACACCGAAGAGCACATCGACTGGCTCGAAACGCAGATCGACCTGATCGGCAAGGTCGGCCTGCAGAACTATCAGCAAACGATGATGGGTTCGGCCGAGTAATCGCGCCACCCGCCAGCCCGCCGCCCGCCCGACGATGACGAACCCGTCCGCCGCACCCGCGCTGCGCGCCGCCGCCCCTGTCGGCATCTTCGACTCGGGGCTCGGCGGCCTGTCGGTGCTGCGCGCCGCGCGCGCGCACCTGCCCGACGAATCGTTCGTCTACGTCGCCGACTCGCACCACGCGCCGTATGGCCCGCGCGACGAGGCATTCATCACGGAACGCACGCTGGCGATCGGCGAGTGGCTCGCCCGCGAAGGCGCGAAAGCGCTCGTCATTGCATGCAACACGGCAACGGCACGGGCGATCGCGGCCATCCGCGAACGCCTGTCGATACCGCTCGTCGGCGTCGAGCCGGGCATCAAGCCGGCCGCCGCGCTGTCCGCGACCGGCGTCGCGGGTGTCCTCGCCACGCAATCGACGCTGAACAGCCCGCGCTTCCAGGCGCTGCTCGACCGCTACGGCGCCGGCCGCCGCTTCATCTGCCAACCGGGCCACGGGCTCGTCGAGGCGATCGAGCGCGGCGACACGAACTCGCCCGCATTGCGCGCGCTGCTCGAGCGTTACATCCAGCCGATGCTCGACGACGGCGCCGATACGCTGGTGCTCGGCTGCACGCACTACCCGTTCTTCACAGAAACGATTCGTGACCTTGTTGGCGAGCGCCTGACGATCGTCGACACGAGCGATGCCATCGCCCGCCAGCTCGCGCGGGTGCTCGACGAACGCGGGCTGCGCGCGCCGGCCGGCACGCCTGCCGCGCCGCCGCGCTTCTGCTCGACGAGCGACGGCCTGCAACTGCGCGCGCTCGCATCGACGCTGCTCGGCCTCGATGCGCCGGTCGAATCCGTCACCATTTCCTCGCCCAACGCGCGCGCCTGCGCGACCGCCTGACCCGGGCCGGCGCGCCCGGCTCCCGCCGCAGCTTCCCTGCTCCCCGCCGTTTCAAGGGTCCGATGACCTTAAAAAAAGCCCGACCCAGGCTTGTCAACATCCGCAAAATTAATGATAATAATTCGCATTAACGTTAGCTATCGCAACTCATCATGATCGTCTGCGTGTGCAAGTCTGTTTCCGATCGCAAGATTCGCGCGTCCCTCGCCGAGGGCGTCCACTCTTTCGATGAACTCCAGTTCGAGCTCGGCGTGGCCACGTGCTGCGGCAAGTGCGAGGAGTCCGTACGCGACCTCATGGCCGAGCAAGGCGTCTGCGCGAGCCGCTGCGGCGTCGAGCATCACGCGCATCCGATCCCGGTCACGTTCTACGACCGCAAGGCGGCCTGAGCGGCGCCGAGCGTGCGCATGCGGCCCAGGCCGCATTTTTTGTTGTGACCGTCAGCAAGCCACCGTCTGCGCGAGCCAACGGCTTACCTGTCAAGGAGCCTGTGATGGAATTGCTGATCGGATTCGTAACCACCGTTTGCATCTCGCTGCTGATCTTCCGCAAGTGATGCCGATTCACCCGCCGCGCCCCGGGTGCGACATCGTTCTTTCAAGCTAACATGCAGGCTTCGCATCTCGCTCCTGCCGGCGCCATGCCGGCTGCACCACGTATGAATCCCCGAGTGATCGTCGTCGCGGTCGGTGTGCTTGCCGCACACGCGATCATGCTGACGGCCGCGTGGCTCCATCGCAACGCGCCGCCGCCTGCGAAGCAGGTCGAGGTTCAGTCGATCACCGCGCAGCTCATTCCTCCTGCGCCCACTGCCCAGCCGATCGCGGTCCAGTCGGCCGCGCAGCAGCCTACGCCGCCCAAGCCTGTTCCTCGCGTGAAGCCGAAGATCGAGCCGAAGCCGGTGCAGAAAGCAATCCCGACGCCGCAGCCCGTCGCGCAGGCACCGTCGCCGACGCCCGCGCCGGCAGCTGTCGATCCGACACCGGCTCCCGCCGCGCCGGCTCCTGCTGCGCCGGCTGCAGCACCCGGCCCGGCGCGCGAGACGATGCAAGTCAGCGCGCCGAAAAACGTATCGGCGCTCACCTGCAATTTCGTGAAACCCGACTATCCGTCGATGTCGAAGCGCCGCGGCGAAACGGGCACGGCCTATGTTCACTTCATCATCGGCGTGACGGGCAAGATCGAAAGCGTCCAGTTGCAGAAGAGCAGCGGCTACCCGCGTCTCGACGAAGCCGCGCTCGAGGCGACGCGCGCCAGCACCTGTCCGCCGTATATCGAGAACGGCCAGGCGATCCGCGCCGCCCATACGCTGCCCTTCAACTTCACGCTCAACGACTAACCCGTCATATTCGGAAGATTCAAAGGAAACAAAAATGCAAAGCTACGGTATCGCGCACGTCTGGGCGCAAGGTGATTTCGTCACGCGCGCCATCGCGATCACGCTGCTCGTGATGTCGGTCCTGTCGTGGATCGTGATCGTCATCAAGGGCTGGAACGTGATCCGCCTGAACCGCCTCACGAAGAACGCCGAACAGGCATTCTGGCATTCCGACAATTTCGACGACGGCATCAAGAAGCTCGGCCTCGCCGCATCGACGCCGGCCGACAACCCGTTCCTCGCGCTCGCGCTGTCGGGCAAGGAAGCCGCCGATCATCACCATCAGACGCAACCGCACCTGCACGATCGCATGGACGTGTCGGACTGGGTCACGCGCTGCCTGAAGGACACGATGGACGAAGGCATCTCGCGCATGCAGAGCGGCCTCGCGATTCTCGCATCGGTCGGCAGCACGGCGCCGTTCGTCGGCCTGTTCGGTACGGTCTGGGGGATCTACCACGCGCTGCTCGCGATCGGCGCCACCGGCCAGACGTCGATCGACCAGGTCGCGGGCCCGGTCGGCGAATCGCTGATCATGACGGCCTTCGGCCTGTTCGTCGCGATTCCCGCGGTGCTCGGCTACAACGCACTGACCCGCGCGAACAAGGGCGTCGTCAGCAAGCTGCGCCGCTTCGCGCACGGGCTGCACGCGTACTTCGTGACGGGCGCGAGCCTCGCGTCGTCGTCGACGCGCGACGGCCTGCGTCTCGCATCGCGCGCCGCCAGCTGAGACGAGGTGAACCATGGCCATGAACACCGGTTTCAGCGACGATGACGACGATGCCGTGATGAGCGAGATCAACATGACGCCGCTCGTCGACGTCATGCTCGTACTCCTGATCATTTTCCTCGTGACGATCCCGGCGATGCAGCATGCGGTGAAGATCGACCTGCCGCACGCCAGCAGCCAGCCCGTCGACGAAAAGCCGCAGACCGTCGACGTCGCGATCCAGGGCGACGGCACGATCCTGTGGGACGACCACACGGTCACGCGCGAACAACTGCAGGCACGCATCGCGGAAGCGGCGAAACGCACGCCGCAGCCGGAATTGCATCTGCGCGCGGATCGCAAGGTAGCGTACGAGCACGTCGCGGAAGTGATGTCGGATGCGCAGGCAGGCGGCCTGACGAAGCTCGGCTTCGTGACCGAGCCCGGCGCAAAAGCGAAGAAGTAACGCGCGCACGTCCCGTCGTCGGCGGTCGCAACCGCGCACCTGGCCGGCCGCGCCTAGCCGGCCACACCTCGCCGGCCGCACCTCGCCGGCCGCACACAAAGTAAAAGGCCTTCATCGCCAGATGAAGGCCTTTTTTCATGCGCACGCGGGCGCCTTCGGGCGGCGGGCTCTTTGGCGGTATCGGTTACGCCTCGAGCAACGCAAATGCGACTCTGCCGTGGTCTGCACGGACTGCGCGTTCTGCCCTATCTGGCTCACAATATATGCGGCCACCTGATTTCGCTCAGAACTTCCTTCACGAAATGGGATTTCAATATAGGCCCGTGCGCGCACGCATTCAAGGTTCAGGCGATTGAAACTTGCGATTGCAGGCGACGCTTCAATGACAAAACAAATTTGCGTCGTCGTGCATGCCGTGTTCAGGTCGCCGAAACATCGGCCGCCGCTTCCTTCTTCGCACGCTCGGGGCAACCCGGCTCCTTGTACGCGCCGTGGTCGAGCTTCTCGACCAGGTAATCAACGAACGCACGGACCGCGGGCGGCATCCCCTGCCGCGACACGAACACCGCATACAGCTGCGGCACCGGCAGCGTCCAGCCCGGCATCACCGGCGACAGTTGCCCCGCGCGCAGCGCGTTGCCGTACATCATCTCAGGCAGCGCCGCGATGCCGAGGCCGTCGAGCACGGCCTCGCGGATCGTCATCAGGTCGGCCGTCACGAGCCGCGGATCATGCTCGTGCACGTGGCGCGTCCCGTCCGGCGCGATCAGGTTGAATACGTGCCGGCCGTCCACGCTCGGCGTATCGAGCGTCTCGAAGCCGGTCAGGTCGTCCGGCGCCAGCGGCGGCGCATTCTGGCTCAGCAGGCTCGGCGCGCCGACCAGCATCTGCTCGGTGCGCCACAGCGGCCGCACGACGATGTTGGCATTCTGCGGCGGCTCCGAGCGCACGCGCAACGCGACGTCGACCGAATCCTCGAACAGGTCGATCACGCGATTCGTCACGCGCACATGCACCTTCACCTCGGGATAACGGCGCAGGAATTCGGGCAGGATGCGCGACAGCATCGTCTGCGACAGCGTCACCGGCACGCTGACGCGCACCGAGCCGCGCGGCGACGCGCGCAACTGCTGCACCGCGTTCATCGCGGCCCGCGCTTCGGCGAGCATCGCCTGGCAATGCTGGTAGAACAGCTCCCCCGCCTCGGTCAACGCGAGCTTGCGCGTCGAGCGCTGCAGCAGGCGCACGCCGAGCGCCGCCTCGAGCTCGGTCAGGCGCCGCGACAGACGCGATTTCGAGATGCCCAGCACGCGCTCGGCGGCCGAGAAGCCGCCATGTTCGACGACCTGCGAGAAGTACATCAGGTCGTTCAGGTTATGTGCATCGATATTCATCTCATCGTTCCAATTTCAGAACAATCCATTGCGAACCGCCGCAAATCGCGCGGTAAAACGCCCAATATAATAGCGCTATGTTTCGAAAATAACGCTATTCCGATGATTTCGAGGGCTTCCCATGACCACCGCTCGCTCGCTTGATCGCACCTACCCCGCGCTTCGCACCACCGAAGGCGGAGGTTTCGTGGTTCACCGCCCGTTCCCGACGCGGCTGCTGATGGATTTCGATCCGTTCCTGCTGCTCGATGAAATGGGCCCGGTCGACTACGCCCCCGGCGAAGCCGTGGGCGCGCCCGACCATCCGCATCGCGGCTTCGAGACCGTGACCTACGCGCTCGATGGACGCTTCCGCCATCGCGACTCGTCCGGCCATGCCGGCACGCTCGGCCCCGGCGACGTGCAATGGATGACGGCCGGCGCCGGCGTCGTGCACAGCGAGATGCCGGATCCGGCGTTCGCCCAGGCAGGCGGGCGCTCCCATGGCTTCCAGCTGTGGGTCAACCTGCCGCGCCGCGACAAGATGATCGCGCCGCGCTACCAGGAGATCCCGGCCGCCCGCATTCCGACCGCGACGTCGCCGGACGGCCGCGCAAGCGTGCGCGTCATCGCCGGCGAAGCGTTCGGCGTACAGGCCGCGATCGAGACGCGCACGCCGATCCTCTATCAGCACTTCACGCTGGAGCCCGGCGCAACGGTCACGCAGCCCGTGCCGGCCGGCTATCGCGTGTTTGCCTATCCGATCGACGGAACGGGCCTCTACGGGCCCGACAGGCAGGCGGTCGACGCACGGCACATGATCGTCTACGGCGACGATGGCGACGCCGTCACGTTCGCTGCCGGCGACACGTCGCTCGACCTGCTGCTGATCGGCGGCGTGCCGCTCAACGAGCCGATCGTCCGTTACGGCCCGTTCGTGATGAATACCGAGGAAGAGATCCGGCAGGCTGTCGTCGACTATCAGACCGGTCGCATGGGTCGCATCGAAGCGTGAATCGGATCGGGCGGCAGGTGCCGCGAAGCCGGTGGTTTTGCGTCACAATAAGTTCTTGAACCACGTGGCCAGCCGCCACCAGAAGGAACCCGCCCCTTGAACTTCGAACACCTGATCCAGATCAATTCCGACGAACCGGGCGTGCCGACCCTCACGCGCGACCAGCTCTGGGAAGGCCTCGTACTGCGTGCCGAACAGCCGCAACTGTTCGTGATCGGCCTCGACAGCTGCGTCATCCACGAACGGACGGACACGACGCTCGAACGCGAACTCCACTACGGCCACGCGACCGTGCGCGACCACGTGACGTTCACGCCGAACCAGCAGGTCCGCTACGACATCCGCGCGGCCGATGGCGAGATCGGCGGCTCGCTGACGATGACGATCGAGGAGCGCGACGACCACGAGCTGTTCCTGCGTTTCGAGTACCGCACGACGTTGACCGTCGCGGACGACAGCGAAGAAGCGCGACAGACGCACGGGATCGTCAAGGAGGCGTACCGCACGTCGGATATCGATACCGTTCGCCTGATCCGCGAATACGCGCAGGGTCGCAAGGACCCCGATCCGCTGCACTGAACCCGGCGGCGGCCTGCGGGCCGCCGCTTTGATTCAAACTATCAGACCAGGCCTATCGATCGATAAAGAGTTTTTGTAAATGGGAATAGTTATCATTTAGAATTCATTCCATCGTATCGACAGTCACCGATCAAACCGAATGACCGACACCATGCGCCCGACCACGCTGACTCTGCGCCGCACGACCGGCACCGCAGCCAGCAGCCGTCAGAAGACGGCAGCGGTCACCACGCCGGCGAAACCCGCCGGCAACCGCGATGCAGGCACGCGGGTCGTCAACAGCGATGCGCTGCTGCAAGGCCAAAGCCACGTCAGCATCGCGCATAACGGAGAGACTTATCAGTTGCGCGCCACCCGGCTGGGCAAACTGATCCTGACGAAGTAACGACCGAGTATTGTGGGGACCACCTCCCTGAGAGGTGTTGGGCAGTAGCCAGCGTAACGGCTTGCACGCGAGATCTAGACCCCTTCGTGCAAACACACTCAAGCAGCCGTTGCAGCAAGCCAAGCCACTTTTTTGGTTCTCGCACAAGGAAGAAAAAAGCGACACGTCGAAGGACGTGTCGCTTTTTGTTTGGGCGACCGATGTGCGAAGACGCATGCCGCCCGCATGATGTGGCTGCGTCAATGCACGACAGCCGAAGGAAGCGACAAGCAAGCCGCTTCAGAACCCCCAGAACATCAACCACCATGCGCTGTCGACGACGGCCAGCCCGACGGCAAACCACGCGAATGCCGCGAGCCGGCGCGGCCACGCCGCATAGCGCCCCGTCACCTTCCACGCGAGCCACGCACTCCATACGTTGGCGCCGACCAGAATCGCGATGCGCAGGTCGGTTGCCCAGCCGAGCGGCACATGCTCGGCGCGCAGCAACGACAGCGTCGTGGCCGACAGCCCGAGGAACACACCCGCCCCCGCGATCGGGATCAGCGCCTGGGCGAGGTGATGCAGGCGCACGCGATCGAAGCGACCGAGCATCAGCGTGGCGCCGGCCAGCAACACCAGCAGCGCCGTGCCGTACACGAGCCCCGTGCCGACGATGTAGCCGACGACCAGCCCGCCATCGAGCCAGGAGAACACGTCGTTGCGATCCGGGTAGTGCGTGAGCAGGAACCACGGCGCATTGGTCTCGAGCGGCCACGTGATGTCGTGGTCGATCAGCCAGCCCGCGAGCCATTGCTTGATCTGCACGAACCACGGGCTGACGGTCCAGTGGAACGCGCCGATCGCCACGCCGAGCAGGCCGTACAGGATCAGGGCGGTGTCCCACGGGTTGGCCCGCTCCGCACCGAGGTTCACGACTTCGTCGGACGGCGAGCGCAGCGACAGCGAAATCGCGTCGCGGTGCCCGCTGCAGCGGCCGCACATATGGCAGTCCGCCGCGCCCTTCATGTTGCGCAACGGCACGAGCGGCGCGCAGTTGATCGGAATCACGCGATGGCCGTGCTCGCCGTTCTTGTACGAACGGCGCCACGCATCCTCGTCGACCTTGTAGCGCATCGGCGCAAGCCGCGCGAGCAGCCCGAACACGCCGTTGACCGGACACAGATATTTACACCACACGCGTTTCTCGCGACCGTACAGCACGCCGATCACGATCGCGCCGACGGTCGAGCCGCCGAGCACGAACAGCACCGCGAGCGGGTACTGGTACACGCTCACCATCTGCCCGTAGATCGTCGTGATGCCGAACGCGACGAACGGCCAGCCGCCCCACCGGATCCAGCGCGGAATCGGGCCGCCGCGGCCGAACTTGCTCGCGTATTCGGTGAGCGCGCCTTCCGGGCACAGCACGCCGCACCACACGCGGCCGAGCATCACCATCGACAGCAACACGAACGGCCACCAGATGCCCCAGAACGCGAACTGCGCGATGAGCGTGAGGTTGTTCCACAGGTGCGCGGAATCGTCCGGCAGCGGCAACACGGCCGGCACGATGATCAGGAACGCGTAGACGGCGACGACGATCCACTGGATCCCGCGGATCAGCGCACCGTGGCGCTGCATCCACTGGCCGGCCTGCGCGAGCCAGCCCGGCTTGACGGCGGCGACAACGCTCATGCCGCGCGACCCGCTGCAACGGCCGGACGGCGGCTCGCGCGCTTCATCAGCAACCAGACGACCGCCCAGTACACCGCATAGGCGACCAGGTTGGTCAGCGCCGGGTGCGCGCGATAGCCGGTCAGCGTCGCGACGAGCGAACCGAACGTGCCCGAATCATCGAGGATCGCGGACGTATCCCACACCTGCGAGATGCCGAGCGGCAGGATTTCCTTGTCGATCAGCTTGTCGACGCCGGTCTGGAACAGGCCCGCGCCGAGGAACAGCAGCATCACTTCGGTGACGCGGAAGAAATGCCGCCACGAGAAGTACTTGCCGCCGAGCTGCAGCAGATAGAACGTGAGGAACGCGAGACCGAGGCCGATCACGACCGCGAGCATCTGGCTGCCGTCGACGTGGCCCGACTGACCGAACCCGAGGCCGTACAGGAAGATCACCGTCTCGCTGCCTTCGCGCGCGATAGCGAGCGCGACCAGCACGGCGACGCCCCACCAGTTCGAATCGCGCGTGCTTTGCTGCAGCGATTGCTCCATGTCGCGCTTCAGCGTGCGGCCGTGCCGGCGCATCCACAGCACCATCTGCACGATCAGCACGCACGCGATCAGCACCATCGCCGTCTGGAAATAGTCCTGCGCGTCGCCGGACAACACTTCGGTGAACCCGACCAGCGCGGCGCCGAGGCCGACGGCCATCAGCAGGCCGACGCCGACGCCGGCCCAGAGGAAAGGCAGGCCGCGGCGCGCGTCGGCGTCGCCGTTTTTCAGCCATGCATAGAGAATGCCGACGACGAGCAGCGCTTCGACGCTCTCCCGCCAGACGATGAACAAGATCTGACCCATCGATACCTCCTGACGCGCGGGGCAAGGGACTGGTGCGCCCGCGCGCAGATAAAACGCATTACTTCGCGACGATCACGCCCTGTGCCTGCTGGTGGAAATCGTCGAAAAACTTGTATTCGCCCGGCGACAGCGGGGCGACGACCACGAACGAATCGGCGCCGGGCGCGAGCACCTTCTCCTTGCGCAACTGCACGCTCTCGAATTCGGCGGCGCCCTTGCCGGTGTTCCTGATTTCGATCTTGAAACGCTGGCCGGCCGGCACTTCGATGCGGGCCGGATTCAGCTTGCCGTCCGTCATCTCGAGCTTGAACGTCGGCAGATCGGCGGCATGCGCCGCGCCGGCAAGCCACAGCGCGGCGGCTGCGGCGACGATTTTCTGGGGAATTTTCATACTGGGTTCTCTACGCCGACGGCGCGCCGAAGCGCGCCGTTCGTGATGCCACCGATCAGTAACCGCCCTTCTTGCCGATGCCGGCGAACGGGAAGTCGTACTCGAGCGTGATGGGCTTGAACCACGGGCCCACGCCCGTTTCCTTGTCGACGTGGCGACCGAACGCCATGTGACCCGACTGCATCGGCGGCTTGACGACCATCGTCAGGTGGTACTTGCCCGGGCCGGCGAGCTTCACGTTGTCGCCGTAGTGCGGGCCGTCGCTCGCGACCATGCCCATCAGGTCGCCTTCGGCCTTCCACTTCGTGTCGCCCTGCTTCGTCAGCTTGTACGTGACCTGCAGGTACGGCATCCAGTCGCCTTCCGCGAAACCGGTCGGGTTGTTCTTGACCGCATGGATGTCGGCCTCGAGGTGGATGTCGGAATCCGACGCCTTGCGCATCATGCCTTCCGGGTCCATCGTGATCGGCTGCAGATACACCGCGCCGATTTCCATGCCGCCCTGGATCTGCTGCTTGCCGATCGGATACTCGGCAGCCGAGGCCGACATCGCGGCCAGCGCCGCCGCTACCGCAACCGTCGTGCGGATGAACGAAGAACCCAACATGGACACTCCTTGTTATTTGTCTGACTATCTTGACGACATGCGGGCCGCTACCGGGCCGCCCGCTGGAAACACTAACGCGATAAAGAACGTTAATGCGAACTATTCTCAATACATGCGGAGTTTAGCACCGAACCCGTTCCGGAACAAACGGAGAGCGCCGTAAACCCCTGATCCGACAAGGCTTACAGGCGCTTTACCAAAAGGATACGGTGACGTTTGGAAAGATTTACCGGCCGCCGCTGATATGGTCGCCGACGTTCGCGCCGAACACGCGTTCGCGCAGTACGGCAAGCTGGTCGCGGGTCGCGGCGGCCTTCTCGAATTCGAGGTTCTTCGCGTAGTCGGCCATCTGTTTCTCGAGGCGCTTGATTTCCTTCGCGAGCTGTTTTTCCGACATGTCCTCGAATTTCGCGCGCTGCTGCGCCTCCTTCAGCTCCGCACGCGCGTCGTCGGCGTTGTAGACGCCGTCGATGATGTCCTTGATGCGCTTCACGACACCGCGCGGCGTGATGCCCATCTTTTCGTTGTGGGCGATCTGCTTCGCGCGGCGCCGCTCGGTTTCTCCGATCGCGCGCTTCATCGACTCGGTCATGTTGTCCGCATAGAGGATCGCCTTGCCGTTCACGTTCCGCGCGGCGCGGCCGATCGTCTGGATCAGCGAGCGCTCGGCGCGCAGGAAGCCTTCCTTGTCCGCGTCGAGGATCGCGACGAGCGACACTTCGGGAATGTCGAGGCCCTCGCGCAGCAGGTTGATCCCGACCAGCACGTCGAACGTGCCGAGCCGCAGGTCGCGGATGATCTCGACGCGCTCGACCGTGTCGATGTCGCTGTGCAGATAGCGCACCTTGACGCCGTGGTCGGCCAGGAACTCGGTCAGCTGTTCGGCCATGCGCTTCGTCAGCACGGTGATCAGCACGCGCTCGCCGGCCTTCACGCGCGCGTTGATCTCGGTCAGCACGTCGTCCACCTGCGAGCTCGCCGGCCGCACTTCGATTTCCGGATCGACGAGGCCCGTCGGCCGCACGACCTGCTCGGCGATCTGCCCCGTCACGCGCTTCTCGTAGTCGGCCGGCGTCGCCGACACGAACACGACCTGGCGCATCTTGCGCTCGAACTCGGGGAACTTCAGCGGCCGGTTGTCGAGCGCCGACGGCAGGCGGAAGCCGTAATTGACGAGGTTTTCCTTGCGCGCGCGGTCGCCGTTGTACATGCCGTTCAGCTGGCCGATCAGCACATGCGATTCGTCGAGCAGCATCAGCGCATCGGGCGGCAGGTAGTCGACGAGCGTCGGCGGCGGATCGCCGGGCGCCGCGCCCGAGAAGTGCCGCGAATAGTTCTCGATGCCCTTGCAGAAGCCGAGCTCCTGCAGCATCTCGAGATCGAAGCGCGTGCGCTGCTCGAGGCGCTGCGCCTCGACGAGCTTGCCGTCGCGATGGAAGAACTCGAGCCGTTCGCGCAGTTCGTCCTTGATCGTCTCGACCGCGCGCATCACGGTGTCGCGCGGCGTCACGTAGTGCGACGACGGATACACGGTGAAACGCGGAATCTTCTGCCGCACGCGCCCGGTCAGCGGGTCGAACAGGTGCAGCGTCTCGACCTCGTCGTCGAACAGTTCGACGCGCACGGCCATTTCCGCGTGCTCGGCCGGGAAGATGTCGATCGTGTCGCCGCGCACGCGGAACGTGCCGCGCTGGAAATCCTGCTCGTTGCGTGTGTATTGCATCGCGATCAGCCGCGCGATCACGTCGCGCTGGCCAAGCTTGTCGCCGGTGCGCAGCGTCAGGATCATCTGGTGGTATTCGGACGGGTTGCCGATACCGTAGATCGCCGACACCGTCGCGACGATCACCACGTCGCGGCGCTCCATCAGGCTCTTCGTCGCCGACAGCCGCATCTGCTCGATGTGCTCGTTGATCGACGAATCCTTCTCGATGAACAGGTCGCGCTGCGGCACGTAGGCCTCAGGCTGGTAGTAGTCGTAGTACGACACGAAATACTCGACCGCGTTGCGCGGGAAGAATTCGCGGAACTCCGCGTAAAGCTGGGCCGCGAGCGTCTTGTTCGGCGCGAACACGATTGCCGGGCGGCCGAGCCGCGCGATCGTGTTGGCCATCGTGAAGGTCTTGCCCGAACCGGTCACGCCGAGCAGCGTCTGGAAGGCAAGGCCGTCGCCGACGCCTTCGACGAGCGTGTCGATCGCGGTCGGCTGGTCGCCCGCGGGCGGATAAGGCTGGTAAAGCTGGAACGGCGACCCTTCGAAAGTGACGAATTTGGATTCGTCGAGCGCGTCGCCGACTTCGGCATGATGTTCGGACATGGAATGCGGCCGGAGCAAGGGCAAAGAAAGCATTCTAGCGCTTCGTGGCCGCGCGAACTGCTGTCGGCTCCTGACGCCCGACAGCCGCCCGAAATCGCGATTCGCCGCCAGAATCGCGACGGAATCACCGCCCTCGCCAGCACGAATTCGCTACAATGTCAGGCTGCTGCGCTTTCCGGCGTCGCGCCGTGGGCGCGGTCCCCTGCGCCCGCCCCGCCGGTTGAAAGCCTGACCCTCTTTTCACTACTGCCGAATCATCATGTCGCTCTTCTCCGCTGTCCAGCTTGCTCCCCGCGACCCGATCCTGGGCCTGAACGAAGCCTTCAACGCCGATGCGCGTCCGACCAAGGTCAACCTCGGCGTCGGCGTGTACACGAACGAAGACGGCAAGATTCCGCTGCTGCGCGCGGTGCGCGACGCGGAGAAGGCGCGTGTCGAGGCCGGCCTGCCGCGCGGTTACCTGCCGATCGACGGGATCGCCGCCTACGATGCGGCCGTGCAGAAGCTGCTGCTCGGCAACGACTCGCCGCTGATCGCGGCGGGCCGCGTGGTCACGGCCCAGGCACTGGGCGGCACGGGCGCGCTGAAGATCGGCGCCGATTTCCTGCGCACCCTGAACCCGAACGTGAAGGTCGCGATCAGCGATCCGAGCTGGGAAAACCACCGCGCGCTGTTCGAAGCAGCCGGCTTCGAAGTCGTCGCGTACCCGTATTACGATGCGGCCACGAACGGCGTGAACTTCGAAGGCATGCTGTCGGCGCTGAACGGCTACGCGGCCGGCACGGTCGTCGTGCTGCACGCGTGCTGCCACAACCCGACCGGCGTGGATCTGACCGAAGCGCAATGGCAACAGGTCGTTGACGTCGTGAAGGCGCGCAACCTCGTGCCGTTCCTCGACATGGCCTACCAGGGCTTCGGCGAGAACATCGAAGCCGATGCCGCCGCCGTGCGTCTGTTTGCCGCGGCCGACCTGAACGCGTTCGTGTCGTCGTCGTTCTCGAAGTCGTTCTCGCTGTACGGCGAGCGCGTCGGTGCACTGTCGATCATCACGTCGAGCAAGGAAGAAGCCACGCGCGTGCTGTCGCAACTGAAGCGCGTGATCCGCACGAACTACTCGAACCCGCCGACCCACGGCGGCGCGGTGGTCGCAGCGGTGCTCGCGTCGCCGGAACTGCACGCTTCGTGGGTGCAGGAACTCGGCGAAATGCGCGATCGCATCCGCGCGATGCGCAATGGTCTCGTCGAGCGCCTGAAGGCAAGCGGCGTCGATCGCGACTTCAGCTTCATCAACGCGCAGCGCGGGATGTTCTCGTATTCGGGCCTGACCTCGGCACAAGTCGATCGCCTGCGCGACGAGTTCGGCATCTATGCGGTCGGCACGGGCCGGATCTGCGTCGCAGCGCTGAACACGCGCAATCTGGACGCGGTCGCCAATGCGGTCGCGGCGGTCCTGAAGTAAAGCGACGCCGGGCGGCAGCCGTCACCGGCCCCGCCCTGCCGACATGAAAAACGCGCTCCACGGAGCGCGTTTTTTTGTGCCGTTCAACGCGGCGGGCGGCTACACCTCGCCCGCACCCGCGTTACTGCATGAACCAGCCGTGACTGACGACCACCGACTGGCCGGTGAGCGCGGCGCTCGGGAACGCCGACAGGAACAGCACCGTCTGCGCGACGTCCTGCACCGTCGTGAACACGCCGTCGACCGTATTGCCGAGCATCACCTTCTTGATCACGTCCTCTTCGCTGATGCCGAGCTCCTTCGCCTGCTCCGGAATCTGCTTGTCGACGAGCGGCGTGCGAACGAAGCCCGGACACACGACGTGCGAGCGTACGTTGTGCTTCGCGCCTTCCTTCGCCAGCACGCGCGCGAGACCCAGCAACCCGTGCTTGGCCGTCACGTACGCCGACTTCAGCGGCGACGCCTCGTGCGAGTGCACCGAACCCATGTAGATCACGACGCCGCCGCGATCGTCCTTGTACATATGCTTGAGCGCGGCCTTGGTCGTCAGGAACGCGCCGTCCACGTGGATCGCCTGCATCTTCTTCCAGTCGGCGAACGAGTAGTTCTCGATCGGGTTGACGATCTGGATACCGGCGTTCGACACGAGGATGTCGACCGAGCCGAACGCTTCGGCCACCTTGTCGATGCCGCTGTTCACGGCGTCCTCGTTGGTCACGTCCATCGCGACGCCGATCGCCTTGCCGCCTGCCTTGTTGATCTCGTCGGCGACCGCGTTCGCGCCGTCCTGGTTCAGGTCGGCGATCGCGACGGCCGCGCCTGCCTTGGCCAGCTCCAGCGCGATTTCCTTGCCGATGCCGCTTGCGGCGCCCGTGACGACTGCGGTCTTGCCGCTCAGATCTGCTGCCATGTCCGTCTCCTCCCGTTATCGGATCGATGAAACACGCGCCTGCCGCATCCGCGTTCATCGCAAAATCGCATCGGCGTGCCAGCCGTCATTGTGCACGATCGGCCCCGCCGTTCGCGCGCAAAACGTCTAAGCTTAAGGTCGGTTCCGTTCAGCAGGAGAGTCTCATGCACTATCGACGGCTAGGCCGCTCCGGCCTGCAGATCAGCGAGCTTTCGCTCGGCTCGTGGGTGACATACGGCAACCAGGTCGACCAGCGGGTCGCGCGCGAATGCCTCGCCGCGGCACGCGACGCGGGCGTCAATTTCTTCGACAACGCCGAGGTCTACGCCGGCGGCAAATCCGAGGAAATCATGGGCCACGCGCTCAAGTCGCTCGACTGGCCGCGTGTCAGCTATATCGTGTCCACCAAGTTCTTCTGGGGGCTCGCGGAAGCCCCGAACCAGTATCACACGCTGAACCGGAAATACCTGCTGAACGCGATCGACGGTTCGCTGCGCCGGCTGCAGCTCGACTATGTCGACCTCGTCTATTGCCACCGCCCCGATCCGCATACGCCGATCGAGGAAACCGTCTGGGCGATGAGCGACATGATCGTGCGCGGCAAGGCACTGTACTGGGGTACGTCGGAATGGAGCGCCGACGAGATCCGCGCAGCATGCGAGATCGCCGAGCGGCATCATCTGCACAAACCGGTCGTCGAACAGCCGCAGTACAACCTGTTCCACCGCACGCGGGTCGAGCAGGAATATGCGCGCCTCTACGACGATTACGGTCTCGGCCTCACGACCTGGAGCCCGCTGGCGTCGGGCCTGCTCACCGGCAAGTACCGCGACGGCGTGCCGCCCGGCAGCCGCGCGCAGTTGCAGGGCTATGACTGGATGCGCGAGCGCCTGACCGACCGGGCCGCCAACGACATCGTCGAGCGGCTCGGCGAGATTGCGGCCGAACTCGGCTGCAGCACCGGCCAATTGGCAATCGCGTGGGTGCTCGCGAATCCGCGCGTGAGCTCGGTCATCACGGGCGCGTCGCGGGTCGATCAGATCGGCGACAACATGCGCGCGCTCGACGTTGCCGCGAAGCTGACGCCCGATGCGAAGCAACGCATCGAGGCGGTGGTCGGCGATGCATACGAGTAAGGCGACTCACGGCCACTCGCGTACAATACGCGGCCGCATCGGCGCCCGGCCTGACGGTCGCGCACGATCGACCGCTTTCATCGATTCACCTTTCGTTTCAGGCAGCCAGCCATGCTCAGTTATCGTCACGGTTTTCACGCAGGCAATCACGCGGACGTGCTCAAGCACGCCGTCGTCGTCCAGCTGCTGCGCTACCTGAACAAGAAGGACAAATCGTACTGGTACATCGATACGCACGCAGGCGCCGGCGTGTACTCGCTGCGCGACGGTTATGCAGCGAAGACGTCGGAATTCGATACCGGGATCGGCCGGCTGTGGAACGAAAAGAACCTGCCGGAGGCGCTCGGCGACTATGTGGATGAAGTCCGCGCGCTGAACGACGATGGCGAACTGCACTTCTATCCGGGCTCCCCGTACATCGCATGGCGGTCGATGCGCGAGCAGGATCGTATGCGCCTGTTCGAAATGCACACGACGGAAATCGATGTGCTGCGCCACAATTTTCGCGACGCGGGGCGACGCGCGATGATCTTCGCCGGCGACGGCTTCGAAGGTATCAAGGCGCTGCTGCCGCCGCCGCCGCGACGCGCACTCGTGCTGATCGATCCGTCCTACGAGGACAAGAAGGATTACGCGCGCACGGTGAGCTGCGTGACGGAATGCCTGAAGCGTTTCGCGACGGGCTGTTATGCGATCTGGTATCCGCAGGTCACGCGGACGGAATCGCAGCGCTTTCCCGAGCAGTTGAAGCGCCTGCAGCCGAACAACTGGTTGCATCTGACGCTGACGGTATCGAATCCGCCGACCGACGGACTGGGCCTCTACGGCAGCGGGATGTTCATCCTGAATCCGCCGTATACGCTCGCCCAGAGCATGAATGAGGTGCTGCCCTACCTGGTCGAGAGGCTGGGACAGGATAGCGGCGCCCGCTTTCAGATCGAGCACCGCGGCAACTGATCGAGCAACCGGACGTTACGGCTACGGTCTCGGTGCGAGCCTCGGCTGGTTGGCCGGCTGCCCGCCCCACGCGGGAACATTGATATACGGTGCGACGAACAGCGGAACCGACGTGTTCGGCCCCTGCCCGGCCGGAGCCCGCATGCCTGCCGGCTCGACGATCGGCTCCGAAGACAACGGCGCCGTCTGCAACACCAACCCGCCCTTGCCGTCCTGGATACCCCGCTGCGTATCGAGAACGAGCGGCCTGGACGACGTCGCGGCACCGGCCGCGAGGCCATGGACGAGCACGACCGCACCCAGAACGAGACGCGTGCGGGCACTGCGATGCACATCGACACGCAAACGCATGATCGTGTCCTTCAGGATGAAAAGGCCCATACCATAGCGCTGCACCGACGATTTCGCCAGATCCAACGCACAAAAAACAAAGCCCCGTCAACACGGGGCTTGCTTATCGTTCGGTGCCACGCGGCACCTGACGGTGACTCCGATTACAGCGAGTAGCCGTTGGTTTCGAGCGAGCGGATGCGGCTCTCGAGCTGGACGATGTCCGACGACGTGGCGAGGTAGGCCTCACGGCGCTCACGTTCTGCGGATTCGAACCAGTTGCTCAGCTTTTCGACGATGTAGGCGATCATGACGTTCTCCAAGGAAGAGGGACCCCTGGTGAATCGAGATTCAGGGATTTCCCGTATAGGGTTATCCCGAATTATAGCGATGCCGCACCAAGATGCTAGTGAAATACTTGCATGGGAACCATTCCAATTTGGAATGAAGGCAGAAAATAAGCCTCTAACTCATTGATTTTGAACGAGATGGAGCTGCGGCCTGTTTTGAGGGTCGAGGGCGCGCACTAATTTGGTTCATCGACCGGGTCAGCGAGGCGCGCCAAAATCGGGCATTCAGGCCGGCCGTCACCATGGCAGTGCGCGGCCAGATCGGCCAGCGTGTCGCGCATGTCGCTCAGCTCCGCGATGCGTTTGTCGAGTTCGGCCACGTGCTCGAGCGCGATCGATTTCACTTCTGCACTGGCGCGTGAGCGATCCTGCCAGAGCATCAGCAGCTTGCGAATGTCCTCGACGAGAAAGCCGAGTCGTCGCGCCTGTCGGATGAACCGCAGGATATGGATTTCGTCCGCGCCGTAGATCCGGTAGCCCGCATCGGTACGCTTGCTCGGCGCAAGAAGGCCGACCTGTTCGTAGTACCGGATCATTTTCGCGCTGACTCCGGATTCGCGCGACGCGTCGCCGATATTCATTCCCCGCCCTCTTCATCAAGCCCTGGTTTCGAACACGAACGTCGACGGATGCCATCGCCGACGACACTTCGATCGTATCAAATCGAGGGGTTTCGTTCCGGGGAAAGGCTTGACCGCAGGAGCGCAGATGAGCTGATCTGGCGTGCGTACCGGCGGGTTAGGAGGAAGAGGCGCGCTTCGCCGCCTGCATATTTCCGACGCCGCAATGCAAAAACCCCCGCCTGTTCGGGCGGGGGTTTCTGGCTTAGGGAGCCTGACGATTACCTACTTTCACACGGGAATCCGCACTATCATCGGCGTAGAGTCGTTTCACGGTCCTGTTCGGGATGGGAAGGGGTGGGACCGACTCGCTATGGTCATCAGGCAAAGAGGGTTGTTGCGTTGCTTCGCAGCGCAACCAATCTTGGAAGAAGCAGTAATTTAGTTGGGTTGTGAGCTGTATCTCACACGTACGCGGTACTTCAACCGTCGTACGTCGAGTGCCTTGCACTCGACGCTCGATGTCCGTAAGCGCTCAAGCGCTAACGGGCATCGAGACAGACTTGTTATAGGATCAAGCCTTACGGGCAATTAGTATCAGTTAGCTGAACGCATTACTGCGCTTACACACCTGACCTATCAACGTCCTGGTCTCGAACGACCCTTCAAGGGGATCTAGTCCCCAGGGATATCTCATCTTAAGGCGAGTTTCCCGCTTAGATGCTTTCAGCGGTTATCTCTTCCGAACATAGCTACCCGGCGATGCCACTGGCGTGACAACCGGTACACCAGAGGTTCGTCCACTCCGGTCCTCTCGTACTAGGAGCAGCCCCCTTCAAATATCCAACGCCCACGGCAGATAGGGACCAAACTGTCTCACGACGTTTTAAACCCAGCTCACGTACCTCTTTAAATGGCGAACAGCCATACCCTTGGGACCGGCTACAGCCCCAGGATGAGATGAGCCGACATCGAGGTGCCAAACACCGCCGTCGATATGAACTCTTGGGCGGTATCAGCCTGTTATCCCCAGAGTACCTTTTATCCGTTGAGCGATGGCCCTTCCATACAGAACCACCGGATCACTATGACCTGCTTTCGCACCTGCTCGACTTGTCGGTCTCGCAGTTAAGCACGCTTATGCCATTGCACTATCAGCACGATTTCCGACCGTACCTAGCGTACCTTCGTACTCCTCCGTTACGCTTTGGGAGGAGACCGCCCCAGTCAAACTGCCTACCATGCACTGTCCCCGACCCGGATCACGGGCCAAGGTTAGAACCTCAAACAAACCAGGGTGGTATTTCAAGGACGGCTCCACCGAAACTAGCGTTCCGGTTTCATAGCCTCCCACCTATCCTACACAGATCGGTTCAAAGTCCAATGCAAAGCTACAGTAAAGGTTCATGGGGTCTTTCCGTCTAGCCGCGGGTAGATTGCATCATCACAAACACTTCAACTTCGCTGAGTCTCGGGAGGAGACAGTGTGGCCATCGTTACGCCATTCGTGCAGGTCGGAACTTACCCGACAAGGAATTTCGCTACCTTAGGACCGTTATAGTTACGGCCGCCGTTTACCGGGACTTCAATCAAGAGCTTGCACCCCATCATTTAATCTTCCGGCACCGGGCAGGCGTCACACCCTATACGTCCACTTTCGTGTTTGCAGAGTGCTGTGTTTTTATTAAACAGTCGCAGCCACCAGTTTATTGCAACCCCTTCACCCTCTGCGCGCAGGCGCATCAAGCTACAAGGGCGTACCTTATCCCGAAGTTACGGTACCAATTTGCCGAGTTCCTTCTCCCGAGTTCTCTCAAGCGCCTTAGAATACTCATCTCGCCCACCTGTGTCGGTTTGCGGTACGGTCATCGTTAGACTGAAGCTTAGAGGCTTTTCTTGGAACCACTTCCAATTGCTTCGCTCCCGAAGGAGCTCGCGCCACACCCTTGAATNNGCGCCCGGATTTGCCTAAGCGCCTTCTCCAATGCAGCGACCGGGACTTCCAACACCCGGACAACCTTCCGCGATCCGTCCCCCCATCGCATCTAACAATGGTGCAGGAATATTGACCTGCTTCCCATCAGCTACGCATTTCTGCCTCGCCTTAGGGGCCGACTCACCCTACGCCGATGAACGTTGCGTAGGAAACCTTGGGCTTACGGCGAGGGGGCCTTTCACCCCCTTTATCGCTACTCATGTCAGCATTCGCACTTCTGATACCTCCAGCATCCCTTCCGAGACACCTTCGCAGGCTTACAGAACGCTCTCCTACCATGCGAGCAAGCTCGCATCCGCAGCTTCGGTATATAGCTTAGCCCCGTTACATCTTCCGCGCAGGACGACTCGATCAGTGAGCTATTACGCTTTCTTTAAAGGGTGGCTGCTTCTAAGCCAACCTCCTGACTGTTTTAGCCTTCCCACTTCGTTTCCCACTTAGCTATATTTGGGGACCTTAGCTGGCGGTCTGGGTTGTTTCCCTCTTGACACCGGACGTTAGCACCCGATGTCTGTCTCCCGTGATTGCACTCTTCGGTATTCGGAGTTTGCTATGGCGGGGTAATCTGCAATAGACCCCCCAACCATGACAGTGCTCTACCCCCGAAGGTGAGACACGAGGCACTACCTAAATAGTTTTCGGAGAGAACCAGCTATTTCCAAGTTTGTTTAGCCTTTCACCCCTATCCACAGCTCATCCCCTAACTTTTCAACGTTAGTGGGTTCGGACCTCCAGTACGTGTTACCGCACCTTCATCCTGGCCATGGATAGATCACTTGGTTTCGGGTCTACGCCCAGCAACTGAACGCCCTATTCGGACTCGCTTTCGCTACGCCTGCCCTATACGGTTAAGCTTGCTACTGAACGTAAGTCGCTGACCCATTATACAAAAGGTACGCCGTCACCCCTTACGAGGCTCCGACTGTTTGTATGCATGCGGTTTCAGGATCTATTTCACTCCCCTCCCGGGGTTCTTTTCGCCTTTCCCTCACGGTACTGGTTCACTATCGGTCGATCACGAGTATTTAGCCTTGGAGGATGGTCCCCCCATCTTCAGACAGGATTTCACGTGTCCCGCCCTACTTGTCGCACACCTAGTTCTTTCATACTGTTTTCGCCTACAGGGCTATCACCTGCTATGGCCGCACTTTCCAGAGCGTTCGGCTAACAATACAAATAAAGAGTGCAAGGCTCATCCCATTTCGCTCGCCACTACTTTGGGAATCTCGGTTGATTTCTTTTCCTGCGGTTACTTAGATGTTTCAGTTCACCGCGTTCGCTTCGCATGGCCTATGTATTCAGCCATGGATACTCCAAAAGGAGTGGGTTTCCCCATTCGGACATCTACGGATCAAAGCTCGTTTGCCAGCTCCCCGTAGCTTTTCGCAGGCTACCGCGTCCTTCATCGCCTGTGATCGCCAAGGCATCCACCACATGCACTTGTTCGCTTGACCCTATAACGAGTCTGTCTCTCGATCATCGTTAGCGCTTTAGCGCTTACGAGGATCCGATACAAGGTTCGTTACAGGTTGAGTTCTCGCGTTGTGCCGTATTCCAATTGAATCGAACATAGAGTTCGAATCATCTTGAGATACATCGATACAATCACAACCCGGATAACTTTCACGTCCATCTCGAGACGCTTCCGCTATCCAAATTACTTACTTCTTCCAGATTGTTAAAGAACGACAGCCGATACTTTCGTATCCTCTGACTGGCTCAATCGCCAATGCAAAATTCTCGGTTCAGTCTCTGAACCAAGCCCTTAGCGTTGGTGATTGGTGGAGGCAGACGGGATCGAACCGACGACCCCCTGCTTGCAAAGCAGGTGCTCTCCCAGCTGAGCTATGCCCCCATGTACAGAATTCCTCAGGTGTACCTACCGCCAGACAATGGTGGGTCTGGTTGGATTCGAACCAACGACCCCCGCCTTATCAAGACGGTGCTCTAACCGACTGAGCTACAGACCCCTGAGTCTGTCTTTAATTTACAGCCGATAAGCGTGAGCGCTCAACTTCGCGAGATAGCTCTGGAAAGGAGGTGATCCAGCCGCACCTTCCGATACGGCTACCTTGTTACGACTTCACCCCAGTCATGAATCCTACCGTGGTGACCGTCCTCCTTGCGGTTAGACTAGCCACTTCTGGTAAAACCCACTCCCATGGTGTGACGGGCGGTGTGTACAAGACCCGGGAACGTATTCACCGCGGCATGCTGATCCGCGATTACTAGCGATTCCAGCTTCATGCACTCGAGTTGCAGAGTGCAATCCGGACTACGATCGGTTTTCTGGGATTAGCTCCCCCTCGCGGGTTGGCAACCCTCTGTTCCGACCATTGTATGACGTGTGAAGCCCTACCCATAAGGGCCATGAGGACTTGACGTCATCCCCACCTTCCTCCGGTTTGTCACCGGCAGTCTCCTTAGAGTGCTCTTGCGTAGCAACTAAGGACAAGGGTTGCGCTCGTTGCGGGACTTAACCCAACATCTCACGACACGAGCTGACGACAGCCATGCAGCACCTGTGCGCCGGTTCTCTTTCGAGCACTCCCACCTCTCAGCAGGATTCCGACCATGTCAAGGGTAGGTAAGGTTTTTCGCGTTGCATCGAATTAATCCACATCATCCACCGCTTGTGCGGGTCCCCGTCAATTCCTTTGAGTTTTAATCTTGCGACCGTACTCCCCAGGCGGTCAACTTCACGCGTTAGCTACGTTACTAAGGAAATGAATCCCCAACAACTAGTTGACATCGTTTAGGGCGTGGACTACCAGGGTATCTAATCCTGTTTGCTCCCCACGCTTTCGTGCATGAGCGTCAGTATTGGCCCAGGGGGCTGCCTTCGCCATCGGTATTCCTCCACATCTCTACGCATTTCACTGCTACACGTGGAATTCTACCCCCCTCTGCCATACTCTAGCCTGCCAGTCACCAATGCAGTTCCCAGGTTGAGCCCGGGGATTTCACATCGGTCTTAGCAAACCGCCTGCGCACGCTTTACGCCCAGTAATTCCGATTAACGCTCGCACCCTACGTATTACCGCGGCTGCTGGCACGTAGTTAGCCGGTGCTTATTCTTCCGGTACCGTCATCCCCCGACCGTATTAGGGTCAAGGATTTCTTTCCGGACAAAAGTGCTTTACAACCCGAAGGCCTTCTTCACACACGCGGCATTGCTGGATCAGGCTTTCGCCCATTGTCCAAAATTCCCCACTGCTGCCTCCCGTAGGAGTCTGGGCCGTGTCTCAGTCCCAGTGTGGCTGGTCGTCCTCTCAGACCAGCTACTGATCGTCGCCTTGGTAGGCCTTTACCCCACCAACTAGCTAATCAGCCATCGGCCAACCCTATAGCGCGAGGCCCGAAGGTCCCCCGCTTTCATCCGTAGATCGTATGCGGTATTAATCCGGCTTTCGCCGGGCTATCCCCCACTACAGGACATGTTCCGATGTATTACTCACCCGTTCGCCACTCGCCACCAGGTGCAAGCACCCGTGCTGCCGTTCGACTTGCATGTGTAAGGCATGCCGCCAGCGTTCAATCTGAGCCAGGATCAAACTCTTCAGTTTAAACCTGTTACTGTTTTCGGTTCAGTTAAGAACCGGTCGCTCACTCAAAGCTGACAGGAATATGAATCACTTCATAAACCTGACTTACTTTAGTGTGAGACTCTTGATACTTT
>NZ_CADFDO010000012.1:0-37908 GCF_902832955.1 Burkholderia sp. BCC0044 | reverse complement strand
GACAGCCACTTCTCCGCTTCGCGCGCATCCGAGCCCATTTCCTCGAGGCCGAACAAGTAGAAGCTGCCGAGCGCCTTCTGCGCGTTCAGGTCGCCGCGCTCGGCGGCCTCGCGCATCCACTTGAGCGCCTGGTAGCTGTCCTGGCGCACGCCGTCGCCGCGGAAATAACGCAGGCCGAGGTCGTAGGCGGCCTTCGGCTGGGCCTTCGCGGTTTGCTTGAGCGCGGCGATGCGCGGATCGTCCCGGTCTTCCGCATCGTCCCTTTTTTGATAGGAGACCTGATCTTTAGGGCGATCGGAACAACCTGTGTCGTCGCAGATCCGTACCGTGCCGGCGGTAACCGACGGATCCTGCGCGCACGCGGCCAACAGCAACAGCAGCCCCGGTGCGAGTAAACGGCGATACATGGGTACTTTCCTCACGTTTCATTGGCGCCGTATTGCTTCGCGCGCTCGCCCGCGAGCATGCCCCCGGCTGGTGCGAGGCGCAGCGAAGGTCGTCCGCGGGCCCGCATGCCAAGGCTCTCTCAGGTTCTCTTGTCGGCTTGAAACATCGTGGCAGCGTGCGGTGCGGCGGGAAAACGGCAAGCGAAGACCCCACCCCTGTTCCGTCTCTTCAATCCACGCAATAGCTTTCGCTGCTTACTGGCTTCAAATGATACATATCGGTCTATCCAATAGTCAAGACGACTTGACGACCGGCTCGCCGAGCGGAGATTGCCGAGCCGGCAATCCGCTCGGGCAGAGCCGGGAGCCCGATTCCGTCGAGCAGCATGGTGCTAGAATAATCGGTCTATGCTGCTGAAATATCGAGGAGGAAGCCGTTCGTGCGAGCCAACAAACGCCAGCTGGTGGTAGACAAAGCGACCGAACTGTTCTCCAGGCACGGATTCCACCCGGTGGGCGTCGACTGGATCATCGACGATTCCGGTGTCGCCCGAATGACGCTGTACCGGCATTTTGCGAGCAAGGACGAACTCATCCGCGAGGTGCTGGTCCAGCGCTACGACCTGATCGTCGGCAGCATCGCCGCGCAGTTGCAGCACGTCGTCGATCCGGTCGAGCGCGTCAAGACGATCTTCGACTGGTACGCGGCGTGGTTCAGGACACCCGAATTTGCCGGCTGCCTGTTCGAGCGTGCGCTGGCCGAATTCGGCACCGCTTATGCGCCGATCTCGGACGTCGCGATCCGCTATCGCCGCAAGATGGTCGAATGGATCGCCGAACTGATCGAGGCCGTCGTGCCGCCCGAAACCGCGAACCGGCTGGCAACCGTCTTCATGATGCTGCTGGACGGCGCCACGGTCGAAGCGCGGGCGTTCAGCGATTCCGCGGCTGCCGCGCGCGCGTGGCAAGCCGCGCATGCCCTGCTCGAACAGGCGATGCACGCGACGGCCTCGCCCGCCGACGGCGCGGGCAGCCCGGCGTAACGCACGTCGCGCGCCGTCGTATTGCAGGCAAACCGAGGCCGGGGGGCGCGGAGAGAACGACATGCATGAGCGGATGCGCTTGATCGGTTTCGCGCTGGGTGCGGCACTCGCATGCGCCGGCTGCAAATCGGTGAACGTCGGTCGGTATGAAATCCAGCACCGCGATCGGAACGGCCTCACGATCGTTGCGTACACCACGGAAGACCTCGCATCGCTCGACAAGACGCTGTGGGCCGACCACGTCTACCTCCGCTACGCCGTCACGCCGGTCACCATCCAGAAGCGATTCGATGCGGGCGCAACCGATCTCGACGACTATCCGTTCTCCGCGCGACGGCTCGACATTCGCGCCCGCTGCCCGATCCCCACGTCGGAATTCTGCTCGTCCTGGTTCATTCCGTTCCATGATCGCGTGGGGCTGCAGGGTCTCGACTATGTGTCGGGACTCGACGCAAGCGAACCGGCGCGCCTGACGTTGCGCATCGGCGGCGGGAGCATGGCCGGGGCCCGGCTGGTGTCGAAGGAACACGCGATCAAGGTCGACGCGGGCGACATCGCGAAGCCGAACGGGCCGTGATGCCCGGCGGGGCCCGGGCGCGAGACACCCATCGAGCGGGCACGGCGATTGCGCCGCTGCACTCCCGGGAGGCCCGCCATCATGAACGACAACGATCTTCTCCAGCCCGAGCCGACGGAACCGGCCCCGAACGCGCTCACGTGGGTCCGGCGCCTCGGCCCCGGCCTGGTCACCGGCGCCGCCGACGACGATCCTTCCGGCATCGGCACGTACTCGCAGGCAGGCGCGCAATTCGGCTTCGAACTGCTGTGGGCGCTGCTGCTGACGTATCCGCTGATGACGGCCATCCAGCTGGTCAGCGCGCGAATCGGCCGCGTGACGGGCAAGGGACTCGCATCCAACATGCGCGCGCACTACCCGCGATGGCTGCTGTACGGGACGGTCGTGCTGCTGATCACGGCCAACGTGATCAACATCGCGGCCGACCTGTCGGCCATGGGCGCGGCCGTCAATTTGCTGCTGCCCGGCCCGCAACAGCTCTACATCGTGTGCCTCGGCGGCGTGTCGGTCGTGCTGCAGGTGTTCGTTCCGTACGACCGCTACTCGCGATTGCTCAAGTGGACGGCGCTGACGCTGCTGGCCTATGTCGCGGTCGCCCTCATCGTGCCGGTCAGCTGGGCCGAGGTCGGTCGCGCGATCGTGCAGCCCCATGCGCAACTGACCGCCGCTTATCTGACCACGGTGGTCGCCGTGCTCGGCACGACCATCAGCCCGTATCTGTTTTTCTGGCAGGCGTCCCAGGAAGTCGAAGAGTTGCGCGCCGCGCCGAATCAGCAGCCGCTGCGGCACATGCCGCGCCAGGCGCCCGCGCAGTTGCGCCGGATCAACTTCGATACGTGGTTCGGCATGGGCGTCTCGAACGTGATCGCGTTCTTCATCGTGCTGACGGCAGCAGCCACGCTCAACGCGCATCACATCGACGTCAAGACGTCGGCGGACGCCGCGCGGGCGCTCGAGCCGCTTGCCGGTCGCTTCGCGTACGTACTGTTCGCGCTCGGCATCGTCGGCACCGGCCTGCTGGCGCTGCCGGTGCTCGCGGGATCGGCCGCCTATGCGGCGGCCGGCACCTTCCGCTGGCGCAACAGTCTCGCGCTGCAGTTGGGCGTCGCGCCCGAATTCTATGCGGTGATCGCATTGGCGATCGTCGGCGGGATCGCGATCACGTTCATGCATTTCGACCCGATCCGCGCGCTGTACTGGAGCGCCGTCATCAACGGCGTGAGCGCCGTGCCGATCATGGTCGTGATGATGCTCATGGCGAGAAGCAGACGGGTCATGGGCGAATTCGCCATCAGAGGCGCGCTTGCGTGGGGAGGATGGATCGCGACGCTCGCGATGGCGGTCGCGGCGCTGGGCGTGTTCGTGCCGGGATGAAACCCGCGGCGCGGATGATGCCGCGAGCCGCCGCGCTCACTCCAGTTCGCCGCCGCTTAGCGCGGCGCCGACCGCATTGCGCAGCACGTCCGCGAGCCGCTGGTTCTCGTCGATGCGGGCCTGTTCGATCGCGACGTCCTTGGTATTGCCCGTCCGGCGCGCCCATTCCTGGCGCTCGCGCGCAAAGATCATCCGCTCGTGAACCGCGCGGATCGCCCCCCATATCGCATCCTCCGCTTTCTGGGCTTCCGCATCGTCGAGAGAAAGCGCGGAGAACGCATGCCCGGTATGGCACCGGTATCGCAACGGACGATCGTCGCGCATGCGCCAGAGCACGCCGTTGCAACTGGGGCACGTGAGGGCTGAGCGCGTGCCGATTTCATCGAGAAGCCCGGGGTCGACGAGGCCGTCCTCTGCAATCCGGCTCTCATGATCCAGGTCGCGCAAGTCTGCCATCTTTCGCTGCTCCTTCACACGTGCGCCGTAGACCGCTGCATGAATGGCCCGCGGCAGATCCTCCGCCCTCGTAACCGCATCGGCGCCCGTCGCCGCCAGTGCGCTGCGCGGCATCGACGGGGCTTCGCATTCATCGGGGTCCTGAACGATACCGTAACCGCCCCGCGCGCGAATCGCCGCCAGGCCGGCCGCACCGTCGTCGAGGTCACCGCTGAGGACCACGCCGATCGCACCGGCGCCATATTCGCGGGCGGCGGACCGGAACAGCGGATCGGCGGCCGGGCGGGCGAAATTCTCGGCGGCCGTATCGAGCAGCCGGAGATTTCCTTCGCGCACGATCATGTGCCTGTCGGGAGGCGCCACATAAATTCTGCCGGCCCGCGGGCGTTCCCCGTGTGTCGCCACGCTTGCATTCAATGCGCCCCATCGCGACAGCAGCTCTGGCAAAAACGTCCGATGTCGACCAATGTGCTGAACGATGCAAATCGGCACCGGAAAATCCGCGGCGATGCCCGCCACGAGGGTCCGGAGGACCGGGAGCCCCCCTCGGGACGAGGCGATTACGACGATATCTCGACGATCCATAGACCCCCCTTGCGGATAGAGCAGCAAAAAGGGTTCCCGAAGCGGGGCTCCGTCACCGGCGATCGCAGACGCCGCAATGCGGGTCGAATGGCGATTGCCGCCCACGCCGTCGCGGCGAGCCACGCCCGAACGACCCGCGACGCGCGCACGGCACGTCGGCCGTCATGGGGTGCCGCGCTGCACGTCGCCGAGCGCCGCGAGCAACATCCCGAAATCCAGCGGCTTCGACAGATGGCTGTCGAAACCGGCCTCCGCCGCGGCGCGGACATCGTCCTGGCGATTACGGCCGGTCAGCGCAACGGTCCAGAGCTTGGCCCAGCGGGGATCGGTCTTGATCCGGCGCAGCAGCTCGTAGCCGTCCATGTCGGGCAGCCCGATATCGGACACGATGGCGTCGATGGGCGCCTCCTGCAGCATCGTCAACGCGGCGGCTCCGCTTTCCGCGGCCTCGACCACCGCCCCCGCCAGTTCCAGCAGCGTGGTGAGCGACAGCGCCGTCTCCCGGTCGTCCTCGACCAGCAGCACGCGAAGGCCGGCGATATTCCCCTCCGGCACGCCGCTGCCCGCAGGCATGGCGCGCTCGTTCGAGGCGGCCGGCAGCCATACCGTCATCGTGGTGCCGCACCCCGGGCCGTCGGACGTCGCGGCGATCCGGCCGCCGTGCATTTCGACGAGTTGCCGAACCAGCGCCAGCCCGATGCCGAGACCGCCGCGGGTCCTGTCGCGCCGCGCTTGCCGGAACATGTCGAAGATATGCGGCAGCGTATCGCCATCGATCCCCTGCCCGTCGTCGATCACGTCGACCCGCAGCATCTTGCCCTCATGCGCGAGACGCACGACGATCTCGCCGTGCGATTGCGTGTACTTGAGCGCATTGGACATCAGGTTCCAGAAAATCTGCTCGCATCGCACCGGATCGGCGAGCGCGATGGTCGGCTCCGCCGGCAACTCCGTTTTCAGGACCAGGCCGCGCGCGTGCACGTCGAGCTCGCAGGTATCCGCGATGCTGCGCAACATCGCCGTCAGATCGACCCGGCCCAGCTCGAGCGCGAGCTTGCCGGTCTGGATGCGCGACAGATCGAGCAGGTCGTCGATGATCTGCGCCTGCGCGCGCACGGCCTGCCGAATCGAATCCGCGGCTTCGCGCACGGCGGGAATGTCGCGCGTCTCCGGCAGGCGCGGCAGCATTTCCGACTTGACGCCGATCAGGTTGAGCGGATGCCTCAGCTCGTGGGACAGCACGGCAATGAACTCGTCCTTCAGCTGATTCGAACTGAGCGCCTGCTCGCGTGCCGCCTGTTCCCGCGCGAGCGCTTCGCGGTTCGCGTCGTCGCTCTGCTTGCGCAGCGTCATGTCGCGCACGATCTTCGCGAAGCCGCTGAACGACGTATCGGAAATCGGCGTGACGACGCCGCTGCAGAAAATCCGCCGCCCATCCTTGGTGCGGTGCCAGCGTTCGTCGTCCGCGCGCCCTTCGCGGGTTGCGACGTCGCGCTCGCGGGTCGGCACGAGCGCTTGCCGATCATTGAGTTCGTAGAGCAGCTCGACGTTCTGGCCGATCACCTCTTCTTCCGTATAGCCGAAGATGCGTTCCGCACCGGCGTTCCAGCTCACGATCGCGCCGCTGCCGTCCTGGATGATGATCGCGTAGTCCTTGGTCGATTGCGCGACCAGGCGCAGGCGCTGCTCGCCTGCTCGCGCCGCCTCTTCCGCGTGATGCCGGTCGGTGATGTCGATCAGCGTGATCACCGCGCCGTCGATGTGGTCGTCCGCCGTCCGGTAAGGCAGCAACCGCATCAGATACCACCGGCCGGCCTCGCTCTCGATCTCGCGCTCGATCAGCCGCAGCGACTGGAACGACTGCCGGACATCGTCGGCCAGCGTCGGATACCGCAGCGCGTGGGTGATATGGAACAGCGACCTGCCCAGGTCCGTATCGATCAGGTTGAAAATCGCGGTGGCGTTGGGCGTAAACCGCTTGACCCGGATTTCCTTGTCGACGAACACCGTCGCGATTTCGCTCGATGCGATGATGTTGTGGAGATCGTCGTTCGCCTTCGCGGTGTCTTCGATCCTGGCCTGCATTTCGGCGTTGGCCGTGGTCAACTCCTCGTTGACCGATTGCAGTTCCTCCTTGCTGCTTTCCAGTTCCTCGCTCGTCGAACGCAACTCTTCGTTGATCGCCTGCAGCTCCTCGTTCGACGCCTTCAACTCCTCGACGGACGTTTCGTACTGCTCGATGATCGTCGCGAGTTGTTCGCGACTGTGCTGCAGCTCCTGTTCGAGCTGCGCCAGAACCGGGTCCTGCCCGCTCGTCTCGACCTGATCCTCCTCGGTCATGCGACCGGCCACCTCGTCGAACACGATGAGCAGGAATTCCGCATTCGCGACCTTGTCGTGAAACGGCCTGACCGTCATGTTGATCCACGACACGCGCGCTTCGTGTGCCCACTTGACCCGGCGCGCCTCCACGCTCGTGCCCGTTTGCAGCGCACGGAAAATCGCGGTGCGCAGATCGAGCCGCAGATCCGGCAACACCAGCGTCATGATGTTGCTCGACAGCTCGCCGCCGACATGCCTGAGGAACCGGCCGGCGTTATCCGACAGATGGACGACGTTCGACTCCTTGTCGATGATGACGCTCGGCGGCGAATACGTTTCGAGCGCACGCTGATGGAGTTCCGAATACGAGAAATTGCGTTGTGCCGGGCTGGCCGGCACCCGCAACGGCGGCTGCGGCATGGCGCGCTCGTCGGACGCGCCGGCTTCGACCTGGAACAGCGGCGGAAAGCCCGTGGCCGGCTTCGCGCGATGCGTGACGACGCGTGCGCGGTAGATCCGGCGCTTCTTGTCCACGACGGAAAACAGATCGTCCGCCGCGTCGGCCGATTCCGCGGTGCCGAGGAACAGGTAGCCGTTCGGGCGCAGCGCGAAATGGAACAGCTCGAGGATTTGCCGCTGCACCGCCCGCTCGAGATAGATCAGCACGTTGCGGCACGAGATCAGGTCGAGATGCGAGAACGGCGGATCGCGCAGCAGGCTGTGCGCCGCGAACAGGATGCGTTCGCGCACCGCCTTCGCGATCACGTAGTGCGCGCCTTCCCGCGCGAAATACCGCTGCAGCAGCGCGGCGGGCACGTCGCTCGCGATCGACAGCGGGTAGGAGCCGGTTCGCGCGCGGACGATCGCCGCTTCATCGATATCGGTCGCGAATACCTGGATGGCCTGGCTCGACATCGCCGCCTCGCGCGCCCGCGCCAGCAGCAGCGAGATCGAGTACGCCTCCTCGCCCGTCGCGCATCCGGCCACCCACACCCGCACCTGTTCCTCGCCGGACTCCGACGCGAACAACGAGCCGATCACTTCCCGTTCGAGGAAATCGAAGGCTTCGCGATCGCGGAAGAACTGGGTCACGCCGATCAGCATGTCCGCCAGCAGCGCGTTCGCTTCTTCCGGCGCGGCCCGCAGGAAATCCCGGTACGCGAGAAGGTCGCGCTGGCCGTTGACCTGCATGCGCCGCTCGATACGCCGCAGCACCGTCGCCCGCTTGTACAACCTGAAATCGTGGCCGGTGCGGACCCGCAGGTGCATCAGAATGTCGGAAAGCGCCCGCTCGGGATCGTTGGCCGTCGGTCGATCGACGTGGTGCAGCGATTGCGTGAATTCGAGACTTTGCTGTTCGATGCGGCGCGCGCTCGACCAGAGTTCGAGCAACCGTTGCGGCATGTCGGCCGCCGGCAGCACGATATCGACGCGCGCCGTGGAAATCGCGTGCTGCGGCATCTCCGCATGCTCGGCGTCGGCCGGTGTCTGGGCGAGCGTGATGCCGCCCGCTTCCTTGATGCGGCTCAAGCCTGCCGCGCCGTCGGAGCCGCTGCCGGACATCACGATGCCGATCGCGCGCCAGTCGTGCGCGCCCGCCAGCGTCCGGAAGAAGTGGTCGATCGTGAACGGCACTTCTTCGGACGCGTCCCGACGGCGGCAGCGAAGGCAGCCGTCCGACATCTCGAGCTGCATGCCCGGCGCGATCACGTAGATGTGGTTTTTTTCGATCGGCACCGTGGACGTCACCTGACGCACCGGCATGCCCGTCGTGTGCTGCAGGACGGCGTCCATATGACTGACCTGTTCCGGCGCGAGATGGACGACGACGACGAACGCCATGTCCATGCTCGTCGGCGCGCTCTCGAAAAAGGTCTGCAAGGCCGCCGTACCGCCCGCCGATGCACCGATGCCCACTACCGGAAACGACAGATCGCTCTTCAACGTGGCGGGCGATGGAGGCCGCTCCTTGTGCGTAGGCGCTTGCCGTGCCATTGACTTCTCCTGATGGTGTTGCGGGACATCGTGTGCCGGCCACCGATCGGTGCCGGTCGCATCGGCCTCGTCCGGTCGTCCCACGATCCCGCTCGTGATACTCCCCCCTGCGCTTCCATGCGCATTGTACGGCACCGGCAAGCGCGCGCACGTGGGCCTGACGGAAGGCTTGCGATCCTTGCGGACGAGCGTCGCGCCTGCACGCAGGCGTGTCACCGCGGCGTCATTCGCGCCGACTTACCATCCCCATCGGTTCCCGAAATGCGATGCCTCCCGTCGACCGCGAGCGGGAACGAATCGTGCTCCCGCACCAACCGGTCGAATCGAATTTATTTTCTTTGACGAATGCCGTATTACCGGCGAATATTCGCGTCGATCAAGCGGTTAGTACCGCTCAAAAACAAGACGAAACGATGCTCGCTCATGCTGTCGGGGACGTTACGCTGCTTCGCCAACAGATACTTGATCGAAGGGGAAGAAATGACGCCGTTGTCCCAGGATGTGAGCATCAAACAACCCGCGGCCGTATCGAAGGCAGCCACGCCGTCGCCCGTTTTCTGGAAAGCGGGGCCGCTCGTCGAAGCCCCTCCGCCCGAGCCCAAATCCGCGACGCCGGACCTGCGCGATTTCTTCGCCGCCGCCGCGCTGCAAGGATTGCTGTCGCGCGACGCCGGACGCAACGTGTCGACGATCGCCGACTACGAATCGAAACGCGCG
Organism: Burkholderia sp. BCC0044; assembly: GCF_902832955.1. Lineage (NCBI taxonomy): Bacteria > Pseudomonadati > Pseudomonadota > Betaproteobacteria > Burkholderiales > Burkholderiaceae > Burkholderia > Burkholderia sp. BCC0044. Next base: position 28,453 of record NZ_CADFDO010000012.1, on the reverse strand, counting down.
GTCAGCGCCTATCGGCTCGCCGACGAAATGCTGAAAGCGCGATGAACCGGCACGCCGGCCGGCGCAGGTCGGCCTGCGCGCCTGTCGTCATCCGGTTCGCGCGGCATCGCGGGGAACATGGGCTGCAGCGTTCGCCCGGACGCTGACGCACCGGCCATTCGGTTGCCGCCCGACCGCAATGCCATCGCGCCGATCGGCCGCGCCGGCAACACCGCATGTCCGTCGCGGTGCGCGCCGTCGTCGCGCTCCTGTCGAGCATCGCCACCTGTACTCCTTCTTCACGAAACCGGCATCGTGCGCCGGCGTGGCATGGCCTATGCCACCGAAATGACAACCGCTTGAAAATCCGGCAACGACGGTGGCAGGTCACGCGACGCGCGCGCGTATTGCCGCCGACACTGCGCTTCCCGCGTGTTGCGTCCTTGCATCGGCAACGGTCCGCTCCGTGCGCGGAAAGCAACGCCTCGCGAACCGATCGCACGTTCGTCATCCGGCGCCGCCCCGTGCCCGACCGGCCATCGTCCGTTGGCGTCGCGATGCACGCGTGCGACGCCAACGAACGCCTCCAGCGTCCGCCGAAAGCCGCTCCCGCGACACAGCGCGCGCCGGCCGGCATCGCGCCGCATACCCGCGACCGTCGGCCGCCCACGGGATCGATTCGTGCTGGGCCGACACGGCGAATGTCGCGCAACCCTTTCCACGGAGATGCCATGTTCATCCACAACACCCGGCTTCAGTACACGGTGCGCGTCGGCGCGCCGAATCCCGGCCTCGCCAACCTGCTGCTCGAGCAGTTCGGCGGCCCGCAGGGCGAGCTCGCCGCCGCGATGCGCTATTTCACGCAGGCGATCACCGAGGAAGACCCGGGCCGCAAGGACATGCTGCTCGACATCGCCACCGAGGAGCTGAGCCACCTCGAAGTGATCGGCTCGATGGCCGCGATGCTCAACCGCGGCGCCAAGGGCGAACTCGCCGAAGCGGTCGACGAACAGGCCGAGCTGTATCGCAAGCTGCACGGCGCGGGCAACGACAGCCACGTGACGCAGGTGCTGTACGGCGCGGGCGCGCCGCTTACCAATTCGGGCGGCGTGCCGTGGTCGGCCGCGTACATCGACACGATCGGCGAACCGACCGCCGACCTGCGTTCGAACATCGCGGCCGAAGCGCGCGCGAAGATCATCTACGAGCGGCTGATCAACGTGACCGACGATCCGGATATTCGCGACGCGCTCGGCTTCCTGATGACGCGCGAGGTATCGCACCTGAAGTCGTTCGAGAAGGCGCTGTATGCGATCACCGCGAATTTCCCGCCGGGCAAGCTGCCGCCGAAGGCACCGTACGACAGCGTGTACTTCCGGATGCAGCCGGACGCGGCGCCGCTGGTCGGCCCCTGGAACCACGGAGAGGGTCTCGAAATCCGCGACGCCCAGCCGGCGGTCGACGGCGGCACCGGTATTGCCGAAGGGATGCTCGAGCCGCAGCAGGTGGACGCGATCGACGCGATGGCGCAGCGGCTCGCGTCCGATCCGAACAGCGACCCGGTGACCGGCGCCGAACTCGGCGCGGGCCAGCCGGTTCCGCAGGGCCGCGAGCCCGGCAAGCCGGACGGCGGCTGAACGAACGGTCAACAGGCGCGCGGTTTCGATCGCGCGCGAATTTTTGCACTGTTACGGATAACGAAGTGGCAATGGATACGACGGCAGGCGAAGAACGTCTGATGACTGGTGCGCGACGCCGGCATGGTCCGCGCCTGTCGGAAGCGCGACCCGGATGCCGACGCGCCTGCGAAGCGCCGGGAAGGATGCGACGGAGGGATTGCCGAACGTGCGAACGCGCGTTCGGCTGGCATCAAGCGCTTGATTCTCCGGACTCGGTCTGGTCGGCCATCAGGTACTGGATGACCAGCGTCGGATCGGCGATGTCGAGAATCAGGCGGCGCATCACGCGCTTGCGCATATGGTCGTCATCGAGCGTCCACGGCCCTGCCGCATCGCCGAGGTAGCGGCCGATCGCGCCGCGGTGGTCGCCGTCGGGCGGCAGGCCGAGCCGCGCCGCGAGCAGGCCGGCGATCACGTCGTCGAGTTCGACGTGCAGCGGCCTGGAATCGATCGAAAGTTCGAGCTTCATGGTCGGTCTCGCAAACAGGAAAAAACGGCGCGGCGCGCCCCGCTGTCGCGCGCGCCGGGAAAAGCCGCTCCGGCCAGCGGCTGTTCGACGATCGCAGGCGAGCCCGCGATGCAGGTCAGTAGCCGAGTTCGGGCGCGGGGGCCGACTCGGCGTTGTCCTCTTTCGGCGCTTGCGCGACGGTCGCGTCGGTCGTCAGCACGAGGCTCGCGATCGACGCGGCGTTCTGCAGCGCGGTGCGCGTGACCTTGGTCGGGTCGACCACGCCTGCGTCGACCAGATCGCCGTACTCGCCGGTCGCCGCGTTGTAGCCGAAATTCCCTTTGCCCTCGAGCACCTTCGCGACCACGACCGACGGTTCGTCGCCCGCATTGGCCGCGATGACGCGCAGCGGCGCCTCGAGCGCGCGCAGCACGATCCGGATGCCGGCATCCTGGTCCGAATTCGCGCCGCGGATGTCCGCCAGCGCCGCGCGCGCACGCAGCAGCGCGACGCCGCCGCCCGGCACGATGCCCTCCTCGACCGCGGCGCGCGTCGCATGCAGCGCATCGTCGACGCGATCCTTCTTCTCCTTCATTTCGACCTCGGTGACCGCGCCGACCTTGATCACCGCCACGCCGCCCGCGAGTTTCGCGACACGTTCCTGCAGCTTTTCGCGATCGTAGTCGCTCGTCGCTTCGTCGATCTGCACGCGAATCGACTTCACGCGCGCGTCGATGCGCGCCGCATCGCCCGCGCCGTCGATGATGATCGTATCGTCCTTGCGCACCTCGACGCGCTTCGCACTGCCGAGATCCTCGAGCGTGGCCTTGTCGAGCTGCTTGCCGGTTTCCTCCGAGATGACCGTCGCGCCGGTCAGGATCGCGAGATCCTCCAGCATCGCCTTGCGCCGGTCGCCGAAACCCGGCGCCTTGACGGCGGCGACCTTCAGGATGCCGCGCATCGAATTCACGACGAGCGTCGCGAGCGCTTCCGCCTCGACATCCTCGGCGACGATCAGCAGCGGCTTGCCGGCCTTGGACGCCGCTTCGAGGATCGGCAGCAGGTCGCGGACACTGGAGATCTTCTTGTCGTGCAGCAGGATCAGCGCATCGTCGAGATAGGCCGCCTGCTTCGCCGGATCGTTGATGAAGTACGGGCTCACGTAACCGCGATCGAACTGCATGCCTTCGACCACGTCGAGTTCGTTCTCCAGCGACTTGCCGTCCTCGACGGTGATCACGCCGTCCTTGCCCACTTTCTCCATCGCGTCGGCGATGATCTTGCCGATCGCTTCGTCGGAATTCGCGGAAATCGCGCCGACCTGCGCGATTTCCTTGTGGGTCGAAATCGGCCGGGACAGCTTGCGCAGCTCGTCGAGCACCGCGCCGACGGCCTTGTCGATGCCGCGCTTCAGATCCATCGGGTTCATGCCGGCCGCGACGTGCTTCATGCCTTCCTGCACGATCGCCTGCGCGAGCACGGTGGCGGTGGTCGTCCCGTCGCCGGCCACGTCTGCCGTCTTCGACGCGACCTGCTTGACGATCTGCGCGCCCATGTTCTCGAAGCGGTCCTTCAGCTCGATTTCCTTCGCGACCGACACGCCGTCCTTCGTGATCACGGGCGTGCCGAAGCCGCGTTCGATCACGACGTTGCGGCCCTTCGGGCCGAGCGTCACCTTCACCGCGTCGGCCAGCACGTTCACGCCCTTGACGATCTGCTGGCGCGCGCCGTCGCGGAATTTCACGTCTTTTGCAGTCATTTTCTTGCTCCGGATACAGTCGTTGAACGGGATGCCGCGCGCATCGGGTCAACGCCCGTGCGACGCGGTCGAATCGGCATTCAGGCCGCTTTCCTGGCGGCCGGCGATTCGGGTTCGAGTACGCCCATGACGTCCTCTTCGCGCATCACGAGCAGTTCCTCGCCGTTCACCTTCACGGTCTGGCCTGCATATTTGCCGAAGAGAACCTGGTCGCCGACCTGGAGCTGCAGCGGGCGCTGCGAGCCGTCCTGGAGCAGCCGGCCGCTGCCGACCGCAATCACTTCACCCTGCTCGGGCCGTTCGGCGGCCGAATCGGGAATCACGATGCCGGAGGCCGTCGTCCGCTGCTGTTCGATTCGCTTGACGATAACCCGGTCGTAGAGGGGACGAATCTGCATTTTCATCTCCTGAGCGATGAGATCACCTGGAAAAGGGAATCCGCTGGCGCGTGCATGCGCAAGGGCTGCGCTGCGCCGGCGTGCCATCGATTGGCGAAAAGCGAAATAGTGGCGGACAGACGCGCTTCAAGAGGGTGACGAGCGCCCAATATGTAACGAAATGTTTCATCGCGAAACCGGCGTTCGCACGACCGGCGGCTGTGTCGAGAGGCTCTCCGTGACGAGCGGCAACACGGCCTCGACGGTCACTGCTGCGGGCCACGCGAATCGTCATTGAACGGCGCTTGAAATCCGCGCGCCTCATCCTATTTTGGTATCGCTCAAGCAGCTGCGGCTTACGCGCTGCGTGTTTCGATTTGTTTGTCAGCGAGGCCTCTCGCGGATCGACGAACTGGAGCGCGTGGTCCGGTTCGTCCTCCGTGCGAGGTCCAACCGGGAGCGAATCATGAACGATCCTTTCTTCATCTTCGATCGGCTGCCGGAGGTCGGCCGCCGACCACGACGCGCCGCCCGCGTCGTCACGGGTCTGCCGGCCGGCCTGCGGAAAGCGCGCAACGACACGAGTCGCTTCGCGCCAATCAGCGCTCGCATACGTGCCGTGCGCAAGCCATTCGCGTTGCGCGGCGCGCCCCAACCCGCTGCGATCGGCCGACCGAAGCTGCCGCGCCGTCGAGTCGCCGGGTTTGGACGCATGCTGCACCCGATTTCGTTGTTCCGCGTCACGCCTGCGGGCGGCGGCTCCATGCGCGACGGGAGGCAGCCATGCTGAGCCCGCACGAATTCGCGACGCTGATGCTGGTGTGCCAGGCGCCGGATCAGCTCGACATGAATCGCGCCGAACTCGATGCATTGCTCGAACGGCAACTCGTCATGCTCGAACATGGCGCGCCCGGCCGCCGGCGTGCGTATCTGACAAAGAAGGGTCGATCGATCCTTCATGCGCTCGGCGCCGACATCGCTTCCCACCGGCGTCACGGGTCGACGGCGGAGCGCGGCAGTCAATGCGCGGCGCCCGTCGCCTTATCGGACGAGGCCGGATGACGCGGTGTCCGGGCAGTGGCGCTATTGCGCACGCGTAACGGCGCGGGTCGCCGTCGCTACCCAGCCGTGGATCAATCCCTTCGCTTCGTGGAAGCGGATTGACGACACGGCCGCGCCACCGCGTTGCGCGACCTCGCCGGCCAATCATCACGATTCCTTTAACTTTCCGTGAGGACTTCGACACCGGCCGCCGCCTACGATGGGCGCATGTTTTCAGCACCTGCTTCCAGGAGCCCATCATGCCCACCCGCAGAGATCTGCTGTTCGCCGGCGCCACCGGCCTCGCCGCGCTCGCGGCGCTGTCGTCCGCCGGCCGCCGCGCGCTGGTCGGCCGCGCATTCGCCGCGCCGCCGGCCGGCGCGCCGAAAGCCGCCCCGTTCGAGATCACGCTCAGCGACGCCGAATGGCATCGCCGGCTCACGCCCGCCCAATACGCGGTCCTGCGCGAAGCCGGCACCGAGCGGCCGTTCACCAGCCCGCTGAACGACGAGCACCGGCACGGCACGTTCGCGTGCGCCGGCTGCGACCTCGCGCTGTTCTCGTCGGCCACCAAATTCGACAGCCATACGGGCTGGCCGAGCTTCTGGAAAGCGCTCGACCACGCCGTCGCCACCGACACCGACGCGTCGTTCGGGATGGTCCGCACCGAAGTGCACTGCCGCCGCTGCGGCGGCCATCTCGGCCACGTGTTCGACGACGGCCCCGCGCCCACGGGCCTGCGCTACTGCATGAACGGTCTCGCGCTCGCCTTCCACCCGGCCGCCGCCTGATCCGGCCCCGCTCCCGTTCGACTGGAGAACGCATCATGCTGCTCATCGTCCTTGCCTATCTCGGCGGCGTACTCACGATCCTGAGCCCGTGCATCCTGCCCGTGCTGCCGTTCGTGTTCGCCCGCGCCGACCAGCCGTTCGTGCGCACCGGCCTGCCGCTGCTCGCCGGCATGGGGCTCACGTTCGCCGTCGTCGCGACGCTCGCCGCCGTCGGCGGCGGCTGGGTCGCGCAGGCCAACCAGGCCGGCCGCTGGATCGCGATCGTGCTGCTCGCGATGTTCGGCCTGACGCTGCTGATGCCGCGCTTCGCGGAACACCTGACGCGCCCGCTCGTCGCCGCCGGCAACCGGCTCACCGGGTTCGCGCAACGCGACGGCCGCCCGGCGGGCCCCGCGTCGTCGCTGCTGCTCGGCGTCGCGACGGGCTTGCTGTGGGCGCCGTGCGCGGGCCCGATCCTCGGCCTCGTGCTGACCGGCGCCGCGCTGCGCGGCGCGAGCGTCGGCACGACGCTGCTGCTCGTCGCGTATGCGGCCGGCGCGGCGACGTCGCTCGGCGTCGCGCTCGTGATCGGCGGCAAGGTGTTCGCCGCGATGAAGCGCTCGCTCGGCGCCGGCGAATGGATCCGGCGCGGGATCGGCGCGGCGCTGCTGGCCGGCGTCGGCGCGATCGCGCTTGGCCTCGATACGGGCGCCCTCGCGCAACTGTCGACGGTCACCACGGGCGGGCTCGAAACCAAGCTCGTCGACCGCCTCGGCGGGCGCTCGAACGGCGCACCGGCGGCGCCGGCCGCAACCGGCGGCGGCGGCGACACCGCGACGGGCAACGCGACGGGCGGCGCGATGATGGCCGCCGCGGCGGACGGCGCACAGGCCGGCGGCGGGGCGATGGCCGGCAGCGCGATGATGCGTGCGGCCGCCGCCCCCCCCTCCGCGCTGCCGGTCGAAGGCACGCTGCCGTCGCTCGACGGCGCGGTGCAGTGGCTGAACTCGCCGCCGCTGACGGCGGCCGGGCTGCGCGGCAAGGTCGTGCTGGTCGATTTCTGGACGTATTCGTGCATCAACTGCCTGCGCACGCTGCCGTACACGACCGCCTGGGCACGCAAGTACGCGCCGTACGGGCTCGTCGTGATCGGCGTGCACGCGCCGGAATTCGCGTTCGAGCGCGACATCGGCAATGTAAAGAAGGCCGTGCACGACCTCGGCATCGACTTCCCGGTCGCGATCGACAACGGCTATTCGATCTGGCGCGCGTTCAACAACGAATACTGGCCCGCGCACTACTTCATCGACGCGCAAGGGCGGATCCGCCATCACCACTTCGGCGAAGGCGAATACGCGCAGTCGGAACGCGCGATCCAGTCGCTGCTCGCCGAAGCCGGCCACCCGGACGCGCTGAACGTGCCGCTCGGGCTCGCCGGCGCGCCCGCGAAGGGCGCGCTCGCGGCGGCCGACAGCGCGGACGTCCGGTCGCCCGAAACGTATGTCGGCTATGCACGCGCGGAAAGCTTTGCGTCGCCGGGCGGTGCCGTGCGCGATGCGGCACACCGTTACGACGCACCGGCCCGCCCGGATCTCAACGGCTGGGGCCTCGCGGGCACGTGGAACGTCGGCGCCGAGCGCGCGTCGCTGGCCGCGCCGGATGGCCGGATCGTCTATCGCTTTCATGCGCGCGACCTGCACCTCGTGCTCGGCCCGGGCGCGAACGGCCAGCCCGTGCGCTTTCGCGTGACGCTCGACGGCGCCGCGCCCGGCGCCGCGCATGGCACGGATGTCGATGCGCAGGGCTACGGCACCGTCACCGGCCAGCGCCTGTACCAGCTCGTCCGGCAGCCGGGCGCGATCGCCGATCGCACGTTCGCGATCGAGTTTCTCGATCCCGGGGTCGATGCGTACGCATTCACTTTCGGTTGATCGCGCACGCCGCCGCGATCCGAGCAACGTCTTTTTCAACGCATTCCGAAGGAGCAAAACATGATCCCGATCCCGACCCGCGATGCCGCCGCCCGCCGGCGCGCCGCCATGCTGCGCCGCATCGGCGCCATCGCCGTCGCGGCGGCCGCCGTGTTCGGCTACCAGCGCATCGTCAATTCCGCCGAGCCGATGCGTACCGTGCCCGCGCCGACGCTCGACGAAACGCCCGGCGCGTCGCACGACGAGACGGCCGTGTTCGCCGGCGGCTGCTTCTGGGGCGTGCAGGGCGTGTTCGAGCACGTGAAGGGCGTGAAGCAGGTGACCGCCGGCTATGCGGGCGGCGCGTCCGAAACCGCGCACTACGCGCTCGTCGGCTCGGGGCTGACGGGGCACGCGGAATCGGTGCGCATCGTCTACGACCCGACGCAGATCACGTACGGCCGGCTGCTGCAGGTGTTCTTCTCGGTCGCGCACGACCCGACCGAGCTGAACCGGCAGGGCCCCGACGAAGGCTCGCAGTACCGCTCCGCGATCTTCCCGACCACCGCGCAGCAGCGCGCGGTCGCGACCGCGTACATCGCGCAGCTCGGCGGCGCGCATGTGTTTCCGGCGCCCGTCGTTACGCGTGTCGAAGCCTACAAGGGCTTCTATCCGGCCGAGGCCTATCATCAGAACTACCTCGAACTGCATCCCGATGCGCCGTATATCGCGTTCAACGACTTGCCGAAGGTCGCCGGGCTGAAACAGTACTTCCCGGCGCTGTACCGCGCCGACCCGGTGCTGTGGCGCGAAGCGCGCTTGTGAGCCGCTTGTGACCGTCCGCTCGCCGCATGACGGCATACCACCCGCCGCACCGTCGCGCCACGGCCGCCCCGCACCAGCGGCGGCCTCTTTGCGCCACATCAACGAACCGGCGGACGCGATGCCGGGGCAAACCCGCATCGCGTCCGCCGGGGCCGGCAACTTCGCGTAGACTCTCCTGATTCCCGCCGCTTGTTGCGGCGCTCGACATTCAGTCCCGCCAGGAGGCGTCACGCATGCGCGCAGTGCCTTTGCCTGACAGCAACACCCTCGAAGAACCGTCCACCGGCGCGATCGTACGCGACCTGCGCCGCGTGCCCATTCACCCGGATCACTGGTATCCGCTCGCGTGGTCGCGCGAACTCAAGCGCGGCAAGACGCTCGGCGTGCGCTTCGCCGGCGATCCGATCGTGCTCGTGCGCACCGAATCGGGCGCCGTGTATGCGCTCGAGGATCGTTGCGCGCACCGCCAGGTGCCGCTGCACGCGGGCGTCGTCAGCGGCGAAACGCTGCGCTGCTGCTATCACGGCTGGACCTACGCGTGCGACAGCGGCCGCTGCGTCGACGTGCCCTACCTCGGCCGCGAGCGCTTGCCCAACGGCGTGCGCGCGTATCCGTGCCGCGAGGCGCACGGGCTGATCTTCGTGTTTCCGGGCGACGCGACGCTCGCCGACGAACGGCCGTTCCCCGCGCTCGAATCGGCGGACAACCCCGCGTACAAGACGCGCCGCTTCGGCCGCGAGGTCAAGTGCCACTACTCGTTCATGCACGAGAACCTGATGGACATGAACCATCAGTTCCTGCATCGCAAGCAGATGGGGCAGATGCGCGCGCGCTCGGTGGGCCGCCGTCGCGGCGACGACTGGGTCGAGGTCGACTACACGTTCGCGCGGATGGAAGGCAAGCAGCCGGTCGGCGAGGCGCTCGTGTTCGGCGCGAGCAAGAAGCCGGCCGACCAGTCCGACAAGAGCGTGATGACGGTGCGCACCGGCTACCCGTACCAGACGCTGCAGATCCGTTCGAGCGAAGGCACGCTCGTGATGGACCTGTGGATCGTCTACGTGCCGCTCGACGCCGAGCAGCGCACCAATCGCACGTTCGGGCTGCTGTCGATCCACAAGCCCGGCATCCCGTTCGCACTCGATCTCGCGTGGCCGCTGCTCGTGTGGTTCACCGAGCGCATCTTCCGCGAGGATCGCTGGATCGTCGAGCGCGAGCAGGAAGCGCACGATCGCCAGGGCGCCGACTGGAACCACGAGGTGTTTCCGGTCATCAACGAGTTGCGCGACCTGCTGCGCCAGTGTGGCGCGCGCACCGTGATCCCGATCCGCGACGCGCGCGACAGCGCGTGACGTGACGCATGCGGCGCGCGGCGGCGAGCCGCCGCGCACGCCGTTACAGCGTGAACGCGCCCGGCAGCAACGCGCTGGCCGTCGTGATCTCGACGGCCCCTTTCAGGTTCGCGAGGATCACCTCGATATCGGGCTTGCCGATCTCGATGATCACCTGACGACATGCACCGCACGGCGCGATCGGGCCGTCCGTGTCGCCGACTACCGCGAGCCGCGCGAAATCCCCCGGCCGATAGCCGGCGGCGATCGCCGCGAACATCGCCGTGCGTTCCGCGCAATTGCACAGCCCGTACGACGCGTTCTCGACGTTGCAGCCGTGGAAAACCGTGCCGTCGCGCGCGAGCAGCGCCGCGCCGACCTTGAAGCGCGAATACGGCGCATACGCGCGTTCGCGCGCCGCCTTCGCCTGTTCGATCAGTTCGTCTCGTTCCATCGTGGTGATGCCTCCGGGAGCAGGGTCAGCCGATCTGCTGGTAAAGGGTCGGCGGCGCTTCGCCGGTTTCGCCGAGCACGTAGCTGCGGCGCACCGCGTCCGCCGCGTGGGCCGCGGACGCTTCATCGCGAGCGTGTACGAAACCGAGCGGCTCGCCAGCCTCGATGCGCTGCCCGATCTCCACGAGCGCCGACAGGCCGACGCTGACGTCGATCGCGTCCTCCGCGCGCGTGCGGCCGCCGCCGAGCGCGACCACCGCCAGCCCGAGCGCGCGGCAATCGACCCGCTGCACCACGCCGCTCGCGGGCGCCGGAACCGGCACGATCACCGCCGCCCGCACCAGATGCCGCGCGGGCGCGTCGATCAGGTCGGCCGGGCCGCCGAGCGCGACGACCATGCGCGCGAACCGCTCGGCCGCCGCGCCGGAATCGAGCGCCTGCTGCAGCTTCTCCCGCGCGTGGACGGCATCGCGCGCCAGCCCGCCGGTCACGAGCAGTTCGGCCGACAGCGCCATCGTCACGTCGTGCAGACGCGCGGGCCGCGACTTGCCCGTCAGGTAGTCGATCGCGCACGCCACTTCGAGCGCATTGCCCGCACACGGCGCGAGCGACTGGTTCATGTCGGTGAGGATCGCGGTCGTCTTCATGCCGGCGCCGTTGCCGACGTCGACGATGCTGCGCGCCAGTTCCGCCGATTTCTCCGCGGTCGGCATGAACGCGCCCGAGCCGACCTTGACGTCCATCACGAGCCCGTCGAGCCCCGCCGCGAGTTTCTTCGACAGGATCGACGCGGTGATCATCGCGACCGATTCGACGGTCGCCGTCACGTCGCGGATCGCATAGATGCGCTTGTCGGCCGGCGCGAGCCGTGCGGTCTGCCCGATGATCGCGACGCCGACCTCGCGCACCGTGCGGCGAAACGCGTCCGTCTCGGGCATCACGTCGTAACCGGGAATCGCGCTCAACTTGTCGAGCGTGCCGCCGGTATGGCCGAGCCCGCGCCCCGAGATCATCGGCACGTAGCCGCCGCACGCAGCCACCATCGGCCCGAGCATCAGCGACACGACGTCGCCGACGCCGCCCGTCGAATGCTTGTCGATCACCGGCCCGCCGAGATCGAGCGCGCGCCAGTCGAGCACGTCGCCCGAATCGCGCTGCGCGAGCGTCAGCGCGACGCGTTCGTCGGTGCTCAGGTCGTTGAAATACACGGCCATCGCGAACGCGGCCACCTGGCCCTCGGTCACGCTGCCGTCGGTCACGCCGCGCACGAACGCGGCCATCCCGTCGCGATCGAGCGGCTGCCCGTCGCGCTTCCTGCGAATGAATTCCTGCGGTAGAAACATCGTTGCCTCGCTTCGATCGGTCGGAGGGTTCTCAATGCAGCGAAAAGAACAGCCCGGCAATCGCCGCGCTCATCAGGTTCGACAGCGTCGCGGCCGTCAGCGCGCGCAAGCCGAGCCGCGCGACGTCCGAGCGGCGCTCGGGCGCGACCGCGCTGAAGCCGCCCGCGAGAATCGCGATCGACGAGAAGTTCGCGAAGCCGCACAGCGCGAACGACACGATCGCGAGCGTCTTCGGGTCGAGCACCTGCAGGCCGGCCGCCGCCGCATGCGCGCCGCCCTTCAGGTACGGCGACAGGTCGCCGTACGCGACGAATTCGTTGAAGATCAGCTTCTCGCCGATGAAGTTGCCGGCCAGCGCCGCATCGTGCCACGGCACGCCGATGATCCACGCGAGCGGCGCGAACAGGTGGCCGATGATGCCGACCAGCGTAAGCTGCGGGAAGCCCGCGAACGCGGCCGCGCCGCCGACGATCAGGTTCATCAGCGCGATGAGGCCGACGAACGCGATCAGCATCGCGCCGACGTTGATCGCGATGCGCAGGCCGACCGATGCGCCGGATGCGGCCGCCTCGATCACGTTGGCGGCGCGCTTGTCGTCGAAATCGAGGCCGTCGACCACCACGCGGCTCGGCTCGACGGTCGGAAACAGCAGCTTGCCGAACAGCAGCCCGCCCGGCACCGCCATGAACGACGCGGCGAGCAGGTACTCCATCTTCACGCCGAGGCCGGCGTAGCCGACCAGCACCGAGCCCGCGACCGACGCCATGCCGCTCGCCATCACCGTGAAGATCTCGGCGCTCGTCATGTTGCGCACGAACGGCTTCACGAGCGCGGGCATCTCGCTCTGCCCGAGGAAGATCGTCGCGACGGCCGAGCACGCCTCGATGCGGCTCACGCCGAGCACCTTCGCCAACCCCGCGCCGAGGATCGCGACGATCCACTTCATCACGCCGATGTAATACAGCACCGAGATCAGCGCGGTGACGAAGATGATCATCGGCAGCACGCGCAGGCCGAACACGAAGCCGCCGTCGCCGAACAACTGGAACATCCGCGCGTCGACCAGCCCGCCGAACACGAACGCGATGCCGTGATTGCCCATGTCGAGCACGCGATTGACGCCGTTCGCGGCCGCGGCCAGCGCCGCGCGACCGGACGGCACGAACAGCACCAGCGCGCCGATCGCGAACTGCGTGAGCAACGCGGCGATCATGGTCCGCGCGCTGACCGCGCGACGGTTGTTCGACAGCAGATACGCGACCAGCAACAGAAACAGCATACCGAGGAGACTGCGCAGAATATCCACCTTTGTGCTCCTTTCTCACTATTTGAACTGTCCGGCGGACGGCCCGTGCCCGCGACCCGCGTGATCGGGTTGGTGGATGTTACTCGGTCGACAGGCACGCCGGCAACGTCGCCAAAATCGCCGCGCTCAATGGCATCGATCGTTTCCTTTTTCGTCTTCGCCGATTTGATCAGTTGTTCTATCTATGCAACCAAAGTCGGCGCGGGGCGTGCCGTCAGAACGGACACGCCCCGCGCGACACGCATCGTTCACCCCGCGCGTTCGACCGGATGCGGCTCGCGCAGCCGGTTCGCGATCCGCGCGGCCTCGTAATAGCCCGCCGCCGGCGGGCGCTTCAGGTAACGGCCCGCGCCGCGCACCGCGCGCAATTCGCCGTCGGCCCACGCGAGTGCGCCGCGCGTGAGCGTGTGCGTCGCGACACCCTGCACCGTCATCCCCTCGAACACGTTGAAGTCGACCTGCTGGTGATGGGTCTTCACCGAGATCGTCTTCGTCGCGGCCGGATCCCACACGACGAGATCGGCATCGGCGCCGACCTGCACGGCGCCCTTGCGCGGATACAGGTTGAAGATCTGCGCGGCATTGGTCGACGTGATCCGCACGAACTCGTTCGGCGTGATGCGGCCGTGATTCACGCCGTGGTGCCACAGCACCGACATGCGATCCTCGACACCGCCGCAGCCGTTCGGAATCTTCGTGAAATCCTCGCGGCCCATCGCCTTCTGCGATGCGCAGAATACGCAGTGATCGGTCGCCGTCGTATGCAGCTGCCCCGACTGCAGCCCGCGCCACAGCGCCTCGCGATGCTCGGCCGAGCGGAACGGCGGGCTCATCACGTGGGCCGCCGCGCGCGTCCAGTCCGGATCGCGATAGACGGCCTCGTCGATCACCAGGTGTCCCGGCAACACTTCGCCGAACACGCGCAGCCCTTCACTGCGCGCACGGGTGATCACATCCACCGCGTCCTTCGCCGACACGTGCACGATATACACGGGCACGCCGAGCACCTGCGCGATGCGGATCGCGCGGTTCGCGGCCTCGCCCTCCACCTCCGGCGGCCGCGACAGCGGATGCGCCTCCGGCCCGGTGATCCCGCGCGCGAGCAGCGCCTTTTGCAGCTGGAACACGAGTTCGCCGTTCTCCGCGTGCACGGTCGGCAGCGCGCCGAGTTCGAGCGAACGCGTGAAGCTGTTCACGAGCACCTCGTCGTCGGCCATGATCGCGTTCTTGTACGCCATGAAGTGCTTGAAGCTCGACACGCCATGCTCGCGCACGAGCGTGCCCATGTCGCGGTGTACGCTGTCGTCCCACCACGTCACGGCCACGTGGAAACCGTAATCGGAAGCCGCCTTCTCGGCCCAGCCGCGCCATTCGCGGAACGCCTCCATCAGCGGCTGCTTCGGGCTCGGAATCACGAAGTCGATGATGCTCGTCGTGCCGCCCGACAGCCCGGCAGCGGTGCCCGAATAGAAATCGTCGCTCGCGGTCGTGCCCATGAACGGCAGTTCCATGTGCGTATGCGGATCGATGCCGCCCGGCATCACGTACTGGTCGTGTGCGTCGACCACGGTTGCACCGGCCGGCGCGTCGATCGTCTCCGCAATCTGCAGGATCGTGCCGCCGTCCTGCGGGTCCGCGCAGAGCACGTCCGCGCGATAGGAGCGGTCCGCATCGACCACGGTGCCGCCACGAATCAGGATTGCCATTTGGTTGCCTCCTCGTTGACTGTCGGGTGCCGCATGCCGCGCGCGAATCGCATCCGGCTCGCGCGTCACGCGCTCGCGATCTGCGCGCGCGGTCCGGCGCGCCACTTCATCCAGGTGCCGTACACGCCGGACGCCAACACGAGGCCGACGAACCACGCGTACGTGTAGAGCGTATTCAGGAACGCCGGCACGTTCGGGAACGACGCCGGAAACGCCGTATGCAGGAAGCCCGGCAGGTTCGGCAGCACGCCGACCGCGAGCGCGACCAGCGCGGCCGGGTTCCAGCCGCGCGCGTAGCTGAAGTCGCCGCCTTCGTCGAACAGCGCGCGCGTGTCGAGCTGCGTGCCGCGAATCAGGAAATAGTCGACCATCAGGATGCCGGCGACCGGCCCGAGCAGCGCCGAATAGCCGACGAGCCAGGTGAAGATATAGCCGTCCGTCGTCGCGAGGATCTTCCACGGCATCATCACGATCGCGATCGTCGCGGTGATCATCCCGCCCGCGCGGTATGAGATCGCCTTCGGCCACAGGCTCGAGAAGTCGTACGCGGGGCCGACCAGGTTCGCCGCGAGGTTGCAGCACATCGTGTCGAGCGTGAGGATCACGAGCGCGATGCCCACGCCGATGCCCGTCATCCGGCTCGTCAGGTCGATCGGATCCCAGATCGCGTTGCCGTAGATCACGACGGTCGCCGACGTCACGACGACCGACACCACCGACAGCAGCGCCATCGGCAGCGGCAGCCCGATCGACTGCCCGATCATCTGGTCGCGCTGCGAATGCGCGAAACGCGTGAAATCGGGGATGTTCAGCGCGAGCGTCGCCCAGAAGCCGACCATCGCGGTCAGGCCCGGCCAGAAGGTCGCCCAGAAGAGTCCGGCCTTCTTGCCGCCCGCGGCGAACTGCGACGGCGCCGACAGCATCGAGCCGACACCGCCCGCCTGCGACGTCGCCCACCACACGAGCGCCACGCACATCACGACCTTGATCGGCGCGGACCAGCTTTCGAGCCAGCGGATCGAATCGGTGCCGTGCCAGATGAAGTACAGCTGCAGCACCCAGAACACGAGAAAGCACGCGAGCTGCCCGAACGAGATGCCGACGAGCGGCAGAGCCGCGCCGTGCAGCGCGTTGCCGGTCAGGATGTTCAGCAGCGTGTAGATCGCGCTGCCGCCGAGCCAGGTCTGGATGCCGTACCAGCCGCACGCGACGATCGCGCGCAGCAGCGCCGGCAGCTTCGCACCCTGCGTGCCGAACGATGCGCGCACGAGCACCGCGTACGGAATCCCGTGCTTCGCGCCCGCATGGCCGATCAGCAGCATCGGCACGAGCACGATCAGGTTGCCGAGCAGCACGGTCATCACCGCCTGCCATGGCGACATGCCTTCCTGGATCAGCCCGGCCGCGAGCATGTACGACGCGATGTTCATCACCATCCCGACCCACAGCGCCGCGAAGTGGTACCACTTCCACGTGCGCTGCGCCGGCGTCGTCGGCGCGAGGTCGTCGTTGTACAGGCTGCCGCCGTGCGCCGCGGCGCTGTCGGGATCGGCGGGAATCGCTGCTGGTTTCATTGAACGAACTCCACGTAAACGTCGGCGCCGGCATCGTGCGATGCCGGCTCGGGGAAACGAAAAGCGGCGGCGCGGCCCATCCCGCGCCGCCGGACCTCGGTCAGGCCGCCTTCGCGTGCTTCTCGGGCGCGCTCGCCGGGCCGCCGCTCGCACCGGCCTCCGCGCTCGCCGGATTGTTCGGATGCGTGGTCCAGTTCGCGTAGTCGCCCGCGTCGACGCGCTCCATCGTGATGCATTGCTCGACCGGACACACATGCATGCAAAGATTGCACCCGACGCATTCCGAATCGATCACTTCGAAGTGCCGCACGCCGTCCTTCGTCGCCGTGATCGCCTGGTGCGACGTGTCCTCGCACGCGATATGGCACAACCCGCACTGGATGCAGCGGTCCTGGTCGATGCGCGCCTTGATGTCGTACTTCAGGTTCAGGTATTTCCAGTCGGTCACGTTCGGCACCGCGCGACCGCGGATGTCGTCGAGCGTCGCATAGCCCTTCTCGTCCATCCAGTTCGACAGGCCATCGGCGAGATCCGACACGATCCGGAAACCGTAATGCATCGCGGCGGTGCACACCTGCACGCTGCCGGCGCCGAGCACCATGAACTCGGCCGCGTCGCGCCACGACGAGATGCCGCCGATGCCCGAGATCGGCAGGTTCGGCGTTTCAGGGTCACGTGCGATCTCCGCGACCATGTTCAGCGCGATCGGCTTGACCGCGGGCCCGCAATAGCCGCCGTGCGTGCCCTTCCCGTCGACGGCCGGCATCGGCGCCATCTGGTCGAGATCGACCGCGACGATAGAGTTGATCGTGTTGATTAGCGACACGCCATCCGCGCCGCCCTTGTACGCGGCGCGCGAACCCATGCGGATGTCGCTGATGTTCGGCGTGAGCTTCACGAGGCACGGCAGCTTCGTGCCTTCCTTCACCCAGCGCGTGACCATCTCGACGTATTCGGGCACCTGCCCGACCGCCGCGCCCATCCCGCGCTCGCTCATCCCGTGCGGACAGCCGAAGTTGAGTTCGACCGCATCGGCACCGGTATCCTCGACGAGCGGCAGAATCCATTTCCAGTCGCGCTCGTTGCACGGCACCATCAGCGACACGATCAGCGCGCGGTCCGGCCAGTCGCGCTTCACTTGCGCGATCTCTCTCAGGTTCACGTCGAGCGGACGGTCGGTGATCAGCTCGATGTTGTTCAGCCCCGCGATGCGCTGCCCGTTCCACTGCACCGCGCCGTAGCGCGAACTGACGTTGACGACGTGCGGATCGAGCCCGAGCGTCTTCCAGACGACGCCGCCCCAGCCCGCCTCGAATGCGCGGTTGACGTTGTAGGCCTTGTCGGTGGGCGGCGCGGACGCGAGCCAGAAGGGATTCGGCGAAGTGATGCCTGCGATGGTGCAGCGAAGATCGGCCATGTTCGGCTCCGTGAGAATAGGGTCGTGTTGGTCGGTGTGCGTGCGATGCGTCGCGCGTTCAGGCGGCCTTCGCGTCGCGCGCGGCGAGCGCGGCGTCGATCGATGCGGCCGCGCGCTTGCCGTCCTGCACGGCCTGCACCGTGAGGTCGATGCCGCCCGTCGCCGCGCAGTCGCCGCCGGCCCATACGTCGGGCAGCGCCGTGCGTCCGTCCGCATCGACCGCGATGCGCGTGCCGTCCGCGGTCAGCAACGCGGCTTCGACACCGTCGGGCGCCAGCGTCTGGCCGATCGCCTTCAGCACCATGTCCGCGTCGACGGTGAAGCGCTCGCCCGACGCCGCCTCGAATTCAACGCCCGTCACCTGCCCATCCGTGCCCGCGATGCGAACCGGCTTCGCGTGCGTGACGAGCGTGACGCCGCACTTCTGCGCGAACTCGCGCTCGGCCCACGTCGCGCTCATCGCGTCCACGCCGCGGCGATACACCATCGTCACGCGCGCCGCGCCGAGCTTGCGGCTCTGCACCGCCGCATCGATCGCCGTGTTGCCGCCGCCGATCACGACCACGCGCCGCCCGACCGGCACGTTCTCCAGTCCGTCCGCCTGCCGCACTTGCTCGATGAAGTCGACCGCGTTCATCACGCCGCCCAATTGCTCGCCGTCGATCGCGAGCGTGCGCACGCCGCCGAGGCCCATCGCGAGGAATACCGCGTCGTGCTGCTCGCGCAATGCGTCGAGCGTGACGTCGCGACCGAGCGCCTTCCCCGTTTCCAGCGTGATCCCCCCCACCGACAGCAGCCATTCGACTTCGCGTTGCGCGAAGTCGTCGACGGTCTTGTACGCGGCGATCCCGTATTCGTTGAGGCCGCCGGCCTTCGGGCGTGCGTCGAACAGCGTGACGCAGTGCCCGGCAAGTGCGAGCCGGTGCGCGCATGCGAGCCCCGCCGGCCCCGCGCCGACCACCGCGACGTGGCGGCCCGTCTCGGGCGCGCGCCGGAACTGCACTGCGCCGGTCTCCATCGCCCAGTCGGTTGCATGCCTCTGCAGCGCGCCGATCGCGACCGGCTGCGCATCCTGATGGTTGCGTACGCACGCGCCTTCGCACAGGATCTCGGTCGGGCACACGCGGGCGCACATCCCGCCAAGCGGATTCGCGGACAGGATGTCGGTCGCGGCGCCTTTCAGGTTGCCGTTGCCGATCTTGCGGATGAAGCTCGGAATGTCGATCTGCGTCGGGCACGCGTGCACGCACGGTGCGTCGTAGCAGTAATGGCAGCGGCTCGCGGCGGCCGCGGCGGCAGTCGGATCGAGCAGCGGCGCGATATCTGCGAATTCGCACGAGAGTTGCGTGGACGACAGGCGATGCGCGGCGATGTCGCCGGTTGGCTTGGTGGTCATACACGTTCCTTCGACTGGGTGGAGACAAAGCCGTCCCCGCCGGCTGCGGATGCACAGTCGGGGCGGTTTTTTTCAGGAATGCTACGGTCTGCTGCCGGGCAGCCTCCCGGCTGCGTTACGTGCGATGCGTCATGAAGCCGGCTCGCATGCGCGCGACAGCATCGCGTGCAGCAGTACGTTCGCGCCGGCCTCGATCCATGCGGGCGTCGCGTCCTCGATCTCGTTGTGGCTGATGCCGTCGATACACGGCACGAACACCATCGACGTCGGCGCGACCTGCGCCAGATAGCACGCGTCGTGGCCCGCGCCCGACACGATGTCGCGATGCGAGTAGCCGAAGCGATCGGCCGCGCCACGCACGGCCGCCACGCACGCAGGATCGAACGCGACCGGCTTGTAGTAGAAAATCTGCTCGAGTTCGGTTTCGAGCCCGATGTCGCCCGCGATGCGCGCGACGCCGTCGCGCAGCGCCGCGTCCATCTTCGCGAGCACGACGTCGTCCGGATGCCGGAAATCGACGGTGAAGAACACGCGCCCCGGAATCACGTTGCGCGAGTTCGGGTGGACCTGCATCATGCCGACCGTCGCGCAGCCGAACGGCGCATGATCGAGGCCGATCCGGTTGACGAGATCGACCACGCGCGACGCACCGAGCAATGCGTCGCGGCGGCGCGGCATCGGCGTCGGCCCCGCATGCGCTTCCTGGCCGGTGAACGTGATCTCGTACCAGCGCTGTCCCTGCGCGTCGGTCACGACGCCGATCGTCTTGCATTCCGCCTCGAGAATCGGCCCTTGCTCGATATGCAGTTCGAACGCCGCGTGCAGCTTGCGGCCGCCGCACGGCACGTCGCCCGCGTAGCCGATGCGCGCGAGTTCCTCGCCGATCGTCTTGCCGTCCACGTCCTTGCGCGACAGCCCGTATTCGAGCGGAAACACGCCCGCGAACACGCCCGACGCGACCATCGCGGGCGCGAAGCGCGAGCCCTCCTCGTTGGTCCAGATCACGACCTCGACCGGATGTTCGGTCTCGATGCCGTGATCGTTCAGACTACGAATCACCTCGAGGCCGCCGAGCACGCCGTAGATGCCGTCGAAGCGCCCGCCGGTCGGCTGCGAATCCGCGTGCGAGCCCGTGACGACCGGCGCCGCGTCAGCCACGCGGCCCACGCGGCGCATGAACACGTTGCCCATCGTATCGACCGTCACCGTGCAGCCGGCGGCCTTCGCCCAGCCGACGATCAGGTCGCGGCCGGCCTTGTCGAGATCGGTGAGCGCGAGACGGCACACACCGCCCTTCGGCGTCGCGCCGATTTTCGCGACTTCCATCAGGCTGTCCCACAACCGCTTGCCGTCGACCTTGATCGACGTGTCGAAAGCTGCCCGCTTCACTGTTTCCGATACCGCGTCCATTCGTATCGCTCCTGTGGGGTCGTGATGTCGTCAGCCCGGTCTGTGCCGGTGCATGCAAGGCCTGTTTCGGGGCACGCCGCCCGGATGCGGTGCATGCTCCGTCGATTCCAGAAACGCGTCAAATCCTGTCCGATTGGACAGGTTTTAGACGATCAAAATGACCAGCGCAACGTCTTTCTTGCAGGACGCACCGGAGCGAGAAACGTGCCACCGCAACGCAGCATCGTCGTGGCCGCCCGGCATCGACACGCGTGCGCGCGACGCGAATCAGCGGCTAGAATGAAGCCCAACGCGGCATGGCCGCCGCGCGAGGGTAACGATGAGACATGACGAGGCGACGATCGAAGCCACCGACCGGGACGAAACGCCGGCGCCTTTGCGGCGACGCAAGGCGCACATTCGCGAATCCAACGAAGCGCATCTGCTCGCGTGCGCGGAGGCCGTATTCGCGGAACGCGGGCTCGCCGGCGCGAGCACCGCGATGATCGCGGAACGCGCCGGCCTGCCGAAGGCGAACGTGCACTACTACTTCCCGACCAAGCTCGCGCTGTACCGACGCGTGCTCGACGACCTGTTCGAGGACTGGCATCGCGCGGCCGGCTCGTTCGAGGCCGGCGACGATCCGGTGGAAGCGATCGGCGGCTACGTACGCGCGAAGATGGCGCTGTCGCAGCGGCGCCCGCTCGGCTCGAAGGTGTGGGCCAACGAGATCATCCACGGTGCGGAGCACATGCAGGACATCCTGTCGCAACGCGTGAAGCCGTGGTTCGACACGCGCGTCGACGTGATCGAAGGCTGGATCGCGCGCGGGCTGCTCGCACCGATCGACCCGCATGCGCTGATGTACCTGATCTGGGCGACCACGCAGCACTATGCGGATTTCGATGCGCAGATTCGCGCGCTGAGCGGCAAGCGCGCGTTCACGAAGAAGGCATTCGACGAGAAGACCGAACAGGTCGTGCAGCTCGTGATTCGTGCGTGCGGTGCGGTGTCGCCGAATGGGAAGCCGTAGCGCGACACGACGATCCGCCGAATAAAAACGGGCGGCGCGCACCACACGGGGATGTTCCGTGCGATACGCGCCGCCCGTGTTGGCACTTGCGTGCGAACGACGTGTTGCGTGATGCGATGGGTTACGCGATGCGCTCGATCGCAATGGCCGTCGCTTCACCGCCGCCGATGCACAGCGATGCGATGCCGCGCGTCAGGCCGTACGTTTCGAGCGCGGCCAGCAGCGTCACCATCACGCGCGCACCCGATGCACCGATCGGATGCCCGAGTGCACACGCGCCGCCGTGTACGTTCACCTTCTCGTGCGGCAGGTCGAGGTCGCGCATCGCGGCCATCGGCACCACCGCGAACGCTTCGTTGATCTCGAACAGGTCGACGTCGCGCAGGTTCCAGCCGGTCTTCTCCGACAGCTTGCGCAACGCGCCGATCGGCGCGGTCGCGAACAGGCCGGGCTTGTCCGCATGAGTCGAATGCCCGACGATCACGGCCTTCGGCGCGAGGCCGAGGCGCTCGGCTTCCGAGCGGCGCATCATCACGAGCGCGGCCGCGCCGTCCGAGATCGACGATGCGTTCGCGGCCGTTACCGTACCGCCATCTCGAAACGCCGGCTTCAGCGTCGGGATCTTGTCGAGTTTCGCCTTGCCCGGCTGCTCGTCGATCGACACGACGCTTTCCGTCTTGCCGGCCTTCACGGTCACCGGTGCGATCTCCGACACGAAACGCCCTTCCGCGATCGCGCGCTGCGCCCGCGTCAGCGACGCAATCGCGAACGCGTCCTGCGCTTCGCGCGTGAACTGGTAGGCCTGCGCACAATCCTCGGCGAACGTGCCCATCAGGCGGCCCTTTTCATATGCGTCCTCGAGGCCGTCGAGGAACATGTGATCGAGCACCTGCCCGTGCCCCATGCGCATGCCCGCGCGCGCCTTCGGCAGCAGGTACGGCGCATTCGTCATGCTCTCCATCCCGCCCGCCACGGCCACGCCCGCCGACCCCGCCAGCAGCAGGTCGTGCGCGAACATCGCCGCCTTCATCCCCGAACCGCACATCTTGTTGACCGTGGTCGCGCCCGCCGCGAGCGGCAGCCCGGCCTTCAGCGCGGCCTGGCGCGCCGGCGCCTGACCCTGGCCGGCCGGCAGCACGCAGCCGAACACGATTTCGTCGATGCGTTCGGCCGGCACGTTCGCACGCTCGAGCGCGGCGCGAATCGCCACCGCACCCAGCTCGCTCGCGCTGGCCGCCGCCAGGTCGCCCTGAAAACCACCCATCGGCGTGCGCGCCGCGCCCACGATTACGATCGGATCCTGAGTCGTCATGATTCGCTTCCTCCAGTGTCAGCGCGGTGCCATGCGCAACGCGCCATCGAGACGGATGACTTCGCCGTTCAGCATCGTGTTCTCGGCGATGTGGCGCACCAGCGCCGCAAATTCTTCCGGGCGGCCGAGCCGTGGCGGGAACGGCACGCTCTTGCCGAGCGCGTCCTGCACGTCTTGCGGCATGCCGGCCATCATCGGCGTCGCGAAGATGCCGGGGGCGATCGTCACGACGCGAATGCCGAAGCGCGCGAGCTCGCGTGCGATCGGCAGCGTCATGCCGACCACGCCGCTCTTCGACGCCGCATACGCGGCCTGCCCGATCTGCCCGTCGAACGCCGCGACCGACGCGGTATTGACGATCACGCCGCGCTCGCCTTCCGCGTCGGCGTCCTGCTTCGACATCGCTTCGGCAGCCAGCCGGATCATGTTGAACGTGCCGACGAGGTTGATCGACACCGCGCGCGCGAAGCGCTCGAGCGAATGCGGGCCGTCGCGGCCGACGACCTTCTCGCCCGGTGCGACGCCCGCGCAGTTCACGAGCGCGTCGACGCGGCCGAACGCGTCGCGCGCGGCCGCGACGGCCGCCTGACCGTCGGCTTCGTTCGTCACGTCGGTCTTCACGAACCGCGCGGCCGCGCCGAGTTCGTTGGCGAGGCCCGCACCCGCCTCGTCATTGACGTCCAGCAGCACGGCCTTGCCGCCTTGCGCGACGACCATGCGCGCCACCGCGGCGCCGAGGCCGGAACCTGCGCCCGTAATCAGAAAAACGCGATCCTTGATATTCATTGGCAGTCCGTATTCAGGGTTGAGCGACCTTCTCGGCTTCCATCTTGCGCAACACGAAGCGCTGGATCTTGCCGCTCGGGGTTTTCGGCAGCGCGTCGACGAAGTCGATCGCGCGCGGATAAGCGTGAGCGGACAGCCGCCGCTTCACGTGCAGACTCAATTCCTCGGCCAGTTCGGGCGTGCCGTCGAACCCTTTCGACAGGACGACGAACGCCTTCACGATTTCCGTGCGCTCCGGATCGGGCACGCCGATCACGGCGGCCTCGCTGACGGCCGGATGCTCGATCAGCGCGCTCTCCACGTCGAACGGGCCGATCCGGTAGCCGGACGACGTGATCACGTCGTCCGCGCGGCCGATGAAGCTCACGGCGCCGTCCGGCTCCAGCTCGACGTTGTCGCCGGTCCGGTAGTAGCCGCCCGCGATCGCCGGCGTGTCCTGCTGCCAGTAGCCGCGGAACCACAGCAGCGGCGAGCGCGCGATGTCGATGGCGAGGTTGCCGGGCTGGCCGGGGCCGAGCTCGCGGCCCGCTTCGTCGAGCACCGCGACACGGTAGCCGGGCATCGCGAAGCCGGCCGAACCGACGTGCACCACGTGCGTGAGGCCGTGATGGTTGTTCACGACCATTCCCAGTTCGGTCTGGCCGTAGTGATCGTGGATCGGCGCGCCGAGCGCCGCGTGGAACCAGCGCACGACTTCCGGGTTCAGCGGTTCGCCCGCGCTGCTCACCACGCGCAGCCGGCCCTTCACGCGCGCGGCCGCTTCCGGCCCGGCCGCCATCAGCATCCGGAACGCAGTCGGCGAGCCGGCGAGACTCGTGATGCCGAGCCGGTCGATCACGTCATACGTGCTGTCGACCGTGAAGCTGCCCTCGTACAGCGTCGTCGCATGGCCGAGGAGCAGCGGGCCCGTGATCGCGTAATAGAGGCCGTACGCCCAGCCCGGATCGGCGATGTTCCAGAAGCGGTCGCCGGCGCGCAGATCGATTGCTTCGCGCATGTACGCGCCGAATGCGAGCAACGCGTACAACGGCACCGGCACGCCCTTCGGCAAGCCCGTCGTGCCCGACGTCGACATCATCATGAACAGGTCCGACCCCTTGCGCAGCACGGGCTCGAACGTATCGGAGTGCACGTCGAGCGCCGCGCGGAAATCGATGTCGTGCGCGGGCAGCGTCTCGCCCGCCTCGCACACCGTCGCAACGGGCGGGCAATTGGCGATCTCGTCGAGTTTCGCGCGATTCGCGACGTTGGTCACGATCAACCGCGCATCGCTCATGCGCAGCCGGTGCTCGATCGCCTTCGGACCGAATGCGGTAAACAGCGGCTGATACACGGCGCCCGCGCGCCACGTGCCGAGGATCGTCGCGACGAGCGCCGGCGTGCGCGGCAGCAGCCCGGCTACCACGTCGCCCGGCTTCACGCCCTGCGCGACCAGCAGGTTCGCGACCCGGGCCGACAACGCCTGCATCTGCGCGAACGTGAAGCGGTGGTGCTCCCCTCCGGCGTCGATCCAGTCGAGCGCGATCGCGTCCGCCTTCGCGTGCCGGTCGCAGCATTCGACGCACGCGTTCAGGCCGCGCTCCAGATCGCCGCTCAGTTGCGCGGCGGCGGTCTCGATACTGAACCGGGCCACGGCGTCGGCGTAGGCCGGCACCGGCCGGGCGGTAGCTCCTTCGGGCATGCGTGTCTCCTGTTCGTTATGGCCGCCGGCGAGCCAGGGGCGCGACGGGGATATATCGATAGTAGACAGCCCCCACATTGCAATCAATGACAAACGGAATCTAGAATCGTGATCGCTTTTGCCATGTGGGGAGGACGCAGGAAAATGGGGCCGCAGATGATTTCGCCGGATTTCGTCGACGATGCGCTCGCGTGCCTGCGCCGGCACGGCCTGCCCACCGCGCCCGTGCTGCGTGCCGCCGGGTTGCCGCCCGCCGTGCACGAACCCGTCACGCCGCAGCAGTACGGCCGGCTGTGGCTCGCGATCGCGGGCACCCTCGACGACGAATTCTTCGGGCTGGCCGCGCGCCCGATGCGGCGCGGCAGCTTCACGCTGCTGTGCCACGCGGTGCTGCATGCCGGCACGCTCGACAAGGCGCTGCGGCGCGCGCTGCAATTCCTGCGCGTGGTACTCGACGAGCCGCACGGCGAACTCGTCGTGGCCGACGGGCAGGCGCAGATCGTGCTGGCACAGTCGGGCGCGCCATATCCGGCGTTCGCGTACCGGACGTTCTGGCTGATCCTGCTCGGCGTCGCGTGCTGGCTGATCGGCCGGCGCATCCCGCTGCAGCGCATCGATTTCGCGTGCCCGAGCCCCGACCAGCGCAGCGACTATCACCAATTCTTTGGCGTCCCCGTGCATTTCGACCGGCCCGACAGCCGGCTCGCGTTCAACGCCACGTACCTCGCGCTGCCGACGATTCGTTCGGAACAGGCGCTGCGGACCTTCCTGCGCGGCGCACCCGGCAACCTGCTCGTGCGCTACCGGCACGACACGGGCTGGGTCGCGAAGACGCGCGCACACCTGAAGGCGCTGCCGGCCGCCGAGTGGCCCGACTTCGACACGCTGGCCGTGCGCCTCGACACGACGCCCGCGACGCTGCGGCGGCGTTTGCGCAGCGAAGGGCAAAGCTTCGCGGCGATCAAGGACGAGTTGCGCGGCGCGCTGGCGCAGTCGCTGCTGCGCGGGCACGCGCTCAGCGTCGCGGAGATCGCGGCCGAGCTCGGCTTCACCGAGCCGAGTGCGTTTCATCGCGCGTTCCGGAAATGGACGGGCACGAGCCCCGGTGCATTTCGGCGCGACGTGCATGCGGCGAACGCGGACTCCTGAATGGCTGGCGGAGTCGGAGCGTCTCGTCGTGTGCCGTCGATACGCTCGGGTCTGGTTTCTTCCGCGTTCCGGTGCGAATCTGCGTAGCGCTCACCGCACCGCAGAGTGGCATCACGTTGCGCCCCGTTCGGTCTGACCACATACTGGTCGGCCAGTCCGAACAAGGTGGCGTCGATGGTGAATGTCGATGAGAGCGCCGCTTCGATCTTCGGCGTGATCGGAACGGCCGTGTCGTTGCTGGCAGCGATTCCTTACGCGCTCGCGATCTACCGGCGCACCGTTCGCCCGCATCTGTTCACGTGGCTCGTGTGGTCGGTCGTCACGGCGATCGCGGCCGCCGGCCAGTTCGTCGCGGGCGCGGGGCCGTCCGCGTGGTGCACGGCGGCGATTGCCGTCACATGCTTTCTGACGCTGATCGCGAGCCTGTTTCGCGGCGAGCGCGGCTGGACGGGCCTCGACTGGTTGTTCCTGTGCGCGGCACTGTCGGCCATTCCGCTGTGGGTGCTGACCGACGATCCGACGATGTCGATCTGTCTGGTCACGCTGATCGAGCTTGCCGGCCTCGGCCCGACCGTGCGCAAGACGATCCGCGATCCGTGGAGCGAGAGCCTCGCCTATTTCGCGCTGTGCGTGCTCAAGTACGTGCTGGCGTTGCTGGCACTGAGCACATGGAGTGTCGCGGTCGCGTTCTATCCGGCCGTCAATCTCATCGCGTCGATCGGCATCTGCATGGTGGTGCTGGTCCGGCGTCAGGCGTTGTCGAATGCGCGGTAGGCTGCGTTTGCCGCCGCCGTGCCGCTTCTTTCCGAAATGATGCGAGGCTTGTCATGGATGCCATCCGTACCGTCATCGAACCCTGCGAAACCGCGCTGCGCGCCGCGATGCTGGCCAACGACGTCGACGCGCTCGCTGCATTGCTGGACGACGATCTGGTGTTTACCGTCCCGACCGGCCAGGTCATCTCGAAAGAGGACGACCTGGGCGTGCATCGCGCGAAGCTTCTGCGTCTCGACACACTCGACGTCCACGAAATGCGCGCATGCGCGATCGACGAGATGATCCTGACCACGACGCGAGCGACCCTCGCGGGCCAATTCGATGGCACGGCATTCGCCGGTACGTTTGCCTATACGCGGCTCTGGCGCCGATCGGGCGCCAACTGGCGCATCGTCGCCGGACATGCATCGCAGGTCGTGTAGCTGCGCCCGGTTTGTACGGTTGAAATGAGGCGTAGCGGAGAAAATGCCTCAGCTCGATCGGTCCGACTGATCGGCGTGATGACTCGTTCTACGCCCCGCCTCGCGTCGCATGGCGCTCGTCATCTCGCGTGCTTTTTTTGACGCCGCAATGCAAAAACCCCCGCCTTTTGGGCGGGGGTTCTTGGCTTAGGGAGCCTGACGATTACCTACTTTCACACGGGAACCCGCACTATCATCGGCGTAGAGTCGTTTCACGGTCCTGTTCGGGATGGGAAGGGGTGGGACCGACTCGCTATGGTCATCAGGCAAAGGGGGTTGTTGTGCTGACTTCGCAGCACAACCAATCTTGGAAGAAGCAGTAATTTAGTTGGGTTGTGAGCTGTATCTCACACGTACGCGGCACTTCAACCGCAGTACGTCGAGTGCCTCGCACTCGACGCTCGATGTCCGTAAGCGCTAAAGCGCTAACGGGCATCGAGACAGACTTGTTATAGGATCAAGCCTTACGGGCAATTAGTATCAGTTAGCTGAACGCATTACTGCGCTTACACACCTGACCTATCAACGTCCTGGTCTCGAACGACCCTTCAAGG
>NZ_CADFDO010000011.1:0-41825 GCF_902832955.1 Burkholderia sp. BCC0044 | reverse complement strand
GTTAAGAACCGGTCGCTCACTCAAAGCTGACAGGAATATGAATCACTTCATAAACCTGACTTACTTTAGTGTGAGACTCTTGATACTTTTGCCATCTGATCCGAGGATCAGCTCGCTTTCATCAAGCGCCCACACTTATCGGCTGTTAATTTTTAAAGAGCGTTTCTGCGAGAAACTCCGTGTTTCCCAGCAGCGCTGCGTTTTCAGCAGCAGAGAAGCGAGATTATGAACCGTGTTTCGCAGTTCGTCAACAACTTTCTGAACCACTTCGTTGCGACTGCGGGGCTCAACTTCCGTACCGCCAAGGCTCGCTACGACCGAACCCCAACAGCACCGCTTCCCTCTCTCCCGCGCCGCGTTTCCGTTAGCGCGAAAGAGGCGTGATTCTAAGCACCCGCCCCCATCCGTGCAAGCCCTTTGTGAAGAAAGTTTGAAAAAGCCTCCGTGCGCTGACGCGCACGGAGGCTTCGGGCTCAATCGGTCGTGAAGCGCAACGCGCGACGCCCTCCAAAGATATGACGAACACGCGTCTTTCCACCTATATAGGAGGACGCGAAACGGGCAAGGAATCTGGCGCGGTCGAGTATCATGCCGCGACCGAACCACGCACTCATATTCATGATGGACAGCACGACTCAACCCGGCGACACCGACCTTCGCGACGAATATGCAGCACTGCGCGAGCGCGCGATCCTGCTGGAAGAACAGGTCCCGCCGCTTCTGCAACGCATCTCGGACATGCTGCCGCGCATCAGCGGTGAATCCGAACTGGCGGACACGCATCGCGAGCGGCTCGTCGGCGCGCGCAATGCGGCGCTGGTCTCGATCGAAAACTATCAGCAGGCCATTCCGTTCCTGCAGACGGCCGACTCGATCATCGAGCAGCTGGACAAGGCGCCGGAGCGCGACGAAGACATCGAGTGGCGCGAATCGCTGCTCCAACGGCTGGACGAGCTGATCGACGTCGCGGTCGTGATGATCGACGATGCGGACAGCTACTTCGAGCACGCACAAGCCTGCGACCTGTCCAGCGTGCCGAAATCCATCCTCGAGGATTGAACAGGCTCGCCCGCAATCGCGCGGTGCACCCGCCTCACGTCGTGCCCGCCGACAGTCGCTAGCCGCCTCCCTTCGTCGCCGGGCCTGCCGCATCCTCCCGCACGAAGCGACCACCCTGCGACCGTCATCGCGCGCGTCGCTCCTACGGCGAATCCAGCACGATCGTCTCGCTCATCATCGGCACGCGGATGTATCCGCCCGCCGCATCGCCATACGCATGCGCGTTCCCGTCGATCACGTATTGCGCGGTCAACGCACACAGCGTCGCGTCTCGCGCATCGACGGAGCGCAGCGTCGACACGTCGATGCCCAACCGCTCCAATAATTGCCGACGCTGATTGCGCTTCTGCTTCGCCGACGCCACGGCCTTGCCCAGCATCGCGCAGGTGATCGCATACGGATAGGTTTCGAAGCTCGCGCACCCGCCCGTGTAGCGCGCGTCGGTCAGCAAAGGATAGGCGTCTGCGAGCGCGCGGTAGACGCGCTCCCCCATGAACATCCAGTCGAAGAAGCCCGACGTGCTCGCGACGGCCTGCTCCCGCGACGGCGTCGGAAAGCACGAGATCCGTTCGCGCGCGAGCGCCTGTTCGGCCAAGCGACGGCCGCTCCCTGTCCACCACAGGCTCGGTGCATCGACGCCGACGGCGACGACATCATGCGCGAGGCACAGTGCGGGCAGCGACTCGGGCGCGACCCGCGCTTCCCGGCAGACGACCGTCGAGCCACGCAGGATCACGAGATCGCACAGCTTCCTGTCTCCGCCGACATCGACACCCGCCACGGCAGCCGGTTGTCGCGCGGCGGATCGGGCCGATCGCATGTGCGCGCCTCAGTCCGCCGGGCGTGCGGCGTACGCGGTATCGAAGGTCGCCTCGAGACCGGGATGGACGCCGCGCATCGGATCGACGACCGACTTCGCCCAGTCGAAGTACGCCTGCTGGCGCTCCAGCGGCCAGTCCGCGGGCGGATGGCGGGCGATGTCGCGCAGGTTGCAGATCTTGTCGGCCAGCTTCACGAGCTTCGCGCGCCGGCTGATGGTGGCCGCGTGCTCGACCTGCAGACGCTTGCGCTCCTCCTTCGGCAACGACTTGTCGTCGGTGACTTCCATCACGATGTCGGCCACATCCTTGCCGAACAGCCGCAGCAATTCCTGCTCGGTCGTCTCGGTATCCTCGACCGTGTCGTGCAACACGGCCGCGACGATCACGCGTTCGTCCTCGACGCCGGCCTCGTTGGCCAGCACGTCGGCGAGCGCGATCGGATGATTGATGTACGGCGACGCCTCTTCATCCTTGCGCCGCTGATTGCGATGCTTGTCCGCCGCGAACGCAATGGCGGCTACCAGCTTCTTCATATTCCCCCCTCGTGTGGCCAGAGCCGCGACCGGTTGAACCGGCCGCGTGCGTTTCGGAACCGCTCATACTACCTGTACGCGATGACCGTTCCCGCGCGCGGGCATCCTGGCGTACCCCGCGTCACGCGCCGGCCGGCGCGCGCTGCAACTCGACCACGTTCACCCGCGCGCCGAATACGTCCCTCACGAGCGGCAGCAGGTGGTCATGGTGCGTCAGGAACAGCACCTGGGTGCGCGTCGACAGATCGCGCAGCGCATCGAGCCCCGCCTTTGCGCGCGCATCGTCGAAATTGATGAACAGGTCGTCGGCGACGAACGGCAGCGCCGTGCGGCTGCCGAGCTGCAACTCCAGCGCCGCGATCCGCAGCGCGAGGAACAACTGATCGCGGGTCCCCTCACTCAGCCCGGCGACCTCGACCGACGTTCCCCTCGTGCGCCGCGCATACAGCGCGGGCGGCGTCCGTTCGGTATCGACGGTCAGCTTCGCGAATTCGCCCAGCGTGAGCCCGGCGAAGATCTCGCCCGCGCGCCGCAGCATCGGCCCCTGCTTCTGGTCGCGGTAGCGATCCGTCGCCCACTTCAGCAAGCGGCTCGCCGTGGCCGCCTCCAGATACTGTTCGGCCGCGTCGCCCATCGCCGCGAGCGCCTCCTGCCGTTTCGACTCGGCGACGGCCGCGTTCGCCTGGCCGTCGATCGCGCCGAACGCCTGGTTGGCCACGACCTGCTGCTGCGCCAGTTCGTTCAGCCGCTTGCCGATATCACCGAGCGACTGCTTCACCGCTTCGAGATGCGCCGGCACGTCGGCAATGTCCTGTTCCGCCACCTCGGCCTCGACGGCGGACCGGGACAGCCCGTCGCCATCACGCACCAGCGCCTCGTGCGCGGCATCGACCGCCTGCCGAAGCTGGCGCCGGCGATCCGAGCGCTCGGCCAGCGGCAGCGCCGCGTCGATCGACGCGACGCCGGCCAGTTGCAGCAGCGGCTGGATGCGCGCATCGGCGCCGGCCACCGCGGCAGCCGCGTCCGCGAGCTTCGCGTCGGCCTGCCGCACGGCCCCGTCGGCACGCTCGATTGCACGCGCGACTTCCCGGGCGGCCGCGAGGCGCATCGTCAGCCGGCGCGCCACGTCCAGCCAGTCGCCGCTTGCCAGCCATTCCGGCGCGAGCGCTTCGGCGAGCCGCCGCGCGCCGGCCTCGAGCGCAGCCAGCTCCGCGCGGATCGCGGCGATCC
This sequence comes from Burkholderia sp. BCC0044, assembly GCF_902832955.1. Taxonomy (NCBI): domain Bacteria; kingdom Pseudomonadati; phylum Pseudomonadota; class Betaproteobacteria; order Burkholderiales; family Burkholderiaceae; genus Burkholderia; species Burkholderia sp. BCC0044. Next base: position 38,182 of record NZ_CADFDO010000011.1, on the reverse strand, counting down.
GGTTGCGCGGCGCATCGGCATCGGCCAGTTCGGCCGTCACCGTATTCGCGAGCCCGAGCACACCTTCCGCCGCGGCCAGCGTCGTCGCGCTCGCGGACAGTTTCGCGTCGGCCAGCGCATCGCGCCATTGCGCTTGCCACGCGTCGTAAGCCGCTTGTGCATGATCGGCCCGCGACTGCGCGGTCGCGCATCCGCGTTCGGCTTCCCGCGCGCGATCGTCGAGGCTGTCCTTCTGTGCGGCCGCCTTCTCGGCCGATTGCACGAACGTCTCGGCGACGGCGACGAGCGCGGCCAGCCCGTCCGACTCGCCGCCTCGCGATACCGTCAGCAGCGCCGCCCGCAGCGCGGCTTCGGCATCGGCGCGGGCAGCACGCATCGTATCGAATTCGCGGCGCTGGCGATCGAGATCGGCCTGCGCGGCGAACACCGCGTCGCGCTTCGCGAGCCAGTCGCCCATCGCTGCCAGCGGCATGCCGGACACCGCGGCGGCTGTCGCGAGCGCCGCCCAGGCGTCACGATGTGCGGCGAGCTCGCGCTCGCGTTCGTCCAGCGCGGCCTGCCGGCGCGCCACGCCCGCACGCGCGGATTCGACCTGCTGACGCAAGGACTGCAGCGTCGCCGCGGCCTGGGTCGCGCCGAGCTGTGCATCGACGAGTTCGTCGGCGAGGCGAATCGCGTCGTCTACCGCCGGTGCGCCCGTCGCGAGATCGACGGCGCCGCTGCGGATATCGCCCCACGCACCGTCGCGACGCGCACGCGCCGCCAGCACGTCGGCGGTCGTGACGACCTTGTGGTTCTCCGCGAAATGCTTCTCCTGCAGTTCGAGCCGTTCGAGCTCTTCGAGCGCACCGTCCCGCGCGTCGCGCGCGGCAGCGGCCGCGCTCGCGCGTTCGCTGTCTTCCTTGAGCAGCGCGCCGAGCCGCGCCGCCGACGGCACGTCGAGCGCGCGCAGCGCATCGACCGGCATGCGCCACTGGCCGAGCGCATCGAGCGCGCCGGACAGCGTGCGTTCGGCAGCCGCGATTTCATGGGCCAGCGCCTGCTCGCGGGGGCCGCTGTTGCGAAAGCCCTGCGCATCGGCCAGCGCCGCGCGCAACGCTTCCGGCACGTCGACGGTCGACAGGCGCGCCTGTTGTTCGCGGACCTGCGTCAGTTCGCGCGTGCGTTCGTCGAGCGATTCGCGCGCGCCGGCGAGCGCCTGGTGCAGCGCGCCGTGTTCGCGCAGCAGGTTCGTGACCGTCTTCAGCGACAGCGCCGTCGGCAGCGCGGCGCGCAGCGACGCTTCGTCCGTCGGCCAGCCGAGCTGCGCGGCCGCCGACGACGCGGCTAACAGGTGCCGCTCGACGTCCGCGCCGAGCAGCAGCAGATCCTGCGCGTGATTCATGCATGCGCCGCGCAGCCGATCGAGCGCTTCGATATCGGCTTCGAGCGCCAACGTGTCGGCGTCCGCGGCGATCGCATCGCGCGTCTGCCGCTTCGCGAGCAGATCGGCGCGCCGCTCTTCGAGCACCTTCTGCTCGGCCGCGAGATCGCCCTGCGCCTTCAGCAGATCCGCATACGCGGTCGGCGGCAACTCGACGACCGCGCCCAGTTCGGCCAGCGCCGCGTCCTTGACCGTCAGCTCCTTCAGGTACGGCGCGAGCCGCCGCACGCGTTCGAGCTTCGAGCGCAGCGCTTCGAGCCGGCGCTGTTCCGCGCGCGCCTGCTCGATCTGCTGCTCGACCGCTTCGCGCGCGTCCTTGCGATCGACCCAGTCGCGCGTGCGCACCTGGACGGCCTTCAGCTCGGTCACGGCTTCGTTGAATGCGGTTTCGGCCAGCGCGAACGCGCTGCCGCTGCGACGCGGCGCCCACAATTCGAGCGCGCGCGCGTCGAGTTCCTCGCGCACCGGCCCGAGGCTGCCGACCCCGGCAGCCGATTCGAACAGCACCTGGCCGAGCTTGTCCGACGCATCGAGAATGCTGCGGCCGCCATCGACCAGCCGCCCGTGATCGAGCCCGAACATCTGCTCGAAGAATTCGCGCGTCGCGCCATCCAGGACGGCCGCGAGATAGTCGTCGGGCAGCTTGTCGTCGGCGGGCGTGCGCAACGGACTGCGCCCGCGCGCACGGTGAAACGCGAGTTCGCCCGTGCCGCTCTGCAGCACGCCGCCGATCCGCAACTCGGGCGTGCTGTGCAGGAAATCGAGCGGCGTCTGCAGCTTCATCCCGAACAGCAACTCGGACACGGCCGTGCGGATCGTCGACTTGCCGGCCTCGTTCGGCCCGACGATCACGTGAAAATCCTCACCGGCCGACGGGAACCGCAGCGTCTCGTCGGTGAACTTGCCGTACTTGATCAGATCGAGCTGGCTGATGCGCATCGCTTATTCCCCCCTCGCCAGCCGCGCGAGCAACGCGGGCCCGACCTGCTCGACCAGCGCGGTCAGCTCGCCCGCGCGCGCCATCGTCAGCAACGGCACATCCTCCTTCACGTCGCTGCGGACCTTGCCGATGAACGGCTTCAGGTCGCGGTCGAGCAGCGCGAGAAAATCCGGATCGTGCGCGGCGTCGGCCAGGATCTGCTTCAGGTCCTCCAGCGCTTCGAGCGGCTCGCTTTCGCCCGGCTGCCGGTCGGCCGAGGACGTCGCGAGCCGAACCTTCTCGAGCCACAGCCGCTCGTTGCCGATGATGCCGATCTGGTTCAGCACTTCCGCACGCAACTGCGGCGCGCGGCCGAAAAAGAGGCCGTGCGCGGGCGTGCGCCCGGTGACGGTGACGCGCACCGCGCGCGGCACGTGCCCGTCGACGCTCAACAGCGCCTCCAGCGACTGGCCGATCTTTCTCGACAGGTCGGCCACCGACAGGCAATCGGACGCATCGACCGACACGGCTTCCCAGCGCAGCACGTCGAGATACAGGCGCTCGACCTGCGTGCGGCCTTGCTCGACCGTCACGAGCACCGCGCCGCGCCGGCCCGTCTCGCGGATATGGCGCCCCTGCAGGTTGCCGGGAAACACGACGGTGGACGCGCCCGTCCATTGCTGGAATTCGTGCACGTGGCCGAGCGCCCAGTAGTCGTAGCCTTTCGCGTGCAGTTCGGCCAGCGTGCACGGCGCGTAGTTCGCGTGCGCCGCGTAGCCTTCGAGCGCCGTGTGCAGCACGCCGATGTTGTAGTACCCGGGCACCGGGTCCGGATAGCCGATCGCGAGATTGTCGACGACGGCCTTGTCCTTGAAGCTCTGCCCGTGCAGCGCGACGTCGAATTCCGGCAGCCTGACGGTTTCCGGCTTGCGGTGGCCGAACACGGTGACGTTGTCGGGCAGCGTCAGCTTCTTCGTCATCTCGCTCTCGGCGTCGTGGTTGCCGCCGAGGACGAACGCGCGGATGCCCGCCTTGCGCAGGCGCCCCATCTGCTGGCCGAAGAAGATGCCGGTGTTGTGATCCTTCCAGTCGCCGTCGTACAGGTCGCCCGCGATCACGAGGAACGCGACTTCCTCCTCGATCGCACGATCCACGAGTTGCCGAAGCGCCTCGCGCGACGCGTTGCGCAACTGCGCGGCCGGCGCATCGGGGTATGCGCTCAGGCCGTGCAACGGGCTGTCAAGGTGAATGTCTGCCGCGTGGATGAACTTCACGAAGGTTCCTCTGTTTCATGGCGAAGGAGCGATGCCGCTCGCACGGGCCGGGCCGTCAAGCGTCGTCCCGGTAGCCGCCGGGCTTGCCGCCGCATGCGCGACACGCGCCGGACCGGATCGCGCCGCCCGGTGCGAGCGGGTCGGGATGGTACCTGAAAGCGGATAGCGACATGGGTTCTCCGTCGGTGCGGATCGCGGGGAAGCACGCGATACCGATGCGAACCGACATTGTGCCGCAGCACGAGCGCGCGACGGCGGAATCGCCTCACGAAGGACGGGCAGCGCACGAAACGATGGCCACGCGATCGTCGGATATGGTGGTTGATTGCGTTCCGGAGAATGTTATCGGAGCGGGCCGGGCGGGCCGGAACGGCACTTTTGTATCGTCTGTCGTCTAGGTGTCGATCGGACATGCTGCCCGTGTCGGCCAGCGGTCGGGAGCCCTGCTATTCATGCATGGCGCGCGGGCAATGGGCAGGGGTCGTCTCGTCGATCCAGGGCCGATCGAGCGCAACACTTCGGTGATGTTCGCGAACGGCATCCTCTCACCGACGAAAGCGCGGCTGCCTGGCGGCCTTGCGCATGTGCGCCATCGAACACGGTCGGCAGATATCGTTTCGATGCCGACTCGAACCGCTCGACCTGCCAGGAGCCAACGCATCGCTTTCGGGCAATGCGGAAACCGGGACGAAGGCGGGTCCGCCTTCCCCGGCATCGGCGATTCGATGAGGATCGGTCGCCGCGACCCGACGGCGCCGACGTCAGATCATCGTTTTGCGCTCGGTCGGACCGGCGAACCGCCCCTCATGCGGTGACCAGCTTTTCATGCGGCTGCTCGAGAAAACCGTCTTCGTAGAAGTAGTCGAAGAACGTGCGCAACCAGTCGTTGGCCGGACGTAGCCCCGATGCGAGCACGTCACCCGCGAGCCGCTTCAGTTGGGTGACCTCGATCGGAAGAATGCGCCCGACCGTCGGATCCGCGGCGGGATTCAATTTCTTGAGTACCGGAATCAGCATCGAAAGCGGATGCGCCGGGTCCTGCCGGACATGTTCCGCCAATGCCGCGAGCCACGCGTCGTAGCTCATCCGTTCGATCGGGAAGCCTTCGTCTTCGATGAAATCGACCAGCGCGTCCAGCGAGTTCCAGCGCGGGTTGATCACATGCACGCCATGCCCCGCGGCAGTCGGGTCGAGCGACGCGCGGACGATGATCCGGCTGACGACGTCGACCGGCAGGATGTTGTCGAACCCGACGTCGCGCGGCGCCTTTCCGAACAATATGATGCCCTTGATCAATCGGCAGAACAGATCGTCCAGGTTCATCCGCCCGCTCACCGCATGCCCGACGATCCGCGCCGGGCGATAGACCGTGACGGGAACGCCGCGCGCCTGCGCCTGCGCGAGCAACTGTTCGGCGACCCATTTGCTCTGTTCATAGCCGCTCGTCAGGTGTTCGTGGAACGGCACCGCGAGCGTTTCCGGCAACGCATCCGAATAACGGTCGAGCGTGCCGACCGTGGACACGTAGTGAATCGGCGTCACGCGATGCAGGCTCGCCAGTCTGACGATGTCCTGGGTCGCCAGCACGTTGACCTGCTTCAGCGTCGCGTACGGATAAACGAAATTGACCAGCGCGCCGTTGTGGTAGATCGCATCGATCTCGCTTGCGAGCGCGTCGAATGCCGCCGCCGACAAGCCCAGGTTCGGTTCGCCAAGATCGCCCGGCACGGCCACGATCCGATCGCGGTGCTGCGCATCCCACAAGCCGTGCGACTGCATCGCGGCCTCGATGCGTCGTACGCCGGCAGCCGGATCGTCGGCGCGGACCACGCACATCACGCGTGCGTCGGTCGTCGCGAGCAGCGTATGAAGCAGGTGCACGCCGAGGAACCCCGTCGCGCCGGTGAGCAACACCGTGCGATACGGGCGCAACGCATACGGTTGCCGCGTCTCGATTGCCGGGTCGAGCCGCGCTTCGCCCGGCAAATCGACGGCCGGCGTATCGCGACGCACATTGCCGTTCGCGATGCTGGCAGCCAGGCCGGCGATCGTCGGCGCGGCCAGCAGCGTTTCCATGTCGATCGGCTGCTGAAGCCGCTCGCCGACCTGATACAGCATCACGGTGGCTTGCAGCGAATCCCCGCCGAGATCGAAGTAATTGTCGTGAATGCCGATTCGTTGCTGCTTGAGCAACACGCTCCAGATGTCGTGAATCGCCATTTCCACCATGTCGCGAGGCGCCGCATGCCGATCAGGCTGGCGCACCTCGACGTCACCGGACAGTAGCCGGAGCCGGTCGATCCGCCCGTTCGCGGAACGCGGCAGAGCCGCGAGCGCGACGATCGCGCCGGCGGACAGTGCCGGCATGCCGCGCTCCCCGGCGAGACGGCGCACGATGTCCGCGGCGTCGGCCGTCGCGTGCTGATGGAACAGCGCATATTCCCATTTGCCGCTTTCGGCGATTCGCTCGACGAGCGCGACCTCGTCGACCCCCGCCTGCCGGGCAACGTCGGCTTCGACATCGAGCCAGTCCGCCGTCATCGCTTCGGAACACGCGCGTCGATCAGGCAGCCACGTATGACAGCCACGCTCCGTCTGCCACGCGTCCAGCGCCGTGCGCAACCACGTACCGTTGCGCGTGACGGTCAGGTTATCGCGGTCCGGCCTGCCGTTGCGCCACATCAGCTCGGGCACCGAATACCCCGACACGACGAGCGTACCGAGCGCGTCGCCAGCCGCCGGGTTCAGATGGGTGTCGGCGACGAACACGGATCGATCTGCCGATGCCGATACCACGCCCGCTTCGAGGCGATCGAATCCATCGGCAAGTGAAACCGCATGCGGGAGCGACCACGCAGGCCAGCACAATTGCCGGAAGCGTTGCGCGGATGGTGCGAGCTCGGCGAGCCTCGCGGCGTCCTCGCGCGTCAACGAGCGTGCGTCGGTCATGATCCAGTCGGCGCGAAGCGCGCCGGCCGACAGCGTCGAGGAGGCGCGGATGATACGACGCGTCGCTTCCGGACTCAGGACGACACCGTGCCAGTGCGCATCCGGAGACGCCGCTTGCAGCAGAAACGCGGGATCGCCAGCGTTCGCGATCTGATGCAGCGACAGCCCGGCGCTCAGTGCGCCCAGTACCGTCCACAACGCCGTATGCGACAGCGGCCCCTCGCCCAACGCAACCTCTCGCGACGCCCCGGCCGGCAACGTCGCGCCGAACGCGCGCGCGGCTTCGACGAGCTGAGCATGCGTATAACGCATGACACGCCAATCGCCATCGATATCGCGCCGCAGCAACGAACAGGCGCCCTGCACCGGATCCGAGTGATCGTCGAGCATACCGTCGATTTGCCCGTACATCGGGTCCTGCTCGTCGAAGACGTAACACATGACGCCTGCCAGCGGCGTATGCTGCGCGGTCGTCACGCAGCTTCGCAGCGGTTCCGGCGACCAGCCGCCATCGACGATCGCATCGAACGCGGACGACGGCAGGTTCGGGTCGGTCATCACGCAATCGACGCCATACGTCAGCCCGGACAGCAGCAACACCAGCCCGGAGACGGCGTCATCGCATGCAACCAGCACGCGCTCGCCCGGCCGATAGCCGAAACGCCGCCATTGCCGAACGGCACGCTGCACGCGATCGGCAATCGTTCCATAGGTGACGTCGTGCGCACCGACCGACGACTGGCGACCGTCGCGTCGGGAAAAAGCGATTCGATTCGGCGTGCGAGCGGCATGCGCGGCGATATGCGCCGACAACGTCGCGTCGCCAATCGGTGCCCGTGCGGATGCGTCGAACGCCCCGCCGGTACCCGTCGAGGGTCGCGCATCGAGCACGAGATCGCACACTTTTCGCGGGGTCGCGTCGACCAGGATTTCAAGGAGCCTGCGGTATTGCGAAGCCAGGCGTTCAATAAACGCCGCGTCGAAGCGAGCGGTGTCGTAGGTCAACTGAAAAGTCAGCGTATCCGTCGGCAATACGACGAGCGCCAATGCATAACTCGTTTCCTCGACCGCGCGCGGGTCGTCGATCCGCCACCCGCAACTCGCCGCGAGCCGATCGAACGCGTCCCGGCCTGGATAGTTCTCGAATACGTAAAGCGTATCGAAGAGCGATTGCTGGCGCGGCACTTCGCTGCATTTCAATACGTCCGTGAGCGCGCTGTGCGCATGCTGTTCCAGCCGTTGCGTGTCGGCTTGCACGCGTCGCAGCCAGTCGGCCGTATCGAGCTCGCCGTCGAGCGTCGCACGCCACGGAAGCGTGTTGATGAACAGGCCGGCCATGCGTTCGATGCCGTCCACCTCCGCGGCACGCCCCGATACGACGATGCCGCCGACGACGTCGTTGCAACCGCCGTAGCGCGCAAGCAGCATCGCCCACGCCCCCTGGCAAAGCGTATTGAGCGTCACCCGCGCGACGCGGCATGCGCGGCCGGCCGTCTCCATCCATCCGGCCGGCATCGTGTCGGCCCGGGTCGACAGCGTGCGGCGCGTGTCGGCGCCGACTGCGGCGCCGTTCGCCGGCGAAGGGAAGACCGACGGCGCGAATCCTGCCGGCCTGCGATAGCCGCGCAACAGATCGCGCCAATAGTCGAGCGAACTGTCGCCATTGCGGGTGCGCAGCCACGCAACGTAGTCGCGATAGTCCCGCGCGATTGCAGGAAGCGGCGCATCCGGGCGCGAATAGCGCTGAAAGACCTCGCCGAGCAGCAACGGCATCGACCAGCCGTCGAGGATCGCGTGGTGATAGGTCCAGAGGAACCGATGCCGCTCGTGACCGAGCTGGATCAGCGTGACGCGCATCAGCGGCGCGACGCTGAAATCGAAGCCGCGTGCACGATCGCTCGCGAGCAATCGATCGAATCGACCGGCTTGCTCGTCGGCCGCCTGATCGCGCCAGTCGATCACCTCGAACGGCAACCCGACCGTATGCCGGACGACCTGCAACGGATTCTCTTCGTGCAGACGAATGAACAGCGTCTTGAGTGCGTCGTGGCGATGCACGACCGCTTCCCACGCGCCGCGGAATCGGTCGAGGTCCAGCGCGCCGTGCAATACGCAGGAAAATTGCTCGACGTAGATGCCGGAGGCCGGATCGAGTCGCGAATGGTGGAGCATGCCTCGCTGCAGAGGCGTGAGCGGGTAAATCGTATCGACGTTTCGGGTCATCCTGTATTCCTGGTGCGATCATGCTCGACGAACGCGCGGTATCGCGCGCCGCCGCGTTCAGCGCTCGAGTGCGTCGATTTCTTCCAGCAGCGCATCAAGCGCGTCCTGGTCGACATCGAGTTGGGGAACGTCGTCGGGTGTCAGACTGCCCACCCCGTCGGCGCTGCAATGACGAATCAGCATCGTCAGCGCCTCTTCGACGCGGCACATCAGGCAGCCGACGCTTTCGTCGACGCCCGGCACCCCGAAGAAGCTGGACTCCACCGTCAGCCTGCCGCGCGACACGTACGCGACGATGTCCAGCAGGTGCGTGCGCCGCTGGCGCGGGCTGCGGATGCCCGGCGCCGGTTCGGGCGGCCCGCCGTACAACGGCGACGACGGCCCCGACAACTGCTCCAGTTGACCGAGATAGGTAAACAGGATCGGTGCGCGCGGAAACGACGCCAGCGCGTCATCGCCGGCCTGCTGCTTCGCGTCGAGATAGCGCAGGACGCCATAGCTCGCACCCTTGCGCGGCACCTCGCGCAGTCGCGCCTTGACCGACTTGATGAGCGCCGACGGATCCGCGGCGTTAGCCGGCGCGTCGATCAACACCGGATAGATGGACGTGAACCAGCCGACCGTGCGGCTCAGGTCGATCGAGTCGCCGAGCCCGTCCCGGCCATGCCCCTCGACGTCCACCAGCAACGCATCGCTGCCGCTCCATGCATGAAAACCCGCGTGCAGCGCGGCGATGAGCAGATCGTTTGCGTCGGTGCCGTAGGCACGCGGCGCCGTGGTTCGAAACGCGTGCGTCAATTCCGCATCGAGCGTGATCGCGCAACTGAGCGACGACTCCTGATACGCGTGCTGAACGATCGAGGTCAGCCCGTGACGCATCAGTGCCACCCGCTTCGGCCCGCCCAGCACGTCGCACACCTGGGCGTTCACCCTGCTCCAGTAGCGGCGATCGTCGTCGAGCGCATCGCCCTGCGTCAGCGCGAGCCACTGGTCGACCCACGCCTTCACGGAGCTCGTCTTCAGCGGCAACGCCGCCGCCGTGCGGTCACGCAAGCGCAGATAGCAGTCCGCCAGATCCTGCAGCAGGATGCTCCAGGACACACCGTCGATCGCCAGGTGATGGACAACGATCAACAGCCGGCTGCTCGACACGCTGGTGCTCTCGAGCCACCTGACCGCCATGAGCCGGCCGCCGTCGAGGTCGAGGCTGCTCTGTGCGGCGTCGATCGCGTCGCGCCACATGCGTTCGCAATGCCGGCCAGCCGAGTCGATACACCGGACGATCGCAAAATCGGCGGCTTCGGTTCCACTGTCGCCCGCAAACACGTGCCGCATTCCGTCGCCGTGCGCGACGAAACGCGAGCGCAGCACGTCGTGATGGCGCATCACGACGCGGATCGCCTCGGCCATGATGTTCGCGTCGGGCGTCTCGCCGAGCGGAACGAGCAACGCCTGGTTGAAGTGCGAGCGATCGACGTCGACGCGCTCGATGAACCATTGTGCCGCCGGGCCGAGCACCGTCTCGCCGTGCACCGGCCCCTGATCGACCTCGAGGCCCGGCGTCTCGCGCACCACCGTCGACAGACTCGCCACCGTCGTATGCAGGAAGATGTCCTGCGGTTTCAAATACATGCCGTCGAGCGCGGCGCGGGATACGATGACCGCGGCGAGAATCGAATCGCCGCCCAGTTCGAAGAAATCGTGATCGACGCCGACCGACGGCTGGCCGAGGACGTCGGCCCAGATCGCGGCGAGTTTGCGTTCGATGTCGGTCGACGCGCTACGGTCGACGCGCTCGTTTGCGCGAGGCAACGGGAGGCCGCCCGCATCGAGTGCGCCGCCCGCGTCGAGCGGCAGCCGGTCGAGCACCATGATCGCGTCAGGATGCATTGCGTCCGGCAACGCATGCTTCAATGCGGCGCGAACCGCATTTTCGAGTGCATGCGCATCCACGTGGCCGTCATCCGCGACGAGATAGGCGACCAGCATTTCCTGCGTGTCCCGGACGACGCACGCACAGGCGACGGCAGCCACGCCGGGGATCGCGGAGATCGCCCGCTCGACCGTGCCGATCTCGATCGGCACGGGCCGGTGACGCGCCACGCGTAACGACGGATCCGCGCACAGCAGGTCGCCGCCACGGCGTACGACCGAAACGCCGGTGGATATCAACCGGCTATCCGGGGATGCGGTTTCGAGCGGAATCACGTCAACCGACGCGCGGGTCGACGAGCCGTCGAAGAAATGCAGTTTTCCGGCCTGGCGATCGTCCGCGAAGCTTCGGGACGCTCCGAGCGCGAACGCAATGCGTCCCGGATACGACGGCGCCAGCAATTGCCAGCCGTCCGGCCCCGCAGCGAACGCGCACAGCGTCGAGCCGGTGTCCGCATACTGCACCGGGACGAAGTACGCCGCTGCGGGTATCCGGTTGGCGGCAACGAACGACGTCAACGTATGCGGATGCTCGCCATAAGCGACAAGTGTGCGTGCCCGACCCATGCCGGCGACATCGGCACGTTGCAACAAAAGCGACGGCAGGATGAGCGATGGGCCGTCCGCGAGCAACCGGTCGAGTTCGGCGTACGCGAGGTCCGCGATCGAAGGATCGCCGGAAGCGAGCGCATCGATCGCGGCCCGCCCGGACAGCCGAGCCGCGCCGCCGACAAGCACGGCCTGGGCAAGTGTCGCTGCCGAGAGCCAGTCATGCGCGCCGTGCGGAACGAGCGCCGTTGCGTCGGCGTCGAGATGGAGCAATTGACCGACATAGTCGAGCAGCGGTTCGACCGCCGACGCCTCGCCAGCGGCAACGCCGTCGCCGCGCGCATGCACTACTTCGACCGCGTCGATATCCCAGCCGGACCAGCTATCGCTGCGACTGCGGCACACTGCGTCGGCCGTATCGGCCGACACGGTATAGCACGCGCCGACGGCGCGGATGGCGAGCAACGCGACCGCGCGCTCGGCGACACTTCGCAACCGGAGTTCGACACGTTTGCCGACACCGATCCCGATGGCGTCCAGTTGCGCACGGACGGCGCGAACCGCATCCTCGACATCACCGTGGCGGATCGCGCGATCGTCGAATTGCCAGACCACGCGCGAGGCATCGTGCTGCACATCGGATTCGGCTCGGGCCGCGCGGCCCACGAATGCGTCGGCTTCGGCAATGCGGTTCCGCGCATCGTCGATCGACTCGGTCGCGAGTGCGTATTGGTGCAGGGAACGGGTGGTGTCGGCCACCACCTGCTCGACGAGATGCGCATACTGGCTCGCGAATCGCTCGATGGTCGCGATCTCGAACAGATCCGTATTGAACGTCCAGGCCGTCAGATATTCGTCGCCGAGATCCTGCACGTTGAGCGTCAGGTCGTGCGTCGCGCCGCGCGTACCGGTGCTCGATGCGGCGAGACGCTCACGATAGAACGGCACGCCGCTCCCTGCTTCGGCGGCGAAATCGCCGCGGGCCTGGTTCCAGTTGTACATCACCTGGTAGATCGGCGATCGGCTCGGATCGCGCGCCGGACGCAGTGCATCGACCAGCAACGGAAACGGATAATCCTGGTGATCGAGCACACGCAGCATCATTTCGCGCGTGCGTCGCAGCAGGTCGTCGAACGAATCGTCCGGCCGGACTTCACACGCGAGCACGACCGTGTTCACGAAATGACCGACCACGCTCTCGCTGCCCGGCGCGTTGCGCCCGGAAGTCGGCGCGCCGATCATCCACCGCGCCTGCCCGGTATGGAGGTAAAGATGCAACTGATAGACCGCGAGCAGCAACATGTACGGCGTCACGCGCAGTTGCTTCGCGGCAGCGCGCACCTGATGCGATAGCGTCGCGCCGAGCGACCGGTCGTATACGCGGCCATGCTCGGTTTTGCGCGGCGGGCGCAACCGGTCGGTCGCCAGGCTCAGCGCCGGAAATCCGTGCGCCAGCTCGCGCCGCCAGAACGCCGCGAGATGCTCGCCTTCCGCGCCGTCGAGCCGTGCGCGCTCGTGTTCGACGCAATCCTTGTACTGCACCGGCAGAGGCGGCAACTTCAGCGGCTCCCCCGCGCATGCGAGCCGGTAGAGCGTGCGAAGCTCGTTGAGCAGGATCTCGAGCGACCAGAAATCGGCGGCGATGTGGTGAACGTTCAACAGCAGCACCACGCGAATCGCGTCGGCATCATCCCGCTCGTTCAGCAGCAGCTTGAGCCGGATCGGCGATTGCGTCAGGTCGAACGGGCGATTCGACTCCTCGTCGATCCACCGGCGGATCGCGGCTTCGTCGGCCGCAAACACGCGATCGACCGAGAACTGCGCGCGCGCTTGCGACCCTACCTGCTGATGCGGCTCCCCATCGATCACGCGGTACGCGGTGCGCAGGATCGGGTGGCGTGCGATCAGATAGTCGACGCAGCGGCGCAGCGTGGATAGGTCGACATCGTCGTCGACGCGCGTCGCGTACGTCACGTTGTACGCCGCGCTGTCGGGATTGAGCTGATGCAGCGACCACAGCGATTTCTGCGCGAACGAAAGCGGGTAGGTGCCCGCCGTTCCCGCAAATTGCTCGAGCAGCGCGATGAGCGTCGCCTTGTGGGTCTTCAGCTCGTCGACGAGCGAAGGTGTCACGGCGCCCTTCGGCGCCTTGTATTGCAGCTTGCCGTCCTGGGTCCAGAGCTCGATGCCCCGCCCGGCCAGTTCGTTGATGAATTCGATCGAGCTCACAGCTCCCCTCCTTCCATTTCCACGCCGAACGTCGCTTCTGCGGACACCACGTCGATCCGGTCCGCGACGCGCGACGGCGGGGTTCCGTCGATAGCCCGCGACTCGCTGCGCTCGAGCGTCGCCATGATGGTGCGCACGACGTCGTCGACGGTCGCGCCTTCGAGCAATCGCCCGAACGGAACATCGACGCCCAGCTCGCTGCGCAATGCATTGCGGAATTCCGCGGCCATCAGCGAATCGAGCCCAAGCTCGATCAGCGGGATATCCGGCGCGATCCGTTCGTTCGACGTATGCAGGGTCGTGGCGATTGCATCGGTCAGGTGCCCGCGCAGCAACTGCATGCGCTCGTCGTCCGGCAACGCCGCCATGCGTTCGCGCAAGCCGGCCCCGGTGCTGGCCGGGCGATTCGCCGCGGGCGTTGGCGGCACGAGCTCCGACAACAGCGCCCCCATCGCACGACTCGGGCTACGCTTGATCAGCGTATCGACTTCCACGCTCCAGATCTGCGTCTGCCCGTCGGGTTCGGCGACCAGCGTGTCGAACAGGCGCAGCGCGACGTCCGGCTCGATCGGCTTGAGACCGAACGATGCGATGCGGCGCAATTGCAGCGCGTCGAGCTGATCGACCATCCCGTTGCCGCCCCACAGGCCCCAGTTCATCGTGTGCCCGGGCAAGCCATCCTGGTTACGCGAGGCCGTCAGCGCGTCCACATAGGCGTTCGCAGCGGCGTACGCACATTGCCCCGGGGAGCCGATGCAGGCCACGATCGACGAAAACGACACGAAGTGCCGCAGCGGCAGATGCGCGGTCGCACGATGCAGATTCAACGTACCCGCGACTTTCGGCGCGAGCACCTTCAATACGTCAGTCATCGGCTGGGTCGCAAGCAGGCCGTCGTCGAGCGTGCCCGCCGCGTGCAGGACACCCACCAGCGGATGCGCGGCATCTGCCGCGAGCGCATGGACGAGCGCGTCCATGTCGGCGGCCGCGGCAACGTCGGCCGCCACGAATTCGACGATCGTGCCGTGCGCATCGGCGATCGACGCAAGCCGCGCGCGTTCGCTGTCGGCCGGCACCTGGCGGCTGGCGGACACGATCTTCGGCACGCCATTCCGGATCAGTTGCTCGATCACCCGCGTGCCGATTGCACCGCGCCCACCCGTCACCAGATAGGCGCCGCGCGCGAGCGGTTGTGCCGCACCGGCGTCGCGTGCGACGAGCCGCGGGACGTACACGTTATCGCCATGCGACACGAACTGCGTCTCACTGGTCGCCGCGGCGCCCGCCAGCGCGGTCAGCGCACTCGCGCAAGACGTCGCGTCGGGCGCCGGCAGATCGACCACACACACAGGAATGTCGCCGCTCTCGTGCATCAGGCTGCGGGCGACGCCCCACGCGGCCGCCTGAAACGGCGATACGCGCACGTCGATGCCGGGCACGCGCTGCGCCGCTTGGGTCACGATGCACAGGGCCGGTGTGCCCTGCGGCCAGCGGGCCGATTGCACTTCGCGCCAGAGGTTCGCGAAGCGCCGGTAGGCTGCGCCGACCGCGGCGAGTTCGTCTTCCGATGCCGTGTCGTCATCCGACGGCCACACGTAGAGCAGCACGGTACGTCGTGCATCCGGGCCGGCGAGTGCATCGTCGAGCGCAGCACGAATGCGCCGGGCACCTGCATCGTCGTCGAACATGTCGTCCACGGGCAGCGCCGCGATCGCACACGCGTCGCCGGCGTCTTCACAGGCCTGCGCCAGCATCGCGTCCAGCGCGGAACCGTTGCCGATCAGCACGACGTTCGCGCGTGCGTCGGCCGCTTCCTGTGTGGCCGCAACCGGCCGCCAGACGAGCGTATTCAGTGCGACAGGCTCCACGGGCCGCTGAAATCGGTGCGGGTCGACGGCCATCAGCCGCAGTCCGGAGACGACCGCGACGCAGCAGCCCGCATCGTCGTATAACCAGAGGTCCGCAGTAGCCAGGCTGCGCTTCACCCGGGCCCGCACCGCGCACCACACCGCCCGCGCGCCGGGCATCGGCATGCAAGCGATCCGTTCGATGCCGATCGGCACGAAGGCGGTGTTCAGGTCTGCATCCCATAGCGCGCCCGCGACGGCCTGAAACGCATTGTCGAGCAGCGCCGGATGAACGATGCGGGCGAGATCGTCCGCACCATTCGGCTCCATTTCGATTCGGGCCAGCGCCGCATCGCCGCCACGCGACAGCGCGCGAATCGAGCGAAACGCGCCGCCATATTCGAGGCCGGTCGCTTGCAGGCGCTCGTAGAAACCGTCGACAGGCAACGCGTCGCCGCATTGCGCACGCCATTCGTCAAGTGCCGGCACGTCGGGTACGCCGTGCGTCGTCCCGATCCGCGCAGCGCATTGCAACGTCCATTCGGGTTTGGCAGCGGCCGTGTCGTGACAGGCGTGAATGTCGATCCGCGTGCCTTCGTCGCCGGAAGAATGCGGACCATCTGCTGCGTGCACGACCGTGCCGAACGTCACCGCCTTGCCCGGCTCCAGCGTGAGCGCGTTGTCGAACGACACCTCATGCGCGACGAGCCACGAGCCGGCGCCGGATTCCGCCTCGGCGCCATCGCGCCGCGATGCGGCATCGAGCAGGGCTTCGACGAAGCCTGCGGCCGGAAACACGAGTTGCCCATGCACACGGTGTCCGCCCAGAAACGGCAGATGCCGATCGGATACGTGGCTCTCGTAGCGACGATGGTCCGATGCCGGGATCGCGAGACGCTGGCCCAGCACGCCGTGACCGGCGGTCCGACGCGTGCCGGCTGCGCTCGTCAGCACGGTCGCCCGCTGCGCCGGCTCCCGCGCATTCACCCAGTAACGCCGTGCTTCGAGCGGGTACGGCGGCAGCACGCCGCGGCGCGCGGCGTGCCGCATCGGCGCACCGGTTCGGGAGCGCTCGTATGCATGCCAGTCGACACGACGGCCGCACATATAGACATGTCCCAATGCACGCAACAACTGCTCGGTTTCGCGCCCGTCACTGTTCATCGACGGCAGCGCAATCACGTTGCCATCGCTTGCCCGGTCCGCCATGCATGCGGTGACGAGCGTTGAAAGCGTCTTGCCGGGCCCGATCTCGATGACCGTCGTCACCTTGTCGTCGAGCAGCGTGTCCACACCTGCCCGGAAGGCCACCGTGGCCCGGACGTGCTCGACCCAATACGCGGGATCGCACAGGCGTTCGACCTCGAACCGGCCCGTCACATTGGACACGATCGGAATCGCAGGCGCGCGATACCGCACGGTCGCGGCGACGGCGCCGAATTCGGCGAGCATCGGCTCCATCAGCGGCGAATGGAATGCGCGCGATACCGCCAGCGCCTTCGTCGCGATGCCGCGCGACGCGAACAGCCGCTCGATCGATTCGATTGCGTCCGGGTCGCCCGACACCAGTACGCTCTCGGGGGCGTTGTCCGCGGCGATGGCGACGCGCCCGGGGTAGTCGCGCACGGCATCGGCCACGTGACGCACGCTTGCGAACACCGCGAGCGCACGGCCAGGCGCGGTGAGCGTGTCCATCAAACGACCGCGCGCCGCCACGAGACGGCAGCCGTCCTCGAGCGAGAACACGCCGGCGATGCACGCAGCCGCGTACTCGCCGATGCTGTGGCCCATCACGACCTCGGGCACGACGCCCCAGTGCATCCACAGGCGCGCGAGCGCGACCTCGAGCGCGAACATCGCAGGCTGCGTGTAACGCGTTTCGTTTATCCGGTCCTGATGGTCGCCCCACAGCACGTCCACGAGCGACAGTTCTCCTTGCGCCTCGATATGGCCGTCGCATGCGTCGAACACGTCGCGAAACGGCGCGAAATCCCGATAGAGCTGCCGAGCCATTCCAGCGCGCTGCGCGCCCTGCCCGGTAAACAGGAATGCGAGCCGGTCTCGAACGCCGCCGGGTTGCACGTGGCGAACGGTCACGGCCCGCGCCGCATCCGACAGCGCATCGAGCAGCGTATCGCGCGAATCCGCGACGATCGCGACGCGATGCCGGTGGCTGTCGCGTGCGACGCGCAACGCGCTGGCCACCGCATCCGGCGCCAGCGAAGCGTCCGCCCGCACGTGCGCCGCGCAGTCTTCGATCGTCTGTTTCAACATCGGCGCCGTGTGCGCGGACAACGGCCAGATGTCGTAACGCGCGAGCGCGGCCGGCGCGGCGTCGGCTGCGGATTCGGCCGCGCGCGCCTCCTCCCACGCCTCGACGATCAGGTGCGCATTCGTGCCGCTCATGCCGAACGAGCTGATCGCGGCGACGCGCCGGCCCGGTCGCGACGACGGCCATGCCGCATGCTCGGTCGCGACGCGAATGCCGTTGGTCTGCCAGTCGACGTGCGTAGTCGGCGTATCGAAATGCAGGTGCCGCGGCAGTTCACCCTTTTGCAGCGCGCAGACGACCTTCATCAGCCCGGCGACCGCGGCGGCCGATTCGAGGTGCCCGATATTCGTCTTGATGCTGCCGACGTACAGCTCGCCGCTGCGATTCGTGTCGCGGCAGTACACATCCTCCAGCGCACGCAGTTCGATCGGATCGCCGAGCGGCGTACCGGTGCCGTGCGCCTCGATGTAGTCGACGTCGGCCGGCGAGACGCCCGCGTGTTCGAGCGCCTCGCGGATCACGTCGCGTTGCGCGCGGCCGTTCGGCGCCGTCATCCCGTTGCTGCGCCCGTCGTGATTGACCGCGGAGCCGCGGATCACCGCGCGGATCGGCCTGCGCTGCGCACGCGCATCGGACAGCCGCATCAGCGCGACGACGCCGCAGCCTTCGCCGCGCACGTAACCGTCGGCGGCCGCGTCGAACGTCCGGCAGCGGCCGCTCGGCGACAGCGCCTGAAGCTCGCTCAGCGCGATCGTCATCTCCGGCGACAGCATCAGGTTGACGCCGCCCGCGAATGCGACGTCGGACTCGCGGGTGCGCAGGCTATGGCAGGCCAAATGAACCGCGACGAGCGACGACGAGCACGCGGTGTCGAGATGCAACGCCGGGCCATGAAATCCGAACAGGTAGGAAATGCGTCCGGCCGCGAAGGGCCGCGCGGTACCGAGCGACGTCTGCGCATAGCTGAGCGCGTCGGCCGATACGCCCTCGCTGACGCGCGCGTAGTCGTCGACCGACGAGCCGACGAACACGCCGGCTCGGTACGACGCGATCGTCTCTCGCGAAAAGCCGGCATCTTCGAGGGCACGCCACGTGCATTCGAGCAGCAGCCGCTGCTGTGGATCGATGTGCGGCGCCTCGCGCTCCGACACGCCGAAGAATCCCGCATCGAAACGATCGACGTCGTCGATGAATCCGCCATGCCGGCTGTAGCTCGTGTCGCGACGGCCCGGCCGCGGATCGTAGATCGCATCGGTCCATCGGTCGGCCGGCACGGGGCCGACGGCGTCGGTCCCGTCCGCGAGCATCGACCACAGCGCGTCGGCGGAATCCGCGCCGCCGGGCAGGCGGCAGCCCATGCCGACGATGGCGATCGGCTCGTTCATCGCGCTGCGCGCTTCGGCCAGTTCGCGTTGCAGCGCGTCTATCTTCAGCAACGCTTGCTTCACGGGTGTAAGGGGCGCGACGGGCGCCCGACGGGACTCGATCATGTGTACAACTCCAGACGTTCGCGGAACGGGACTGCCGGGGGAGGGGCTCAGCGCTGCAGCGCTTTCAGCAGCAGCGCTTCGGCCTCCGCGTCGGAGAGGGCCGCCAGCTGCTCCGGCGTATGCGGCGCGTCGGCCCCGCCGTCGGCCGGCGCGAAATCGGCCTGCGTGCCGGCCGATGCGGGCGCATCGCTCGATCGCAACGCATCCGCGGCGCCCTGCATCCGCGCCAGATGCGCGGCAAGCTGCTCGACGTTCGAACAGTCCCACAGCACGGCTGCATCGAACGTGAGCCCGATCACGTGCTGCACCTTCAACGAAAACTGGAGCGCGCTCACCGAGTCGAAACCCATCTCGACCCACGCGGCCGTGCGCGACACCTGCGTCTCGGCGATCTTGAGCCGCTCGGCGACGATCCGTACGATCCGGTCCGCGATCTCGCGCTCGAGCAGTATCGACTCGGAATGGGTTGCCTCCGGGGAGATAGTCCGTGCGACCGCACTGCCCTGCGGAGCACCCGCATCGGCTGCATATGCGCCATCGGTCCAGCTGGCGACGGCGCGCAGCTCGCCTTGCAGATACGCACGGCGACACAGCGCGCGCGCGATCTTGCCGCTGGACGTCTTTTCGATGGTCGCCGGCTCGACCAGCACGATCGCGTGCGGCGTGACGCCGAAATCCTCGCCGATCGCAACCACCATCGCGCGCAGCGTGGCGTCGAGGTCCAGCGTCCGGCGCGCGGTGCGGCCGACTTCCTGGATGATCACGAGCTTCTCCTCGCCGTCCGCCTGCACCGATACGGCGGCGCCGCACCCGCGGCGCAACGCCGGCACGGCGTCCTGCACGCATGCCTCGATATCCTGCGGATACAGGTTGCGACCGCGAACGATCAGCATGTCCTTCACGCGGCCGGTCACGTACAGGCGGCCGTCGACAACCGCGCCGAGATCGCCGGTGCGCAGGAACGGACCTGCGCCAGGTTCGGCGTCGAAATGCGCGCCGAACGTCGACCGTGTCGCTTCCGGGTTGCCGTAGTAGCCGACGCCGATCGCGCCGCCATGCACCCAGATCTCGCCCACGCCGTTCGGGTCGGCCACCGGGCGGCCGTCGGGGCCTGCGATCCGGATCTCGGTACCGGGCGCCGTGCCGCCGCACGACACGAGACTCTTCACGTTCGCGTGGCCGGGCTGAACCGGCTCAACGATGCCCGCGGCGAGCTTCACGTTATCGACGTCCAGAAAATAGGCGCCTTCGCCGCACGGCACGCCCGATACGATCAGGGTCGCCTCGGCCATCCCGTAGCACGGATAGAACGAGCCGGGCTCGAAGCCGTGCGCGCGTGCAGCGTCGATAAAATCGGTGACGGTCTGACGATGAATCGGCTCCGCGCCGCAAAACGCAACGCGCCAGCTGGACAGGTCGAGCCGGCCCTCGTCGTCGCCTCCGTTGAGCGCGGCAGCGGCAAGCGCATACGCGAAATTCGGCCCGCCGGACGTCGTCGCACGGTGGGCGGAAATCGCGCGCAACCATCGGCCCGGCTGCTGGACGAACGCAACCGGCGACATCAGCACCACCGACAGCCCGATCGACGCCAGTTGCAACGGCATCGACAGCCCCATGTCGTGATACAGCGGCAGCCACGACAGCATGCGCGTGTCGCGATCGTGCTGCATCAGCAGCGCAATCGACCGTTGATTGTCGATGATGTTGCCGTGCGTGATCATCACGCCCTTCGGCGTGCCCGTCGATCCGGACGTGTATTGAAGGAACGCAAGATCATCCGGCGCCGGCATGCGCGGCAACGCCGACGTGTCCTGCGCACCGGCCTCGACGAGCGCTTCGTACGTGACGATCTCGCAGCCGGTGAACAGCTGCTGCGACGCGCGCAGGGTTTCGAGCGTATCGATCGACGTCGCCGGCGCGACGATCAGCGTCGCGCCGCAGTTGTCGGCAATCGCGTGCAGCTTCGCCCATTGCGCGACCTTGCGTACCTGTTGCGGGTGGTAGGCCGGCACGGCGACGCGCCCCGACGCCAGACATCCATAGAAGGTGCAGACGAACTCGGCGCTCGTCGGCAACAGCAGCAGCACGCGGGCGCCCGGCTCGGTCAGTTGCGCGAGCCCGCGCGCCACGCGCATCATGCCGGCATGCAGATCGCCGAACGTGCTTTGGCTTTCGATCGCTTCGCCGTCGCGCAGGATGGTCAGCGCGACGCGATCGGGGTCCCGCTCGGTATGATGGGCGAGCGTCTCGATGATGGAGGTCGGTTCGACTTCCATCTGAAACACGTTCGGATTCGGATGCGTCGTCATGGTGGGTCCAGAATGAGGTCCGTGCGAGCCGCCGCGCGCAGGCGGCAGCCTGCGCACGGCGGCGATCTCATGCGTGTTGCAGGAATGCGTCCGCGATCGCGCGGCGATTGAGCTTGAGGTTCCGCGTGCGCAATCCGCCTTCGACGTCGAATGCGCGGTCGGTGAAGATCACCTTCACCAGTTGTCGTTGCGCAGGCAACGTGCCGTTGATCGCACGGACGAGCTCGCGCAGCGCGTCGGTGACTTCGGGATCGTCCGGCCGGCGCGTCGCGATGACGACACTGAGCCCCGCTTGCGCGCCCGCCATCACGACGGCCACGTCGACACGCGGATCGCGATACAGCAGCGCCTCGATCGGCTCCGGATGGAATTTCTCGCCGTTGCTCGTGATGATCGCGTCCTTCTTGCGACCGACGACGCGCAGAAAGCCGTCGCTGTCGAATTCGGCGATGTCGCCCGTCGCGACCGCATTCGGTGCGATGAACGTCGCGCGACTGTCCTCCTCCGGCGCATCGAAGTAGCCGAGCGACAACAATGCGCTCCGTGTGACGACGACTTCGCCGTCTTCCAGCAGCGAGACGCTGCCCGGCTCCGCCGGCTGGCCGACCGTCCCGACGCGCACGTGCCCGGGCTTGTTCCACGCGACCATGCCGGCTTCGGTGATCCCGAATGCCTCGTACAGTGCGATCCCGCAATCCCAGAAGAAATCGAGCGCCGCGCGCTTGATCGGCGCCATCCCGGTGACCATGTAGCGGATGTTGCCGCCGGTCAGCGCGCTCAACCGCTCCGCGAGCGTCGACGGGTCGCTACCGGGCCCGGCGGCCGCTCGCGCCAGCGTATGCAGCGTCTCGTACAGCACCGGCGGTGCGATCACGAACGTCGGACGATGCCGCTTGAGCCCAGGAAAAAGCCCGTGGAACGGCACCGACACGAGATCGACCCCGTGATACAGGCAGAAGTAATACGTCATCCGCTGCTGATAGTTCGCGAACGGCAGGAACGTCAGGAATCGCTCGCCCGGCACGACGCCGAATGCGTCGCCATACAGCCCGAGCAAGTGCGCGGTGCCGCGCCGGCTCATCACGAGCCCCTTGGTCCGGCCCGTCGTGCCTGAACTGAACACGAGCGAATGGGTATCGGGCGCATGCTCGACCTGCACCGGCTCGATGCGCGCGTGCGAATCTCCCCGGCTGGCGGGATCGATATCCACGACCCGCCCGCCGATCGTCTCGCCGGCATCGAGCCATCGAGCGTCCACGGCCAGCACGCTCAGCCGGTAGCGCTCGATCAATGCGCGGCACGTGTCGGCCAGGCCATCGTTCGGAAACGCGACCGATACGCAGCCGAGCTCGATGCACGCGAGATCCCACACCATCCACGGATAGCCGTTCGGCGCCGCGATGCCGACGCGCGCGCCCGGAACGAGGCCGATCGCCTTGCCGCGCTCGACCGTGGCGAGCACGTCTTCGAACAGTTCGTGAAAGGTCCGGACGGTTTCGGCGCCCTTGTCGTCGACAAAGGTCAGGGTATGACTGCTGTCGCGCAAACGCGCGACGAGATCGTCGAAGGTCATCATCGGCGTTGTCCCGTCACGCGTGCGCGACGCCTTCCGCGGACGCGTAGTACTTTTGCGCGGCGCTTTCATACATGTTCCAGAACAGCTTGCACGTGTGGCGCACCGCGAACAGCGCTTCCTGCTGCATCTCCACGGTCGTGCACAGGTCGGTCACGAGCGAGATGCCCTCGGCCACGTGCGCGACGTCCTCTTTCTGGTGAACCGAGAAGAATCGCGTGTCCTCCTCGGTGAGCCCGTAGCACTTCGCCAGAATGGAGTGGCGCGCGTCGCCCGCGCGGGTTTCCAGGCTCTGCCCCTCGCTCGCGATCATCACCGCGGCGGCGCCGATATGGTAGGTACCCTCGCCCTTGCAGTTCTCGAGGCGATACTCGATCAGCTCGCGCGTGGCCGCGGACGGCGTCCACGCATCGCGCTCGTCGTCGCTGATGTTTTGCGCGCGAATGAAGTCTTCCATGAGCTCGACATGGTTCTTCGTTTTGGAGAAGCGCCCGGTTTCCTCTTCGAACAGGTTGTACAGCAGCCGGCGCTTGTGGTCGGGGAACGGGCAGCGGAAGTACAGATTCTCGATGTACTCGAGAAAGTACCGGGTGATCTGGTAGCCCTCGAGCGAGATGATCTTCAGCAAGCGCCAGTTTTTCTGCGGCGTGAACAACTCCGCGAAGATCGGGTGATCGAGCGTGAGCTGCTCGTCCAGCGTTTCGCGCAGCGCGCGGGAAAACGTCGCTTTGTCCATCAGCACGGCTTCGTTAGTGAGGGTCATGATCGTTCCCTGTCGGTGAGGTAACCGGCAATGTAATGGCGGCTTTCAAGACTGAAACCTGTCCGTTCGGGCGAGTGTTTCATCGGTACGCCAACCCTGTACGTCAGTGCAGGTAGGCAGTGCGGTGGCTTGACGCTATAAAGCGGAACCCCTACGGCACTTGGAGAATCCGATGGACGACCACGCGAACGTGTTCGCTACGCTTACCGAACTGATTCCGCAGATTGCCGCGCTCGATATCGCGCCGGACATGCTGACGCGGGAAACGTCGCTGACCTCGGATCTGATGCTCGATTCGATTTCGCTGCTGTCGCTGATGGCATTGACCGAGGATCGGCTCGGCGTCAGCTTCGCATCGCACACGGAACAGGTCGCGAACCTCGAAACCATCGGCGACGCGGTGGATCTGGTGGAAATGCTGTTGTCCGTGAAAGCGTAACGCGATGACGACGAACGATCATCCGCTCGCCGCACGCAGCATGTCGTCTGCCGGCGGCTACGACCGTGTCTGCCTGCTGGATGCCGGCGACCTCGACGCGATGCGCGCAGCGGCCGATGCCGGCGACGCGGCATCGGACGGCGTAGCGGCTACGGCACTCGATGCATACGCGCGCATCGCTCGACTTCGCGAGGCATTGCATGCACCCGGTTCCGGGCGGCTCGCCATCGTCGTCGACGATCCTGAAATTCGTCGCACACGCGAATTCGCGTCCTTGCCCCGAACGCTTGCCGCCGCGCTCGACGTTGCGGCAGCATCCGTCGAAAACGCCAGCATCGTCGTGCTCGGCGACGCGCTTGCGGACGGCACGGCGGCCATCGGCGCCGCGGGTACGGTATCGCGATCGTCACTCGACACGCTCGCCGACGCGGTCGCGGAAACCGTGTTCGAGGTACGCCGCCGCGTCGATACGTACTTCGAGCAAGAACCGCTGACGTTGCCTGCCGAAGCGGCCGGCACGGCTTGCCTGCTGACGGCCGAAGCGGTGCTGGCGTGGCTAGCGACGGAAGCGTCGCCTGGCCTTCACGTCGTGCATGGTGGCCGGCGTATTACGTGGCGCGAACTCGCCGAAAGCGTCGCGCGCTGGGTGCCGGTTCCGACTCGAACCGACGCCGCCCAGGCCGGCCCGGACGCCATTCTCGCTCTACTCGAAACGAATCTGAAGCATGCCGAACGGATACTCGGATATGCGGACGACGCGCACGTGCCCCCGGCCGACATCCGTTCCCACCGGCTGCACTGCGACGGATTCGACTGGCAGGCTCGAATCGCTGCGCGCGTCGCCGCTCACGCTGCCCTGCACGAACGGCGCAGCCCACCGCGGGTTGTCGACCTGCCGTCGGCGCGCCGGATCACGACCGGCAGCGGGCATGTGTATCTGAATGCGGGGCGCGGCTCGCGGGCCATGTTGCTCATCAATGCATTCGGCATCCCGCACGACGTGTGGCACGACTTCGCAACCGGATTGCCGTCGGATTTCTCCGTCTACCTGGCGGACGACGCAGACGACGCGCCTGCCGATTCCGGACTGACACGCGCGTACTATTCGGCCCCCGACGCGCCTGACCGCTACGCGCGCGGCGTGACCGAATTGCTCGACGTCGAGGGCATCGACGCGATTCACGTCGCGAGCTGGTGCGGGGGCGCCCGATATGCGCTGGCGCTCGCCCGCGCACTGCCCGGCCGCATCGCGTCGATGAGCCTGATCGCGCCGTCGTTCGCCGGCGCACAGGACTACGACGGTGCGGACAGCGCGTACGAAAACAATCTCAATACGATGTGCTCGCTCGTCGCGCGCATGCCGAAGGCCGCGGACAGCATGGCCAAATCGATGATCGGGCTGCTGGACAAGCGGGCACGAAGCGACGCGCGCGAAGGCGGACATGCGTCGATGTTCGCGCTGCCCGATTCGGCGACGCGCCACTGGCTGCACGCGCCGTTCGTGTCGGCGGAGAACATGATCGAATACAGCCAGCAATTGCTGAACTTTCGTGCCCATCGAATCGAGGCCGAGCGCGACGCATCGATCGCCGGCATCCCTGCGCTGCTCGTGACCGGGGAATACGACGAAATGACATGCGCGATCCGAGCGCGAGCCATTACGTCGGCCCAGCTGCGCCCGATCCAGGTCGAGCTCCAAGGCGGCAGTCATCACATGGTTCATCAGAATGCGGCGCTCCTCGCGCAACTCGTCCGCATGTTCGTCGACGATCCGGCGCTGACACCCGACGCACTGCCGCACCCGAGACTGCGCTTCGTCCCGGCGGCCGACCGTGGCGAGATAGAGATGGAATCGGGCGAACTGTGACGCACGAGCCTTCCGATGCCCGTTCGGACAGTTACAGGCCCGGGGCATCGATCACTAAAGTCGCACTGTGAAGCAAGCCGGATCACACGCGGCCGATCGCGTCGTACAACTCGCAAACGACGCACAAGCCAACGCCAACCCGCTGGTCGGAGATGTCGAATGTACGCAAACAGCCTTGTCGAACTGATCGGCGATACGCCGCTGCTGTATCTGAAAAGCCTGTCGAATGAACACAGGCGAATCCGCGTGTATGGAAAGCTCGAGTGCTACAACCCCGGCAACAGCGTCAAGGACCGAAGCGCGCTGCAGTTGCTGCGCCAGGCCGAGCGCGACCACGGCCTCAAGCCGGGCTGGTCGATCGTCGAATCGACGTCGGGCAACATGGGGCACGCCCTTGCGATGCTGTGCGCGACGCGCGGCTATCGCTTCATTTGCGTGCTCGACCCGAAGACGCCGAAGACGAATGCCAATCTCGTGCGAGCCTTCGGCGGAGAGGTCGAGATGGTGGAACACCCCGACGAGACGGGCAGCTATCAGCGCAAGCGCATTGCGGTCGCGAAGGCGATCGCCGCGAGCGTGCCGAACTGCGTGAACCTCGATCAGTACAACAATCCGGCCGCGATCGACGCCCACTATTACTCCACCGGGCCCGAAATCGTCGCCCAGCTCGCCGATCGGCTCGACGCCGTGATCGTGTCCGCGAGCACCGGCAGCCATCTGAGCGGCATCGCACGCTATGTGAAGGAGCGCGATCCGGCCACCCGCGTGATCGGTGTCGAGCCCGACGGTTCGGTCGTGTTCGGCGGCACCTACCGGCCGCATCTGCAGAACGGCGCGGGGCTCAGTTTTCAGCCCGGCAACATCCTGATTCATCTCGTCGACGACACGATGCGCATCGTCGATCGCGATGCGTTCGTCGGCTGCCGTCGCCTCGCGCTCGACGAAGGGCTGCTGCTCGGCGGTTCGTCCGGCGCGATCGCGCAGGCCGCGCGCCGCTACGTCGCCACCCTGCAAGGTCCGGCCAACATCGTGCTCGTGCTGCCCGACAGCGGCACCAAGTATCTCGACACGATCTACGACGATCAGTGGCTGATCGATCATGGCCTGCAGGCCGTGCTCGACGACCTGTGCACCTCCACGACCCCGCCACGCGCCGAAAGCGCCGTGGCCCTCGAAACCACGTGATCCAGGGAAGGGACACTCATGAACGACTCCATCCGTACCTTGCTTGCCGACGGCGCACAGTATCCGATCGCGTTGCCGAAGGCCAACGTCACGCATGTCACGTATCGCTGGACGAACGGCGTCGACGATGCGCTGGGCGCGCAGATCGTCGAACTGATGCGGCGCACGAGCGAAAGCGCGCCGATCATCGGCTTCGCCGAAACGATCACGGACGCGGAAGCGAACCGCTATCTCGAGGAACTGCGCTCGAATCTCGCCGCGGAGAAGGTTCGCCTGCTGACGATCTTCGCGAACACCGGGCAGCTGATCGGCCTGTGCACGTTGCGCCGCAACCTGAACCCCAACAATCGCCATATCACCGATCTCGCGAAAGGGATGATCCATGACGCGTGTCGCGGCGGTGGCGTGCTGCCCGCCGCGTTCGTCGAGATTGCGCTGCAATGCGATCGGGACAATGTCGAACTGTTGACGCTCGACGTGCGAGACGGCACGCCCGCTCACCGGGTATGGGAGCACTACGGTTTTCAGACGTGGGGCACGTTGCCGGACTACGCGCGGGCGAACGGGAAGATGCACGCCGGTCACTTCATGATGCAGCGCGTCGCGGACCTCAAGGAACGTGCGCTCGGCATGCTCGTGAGTCGCGACGCCGACCGCATCGCCCCCGCCCCCGCCCAAGCATCGGTATGAGCCACGCCATCTACGACGGGCCGATCATCGACTCGCACTGCCACATCGCGTCGACGCGCTTCATCCCCATTGCGTTCCTCGAGGGATTCTGCGCCAACGTTCATGTCCGGCTCGTCGCCAATGGCGTACGGAAATCGCGCGCGGAACTGCTCGATACCTATCTCGCGCAAAGCCAGGACCACTTCGGCGATGCCCTGGTGGCCGACATGACGTCGGCCGGCATCGAGCAGGCCGTGCTGTTGCTGCCCGATTTCACGTACGTGATGAAGAGCGAGCTCACGATCGCCGAGATGTATGCCGAGCATCATGCGATTCTGCAGCGTCACGGCGAACGCTTTCACGTATTCGGCGGCATGGATCCGCGTTGGGGCGCGGACGGTGTCGCGTTGTTCGAGAAAGGCGTGGTCGAGTACGGCTTCTCCGGATTGAAACTCTATCCGCCGTGCGGTTACAGTCCGAGCGACAAGCGCCTGTACCCGCTGTATGAAATCTGTCGCGCCCACCGGTTGCCGGTCCTTCTGCACGTGGGGCCGACCAGCCCGGCGCTCGAGTTTGCGTACTCGCACCCGGATCTGCTCGATCGCGCGGCGTTCGATTTTCCCGATGTGAACTTCATCCTCGCGCACGGCGCCGTCCATCACGTCGACGCCTGCGCGCGACAGTGCGCGTATCGGCCCAACGTGTATCTCGACGTCAGCGCATTTCTCGGCTCGCAGCATCCTCAGGGATGGTCGGTCGCGCTCGCGGAGCTGTTCCGCATGAACATCAATCACAAGATTCTGTTCGGCACCGACTGGCCGGTGTTTCGCAACTCGGGCGGCCATCGCAAGGTCATGGAACAGTTCCTCGCCGCCGACGGCCCGCTCGCGGCAGTCGCGCCGGTGCAACGCAAGTGGTTGATGTCGGGCAATACGCGCGCACTGCTGCCGGCATCGCGCACGATCGATGCGATCGCGTGATGCCGGCCGTCGCGCGCGGCGGCGGTCCCGTACCCACCATCGGCTTGCGACTGCCGCGGTGATCGGCGCCATGGTCGTGTGGATCGCATGGCCGGATCCCGCGGCCGATGCAGTGGCCGAAACCGCCGACGCGCCGGACCACTGGCGCGCCGACGAACGTGCGCAACTCGAATCGATGCGCCTGCCCGCGAACGTCGTCGTCAAAGTCGACCCGTCGAATCGCGTGGCCGCGTCCGCACAAGCGGCGCAGCTCGGCAAGCGTCTGTTCTCCGATCCGCGGTTCAGCCGAAACGGCGCGATCGCCTGTGCAAGCTGCCACACCCCCGACCGCCAGTTCGAAGACAGGCGACCGCTGGCGATCGGCCTGGGCATCGGCGTGCGTCGCACGATGCCCGTCATCGGCACGACCGATGCGCCGTGGCTGTTCTGGGACGGCCGCAAGGATAGCTTGTGGTCGCAGGCGATCGGGCCGATCGAGGATCACAACGAACACGGCGGCACCCGGCTGCGCGCCGCCCATGTGCTTGCCGAGCACTACCGCAGCGCTTACGAGCCGCTGTTCGGACCGCTGCCCGACCTGAGCGCGCTGCCGCGCGACGGCGGCCCGCTCGGCACGGACACGGAGAAAGCGGTATGGCAACGGCTCGATGAACGCACCCGCACCGACGTGTCGCGCGTGTTCGCGAATCTCGGCAAGGCGATCGCGGCGTATGAAGCGACGCTGCAGTACGGGCCTTCGCGCTTCGATACTTACGTCGACGGCGTCCTGACCGGCGACCCGGCCAAGCTCGCCGCGCTGACCCCGACCGAAAAAGCAGGCCTCCGCCTGTTCGTGAGCAAAGGCCAATGCATGACCTGTCACACCGGGCCCATGCTGAGCGACCGTCAGTTTCACAACATCGGCGTACCGTCGCGTAACGGGACGGCTGCCGATGCCGGTCGCGCGGCGGCGATCGACAAGGTACTGCACGACGAATTCAACTGCCTGGGGCCGTTCAGCGATGCGAAGCCCGAGCAGTGCGAGGAGCTGCAATTCATCTCGACCGACGATCCGCACATGCTCGGCGCATTCAAGACGCCGAGCCTGCGCAACGTCGCACTGCGGCCGCCATACATGCACGCGGGCCAATTCGCGTCGCTCGACGCCGTGATGCGCCACTACGCCGATGCGCCCGCGGCCACGATCGGCCACAGCGAACTGAAACGGATCGCGTTGTCGGAAGACGAGCAACGGCAACTCGTCGCGCTGCTCGGCGCGTTTTCCGGCCCCATCGTCGAGCGCTGAGCGCGCGCGCCGCCGTTCGTCAGCGCGACGCGTCGCGAACGGCGACGCCCATCACCTTGACCTGGCCGCCGAACGGCAACGCAGCCGCCTGATAGACGGTTCGCGCAGGCCGGCGATCCGCCGGAAACAGGTCGGCATAAACGCCATTCACCTCCTCGAGTGCGCCGATGTCGGAGAACGCGATGTCGACGAACACGAGATCCCGTGGGCTGAATCCCGCCGCTTCGAGCGCACGGAACAGGTTCGCGAACGCGCGCCGCGCTTCTTCGGCCGGCGTCCCGGGCACGTAGTGGCCTTCGGCGTTCAGCGAAAGCTGGCCGCTGAGATAGCAGGTGTCGTTCGCGACCACGGCATGGCTGATCGGCGACGGCCACTGCGGCAAATCGTTGCCCGACGTCACATAGTGTTTCATGCGCTTCTTCTCCTTGAAGCAGGTGGCGCTGCCGCGTCACAAATAGTGCTTGACGAGCAACTGAAAGAGATTCGACTGCGGCAGCGCGCCGTATTCGGTCGACGACGCGCCCGCATTGATCTGCCATTGCAACGCGACATCGGTTCTGGGGAAGCGATAACGCGCCTCGAGCCACGTGAGCCGGCTGCGATCGGCGAGGTTCAACCTGACGAAACCGGAGAGATCCAGACGCTGGATCCATGCGTCCTGCCACCTGACCATCGCGAAGAGCCCGTCGCGCGTCGTGGGGTCCTGCTGGGCGGCCGCCAGCGTTCGATACGCGGCGTAGCCGGCCGGCGGGCCATTGCGCAGCGCCTGCCAACCCGCGCGATCGAGCGCGGCGCCGTCCCGGTCGTACTCCAGCGTGACGGAGAGATTGCGCGACGTCGTGCAGGTCGCGCCGGTCGCGAGTTTCCAGCGGAACGCGACATCGCTGTACGGCTGGCCGAGCGCGCGTGCCAGCGTCGACGGCCCTCGCCCGCCCGACCACTCGACGTATCCGACGCACGCGTTGTTGACGAGATGGACCAGGTTGACGCCGAATTGCGGCGAACTGCCGGGCTTCCCGTCGTCGTAGATCACGATCTGCGGCGACAGATCCGAGATGACGCGCTGGCTGAACTGCAGCATCCAGCGCGTGCGCTGGTTCGTTGCGCCGAAGTCCGGCGAGAACGACGCGTCGTTTGGCCGATCCGCTATCCGCGGCGCGACGAGCGCGCTGACGGAACCGTCGGCCCACAATTGCTGACCGCGCAGCATCACCGTGCCGAGCCGGTTCTCGCGCAGGCTCGCGGGATCCACCGAGGTCACGGAACGGACTGCGTTGTCGCGGAAAAAGTCGGTGGGGTTGTAGCCGGTGGCGACACCGAGCCGCACATTGACGCGACCGGCCTGCAGCAGCGTGCTACCGCTGCCCACGCGACCGTCCACATACAGCTCCTTCAGCGTGTTGATCGCGCCCGAGTCGCCGTCGAAGCGCCACGGACCGTTCAGGTCGAGTCGATCGGCGAAACTGATGCCCCAGCCATTCGAGAATGCATGACGCGCCGTCAGGTCGAGCGACAGGCGCGTGGCCGTCCGCGTGCCGCCTGGCCGCAAGGTGGCGAAACGCAAGCCCGGCTCGAGACTGAACTGGTACTTGCCGTCGTCGACCTTCTGCACCGGCGTCGCGTCGGCAAGCGCCAGTCCGGCCTCTTCCGCATCGTTCGCATGGCATACGCTCGCCATGCCGGCCAACGCGATACAGGCGATGCCGATTCGCGTCATCATTCAGGCTGGAAACGCGCCATGAAATCGGACTGGAACCAGGCATCCGGGATCTCCTTCGCCACATAGTCCGCATATCGCATCACGGTCACGAGATTCGGATTGAGCCCGTCGATGATCACGATCTCGGTGGGCCGCAACGCGCCGAGCTGCTGTTGAAAGCGTCGATAGAACGCCGTCTTGAGGAGCTTGCCGCTTTCGCTGAAGAAACGGGCCTTCACGGGGCGCGAGTCCGTCGTATCGATCCACATTTCGATCGAGTGATACGTCATGTCGGATACGCTCTGGACGAGCTTCAACCGGTACGCACGGCGCGTCTGGCGCTCGCCGTCCTGCACGTCCTCCTCCGCCTCGACCTGCGCACGATATCCCTGTGCGAAATTGACCGTGACCACATCGCCGTTCGACGCCTGCCCGAGCAAGCGTTGCTGCGGCGAAATGCGGATCGTCGCCTTGCTCGCCGGATCGAAAAACCACAGATCGTTGCCGCTCTTGAGCATCAGCTTGTTCGCGTCGCGCGCCGGCGCGGCGAATCGAATCAGGCTGCGAAACTGACCGCTCGTCGGGTTGATCCGCGAGTAGGCGGTCAGTGCGTTCGAATCCGTTTGCTTGCCGTCGGTGTACTGGGTCAGCGTGACATTCAGCGTGAACGGCTCGCTCGGGTTGCGAACGGCATCGCTCGCGGCGAGGATGCGCTGCGGATCGGGCGCGGCGTGTGCGGCACAGCAGGCGAGTGCGAGGATCGCGGCGGCGCCCAGGCGCGCCATCGAATGCGTCTGCATCGGAATCTCCGGGGCAAATACGGAATGACAGGGACGAGTTCGGCCCCCACCCGAAAACGGGCGGAGAACCGACAGGCTTGGGGAGGAACCAGGCGACGCTGCGACGCGCAGCTCAGTAGCCCGGATATTGCATCTGCAGTGCGACCCACGCGGCCGTGCGCTTGCCGAACTCGGACGAGATCGCATTCAGCGATGCGTCGAGCGCATGCAACGGGTAGCGCGTGATCGGCGCGGACAGCATCCGCGTCGGCGCGTCGACGCCGGCTACGCGATCGGGAACGATCGTCAGCCCGCGCCGGGTGCGCACCGGTTCGCGGCTCGCGGCCACCGTGTAGGCGGTCGAGCGGAACGTCGTCGAATAGGCGTCGGCCTCGAGCACGAGCGCGATTTCGTCGACACCCGGCGCGATCGGGATACCGAAATCCTCATGCGACCAGAACGACACGTAGTTGGTTGCGATCGTCGCCATCGCCGGCAACCCGAGGTTGAAGCGGTCGCTCGCGATCTCGGACGACCATGCAGGGCGGCCGAGTCGCTCGGCGACCTGCAGCGCGCGTTCGCGCCCGGCGAGCGCCTCGACGAGCGCCAGCGATACCGGAATCGTCGCGGTGACGCCGGTCGTCGTGACGACCTTGCCATCGGCAACGTAACGCTTGCCGTCGACCCAGCGCGTATCGGCAAACTTCTTGCGGAGATCGTTCATCGAGTACCAGTGCCCCGTTGCGCGGCGGCCTTCCAGCAGCCCCGCGCGCGCGACGACCCACACGCCGTCGCACACGCCGATGATCGTCGCGCCCTTCTTCGCCTGCTCGGCCACCCACGCAAGCAGCGCCGGATCGCTGTCGCGATGCACGGCCGGCACGATCACATAGTCCGCCCCTTGCGGCACGCGCTCGTCGAACTGGGCGGTGGTTTCGTCCGGGATGACGTTCATCGGGGCCGGGAACATCCGGATGGGGCCCGGCTTCGTCGCAAGCGCGACGAGATCCGCCGCGCCCGATTCGGCGACGATGCCATAGGGCACGACGTAATCGGTCAGCTCGGTATAGTAGTTTTCGCCGACGACGGCGACGATCGGGCGCGTGCGCCCGAAGCGCGGCTGATAGGCGGGCAGCCGGTCTGCGCGGGCCGCCGCGGGCGCGGCCGCGGCCGGCGCCGACGCTTCGCTCGCCGGCCCCGCATGGGCCATGTTCGCGATACCCGATGCAAACGGCGCGAGCAGCGCCATCATCCAGTACAGCATGACTTTTCGCATTGAAGCCTCTCCGTGAATGGAACTCATCCAGTAATCGGGCATGGCGCCCGTGTCGACCGTCATGACGCCGCCACCGGCGGCAACACGACGTTGAACGTCACGTCGTCGTCGCGCTGCGCGCCGCGGACCTTCAGCGTGATCGTCCACCAGCCGGGCATGCTGAACTTCATCCCTTGCAGCCGATACGTCCCGCTTGCGTCGCCGTCGACCACGCGAGGGCGCGTCGGCAGACCGTGCCCGTGCTGAGGCATCCCGCCGCTGACATCGATGCGCGCACCGTGCACGGGCTCGCCCGATGCACGCTTCACGGTAACGGTCCACGCATGGATCCGGTTCAGCGGCGGCGGTGTCGTCGGCGGTTCGAGCGTCACGACGTACGCGCCCGACGCGGTCGCTTGCGTCAACGACAGATTCAGACCCGCGGGAACCGGCTGCTCGGCCGGTGCGCCGCATGCCCCGAGCACGACGACGCAACTCCCGGCGAAGGCTAACATGACAATCCGCCGACGAATCGATTTCATCGAGATTTCATTGACGCCCGCGCCGATCGTGCGATCACGCATAACGGAGCGCATCGACGATCTCCATTCGCGACGCGCGGCGCGCGGGCAGCAACGCGGAAAGCATCGCCACCACGAGCAGGCCGATCGCGGTACCGACGATCAGGTCGTTCTCGCCCCACACGCGAATGATCAGCGGCACCGGCGAGCGGCCCGGCGGCGTCCACGTCAGGCCGCTGACGTTGATGACGCCGGCGAGCAATGCCGCGCTGGCGACGCCGAGCACCGCGCCGATCACGCCGAGCAGCAACCCTTCGCACAGGAACAGGCGACGCACGCCCGCACGGCGCAATCCCATCGCGCGCAGCGTGCCGATTTCCACCGTGCGCTCGAACACCGCCGTGCTCATCGTGTTGCCGACGGTGAACAGCACGATCGCGGCGATCAGGAGCGCGACGAAACCGAACAGCGTCGCGAACATCGCAAGCGCTTGACCGTAGAACGGGTTCAGCACCGTGTAATCGACGACTTCCGTGTCCGTACCGGCGAATTTCGTTTTGAGCAGCGTCTCGATCCGGGCCTTCGCGGCAGGCAAATCGGACGTATGGCGCAACTGCACGACGATCGCGGTGGCCTTCGGCTGCTCGGTGCCGTAGACCAGTCGCTGCGCTTGCGCGAGATGCAGGCCGACGTACATGTCGTCGTATTCCTTGATGCCCTGCCGTTCCGCCTTCACGACCTGCAGTTCCGCCACGTTCGGCGCACCGCGCGCGGTCGCCGCGAGCAGTTCGATCCGCCGGCCGCCCGTCTCGCCGGCCGGCGCCGCGCGCGTACCCTCGGCAAGCGCCGCGATATCGCCCGGAAGCGGCGAAGCCGTCGTGGTGTCCGCCGACTTCCTGGGAGGATTGCAGTCGGGTACCTTGAGCGGCCCGCACAGTTCGAGCACACGCGCGAGGCCGGTGCCGATCACGGCTGCGTCGCCCGTCGTGCCGGTCAGCGCCATCGGCGGGATCGTCACGGGGAACTGATAGTCGTTCCACGCGCGCATCCGGTTCTGGTCGTCGACGCGCACGCCGAGCGCGAGCGCGGTACGCGACAATCCCGCGTCGAAGTTGCCCGCGATGCCCTGCAATTGCAGCGTGGGCGTCGCGACGAGCACCATCGTCGCCAGAACCGGGTCGGCCTTCACCGCATCGATGATCGCCTCGTAGTTGTCGATCCCGTACTCGGAAGGATTGCCGCTGCCGAACTCGTAGAACCCCTTGCGTTCGATCTGCAGGTGGCCGCCGTACTTCACGTAATCGGTTTGCAGACCATACGTGATGTTGCGCGTATAGCCGCCGAACAGCAGCACCGCGTGCGCGCCGACGATCATCGCAAGCAGGGTCGTGATCGAGCGGCGGCGGTTGCGCAGCAGGTTGCGCAGCGCGAGCGAAAAGGTCTTCATGCGAACGCCTCCTGGTCGTCCGTGCGTGTCACGTCGGACACGGTCCCGTCGGCAATATGGACGACGTCGTCGCCCGCCGCGATGACCTGCGGATCGTGCGACGAGATCACGAACGACACGCGCCGCTCCCGTTGCAATCGCCGCATCAGCGCGATGATCTGCTGGCCCGTCTTGCTGTCCAGATTGGCGGTCGGCTCGTCCGCCAGCACGAGGGTCGGCGACGCGACGAGGGCGCGCGCGATCGCGACGCGTTGCCGCTGACCGCCCGACATCTGTCCCGGACGATGATGCATCTTGTCCGCCAGGCCGACCGCATCGAGCATGTCCCGCACCCTCGCCGCACGCTCGGACTCCGTCAATCGCGTGCCGGCGAGAAGCAGCGGATATTCGACGTTTTCGTGCGCCGTGAGCACCGGCAGCAGGTTGAAGTTCTGGAACACGAAACCGAGCCGGCGAGCACGGAAATCGGACAGCGCGTCATCCGACAGACGACCGACTTCTTCACCCGCCACGACGATGCGGCCGCGATCGGGCCGGTCCACGCATCCGACGAGATTCAGCAACGTCGACTTCCCGCTGCCGGACGCACCGGCAATGACGGTCAGTTTTCCGTCGCGGATGTCAAGCGTGACGTTGTGCAGCGCGGTCACGTTGACGGAACCCATCAGATACGACTTTTCAACGGCTTCGAGTATTACGGCGTTCATGGTCTCGATGTACGAAGTTGGCAGGCCGCGACAGCACGGTGCAGGACGATCGCGCAGCGCAGAATACCAACTTGCCTGCCGGGAAAAACCTGTTCGTTGGGGCAGCATCCGGGCGCGGACCGAATGCCGCGATCGCGTGTCGCGCTCCACATTCGCGCGCAATCACGACCGGGAGGGATCGTCAACCTGTACCCTCGAACGGCATACGTCGCCGGCCCTTGCGATTACGCTGCACGTCATCGGCGCGCCGCCCCGGATCGGATCGCGGCCGCGACGCGTCACGACTTCCGCTCTCAATCGGCATGCCAGTCAAGATAACGCCCTGGTTCATCCTGCATCGCCCGCAACCCGCCGCCACGCACCGGCTGTTCTGCTTCCCGTACGCCGGTGCCGGCTCGCTGCTCTATCGACGCTGGGCGCTCGATCTGCCCAGCTGGATCGAAGTCGTCGCAGTCGAACTGCCGGGACGCCAGACGCGCTTCTCGGAAGCGCCGCCCACGTCGCTGGATGCGATGACGGATGCATTGGCCACCGCCGCGAGCGGGCTTCTCGACAAGCCGTTCGGCACCTTCGGCTACAGCTTCGGCAGCGTCGTCGGCATCGAATGGTTGAAGGAGCTCGATCGACGCCGGCTTCCTCGGCCCATTCACGCGTTCTGTGCCGCGCACCGTGCGCCGCATGTCGCCCCTCGTCCGTTATCGATTCATCGGTTGCCGGAACCGGACCTCATCAATTGGCTGAAGACGATGGGCGGCACACCGGATGCGTTGCTGTCGGAACCGGACTGGCTTCGGCACTTCCTGCGCGCGCTGCGAGCCGATCTGGCGCTCGCCGAAGGGTATTGCACCGATACGCCTTTCGCGTTGCGGTGCGGGCTGACCGTATTTGGCGGCCTGCACGATCCGCATGTCGATATGGATGCGTTGCGCGAATGGCGCCGCTACAGCGACGGACCGTTTTCGCTTCATCGGTTCGACGGCGATCATTTCTTCATCCATGCGCGGGAGCGCGAGCTTCAGGATCACGTCGTCGCGACGCTGGCCGCACACGCCTAGTCTCGATACAGGGAAACGCTTGCGCCGGCAGGGTCGGCACCGGCTTTTTTTTCTCACAGCATCACGCGCTCGATCCCGCCATGGTTGGCCCGTGCGACATAATCGGCCATCCAGTTCTCGCCGAGCACCTGGCGTGCGATTTCGACCACGATGTAGTCGGCTTCGATGTTCGCGTCCTCGTTGTAACGCGACAGGCCCTGCAGGCACGACGGGCAGCTCGTCAGGATCTTCACGTCCGGACCGCTCGCGCCCGCCGCGGCCGGCGCCGGCGCTTCGCCCGCCACCACCGGAATCGCGCGCAGCTTCGCGGCCCCCTTGCGGATCTCCTCTTCCTTGCGGAAGCGCACCTGCGTCGACACGTCCGGCCGCGTGACCGCCAGCGTGCCCGACTCACCGCAGCAGCGATCGTTCTTCTCGATCCTGTAGCCGTCCTTCTCCGAACCCATCAGCTCGTTGACGAGCTTCACCGGGTCGATCGTCTTGATCGGCGTGTGGCACGGGTCGTGATACATGTAGCGCGTGCCCGTCACCCCGTCGAGCTT
>NZ_CADFDO010000010.1:0-158564 GCF_902832955.1 Burkholderia sp. BCC0044 | reverse complement strand
CGAAGCAACGCAACAACCCTCTTTGCCTGATGACCATAGCGAGTCGGTCCCACCCCTTCCCATCCCGAACAGGACCGTGAAACGACTCTACGCCGATGATAGTGCGGATTCCCGTGTGAAAGTAGGTAATCGTCAGGCTCCCTAAGCCAGAAACCCCCGCCCGAACAGGCGGGGGTTTTTGCATTTGTGGCGTCGGAAATATGCGGGCGACGAAGCGTTACTGAGACTACGTACGCCGGCTTTCCGCTGACGCGATCCATTGCCGCGCCGAGCCCGTCATTCATCGCTCTGCTGTTCTCGAGCACTCCGCAGTTGTGCCGTCTGGAATTTTCCCCTCCGCCAACCGGACCTTCCGTCTTCGGATCGATTCCGGCCAACTCTGTCCATGCCCACCCGGCGATGATGTTGTGATGGCCGGTGATGAGCGATGTTGGTCGACAATGACCAATAACAACTGCTTTCGGACGAAAACCCCGCATCATCTGCCCGCTATTCGGTGCACCGCGTCATCTACACCACTCGGCGAACGCAGCGCGAAATCATCATAAAAATCTATGCGCATAAAGTTCATTCGCGCGACATGCTCGGCAGAGCGGGGAGCAAGCCCTTCGGGGTAATATCACCGTTCGTCCCGATTCCCCGGTGCTTGCCTGCATCCGCCGGCGGTCGGCGCTTTTGTACCTTCCGTCTCCTGCATCGTTCATGACTGACAGCTCTGCTCAAAGTGGTCGGACGACCGACTTCTTGCCGTATCTCGTCGCCGCGACGTTCTTCATGGAGTATCTCGACACGACGGTGATCGCGACTGCGCTGCCGCAAATGGCGAGCTCGTTCGGTGTCGGGCCGAATGCGCTGAGTCTCGGGATGACCGCCTACATGCTGGCGCTCGCGGTATTCATTCCGATCAGCGGCTGGATCGCGGACCGCTATGGTTCACGCACAGTCTTCGCGAGTGCGATCGTCGTCTTTACCGGCGCGTCGGTGTTGTGCGGGCTGTCCGAAGGCGTGATGTCGTTCACGGCTGCCCGGTTGCTGCAGGGTGTCGGCGGGGCGATGATGGTGCCGGTCGGGCGAATGATCGTCGTGCGCAGTACCGAGAAGGCGAAGCTGATGCGAGCGATCGCGACGATCACGTGGCCGGGCATCGTCGCGCCCGTCGTCGGGCCGCCGATCGGCGGCTTCATCACGACCTACGCATCGTGGCGATGGATCTTCCTGTTGAACGTCCCGTTCGGCCTCGCCGCACTCGTTTGCACGTGGCTCATCGTCCGGAATACGCGAGCCGACGAGCAACGGCCGCTCGACTGGGTCGGCTTCGTGCTGGCCGGCGGCGCATTGACCTGCCTGCTGATCGGCACCGAAGCGGCCGGCCAGCAGGATGTCGACTTCACGCGCGCGGGTGTCCTGGTGGGCGCAAGCGTGCTGTTCGGCATCGCCGCATGGCTGTATGCGCGACGCTGTGCGCATCCGCTGCTCGATTTCACGACGCTGAAGGTGCCGACGTTCTCGGTGACGGTGGTTACCGGCTCGATCACGCGGATGGCGATCAACGCCGTCCCGTATCTGCTGCCGCTGTTGTTCCAGATCGGCTTCGGGCTGTCCCCGTTCCAGTCAGGCCTGCTGCTGCTCGCGAGCGCGCTCGGCAATCTCGGGATGAAGGCGGGCACGTCGTGGATTCTCGACCGCTACGGCTTTCGGCGTGTCGCGCTCGTCGACGTGACGATCGTCGGCATCTTCACGATCGCATGCGGCTGGCTGACCGCGTCGACGCCACTGGCGATCACGCTGCTCGTCGTATTCGTCTACGGGCTCACGCGGTCGATGCAATTCACGACGCTCGCGACGCTCGCTTATGCGGATATCCCGGCTCAGCAGACGAGCGCGGCCAGCACGCTCTGGAGCGCCGCGCAGCAGATGACGATCGGGATGGGGATCGCGTTCGGTGCATTGTCGCTGCGGCTCGCGGCATTGGTGCGCGGCGATGCGGCCGGCATGCACTACGTACTCGACGATTTCCGCTGGGCGTTCGTCGCGGCGGGCGTGCTCGCGCTGCTGACGCTGCCGGGCTACGCACGGCTGGCTTCCAATGCCGGCGACCGGCTGCGGGCCAGCGTCGCGCGAGGATAGGCCGGACTGCAAATCGTAGTCGCGGGGCGACAGGTGAGTGCTGATGTTTTTGCGGCACTCACCTGAAGCATTGATTCGTTGCGGCCGCGATCGCTTGTCGGTCAGCACAATCGGTCTCCAGTCATCGCGGGCGAATGGCCTTCTGGCCGTCATGCCTGGTCGGAACGCTCTCCGAACGATGATGCGCGCTGGCAGGGCCGAGCATGAATGCGATGCGCGACAGGCGGTGCGACGGCAGTGCGATCGTCCCGACTCCCGCTACTGCGCGTCATGGAAGATGATGCCGACCGTGTGGCGGTGGCCGCTTCGAATCCGGCTCACGCCGTGGCGCAGGTTGACGCGATAGACGCCGCGGGTGCCCTGCACGGGCCGGCCGTGTACCGCGAATATCACCGCGTCGCCTTGCGTCAGCGGCACCACTTCCGCACGCGACTGCATGCGCGGTCGCTGCTCCGTCAACACGAACTCGCCGCCACTGAAATCGCGGCCCGGCGCCGACAGCAGGATCGCGACCTGCAGCGGGAATACGTGTTCGCCATACAGGTCCTGATGGAGGCAGTTGTAGTCGTCGGCGCCGTATTGCAGGATCAGCGGCGTCGGTCGCGTCTGTCCCGCCGCATGGCAGCGACCGAGGAACGTCGCATGGTCTTTCGGATAGCGGACATCGATCCCGAGCGCCTGGTTCCAGCGATTCGCGATCGGCGCGAGATGCGGGTAGATCGTCGCGCGCAACTCGGCGATGACCGCAGGCAGCGGATACGCGAAATATTTGTACTCGCCGCGGCCAAAGCCGTGCCGCGCCATCACGACACGTGAACGATAGAGCGCATCGCGCGGATAGAGCGACGCGAGCGCCTCGCACTCGCTTGCCGACATCAGGCCCGGCACGCGCGCGCATCCGTAGCGATCGAGTTCGGCATCGACGGTCGGCCAGTCGAGGGTGTCGACGCGTTGCGCGATGTTCAGCGATTCGACGGCAGGTTGCAGATCGGCAATGTTCACGGGCGTACCTCGGGGCATCGGCAGTGTGGCGCCGTGCAGTCGCGCACGGTCGAATCCACGATGAAAGTTGATGAACCCAGTCTAGCGGCGTTCGGGCGCCGGCACGCTCCAGATCTTGCGTTTTAATTCGGGCGGGGAAACGGGGAAACGCTGAAGGCGCGGCATCGACACACTGAACGTGGCGACGTGCCGGAGCAGAGAGACGGGAAGCGGGAAAGCGGGAAAACGGGAAAACGGGAAAACGGGAAAACGGGAAAACGGGAAAACGGGAAAACGGGAAAACGGGAAAGCGGGAAAGCGGGAAAGCGGGAAAGCGGAGAAGCGGAGAAGCGGAGAAGCGGAGAAGCGGAGAAGCGACAAATCCAATCTACCGCGGCGGGTAGCCGGCCAACGCCCGCCACCCGCCGCGCCTCCAATCAGGCCAGCGACCGGAACAACCAGTAAAGCCCCGCCGCCAGCGCGATCGACGCCGGCAGCGTCAGCACCCATGCGAGGACGAGGCTGCGCACCGTGCTCCATTGCAGCCCGGAGCCGTTCGCCGCCATCGTGCCCGCGACGCCCGACGACAGCACGTGCGTCGTCGACACGGGCAGCCCGTACATGTCGGCGGCCCCGATCGTCAGCATCGCGACGAGTTCGGCCGATGCGCCCTGTCCGTACGTCAGATGCTGCTTGCCGATTTTTTCACCGACAGTTACGACGATTCGCTTCCAGCCGACCATCGTGCCGAGGCCCAGCGCGATCGCGACGGCGACCTTCACCCACGTCGGAATGAACTTGGTCGCGTGGTCGAGCTGCTTGCGATAGTTGTCGATCGCGAGCTTGTCGTCGGCGGCGAACGCGGGCTGGCCCGCCTTCTCGAGCAGACGAATGGCTTCGGACACCAGATACATCGTGTTGCGCACGTTGTCGACGTCGCGCTGCGGCACGGCCGCCATCGAGCCCGACGCGCCGACGGCGGTCGCGAGCGACGTGGACAATTGCGCGACGGCCGGCAGCACGGCGGGCGTCAGTTCACGATGCTGCACGTAGTGTTCGACGTCGGCGCGCGGGTTCGCGGACGGCGCGACGCCGTTCGTGTACTTCCCGAACGTCGCCGCCGCCTGGTTCGCGACCGCCACGAAGGTCTGCGATTCCGCGGGCGTGACGGCCTTGTTCAGTGCATAGGCGGTGGGCACCGTGCCGATCAGGATCAGCATGATGAGGCCCATCCCTTTCTGCCCGTCGTTCGACCCGTGCGCGAACGACACGCCGGTGCAGGTGAGGATCAGCAGGCAGCGAATCCAGAACGGCGGCGGCTGATCCTTCGGCGGCTCCTTGTACAGCTCCGGAATCCGCACGACGGCCTTCAGCACGAGCAGCAGCAGCGACGCACACAGGAAGCCGACGATCGGCGAGAGCAGCAGCGACTTGCCGACGCCGAGCGCCTGGCCCCAGTCGACGCCGCTCGTGCCGGACGGCCCGTGCATCAGCTGGTTCATCAGCCCGACGCCGATGATCGACCCGATCAGCGTATGCGAGCTCGACGACGGCAACCCGAAATACCAGGTCGCGAGGTTCCAGACGATCGCGGCGATCAGCAGCGCGAACACCATCGCGAAGCCCGAGCCGCTGCCGACCTGCAGGATCAACTCGACCGGCAGCAACTGCAGGATGCCGAACGCGACGGCACCGCTCGAGACCATCACGCCGAGGAAGTTCCACATGCCCGACCAGATCACCGCGACGTTCGGCGTCAGCGAGTGCGTGTAGATCACGGTCGCGACCGCATTCGCGGTGTCGTGGAAGCCGTTGACGAATTCGAAGCCGAGCGCGATCAGCAGTGCGGCGCCGAGCAGCAGGTACGGGAACAGTGTCCCTTCGCGAACCGGCGCCAGATCGGCGACCAGGTGCGTGGCGATATAGACGGCGCCGAGCACGAGCACCAGCAGGAACGCGGCATAGCCGATCTGCTTGGTGCGCGCGATGGAGGCCGGATTGTTCGGGGCGGACGAAGCGGGTTGATTCATGACGGCATCTCGTGAGGGAACCTCGTCCGATCCTAGCTGTGGCTAGCAGTCAGTTTGATGACAGTCGGGAGGACGAACGGTGTGTCTTACGGGATGTAAGGCGAGCGGCTGCCTGCGAAGCGTTGGGCGCGCATCGTCGGCTCACATAGTAAACATGCCAAGCGGTTTAGGTGCCGGCGCCGAGCACGATGTCCGTCGCGGCCAACGTCCAGCCGGCCGGCGACGCGACGAACGTCGTGCCCGACAGCGGCGCGACGTCGAGACGCGTGGCCGCTTCGGGACTCATCCGCCGCACATGCGCGATGGCCGCGCGGACGATCGGCGCATGCGTGATCGCGACGACGTCGCGATCACGCGGCAATCCGTCCAACCATGTGCCGACCCGATGCGCGGCGGCGTCGAACGATTCGCCGCGATGCGGCGACGCGGATGGTGTGCCGATCCACGCCGCAAGTTCGTCAGGCAGGTCGCGTGCGAGATCGTGCAGCCGCTTGCCGCGCCAGTGGCCGTAGTCGATGTCGCGCAGCGCGTCGTCGATCTCGGCGTGCAGCCCGAGCGCGTCGGCCGTCTGCCTCGCGCAGCATGCCGGGCTGCACAGCACGAGCGCGCCCGCAACGCCCGTCCACCGGCCGCGCAGCGCAGCGGCTTCGGCGAGCCCGGGCGCGTCGAGCGGATCGTCGTCTGGAAACGTGCCGGTGCGCATGGCGCGGGTCGATGCGTGGGCGATCAGGCAGAGCGAGGCAGGCAGGGTCATGTCGGTTGTCGGATGATCCGGAACGGGGCGCGCTCGCCCACGTGTCATCGCTTCAATACGCGAACGTTCGCGCGTACAATTCGCCCGATACGAA
This sequence comes from Burkholderia sp. BCC0044, assembly GCF_902832955.1. Lineage (NCBI taxonomy): Bacteria > Pseudomonadati > Pseudomonadota > Betaproteobacteria > Burkholderiales > Burkholderiaceae > Burkholderia > Burkholderia sp. BCC0044. The sequence goes on along the minus strand of NZ_CADFDO010000010.1, from coordinate 152,578 downwards.
GCGCGGAAGCCGGTGCAATTCCGGCGCGGTCGCGCCACTGTAACCGGGGAATCGATGATCCCGGAAGCCAGACCTGCCTTCGTACCCATCCATCATTTGTCGGGGCGCGATTCCCCTGAGGTGCATCCATGAGCGAAGCAGTGCTGAAGCCGGCGGTCGTGCCGGCACCCATCCCCGTCCGTGAGCTGTTGCCGTGGGCCGTGTTCGTCGGCCTGATCCTGCTGCTCGCGCTGTATTTCGTCGGTGCGGAACAGGGCGCGACGTCGCTCGTGCCGGGCATGTATGTACACGAATTCGTGCACGACGGCCGCCATCTGCTCGGCTTTCCCTGCCACTGACGCGGAGCCTGCGATGGTCGGAAAGCTGCTCATGCGCGGGATGCTCGCAGGCATCGCCGCGGGCCTCCTCACGTTCGGTTTCGCCAGGATCGTCGGCGAACCGCAAGTCGATCAGGCAATCTCCTTCGAAGAAAAAAACGCCGCCGCCCAAGGCGAGGCGCCGGAGCCCGAGCTGGTCAGCCGCCAGACGCAGGCCGGCCTCGGGCTGCTGACGGGCGTCGTGACCTACGGCGCGGCATTCGGCGGGCTGTTCTCGCTGGTCTTCGCGTATGCGTACGGACGCGGCAGCCGCCTGCCGGCACGGCCGCTGGCCGCGTGGCTCGCGCTGGCCGCGTTCGTCGCGCTCGTGATCGTGCCGAATCTCAAGTACCCGGCCAATCCGCCGTCGGTCGGCGACCCCGACACGATCGGCTATCGCACCGGCCTGTTCTTCCTGATGATCGCGATCTCGGTCGCGACGATGGTGTTCTCGGTCGGCGTGCGCCGCCATCTGCTGGCGAAGCTCGGCCAGTGGAACGCGTCGATCGTCGCCGGGCTGGTGTTCGTCGCGATCATCGCGGCCGTGCAGATCGGGTTGCCTTCGGTCAGCGAGCTGCCGGCCGATTTCCCGGCGGCCTTGCTGTGGAAGTTCCGCGTGGCGGCCATCGGCATGCAGGTGATCATGTGGACGACGATCGGCCTGCTGTTCGGCGCGTGGGTCGAGCGCGGCGAGCGCGCCGGCATGCGCGCCACCTGACGCGATCGCAACCGGGCGCGCCTAGCGCAGCATGCGTGGCGCGCTCCACGTCGATTCGCGCGCCAGCGCGACGAACGCGGCCAGATAGTCGATCGATGCGTCCGCTTCGCGGATGCCGAGGAAGATCTGCTTCGCGATGCCGTTCTTGCCCAGCTTGACCGGCACGACCGGCATCCGGTCCGCGTACTCGTCGGCGAGCCACCGCGGCAGCGCGGCCACGCCGCGCCCGCTCGCGACCATCTGCAACATGATGTCGGTCGTCTCGATCGACTTGTGCCGCCTCGGCACGATGCCGGCCGGCGTCAGGAACTGGTTGTAGATGTCGAGCCGGTCGGTTTCGACCGGGTACGTGATCAGGATCTCGTCGGTCAGTTGCTCGGGCGTCACGTAGTCGGCATTCGCGAACCGGTGCGAATCCGCGACCACCAGCACCTGTTCGTAGTCGAACACGGGATCGAAGCGCAGCCCCGGCTTGTTCAGCGGATCGGGCGTCACGAGCACGTCGATGTCGTAGCCGAACAGCGCGCCGATGCCGCCGAACTGGAAGCGCTGCTTCACGTCCACGTCGACGTCGGGCCAGCGCGACAGGTACGGCGACACGACCTTCAGCAGCCACTGGTAGCACGGGTGGCACTCCATCCCGATGCGCAGCGTGCCGCGCTCGCCCTTCGCGTACTGCTTCATCCGCTCCTCGGCGAGCTCGAACTGCGGCAGCAGCCGGTTCGCCAGCTTCAGCAGATACTGGCCGCCCTGCGTGAGCCGCAGGCCGCGGCCTTCCCGATCCCAGATCGGCGTGCCGAGCTGCTGCTCGATTTTCCTGACGGTGTGGCTGAGCGCCGATTGCGTGAGGTGCAGCGCGTTGGCCGCCGCGGTCAGCGAGCCCTGGCGCTCGACTTCACGAATGACGACGAGATGGAATCGTTCCAGCATGGATCGCGCGCATCCCACGGATGCATGAAAAATGTTAATGGATGAATGAAATAATGCCATTTTATTTCATGGTTTGAAATCCCTATGATGGCTGCCGGATCTACTCTTTCTTCTGGACGGCAGCTTCATGGTCACGACACACAACCTCGGTTTTCCGCGCATCGGCGCGAAGCGCGAACTCAAGTTCGGTCTCGAACGCTACTGGAAGGGTGAATCGTCGCGCGACGAACTGAAGGCGCTCGGCGCCGAGCTGCGCCGGCGCCACTGGCACGACCAGCGCGATCTCGATCTCGCGCCGATCGGCGACTTCGCGTTCTACGACCAGGTGCTCGACATGAGCTTCACGCTCGGCAACCTGCCGAAGCGCGTGCAGGATTTCCACGGCGATGCGCTCGACAACTATTTCCGCGTCGCGCGCGGCCGTTCGGCGCAGTCGGCGGAAGAGCATGCGGCGTGCTGCGGCGGGGTCGCGGCCGGTGAAATGACGAAGTGGTTCGACACGAACTATCACTACATCGTGCCGGAGTTCCATGCGGACACGAACTTCTCGCTCGATCCGTCGCGCCTGCTGCAGCAACTCGCCGAAGCGAACGCGCAGGGCGTGAATGCGAAACCGGTGATTCTCGGCCCCGTCACGTACCTGTGGCTCGGCAAGGCGAAGGACGATTCCGATCGCCTCGCGCTGCTGCCGAAGCTGCTGCCGGTGTACGGTGCGCTGCTCGATACGCTGACCGCGCAGGGCGTCGAATGGGTGCAGATCGACGAGCCGATCCTCGTGACCGAACTCGACGCCGAATGGCGCCAGGCATTCCGTACCGCGTATGCGGCGCTGGAAACGCGCCGCATCAAGCTGCTGCTCGCCACTTACTTCGGCCAGCTTCAGGACAACCTGACGCTCGCGGCGTCGCTGCCGGTCGACGGCCTGCATATCGACGCGATCAATGCACGCGACGAAGTCGACGCGCTGGTGCGCGAACTGCCGGCCGAGCGCGTGCTGTCGGTGGGCGCGATCAATGGCCGCAACATCTGGAAGACCGACCTGAACGCGGCACTCGATTGGCTCGAGCCGCTCGCGAAGCAACTGGGCGACCGCCTGTGGCTCGCGCCGTCGTGCTCGCTGCTGCATGTGCCGGTCGATCTCGCAAGCGAAGAGAAGCTCGATGCCGAAATCCGCTCGTGGCTCGCGTTCGCGCTGCAGAAGCTCGACGAGCTGAAGGTGCTCGCGACCGCGCTGAACGAAGGCCGCGACAAGGTGGCCGACGCACTGGCCGCGAATGCCGCCGCGTTCGATTCGCGCCGCCGCTCGCCGCGCGTGAACAACCCGGCGGTGAAGGCCGCGATCGCGCGCATCGACGCGCAGCTCGGCAACCGCGCGAGCCCCTATGCGCAGCGTGCGTCGAAGCAATCGGCGCGCCTGAACCTGCCGGCCTTCCCGACGACGACGATCGGCTCGTTCCCGCAGACCGGCGAGATCCGCCAGGCGCGCAGCCGGTTCAAGACCGGCGCGCTGGACGAAGCCGGCTATCGCGCGGCGATGCAGGCCGAAATCGAACGCAGCGTGCGCGAACAGGAATCGCTCGAACTCGACGTGCTCGTGCACGGCGAAGCGGAACGCAACGACATGGTCGAATACTTCGGCGAACAGCTCGACGGCTACGCGTTCAGCCAGTTCGGCTGGGTGCAGTCGTACGGTTCGCGCTGCGTGAAGCCGCCGATCCTGTTCGGCGACATCAGCCGCACGAAGGCGATGACGGTCGAATGGATCGCCTATGCGCAGTCGCTGACGGACAAGCCGATGAAGGGCATGCTCACCGGCCCGGTGACGATCCTGAACTGGTCGTTCGTGCGCGACGACCAGCCGCGCTCGGTATCGTGCTACCAGCTCGCGCTGGCGATCCGCGACGAAGTGCTCGATCTCGAGAAGGCCGGCGTGCGCGTGATCCAGATCGACGAAGCGGCGCTGCGCGAAGGGCTGCCGCTGCGCCGCGCGCAATGGGACGACTACCTGAAGTGGGCGGTCGAGTCGTTCCGCATCACCGCGAACGGCGTGCAGGACGACACGCAGATCCACACGCACATGTGCTATTCGGAGTTCAACGACATCATCGCGTCGATCGCCGACATGGACGCGGACGTGATCACGATCGAGACGTCGCGTTCGGACATGGAGTTGCTCGACGCGTTCGACACCTTCAAGTATCCGAACGAAATCGGGCCGGGCGTGTACGACATCCATTCGCCGAACATTCCGACGCAGGATCACATCGTCGGGCTGATGAAGAAGGCGGCCGAGCGGATTCCGGCGGAGCGTCTGTGGGTGAACCCGGACTGCGGGCTGAAGACGCGTCAGTGGGCGGAAGTGATTCCGGCGCTGACGAACATGGTCGCCGCCGCGAAGACGCTGCGCAGCCAGGTGCAGTGACGCAGCGAACGCCGTGCGATACCGTCGCGGTCGGCGATCGACGATCGGACGGCAAAAAACGACCCGCGGAAGCGGGTCGTTTTTCGTCATGCATGCCTATGCGACAGGCGCTACGCGTCGAGCGCTATGCGGTGCGCGTGCCGCGCGGCAGCGCGTCGTTCGTCTTGCCGGGCGCGTTTGCATCGTCGATGCTGACGCGGCGCGAGATCAGCCACACGCACAGCGACGACAGCACGGCGGCGCTCGTGTACTGGATCGCGAGCGGCCACCATTGCGGGGCCGTGTCCTGCGCGATCAGCGTCGCGACGAGCGGCGTGAGGCCGCCGGCGAGCGCGCCGCACACCTGGTACGCGATCGAGATCGCCGTATAGCGGATCCGCGCGACGAAGATGCCGCTGACGAAGCCCGCGACCACCGAGTAGTAGCCCGATTCCGCGAGCGTCGCGAGGCCGACGCCGACCGTGATCGACACCGGCGTGCCCAGGTGCACGAGCGGCAGCATCACGAACGGGACGATCATCGCCCATGCGCCGGTGATCAGCAGCACGCGCGTGGTGCCGAAGCGCTGCGCGAGGAACGCGGCCGCGAGCTGCACGACGAACTGCAGCACCGCGACGATCGTCATGCAATGCAGCACCATCGACCGGTCGAGCGACAGGAATTGCGTCGCGTAGCTGATCATGAAGATGTTGCTGAAATACACGCCGGCGATCCCGTACACGTTCGCGCCGATCGCGAGCAGCAGCAGCGGCCAGTGCCTGAGCGCCTCGCGCAGCGGTTTTTGCGCGATGTTGCCGCTCTTCCTGACTTCCTCGAACTCGGGCGATTCCGACACGCTCGCGCGGATCACGAAGCCGACGATCAGCAGCACGGAACTCGCGAGGAACGGCACGCGCCAGCCCCAGCTCATCATGTCGTCCTTCGACAGCGTGCTGACCGCGCCGAACGCGAGCATCGACAGGATCAGGCCGCTCGCGCTGCCGAGCTGCGCGAACGATGCGAAGAACGTGCGCTTGCCTTCGGGCGCATGCTCGCCGGCCAGCAGCACCGCGCCGCCCCATTCGCCGCCGACCGCGATGCCTTGCAGCACGCGCATCAGCACCAGCAGGATCGGGGCGATCACGCCGGCTTGCGCATGCGTGGGCAGCAGGCCGATCGCGACGGTCGACACGGCCATCAGCATCAGCGTCGCGAGCAGCGAGCGCTTGCGGCCGAAGCGGTCGCCGAGATAGCCGAACATCACGCCGCCGAGCGGCCGCGCGAAGAAGCCGACCGCGAACGAGCCGAACGACGCGAGCAGGCTGATGAAGCGGTTTTCGCCGGGAAAGAACAGCGGCCCGAACACGATGGCGGCGGCGGTCGCATAACTATAGAAGTCGTACCACTCGATCGTGGTGCCGACGAACGAAGCGAGCGCCGCCCGCTTCGGTTGCTTGACGGAAGTCCCCATCTTTCTGTGTGCTCCTCTGGAATCCTCTGATTTGGAATAGTGGCGGCGCCGGTGTCAGTCGCGGTACGCGACGCCCGGCAGCACGCACAGCAGCTCGTACGCGAGGTTCGCGCCGAGCAGCGCCGTGGTGCCGAACGGGTCGTACGGCGGCGCGACTTCGACGAGATCGCAGCCGACGATGTTCAGCCCCTTCGCGCCGCGGATGATCTCGAGCGCCTGCGGCACCGTGAGGCCCGCGATTTCCGGCGTGCCGGTGCCCGGTGCGTAGGCCGGATCGATGCCGTCGATGTCGAACGTGATGTAGACGGGCGTGTCGCCGATGCGCGCGCGCACTTCTTCCATCAGCGGCGCGAGCGACTTGTTCCAGCATTCCTCGGCCTGGACGACGCGGAAGCCCTGCTCGCGGCACCAGTCGAAATCCTCGGCCGCGTAGCCGGTGCCGCGCAGGCCGATCTGCGTGACCTTGTCGCCGTGCAGCAGCCCTTCCTCGACCGCGCGGCGGAACGGCGTGCCGTGCGCGATCTTTTCGCCCATCATCGTGTCGTTCACGTCGGCGTGTGCATCGACGTGGATCAATGCAACCTTGCCGTGCTTGCGGTGGATCGCGCGCAGGATCGGCAGCGCGATCGTGTGGTCGCCGCCGAGCGTGATCGGCTTGCAGTCGTGCTCGAGGATCGCGTCGTACGCGGCCTCGATGCGGGCGATCGAATCGTGCAGGTTGTACGGGTTGATCGCGACGTCGCCGATGTCGGCGATCTGCAGCGAATCGAACGGCGCGGCGCGCGTGGCCATGTTGTACGGGCGCAGCAGCACGGATTCGGTGCGGATCTGGCGCGGGCCGAAGCGCGCGCCGGTGCGGTTGGAGGTGCCGAGATCGAACGGCACGCCGACGAAACAGGCGTCGAGGCCTTCGGCGCTCGATACGTGCGGCAGGCGCATCATCGTCGCGATGCCGCCGGAGCGCGGCATTTCATTGCCGCCGAGCGGCTGGAAATGGGTGTGGTCGTTCATGGGGTCGTCTCTTCCGATGTGGGGGTGCCGTATCATGCGACGCGGCCTGGCGCACAGTTTTACGCGCTCCGCCGGCAAAGAAGAATGCGAAGATATCGACGTAAACATCGATCTTCATCGATGTATGGAAGGGGATGAACGTGCTGGGGAATCTGTCGACCCTCGATCTGCGGTTGATCCGCGTGTTTCTCGCGGTCACGGACGCGGGCGGCGTGTCGGCCGCGCAGGCGATGCTGAACGTCGGCCAGTCGACGATCAGCGCGCAACTGTCGTCGCTCGAGACGCGGCTCGGCTACCGGCTTTGCGAGCGCGGCCGCAGCGGCTTCCGGCTCACGCCGAAGGGCGAGCGGTTCCATGCGATGAGCCGCAAGCTGCTGGCCGCGCTCGACGAATTCGGGATGGCCGCGCGGCACATGGACCGCCAGCTGGTCGGCACGCTGAACATCGGCCTGATCGGCCATACGCCGGTGAGCCAGAACGCGCGGATCGCCGAGGCGATCGCCGCGTTCCGCACCCGCGACGAGGCCGTGCGCTTCTCGATTTCGGTGCGCGCGCCCGGCGATCTCGAGGAAAAGCTGCTGAGCAACGAGATCCAGATCGCGGTCGGCTATTTCTGGCATCGCGTGCCGACGCTGCATTACACGCCGCTGTTCATCGAGCGGCAGGTCGCGTATTGCGGCCGCGGCCATCCGCTGTTCGACGGCGCCGGCACGCTGACGCCGGCCGACGTGGCCGGCTTCGAGTGGGCGTGGCGCTCGTATCCGCTGCCGGAGGCGCAGATGTCGACGACGCCCGATCGCGTGACCGCGACCGCCGACAACATGGAGGCCGTCGCGCTGCTGATCCTGTCCGGCCATCACCTCGGCTATCTGCCGCAGCACTTCGCGGCGCCGTACGTCGCGCAGGGGCTGCTCGCGCCGCTCAATCCGGATCGGCTGCATTACGAGGTCACGTTCCACATGGTCGTGGCGCGCGACGGGCGCGGCGATCCGGTCGTCGAGGCGTTTCTCGAGGATCTCGAACGCGCGCATCAGTCGCCCGACGTGGTGTGACGCCGGCGCGGCCGACAAGGTGAACGAGTGTTGCGCGCGGGCGGCTTGCCCGGCCCGGCGCGCATCACGGCACCGGCAACCCGGCGTCGTGCTTCACCTCGCGCAGCGACAGCGCCGATTCGATCGACGTCACGCCCGGCAGCATTCGCAGCGAATCGCGCAGGAACGTGCCGTAGTCGTCGAGGTCGCGCGCGACCACCTGGAGCAGGTAATCGGCCGTGCCCGCGACGTTGTGGCAGGCCAGGATCCGCTCGATGCCGAGCACTTCCCGTTCGAACCGGTCGGCGACCTTGCGGTCGTGCGTCGCGAACCGCACGAGCACGAACGCGACCACGCCGAAGCCGAGCGCCTGGCGCGACAGCTGCGCGCGGTAGCGCTCGATGTAGCCGTCGTTTTCCAGGCGCTTCAGACGCCGTGCGCAAGGCGTCTCGGACAGGCCGACGGATTCGGCGAGCCGCGCGATCGGCAGGCGGCCGTCGCGTTGCACCGCAGCGAGGATCGCGCGGTCGGTTTTGTCGAGGTCGATCATGTTGGCGGAATCCTTGTCGTGATTTCATGATTGTGGCGGATTCCCCTGCGGATAGCCATTTCTGAGCCAAATATGGCCAATAATCCCTCCGCCTTCAGCGGCAACATATCGTCAATGAAGGACGGGGGCAGACCATGATTTCCACGCATTTGCTGTTGATTTATCTCGCCGCGCTGGCGGCCATTTACGCGGTACCGGGGCCCGACATGGCGCTCGTGCTGCAGACCAGCATCGGCCGCGGCGTGCGGCCGGGGATGGCGGCGGCCGCCGGCCTGTCGCTCGCGCGCACCGTGCACGTGACGCTGTCGGCGTGCGGCGTCGCGGCGCTGATCCGCAGTGCGCCCTGGCTGTACGAGGTGATCCGCTACGGCGGCGCGCTCTATCTCGCGTATGTCGCGATCCAGGTGTTCCGCTCGCCGGTGTTCGCGCTCGGCGACGGCGACGCGGCGGCGGGCGAGCTGCGGCAGTCGTTCGTGAAGGGGCTGCTGACCAACCTGCTGAACCCGAAGGCGCTGCTGTTCTGCTCGGTGCTGCTGCCGCAGTTCGTGCGGCCCGAGACCGGGCCGGTCGTCTGGCAGATGTTCGAGCTCGGCGCGCTGCTGGTGGCGGCCGGCGTGTGCTTCGACCTCGCGTGCGTGTTCGGCGCGTCGCGCATCGCGGCGTGGATGCGCGCGCATCCGCTCGCGCAGACGGTGCAGCGCTGGACCTTTTCCGCCGCGCTGATCGGTTTCGCGCTGCGGTTGTCGATGGATTGAGCGTCGCCTGCCGCATGGCCGTCGCGCGGGCCGCCATGCACGAGACTCGACGCAGGCCGCGCGATGCCGGCCCGCACGCGCGCCTTGCCGCAGAAGGTCGTGCGCGCAAATCGTCTGACTGTTCTAAACTTCCTGTTACTTCGCGCGATCGCAGCGCACCGTCGCACACGCGCCGTCGCGAATCGACTGACCGAACGGAACCGTCTTCCGCGGGCTATGTCCGATTTCCTGGCTGTTCCGTGCAACGCGGTACCAAGGAGGGTCTGAACATGGCAAGGCATCTTCAAGCCGACCGTGAACCCCGCATCGTCGCCGAGTCCAAGTGTCTCGGTCAGTGCGATCCGGCACAACGCATCCACGTCACGATCATGTTGCGGCGGCAGGAAGAAGGGCAACTCGATGCGTTGGTGCACCAGCTCGCCACCGGCGACGCCCGTGCAAAACCGGTGTCGCGCGACGCATTCGCGCAGCGTTTCTCCGCCAATCCCGACGACATCCGCAAGACCGAGGACTTCGCGCACCGTCATCAGCTGACGGTCGATCGCGTCGATCCGGTCGAGAGCGTCGTCGTGCTGTCCGGCACGATCGCGCAGTTCGAAGCCGCGTTCAGCGTGAAGCTCGAGCGCTTCGAGCATCGGTCGATCGGCCAGTATCGCGGCCGTACGGGCCCGATCGTGTTGCCCGACGATATCGGCGATGCGGTCACGGCCGTGCTCGGTCTCGACAGCCGCCCGCAGGCGCGGCCGCACTTCCGCTTCCGTCCGCCGTTCAAGCCCGCGCGCGGCGCGGCGGCCGTCACGTTCACGCCGATCCAGCTTGCGTCGCTGTACGACTTTCCGGCCGGCGACGGCGCCGGGCAATGCATCGCGATCGTCGAGCTCGGCGGCGGCTATCGCGCGGCCGACATCCAGCAGTATTTCCGCGGGCTCGGGATCACGACGCCGCCCACGCTCGTCGACGTGAACGTCGGCACCGGCCGCAATGCGCCGACCGGCGAGCCGAACGGCCCGGACGGCGAAGTCGCGCTCGACATCGAGATCGCCGGCGCGATCGCACCGGCCGCGAAGATCGCGATCTACTTCGCGCCGAATAGCGACGCGGGCTTCATCCAGGCCGTCAACGCGGCCGTCACCGACAAGACCAACCGGCCTTCCGTGATCTCGATCAGCTGGGGCGGCCCGGAAGCGATCTGGCAGGCGCAGTCGGCGCACGCGTTCAACCGCGTGCTGCAGGCGGCCGCCGCGCAGGGCATCACCGTCTGCGCGGCGTCGGGCGACAGCGGCTCGGGCGACGGGCTGCAGGATGGCGCCGATCACGTCGATTTCCCCGCATCGAGCCCGTACGTGCTCGGCTGCGGCGGCACGCAGCTCGACGCGCTGCCCGGGCAGGGCATCCGCAGCGAGGTCACGTGGAACGACGAGGCGTCCGGCGGCGGTGCGGGCGGCGGCGGCGTCAGTGCGCTGTTCGACCTGCCGGCATGGCAGCAGGGGCTCGCCGTCGCGCGCGCCGACGGCAGCAGCACGCCGCTCGCGAAGCGCGGCGTGCCGGACGTGGCCGGCGACGCGTCGCCGCAGACGGGCTACGAAGTGTCGGTGGCCGGCACGCCCGCGGTGATGGGCGGCACGAGCGCGGTCGCACCGCTGTGGGCCGCGCTGATCGCGCGGATCAACGCGGCGGCCGGTGCATCGGCCGGCTGGATCAATCCGGTGCTGTACAAGCATCCGGACGCGCTGCGCGACATCACGAAAGGATCGAACGGCACGTATGCGGCCGCGTCCGGCTGGGACGCGTGCACGGGCCTCGGCAGCCCGAACGGTGCGCGGCTTGCCACGATCCTCGCGCGCAAGCCGTCGAGCTGACGCGCCGGCGCACGCCTTTCGGTTCGACGCGGGTGGTCTGCCCGCGTCTTTTTTCACCTCCAGGAGCAGCACGATGGGCATCGATTCCGCATCTTCCGGCGGCGTGTATCCGCTGCATCACGGCGACCACAATTCGCATGGCGTGCCGCCGACCATCAACCCGGTCGCGCTGAGCCACGGCCGCGACCAGCCGTTCTTCGATCCGGTCGCGTACGGCAACGGCCCCGACGATTCGGTGACCGACACGACCGAAGCGGCCGCGATCACGCACCACACGATCCTGATCGACGGGAAGCGCATTGCGTACACGGCGACGGTCGGCCACCTCGTGACGGTCGATCCGAGCAGTTCGCAGCCGGCCGCGAAGCTCTTCTACGTCGCGTTCACGGCCGACGGCGCGAAGGAGGAAACACGGCCCGTGACGTTCTTCTACAACGGCGGCCCCGGTTCGTCGTCGGTGTTCGTGCTGCTCGGCTCGTTCGCGCCGAAACGCATCAAGACGTCGATGCCGGGTTTCACGCCGCCCGCGCCGTACCAGATCGAAGACAACCCGGACAGCATGATCGACCACAGCGACCTGGTGTTCATCAACCCGGTCGGCACCGGCTATTCGGCGGCCGTCGCGCCGAACAAGAACCGCGACTTCTGGGGCGTCGACCAGGACGCGAATTCGCTGAAGCAGTTCATCAAGCGCTACCTGACGAAGAACAACCGCTGGAATTCGCCGAAATACCTGTTCGGCGAATCGTACGGCACCGCGCGCAGCTGCGTGCTCGCGTACAAGCTGCACGAGGACGGCGTCGACCTGAACGGCGTCACGCTGCAATCGTCGATCCTCGATTACCGGCAGGCCGGCAACCCGGTCGGCGCGCTGCCGACCGCCGCGGCCGACGCGTGGTATCACAAGAAGCTCGGCATCAAGCCGGCGCCGACCGATCTCGGCGCGTTCGTCGAGGAAGTCGCGCAGTTCGCGCGCACCGACTACCTGACCGCGCTGCGTGCGGTGCCGCATGCGAACCCGGCCACCGTGCAGAAACTGTCGGCATACACGGGCATCGATACGGCGACGCTACAGACGTGGGGGCTCGACATCGCCGGCTACGACACGCGCGGCAATTCGCTGTTCCTGACGACGCTGCTGCATGCGCAAGGGCTCGCGCTCGGTTCGTACGACGGGCGCGTGACCGGGATCTCGTCGGGCATCGCCGGCAAGATCGACCCGAATTCGGGCGGCAACGATCCGACGATGACGGCCGTGACGGGCGTCTATACGGCGATGTGGAACAGCTACCTGAACGAGCAGTTGAAGTTCACGTCGAACTCCGCGTTCACGGACCTGAACGACCAGGCGTTCCAGAACTGGGATTTCAGCCACATCGACCCGACCGGCGCGCAGCAGGGCATCGATGCGCAGGGGAACGTGATCCTCTACACGGCCGGCGACCTCGCCGCGGTGATGGCGCTGAACGTCGACCTGAAGGTGCTGTCGGCGAACGGCTTCTACGATTTCGTCACGCCGTTCTACCAGACCGTGATCGATCTGCAGCAGATGCCGCTGGAGGACCAGAAGGTGCGGCAGAACCTGTCCGCGCGGTTCTATCCGTCGGGGCACATGGTGTATCTCGACGGCGGCTCGCGCACCGCGCTCAAGCGCGATCTCGCGACGATGTACGACGCGACGGTCAGCGATACGGGCGCGCGGCTGCGCATTCGTGCGCTGCAGGCGAAGAAGACGGGCGGGAACGCGTAGCGTTGCCCGGCGCCGATGTGCCGCGCGCGGCCGGGACGGTGCGCGCGGCGGCAGGTCGGCTGCGGGGCGGCCGGCTTGTGCGGTTGGCTTATGCGGTCGGCCAGTCGAACATCGTGTACGGCAGCGCGCGCTTGTGGCGCGAGCCGTTGTAGAAGCGCAGCACCGTTTCATACACACGATCGGCGACCGGCTTGCCTTCGAGGAAATCGTCGATCTCGTCGTAGGTCACGCCATACGCGTGCTCGTCGGGGCGCAGCGGGCGCAGCTCCTCGAGGTCGGCCGTCGGCACCTTCATCACGATCAGCTCCTCGCCGCCGAGCGCGCGTGCGACCGCGCGCACGCGGCGCTTGCTCAGGCCCGCGAGCGGCAGGATGTCCGCGCCGCCGTCGCCGAACTTCGTGAAGAAGCCCATCAGCGACTCGGCCGCGTGATCGGTGCCGATCACGATGCCGCGCCGTGCGCCGGCCACCGCGTACTGCGCGATCATGCGCTCGCGCGCCTTGATGTTGCCGTGCACGAAATCCTGCTGCGCGGGCGTTTCGAACGCGTGGCCGGACGCGACGAGCGAACGGAGCATCGCATCGGCGGCCGGCTTCACGTCGACCGTCAATACCTCGTCCGCGCGCACGAACGCGAGCGCGCGTTGTGCATCCTCTTCGTCGTTCTGCACGCCGTTCGGCAAGCGCATCGCGATGAAGCGTGCGTCGTAGCCACCGGCGCGCAGCTGTTCGACCGCGAGCTGCGCGAGCCGGCCGGCCGTCGACGAATCGACGCCGCCGCTGATGCCGAGCACGTAGGTCCGCAGGCCGGTCGAACGCAGGTACTGCGCGAGGAAATCGACGCGGCGGGTGATTTCGGCGTCGGCGTCGAAGTGCGGGGCGACGTTCAGTTCGGCAATGATCGCGCGTTGGCGGCTGGCGTAATCGGCGGATGTCATGAGGGAAGTTCCGGGACGAAATGCAAGGCGCTCATCATAAGCGCAATCGCGGCGTGCCGCCGCGCCGGGCCTGCGATCCAGCGGTTTCGCGTTGCATCGACGAGACGCGGCGCATCGCCGTGGTGCGCGGTGCGCCGGGCGGGTGCAGGATGCGGCGCGAAGGGCGTCCGTGCGGGCGCCCGAGGGCCGGCGTCAGCGCCGCGCGAGCACGACGCCCACCAGCGCGAGCGCGAAGCCGGCGAGCTGGATCGCGGCGAGCGTTTCGCCGAACAGCGCGTAACCCTGTAGCGCGGCCAGCGGCGGCGCGAGGAACAACAGCGACGTCGCGCGCGCCGCATTGCCGCGCCGCAACATCCACATCAGCATCGTGACCGCGCCGCCGGACAGGAACACGACGCCCCATACGAGCGACACCCACAGCGCCGGCGCGTCGATCCAGCGGGTTTCATGGAGCAGCACGACGAAGACGGCCGCGACGATCGCCGCGCCGAAGTTCTGCACGGCGACCGCCGTGCGCAGGTCGCTCTGCGCGAGCTTGCCTTTCTGGTACAGCGAGCCGGCCGTGATCGACCCGACCGCCAGGACCGACACGGTGACGACGAGCCACGCAGGCGCCGCGCCCGGCGGCGGCGCGACACCGCCCGTGACCTTCGGCGCGAGCACGAGCGCGACGCCGGCCAGACCGAGCGCCATCCCGAGCCAGCCGCGCGCAGGCAGGCGTTCGTTGAACAGCGGGACCGCGAGCACGGCGGTGGCGAGCGGCTGCAGCGCGCCGAGCAGCGCCATCACGCCCGCATTCAGCCCTTGCGCGACGGCCCAGTAGCTCGCGCCGAGATAGACGCCTTGCAGCAGCGCGCCGGCGATCAGGTGGCGCGGCCATTCGCGGCGGGCCGGCCACGGCGCGCGCGCGACGAGCGCTACCACGCCGAACAGCGCGGCCGTGCCCGCGAAGCGCGCGAGCAGGAACAGGTTCGGATCGGCGTAGGGCTTGATTGCCCGCGCAACGATGAAGCCGGTGGACCAGAGCGCGACGAAAACGGCGGCGACGATCGAGTTAAGCATGCGTGACGGGCCGCGACGCGGCCGAACGGAACCGGGAAGTCGGCCAGTATCGGCCGAAGCGGCGTCGGCGTCTTGTCGAATCCTGCACTCGTGCCGCGCGGCGCGTGACCGGGCCGGCGGTCGGCGCGCGCCGGGTGCGCGGTGTGGCGGCGATCGGCGCTCGCCGCACGGCGCGGCGCAAGGCGGGCGCGCAGCCGCGACGATCAGTCGATCGAGAACGTGTCGAGCGGCTGGTTGGCGCGCGCGTCGGTCGCGAAGCGCGCCGCGAGCTGTTCGTAGAGCCGGCGCGCTTCGTCGAGCGTCAGGTCGATCCAGTACGGATCGCCCGCCGCGTCGTTGAGGCGTTCCGGCGGAAACTGGATTTCGATCACACTGCCTTTGCGATACATGGCGCGAGCCCCTTTGTTGGTCGGTCTTGGTCGGTCGTTCGGCGAAGCGCAAAGTGTAGCAACCGGCGCCGCGCGGATTCGCGCGCGCCGGGCAATACTGAATTTCGCTTTCGGGAAACCTGCGCGGCCGCCGTCCGACCGTACTACCCGGCCCGGTCAAATGGTCGTCAAACGTCCGTAATACAATGGCCGGCTTACCCATTACCAGTCGCCTCGGGCGCACACGCGATGCTGGCGGAACAACGTCATCAATACATCCTGTCGGAGCTCGGACGCTCGGGCGCGCTGTCGGTCGCGGAACTCGTCCGTTCGCTCGACGTGTCGCGCGAAACCGTGCGGCGCGACCTGAACGCGCTGGCCGCGCGCGGCCTGCTCGTGATGACGCACGGCGGCGCGCTGGCCGCGGATCGCCGCGAGCCGAGCCTGTCCGAGCGCGAAGCCGCGAACGCCGACGCGAAGCGCACGATCGGGCGGCGCGCAGCCGAATTCGTGCCCGACGACGCATCGGTGCTGATCGATTCGGGCAGCACGCCGCATGCAGTCGCGCTGGCGCTCGCCGACCGGCACCGGCTGTCGATCTACACGAACGACTGGCGCACCGCGTTCGTGCTCGCGCGGCGCAACGGCAACCGCGTGACGCTGCTCGGCGGCGAGCTGTCCGACGACGAGGACGCCACGTTCGGGCTCGACACGATCCACCAGCTCGCGCAATACCACGTCGATTTCGCGTTCGTCGGCGCCGGCGGCATCACGCCCGACGGCGAGTGCACCGACTACTCGCGGCTCGCGGCTGAAGTGCGCAGCCGGATGATCGCGGCGGCGGGCACGGCGATCATCGTCGCCGACCATTCGAAATTCGGCCGCGTGACGCCGGTACGGATCAACGGCACGGCCGCCGCCCGCTATCTGGTGACCGAGCGCGCACCCGACAAGGCCGTGCGCCGCGCGCTGACGGCGCGCGGGATCGAGCTGCTCGTGTGCGACTGACGCGCATCCGACATACAAGGTTCATCGAACGGTCATCGCACGGGAAGAACCGCCGTCAAGACTGACGCATTCACTCGACCGGCCGCCGGGCCAGGGAGCAACGAATGACCGTCAGCGTGCGCAGCTACCTTTCCCCCACCCTGGTCCTGCTGGCTTTCGACTGGCCCGATGCGGCGTCGCGGTCCGATTTCCTCGGCTTCGCGATCCGGCGCACGCCGGGCTTCTGGTCGACCGACGGCAAGACGCGCGCGCCGGACAGCTGGCTGCCCAACCGCCTGACGTTCGACGGCCCGGCCGCCGACACGCAGGGCGATGCGCCGACCGATCAGGCGCCGATCCAGAAATTCATGTGGTGGGACGCGCGCATCGATCCGCAGGACCGCGGCGCGTCGTTCCGCTACGACGTCTATCCGGTCGTCGGCACGCCGGCGAACCTGCAGGTGCTCGACGCGCAAGCCGGCGTGTGCGACGTCGTGCTGCCCGCGCACATCGAGGATGGCATCGGCACGTGGTTCAACCGCGCGGTGGTCAGCTCGCAGGCGTTCGCGAAGCAGGTCGCGGCGCTCGGCCTCGCGCCGAACGAGGCGCCGAGCGCCGCCCAGGCGCTGAAGCTGCGCACGTGGCTCGCGAACGATATGGAGCAGGTGTTCGCGCAGATGCTCGATCCCGCATCGCGCGCGGCGTCGGCCGTCTATCACCTGACCGACACGCTGTGGGCGCTGCCCGCGTTCGACGCGTTCGGGCGCAAGCACGGCGAAGCGTCGCTCGCGATCGTCTACGACGCGCACACGACCGCGCGCAAGGGCAAGCCGCCGCTGCCGTCGCCGAACCAGCCGGCCGTCGACGCGCTGAAGGGCCTCGCGACGCTCGCGCCGCGCGACCGGACGCACATCATGCACGACAAGTTCATCGTGACCGATACGCCGTCGAACCCGGCGCCCGCGCGCGTGCTGACCGGTTCCGCGAACTTCACGACCGAGGGGCTGACCGAGCAGGCCAACGTGCTGCATGCGTTCGACTCGCCCGCGCTCGCCGCGCTGTACAACGAGCGCGCGCATGCGCTGGCCGGGAATCCGTCGATCGCGGAGACCGCGCGGCTGTCGCCGGGCTGGTCGGCGCCGATGACGATCGGCAGCGCGCAGGTGCGCGTCGCGTACTCGCCGGAACCGGCGGGCCGGCGTACCGAGATCGATACGATCGTCGCCGCGATCGCGGCCGCGAAGCATTCGGTGTCGTTCTGCCTGTTCATGCCGACCGACGCGGCGCTGCGCGACGCGTGCTTCGCGGCCGGCGACCGTGGGCTGATGATGTTCGGCCTGGTGAACAAGATCAGCGTGGGCAGCGCGACGAAGGCGGATACCGCGCAGCAGGCCGGCCAGACGCTCGATGCGGCGACGCTCGCGAACCTCGAGCTGTACCATCGCAGCCGCGACAATCACGATGTGATCGACGCGTCGTATTTTTCGCCGGCCACCGTGCCGCAAGGCTTCGAGCCGGAGTTGCGGCTGTTCCCGGGCGAACCGGCGCCGGCTTTTCCGCCCGTCGTGATCCATCACAAGTTCATCGTGATCGATGCGGAAGGCGCGAATCCGGTCGTCTATACGGGCTCGGCGAACATGAGCCGCAATTCCGAGCAGTACAACGACGAGAACCTGCTCGAAATCCGCGACAAGCGGATCGCGGCGATCTATCTCGCGGAATTCCTGCGGCTTTACGAGCACTACCGCGCCCGCGCGCTGGCGATTCATGCGAAGCAGCAGCACGGCACGGGTACGCATGCGCGGCTCGCGCTTGCGCCCGATTCGAGCTGGGCGAAGAAGTATTACGTGGCGGGCAGCCCGGAAGAGAAGGCGCGGATCGCGCTGGCGTCGGTCGCGCCGACGGACTGATGCGCTGAAGTGCTGAATGAAGTTCGCGCGGGGCGCGGATATCGCGTGCCCCGGCCGACGACTGCCGCCGCTTACGCGGCGACGTAGCGGAGCACCGCGTCGGCGATCGTGTCGCGATGCCGAGCGCGCAGGCGCGGCGCCGACGGGTCGCGGCCGAATGCAGCGCCGAACGTGTAGCGGTTCGCCACGCGGTGGAAGCAGAACGAGCTGATCAGCAGATGCAGGTCGAATGCGTCGATGTCCTTGCGGAACACGCCGCTGGCCGCTCCGCGCTCGACCAGTTCCTCGAGCGTCTTGATGATGCTGACGTTGCGGTTCTTGAACGACTTCAACTGTTCGACATACTTCGCGCCGTGAATGTTCTCGATCGATACGAGGCGAACGAAATCGCGATGCTTGTCGTGATAGTCGAACGTGAATTCGACGAGGCGGCGCATGCCTTCGCGCGGCTCCATGTCGCCGACGTGCAGTTCCTGCTCGAGCGCGCGGATGTCGCCGTACACCTTCTCCAGCACGGCCTCGTACAGGCCTTCCTTGCTTTCGAAGTAATAATAGAGCATCCGCTTCGTCGTGTTCGTGCGCTCGGCGATCGCGTCGACGCGCGCACCGGCGAGGCCCATCGCGGAGAATTCCTGCGTGGCGACATCGAGGATGTTGCGCTTGGTTTGCTCGGGATCGTATTTACGCCGCGCATCGGACGCAAGCGCGCGGGGGTCGGACGTGGCGGCCTTGCTTCCTGCTTTCATGTGACTTTGTTGTGGTTCGCGGCGGCTTGGAAAAGGCATTCTAGCATGTGGGAAATGCCCGCCCGGCCGACCTTCCGCTCTAATCGGCAAGGCCGTCGGCGCGGTCGTTTCGGCCGTCCCGGGCGCTCAGCGGCGGCAGGACGCGAGCGCGTCGCGGGCCTGGTACGCCGTATACGTGAGCTGCGCGGCGGCGAGGCCGGCCAGCCCGAACGTGCGCGTGAGCCCGAACGCGGCGAAGCCGTCCGGCACCGGCCGGCCTTCGGCCAGCGCGGCGGCGAGCGCCTCGCCGGCCACCGTGGTCGGCGCCATCCCGTGGCCGCCGAACGCGATCGCGTGCCACACGCCGTCCGCGTCGCGGCCGATCTGCGGCATCTTGTGCCGCGCGTAGCTCATCAGCCCGCCCCACGCGTAGTCGACCTTCACCCCTTCCAGTTGCGGATACACACGCAGCAGGTCGCGGCGCAGCAGCCGCGCGATCGCGTCGGGCCCGCGGTCGAGCACGGAGATTCGGCCGCCCCACAGAATCCGCGTGTCCTTCAGCGGTCGGTAGTAGTCGAACGCGAAACGCGTGTCGTAGATCGCGTACGGCGCGTCGATCGCGTCGGGCAGGCGCGTGCCGAGCGGTTCGGTCGCGATCACGTAGGTCGCGATCGGCAGCACCGCGCGCTCGATGCGCGGCGACACGCCGCGCGCGTAGCCACCGCCGGCGAACACGACGTCCTTTGCGCGCACTGCGCCCTGCGCCGTACGCACGACGTGGCCGGCGCCGTCGCGCGCAATGCCGAGCGCGGCCGAGCGCTCGTACACGCGTGCGCCGCCGCGCGACGCGGCCGCCGCGACGCCGAGCACGTACTTCAGCGGATGGAAATGGAATGCGTTCGGTTCGAACAGGCCGCCGTAATAGCGCTGCGTCTTCAGCCGCTCGCGCAGCGCGCCGGTCGGCACGGGTTCCCAGTCGACGCCCAGCTCGTTTTTCATCAGCGTGCGCACGCTGTCGAGCCGCAACGGATCGTCGAACCAGTTCGCGAGCATCACGCCTTGGTCGACGATGTCGCAGTCGATCCCGTAGCGCGCGATGCGCGCGCGGATCAGGTCGACCGCGTCGACGGTGAGCCGGTACAGCCGGCGCCCTTCGTCGCGGCCGAGCATGCGCAGCAGGTCGGCGTTGTCGAGGCTGTAGCCGCCGAACACGAAGCCGCCGTTGCGGCCCGACGCGCCGAAGCCGACCCGTTCGCTGTCGAGCACGACGACGTCCGTCACGCCGCGCTCGACGAGGCCGAGCGCCGTGCACAGGCCGGCGAGGCCGCCGCCGACGATGCAGACCTGGGTATCGATCGTGCCGGTCAGTTGCGGATAGGGCTGGCGGGTAACGGTGGCTTCGTAGAAGTTCTGCATGCGGTTTCGATGACTCGTGACGGCGGAAAAACAGGCGGCGCGCGTCGATCTTGCCTGAACGCGCGCGCCGCGTCGAATGGGGTTTTCAGCGCAGTGGCCGCCGCGATCGGGCGACCGGCGCGTTACCGGGCGTCAGGCGCCCGGCGTCGGGTTGACCGGACGGGCGACATAGGCCGGATAGCCGGCATCGGCCTTTTCGGTCGCTTCAAGCGTCGCGTTGCGTTCGATCCACGGCGCGATGTCCATGTCCTCGTAGCGCACCAGCCGGCATTTGCGCACCAGCGCGTAGCCAAGCCAGATCGCGACGAAGAACGGCAGGCCGATGTAGGTCGCGGCGACGCCGGCCCAGTCGATCTTGTCGGCGAGGAACGCCTGATAGTCCTGGCCGAGCGCGACGACCGCGCACAGCGCGAACGCGAACAGCGGGCCGAACGGGAACCACTTCGACCGGTACGGCAACTGGTCGAGCCGGTAGCCCTGCTTCAGGAAACCCTTGCGAAAGCGGTAGTGGCTGACCGCGATGCCGAGCCATGTGATGAAGCCGGCCATGCCCGACGTGTTCAGCAGCCACAGGTAGACCGTCTTGTCGCCGTACAGCGACGTGAGGAAGCACAGCGCGCCGACGGCGGTGGTCGCATACAGCGCGTTGCGCGGCACGCCGCCGGGCGACAGTTTCGCGAACAGCTTCGGCGCGCGGCCTTCGACCGCGAGGTTGTAGAGCATCCGCGTCGACGCGTACATGCCCGAGTTGCCGGCCGACAGCACGGCCGTCAGGATCACGGCATTCATCACGCCGGCGGCAAAGGCCAGGCCCGCGTGCCGGAACACGAGCGTGAACGGGCTCACGCCGATATCGGTCACGTCGCTCTTCAGCAGGCTCGGATCGGTGTACGGAACCAGCATGCCGATCACGAAGATCGCGAACACGTAGAACAGCAGGATGCGCCAGAAGATCTGGCTCACCGCGCGCGGAATCGTCGTGCGCGGGTTTTCCGATTCGCCGGCCGCGACGCCGATCATCTCGGTGCCCTGGAACGAGAAGCCCGCGATCATCGCGACGCCGAGCATCGTTGCCCAGCCGCCGACGAACGGCGCGTCGCCGATCGTGAAGTTGCCCCAGCCGGCGCTGGGGCCGCCCTGCATGATCCCGAAGATCATCAGCAGGCCGACGCCGACGAACGCGAGCACCGTCAGCACCTTGATCAGCGCGAACCAGTATTCGGCCTCGCCGAAGCCGCGCACCGACAGCGCGTTGAGCGCGAAGATCAGCGTGAGGAACAGCGCGCTCCACCAGACGCCCGGCACGTGCGGGAACCAGTAGTGCATCACGAGCTGCGCGGCGACCAGCTCCACCGCCAGCGTCACGGCCCAGCTATACCAGTAGTTCCAGCCGAGCGCGAAGCCGAAGCCTTCGTCCACGAACTTCGCGCCGTAGGTCGCGAACGAGCCGGACACCGGCATGAACGCGGCCATTTCGCCGAGGCTCGTCATCAGGAAGTAGACCATCAGGCCGATCAGCATGTACGCGAGCATCGCGCCGCCCGGCCCCGCCTGCGAGATCGATGCGCCGGACGCGACGAACAGGCCCGTGCCGATCGAGCCGCCGATCGCGATCATCCGCAGATGGCGGGCCTGCAGCGCGCGGTGAAGGGACGGCTTCGCGGGCGGCGAGCCGGACGGGCGGGGCGAATCGGGGCGGGCATCTGAATGCATGGCGGGCGCTGGGCGCTGTCTCCGGGATTGTTTTTCGGTGACGAAGCGCGACGCATTGCCGGCCGCGGGCCGGGCAGCGGTGATGCGGTGCGAAACAGGCCCGCTGAGCCGGGCCGTGGTGCGTGTCGCGTTCGTCGGTCGTCCGGCGGCCATCGCGACGGCCGGCGGCGCGCCGGGTGTGTGGCACCTCGACGTCGCACCGATTGTGTGGGGTCCGGTGCACGGGCGGCAAACGATATTTCCGCACAGGGTGATGCGGGATCGTCATCAACTTGTGTCGTATCGGGACGTGTCCTGGCGCCCCGCGGCAGGCTTTGGGAACGTCCCGAATCAGTACGAAAGCGCGGCGGCCCGGTGGCCCGAGTTGTTGCACTTTGGGAATGAAGTCGTGAGTTAATATCAATAGCGGCCCGACTTGTGGCCATCGACAATGTGCTTCATGGATCGTGCCTCGCGAGGCGAGGGCGCGCCGTCCGGCCGGGGTTTCCGGCGGCGGCGCAGCGCGATGCGCCGAATGGCGCACCGGGCCCGCCGCGTGGCGCATCCGCTTGCACGAGGCGCTCGAACGCGCTCCAATCGAATCACGCGGGCGGCGCTGCCGCCGCACCGATCAATCTGTCCCTGAAGAGGAAGTGATGCAATTCAACGACATTCTTGCCGCGCTCGACATCGATCTCGCCCAGTGGAAAGGCAATGCGCTGACCGCGCGTTCGCCGCTCGACGGCGCGACGCTCGCGACGCTGGCCGTCGACACGCCCGCCGACGCCGAGCGCAAGATCGACGCCGCGCACGACGCGTTCCTCAAGTGGCGCACGGTGCCGGCGCCGGTGCGCGGCGAGCTCGTGCGCGTGTTCGGCAACGTGCTGCGCGAGCACAAGGCCGAGCTCGGCCGCCTCGTCACGCTCGAAGCCGGCAAGATCACGTCCGAAGGGCTCGGCGAAGTGCAGGAAATGATCGACATCTGCGATTTCGCGGTCGGTCTGTCGCGCCAGCTTTACGGCCTGACGATCGCATCCGAGCGCCCGGGCCACCGGATGATGGAAACGTGGCACCCGATCGGCGTGTGCGGCGTGATTTCGGCGTTCAACTTCCCGGTCGCGGTGTGGGCGTGGAATGCGGCGCTCGCGTTCGTGTGCGGCGATTCGGTCGTGTGGAAGCCGTCCGAGAAGACGCCGCTCACCGCGATCGCGTGCCACGTGCTGCTCCAGAAGGCGCTCCGTGAGTTCGACAAGACGCATCCGGGCGTCGCGCCCGCGGAGTTGAGCCAGCTGGTGCTCGGCATGCGCGATGTCGGCGAGGTGCTGACGGCGTCGAAGAAGGTGCCGGTCGTCAGCGCGACGGGCAGCGTGCGGATGGGCCAGGAAGTCGCGAAGGTGCTGAGCCAGCGTCTGGCACGCGGCATCCTCGAACTCGGCGGCAACAACGGGATGATCGTCGCGCCGAGCGCGGATCTCGATCTCGTCGTGCGCGCGGTCACGTTCGCGGCGGTCGGCACGGCCGGCCAGCGTTGCACGACGCTGCGCCGCCTGATCGTGCATCGCAGCCTCGTCGAGCAACTGCTGCCGCGCATCGAGAAGGCCTATGCGTCGGTGAAGGTCGGTAACCCGCTCGAGGACGGTACGCTGGTTGGCCCGCTGGTCGATCGTGCGTCGTTCGACGCGATGCAGAAGGCGCTGGCCGATGCACGCGAGCAGGGCGGCGAAGTGAAGGGCGGCGAGCGCATCGACATCGGTCACGCGGATGCGTACTACGTGCGTCCGGCCATCGTGCGGATGCCGAAGCAATCGGCGGTGGTCGAGCGCGAGACGTTCGCGCCGATCCTGTACGTGATGGTCTACGACAACTTCGAAGACGCGATCGACGTGCACAACGCGGTGCCGCAAGGGCTGTCGTCGGCGATCTTCACGAACGACATGCGCGAGGCCGAGCAGTTCATGTCGGCGGCCGGCAGCGACTGCGGGATCGTCAACGTGAACATCGGCACGAGCGGCGCGGAAATCGGCGGCGCGTTCGGCGGCGAGAAGGAAACGGGCGGCGGGCGTGAATCGGGTTCGGACGCGTGGAAGGCGTATATGCGCCGTGCGACGAATACGATCAACTACAGCCGGCAGTTGCCGTTGGCGCAGGGGGTGAAGTTCGACGTGTAAGGGCGGGCGCCCGGCCAGGGCGCTTCGACGGTCGAATGACAAGGGCCGGTTGCCGCTGAAGCGGTAACCGGCCCTTGTCGTTTACTGCGAGGCGCGCGATCGCGAGCGTACCCGCTCGATGGCTCGCCTACGATTCGTGCGGCGTAGGACCATCGTTCGCCGGCATGTTCTGCACGACCAGCATCTGCGGGCTCGACAGCGTGATCCCCGCCGCGCGCAACTGCTTGAGGATCTCGAACAGCAGATCGCTCTTCGTCGAACTCGCGATCCGCGGGCTCGACACGTAGCCGGTCACGCTCAGCGTGATCCCGTCCGGCGCGAGCTGGCTGAACGTCACCGACGGCGCCGGTTTGTCGAGAATCGCCTGGTGTTCGCGATACGCATCGAGCAGCAGGTCGCGCACCTGCTCGGGATCGGTGTTCAGCGGGAACGTCAGCACCAGCGTCGCGACGCCCTGCGTGCTGTTGCCCATCGTCACGTTGCGCACGTTCTGCGAGATCAGTTGCGAATTCGGCACGATCACGGTCGAGCGATCGCTCAGCTGGATCTCGGTCGCGCGCACGTTGATGCGGCGGATGTCGCCTTCGACGCCCGCGATGCTGACCATGTCGCCCACCTTCACCGGGCGCTCGGTCAGCAGGATCAGCCCCGACACGAAGTTCTTCACGATTTCCTGCAGGCCGAAGCCGATACCGACCGACAACGCGCTGACGATCCACGCGAGGTTGTTCCACCGGACGCCGAGCAGCCCGAGCGTCATCAGCACGAGCAGCACGTAGCCGACGTTGGTGAACAGCGTGATCAGCGACACGCGCATGCCCGTGTCCATGCCGAGCGCGGGCATGAACTCGGCGTCGAGCCAGCGGCGCAGCGAGCGCAGCAGGTAGAAGCCGATCGCGAAGCCGATCACGGCGTTGAAGATCCGGTCGGGCATGATGTTCAGGCTCTGCAGCCGCTGGCTGCCGATCATCGCGACCGCGCTGTCGAGCAGGTCGCCCGGCGTCGTGCCGAAGCCGCCCGTCAGCAGCGCGATCGCCGCGATCAGCATCAGCAGGCTCGTGCCGAAGCCGGACAGGACCGTGCGCGCCTGGTCGAGGTGGCGATCTTCGAGCGCGAACAGGTGCTTGATCTGCTGGCCCGTCGACAGGCTCGACGAGAACAGGCTTTCGCTCGCGTCGCGCGTCAGCTGGATCAGGATGTAGGTCGCGCACAGCACGATCTCGAACCACACGAGCTCGTACGTGATGAAGCGCGCGACCGTGATGTAGCCGACCAGGAGTGCGATCAACGACGCGACGATCGCGAGCGTGACGCCGGCGTGGATCAGCCCGGCGAGCGTCGAGCGCTGCTCGGGCGCCTCGCCTGCCGCCGCGAGGGCGCTGCGCGCGCGGTTCGCGCGCAGCAGCGATGCGCCGACTGTCAGCGCGACGACGAGCGATACGATGCCGCGCCCGAACAGCGTGACCGACAGGCTGGTGTCGACGATCCGGTTGATCGATTCGAGCGTGCCCGACACCAGCAGCAGCCCGGCCAGGATGGCGGGGAACGGCTTCATCGCGAGCGCGACGGGATCGGCGAGCGCGGGCAGGCGCCACGACGGATGCTTCGTGCAGAGCAGCGCGCGGCCGAGCCCCGCGATCAACGCGCAGGTTGCCGCGAGCTTCGCGAACTGGTCCCACAGATCGGTCAGCGACGGCGTGAGCTCGTAGTGGCGCGCGACGGCGAGGTAGAGGATCTGGATCGCGATGGCCGTCGCCAGGAAGGTCGACAGCGCGGTCGTCAGCGCCAGCGCGCTGCGGCGCAAGCGGGTGGGCGGCAGGCGGTTCAGCGCGATCCACGCGAGCCCGCGCTCGATGGCTCGGCGGCCGCCGAGCCATGCGGCGAACGCGGCGAGCAGCAGCAGCGCGGTGATCGCCCGTTGCCCGGGCACCCACGACGAATGCAGCATGTCGAACAGCTCGCCGTTGAAATCGTCGAGCCGCTGGCGGTCGTCCGGCGACAGGTGGAACAGCGGCAGCCAGAACTGCGCGCTGAAGATGCTGCCCGAACGGAACGCGAGCTGGTTCTTCAGCAGGCTGCGGTGCAGCTTCGCGAACTGCTCGGTCAGGTTCGCGAGGCTCGCCTTCTGGTCGGCGGCCTGCTTGAGCGCGGCGTCGATCTGCGTCTTGCGTGCGTCCAGCCCGGCCCGCTGCTTCGCGACGGCGGGCGTTTCCGGCGCGGCGCCCTCGGCCGGCGGCGGCCCGAGCACGTCGAGTTGCGCCTGAACCTGCGCGCGTTGCGGCGTGAGATCGCTCTGCAGTTTCGCGACATCGGTGCTCAGTTCCTGCGCCGAATCGTCGAGCGCGTCCAGCTCCTTGCTGTTGGACGTGGTCGAGGTCTGCTGCTTGATGCGGTCCAGCTCGGCCTGCATCTGCTTGAGCTGCGCGACGGCGTCGGGCAGCGAGATGGCCGGCGCGGTCGCGCCGACGCCGCTCGCGACGGGCGCGGAAGCGGCCGCCGGAAACGCCGACGCGGTCGCGATCGCCGCGAACTGCAGCAGCGCGATCAGCGCGATCCGGCGGGCATACGTGGATAGTCGTTGTATGGACATGGAATGCTTACGATTTGCCGACAATGCCGGTCGCCGAAAGGCAGCCGGAAGCCGGTAGTTGGCCCGCTAGCATGTTACCGGGGCGCGGAACGCGTGGTTGTCCCGATTGCGCGCCCTCGTTCGCGGCGATTCGGGCGGCGCGCGCCTGCGCGAAACAGTGCGGCACGCCTGTTCTTGCCGGTCTGCGCGGGCCCGAGCGGGGCCAGCGGCCCGGGAACGCCGCGCCGACGCGCTTCCCGTATTCGACATACGGTTACGCAATTTACACAATGTCCGGCGGAAAACGGGGCGTCGGACGGCGTCGGCGCCCGGCGCGGCCGTCCCGCCGGCTTGCGCATGCGCCGAACGGGCGTGCCGGTACAATGCAGCGATTCGCCCGGCGGCGGTTCGACGAGCCGCCGGAGAACGACGCACAACACGACACGATCAGGAGACGCGCCCAAGATGGCCTCAACGGACAGCCTTTCCCAGGCACCTGCCCAATCCCCTTCCATCGACCCCGGCTCCATCTCGGCCCGCCTCGACCGCCTGCCGCCGACGCGCAGCGTCTGGAAGCTCGTCGTGCTGCTGAGCCTCGGCTTCTTCTTCGAGCTCTACGACCTGCTCTATAGCGGCTACATCGCGCCGGGCCTCGTGAAAAGCGGCATCCTGTCCGCGACGACACATGGCCTGTTCGGCACGACGGGCGTCGCGAGCTTCATCGCCGCGCTGTTCTCCGGCCTCTTCATCGGCACGATCGCGTGCGGCTTCCTCGCCGACCGCTTCGGCCGCCGCGCGATCTTCACGTGGTCGCTGCTGTGGTACACGGCCGCGAACGTCGTGATGGCGTTCCAGGACACCGCGGCCGGGCTGAACTTCTGGCGCTTCGTCGTCGGTCTGGGCCTCGGCGTCGAGATGGTGACGATCGGCACGTACATCTCCGAACTCGTGCCGAAGCAGATCCGCGGCCGCGCGTTCGCGTGCGAGCAGGCGGTGGGGTTCGTCGCGGTGCCGGTGGTCGCGTTCCTCGCCTACCTGCTCGTGCCGCACGCGCCGTTCGGCCTCGACGGCTGGCGCTGGGTCGTGCTGATCGGCGCGCATGGCGCGCTGTTCGTGTGGTGGATTCGCCGCGAGTTGCCGGAAAGCCCGCGCTGGCTTGCGCAGCAGGGCCGGGTCGACGAAGCCGACCGCATCATGCGCGCGCTCGAGGCGAAGGTCGAAGCCGAATACGGACGGCCGCTGCCGCCGCCCGCGCCGGCCGAACCCGTGCCGCCGCGCGGCAGCTTCCGCGACATGTGGGTGCCGCCGTATCGCAGCCGCACGATCATGATGACGATCTTCAACGTGTTCCAGACGGTCGGCTTCTACGGCTTCGCGAACTGGGTGCCGACGCTGCTGATCAAGCAGGGCATCACGATCACGTCCAGCCTGATGTATTCGAGCGTGATCGCGCTCGCCGCGCCGATCGGCCCGCTGATCGGCCTCGTGATCGCCGACCGCTTCGAGCGCAAGTCGGTGATCGTCGCGATGGCGGCGGCGATCGTCGTGTGCGGGCTGCTGTTCAGCCAGACGACGGTGGGCGCGTTCCTGATCGTGCTCGGCATCGGCCTCACGCTCGCGAGCAACATCATGTCGTACAGCTTCCACGCGTACCAGGCCGAGCTGTTCCCGACGTCGATTCGCGCACGGGCCGTCGGCTTCGTCTATTCGTGGAGCCGCTTCTCGGCGATCTTCTCGTCGTTCGTGATCGCGGCCGTGCTGCGCGGCTTCGGCACGTTCGGCGTGTTCGCGTTCATCGCGGGCGCGATGGTGGTCGTGATGGCCGCGATCGGGGGGATGGGGCCGCGCACGAAGGGTATCGCGCTCGAAACCATCTCGAAGTAGCCGGCAGGGGCGCACGCGTGTCGCGCGATTCGTGCGGCATGCGTGCGATGCGGTTGCGTTCCGGTGTGCGGCATCGTCCCAATGATTTGGGCTGCGAATCAACCGGGAAGCGCGATCGAAATGAATGAAGCGACCCAGGCTTCGGACGCCTGCCGAAAACATTCAACCCGCGAGCGTGCCATGCCACGAAAACGCCAGCGGAAACGAGTTGAAACAAAGCGTGACGAAGCGCAATACCACGTAAAAGCGCGCTTCCGGCCGCTGCCGATTCGCGCATCGACGAGTAGAATGAAGGGCCTGACGACTCATTAGCCGCCATCGGAGCGCCCGCGTTGCAACAGCGAACGGCTCCACCGCGAAGAGGCGTCGGCGCCGGGCGCACGCGATGCGCCGGACGTGTCGATGGCTTGCGCGGAAGATGCGCCGTTCGCACCAGCAGCATGCGGCGGCCGGATCGCCCGATGGCTTCGAACGTATGACTCTTGCCCACCTGGCGCGGCGTTTTGCGAAGCCGCGTTGCCTGAACCGTGCAGTCGCCGCCTGCGTGTGGCTCGCTGCCGCGATGTCGATTTCCGTTCTCGCCGAGCAGCCCGCCTTTGCCGCGTCCGACGCTGCGCCGTCTGCTGCGTCAGCCTCGTCCGATGCATCGCCTGCTTCAGCGGCCTCTCGCACGCCGCCGGCTTCGTCTGCGCATGCGGTGCCGGGCGCATCGGCCGCAGCGCCGACCTCCGCCGCGTCACACGTGAATCACACGGAACCCGCGAGCGCGGCATCGGGCGCATCGGCCGCTTCCGCGGCATCCGCAGCATCGGCGGCCGCGCCTGCATCGGCCGCATCCGGCACGCCCGCGAGCGAGGCCGAGCCGCCTCCGCCCACGCCGCCGCGCCGGCATCCGCCGCTATCGGCCGAGGAAGCGCAAAACGCGACGGCGCGCGCGCTCGACATGCGCAAGCGCTTCACGCAGGAAGTCACGCGGCGCCTGAACGTGCCGGCGAGCGAGCAGCGCGCGTACGGCGACCGCCTTCAGAAAGCGCTCGCCGATGCGGATCTCGGCGATCTCGCCGGCGAATACGTCGCGCTGGTCGACCGCGCGCCGAACGTGCAGGCGCTGTTCATCTACTTCCGCGCGACGCCGGCCAATGCGTGGCTGATGATCGGCGCGTCGCCGGTCGGCACCGGGCTGCCGGGCCAGTACGACCATTTCCTGACGCCGCTCGGCGTGTTCCATCACTCGCCCGACACGATGGATTTCCGCGCGGAAGGCACGACGAACGAGAACGGCATTCGCGGCTACGGCCGCCGCGACATGCGCATCTACGATTTCGGCTGGGTGGATGGCGAGCGCGGCTGGGGCAAGGGCGGCGTGTCGCCGATGCGCTTCCAGATGCATGCGACCGATCCCGACCGGCTCGAAGCGCTGCTCGGCATCCGGCACTCGAAGGGCTGCGTGCGGATTCCCGCGTCGCTGAACACGTTCCTCGACCAGCACGGCCTGCTCGACGACGACTACCAGGCCCGCGTGGAAGCCGGCAAGTCGCTGTGGGTGCTGCGTCGCGATCGCGACGTCACGCCGATCGCCGGCCGCTACCTGGTCGTGATCGACAGCGCCCGCAAGAGCCGCCCGGCCTGGTCGCCGATGCCGGGGCGCGGTGCGTGGTCGAAGCTGCCGAAGGGCGGCGACACCGCGGACTGAGCGCCGTTCGCCGCGCGCGGCGTGCGGCGTGCGGCGTGCGGCGTGCGGCGTGCGGCGTGCGGCGTGCGGCGTGCGGCGTGCGGATAAATGAGAATAAATCCGTTTTATTGCGATATAAGGAAAGCAAACTTTTATTATCCGATCCGGGTTCGTATAGTCGAGTCCAGTTTCGCGGAACCCTGCCGCGCCTGGACCACCACCGACCACACGACTCGCATGAAAACTCTCTACAAGCTCGCCCCGCTCGCGATGCTCGGCGCCTTCGCGACCCATGCCGGTGCGCAAAGCAGCATCACGCTGTACGGTCTCATCTCGGCCGGTGTCGGGTTTGCGACGAACCAGGGCGGCAAGAACGCATGGCAGGCGCTGTCCGGCACCAACCAGAACCCGCGCTGGGGGCTGAAGGGCAAGGAGGATCTCGGGCAGGGGCTGTCCGCGGTCTTCCAGCTCGAGAACGGCTTCAACGTGATGACGGGCACGGCCGCGCAGAACGGCCGCGAGTTCGGGCGCATGGCGTACGTCGGCCTGGCCGACCGCACCTACGGCGCGCTGACGTTCGGCCGCCAGTACGACGCGATCCACGACTACATCGGGCCGGTGATCATCGCGAGCAACGGCGTGAACATCGGCGACAACGACAACGGCTACAACGACATTCGCGTGCAGAACTCGGTGAAGTACGTGAGCCCCGTCTACTACGGGCTGAAGTTCACCGCGCTGTACGGCTTCAGCAATGCGACCGGTTTCGCGAACAACAGCGCGTACAGCTTCGGGCTCGGCTATGAGCGCGGCCCGCTGCGCTGGAGCGTGGTCTATGCGCAGTACAACCATCCGTATAGCGCGACGAACCAGGACGGCGCGATCGCGAACGACTATGCGTCGCCGCTGCTGATCTTCAGCAAGAGCGCGATGTCTCCTGCGGCGTACGCGAGCCGGCAGCGGATCGCGGGCACCGGCGGCTTCTACACGATCGGCCGCGCGCAGTTCGCGGCGATGTTCACCGACGTGCGCTACGATTACCTCGACAATTCGCACCTGCATCTGCAGAACCTGGGCGTGAACGTCGTCTACACGATGACGCCGCAGCTCTTTCTCGGCGCCGCGTATGCGTTCACGAACGGCAAGTACGACGTGATCGACAAGCGTCCGAAATGGCACCAGGTGAACCTGCAGGCCGATTACTTCCTGTCCAAACGCACCGACGTCGCGCTGACGGTGATCGCGCAGCAGGCGGCCGGCGATGCCGATCATGCGCAGATCTTCGCGTATGCGCGCTCGACCGGCACGCGCCAGATGATGGCGACGCTCGGCGTCCGGCACGTGTTCTGAGCGCCCGACCATGACCCATCCGATCGCCTCCCGCCGTACCTTCCTGAAACTGTCCGCCGCGCTGGCCGGCACCGCGCTGCTGCCCGAAACCGGCGCATTCGCGGCCGGCGGCGACGCCGCGCGCCGCACCGTGATCATCGATACCGACCCGGGGCAGGACGACGCCATCGCGATCCTGTTCGCGCTCGGCGCGCAGGACCGGCTCGACGTGCGCGCGCTGACGGCCGTGGCCGGCAACGTGCCGCTCGAGCTGACCGAGCGCAATGCGCGCATCATCCGCGACTGGGCCGGCCGCACGAACGCGCTGCCGGTGTATGCGGGCTGCCCGCGCCCGCTCGTGCGCGAGCTCGTGACGGCCGCGAACGTGCACGGCAAGACGGGGCTCGAAGGCGTCGAACTGCATGAGCCGCGCGCACCGCTCGCCGCCGGTCACGCGGTGTCGTACCTCGTCGATACGCTGAGCCGCGCGGCGCCGAACAGCGTGACGCTGTGCGCGCTGGGGCCCCTGACGAACCTCGCCACCGCGCTGGTCGAGGCGCCGCAGATTCGCGGCGCGCTGCGCGAGATCGTGCTGATGGGCGGCGCGTTCTTCGAGCGCGGCAACATCACGCCGGCCGCCGAGTTCAACATCTACGTCGATCCGCACGCGGCCGACGTGGTGTTCGGCAGCGGCGTGCCGATCGTCGTGCTGCCGCGCGACGTCGCGGTGAAGGCGCCGATCACGCCGGCGCGCGTCGCGCCGTTCCGTGCGCTCGGCAACCGCTGCGGCGCGATCGTCGCGGACATCATGGCGGCCGAGCTCGCGTACAACAAGAAGCGGCGCGGTGTTGAAGACGCGCCGATGTACGACCCGACGGCCGTCGGCTATCTCGTCGACCCGACGCTGTTCGGCGGCCGCAAGGTGAACGTGGTGGTCGAGACGACCGGGCAGTGGACGCTCGGCGAGACGATCGTCGACTGGAACGGGCGCAGCGGCCGTGCCGCGAATGCGACGTGGATCAACGAGGTCGATGCGGATCGCTTCTACGCGACGCTCGTCGAGCGCATCGCGAAGCTGCCCTGAACGTCGCGATGCACTGCGCGGCGAACCGGCTCAGATGTGCTTCTCGATCCATTGCCGGCAGGTGCGCACGTGCGGGCCGCGATCGTCGGCGGCGAGCGAGATCAGCGAGATCGCGCGCGTGACGCGCGGTTTGTCGACGCGCAGCGCGACGAGTTCGGGATCGTGCAGATGCATCGTGTAGAGGCTCGGCAGCACGGCGGTCGCGAGGCCGTTGCGCGCGAGCGCGTAGAGCGGCTCGGTGTATTCCATCCGGTACGTGACGTTCAGGCGCAGCTTCTCGGCGCCGCCGGTGCGATGCAGCGATTCGCTGACGCTGCCGCGCACGAACACCGCGAGTTCGCGATCGACGAGCTTCGCCCACGTGACGCTTTTCGCGCGGGCGAGCGGATCGTCGTGCCGCACGACGATCACGATCTCGTCCTCGAACAGCTGCCGGTAGCGCAGCGTGCCGTCGTCGCCGTCGGGTTCGCGTACGCCGATGCCGAGATCCGCGACGCCGTCGCGCACCGCTTCGACGAGCGCGCTGTTCGGCAAATCGGTGAGCGTGAAGCGCAGCGTCGGGTGCGTGCCGCGCAGTGCATTGAGCGCGGGCAGCAGGCGGCCCGCGACCGACGGGATGAACGCGATGCGCACGGTCTGGATGCGTTCGCCGATGAGTCGTGTCATGTCGTCGAAGGTGCCGCGCGCCTGGTTGAGCAGGCGTTCGGCGAGCGGCAGCACGGCTTCGCCCGCGGTGGTCAGCGTGAGCCGGTGCGCGCTGCGTGCGAACAGGCGGCCGCCGAGCAGGAACTCGATCTGGCGGATCGACGCGGTGAGCGCGGGCTGCGTCAGCGACAGCGCCTGCGCGGCCTGCGTGAAGCTGCGCGCATGCGCAAGGACGACGAAGTGCTGCACCTGTCGCAGCGTGAGCGCGGGGAGCAGCGACGAGCGGTCGGACATCGGGCAATGACGGTCGGGATGCGGTACGCGGCAGTATAAGACCGCGCTGCGCGAACCGACACAGGACAATATTCGGAATCACGGGAGAACCACCATGTCAGCGACTGACACGATGCCGGCGCGTACGCCGGCCAACTGGCTCGAACGACGCTTCGCGCTCGCCGCGCGCGGCACGAGCGTGCGCACCGAGACGATCGCGGGCGTCACGTCGTTCCTCGCGGCCGCATACCTGCTCGTCGTGATCCCGTCGCTGCTCGCGACGGGCGGCATGGACCGCGGCGCGGCGACGACCGCGACGATCGTCGTGTTCGTGCTGTTCACCACGCTGATGGGGCTTTACGCGAACCTGCCGTTCCTCGTCGGCCCCGGTATCGGTGGCTCGGTGATCATCGGCGTGACGCTCGCGACGACCGAGCACGTCGGCTGGCAGACGGGCCTCGGCATCGCGTGCGTGTCGGGCGTGCTGTTCTTCCTGCTGACGATACTCGGCGCGCGCGGCGTCGTGGTGCGGCTGATTCCGGTGCAGATCAAGCTCGGGCTCGGCGCATCGATCGGGCTGTTCGTCACGATGCTCGGGCTGCGCAATGCGGGGATGGTCGTCGCGAACGCGAAGACCAACGCGTTCGCGCTCGGCGACTTCTCGCGGCCGGGCGCGTTGGTCGCGCTGATCGGCCTCGCGGTCGCGATCGTGCTGCAGGCGCGCAAGGTGCCCGGCGCGATCATGATCGCGATCCTCGTCGCGGCCGCGGCCGGCGTGCCGCTCGGCGTCACGCACCTGCCCGCGTCGTTCATGTCGTTGCCGCACAGCATCGCGCCGATCGCGTTCAAGCTCGATATCGGCAGCGCGTTGAGCCTGGCTGCCGCACCGTACCTGTTCGCGTTCTTCGCGGCGGAATTCTTCTCGACGCTCGGCACCGCGCTCGCGGTCGGCGCGAAGGCGAACCTGCTCGACGAGCACGGCAACCTGCCGAACATCAACCGGCCATTCCTCGTCGATTCGCTCGCCGCGACGCTCGGCCCCGTGTTCGGCATTCCCGCGCTGACCGCGCTGATCGAATCGGCGGCGGGCGTCGAGGCCGGCGGCCGCAGCGGGCTGTCGTCGCTGGCCGCGGCCGTGCTGTTCGCCGCGATGCTGCTGTTCGTGCCGGTCGCGCTCGCGATCCCGAAGGAGGCCACGGCGCCGGCGCTGATCCTGATCGGACTGTCGATGTTCGCGACGATCCGTCATACGCATTTCGACGACTTCACCGATGCGTTGCCCGTGATGTCGATGGTGCTGCTCACGCTGATGTCGAACAGCTTCGGCACCGGCATCGCGGGCGGGCTGCTGTGCTACGTGCTCGTCAAGCTGCTGGCCGGCCGCTGGCGCGACGTGTCGTGGGGGCTCGTCGTGCTCGCGCTGCCGCTCGGCTATTACTTCTGGACCGTCGTGAAGCCGCACTGAGAGACGGCTTTCGCGACGCATCGGCATCACCGTAAAAGAGACTGAAATGAACGGAACACCAGGCAACGTCCCGGCCGCGCGCACGGGCATCGAGATCACGCCCGCCCATCGGGCCTTCTTCCATGCGCTGCCGAAGCTCGAGCTGCATTGCCACCTGCTCGGCGCGGTGCGGCACGACACGTTCGTCGCGCTGGCCGAACGCAGCGGCGCGCCGATCGAGCGCGCGGAGATCGACGCGTTCTATGCGCGCGGCGAAAAGCCGGTCGGCGTGCTGCACGTGCTGCGCGCGCTCGACAAATACCTGCTGACGCAACCCGACGACCTGCGGCGTATTACCTACGAGTACTTGGAAGACGCGGCCGCGCACAACGTGCGACATGCGGAATTCTTCTGGAATCCGACCGGAACGGTGCGTGTGTCGGGCATTCCATATGCGGATGCGCAGGCCGCGATCGTGACCGGGATTCGCGACGCCGCACGCGATTTCGGCATCGGCGCGCGCCTGATTCCGAGCATCGACCGAGAACAGGACCCCGACGAAGCGGTCGCGATCGTCGAGTGGATGACGGCCAATCGCGCGGACGAAGTCGCGGGGCTCGGCATCGACTATCGCGAGAACGACCGGCCGCCCGAACTGTTCTGGAAGGCATACCGCAACGCGCGCGCGGCCGGCTTTCGCACGACCGCGCATGCGGGCGAGTTCGGGATGCCGTGGCGCAACGTCGAGACGGCCGTCGATCTGCTGCAGGTCGATCGTATCGATCACGGCTATACGATCGTCGACAACCCCGAGCTGTGCGCGCGCTACGCGGAGCGCGGCATCGTGTTTACCGTCGTGCCGACGAATTCGTATTACCTGCGCACGCTGCCGCCGGAGCAATGGGCCGAGCTGCATCCGATGCGCAAGATGCCGGGGCTCGGGTTGAAGATCCATCCGAACACCGACGATCCGACGCTGCATAAGGTGAACCCTTCGGAAGCGTGGGAGTTGATGTTCAGCCATTTCGGCTTCACGGTCGCTGACCTGAAGCAGTTCATGCTGAACGGAATCGACGGTGCGTGGGTCGATGACGCGACGAAGGCGGCGTGGCGTGCGGCGTGGGCGCCTGAATACGACGCGCTGGCTGCGACGCTCGCGGCGGGCTGAGCGCGTTTCCTGACCAAGCCCGCCCGCATCATGCTCAACGAAAGAACCTCAACCAGTCGAACAGGCCTGAATGCGGTGCGCGCCGCCTCGGCGCCGGCGCGCTGCGCGGCCGGAAGTCGGGCGAGAACTGCACGTGCGGATCGATCGCCTGCGCGCGCAGCGCCGCATCGTAGAACGACCCGACGATCGGCAGCGCGCTGTGCGCGCCCGCGCCCCAGTAGTCGCTGCGCAGCGTCACGCTGCCGTCGTCGAAGCCGACCCATGCGCCGGCCACCAGTTGCGGATGCATCAGGATGAACCAGCCGTCCGTGTTGTCCTGCGTCGTGCCGGTCTTGCCCGCGACGTCGATCCGAATCCCGTAGTGCGAGCGGATGTCCGCGCCGGTCCCGTAATCGACGACGCCGCGCATCGCGTCGACGAGCGTCTGCGCGGCCGCCACCGGCAATGCGCGCTCGGGCGGCGCGCTGCCGAACGCGGCAAGCACCTTGCCGTCGCGATCCTCGATGCGTGTGATCATCTGCGGCGCGACGTACACGCCGCGGTTCGCGATCGTCCCGTACGCGGACACCATTTCCTTCAGCGTGACGGGGCTCGTGCCGAGCGCGAGCGACGGCACCGCATCGAGCGGGCTGTCGCGCACGCCCATCGCGCGGGCAAGCTGCGCGACCTTCGCGGCGCCTTCGCGCTGCATCACCTGCGCGGTGATGCGGTTGCGCGACAGCGCGAGCGCGTCGCGTAGCGTCATCGGCTCGCCGGTCGGCGGCTCCGCATCGGTCGGATGCCATACGGCGCGGCCGTCGATCGGGATCGCGACCGGACGGTCGACGAACGTATCGCCCGGCCGCATGCCGTCCGCGAACGCGGCGCCATAGACGAACGGCTTGAACGTCGAACCCGGCTGGCGGCGCGCCTGTACCACGTGATCGAACGGCTCGCTGCCGAAATCGGGGCTGCCGACCCACGCGCGAATCGCGCCGTTGCGCGGATCGATCGCGACGAAGCCGGCCTGCACCTGCGTCTTGCGCTCGCACAGCGCGCGCATGAATTCGCGGTTCGCGCCGAGCTGCTTCAGCGCGACCCCGTCGGTGAGCCCCGTGTCGCGCGCCTGGCGATACTCGGGCGTCTGCCGAATGAAGCCGAGGAACAGGTCGTTGCGCAGCCCGCAGCCGGACGGCCCGCGCCATGCGCCGTCGGCGATCGCCTGCAGCCGTTCGGTCTGCCGCGTCAGCGCCTGCGTGGCCATCTCTTGCAGCCGCGCATCGAGCGTCGTGCGCACGACGAGGCCGTCCGCGTACAGATCGTAGTTGTTGCGATCGGCCCACGCGATCAGCCACTTGCGCAGTTGCACCGCGAAATGCGGCGCGAGGCCCGGCTGCGCGGTCTGCGGTTCGAAGTCGACGCGCAGCGGCCGGCGTTGCAGTTTCGCGAGTTGCTGCGGCGACAGCATGCCCATCTGCGCCATCCGGCCGAGCACGATGTTGCGCCGCTGCGCCGCGCGTTCCGGATTCAGCACCGGGTTGTAGTAGCTGTTGCCCTTCAGCATCCCGACGAGCGTCGCGCTTTCCGTGATGTCGAGCTGGTCCGCCGACTTGCCGAAGTAGGTGCGCGCGGCCATTTCGACGCCGTACGCGTTGTACAGGAACGGCACGGTATTCAGATAGGTTTCGAGGATCTCGTCCTTGCTGTACACCGCTTCGATCTTGAACGCGGTGATCAGCTCCTTCACCTTGCGCGTGAGCGTCGGCGCGCGGCCGACTTCGTCGGGATACAGGTTGCGCGCGAGCTGCTGCGTGATCGTCGAGCCGCCCTGACGGTTGCCCGAGAACGTATGCAGCCCGGCCGCGAGCGTGCGGCGCCAGTCGATGCCGTGATGCGCGTAAAAGCGGTGATCCTCGGTCGCGATCAGCGCGTCGACCATGTGCGGCGAGATCTGCTTGAGCGGCACCCATTCGCGGTTCACGGGACGGAATTCGGCGATCAGCTGGCCGTCGGCCGACAGCACGCGCGCGGGACGGTCGATGCGTGCCTTGCGGATGTCGCCGATGCTCGGCGTGAACGGAACGAACGCGAGCAGGACCAGCAGGCCCAGCACCGGGATCGCGGCGAGCGTCAGCGCGACGCCGCGCCGGGTCGGATGGCGCAGGCGATGCAGCGCACCCGCGCCCAGCGCGCGGACGCGCGTGCGGCCCGCGGCGGCGAGCGGCGCGACACGGGCGCGGCAACGGAGCCACGCGTTTCGGAGAAACGGCACGAAGCGATTCAAGGCGGCAGGAGCGCGGATGGAAGACGCGCGATCCTAGCAAACCGAACCCGCGCGACGGCGGCCGAAACGGCCGTTTGCTTGCAGGATTTACAGACGATTACGTTTGTTGCCCGCCGCCAACTTTTTCTCGTGCGCGAGGCCGCGATTCCGCTGACGAAACGACGTCCGCGAGCCGCTGCGCGGCCGCTTCCATCTGCGCGCGGCCGAACCCGCCGAAGCCGAGCACGAGCCCGGGGCGCGCCGTGCCGGGCGCGAACATCGGCGACACCGCACGCACCGCGACACCGGCCTGCGCGGCGCGCGCGACCACGTCGAGATCGTCGATGCCTTGCGCGAGCCACAGCACGACGTGCATCCCCTGGTCGCCCGGCTGTACCCACGCGCGTTCGCGCGGCAGCCGCGCGCCGAGTGTGTCGATCAGCAGCGCGCGCTGTTCCGCATAAACGCCGCGCACGCGGCGGATGTGACGATCGAGATGACCTTCGGCGATGAACGCGGCGAGCACGTGCTGGTCGGCGGTCGGCGCGTGGCGGTCCATCAGCACGCGTGCGCCGCAGAACGCGGGCACGAGATCGTCGGGCGCGATCACGTAGCCGAGCCTCAACGACGGAAACAGGATCTTGCTGAAGGTGCCGAGATAGATCACGCGGTCGGGCGCGAGGCCCTGCAGCGACGGGAACGGATAGCCTTCGTAGCGTAGCTCGCTGTCGTAGTCGTCTTCGACGACCCAGGCGCGATGCGTGCGTGCCCACGCCAGCAGCGCATTGCGCCGCGCCATGCTCAGCGGCATGCCGAGCGGGTACTGGTGCGACGGCGTGACGAATGCGGCGCGCGCGTCGGGTGCCAGGCGGATGCCGGCGTCGACGTCGAGGCCGTCGGCATCGACCGGCACGCGCACCATCGCATCGCGCCGCCCGGTGCTTTCGAGCAGCGCGGTGATGCCGCGATAGGCCGGATTCTCGACCCACGCGCGGTCGTTTGCGCCGAGCAGCACCTGGCTCGCGAGATGCAGCCCTTGCTGCGTGCCGCTCGTGATCACGACCTGGCCGGCATCGCAGCGCACCGAGCGCGACCGGCGCACGTAATCGGCGATCGCTTCGCGCAGCGGCAGCGCGCCTTGCGGATCGGTATAGCCGGACGGCGCGCCGGCGCCGCGTGCGCGCAGGCGATTGCCGAGCCGGCGCCAGATGTCGTCGGGCGCGGTGAGGCCGATCGGCACCGAGATCGCGAACGGCAGGGCCGGCAGCGGACTGAATTCGCGGGCGAGCCGCGCGAAGGAGGCGGCCGGCTCGGGCAGGCCGTCGCGCGCCGTGTGCTGATCGCTGGCAGCGGGAGCGGGTGCTTCGACGGGCGGTGGCTCCGCGAGTGCGTCCGCGACCCGCGTGCCCGCACCGCCGCGCGATTCGAGGAAGCCTTCGGCGATGAGCTGCGCATACGCGTCGACGACGGTGCCGCGCGCCACCTGCAGCGACGCGGCCAGCAGCCGCGTGGAAGGCAGCGTGTCGCCGGGCCGCACGTCGGCGCGGCGCACCGCGTCGCGCAGCGCCTGCGCGAGCTGGCGGCTCAGGTCGCCGGCCGCGCGGTCGAGCGCGCCGAGCGACGGGATTTCGACGATCCGGGCCGTTCTTGCCATGATTCTGGTCTGCTTAAATTGTTTCAAACCGGCTCTACAGAATAAACCAGTTTGGAATCACAATCGACGCATGACGGGCCAACGCCCGCACCCTTTCCCACCCCGCACGACCGTGGAGCCGACATGTACGTCCCCGCCGATTTCAACGAACCCAACCCCGACGCGTTGCGCGAACTGATCGTGCAGCACCCGTTCGGCAGCCTGATCACGCACGGCAAGAGCGGGCTCGATGCGAACCACATTCCGTTCGAACTGATACCCGACGACGGCGGGCTCGGCGAACTGCATGCACACGTCGCGCGGGCGAATCCGGTCTGGCAGGACGTCGCGGACGGCGACGAGGTGCTCGTGATCTTCCGCGCCGGCGACGCGTACATCTCGCCGAACTGGTATCCGAGCAAGCACGTCGCGCACCGGCAGGTGCCGACGTGGAACTACCGGGTCGTGCATGCGCACGGCCGCATCACGGTGCGCGACGACGAG
Organism: Burkholderia sp. BCC0044; assembly: GCF_902832955.1. Taxonomy (NCBI): domain Bacteria; kingdom Pseudomonadati; phylum Pseudomonadota; class Betaproteobacteria; order Burkholderiales; family Burkholderiaceae; genus Burkholderia; species Burkholderia sp. BCC0044. Next base: position 112,034 of record NZ_CADFDO010000010.1, on the reverse strand, counting down.
AAGTTCGTGCGCGGCGTGGTCGCACGGCTGACGCGCACGCACGAGGCGTCGCAGCCGGTGCCGTGGAAGATGGGCGACGCGCCGCCGGACTATATCGACACGATGCTGCAATCGATCGTCGGGCTGCAGATCGAGATCACGCGGCTCGTCGGCAAGCGCAAGCTCGGGCAGAACAAGGCCGAGGCCGATATTCGCGGCGCGGGTGAAGCGCTGGTCGCGCAAGGTGATCTCGCGATCGGCGAGGCGATGCTGGCGGAGGCCGACGCGAAGCGCGAATGAGCGCGTGACGCGAGCGGGCGCGGGCGAGTATCGCGCCCGCACGCCGCACCGGTCACTGCGTGCGCGTCGAACCCTTCGCCCCTTCCTCCGCCTGCGCCAACGCCCCCCGAATCGCCGCCTCCGTCTTGTCATACCCGCCTTCGCCATACCGCGTATAGACGATCTTGCCGTTCGCATCGATCAGGTACAGCGCGGGCCAGTACTGGTTCCCGTACGCGCGCCACGTGTCGTAGCGGTTGTCCTGCGCGACCGGATAGCGGATGTCGAAGCGCTTGATCGCATCGGCGACGTTCTTCGCGTCGCGTTCGAATGGATATTCCGGCGTATGCACGCCGACCACGACGAGCCCCTGGTCGCGATATTTCCGATACCAGTCGTTCACGTACGGAATCGTATGAATGCAGTTGATGCACGAGTACGTCCAGAAATCGACGAGCACGACTTTGCCGCGCAACTGGTCGAGCGTCAGCGGTGCGCTGTTGTGCCAGCGGTCGATGCCGGTGAAGCCGGGCGCCGCCATGCCGGCCGGCGACGCCTGCACGCCCGCGTCGTCGCGGGTGCCGGCGAAGGCGGCGAGCCCGGCCGTGGCGGCGAGGGCGATGACGAGGGCGGCGGTCTTGAAGCGGGGCAGCATGGTGTTCTCCTGATCATTGGGGCCGCGGCGCGAGGGCAGCGGCCCGACGGGTTTCGACAGGCTCCATTAGGCGGCGCCGACGTATCTGCGATGTGTCCGGCCCGCCGCGCGTGTGCAATGTTGTGTGTCGCCACGGCGGCGCGATACATTGGGATACAAACGCGTGCCCGCCGTGCGGTATAAAAGCGGACATCGCCCCGCCCGAACCCCGATACCGACACCGATACCGATACCGACCACGACTCATGGACAAGATCGACCACGTGCTGATCGTCGACGACGATCGCGCGATCCGCGAACTGATCGCGGACTACCTGGAGAAGAACGGCATGCGCGTGTCGCTCGCCGCGAACGGTCGCGAGATGCGCAACGCGCTGGACGACGGCGCGCCCGACCTGATCGTGCTCGACCTGATGCTGCCCGGCGAGGACGGCCTCACGCTGTGCCGCGACCTGCGCGCCGGCAAGTTCCGCACGGTGCCGGTGCTGATGCTGACCGCACGCGGCGAGGAAACCGACCGCATCATCGGCCTCGAGATGGGTGCCGACGACTACCTGGCCAAGCCGTTCGCGGTGCGCGAGCTGCTCGCGCGGATCCGCTCGGTGCTGCGCCGCGCGCGCATGCTGCCGCCCGGCATGCAGGTGACGGAAACGGCCGCGCTGCTCGCGTTCGGCGAATGGCAGCTCGACACGACCGGGCGCCACCTGCTCGACGCCGAAGGCACGCTGGTCGCGCTGAGCGGCGCCGAATACCGGCTGCTGCGCGTGTTCCTCGACAACCCGCAGCGCGTGCTGACGCGCGACCAGTTGCTGAACCTCACGCAAGGGCGGCAGTCCGACCCGTTCGACCGCTCGATCGACCTGCTGGTGAGCCGGCTGCGCCAGCGCCTGCGCGACGGCGCGCGCGAACCGCGCTACATCAAGACGCTGCGCAACGAGGGCTACGTGTTCTCGTCGGCCGTCACCGCCGTCGACGGTACGCCATGAGCGCGCGCATGCCGTGGCACTGGCCGCGTTCGCTGTTCGCGCGACTCGCGCTGATCCTGTGCGTGGGCCTCGCGCTCGCGCAGACGCTGTCGTTCTGGCTCACCGTGACCGAGCGCGACCAGGCGACCACGAACCTGATGATGGGCTACATCGAGCGCGAGGTCGCCAGCTCGGTCGCGCTGCTCGACCATCTGCCGCCGGCCGAACGGGCCGCGTGGCTGCCGCGGCTCGCGCGGCGCAGCTATGCGTTCATCCTCGGGCCCGGCCAGACCGGTACGCCGCCGGAAGCGCGGCTGTCGGCGCGCGTCGAGCGCTCGATCTCGGACGGCATCGGCGGCGACTACCCGCTGACCGCGAATTCGATTCCCGGCGACAGCGAACATCTGCAGGTGCATCTGCGGCTGACCGACGGCTCGCCGCTGACGATCGACATTCACCCGATGTCGACGGTGCCGCTGTCGGGCTGGCTGCCGGCCGTGCTGGTGGTGCAGCTCGCGGTGCTGGCCGCGTGCTGCTGGCTCGCGGTGCGGCTTGCGACGCGGCCGCTCAAGCAGCTCGCGCAGGCGGCCGACGCGCTCGGCCCCGACCTGAAGGGCGAGCGTCTGAACGAAGGCGGGCCGTCGGAAGTCGCGCGCGCCGCGCGGGCGTTCAACGCGATGCAGGACCGCATCGCGCAGTACATGGCCGAGCGCATGCAGATCCTCGCGTCGATCTCGCACGATCTGCAGACGCCGATCACGCGGATGCGGCTGCGCGTCGACGTGATGGACGACGACACGCAGGGCGCGAAGCTGCGCCAGGACCTGCTCGAAATGGAGCATCTGGTGAAGGAGGGCGTCGCGTATGCGCGCACGCTGCACGGCACCGAGGAAGCCGCGCGCCGCATCGATCTCGATGCGCTGCTCGACAGCATCGTGTACGACTACACGGATGCGGGGCAGGACGTCGCGTTGCACAGCGGCGCGCCGCTCGCGCTCGTCACGCGGCCGAAGGCGCTGCGCCGCATCGTCGGCAATCTGGTGGACAACGCGCTGAAGTTCGCGGGCGCGGCCGAGATCGACGTGCAGGCGGCGCCGGACGGCGGCGCGGTGATCGCGGTGCTCGACCGCGGGCCGGGCATTCCGGACGATCAGCTCGACGCGGTGTTCGAGCCGTTCCGGCGCGTGGAGACGTCGCGCAATCGCGACACGGGCGGCACGGGGCTCGGCCTCGCGATCGCGCGGCAACTCGCGCTGGCGATGGGCGGCACGCTCACGCTGAACAACCGGGCGGACGGCGGCGGGCTCGAAGCGCGGCTGACGTTGAGGAACGCGGGGTGATGCGACGCGGCGCGCGAGCGTCGCGGTGTCAGGTGCGTGCGCGTCAACAGCGGCCGGTGCGCAGCGCGACGGTCCAGTCGTCCCGTCCGCGCGACGCCGCGATGGCGGCGGCCGCGTGCCAGTCGTATTCGACCGCATGGAATTCGACGTTCCAGCCGGCCGCCGTGCGCGACACCATCGCGTAGCGCGCATGCGGCGAGCCCATCTCGATCCGGTGCGGATGCGGCAGGTCGTCCGCGTACGCCTGCAGCCCGACGCTACCGGGATTGACGATCAGCCGGCCGTCGTCGAGCTTCGCGGTGCGCGGCACGTGCGTGTGGCCGCACAGGATCAGCGAGGCCGCCGTGTCGCCCGCGCGCTGCGCGATTTCATCGGGGGTGGCCGCGCGGCAGCCGTCGGGCGTGACCGTTTCGAGGAAATAGACGAGGTCGCTGTCCGGCGTGCCGTGCACCATCAGCACGTCGCCGTCGAGCGTCAGGCGCTCGGGCAGCGCGGCGAGCCACGTGCGGTGGTCGGCGCGCAGCGTGTCGTGCGCCCAGCGATCCGACAGCCCCATCGCGTCGCGCTCGCAGGTGAGCAACTGCCGCTCGTGATTGCCCTTGATGGTCGGCAGATCGAGCGCGATCAGGCGGTCAGCCGTTTCGGCCGGATGGAGCGCGCCCGACAGGATGTCGCCGAGATTGACGATCACGTCCGCTCCGCGGCGGCGCACGTCGTCGAGCACCGCGTCGAGCGCGGCGAGGTTGCCGTGGATGTCGGACAGCGCGGCGATTTTCATGGCGGCAAGTCGATGGGGGGAACGGTGATTGTCGCCAATTCGGCGCGGGGCGTCCAATTGCGTCGCGGCATCGGTGCGTGAGGCGCGGCGGAGTCGCGCTTCAGTCGGTCGCGAGCCGCGCGTACATCGCGAAATCGCCCGGCGTGCCGCGCACCATCTTGTATGCGCGCAGCAGCCCTTCGTAGCGGTAGCCGCACTTCTGCAGCACGCGCGCAGAGCCGGCGTTGCTGGTCAGCACGACGGCCTGCATGCGGATGAAGCCGCCGTGCGTGAACGCCCACGCGGTGACGGCTTCGCACACCGCGCTCGCGATGCCGCGCCCCCAGTGCGACGGCGCGAGGTCGTACGCAATCTCCGCCGAGCGGTTCACGGTGGACACCGTGTGCAGCCCGACCGTCCCGGCGAGCGCACCTGATGCGGTGTCGACGATCGCGAGACGCCGGATCGAATCCGGATCGGCCGATTCGATGTTGTCGAACAGCGGCAGCAGATCGTCGGGCGAGCGCAGGTTCCAGCTCGTGTGGCGGAAGACCTCGGGATTCGACAGGTACGCGTACCACGCGTCGAGATCCGCGCGTTCGAGTTGCCGGAGCGACAGGCCGGGGAAGCCGACGCGCGGCGGCGCAGCGATTTTCATCGAAGCCGGCGCCTACGCGGCATGGCGTCGGTACAGCGCGAGCGAACCGGCGAGCGCGAGCAGCATCGCGCCGCACGTGCGTTCGAGCCACAGCGCGCCCGAGCGCTTCAGCAGCCGCACCGCGCGGGCACCGAGCAGCGCGTAGCCGAACATCACGGCGCCGTCGAGCAGCGCGAACGTGACCGCGAGCGCGACGTACTGCGGCGCGAGCGGCGCCAGCGGATCGAGGAACTGCGGCAGGAACGCGGAGAAGAACAGATAGCCCTTCGGGTTCGTCACCGCGGTCAGGAAGCTCTTCGCGAAGATCGACGTGTTGCGTCCGGAGGCCGTGCCGCGCTGCGCGGCCGCGACGTCGAGCGACCCCTTCGACATCAGCAGCCGGATGCCGACATACGCGAGGTAGATGGCGCCGAGCCACTTCACGACCGAGAACCAGAACGCTGACGCCATCAGCAGCGCGCCGAGGCCGAGCGCGACCGCGACGATCAGCACGAAGTCGGACAGCATCGCGCCCGCGAAACCGTAGGCCGCGCGGCGCACGCCGTAGCGCGAGCCGTTGGTCAGCGCGAGCAGCACGGTCGGGCCGGGTGTCGCGATGCCGACGAACGCGACGGCGGCGAAGATCAGCAGGGTCGTTTCGTGCATGAAGAAGCTCCCGGTGGACGGCGCGCAGCCGATTATCGTCTGCGTCACCCCGCGGTGTACAGGCGCGACAGCCGCGCTCGAGGCCGCTCACCGACTATCTCAATTTTGACAAGAAACTGTTGTCATTATTCCGCTTTGGAACGGAACCGGTTCCAACTACCATACCGGCCGCAGCGGGCATGCCCGCCGCGTCGTCGCGCGGACGTCGCCGGCCTCGCACCGCCGGCGGATGTCGGCGCCCGCGCGCGCTACTCGCAACAGCCAGCCAGAACAACGGGTTCACCGCCCGGAGACATACAACATGAACAAGCAACTGATCGCAGCGCCGCTGCTGCTCTCGCTCGCGGGTGTCGCCGCCGCGCAAAGCTCCGTCACGCTGTACGGCATCGTCGATGCGGGCGTCACCTATCGCAGCAACGAACGGGTCGGCTCGGCGGGCGCGTACACCGGGCATTCGAGCGTCGGGCTCTCGACCGGCAACCTGTCCGGCAGCCGCTGGGGCATCAAGGGTTCCGAGGATCTCGGCGGCGGGATGCGCGCGCTGTTCGCCCTCGAGAACGGCTTCGACGTCACCAACGGCACGTCGGGCCAGGGCGGCCGCCAGTTCGGCCGGCAGGCGTTCGTCGGCGTCGGCAGCGACCGCTACGGCACGATCACGCTCGGCCGCCAGTACACGTCGCTCGACGATTTCGTGAGCCCGGTCGGCCCGTCGTCGTTCATCGGCGGCTTCGGCGCGCACCCGGGCGACATCGACGATCTCGACCAGACCGCGCGCGTCGACAGTTCGATCAAGTACACGAGCGCGAACTACTCGGGCTTCACGTTCGGCGCGCTGTACGGCTTCGGCGGCCAGCCGGGCAGCATGAAGCAGCGCAACACGTGGAGCGTCGGCGCCGCGTACGCGGCCGGGCCGCTGCGCGTGGGCGTCGGCTACGAGCGCTCGGACAACAGCAAGACGGGCGCGACCGATCCGACGTCGGGCAAGTGGCAGAGCACCGACGACGGGCTGTTCAACTCGTCGATCAACGAAGGCTATGCGAGCGCGCAGTCGCAGCAGGTGATCGCGACGGGCGCGACGTACGACTTCGGCCCCGCCGTCGTCGGCGTGAACTACAGCAACGTGCAATACCGCGGCGGCGCGCAGTCGCTGTTCAGCGGCCACGCGACGTTCAACGTCGCGGGCGTGTTCACGCGCTGGAACGTGCAGCCGCAGACGCAGCTGTTCGCCGGCTACAGCTACACGCGCGGCAGCGACGTCGACGGCATCGACAATCGTGCGCAGTATCACAACGTCACGCTCGGCGCGGTCTACGACCTGTCGAAGCGCACCAGCGTGTACCTGCTCGGCGCGTACCAGCATGCATCGGGCACGACGCTCGACGCACTCGGCCGGCCGGTGGCCGCGACCGCGTCGGTGTCGGACAAGGCGAACGGCCATTCGTCCGATTCGCGGTCGCAGGCGATCGTGAGCCTCGGGCTGCGCCAGAAGTTCTGACGTAGCGATCGTTGCGTGTGCAACGGGGCTCGCGGTTGCTGCGGGCCTCGTTGTCGGCATGCTCGTCTGCAGCCGACAGAAGCACCTGTTCTACCGGCCACGCGTGATCGATGTCGTCGATGCGCTGCCGAAATACGTCGACGATTGGGACGGTCCGACGCTCGATCCGGCGAACTGAACGATTGCCGCCGCGTGCTGGTACGACCGGCGCGCGGTTTTCCCCGCCGCATTTCCTCGTTTTCCTCCCGCTTTCCCTTCCGTGCGCGAAATCGCAAAAAGCCGATCGCGCCGGATAATATTTTTTCGCTTTCATTTTAATTTCGATTTGTAATAATTAAAACGAATTCCGGGGGAATGAAAAGGCAATGCGGTCATGTCAGAAAAAATGACGTACTGGCATTGAGTTACCGGAAGAAAATGCCGGGGAATGCGCCGAAACCGCGCGGCTGGCAGGCCGTCGTGGCGCGGTTTCGAAGATTTTTCGATCGTTGACGAAAAAGCGCCGGACGGCAAAAGGCGCGGAGTGAATAATTCGGGGTAACGGCGAATGCGTATTAGCCGAAATCACCAATATTTCATGCGCCGCGATTTACAGTGTCGACCATTGTTCGTCTGGGAGCATTATTCATGTCAATGAAACAAATCCGCGCGGCGTTGCTGGGAATGTGCATGGCGCTGCTGGCGCCGGCAAGCCACGCACAGGCGCAATACTCGACCGACTGGCTCGCGAACACGTATGGCACGCTGGCCTCGCACGTCGGCAACGGCGCGCGTTCGATGTGGGTCGCGCCCGAAGGCGTGATCTACACGGCGTCGCGCTGGGACGAGAACGCGGGCGGCGTCGCGATCTACCAGAACGGCCAGCCGCTCGGCACGATCGGCATCCACGACGAATTCCAGGGCGGCGCGATCACCGGCAATTCGACGTCGCTGTTCGTCGCGCTCGGCTACAACCGCACGTTCGGCAGCGGCTCGGTGGGCCGCTACAACCGCAGCACGAATCAGCGCGACCTGCGCATTCCGGTCAGCACGTGGACGGGCATCCAGTATGCGGACGTGATCACGGGCCTCGCGACGGGCGGCAACCTGCTGTACGTGAGCGACTTCTACGGCAACCGCGTGCGCGTCTACACGACCGACGGCGTGTGGCAGCGCGACATCGGCGTCACGAGCCCCGGCGCGCTGGCGCTCGATGCGGCCGGCAACCTGTGGGTCGCGCGCAAGAGCGCGGGCGTCGTCGCGCAGTTCAGCGCGACCGGCGCGGCGATGAACACGCTCCAGATGGCGGCCGGCGCGCGGCCGGCGTCGCTGTACTTCGATGCGTCGATGGGCCGGTTGATGGTGGGCGACGAAGGGCCCGACATGAACATCAAGGTGTACGGCGGGCTGCCCGGCCTGCCGGTGCAGGTCGGCACGTTCGGCGTGCAGGGCGGCTATCTCGACACGACGACGGGCATCAAGGGGCAGGTCGGCGACAAGCGCTTCACGCGCGTCGCGGCGCTCGGCAAGGATGCGGCCGGCAACCTGTACGTGCTGAACAACGCGTGGGGCGGCGGCTGGGATCTCGGCCGCAACGGCAGTACCGATCTGCATTCGTACAGCCCGATCGGCACGCTGCAATGGAAGCTGCAGGCGCTGAACTTCGAGGGCATCGCCGCACCCGACCCCGCGACCGACGGCACGTTGTTCTTCAGCGGCAACAACGTGTATACGGGCACCGCGGGCGGCACGTTCGTCGCGAACACGGTCGACCCGTTCACCTATCCGAAGGATCCGCGCCTCGACATGAACGACTACCAGCGCGGCCAGCACTTCGGCCAGCTCGTGACGGTCGGCGGCAACCGGATCCTCGTCGCGTCGGGCCAGAACCCCGGCAACTTCAACTTCTATTACTTCAACACCGCGAGCGGCTATATCGCGATTCCGGCCGGCTCGCTGCCCGGCAAGCCGTTCAACACGACGTTGCAGGTGACGGCCGGCTTCGACATCGACGGCAACGGCGACGTGTGGGCCGGACTGAACGGCTCCAACGTGATCACGCGCTACCCGATGACGGGCTTCGACGCGACCGGCAAGCCGTCATGGGGCAAGCCGGTGACGACCGCCGTGCCGAGCAGCGTGGCGCCCGTGACGCGCATCATCTACCAGGCCGACAGCGACACGATGATCCTCGCGCAGGGCCTCGCCGGCAACTGGGACTGGACCGCGATGAACGGGCACATCGAGGTCTATCGCGGCTGGAAGAACGGCAACACGAGCACGCCGAACCCGGTGATCAACCTGACGAGCGCGAACCCGAAATCGATCGCGGCGGCCGGCCACTACCTGTTCGTCGGCTATGTGCACACGGTGCCGAACATCGACATCTTCGACCTGAACACCGGCGCGCTCGTCACGACGCTGACGAACTCGAACACGTCGATGGACGTCGGCAACGACGTCGACTCGATGTACGGCGTGCGCGCGTACCTGCGCTCGACCGGCGAATACGTGATCACGAAGGACAACTACAACGGGTCGAGCATCGTCGTGTATCGCTGGCGTCCGTGAGCGCGCGGGGCGTCAGAACGACACCGTCGTCGTCAGCGTGACGAGTCGCGGCTCGCCGACCGCGACGATCAGGTTGTTGTTGCTCGACGGGTAGTAGGTCTTGTCGAGCAGGTTCTTCACGTTGAGCTGGAAGCGGGTCGGGAACTTGCCGATCGTCGTTTCGTACGCCGCGAATGCGTCGACGGTCACGTAGCCGGGCAGCGTGAAGCTGTTCGCGGTATCACCGGGCCGGGCGCCGACGAGCCGTGCGCCGCCGCCGAAGCGCCAGCGGCCGGGCAGGTTCGCGATGGCCGTGTCGTACACGGCGAACAGGCTGCCCGTGTGGCGTGCGACGTTGACGAGCGGCGTGTTGCTGTCGCGATCGTTCGCGTTCGTATACGCATAGCTGCCGATCACGCTCAGGTGGCGCGTGATCTGCCCGGCGACGTCGAGCTCGATCCCGCGCGAGCGCGCGGTGCCGATCGTCGACGTGAGGTCGCCGACCGTGACGGCCACGTTGCGCTTGTCGATCTGGTAGACGGCGAGCGTGCCCGTGATCGCGGGCTTCAGGCTGAACTTCAGCCCGGCCTCGAGCACGCGGCCGTATTCCGGCGCGAGCGGCGCCGCGACGTTCGACGCGACGTTCGGCTTGAACGAGCGGCTCACGTTCGCGTAGGCGGTCAGCGCCGGCGTCAACGCATACGCGAGTCCGAACTGCGGCAGCCACACGCTGCCGCGCGAGCGGTCGGCGAACACGAACGGCCGACCCATCCCCGATTCCTGCTGCCAGTTTTCCCAGCGCAGCCCGCCCACCGCGGTGAGGCGGTCGGTGATCTTGACGGAGTCCTGCACGATCGTCGAATACGCATGCACGACCGAGCGCGAATCGCTCTGCTTCGGATTCGGCACGCCGCCCGGCGCGAGCAGGCCGTACACGGGATCGTAGAGATTGAAGCCCGTCGTCGCCTTGCCGCGGATCGTGTCGCCGCGGAAGCTGCGCTGCCGCTCGTATTCGCCGCCGACGTAGATCGCGTGGTGCATGCCCGCGAGCGTCACGTTGCCGAGCAGGCCGAGCGTCGCGATCTGGTCGGAATCGTTGCGCCCGAGGTTGGCATCGGACGAGCGCGTCAGCGCGCCGGTCCTGCTGTTGAACGCGGTGGCGCGGGTGATGTATTGGTCGTAGCGGTCGCGGCCCCAGCCGTAGGTCGCGCGCACGCGCCATGCATCGGAGAAGCGGTGCTCGATGCGCGTACGCAGCGTTTCCTGGATGCCGCTGCTTTGCGACCACGCCTCCTCGTAGCGGCGATAGCGCAGCGCATCGTCGAGTTGGCCGTTCACGAGCACGGTGCCGCGGTCGAACGGCGTCGTGTAGTCGACGTACTGGTAGCTGACGTCGATCGACGTGTTCGCGTCGTGCCACGACAGCGCGGGCGCGATCAGCGCATTGCGTTCGCGGCCGAAGCTGCGCCAGTAGCGGCTCGTGTCGTATTCGCCGGTCAGCCGGAAGGCGAGCGTGCCGCCCGCGACCTGGCCGGGCTTGCCGAGCGGACCCGTGAGATCGAACTGGGCGTTGCTGCCGCCGTGGTTCGTGCGCGACGCGGAGATCGAGCCGCCGAACGTGTCTTCCGGCTTGCGCGTGACGAGGTTGATCACGCCGCCCGGGTCCTGCATTCCGTACAGCAGCGAAGCGGGGCCCTTCAGCACTTCGACGCGATCGATCGTCGCGAGATAGCTGTGCAGCACCGGCGTGCGCACGCCGTCGACCAGCACCGAGCCGTCGTTGTTCGACCCGAAGCCGCGTTTGATGAACGCGTCGCGCGTGCCGCCGAGCGTGTTCGTCTGCGTGACGCCGCTGATGTTGCCGAGCACGTCGTCGAGCGAGCGCGCCTGCTGGTCCTGCATCACGCTGCTGCTGACCACCGCGACCGATTGCGGAATCTCCTTCAGCGCACGGCCGTCGCCGCCCGCGATGCTGGTCGTGCGCGGCTGATAGCCGATCGTCGGGTCGACGGCGGCCGACGCGTTGACGCTGATCGCCGGGAGTTCGTGTTCGGGCGTCGAGGCGGACGAGGCAGTGGCCGTGGAGACCGCCGACGCAGGTTCGGCATCCGCATGTGCGCCGCTGGCGACGCAAAGGGTGAGCAGGGCAGGCAGGCTCGTGCGCCACGGACGCAAGGTCCGCGCGCGGCGGGGCGATCGACGGGATGGCATGAATCGATGAATGGATGGAGTGCGAAGGATGAGGGCGCGGGCCGCCGCGTTTCATTGCGGCCAGGGTGCGCATGATATATGTAATGAGAATCGTTTGCAATTGTAATGAGGGGCCGGCGACGTGCGGCGCTCGGTTGCCGGCCTGTCGGCCGTCTGCTACCGTAGCGGCCAAATCAGACGCAGTGAAATTCAACGAGAGAGCCGGGGGCCGCACCATGTCATCTTCCTGTCCCGTCGCGTTCGGCGCGACGCCGCGCACCGCGCACGACCGCGCGGGCGATGAAGTGATCGCAGCCGCGTACCGCCATTCGAACGATTAAAGCAACGCAAGCGAATTCAACCGGCGTCGCGCCGGGCTTCGATCATTTCAACCACCACGCTAGACGGGAGACCACCCTTGAAGAAGATTTCCGCGCCGTTCGCGGCGGCCGCGCTTGCGGCCTGCGCGCTGCTGGCGGGCGTTCACCAGGCCGCCTGTGCGGCGTCGAACGCCGAATCCGCGATCGACGCGCACTACGGCGCCGTGATCGAGGCCTATACGCAGGACATGGCCGCCGCGAAGACGAAGTACGACGGCAAGCGCCTCGCGTTCGTCGGCGCGGTGATCCGGATGGGCGGGGACCCGGGCGGCACGTACTTCGGCGCGCTGACGGCCGACGGCGAGCAGTTCGACACGCATTTCGACGTGGCCGACCAGGACGCGCTGAAGCCGAAATTCCCCGGCGGCGAGATCAAGCCGTTCGTCACGTCGGCGGCGTTCCGGTTCAGCTGCATGAACGAAGGCTATATCGATGCGCCGGTGCTGCCGGGGTTGAAGCTGTCGCATTGCCGGCTCGCCGATTGACTTGATCGACGTCCGGTGTCCGGCGTTCAGAACTTCTGCTGGATGCCGGCCATCGCGCCGAGCTGGTTCATCCCGGTGCCGACCGTCCCGCCGGCCGCGACCGCGTTCGCGGCCAGCTTGCTGTTGAACATGTAGCCCACCGACGTGTAGACGGTCGTCCGCTTCGACAGGAAGTAGTTCGCGCGGCCGACGAGCAGCGTGCCGTTCGCGCCTTCGCTGCGTTCGCGGCGCTGCAGGTAGCGCACGCCCTGCACGTCGAGTGCGAGATAGGGCGTCGCGTAGTACGTGCCGCCCGCGAACATGATGTCGGCCTGCACGTGTTCGGCCGCCGCGAGGTTGCGGCGGATCCACCCGGCGCCGAGTTTCGCGGGGCCGAGCTTCACGTAGCCGGCGACGATGTCGCGCGTGTCGGTGTACGCCGGATTGTTCAGCGGCGCGAGCGCGCCGCCGCCGCCGCGCATCACGTCGTGCGATGCGGCGAGCCCGAAATTGCTCGCGTCGTACGCGAGCATCGCCGTGTATTGGCGGCACGCGACGATGTCGCCGGCCACCTGCCCGGCGCAGCCGGTCGCCGACGGGCCCACCGGCCCCGCCGCGTCGCGCCCGAAGCTGTAGGTGGCGCCGAGCGTCACGCCGTGGAACGTGCCCTTGTAGCCGATCGCATTGTCGCTGCGCGCATTCGGCAGATAGGAGTCGAAATCCGCCATCGAATGAATCGACGGGCCGATCACGTCGGCGTTGGTCAGCACGATCATCGACATGTTCATCTGGCGGCCGAGGGTCAGCGCGCCGAACGGACCGTTCACGCCCACGTTCGCCTGTCGCCCGAACAGGCGGCCGCCGTAGTTCAGCGCGCCGGTGCCGGGCTGGAAGCCGTTTTCGAGCACGAAGAACGCCTGGTAGCCGCCGCCGAGATCTTCCTTGCCTCGCAGGCCCCAGCGTGACGGCACTTCGCCGGTGAGCGTCGGCATCCCGGTGAACGACCCGCCGTGCGCGGCATTGTTGTAGTACGACACGCCGGTATCGATGATCCCGTACAGCGTGACGCTGCTTTGCGCGTACGCCGGGGCGGCCAGCGCCACCCCCATCGCCGTCGCCAGCGCGACGCCCAGTTTCGTTTTCATGGCTGTCTCCAAACAGTATGTAGACCTACTTATCGATTTTTTTATGCCCCGGACGTGGCCGGGATGACGACGGGTATGGGGTGAAACGGCGCGCGGTGCGCGCGTTACGACAGCGCCGGGTCGCGTTGCCCCAGCGACGCGGCGGCACGCGTGCCGGCCACGGCGACGGCGATCGCCGCGCCGGCCATTGGCAGCAGGAACGCGAAATAGAGGTGAGGCACGGACCAGCCGTCGTCCAGCAGCGCGCCGACCGTCATCGGCGACAGGATCGCGCCGAGACGGCCAATGCCGACCGCGAGACCGATGCCGGTCGTGCGGATCTCGGCCGGATACGGCGTCGGCGACAGTGCGTACATGCCGGCCACACACGCATTGATCACGGCGCCGAGGAATACGGCGACCGTCATCCCGATGCCGAGCGAGCCGGTGTTCGCGCCGAACACGACCATCAGTACGCCACCGAGCAGCAGCGTCGCGGTGAGCAGGTTGCGCAGGCCGAACCGCGTCGACAGCAGGCTGAAGAGCGACGCGCCCGCGATGCCGCCGAGATTGAGCAGCACGCCGCCGGTCACACCCTGCGATGCCGACAGCCCGGCCTGGACCAGCAGCTTCGGCGTCCAGCTCACGGCGAAATAGAAGCTGCCCATCACGAGGAAGAACGCGATCCACAGCGCGATCGTGCGGCGCGCGAGCGGTGCGCGCATCACGGCCGTCCAGTTCGACGCGGGGCTTGCGGTATCGACGGAAGCCGTCGCGGCCGGCAGCGCGTCGATCGGCGCGCGCTTCATTCTCGCGAGGATGTGGTTGATTTTTTGCAGCGCGTTGTCCGGGCGCCGTACGAGCAGGAAGTCGAGCGATTCCGGCAGCAGCGCGAGCACCATCGGGATCGCCAGCAAGGTCAGGATGCCGCCGAACGCGAACACGCTGCGCCATCCCCATATCGACAGCAGGTACCCGGCAATGACGCCGCCGACGGTGGCGCCGATCGCGTAGCCGGCCGACTGCATGCCGATCGCGGCGCTGCGCCATTTGTTCGACGCGTATTCGCCGCTGATCACGGTGAGGCTGGCGAGCATGCCGCCGATGCCGAGCCCGGTATAAGCACGCGTGGCCGCGAGTTGCAGCGTGCTGTGCGTGGCCGCGCACGCGAGCATCCCGGTCGAGATCACGCTGAGGCAGAGCAGGATGATGCGGCGGCGGCCGACGCGGTCGGCCAGCGGTGCGATCAGCACCGAGCCGAAACCCATCCCGGCGAGCCCGGCGCTCAGCAGCAGGCCGATTTCCTTGCCGTTCAGTTTCCATTCGGCCGCCAGGTGCGGCGCGGCAAACGCGATGGCCAGCACGTCGAAGCCGTCGAGCATGTTCAGCACGACACAGGCGGTGACGGCCATCGTCTGGAACGCGCTCATCGGCGATGCGTCGATCGTATTGCGGATATTTGCGCTCACGTCAAAGATCCTTCGTAAGAATAGTATGACTAATTGATTGGGATGAAATCGAAGCCGGGTGCAGCGGATCAGACGAAACCGAATGCGATTGCGGGGAATGACGGGCAACTGCGAGGCGCCCGCCGCGAATGGCCGGCGTCGTTCGCGCGCCGGTGCGCGAGGGTCAAGCGGGCGCCGGTTGCAGCAGCAGGCGCTCGATCACGCGCCGCGCGCGATTGGGGCCGGCATCGACGTGAATGTCGATCTGGCGGCCGTCCGGAAACCGCCGCTGATTCCGGTATTGCGCTTCGATCACGGTCTTGTCCTCGTCGAAGGTCGCCGCGGATTGCTCGATGACCGTTTGCGCGACGCGTTCGACGTCGTGTTGCGGATTGGTCGCGACGGTCCAGAAGTAGTGCGTCGTCGTGTCCGTCTCGGGCGTGATGCCGTGGAAGCCGCGCATGTGGAAGCCGCCGCGCGCCGGGTCGAGCAGGTCGCCGGTGCCGGCGTCCATCGCGCCGGTCCAGATGCGGATATGCGACACGTGGAATTCGATTTCCTGCCAGCGATCGACACGACCCGCGAACGGCCAGGCGGCGGTGTACGTCGGCGGCGGGTCGGAATCCGGCATCCGGCGAACCAGCGTCACCGTGTCGCCGTCGCTGCTGACGTGCGTGTCCGCGCCCATGTGCAGCGATGCGTTGCCGCCGATCGTTTTCAGATGCACGTAGCCGAGGTGGCTCAGGTCCATCAGGTTGTCGTGGATCAGCTGATACGGCGCGTCGTAGTGGTAGTGGCCGCCGCCGAACCGGTAGTGCGGATCGGAGTGGAACGGGTAGCGCGGCGGCGCGCAGGTCGGTTCGGCGTGCGCGTCCGCGCCGATCCAGATCCACACGATGGCGTCCTGTTCCCGCACCCGATACGACGCCACGCAGGCCTTCGCCGGAATCCGGTCCTGCCCGGGAATTTCCACGCACGTGCCGCCGCGGTCGAACAGCAGGCCGTGATAGCCGCAGCGCAGGCCGCGCGCTTCGAGCGAGCCGCACGACAGCGGCAGCGACTTGTGGCAGCAGCGATCCTCCAGCGCGCCGACTTCGCCGGACGGCAGCCTGAACAGCACGACCGGCCGGCCGAGCAGCGTGCGGGCGACCGCTTGGTCCGTCAGTTCGGATGAAAGCGCGGCGACCCACCACCGGTCGATCGGGAATTTAGGTGTATTGATTGATGGCTGGGCGGAATGCGCCATTGATCGTCTCCAGTATTGTGATTGGCCGCCGCGTGTCGGGCGGTCCGTCTACCGCCTACCGATCTACAGATCGAGTACCAGCAGGTCGGTGCGGGACCTCGAGCAGCACGGCATGAACTGGTCGCCGGCCGCCTTTTCGTCGTCCGTCAGATATGCATCGCGATGGTCGGGCTCGCCTTCCAGCACGCGGGTCAGACAAGTGCCGCACACGCCTTGCTCGCACGACGTCAGCACGTCGACGCCGTTCGCCGCCAGCGCCGCAATCACCGTGCATTCGGCCGGCACGTCGATCACCTTGCCGCTGCTCGCGATCCGGACCTGGAACGCGCGATCCGCGCCCGACGTCGCCACCGCGCCGCCGAAGAACTCGTAGTGCAGCCGTGCGTCGGCCCAGTTGCGCTCGCGCGCGGCGTTCAGCACCGCATCCATGAAGCCGCGCGGGCCGCATACGTACAGGTGCGTGCCGTCGGGCGCGCCGGCGAGCACGGCAGCCAGGTCGAAGCGTTGCGCGGGATCGCCATCGTCGAAGTGGAAGCGGGCGCGATCATGGAAGCCGGCCGCATTGATCCGCTCGACGAAGGCCATGCGCTCGGCCGAGCGCGCGCAGTAGTGCATGTCGAACGGCATGCCGGCCGAGAACAGCCGCTCCGCCATGCTGAGAATCGGCGTGACGCCGATCCCGCCGGCGAGCAACAGATGGTGCGGCGCGTCGGACGCGAGCGGGAACTGATTGCGCGGCAGGCCGATCCGCACGGTATCGCCTTGCCGGACTTCGTCGTGAATCGTGCGCGATCCGCCTCGACCTTCGGCCTCGCGCAGCACCGCGATCTGGTAGCGATCGCGTTGCTCCGGGTGGTTGCACAGCGAGTACTGGCGCACGAGCCCGCCCGGCAGATGCACGTCGATATGGGCGCCGGCGTCGAAGTGCGGCAATGGCGCGCCGTCGTCGCTGACCAGTTCGAAGCCGCAGATGTCGCGCGCTTCCTGCCACTTGCGAGCGACGCGCACCGTCAATGTCGCGCTGCTCATGACGCCTCCTTGACCTGCGCGACCGGAATCACGGGACGCTGCGGGCTCGCCGCGTTTTCGGCGGCGAGCAGCCGGTCGATCACCTTGCGCGACAGCACGCCGCCGGCGTCGATGTTGAGCTTGAGGAGCGTGCGATCGGGCCACTGCTCGAGATTGCGCTGCTGGCGCTCGAGCATCTCGAGATCTTCCGCGAAGATCTTGCCCTGGCCTTCGCGGATCTCGGCGGTCAGCGCGTCGTCGTCGGGCCGGAAGTTGCGCGCCATCCCCCAGAAGTACCAGATCGACGAGTCGGTCTCGGGCGTGATGAAGTCGACCACGATCGACGACGCCTTCTTGTTCGCCGGCGCATCGTAGCCGCCGTGGCCCGCATGCGCGACGCCCACTTCGATCATCACGTGGCTCGGCGGCGTGAAGCGGCAGATCTGCCAGCGGTCGACCGGCACGTCGTCGGCGAGGCCGTTGCCGCGCAGCGCCATCCGCCAGAACGGCGGCGGCATCACGTTCTGCATGAACCGGCTCGTGACGACTTCGTCGCCGTGGCTCGCCGTCTTCGGCGCCGCTTCGTCGATTTCCTTCTGGCCGATGCTGGACGCATGCACGTAGGTCTCGTGCGTGAGATCCATCAGGTTGTCGATCATCAGCCGGTAGTCGCAGCGGATGTGATACAGGCCGCCGCCGTGCGCCCAGGCCGGATCCTCGGCCCATGCCAGCGCGGGCAGCTTGGCCGGATCGGCTTCGGACGCGTCGCCGGGCCACACCCAGATGAATCCGTATCGTTCCACCACCGGAAAGCTGCGAATCGGCGGAAACCCGCCGACGCGCTGGCCCGGCATGCCGGCCGTCTTGCCGTTGCAGCCCATTTCGAGCCCGTGATAGCCGCACACGAGCACGCCGTCGCGCACGAACCCGAGCGACAGCGGCGCGCCGCGATGCGGGCAGAAGTCCTCGAGCGCGGCGACCTGGCCGTCCGCCGCGCGGTAAAGCACCATCGATTCGTTGCAGATCTTGCGGCCCAGCGGCTTGCCGTCGATCTCGTCAGGCGTGCACGCCACGTACCACGCGTTCTTGAGGAACATGTTCTTTGTCTCCTTCGGGGCGGTGCCGCCGGGGATGCGGCCCGATCTTCATTCCGTGTACTGAATGAGATTCAGTGTACTCATTGAGATTGGCGGATACAAGGCGAGCGGTATACTGGTTTTCCCGGGAAATGGCGCGAGGCAGCGCCATGCCGACGGCGCGCGCAACCGGTGCGCGCCGCCTATGTCATCGACTCATCCATGGAAAAAAAGACTCCCGCCGACCTGCCGGCTTTCCCGCTCGATCTGTACGACGAACCGGGGCACCTGATCCGGCGCGCGCACCAGATCGCGGTCGCGATGTTCTACGAGAAGCTGGGCCGGGACGTGACGCCCGTGCAGTACGCGGTCCTGCGGATGCTCTACGAGAATCCGGGGCTCGATCAGGTGACGCTCGCGCAGCGGGTGGCGCTCGACACGTCGACCACCGCCGATCTCGCGGTCCGGCTCGAAGCGAAAGGGCTGATCGTCCGCGAAGTGCTGCCGCGGCGTCAGCGGAGGTTGCTGCTGACGCCGGCCGGCGTCGAGTTGCTCACGCATCTGATTCCTTCGGTGAAGGAATTGCGTGCCGGGCTGTTCGACGGGATGGGCGAAGACGATTCGCAGGAACTGATGCGGCTGTTGCGCAAGTTCGTGCATTTGAACAACGAGCAGAGCCGCGCGCCGCTGCGGGTGAGCGAGGATTCGTAGCGGCTCCGAGGCAATGGAGGTGGGGCTACGGCGGGGCGGCAGCCGCGCGGGCCGCCGGCGTCACGCGCGTGACGCTTGCCCTTCCAGTCGCCGCACCGCTTCCGCGACTTCGTTCCTGAAGCGCACTAGCGCCGCTTGCTCCGGCGCCGGCGGCTGCATGGCGGCCCACAGCATGTCGATCAACTGCGTGGCCGTCGTTTCCGTATCGAGCTTGCGGTGCCCGAGGATCGCATCCCACAGCACGTGCTCCATCGGCCCGAACACCATCGAGCGCAGCAGGCTCAGCGGCAGATCCGCGCGAACCTGCCCGGCCGCCTGGCCGCGCGCGAGCACGTCCATCAGCGGCGCCGTGTAGCGGCGCTGCAGCGCGGTGAGCTCGTCGCTCAGCGCATGCTGCTTCGCACGGCCTTCCGACAGCACCAGCGCGCACAGCCCCGTGCCGTTCACGAGCATCAGCCGCAAGTGCGTGCGCACGATGAACGCGAACTGCTGCTGCACCGACGCGTCCCGCGGCATCCCGTGTTCGAACGCGGCGATGATTTCGTCGTACCAATCCGCGATCACACGCGCGCACAGCTCGCGCTTGCCGCGGAAATAGCTGAACACCGTCGCCTCCGACACGCCCACGCGCTGCGCGATCTCGGCGGCCGTCGCATGCTCGTAACCCTTTTCGGCGAACACTTCACGGCCGGCGCGCAGGATGTCCTGCACGCGCTGCTGGGATTTGCGCCCGGCGGGTGCGCGCGGCGTGTCGGCGCGGTCGGCTTTGGCGGTGGCGGTCATGGTGTCGGCGGCAGCGGCTGTCATGCTCGCATCATATCTGAGTATCACTCAGAAAACTATTGACGCCGAACCCGGCGAGGCGCGAAACTGTGCAAAATTTCCGCTGTATTGGTCAATGAATCGACGTATTCATTCGATTTGAGCGAAACTCAGAAATCGGTGAGTGCGACACACTTTCTGGAGACGGAGGAGACATGATCAACCTGCCCGGCGTGCAATTCATGCTCGGTGAAGACATCGAGATGCTGCGCGACGCCGTCGCGACGTTTGCGGCGAAGGAAATCACGCCGCGCGCGGCGGAAGTCGATCGCACCGACCAGTTCCCGATGGATCTGTGGAAGAAGTTCGGCGATCTCGGCGTGCTCGGCATGACCGTCTCCGAGGAATACGGCGGCGCGAACATGGGCTACACCGCGCACATGGTCGCGATGGAGGAGATCTCGCGCGCATCGGCGTCGATCGGCCTGTCGTACGGCGCGCACTCGAACCTGTGCGTGAACCAGATCCACCGCAACGGCACCGAAGCGCAAAAGCAGAAGTACCTGCCGAAGCTCGTGTCGGGCGAACACATCGGCGCGCTCGCGATGAGCGAGCCGAACGCCGGCTCCGACGTCGTCAGCATGAAGCTGCGCGCGGACAAGCGCGGCGACCGCTACGTGCTCAACGGCACGAAGATGTGGATCACGAACGGCCCCGACTGCGACACGCTCGTCGTCTACGCGAAGACGGACGTCGAAGCGAATTCGCGCGGCATCACCGCGTTCATCGTCGAGAAGGGGATGAAGGGCTTCTCGGTCGCGCAGAAGCTCGACAAGCTCGGCATGCGCGGCTCGCACACGGGCGAGCTGGTGTTTCAGGACGTCGAGGTGCCGGAAGAGAACATCCTCGGCCAGCTGAACGGCGGCGTGAAGGTGCTGATGAGCGGCCTCGACTACGAGCGCGCGGTGCTGTCGGGCGGCCCGACGGGCATCATGGCCGCGTGTCTCGACGCGGTGGTGCCGTATATCCACGACCGCAAGCAGTTCGGCCAGTCGATCGGCGAATTCCAGCTGATCCAGGGCAAGGTCGCCGACATGTACACCACGTTCCAGGCATGCCGCGCGTACCTGTACGCAGTGGGCCGCCATCTCGACTCGGCGGGCAGCGACCATATTCGCCAGGTGCGCAAGGACTGCGCGGGCGTGATCCTCTACACGGCCGAGAAGGCGACGTGGATGGCCGGCGAGGCGATCCAGATCCTCGGCGGCAACGGCTACATCAACGAATACCCGGTCGGCCGGCTGTGGCGCGATGCGAAGCTCTACGAGATCGGTGCCGGCACGAGCGAAATCCGCCGGATGCTGATCGGCCGCGAGCTGTTCGCGGAAACGATGTAACGCCCCACGTCACGCGAACGGAGCCCCGTCGATGCCGATCATCGAATCGAAACTGAACCCGCGTTCGGAAGACTTCCGCGCGAATGCCGCCGCGCTCGAGGCGGTCGTCGCCGACTTGCGCGCGAAGATCGAACAGCTCGCGCAGGGCGGCGGCCAGGCCGCGCGCGACAAGCACCTGTCGCGCGGCAAGCTGCTGCCGCGCGACCGCATCGCGCAACTGCTCGATCCGGGCGCGCCGTTCCTCGAGTTCTCGCAACTCGCGGCGAACGGGATGTACAACGACGACGCGCCGGGCGCGGGCGTGATCACCGGGATCGGCCGCATTGCCGGCCGCGAATGCGTGATCGTGTGCAACGACGCGACGGTCAAGGGCGGCACGTACTACCCGGTCACCGTGAAGAAGCACGTGCGCGCGCAGGAAATCGCCGCGGAAAACCGGCTGCCGTGCGTGTACCTCGTCGATTCGGGCGGCGCGAACCTGCCGAACCAGGACGACGTGTTTCCCGATCGCGACCACTTCGGCCGCATCTTCTTCAACCAGGCGACGATGTCGGCGGCGGGGATCGCGCAGATCGCCGTCGTGATGGGCTCGTGCACGGCCGGCGGCGCCTACGTGCCGGCGATGAGCGACGAGTCGATCATCGTGAAGGAACAGGGCACGATTTTCCTCGGCGGGCCGCCGCTCGTGAAGGCCGCGACCGGCGAGGAAGTGAGCGCCGAGGATCTCGGCGGCGGCGACGTGCATACGCGCCTGTCGGGCGTGGCCGACCATCTCGCGCAGAACGACGCGCATGCGCTGTCGATCGCGCGCAACATCGTCAGTCACCTCGCGCCGAAGATCGCGCCGCCGGTCGCGCTGCGCGAGCCGAAGCCGCCGCGCTACGACGCGAAGAGCCTGTACGGCGTGATTCCGGTCGATACGCGCAAGCCGTTCGACGTGCGCGAGGTGATCGCACGCATCGTCGACGATTCGGAGTTCGACGAATTCAAGGCGCGCTTCGGCACGACGCTCGTCACGGGCTTCGCGCACATCTGGGGCCATCCGGTCGGGATCGTCGCGAACAACGGCATCCTGTTTTCCGAGTCGGCCGTGAAGGGTGCGCATTTTATCGAGCTGTGCTGCCAGCGCAAGATCCCGCTCGTGTTCCTGCAGAACATCACGGGCTTCATGGTCGGCCGCAAGTACGAGAACGAAGGCATCGCACGTCACGGCGCGAAGATGGTGACGGCCGTGTCGAACGCGAAGGTGCCGAAGTTCACGGTGATCATCGGCGGCTCGTTCGGCGCCGGCAACTACGGGATGTGCGGCCGCGCGTTCGGCCCGCGTTTCCTGTGGATGTGGCCGAATGCACGGATCTCGGTGATGGGCGGCGAGCAGGCCGCGTCGGTGCTCGCGACCGTGCGCCGCGACGGCATCGAAGCGAAGGGCGGTTCGTGGTCGACCGAGGAAGAGGAGGCGTTCAAGCAGCCGATCCGCGACCAGTACGAGCGCCAGGGCCATCCGTATTACGCGAGCGCGCGGCTGTGGGACGACGGCGTGATCGATCCCGCGCAGACGCGCGACGTGCTCGGGCTCGGCCTGGCCGCGTCGATGAACGCGCCGATCGACGACACGCGCTTCGGCGTGTTCCGCATGTAACGCCCGGGAGGACCGACCGATGCGATACGAAACGATCAAGGTAAGCGAAGCCGGCCGCGTGGCGACCGTCACGCTCGCGCGTCCCGACGTGCGCAATGCGTTCAACGAGACGACCATCGCCGAGCTGACCACCGCGTTCGAATGGCTCGATGCGCACGCAGGCGTGCGCGCGATCGTGCTCGCCGCGGAAGGCGCCGCATTCTGCGCGGGCGCGGACCTGAACTGGATGAAGAAGATGGCCGGTTACTCGGACGACGAGAACCGCGCCGATGCGCGCAAGCTCGCGCGGATGCTCGAAGCGATCCATCGCTGCGGCAAGCCGGTGATCGCGCGCGTGCACGGCGACGCGTATGCGGGCGGCGTGGGCCTCGTCGCGGCGGCCGACATTGCGATCGCCGCCGACGGCGTGAAGTTCTGCCTGTCGGAAGCTCGGCTCGGGCTGATTCCCGCGACGATCGCACCGTACGTCGTGCGTGCGATGGGCGAGCGCGCGGCGCGACGCTACTTCACGACGGCCGAAGTGTTCGACAGCACGCGTGCCGCGTCGCTCGGCTTCATTCACGATGCGGTGCCGGCCGACGCGCTCGACGAAACGGTCGCGAAGCTGGCCGCGACGCTCGTCGCGAACGGCCCCGACGCGGTGAAGGCGTGCAAGCGGCTCGTCGCCGACGTGGCCGGCCGCGCGCTCGACGCGACGCTGATCGAGCAGACCGCCGACTGGATCGCGAAGACCCGCGCCGGCGCGGAAGCGCGCGAAGGGATCGCGTCCTTCCTCGAAAAGCGCACGCCGTCGTGGCGTGAATGATCGCGTGACCCCAACCTTCCGGACGACATCGAAGCCATGTTCGACAAGATTCTGATCGCCAACCGCGGCGAAATCGCGTGCCGCGTCGCCGCGACGTGCAAACGTCTCGGGATCGCGAGCGTCGCCGTCTATTCCGACGCGGATGCGAACGCGAAACACGTGGCCGCGTGCGACGAAGCCGTGCACATCGGCGGATCGGCCGCGGCAGACAGCTACCTGCGCATCGAGCGCATCATCGAAGCCGCGCGTGCGACCGGCGCGCAGGCGATTCACCCCGGCTACGGCTTTCTGTCGGAGAACGAAGATTTCGCGCACGCGTGCGAAGCGGCCGGTATCGTGTTCATCGGGCCGCCGGTCGACGCGATCGCGGCAATGGGATCGAAGGCCGCCGCGAAGGCGCTGATGCACGCGGCCGCCGTGCCGCTCGTGCCCGGCTATCACGGCGACGACCAGGATGCGGCCAACCTGCATCGCGAAGCCGACCAGATCGGCTACCCGGTGCTGCTGAAGGCAAGCGCGGGCGGCGGCGGCAAGGGGATGCGCGTGGTCGAGCGCTCCGAGGATTTCCCGGCGGCGCTCGCGTCGTGCCAGCGCGAAGCGGCAAGCAGCTTCGGCAACGACCGCGTGCTGATCGAGAAATACCTGACGCGCCCGCGTCACGTCGAAGTGCAGGTGTTCGGCGACACGCACGGCAATACCGTCTACCTGTTCGACCGCGACTGCTCGGTGCAGCGCCGTCACCAGAAGGTGCTCGAGGAAGCGCCGGCGCCGGGCCTGCATGAGGACGTGCGCCAGGCGATGGGCGAAGCGGCCGTCGCGGCCGCGCGCGCGGTCGGCTATGTTGGTGCGGGCACCGTCGAATTCATCATGACGGGCGAAGCGTTCTATTTCATGGAGATGAACACGCGCCTGCAGGTCGAGCATCCGGTGACCGAGATGGTCACGGGGCTCGACCTCGTCGAATGGCAACTGCGCGTCGCGGCGGGCGAGCCGCTGCCGCTGAAGCAGGAGGAACTGCGCGTGCAAGGCCATGCGCTCGAGGCGCGCCTGTACGCGGAGAATCCGGCGCGCGGCTTCCTGCCGTCGACGGGCACGCTCAAGCACCTGCGTTTGCCCGCAGGCGTCGAGTTCGACATCGGTGCGTCGGTGCGCGTCGACAGCGGCGTGCGCGAAGGCGATGCGATCACGCCGTTCTACGATCCGATGATCGCGAAGCTGATCGTGCACGGCGCGGATCGCGCGGAAGCGCTGGGCCTGATGCTGCGTGCGCTGCGCGCGTGCGAAGTGGTCGGCCTGCATACGAACGCCGCGTTCCTGCAGCGGATCGTCGCGTGCGAGCCGTTCGCGATCGCCGATCTCGACACGGGGCTGATCGAGCGCCACCACGATGCGCTGTTCGCGCCGCAACAGCCGCCGCGTGCGGCGCTTGCGCTGGCCTGCGCGGCGCTGCTTGCGCGCGAACGCGAGGCGGCCGCGCAGGAGGGCGCGTCGCCGTGGCGTTCGCTGCCGGACTGGCGGCTGAACGGCGGCTATCGCCGCACGCTCGCATGGCACGCGGCCGATCGCGAAGCGGACGTGACGGTCACGTACGAGGACGACGGCGCCGGCACGCGCGTCGCGATCGGCGATGCGGCCGCGCAGCCGTTCGCATGGACGCGTGGCGCGACGCCGCTCGATTTCGACGTGACGCTCGGTGGCGTGCGCAGCAGCGGCCGCGTGTATGCGGACGGCGATACGTTCCACGTGTTCACGCAGGGCGCGGTCGAGACGTTCGAATGGCGCAACCTGCTCGCGCATGCGGGCGACGCGGAGCAGGGCGGCGGCCGCTTGACCGCGCCGATGCCCGGCAAGGTGATTGCGGTGCTGGTCGAGCCGGGCCAGAAGGTCGAAGCCGGCACGCCGCTGATCGTGATGGAAGCGATGAAGATGGAGCACACGATCGGCGCGCCGAGCGCGGGCGTGGTCGCGGAAGTGCTGTACGGCGTCGGCGACCAGGTTGCGGATGGCGCGCAGTTGCTGATGGTGGCGGAAGGCTGAACGTTGCATACGCGTGAGGGCCGTTGCCGGCTCTTACGCACGGGCCATCGTGCCCCATAATCCGAGCGTCTCCGACACCATCCGGCGGCGAACACCTGATATGTCTGCATCAGGACGACATCGCATTCCAGTGTTGTGATCGTCGCGCTCGTCGCGCGTAGACAAAAACGAATAATTAGCATGTCGCAGCTTCAGGATTTTTGAATAATCCTGGGATTCTCGTCGGTGACCGGCCGCTCGATATGCGCTGTCGCGCTGCCTTGCACCGGTTTGCCCGTTGCAACAGTTGTTCAAAGATCGAAACCGGCCCCGTCCGGACTGCTGCGCCAAAACGAACTGACTGCTTCCTCTTGTGGAGAAAGGCCGCGCGCGATCGCGACTGCTTTCCGGGGTGTCCGGAAAATCACGCTCGATTGGAGAAACGGCTGCGCGTTCCTGCCCATGCTCGACATGGTTGCGTTAGCGTAATCGCCGGGATGTGCGGCCCGGTGTCCTGCGCAATGTAGCCGAGAGAAAGACTGAGATGGCGAGCAAATATAAATACGGAATTCACATCGACCTTACTCCGCCAGAACTTTTCTGCCTGATTGTTATCGACGTGGCCTGTGATGAATTGGGTATCGATGATGCTGTCGGGATTGCAATGATTTTGTTAGGTCAAAGGTTCGTGCCGACCAGAGGGAAATTCGCCGGAGCGGTCAAGGGAACCTCGATCGCATCCAGGGTATCGAGAAAGGTGTTGCCCTATGAACTCAAGTACAAGATTCTGCCCACGGTAACGTCATTCAAGAGCCTCCTGCTGCTCAAGATCAAATTTACCCGGGAGCTCGGCGCCTTTGTCGGGCGGGCCATACCGGTGGTCGGCTGGATCATTACCGCGATCGATATATCAGTCATCATGTATCGCTCGACAGTCACGTACAATGGCCTGGTCAAGCAGGAGGATCGCTTTTAATGGACGGTCGTCTGATAGAGATGGTGCGGGATGAGGCCGATTCGCCACTGTGGGGCGAACTCGAGATTACGGAGGACACGGATCTCTGCATCGATCTTGAAATTTCCGACAGGGCCATGTCGAGATTGATGCGGAGATTTTCGGAAACGTTTGGTGTCGATATTTCCGATTTCGACATTGATTATTATTACCCTTCGCGGAAACTGGGATTGGGTCGATTCTTGATGACGGTATTCAGGTCGCCATTCAGCGCCGACGCCAGGGACAAAATACTGGAGCGTCCGCTCACCATCAAAATGATGGAGACGGCGATTGAAACCGGGCGGTGGACGATGTAGCGGCTCCAAAAAAGGGCCAGTCGATGGCGCACCTGCGATTTCCGCACCCACGCGGGGATCTGCCTGCGCGTCGGCTGCTGTCGCGCGACACCGTCGTGTAACAAGTCGAACATAGCATCTCGGCGTCGATATGACCGGCGCGGGGTTCGCGTTCGCGTCACGTCATCATCCTCACGGAGAACCGTTATGCGAACGTCGGCCCTACGGCCTTTCGCGGTCGTCGGCCTGATCGCGCTGACCGCCGTCCTCGGCGCCTGCAACGACGACCTGACCGCACCCGCCGCGCCTGTCGCGCAGCAGAAGGCCGCGTGCGGCGGCGCCGTGGTGGCCACCGCGCAGATGCGCTGCCCGCCGGGCTTCACCGCGCCTGCTTCGTCGCCCGCTTCCTGATACCGGCCGTTTCCACCAGAAATCCCATCAAGAGCAACCAGCATGGCCCTCCATTCGCGACGCGATTTTCTGAAGTTCTCGGCCGGCCTCGCCGGCGCGACCGCCGCCACCGCACTGCTGCCGGAATCGATCCGCAAGGCGCTGGCGATCGAGCCGAACACCGTGACGGGCACGATCCAGGATGTGCAGCACATCGTCGTGTTCATGCAGGAGAACCGCTCGTTCGACCACTACCTCGGGCACCTGAGCGGCGTGCGCGGCTACAACGACCGTTTCCCCGTCACGCTGCCGAACGGCAAGCCGGTGTGGTTCCAGCCGCGCCAGGAAGACAAGTCGAGCGTGATCGCACCGTTCCGCTACGACACGACGAACCCGGGCGTCAACGCGCAATGTATCGGCGGCCTGCCGCACACGTGGGCGACGACGCACGGCGCGATCGACAACGGCCGCGCGGATCAGTGGGCCGTGCAGAAGTCGAACATGACGATGGGCTATCACGTTCGCGACGACATCCCGTTCCACTACGCGCTCGCGGATGCGTTCACGGTGTGCGACAACTACTTCTGCTCGATTCCGGGCAACACGCACCCGAACCGCATGTACCTGATGACGGGCATGGTCGATCCGCTCGGCACGGGCGGCGGCCCGTTGCTCGACAACACCGACTACATCGACAATCAGTTCGACAAGGTCCAGTTGCCGCCCTTCAGCTGGACGACCTATCCGGAACGGCTCGAAAAAGCCGGCATCTCGTGGCAGATCTATCAGCAGGGCACCGGGTTCGACAACTTCACCGGCAACTACGGCACGAACATGTTGGCGTGCTTCAACAACTTCGTGAACGCGCCGGCCGGTTCGTCGCTGCAGACGCGCGGGATGAGCACGCGTCCGATCACGCAGCTGAAGGCCGACGTGCAGGCGAATGCGCTGCCGCAGGTGTCGTGGCTGCTGCCGCCGGCCGCGTATTCCGAGCATCCGAAGTTCACGCCGCTGTACGGCGCGTACTACCTGTCGACGATCCTCGATGCGCTGACGTCCAATCCGGACGTGTGGAGCAAGACGGTCCTGCTGATCATGTACGACGAGAACGACGGCTTCTTCGACCATGTCGTGCCGCCGTCGGCGCCGACGCTGCCGGGCTCCGGCATGAGCACCGTGGACGTGTCGCTCGAGCGGCACAACGTCGTGACGGCGACGCAAGCCGGCACCTATACGGCCGACAACCTGCCGTACGGCCTCGGCCCGCGCGTGCCGATGTTCGTCGTGTCGCCGTGGTCGAAGGGCGGCTTCGTGTGTTCGCAGGTGTTCGATCACACGTCGGTGCTGCAATTCATCGAGAAGCGCTTCGGCGTGATGGAGACCAACATCTCGCCGTGGCGCCGCGCGATCTGCGGCGACCTGACGTCGGCGCTCGACTTCTCGAAATCGGATGCGACGCTGCCGACCCTGCCGAGCACGCAGGCGTATGTCGCGCAGGCGGATCTGCAATGCTCGCGGGCGTCGTCGCAGACCGCGCCGGCCAGCACCGCGCAGCAGGTCGTGACCGCGCAGGAGCCCGGCACGCGACCGGCGCGCGCGCTGCCGTACGAATTGCACGTCACCGGCCAGTTGCAGGCGCAAGGCTACGCGCTGACGTTCGCGAATACCGGCGCGCAGGGCGCGCATTTCTGGGTCTATACGGGCGACCCCACCGCGATGCCGCGGCGCTATACGGTCGAAGCCGGCAAGCAATTGACCGATACGTGGGCGCTCGATGCGAACGGCAACTACCTGGTGAGCGTGTGGGGGCCGAACGGTTATTTCCGGCGCTTCGCGGGCTCGGCTGCTGCGGATGCCGCTGCCAAGCCTGAAATCACGCCGTGCTACGACACCGCGAACGGCGACGTGTACGTGACGATCGCCAATGCAGGCACCGGCCCGCTCACGGTCACGGCAACCGATGTCGCATACGGCGGCGCGGCGCGCACGCTGACGGTCCCGGCTGGGCAGCGCGTCGAAGCGCACTGGGACCTGTCGTGCAGCAGCCACTGGTACGACCTGCAGTTCGCGGTGGCGGGCAATGCCGGCTGGACGCGCCGCATCGCGGGGCACGTCGAGACCGGCAAGGCGAGCCTTACCGACCCGGCAGCCGTGACGCCGACGATCGCGGCGATCTGACGACGGCAACCGATGCGACGACGCGCCGGCCGGTTGAATCCGGCCGGCGCGTCGCGTTTGCGAATCGATGACGTGGCGGCGGTGGCGTCAGCGCAGCAGCCCGTCGTCGTGCGCCATCATCAGCGCACGCATCGCGGACCACATGCCGTAGTAATGCACGATGTAGCTGCCTTCGCGGCGAAACAGCCAGGGTGTGTTGAAGCTGACGAGGTCGGCCACGCCTTCACCTTGCAACTGCCCGTCGCGCTCCATCGCGCGAATGAAATGCAGCTGGTCGCCGTCGCTGGCATAGACGCTCGAGCGGTCGTGCAGCGCGGCGATCGTCGTCATCAGGTCGCGCAGCATCGCGTCGTTGCGTTCGGTGCGGCGAAACGCCATCACGCCCGAATTGAACGCCCACTGGCCGATATCCTGCGCGAGCAGCCAGTCGCGTCCTTCGAGCAGCCGCTCGAGCGGTTGCCGCTGGTTCGCGATCAGCACGTCCGCATCGAGCCACACGACCCATTCATGGTGCTGCAGGTAGGCGTGCAGCAGCCACGGCTTGAACCAGTTGCCCGTCGCATTCAGCCCGATCTCGGCGGGAATGTCGCGATGCACGTACAGCGTGTAGCCGTGCGCGTCGCAGTAGCGGCGGAAATTCCGTTCGGCGACGCGTGCATAGCTGCCGATGTTCGGCGTGTACAGCATCATCAATGCAATCGTGCGGCCGGGGTTGTACGTGCTGCGCTCGGCGGTTTCGTCGGGTGCCGCGGCGGCGTGATCGAACGCGAACAGCGGCCGGCCGGCGGCGCGGCAGCGGTTGACGTACGCGACGAGCGTGTCGCGAAAGCGCGGCGTCGCGCCTTTGCGTTCGGGATCGTGCGGCGTGTCGTCGATGCTGATCGCGAACGTCGGTTCGCGGCTCCACATCGGATCGAGGTCGGGGCCGGACGGCATGACCGCGTACAGCCCGTCGATCGGCGTCATGTAGCGATGCGTATCGAGATCCGCGAACAGCGCGGCTTCCGACGTCAGCCTCGGCTCGCTGCCGAGCTTGCAGCGCTGCACGAGCCGCATCACGATCGCGCGCACGTCCGGCGTGTTGCGCCAGATCTGCACGTCGACCTGCGGCAGCGGCGACGCGAACGCGTCGACGAACAGCCTGTCGCGCCCGGTCATCAGGCGATCGAGCGCGACGGGTTCGATGATCGCCGCGTCTTCGCTGAGCAGCAGCACGAGTTCGTCGGGTTGCGCGCCGCGCAGCACGTGAAGCAGCGATTCGTAGCGATGCAGCGGCCGCAGCGGCAGCGCCTGCGGCATCGCGGATGCGTCGACGACCTCGTGACGATAGCCGTGCGCCTGCGCGTACCGGCGGTGGTTCTCGAGGCTCGCGGGCGCGGGCTGGCAAAAATGACTGAGGACGATCATCGTGCGCTCCGAAGGGCGGGCAGCGCGCACACGATCCGCGCGGTGTTCTTCAGCTCGGCACCCCGCCCGGATGCGCTTTCCTGCGAGCGCCGCCGCGGTTCGTCATGGAGGGTCTGGAAGACTTGCGCGGCATCGTGTTCCATTCTGTGTGCCTTGATTTTGATCGTGGTGCGGCGAGGTCGCGTGCTGCCTGCTCGAATGCCTCGAGAAAACCGGCCGCCGGGCGGCACGAGTATCGCATAGCGATCGGGCGGATTGGCACGGCCCTGGCCGGCCGCTGACCATCCCTGACAGTGTGCGGCCGGCGCTCCGCTAGAATGCCGGGTTGCCGCCGCTTGACGCGGCCGGCGCTTCGCGCGCTACACTGCGCCATGCCATCCCCGTTCAACTTTCCATCCCGCCGACGATGACGTCTCCTGTCCTGACCGGCCTGCGCATCGGTATCACGATCGGATTGCGTGCCCCCGACGAAAGCCTGTGGATCAACGGCATCAAGCAGAACGCGCTGTTCCTCGCGAAGTTGCTGATGGCGTCGCCGCACGGCTACCGCGTGACGCTGGTCAACACGACCGACGTACCGCTGACCGACGCGTTGCCGTGGGATCGCGGCGTGTACGACACGCAGGCGTTCGCCGACATGAAGGACACGCTCGACGTGGTGATCGAGTTGGGCGGGCAGGTCAACGCCGAGCAGACGGCCTACCTGAAAGCGCGCGGCGCGAAGCTCGTCAGCTACTGCTGCGGCGTCGAGTACATCGCGGCGATGGAGTCGATACTGTTCGGCCGCCGCCTGTGGGATTCGCTGTTCATCAACCGCGGCTACGACGAAGTGTGGGCGATCCCGCAGATCGCGCCGTCGTCGCTGCCGTTCCTGCAGTCGCTGCGCCGCTGCCCGGGGCGCGTCGTGCCGTTCGTGTGGGATCCGATGTTCCTGACCGAACGCGCGCAGTCGCTGCCCGAGCGCGGCGAATACCGGCCGCGCAGCGAGCCCGGCAAGCGGCTCACGGTGATGGAGCCGAACCACGACGTCGTGAAGTTCTGCGTGTATCCGATGCTGATCATCGACGAAGCGTATCGTCGCGATCCCGATGCGATCTGCTTCACGCACGTGGCGAACGCCGATCGCCTCGCGCACGACAGCCCCGAGTTCGTGATGCTGATGAACTACCTGGACATCGTGCGCGCGGGCAAGGCGAGCTTCGTCGGGCGCTTCGATACGCCGCTGTTCCTGGCCGACCTGACCGATATCGTCGTGTCGCACCAATGGTCGAACCCGCTGAACTATTTCTATTTCGACGTGTGCTGGCAGGGCTATCCGCTCGTGCACAACGCGAGTCTCGCGCCCGATCTCGGCTACTACTATCCGGACAACGACGTGCAGCAGGGCGCGGAGGCGCTACTGCACGCGCTGCATACGCACGACGACGACTGGCAAGCGTACACGCAGCGGCAGCGCGAGATCCTGCGCCGCTACACGTCGGCGAATCCGGCGCTCGTCGCCGAGTACGACGCGCTGCTCGCGAACCTGATCGGCGCGACGGCCGCATAAGGCCGAATTCCCGCGGCGCACGTTCGTTGCGCTCGCGGCCGCCATCGGGGTTCTCCCGCCCTAATGTCTGACGAAATAATGTCGTTAAAAAAGAAACCGCCGAACCCGATCGGTTCGACGGTTTTCGAAGGCACGAAATTGACGGCTCCGAGGGAAGTCCGTCAAAAACAAGTTTATAGGTTAACAAGTCTTTAAGATTGTTAAATATGTTTCAATCGACAATCTTCATATAATTGAAATTGGTATTATCGGTTAAACGGGGATTGATTCCGTTTCGGAATTTTATAATATCGTTTGAAACGTGGAAATTGAATGCTGCGCTGATCGAATGACGCGCTGCAGCAGGTTTCGCGCGGGAGGCGGCATGGACGGAGACCGGCGTTTCGCGCCGAGCTGTCGAGTACGTGCGGCGCTTCATGGTCCGGTATTTATCGGATCAATTGACGATGTTCCGGTTCGCGCGACGAGCAAAGCCGGAAAAGGCGATTCGGATAAAACCGCTTGGACGAAAAGATAAACAATTCGGTTTTTTTTTGGTTTTTTCGCAATTTGGGTTGTGTAACCTGTCGCACTGTCGGCATCGTGCGCGCATGGTGTATTTCAAGTAACCGAATATCGTAAAAATATCGAATTTGACGGCGCGCCGAAGCGAACAGTACGCTCCCCGGAAAAAAGTCGACATACAGGATGGGCCGGGTAGGCAGCGGAGCGCGTCGAGGTCGGCTCGTTCCGCTTATGTGTTGAGGTCGAGCCGTGATCGGCGGCTCGCCATTAGCCGGAGCGCCGGATGAATGCGGTCGAAGCTCGCCAGGAGGCGAATCGGAAAGCGAATCTCGATGAAATCGATCTCGTGTTCGGGGCGCCCGACGATCACCCCGACCTTGCGTCGGTACGCAGTTTCGTCGAAAGCCGGCTCGGATTCGCGCACGAGCCCGTGTGCCGCGCCGACCTGTCGGGCGGCGTGCTGTACCACGAATGCCTGGCGCGGCTGCGGTGGGGCGAGCGCGATGCGCTGCCGCCGCTCGCCTTCCTGCCGCGCCTCGAAGCGCTCGGGCTGATGCGCTGGTTCGACCGGCTGGTGGTCGGCCGCATGATCGACGCGCTGCGCGCGGATCCGGGCGCCGTGTACGGTTGCAACGTCGCGGCGGCGAGCGCGGTCGTGGACGACGGGTGGCTGGCGATTTTCAGGCGGCTCGAGCGCGAGCCGTCGGTGGCCGCGCGACTGGTGGTCGAGATCACGGAGACGGGGCCGCTGAACCCGGTCGCGGGCCGGTCGTTCGTGAACCGCTTCCGGGACGCCGGGTGCCGGATCGCGATCGACGACTTCGGTGTCGGTTTCAGCGCGTTGAACAATCTGGTGGTCGGCAATCCCGACATCGTGAAGCTCGACCGGTCGGTCCTGTCGTTGATCAAGCGCAACGCGATCGGACGTTACCAGTTTCGCCGGCTGATCGCGTTTGCGCATGAAGGGGCGCGGCACGTCGTCGTCGAAGGCGTGGAAAGCGAGACCGACCGGCAGATCATCCTGGATGCCGGCGTCACGTGGGCGCAGGGCATCCGCTTTTCATGGCGATCGCCGGCCGCCGCGTGACCGCGGGAACGGGCAGGGCGGCGCGCGGGGCGCGCGCCGGGGGCGAGACGAATCGCAAAGGGGCGTGGGCATGGCGGGAATGAAAGCCGGAGGCGGAACGGGCACGCAGGCGGCCGATGCGCGCGACCTGGTCGCGATCGCCGAGCTGGCCGACATGCTGGGGCAACTGGGCGCCGAATCGACCGATGCGCCGATCGACGTCGCGCCCTATCTGGACGGCCTGACACATGTCGCGCGCCGCATTCAGCGGATGAGCCCGCTCGATGCGGGCGGCCGCGAGCTGGCGGCCCGGCACTATTACGCGGGCGTCATCGCCGGCGCGTGCGGCGACGAGTCGGCGATCGCGCGCGGCGTATCCGACAGCCTCGTCAGGCAATCGGGCGGCGTAGGCCGGCGAGCAACCCGTTGTTTCGCGGTGTTCGCGCGCATGGGGCGGCGGCATGGCCGCGCATTCGCCGCGCAAAGCGGCGATCGGGTGCTGGCGTAACGCAAGCGGCGCGGGTGCGGGCCCTTTGCCGCGGCCCGGTCGCGCGGCCCGTCGAATCGATCAGTCCTTCCCGAAACCGCCGAGCACCAGCGCCATCGCGCGGTCGATCGCATCGTCCCATTGACCGACGTGCGTGGCGCGCACGATCCGGATGCCCGGATAGAGCGCGGTGCGCGAGCCGGTTTCCCAGCGTGCGTCGGCTTTCGGGCTGAGCAGCAGCACGGCCGGCACGCCGAGCGCGCCGGCGAGGTGGATGTGTGCGGTGCAGGTGGTCACCACCGCGTCCATCGCGAGCATCAGCGCGGCCAGATCGCTGAAATCGCCGATCGCCTGATGAGGGAAGGTGACCGGCAGATCCGATTGCTCGGATTGCGCGGACAGGTCGCGGTTCAGACAGTACGCGGCATAGCCGTGCATCCGCGCAAGCGGCGCGAAATCGCGCAGGCTGGCCGCACGATGGAAGCGCGCGTCGCTTTCGTCGCGCCCGCGCCAGTTCAGCCCGATGCGGCGCGTGCCGGGCGCATGGCCGTCGTGCGACACGCGCTCGCGCCATGCGGCCCGATGCGCGGGCGGGCACGTCAGGTAGGGCGCCGGCACGCCTTCCGGCGCCGGCGCGTAGCCGAACTGCGCGGCGAGCACGAGGAAGGAACACCAGTAGTCGTGTGCGAGATTCGACGTGTCGACCCACGCGCCGTGCGCGCCGACGAATTCGATGCGCGGAAACGTATGGCGCAGCAGCTCCGTCAGCGCGTCGGGCACGACGACGGTCACGCCGGCGCAACCGAGCGCGTCGAGCGCATGCAGGTAGCGGGCGTACTGGAGCTGGTCGCCGACGCCGCCATAGCTGAGCACGAGCAACCGCTTGCCATGCAGCGGCTGGCCCTGGTAAAGCCGTTCCGTCGGCAGCCCGAACTGCGCGGCCGTCAGCACGTTCTCGCTGTCGATGGTGGCGCGCGCGGCCTCGTCGCGCCGGCCGGCGCGCAGCAGCAGCGCCGAGCGCGCCAGCTCGATGCGCCCGCGCGCCGCGTCGGGCAGCGCGGCCGGATCACCGAAATGGTCGAGCGCCGCGAGGCCGGCCTCGGGCGCGCCGGCGAAGCCGTAGCACGACGCGAGCTGCAGCGCGATCGCATCGTCGTCGAGCCCGCGGCCGCGGGCGCGTTGCCAGCGGTCGATCGCGTGTCCCCACTCGCAGCGCGATTCGTGATCGAGCGCGCGGTTCCAGTTCGTTTCGGGTGCGTCGGCATCGGCGGGCGCGGCCGTCGCGGGAGCCGTGCCGTGTTCGGCCGTCGAGCCGACGGCCAGCGGTTCGCCCGTGATGACCAGGCGCTGCCGGTCCCAGCGCGGGTTCGGCACGCACAGCATGTTCAGGCCGTCGATCCGGTAGAACGTGTAGTCGAGACCGGCGAACGTGTCGATGATCGGCGCCTCGCCGACTTTCCAGTATTCGATCCAGCACCATGGCAGGTGCGTTTCGATCAGCCGGCGCGCGCCGCGCAGTGCTTCGATTTCCATCCCTTCGATGTCGAGCTTCAGGAAGTCCAGCCGGGGCAGGCCGAGCGAATCGAGCCGGACGACCGGCGTGGGCGTGCCGCCCGACGCTTGCCCGTCGACGAGCGACACCGAACCGAAATCGGCATCCTGCCCATAGTCGACATCGGGCACCTTCATCGTGCCGTTGGCGGCGGCCAGCCCCATGTTCAGCAGATGGAGGTTGTCGAGCTGGTTGAGCGCGACGGTGCCGCCGAGTGCGTGGAACAGCGTGCGCTGCGGTTCGAACGCATAGACGCGGCCGCCGCGCTCGCGCAGCCGGTGCGCGATCGGCACGCACACGAGCCCCGCGTTCGCGCCGCCGTCCACCGCGATCGCGCCGTCGGGCAACTGGTCGATCACCTGCAGGATCGTGTCGAGTTCGCCCTGGATATGCGGCCGGCCGGTCTTGATCAGCGCCTCGGCCTGCAATGCGCAGTGCCGGTTGATGACGAACGGGCCGTGGATCGAATCGATCACGACGAAATTGCGGACGGTCTGATTCATGGGCAGGGGCGCGTGCGAAGGCAATCAGCCGAGCGGGCGGTCGGCGAACAGGTGCTGGATCTGCGAGGAATACGCGCGGACGTTGTGCTCGGCGAGCGTATCGACCTGATGCAGGCAGCGACGGGCGGCGGCCGCGTAATCATCGAGCCGCGCGTCGTGCGTCTGCGCGGCGGTCGCGATCGCGCGCGCCGCATCGAAGATCTCGAAGTCCGGGTAGTAGTAGCCGACGTCGCGCAGGAACGGCGAGTTGTGCACGAGCGGGTAGTTGCCGTACAGC
The DNA here is from genome assembly GCF_902832955.1 of Burkholderia sp. BCC0044. Lineage (NCBI taxonomy): Bacteria > Pseudomonadati > Pseudomonadota > Betaproteobacteria > Burkholderiales > Burkholderiaceae > Burkholderia > Burkholderia sp. BCC0044. The sequence goes on along the minus strand of NZ_CADFDO010000010.1, from coordinate 75,260 downwards.
GCGTCGTAGAGCAGGTAGTTCAGGCCGTTTTCCCAGTGGTGCGATACGACGATGTCGGTGTGATGCGCGGCCCACGCGACGAACGGCGCGCGCACGTCGGCGGTCGCCTTGCCGTCGCGCACCATCTCGAGCCCGAGCGCGAGATGCTTGAAGGCGACGTTTTCCTTCTTGTCGAACGTGTTGGTCATGTACACGTGCTCGACGAGCTCCGGATGCTCGACGTAGCACGCGTTCGCGGCGAGCATCGGCACGATCGCGCTCTTCACCACGTTCAGGTTCGGCTCGAAGAACGCGATGCGCTTGGCCGGGCCGTGGTTGCGATAGCCGAAGCGCGCCTTCAGTTCGGGATCGGCGTCGAGGCTGCGCTCGATGAAATACGGCGACCAGATATGCGGCAGCTCGATCACCGGCGCGCGGTACACGGCCTGGAAATACGCGGCGCACGTGTGCATGTGCTGCGGATTGGTCCAGATCTCGTCGAACTGCACGCGGTGCGGGTTCGGCCGCCAGTCGTTCTTCTCGAAGTTGATCGTCTCGACCGCGATCACGTAGTCGTTGCCGAAGCGGTACGACACGCACTTGCCGCCGCGCTGGCGCACGACCTCGGTGTGCGACGGGTCGACGAACGCGTTCATCTCGATCAGCAGGTCGGTCTGGTGGACGACGGCCGACAGCGGCCGCAACGCGCTGCCGAACGCATCCATCATCAGCGCCGGCGGATACTCGGTGATGCCGTTGTCGTGCGCGAGCCAGACCTCGCCGATCAGCGGCGATTGCTTCAGCAGCATGTACAGGTACACGCAGTGCTGGTTCGCGCCGTTGTACCAGATCGACTGCGTCGCGTCGCGCTGCACGTTCATCGTTATCGCGACATTGAGTTTCATCGGATCGGCTCCGTGGGGCGAGGATCTGTCACGCGTCGCGATAGAGGGCGGCGATCGCGTCCGTATAGGCCGCGACGTTCTCGGGGTTGTAGATGCTGACCGAGCTGAGCACGTGCTTCGACTGCTCGCGGTAGGCGTCGAGATTCGCGTCGTGCTCGACGAACGCCTGCAGCAGCACGCGGCCGCCCGCCTGGCAGTCGAAGTCCGGATAGAAATACCCGGCCTTGCCGAGGAACGGCGAGTTGTGGATCAGCGGATAGTCGCCGTACAGCAGCTCGTAGTACAGGTAGTTCTGCGCGTTTTCCCACGTGTGCGACACCACCGCATCGCCGTAGGCCGCCATGAACTCGTACACCGCATAGCGGCTTTCGAACGTCGTGATCCCGTGGTTCACGATGTCGAGGCTCTTCGCGAAGTGGATGAACGTCGTGTGATCCTTCAGGTGGATCGTGTTGCACACGCGCACGAATTCGAGGAATGCCGGGTTCGCGCGATAGGCCTCTTCCGCGATCAGCATCGGGATGATGCTCGTCTTCACCATGCAGATGTTCGGCTCGAACATCGTCACGCGCCAGCGCGGCTTGCCCGGCTGATAGCCGAACGACAAACCGGCGCCGAGCGTCGCGCGCGCCTTGTCGAACAGCATCGGATGCCAGATGTGCGGGACGATCGTGACCGGCGCGCGCAGGCCTGTCTGGTAATAGTGCAGGCACGAGCGCTCGAACTCGGGAATCGTCCACACCGCGTCGTACGGCGCGCCCGAGAACAGGAAGCCCGACGGCTTGTCGAACATCGCGCGTTCGATGTCGATCACGTAGTCGTTGCCGACCCGCATCGTGACCACCTTGCCGCCGCGCTCGCGGAACGCGCGCAGGTAGTCCGCGCCGAACTGTGCGCTCATTTCGATCAGTACGTCGCAGCGCTCGAGCGCTTCATCCATCGACAGCAGCGGCACGTTCCACTCGCCGAGCATCATCTGCGGATCGGCGACCTGTTCGCCGCCGTTCACCATCACGGCATCCGCGACGAGCGGTGACTGGCGCAGCAGCAGGATCAGCAGCAGGCAGTTCTGGAAAATGCCGTTTTCCCACAGCGACTGGCCGGCGCCGCGCACGAACAGCGACACGCCGACGACGAGACGCTTGCCCTCGCCGGGCGCTTGACGGGCATTGGAGTCCGACATGCGTATGCTCCGGTTCAGGCGACCAGACGCGAGACGAACGCGTCGAGGTTCGCGGGGTTGTCGATCGAGACCGACTGCAGCAGCCGGTCGGCTTTCGCACGGTAGTCGTCGAGGCGTTCGTCGTGATGCAGCCACGCTTCGAGCAGCGCGCGGCCGCCGGCGGCCGAATCGAAGTCCGGGTAGTAATAGCCGGCGTCGCCGATCAGCGTCGAGTTGTGGATCAGCGGATAGCCGCCGTAGAGCACGTCGTAATACAGATAGTTCTGCCCGTTTTCCCAGTGGTGCGACACGACCGCATCCGCGTGACGGGCCATGAAACCGGGCAGGTCGAGTCGCGGTTCGAACGTCGCCTTGTGCTGGCGTACGAGATCGAGGCTGTTCGCGAAGTGCACGAACGTCGGATGCTCCTTCATGTGCATCGAATTGACGACGAACATGTGCTGCACCGCGTCAGGCCGCGCGCGGTAGAACGCGTCGCACGCGAGCATCGGGTAGTGGCAGGACTTCGCGACCGAGATGTTCGGCTCGAGCATCGCCAGCTTCCACGGCCGCTGGCCGGGCTGATAGCCGAACGTCGCGCCTTCGTCGGCGAGCACGGCCACGCGGCGCTCGAGGAAGTACGGCGACCAGATGTGCGGCATCAGGTGGACGGGCGCGCGCAGGATCGTCTGCAGCATCGGCGCGGCGGTCTTGTCGTATTGCGGCAGCAGCCATACTTCGTCGAACGGTGCGCCGTTGAACACGTGCCCCGACGGCTTCCCGAAGATCGGCGTTTCGCACAGGCCCGCATACACGTGCCCGCAGAAGAACGCGGCGATCTTCTTGCCGAGCGCCTTCATGTGCCGGAGCCATTCGACCGGCAACTGCGCGCCCATTTCGATCACGACGTCGAGTTCGTGCGTGACGTCGGCGGGTTTCACGAGCGGGATGTCGAGGCCGTCGAGTTCGAGGCCGGCCGGCAGCGCGTTGGCGTCGCCGCCGTTCAGGAAATAGACAGGGCCGACGCGATCCGAGCGCTTGAGCATCATCGCGAGGAACGCGATGTTCTGGTGAATGCCGTTTTCCCAGATCGCCTGGCCGTCGCGCGCAAACAGCGAGATGCCGACCGCCGGCCGTTGCTTGCGGGTGCCGCCCGCGGCGGCTTCATTGATGTCCGTCACCGGTTGGTTTCCTCTGCGGCGTCGTGCGTCCGGGCATCGCGTCGAGCGTCTGGCCGGCAGCGGCGCGCCGTGGATTGTCTTGGTTGGATTCGCGCCGGTGCGCCGCGATGCGCGAATCGGGCGACGAGATTCGCGAAGGCGGCAGCCGGATTCCGGCGTGTCGCCGGGCACGCCTGGCACGGCGCGCGAGTCGGGCAGGCTGCCCCGGCGACTGTCTGCGGCGATTGTGGCATGGAAACCGCCGGTTTTGGCAGGACGTGACGAACTTTGACATAGCCCGCCGGCCAACGGGAGCGGGCGCCGGCGTTGCGGCGCCCGGTGGTCCGGCGGCATTCCGGCGCGGCGCGGGCGGCCTGCCGGATCGGCGGCCGCATGGGCGGCCGCGGGCGGGTCAGTGCTGCAACCGGATTTCGACGCGGCGGTTGCTGGCGCGGCCTTCCGGCGTCGCGTTGGAGGCGACCGGATCGGCCTTGCCGCGCCCCGAGACCGTCATCGAGTCGGTCTTCAGCCCGTGCGCCTTCAGATAGGCGGCGACCGATTCGGCGCGGCGCTTCGACAGCGCGAGGTTGTAGTCGTCGCTGCCCACCGAGTCGGTAAAGCCGGTGACCGTCACCAGCGAGTACGTGCGGTCGGCGCGTTCGCTCAGCAGCCGATCCAGCGATTCGCGCGCGGTCGGCGCGAGCGTCGCGTGGTCGGTCGCGAACAGCGCGTCGCCCGACAGGTTCACGCGTTCGACGACGGCGGCAGCGGGTGCGGGTGTGGCGGCCGAAGCCGCTTCGGCGGGCGCGGCGCCGCACTGGAACACCAGCGTGGCCGGATCGGATTGGTCGCGCAGCGCGCGGGCCGAGTCGACGGCGCGCACGGGCTCGTCGCCGCAGATCTTGCGAGCAGCCTTCATGCAGGTCTGCGGGCCCGACAGCAGGCCGTGGCAGTCCACCTGGAAGGTGCGCACGCCGTCGCGCGGTTGCAGTTCGGAGGCGCTGAAGGTCGGGCCGGATGCAGTCGAGCACGCGGCGAGGGCCGTTGCGGAAAACGCGAGCGCAAGAGCGAGTTTGTTCACGGTGACGTCCTTAAAACTTGAGTTGACCGAGGCCCGCCGCGCGGTGCGCAGCGGGCTCGTCCTGCCGTCGGAGCAGTCGGCCGCCCGGCTGGCGAGCCGGACGGCCGGGCGGCGCGACGCGTTACTTCCACTGGTACAGCATGCCGGCGCCGATCACCTTCTGACCGCCGCTGAAGCCGCCGTTGACCGACGCCTTCAGGTTCTCCGTGATACGCGCCTGCATGCTGACCGCCATCGCCTTCTGGCCGAGGAAGGTCGACGTGCCCACGCCCATCCCGAAGTTGGCGTCGCGATCGAGCTGAGGGATCGACGCCATCGCGCCGACGGCCGCGATACCCTGCTTCGCCATCTGGTCGGTCTGCTGCAGTTGCGAACCCAGCGAGTTGATCTGCGCCTGCTGGCCCGACAGTGCCGTCGACAGCGTCGTCTGCACCTGCGTCAGCTGGTTCACGTTCACCGCGTCGGTGCCTTGCGTACCCGGCGCGACGTTCGTGATCTGGCGCTGCTGCTGGTCGTTGCCGACCGACACCACGTTCGAGCGGCCGCCGTCGTTCGACGCCGCGCCGATCGCCACCGAGTTCGAGCCGGCCGTGACCACCGGAAGGTCGTTGCCCTTGCCGTTCAGGTCGGCGGCGACGCCGTTGTTGTTTGCCGTACGCGTCGTGTTGTTGTTGATCGTCGTCGACAACTGGCTCACTTGATCGCCGAGGTTCGTCACCCCGGTCGACAGCGAAGCCACCGTGCTGTTGGTCGAACTCAGGCCGGTCGACAGCGAGCCGATGCCGGTCGAGGTCGACGTGGACAGCGACGTGACGTTGCTGTTCGTCGTGCTGAGGCCCGTCGACAGCGAGTTGATCGCGGTCGAGGTCGACGTGGACAGCGACGCCACGTTGCTGTTGGTCGCGCTCAGGCCGGTCGACAGCGAGTTGATGCCGGTCGACAGCGACGCGACGTTCGACGCGGTGGACGTCGACAGCGTGTTGATCGCGTTGTTCGTCGCGTTCAGCTGGCTGCCGTTGATCGCGTCCGTGCTGGTGGCCGAGATCCGGCCCGCGGCGACGTTCGTGATCTGGCGTTCCTGGCCCGGTGCGCCGACGCTCACCACGCCGACCGGCGAGCCGCCCGCGAACGGATACGTGACGCCGCCGATCGTGGCGCTCGACGTGCCGACGGCCGCGGCCGTGACCGAGTTCGCGCCGAGTGCGATCGAGTTCGCGACGTTCGCTTGCGCGTTCGTGCCGAACGCGAGCGCGTCGGCGGCCGTGGCCTTGGCGGCCGAGCCGTAGGCCTGTGCGCCGGTGGCGCTGGCCGTGGCCTGGCTGCCCAGCGCGATCGTGTTGTCCGCGGTGGCCTGGTTCGCGCTGCCGAGGGCGAGCGCGCTGGCGCCGGTTGCCGTGTTCTGGTTGCCGAGCGACACCGCGCCGTCGCCGGTCGCCGTATTGTTCGCACCCATCGCCACGGCGCCGGTGCCCGTCGCCACGTTCGGATCGCCGATCGCGACCGCGCCATCGCCGGATGCCGTGTTGCCGGAGCCGATCGATACCGCCTTGCCGCCCGTTGCCGACGCGTTCTGGCCGATCGCGACCGCGCCTGCCGTCTGCGCGTTCGAGCCGTCGCCGACTGCCACGCTGCTGGCGCCCGCCGCGCTGGCGTTCACGCCGGCGGCGAGGGCGTTGGTGCCCGTGGCGCCGTCGTTCGCGTAGTTGGCTTGCTGCACGCCGTTGTCGTTGACGCTGTAGTAGTGCGTCTTCGCGGCGTTGATGGCGGTCGAGGTGGACGTGGACAGCGAAGTCACCGAGCTGTTCGTGCTGCTCAGGCCGGTGGACAGCGAGCCGATGCCGGTCGACGTCGAGGTCGACAGCGACAGGATCGTGCTGTTCGTGCTGCTCAGGCCCGTGGACAGCGAGTTGATGCCGGTCGAGGTCGAAGTCGACAGGGACGTGATCGAGCTGTTCGCGGACGACAGGCCGGTCGAGGTCGAGGTCGACAGGGAGCTGATCGAGCTGTTGGCCGACGACAGGCCCGTCGACGTCGAGGTCGACAGCGACGTCACCGAGCTGTTGGTCGAGCTCAGGCCGGTCGACAGCGAGTTGATGCCGGTCGAGGTCGAAGTCGACAGCGAGGTGATCGAGCTGTTGGCTGACGAGAGACCCGTCGAAGTCGAGGTCGACAGGGACGTGATCGAACTGTTGGCCGAGGACAGGCCCGTCGACGTGGAGGTCGACAGCGACGACACCGAGCTGTTCGTAGTGCTCAGGCCGGTGGACAGCGAGTTGATGCCGGTCGAAGTCGACGTGGACAGCGACGTGATCGAGCTATTCGCGGACGAGAGGCCGGTCGAGGTCGAGGTCGACAGCGAGGTGATCGAGCTGTTGGCCGACGACAGACCGGTCGACGTCGAAGTCGAGAGGGACGTGATCGAGCTGTTAGCCGACGACAGACCCGTCGAAGTCGAAGTGGAGAGTGACGTGATCGAGCTATTGGCCGACGACAAGCCAGTCGAGGTCGAGGTGGACAGCGAAGTGATCGAGCTGTTCGCGGACGACAGACCAGTCGAGGTCGAAGTCGACAACGACGTGATCGAGCTGTTAGCCGACGACAAGCCAGTCGAAGTCGAAGTCGACAGCGAGGTGATCGAGCTGTTAGCCGACGAAAGGCCCGTCGAAGTCGAGGTCGAGAGCGACGTGATGGAGCTGTTAGCCGACGACAGCCCCGTCGAAGTCGAGGTCGACAGCGAGGTGATCGAGCTGTTCGCGGAGGACAAGCCGGTCGAGGTCGAGGTCGACAGAGACGTGATCGAGCTGTTCGCGGACGACAGACCGGTCGACGTCGAAGTCGACAACGACGTGATGGAGCTGTTAGCCGACGACAGCCCCGTCGAAGTCGAGGTCGACAGCGAGGTGATCGAGCTGTTCGCGGAGGACAAGCCGGTCGAGGTCGAGGTCGACAGGGACGTGATCGAGCTGTTCGCGGACGACAGGCCGGTCGACGTGGAGGTCGACAGAGACGTGATCGAGCTGTTCGCGGAGGACAAGCCGGTCGAGGTCGAGGTCGACAGCGACGTGATGGAGCTATTTGCCGACGACAGACCGGTCGACGTCGAGGTCGAGAGCGACGTGATGGAGCTGTTAGCCGACGACAGCCCCGTCGAAGTCGAGGTCGACAGCGAGGTGATCGAGCTGTTCGCGGAGGACAAGCCGGTCGAGGTCGAGGTCGACAGAGACGTGATCGAGCTGTTCGCGGACGACAGGCCGGTCGACGTGGAGGTCGACAGCGACGTCACCGAGCTATTGGTCGAGCTGAGGCCCGTCGACAGCGAATTGATACCCGTCGAGGTCGAAGTCGACAGCGAGGTGATCGAGCTGTTGGCCGACGACAGACCCGTCGAGGTCGAAGTCGACAGCGAGGTGATCGAGCTGTTGGCCGACGACAGACCCGTCGAGGTCGAAGTCGACAGCGAGGTGATCGAGCTGTTGGCCGACGACAAGCCGGTCGAAGTCGATGTCGACAGCGAGGTGATCGAGCTGTTAGCGGACGACAGACCCGTCGAAGTCGAGGTCGACAGTGACGTGATCGAGCTGTTGGCGGACGAAAGACCCGTCGAAGTCGAAGTCGACAGCGAGGTGATCGAGCTGTTGGCCGACGACAGACCCGTCGAGGTCGAAGTCGACAGCGAGGTGATCGAGCTGTTGGCCGACGACAGACCCGTCGAGGTCGAAGTCGACAGTGACGTGATCGAGCTGTTAGCCGACGAAAGACCGGTCGACGTCGAAGTCGAGAGCGACGTGATCGAGCTATTAGCCGACGACAGGCCCGTCGAAGTCGAAGTCGACAGCGAGGTGATCGAGCTGTTGGCCGACGACAAGCCGGTCGAAGTGGAAGTCGACAGCGAGGTGATCGAGCTGTTGGCCGACGACAAGCCGGTCGAAGTGGAAGTCGACAGCGAGGTGATCGAGCTGTTAGCGGACGACAGACCCGTCGAAGTCGAGGTCGACAGCGACGTGATCGAGCTATTGGCCGACGAAAGACCCGTCGAGGTCGAAGTCGACAGCGAGGTGATCGAGCTGTTGGCCGACGAAAGACCCGTCGAGGTCGAGGTTGACAGCGACGTGATCGAGCTATTGGCCGACGAAAGACCCGTCGAAGTCGACGTCGACAGCGACGAAATGGCGCTGGTCGCGGTACCGACTTGTTGGGCGACGGAATAAAGCTGGCTGCCGTTGATCGCGTCGGTACTGGTCTGGGTCACTTGGCCGGCAGCGACGTTGGTGATCTGCCGTTCCTTGTTGAGGTCGCCGACGCTGACGGTGCCGACCGGCGTGGCGCCGGCAAATCCGCCGAACGTCACGCCGTTGACGGTCGCGCTGCTCGTGGGATTGGCCGGAGCGGTCTTCGCGTTCGCGCCGAGCGCGACGGAGTTGTTCGTGCCGGCGACAGCGCCGGTGCCGATGGCGACGGCGTCGGTGCCCGTCGCGGTGCTGTCGGCGCCGGTCGAGTTCGCGTGGAAGTACTTGATGCCCTGGCTGTTGATGTTGTTGATCGCCGAGCCTACGCTGTTGGCCGTCGATGTCGTGCCGTTCGCGTTGTACGTGGTGTACGCCGGAGCCGAGACCTTGCCCGTCGTCGGGTCGTACGTCGAACCACCGCCAAGTGCCGACGCGGTGCTGCTACCCAGGTTGTCTGTCTTCGTCGAGACCGTGCTGAGGCCAGTCGACAGCGAGTTGATGCCGGTCGAAGTCGACGTCGACAGCGAGGTGATCGAGCTGTTAGCCGACGACAGACCCGTCGACGTGGAAGTCGAAAGTGACGTCACCGAACTGTTTGCCGAGCTGAGGCCGGTCGACAGCGAGTTGATGCCCGTCGAAGTGGAGGTGGAGAGCGAAGTGATCGAGCTGTTAGCCGACGACAGGCCCGTCGACGTGGAAGACGAAAGCGACGTGACCGAGCTGTTAGCCGAGCTGAGGCCAGTCGACAGCGAGTTGATGCCGGTCGAAGTCGACGTCGACAGCGACGTGATCGAGCTGTTGGCCGACGACAGACCCGTCGACGTGGAAGTCGAAAGTGACGTCACCGAACTGTTTGCCGAGCTGAGGCCGGTCGACAGCGAGTTGATGCCCGTCGAAGTGGAGGTGGAGAGCGAAGTGATCGAGCTGTTAGCCGACGACAGGCCCGTCGACGTGGAAGTCGAAAGCGACGTCACCGAGCTGTTTGCCGAGCTGAGGCCGGTCGACAACGAGTTGATACCGGTCGAAGTCGACGTCGACAGCGAAGTGATGGAGCTGTTAGCCGACGACAGACCCGTCGACGTAGAAGTCGAAAGCGACGTCACCGAGCTGTTTGCCGAGCTGAGGCCGGTCGACAGCGAGTTGATACCGGTCGAAGTCGACGTCGACAGCGAAGTGATGGAGCTGTTAGCCGACGACAGACCCGTCGACGTAGAAGTCGAAAGCGACGTCACCGAGCTGTTTGCCGAGCTGAGGCCGGTCGACAGCGAGTTGATGCCCGTCGAAGTCGAGGTCGACAGCGACGAGATCGAGCTGTTGGCCGACGACAGACCCGTCGACGTGGAAGTCGAAAGTGACGTCACCGAGCTGTTAGCCGAGCTGAGACCAGTCGACAGCGAGTTGATGCCGGTCGAAGTCGACGTGGACAGCGAAGTGATCGAGCTATTAGCCGACGACAGACCCGTCGACGTGGAGGTCGAAAGCGACGCAACCGAGCTGTTTGCCGAGCTGAGGCCGGTGGAAAGCGAATTGATGCCGGTCGAAGTCGAAGTCGACAGCGACGAGATCGAGCTATTGGCCGACGAAAGACCCGTCGACGCCGACGTCGACAGGCTGCCGATCGCGCTCGTGGTCGTGCTCATGCCGGTGCTGAGCTGCGCGACGGTGACGGCGTCTTGCAGCGCCGAGCCGTCGGCGACATTCGTGATGCGGCGCAGTGCGCTCGAGCTGCCGACCGACACTTCCGAAAGCGGCGCGGCGCTGCCCGTCAGATAGCCCGTTCCGGTCGGCGCGGCCGTACCGGTGACGCTTCCCGCGCCGAGCGCGACGCTCGAAGCATACTTCGCGTTGCTGCCTGCGCCGAGCGCAAGCGCACCGGTACCCGTCGCCGTTGAACCCGTGCCGAACGTCGTCGCGTTCGTGCCGCTTGCCGTCGAGCCGACGCCGACGACTTGCGCCCCCGTGCCGGTGGCGAGCGTGCCGTTGTTGCCGATGGCGATCGTGTTCGTGCCGTTGGCGGTAGTTTGGGCGCCGATCGCCGTCGAGTCTAACCCCGTGGCCGACGCACTTGTGCCGAATGCCAGCGAATCGCCGGAACCCGTCGGCGACGTCGCGGTTGCACCGTTCCCGATTGCGATTGTGGTGCCCGAAGAAGCGGTGCCTGCATTCGCGCTGCTGCCGATTGCGATGCCGCCGCCCGTGCCCCCATTCGAACCGGCGGTTGCCGATTGACCCAGGGCGACCGACGAGGCGCCGCTTGCCGTCGCACCATCGCCTTGCGCGATGCCGTACGCGCCGCTGACGGTTGCACCGCGGCCCACTGCGATACCCGACGTGGCGGTCGATGCGACGGACGATTGACCGCCGATCGCGATACCGTCCGACGCGGCGGACTGCGCACCCTTCGTTGCGTTGCTGCCGATGGCGACTGCGCCCGCGCCCGATGCGATGGTCGAGTTTGCCTGCGACAGCGGCGTCGTTCCGTTGCCACCCGCGCCGCCGATCGCGACGGAGTTCAGCGCGTTCGCAGTCGAGCCGAAGCCGAGTGCGGTCGCGCCGGCGCCGCTGGCGGTAGTTTCGAGGCCGGCCGCGACGCCCCACAGGCCCGCCGACGACTGCATGCCGTTGGCGACAGCGCCGTTGCCGGTCGCCTGCGCGAACGAGCCATATACCGTGACGCCAGTCCAGCCGTTGCCGTTGGAGTTACAGCCGGCTACGACCGAATACGTCCCGGAGCCGTCGCCGGCCTGGTTTTGCGTACCGCCCGGGTTGACGCGGCCGACCGCGCTGTTGCTTCCCGTGACGCAGGTTTGCTGTGTGTTGAGCGTATTGGCTTCGGCCAACCCGGGCAGGCTGATCGCCAGCGCTGCGACGGCTGCGACCACGACAGCCGACTTGTTCGGCTTGCCCCGTGCCGAATCGTGTTCAGATGCCGCGACCCAGGCGCCAAGAGCTTCGTTCCAGATCGAGCGGTATGTGCGGTTCATGCCCTGCTACCTCCAAATGTGCACGCCACACACCGGTCTCTTTGTTAGAGGATTACTCCGTGCGCTCGCGCGAATCTCAAAATTGATGGGCGGAGTTTATTGGAGGTGTATTTTTTAGATTGACAAACAGTGATAAATAAAGTGTTTTAAAAGTTAAAGAATGGTTAATACGTCGCGTTTTGATGTGTTTGAGAAGAATGAATTTGAAAGATGTAAGAATGTGTCGTGTAGGGTTTGAATTTTCCCCGAGGCGGCGTTGTTTGTGTATAAAAATCAATAGCTTATGTGAGTTTTGTGCGGTAGGTAACACTCTTGATCGGTCGAAAAGTAAGACAAATGAAATAGCAAACGTTTGCGCGTCGACGCAGTCTTTCACTTTTGTAATGTTGATTGGCGCATGGGGAGATAATGCGTGCGCCATGTTTTCGACTCGCCGGTGTTTTTAATCGAATTGAGTTTGTATTCGAATTTAATGATTATCTGAAAATAAAATTCATTCGATATGGAGCGTATGGAGTTGTGCTGATTTGCGCATCTCGCCCGGCGCAGTGGCCCGTCTGACGGGCGTTCCGGGCGCCCGGCCCATCGAAGTTGTAAAAAAATGCTACAGGGCGCCAGATGAAACAATCCGCATCAATTTATCGGTTTTGTCCTATTGACGATCGCGCCGACATCGGCGTTAAGGCGGAATCGGCGCGCATGCCGGAAGTCGAGCGGGCGCGCTCGCGGCAGGGGTTTCGCGTGGTGTTGAACAGGGCGTCAAAGCGTGCGGATCGGCGGCCGGGGCGGGGTGCCTGAATGTCAGATCCGGGAGGCGGCAATTTGCCCATCATGCCGCCGGTGTGCCGGCGCATCGAGAAAAATAGGGATGGATGAAATGTATCGAGCGCGCCACATTCGGCCCACGGGCGTGGAGCGCCCGGCGGCCTACCGCTTGCCGCCTGACTCGCGGCAAGCGCCCGACTTTACTTCTTCAGAAACCGCAGCGCGAACCGCGCCATCCGCGGCACGAACATCGGCCGCAGCAGGCGCTCGTCGTAACCGGCCATCCGCCGGTCGTTCTCCACGAGACACAGCTCGATCAGCTCGCGCGGGTTCAGCGCATCGCCGATGTCGGCGGTGCCGGTCGCCGGAAAATTCGCGTCACGCGCGGCGCCGTCGGCATCGATGCCGCGCGCGATGTTCATGCGGTCGCGGATCAGTTGCACCCACACGGCCGCGACGCGTGCGAAGAACCACGGCCGGCGCCACCACGGCATGGTGCGCCAGTACCACGCGTACCAGTTCACGAAGAACAGGATGTGGCGGCCTTCTTCCTGGATCACGGGCTCGAAGGTCTCGACGAGTTCGGGCGGGAAGTAACCGGAGCGCTGCGCGGAGCGGAACAGGCCGAACGCGAAAAAGCTGTCGATGCATTCGCTGAAGCCCGTCATCATCCACGACCATTCGGGGTCGGTCGGCGCCGGGTAGGCCGGCTCGGGTGCGAGCCGGATGCCGTACGCCTCGACGAGCTTCGACAGCACGACCTTGTGGCGGGCTTCCTCGCCGCCGTCCATCTCGAGCGCGCGGCGCAGCAGCGGATCGTCGACCGTCGCGGCGTAGGTCGCCACGCGGATCGACGCGCGGCCTTCGGTCTGCACCGCGATGTCCCAGATCGGCAGTGACGTGAGCCGCCGGAGTTCGGCCGGCTGGAGCGCCGGCCAGTCGATGACCGCCGGCTTGTACGGGTTGTGTGTGTCGAGCAGCATCCGACAGAACATCTGCTTGTGCGCATCGGAACCGATCCGGACCGGACCTTGCCTCTCGAAGGTCCAGTTGCGCATCGCGTGATCTGCGGCTGCATGCTCTTCCTGCAGCGTGTCGGTCATGGCTATTGTTATGCGATTACGGATCGAAAGATTCTTGCACAGCTTCCGTCATCGCGTATTTTCGGGCGGCCATGTGCACGCGGGCCCCGCGCGTGTCACGCGTTCGTGTCGACCCAGAGGCGGCCCCAGCGCGATGCGTACGCGAGGGCGTGCTCTTCCTCGAAGAAGAAATCGATTGCGTCGAACGACACGGAGCGCGGCGACGGGCCGCCGCTCGCGCGTTCGATCGTCAGGTTGGCGGCGAACAGCCCGTTCGGCAACCGGGCGGCAGCGGGAGCGACTTCATAGCCCTTGTAGCGGATCGTACGGTTCATGGCGTGCGCGGAAAAAGTTCGGACTTTCAGCGTACGAAAACCGGCCGGCTACGTGAACCAATCTTTCGGCCAATGCAAATCACGCGGCGGGCTGAATCGTTATCGGAGCGGTGTGCGGGAATACTACTTACGGATGGAGCGATGACGCGCCCGGTACATCGCGACGCGTCGGTAGACGCGCCGCGCGCCCTCGTCGAATCCTGTCGACCGAGGGCGCGCGGCGGAATGCGGAGGTTAGTGGTTGGCGACCTTCAGCACGGGCGCGAGCGCATCGACCGATGCCGCATGCGAGGCCGCCCGATGCGACGCGAACGCGAGCGCGAATTCGGCCGCTTGCGTGCCGACCGTCTCGAGTTGCGCGACGACCTTCGGATCCGAGCAGCTGTCGGCGCTTTCGAAGCGCGTTTCCAGCGTGTTGACGGTGGCGCCGAACGGCGTCGGCCAGCCGCGCAGCGCATGCACGATCGAGCGCAGCGACGTCAGCACGGTGCCGGCCGCCTGCCAGCCGTACGCGGTGACGATCAGGCCGACCGCGCGGCCGTCGAGATACGGGCGTTCGTCCGCGCGCAGTTCCTCGAGCGTGTCGAGTGCGTTCTTCACGAGACCGGACACGCCGCCGTGATAGCCGGGCGTCGCGATGATGATCGCGTCGGCCTGGCGCACGGCGTCGATCAGCTCGCGCTGCGCGTCGGTCAGCGTCTTGTGTTCGGGTGCATAGTGCGGCAGCGTATGCAGGAACGGGCCGTCGAACAGGCGCGTGCGTGCGCCGGCGGCTTGCGCGCCGCGCAGTGCGAACGACAGCGCGCGTTCGGTGGACGACGCGGCTCGGGTGGTCCCGCCGATGCCGACGACGAACGGGCGGCGGTGTTGATCGAATGCAGTCAAGGGGCGCTCCTGGGATTGGCTTGCCCGGCTAAGCACAGGCTTAAAACCAGATGGTAACGACCCTGTCGCCACTCTGAAAACGACTTTTCGTTCTATCGATATGCCGTGCGGCGACGCAATCGTGTGCGCGGCCCCGCAGATAGATAGCAGAAATGCTTGGTTGGGGCGGTGCGTCGGGCTCGATAAGATGGGCCCGTCTCCTCCATGATGTCTCTACTGACATGGGTTGGCCCCGCCGCGCGGATGCAGGCGGGGCTTTTTTTCGTCCTCGGCCGGAAAACGGGGCGCGATGCGCGGCGACGCGGCTCGTTACTCGAACACCGGCCGGAAGAAGCTGCGCTCGTAGCTGACGATGCAGCGCGTGTCCTCCGCGTAGCGGAACGCGGCCTGGCAGGCCGGATCGTCCTTCGAGCGTTCGCGGTAGCGCTCGTATTCGGCGAGGCTCGGGAACGAGAACATCGCGAGCGCGATGTTGCTCGCCCCTTCGGACGGCAGGAAGTAGCCGTGATGCGTGCCGCCGAACTGCTCGACGAGCGGAATCCACATCTTGCCGTAGGTTTCGAATTCGACGAGTTTGTACGGATCGACGACGTAGCGAAGGAAGCAGGTGATCATGGGCGCTCGCGATGCGGTGACGGAGCCGCGAGTCTGGAGCGCGGGGCGGTACGTGTCAACGGCGTGCGCGCCGGGTAGGGACATCACCGTTCGACTTCATTGCGTGACGCGTTGCTTGCGCGAGCAACGATCGGTGCTTCGAGGCGTTCGCCACGACGTGCGCACGGCATCGGAACGCACCGTACTCGTCGCCGCCGGCAGCCGCGTTACCCGCAGGATTTTTACGACATTTTTTCTTGCGACGGCCACCGGCGCGCTCCTAGACTTCGTGCATCTTCACCACGGAGCATGGCCATGTCGATACCCTGGAACGCGATCGCCGAACGCACCCCTGCCGCGCCGCCTTCCGGGTGCGCCGATCGGGTGATCGTCCGGCGTTTCGATCCGGCATTCGACAGCTATGCCCAACTCACGCCGATGCTGCATCGTGCGTTCGCGCGGCTCGGTGCAATGGGGCTCAACTGCACGTGCGTCGATCAGGACGAAGACGTCACGCGTCGCCGCGCGGAAGCGGGCGAGTGCTATGTCGCCGGGTGCGGCGGGCGTGTCGTCGGTACGGCCACGCTGTATGCGACCGATCCGTCGTCGGCCTGCCTGCTGTACCGGCGCGAAGGCGTCGCGAGCGTGCGCCAGGTGGCGGTGGACCCGGCTTGCCAGAGCCGCGGAATCGGCGCGTTGCTGCTGTCGTTCGCCGAGCAGTGGGCCGCGTCGCGCGGCTATGCGCTGCTCGCGCTGGATACGCCGCATCCGGCTGCGCACCTGCTGGCGTTCTACGGCGCACAGGGTTTCGAGGTGATCGACGTGATGCGCTTCGCCGGCAAGCGCTACGACAGCGCGATCCTCTGCAAGCGGCCCGTTGCACGTGTCGCGCGCCGCGTGTCGCCGGCGTCGCGGCTGGCGGCGCGTGTGGCGGCCGTGCGGCGTGTGATGCATGCGTGGGCGCCGCGCGTCGTCGCGATGGCCCGGCGCGATGCGGGCCTGCGTCGCACCGGGCGTTTCGCCGCGCGTCGCGCGGCCGGCGCGGCCAGTTGCCGGTCGTCGCCGTGGCGGCCGCGTCAGCACGGCCGCTTCGTGGCGCGATAGCGGCGGGCGGATTCCGGCTCGTGCGGCTGGCTCGTTGCGTGGTCTTTACGCAAAGGCAGAAGGCGAGCCACTCGATGAATCGGCGCGATGATCGCGCGTGGCGATGACCCAAAGAACGAACCTGTTCGACGAACGCGAACGGGGCGTCAAGCGGCATGCAAACACGTGTCGACGTCACTCGTCGCGGCCGCGCGTGTCGCCGCCGCCTTTCGCGAGGCGCCATGCGATCGTGCCGAGCACGCCGACCGCAACGATCAGCGCGCCCCACAGCACGTAGCGACGCCCGGCATCCGCATCGGCGGCTGCGGCCGGCGCGACCGCCGATACGGGCAGCGCCGCGCCGACGCGGGCGGGCCGCACTTCGGGCACCATGCCGACCAGCAGCGCGTCGCGGCTCACGGCCGACGACACGAGCGACGCGTCGCCGACGCCTAGCGTAAACGGCGGCGTGCCGCGCGCGACGAAGGTCAGCGCGGCCGGATGCCAGCCGATCGCGACCGCCGGCTGGCCGCCGCCGAGCCCGCCGTTACGCATGTCGACGACGATGCGCCACGCGCGATCCGTATTCGCCGCGAACTCGAGCGGCGGATTGCGCTGCTCGCCGCCCTTGCCCTGCAACCGGAACAGCACGGCGGCCGCGACGTCGCGCCACGGCGCCTGCGCATCGGCACGGCTTTGCAGCGTCGCGCGCGCGACGGTGTTCGGCTGCGGCAGGTCGATGCGCACGCGGTCGACCGGATACGCGCCGTCGGTGTCGAACAGATACTCGCCCGGCGCACCGCCGGCGCGGGTCCGCACGGCGTCGCGCCACTGGCGCGGCACGGATGCCGTGTCGGTGCCGCGTGCATCGCGCGGATGCGTCTCGACGTCGACCGACGCGATCGCCGGTGCGCCGTCGAGCCAGTCCAGCCGCAGGTAGCGCGGCGCCGCGCCATCGAGTGCGATGCGCTCCTGCACCAGCATGTCGTTGCCGCGGCCGACCTTCAGTAGCTGCGTGCTGCCGAGCGGCCGCCAGCTGCGCAGGTCGTCGCTGGCCTCGACGGACACACGCCCCTGGTAGCTGTCGTCGTCCACGTGCACGAGCAGCGCGTCGATGCTGCCGTCGGTATGCGACAGGTCGACGAGATCCGCGCCGCGCCCGACGCGCGAAGGCGTCGCGACGGCCGCGCGCAGCGCGCCGTCCGGGCCGACCGTCACGCCGAGCGGCGCGTTGCCGTTCTCGGCGCGCGCGGGCGGCAGCGGGAACCAGTGCACCGGCATACGCGACGGCGGCACGGCGGCCGCCGCGGGCGCGTCGAGCGAATACGGCACCGGCTCGCCCGCGCCGTTGAAGATGCGCACGTCGCCAAGATCGTCGCGCCGGCTCGCCGCATACACGGGCTGCGGCACGGTGAGTTGGTAATACGCGGCGCTGCCGTCGAGGTCGAGTGCGAAGCGCTGCGTGACGCGTCCGGCGTTCGGTGCGCCGTCGGCCGCCGCGACCGACGCGAGGAGGCTGAGCCCGAGCAGGGCGGCGCGTCGTTTCATGGCTGGCCGTCCTGTTGCGCGGCGGCCTTCGGCGGCAGCGGCGAGAAATAGCCGATCAACAGCAGCAGCACGCCGATGCCGATGAACGACACGATGCGCTCGATGCCGGTGACGTGCGACAGGTCGAACAGGAACAGCTTGACGACCGTGAGCGCGAGCAGCGCGGCGCCGACGAACCACAGCGGTCGCAGCCCGCGGCGCGTCGCCCAGATCGTGATCGCGAGCGCGCAGACCGTCCAGTACACGGACACCGACGCCTGCACGAGCGTCGATTCGGCCATCGCGCCGAATTCGTACGGCACGCCGGCCCAGTGATGCAGCGTGCGCAGCAGGATCGCGTTCAGCCACAGGAACCCGGTCGCGCCGGCCGCACTCAGCAGCTCCACGCGATACGCATCGAACGACCAGCCGAGCTTGCGCGCGCGCACGAACCACGACGCGGCGAGCGCATAGACGACCGCGAGCACGAGATCGAGCGGATTGAACAGCGGCACGCGCGCCCAGCTTCCGCCGTCCTGCGTGAAGTTCGCGTAGAACGTCCACGCCCACATCACGACGATCAGCGGCAGCGACGCGAATGCGCAGAGGCGGGCGATGCCGTCGCGGCGCGTCAGCCACATCCCGGCGAACGCGAACAGGCTCCAGCCGACCATGAACACCTGCTGGATGCCGAACGACGACAGCACGGTGTGGATGTCGTAGCCGAAGTGGAAGCGGTGATGCAGCGTGCGCAGCATCAGCGCGTTGAACCACAGGAACACGGTCGCGATCGCCAGATAGTCGACGACGCGCGGATGCCACGCGATGCCGAGCGTTTTCAGGCGACGCAGCCACGTGATGAAGGCGACGAAGACGAGACCTTGCGCGATGTCGAGCGGATTGAGCAGCGGCAGCCAGAAGAGCGGCGCTGCGTCGCCGTCGCTGACCGTGCTGGCGACGCTCCACAGCCACAGCAGCGCGGCGAGCGGCGCGGCCCCCCACACCTGGTAGGCGCGCGGAAACGCCGCGACGGGCCAGCGCAGGCGGGAGCCCGGGCCCGACACGAGCAGGAGCAGCGCGCCGAAGCCGTACGCCCATGCGCTCCAGCTCCATGCGCCTTCCGGGACGAACGCGCGCAGGCGCCAGAAACCTTCGAGCGACAGCAGCCCGCACACGGTCCAGAACGTCAGCGTATGCAGCGGCGCGAGGATGCGCGCTGCGACGGCGGGCGCCGCGCCGTTCGCATCGGTGGCGCCGTTCGTGCCGCGCGACTGGCGCCACAGCAGCGCAAACCCCGCACCGACGGCCACGGGCCACGCGAACGCGCCCATGCCCGACAGCGGCGCTTCATGCGCATCGAACGCGCGCAGCGCGAGCAGCGCCAGCACCGGCGTGAGCGCGAGCGCGGGCCATTCGGCGAGCGGCCACGCGAGACGGCGGCGCGCGACGTGCGCGAGCCATGCGGTACCGGCCGCGAACAGCGCGGTCGTATCGACGACGAAACGGTCGGCATGCAGGTCGACGTGACGGCTCGCATACAGCAGGATCTCGTGCAGCCCGCCGCTGACCCACCACAGCAGCCCCCACGCGGCGGCCGCGACGCCGATCTCCGGCATCCATGCGTGCCACGCGCGGGCTTCGCCGCGCCCGTGCAGCCACCAGCCGGTGAACAGGCCGGCGAGCGCGATCAGCAGCATCGCGATGTATGGGCTGTTGAGCACCGGCAGCGCGGTCGTGTCGGCCGGCCCGAGCAGGCTCGTGAAGAACGCGCCGGCCGCGGCGACCTGCATCAGCAGCCCGAAGCCGAACGCGAGCAGGCGCTTCTGGCGCACGCCGAGCCATACGACGGCCGCGCCTTCGATGGCCCACGCGGCGCTGGTCGTCGGCCCCGAGAACGCGAGCGGCACCGCGAGCGTCGCGAAGATGACTGCGAGCGCGAGCATCGATTCGAACAGCAGCCCGAGGCGGTCGCGGCGCCGCGCGAGCCAGGCGGCGACCGCGACGTAGAACGCCGACAGCGCGACCGCGCTCCATGCGAGCCCGAACGGCATGCCTTTCACGAGCGACGCCTGCAGCGCGGTCGCGACGATCGGCGTGCCGAACACGAGCGTGCCGTCCACGTAGTGCCGCAGCGCGAGTTCGCGTTTCACCGCATACAGCAGCGCGATGCCGACATACATCAGGAAGAACAGGATCAGGAACGGCTCGGTGCTCGCGAACAGCGCGGGGCGATAGGCCGTTACGCCCCACGCGGCGCCGATCGTGAACGTGAACACGAAGCCGAGCAGGTTCAGCGGGCGCCAGGCCTTGAACCACGCGATCGCGAAGATGCCCGCGTTCAGCAGTGCGTAGTAGCTGAACAGCGCGACATGGTTGCCCTGGCCGGTCGACAGCAGGATCGGTGCGAGGAAGCCGCCCGCGCTGCCCATGAACGCGAGCGGCAGCGCGTTCTGCCGCACCGCGAGGAACGCGCTCAGCGCGCAGACCGCGACCATCAGCGGGAACGCGGCGCCGACGGGCAGCAGCGCATACAGCTTGGTCGCGGCGAAGATCGTCAGGTACAGGATGCCGACGCCGCCGCCTTGCAGCACGAGCCCGTACGCGGCGCGGCGCGCCCGCACGCGCCAGCCGATCGCGAGCAGCGCGGCCGCGGCGAGCGCCGTGCCCGCGAGGCGGAATTCGATCGGCAGCATGTCGTTGTCGGCCGCGTACTTGAGCAGGAACGCGACGCCGAAGAACAGCACGATGATCCCGACACGCACGACCGTGTTGCCGCCGAGCAGCCAGTCGCGGGCGGCGCCGAACGCGCGTTCGGCGAGGCCGGGCTCGCGCGGGGCGGGCGGTCCGGGCGGGGCAGTGCGGATCGGGGCGGCGGGTGCGGCGGCGTTAGCGTCGGTAGACGCAGCGGTGGTGCTCGCTGCGCTTGCCGGTGCGGGTGCCGCGGCAGGTGCCGGCGTCGAAGTGGATGCCGGTGTGTCGGCCCGCGCGGCGACAGGTTGTTGCGTGGGCGTGGCCGGGACGTGCGCCGGCAGCGGCGCGGCGGAGGCGTCGGCCGAAGCCGTTGGCGCGATGCCGCCGGCGGTCGCCGCGCCGGCCTTCGCGCCCGCCAGTTGGGCGCGTAGTGCGTCGAGTTCGCGCGTGAGCGTGTCGACCGTTGCTTCGAGGCGCGCGACACGCTCGCCGAGCGGTAGCGGGGTAGGCGGCGGCGTCGCGGAGATCGCGAACGCATCGGGCGCGGCGCGTGGGTTCTGCCGCTTGCGTTGCCGCAGCGTGTGCCCGACCCAGAACCCGGCGGCGGCCCCGAGCAGCGAGCCGCTTGCAGCCGAGAAATCCCCGATCAGGGCAGCGATGCCGCCCACGATGAATCCGATTACGGCGAATGCCCAGTTCAACGCCCTGCTCCCTCTCACTGTCGTTATCGTCCTTCGATCGCGGATCGCACCGGATCGAGGCGGTTTCAGCACGGCCGGCAGGCGAACCGGCATGTGCGCGCCGTGCGGCTGGGCCCTCGCGCGAAAGGCCCGCGGCAACGTCGCGATCGGCGTGTTTGCGGGGAATGTATCACAGCGTGCGTTCACCGATTTCCGGGTTTGACGCGGTATCGTGGCGTGCGCCGCCCGGTGTCGCCGAACGGTTTTTTTGCACGGTCATGCTTTTTACTGGCGAATGCGCGGGGCGCTTTCGTCTGACGGGATCGACGCCGGAACGGACGTGAATTTGTCGCAAAGCGACGCGTGCCCGATGCCGCCTGACGCAAAACCTCAAGTGCCGCGCGCCGCGCTGCTGCGCACAAGTCCGGCGGGCGATGCCCGTCGTTGCTGGCCGGGCGCGTATTGCGCCGCCGCAATCGGCGGCGCGGCCCGCCCGGCGGGGCTGGCGGCCGTGTCGTATTTGCGCAAGCGTTTGTCGTAATTCGTCGGCAGGCCGGGGTTTTTTCTGGCAACTATGTAGGCACGCTATGACAAGCGCGAGTCCCCGCTACACGAGGAGAAGGTTTCGATGGATGCCCCCAAGGTTGTGGTCGAAGGTCTGTGCAAGGTATTTGGAAGTAACCCGCAGCAGGCGCTCGACATGCTCGCCGCCGGCGCGACGAAGGACGATGTGCTCAAGCGCACCGGCCAGGTCGTCGGCGTGCACAACGTCTCCTTCGATGTGCAGGAAGGCGAAATTTTCGTGCTGATGGGCCTGTCCGGTTCCGGCAAGTCCACGCTGATCCGCCTCGTGAACCGGCTGGTCGATCCGAGCGCCGGCAAGGTGCTGATCGACGGGCTCGACGTCGCGTCGGCGCGCCGCTCGGCGCTGACCGCGCTGCGCCGCAAGGACATGAGCATGGTGTTCCAGTCGTTCGCGCTGATGCCGCATCGCACCGTCGTGTCGAATGCCGCGTTCGGGCTCGAAGTCGGGGGCATGGGCAAGAAGGAGCGCGAACGCCGCGCGATGGAAGTGCTCGAGCAGGTCGGCCTCGCACCGTTTTCGCACAAGCTGCCGTCCGAGCTGTCGGGCGGCATGCAGCAGCGCGTCGGCCTCGCCCGCGCGCTGGCCGTGAACCCGTCGCTGATGATCATGGACGAGGCGTTCTCCGCGCTCGATCCGCTCAAGCGCCGCGAAATGCAGGACGTGCTGCTGCAACTGCAGAAGGAGCAGCGCCGCACGATCATGTTCGTGTCGCACGATCTGGAAGAGGCGCTGCGCATCGGCAACCGCATCGCGATCATGGAAGGCGGCCGCCTCGTGCAGGTCGGCACGCCGCAGGACATCATCGCGAACCCGGCCGACGATTACGTGCGCGCGTTCTTCGACGGCATCGACACCAGCCGCTACCTCACCGCCGGCGACCTGATGCAGACGGGCGCCGTGCCGCTCGTGTCGAAGTGCGATGCCGCGAACGTCGCGGCTTCGCTGAACGGCAGCGCCGAATACGCGTTCGTGCTCGATGCCGCGCGCAAGATTCGCGGCTTCGTCACGCGCGAGGCGCTCGGTCAGGACACGCCGTCCGTGCGGCCGATCGAAAGCATCCGGCGCGATGCGTCGCTCGAACATGTCGTCGCGCGCGTGGTCGCGAGCCCGAATGCACTGCCCGTCGTCGACGACGACGGCTGCTACTGCGGCTCGGTCGATCGTGCGCTCATCCTGAAGGCCATCACGCGTTCGCGAGGCTCCCATGTCTGAAATGATTCCGCTCGGCACCTGGGTCGACCAGTCCGTTCACTACCTGCTCGACCACGACGCGAAGACGTTCGACGCGATCGGTCAAGCGATCGAGGGGCTCGCGGCATTCGTCGAGCATGGCCTGCAGGCGATCCCGATGTGGCTGATGATGGCGATCTTCATCGGCGTCGGGCTGTGGCGGGTGGGCTGGCGCTTCGCGCTGTTCACCACGCTGTCGCTGCTGCTGATCTTCGCGACCGGCTTCTGGGATCAGACGGTCATCACGCTGGGCCTCACGCTGTCGTCGACGATCATCAGCCTCGTGCTCGGCATCCCGCTCGGCATCTGGGCCGCGAAGAGCAAGTGGGTCGCCGCGATCGTGCGCCCGATCCTCGACCTGATGCAGACGATGCCCGCCTTCGTCTACCTGATTCCGGCCGCGATGCTGTTCGGCCTCGGCCGCGTGCCGGGGATCCTGTCGACGGTGATCTTCGCGATGCCGCCGGCCGTGCGCCTCACGAGCCTCGGCATCCGTCACGTGAACCGTGAGATCGTCGAAGCCGGCCAGGCGTTCGGCTGCACGCCGTGGCAGCTGCTGTACAAGGTGCAGTTCCCGAACGCGCTGCCGTCGATCATGCAGGGCGTGAACCAGACGATCATGATGGCGCTGTCGATGGTGATCATCGCGTCGATGGTCGGCGCGGGCGGCCTCGGCAACGACG
Source organism: Burkholderia sp. BCC0044 (assembly GCF_902832955.1). NCBI lineage: Bacteria > Pseudomonadati > Pseudomonadota > Betaproteobacteria > Burkholderiales > Burkholderiaceae > Burkholderia > Burkholderia sp. BCC0044. The sequence continues at coordinate 51,622 of NZ_CADFDO010000010.1, read as the reverse complement.
TGCTCGCGAGTATCCAGCGCCTCGACATCGGCCTCGGTTTCGAGAGCGGCCTGTCGGTCGTGTTGCTTGCGATCATTCTCGACCGCATCACCGAGAGCTTCGGCCGCGCGCCGGGCACCGTGAAGGCGCCGCTGTTCTCGGGCCTCAAGCAGCTCTTTCGCGTGAAGGCCGCGCCCGCGCAGGCCTGATCTCCGGCGGCCGGCAACGCGCTGGCCGCTCACCCTGAATGGATAACGGCTCCCGCGGCTTCGGCCGCGGGGCTGGCCCTCCACAACCTCCTCGCCAGGAGACCGATGTGACGTCCGCCGTCGCTGTCGCGCCCGCCGCCTGCGTTTCACCGGTTTCGTCCCTCGCCCATTTCGGCTTCCTGACGCTGCCGAACTTCTCGATGATCGCGTTCTCGAGCGCGGTCGAAGTGCTTCGGATGGCGAACTACGTCGGCCGGGCGGATCACTACAAGTGGTCGATCTACTCGCTCGACGGTGCGCCCGCGCATGCCAGCAACGGCATCGCGGTGCGGCCCACGCAGGCGCTCGACTACGAGAACCTGCCCGACGTGATGATCGTCTGCGGCGGCATCCGCATCCGCGACGTGGTCGACGAGGGCGCGCGCGATACGCTTGCGGCGCTCGCCGAACGCGGGCTGCCGCTCGGCGGCATCTGCACGGGCGCGTACGCGCTGATGTCGAGCGGGCTGCTCGACGGCTATCGCTGCACCGTGCACTGGGAGAACTTGTCCGCGCTGCATTCCGAATTTCCGCAGGTGGGCTTCGCCGACGAATTGTTCGTCGTCGATCGCGACCGGCTGACCTGCACCGGCGGCACCGCGCCGCTCGACCTGATGCTGAATCTCGTCGGCATGCGGTTCGGCCAGCAGCTCGCCGCGCAGGTCTCCGAGCAGTTCATCCTGGAGCGCATTCGCAGTTCGACCGATACGCAGCCGATCCCGGTCGATGCGCGCGTCGGCTTCTCGCGCGCGGAGCTGATCGAGGTCGTGCGGCTGATGGAGGCGAACATCGAGGAGCCGCTGTCGCTCGAGGAGCTCGCGCGGCTCGTGCGGTTGTCGCAGCGGCATCTGCAACGCATGTTCAAGGTGTACCTGAACGTATCGCCGACCCACTATTACCTGACGCTGCGCCTGAAACGCGCACGCGACCTGCTGCGCACGACCGATGCATCGATCGCGCGCGTGACGACGGTCTGCGGCTTTCATTCGCCGTGTCATTTCAGCAAGGCATACCGCGCGCAGTTCGGTCATGCGCCGAGCTACGAGCGCCGGCTGCCGGGGCGCTGAGCCGCGGCAATCATTCGCTCCGCGACGTCGCCGGGATCGCGGCGCGCGGCTTCAATAAACGATCCCGCATTCAAGCAAACGACATCACTTTGAGGAGAAGCAAGATGAAGCGCCTATTGATCGCAGCGGTGTGCGGGATCGGAGTGACCGCGCCGATGTCGGCCGTCTATGCAGCCGATCCGCCCGTATGCAAGAACGTGCGCTTCGCCGATGTCGGCTGGTCCGACATCGCGGCGACCACGGGCCTCGCGTCGACGATGCTGCAGGGGCTCGGCTACAACCCGACGAAGACGATCGCGTCGGTGCCGATCACGTTCGCGGGGATCAAGAGCAAGCAGATCGACGTGTTCCTCGGCTACTGGTCGCCGACGATGGACCCGATCATCCAGCCGTTCACGAAGGCCGGCACGATCAAGGTGCTCGCGACGCCGAACCTGACCGGCGCGAAATACACGCTCGCGGTGCCCGACTACGTGTACCAGGGCGGCCTGAAGTCGTTCGCGGACATCCAGAAATACGCGGACAAGCTCAACGGCAAGATCTACGGGATCGAGCCGGGCAACGACGGCAATGCGCTGATCAAGAAGATGATCGACGGCAACCAGTTCGGTCTCGGCAAGTTCAAGCTGGTCGAGTCGAGCGAGGCCGGGATGCTGGTCGAGGTGAATCGCGCGGCCCGCGACAAGCAGTGGATCGTGTTCCTTGGGTGGGAACCGCATCCGATGAACGTGCAGATGAAGATCGACTACCTGACCGGCGGCGACGACGTGTTCGGCCCGAACTACGGCGAAGCGAAGGTGCTGACGGCGACGCCGCCCGACTACGCGCAGCGCTGCCCGAACGTCGCGAAGTTCGTGTCGAACCTGCAGTTCACGACGTCGATCGAGAACCACGTGATGGCGCCGATCATGAACAAGCAGGATCCGAACAAGGCCGCCGCCGACTGGCTGAAGGCGAACCCGCAAGCCCTCGACAAGTGGCTGGCCGGCGTGACGACGCTCGACGGCAAGCCGGGGCTGCCGGCTGTGAAGGCGTATCTCGGCGTGCATTGAGCACGACCTGTCGGGCTTGGCGGCTGCGGCCCGAAGCCTGACGTGAAGATTGAGCCGGCGTAAGCGGGGTGACCTGCTTGCGCCGGCTTTTTGCTGCGCGCTGCGTGCTTCGCGCTCGCGCCGACGGCCGGCGGGCGATGCGCTAGACTGCTCGATCCCCGATCGAGGAGACGGCAATGACCCGCAACCCGCTTGATGCATCCGGACGGCAACCCGCAGCCGGCATGCGGCCGAATAACGTGGCCGCTTCCGTCGACGCCGGCTGCAACCGGACGATCCGGTACTTCGGCCGTTCATTCGCATGAAGCGCATCGAGCAAGTCGTGCTCGCCGCCGATCTCGCGGGCACGGCGGTATTCGCGATCGAGGGCGCCAATGCGGCGATCGGCGCCGGACTCGACCTGTTCGGGGTGATGGTGCTGTCGCTCGTCGTCGCGCTCGGCGGCGGCGTGATTCGCGACCTGCTGATCGGCGCGCGGCCGCCGAGCGCGGTGAGCGACTGGCGTTATCCGGCGCTCGCGTTTGCCGCCGGGCTGTTCGCATTCGTGTTTCATGCGCGGGTCGCGTCGTTTTCGCCGTCGCTGCTTACGACGCTCGATGCGGCCGGCCTCGCGCTGTTCGCGGTCGCGGGTGCGGTGAAGGCGCTCGAATTCCGTGTCCACCCGTTCATTGCAACGCTGATGGGCGCCGTGACCGGCTGCGGGGGCGGCGTGGTGCGCGATGTGCTGCTCGCGCGGATACCGGTCGTGCTGGTCACGGACATCTATGCGAGCGCGGCGCTGCTCGGCGCGGTCGTCGTCGTGGTGTGCCGGCGACTCGGTTGCCCGCCCGTCGTCGCGGCCGTGCTCGGCGGCGTCGCGTGCTTTGCGCTGCGGATGGCGGCGGTGCGGTTCGACTGGCAGTTGCCGAAAATTGCCACGGGGGCGTAGGCGCCCGGCTCACGACTGCTTCGTCGCCGCCGGCACGTCGAACACGCGGTCGAACGCCCACTGGAACACGAACGCGTAGCAGAAGAAGAACGCGAACAACCCGATATCGACGACGAACGCGTCGAACCACGAGATGTCGAGCCACCGCGATACGACCGGCACGAGGATGAAGATCAGCCCGCCCTCGAATCCGGTCGCGTGCAGGATCCGCCGTCCGAGCGTGCGCGTCGGTTGCCGGCGCGACGCTTCCCAGCGCTCGAACAGCGCGTTGAAGATCATGTTCCACAGCATCGCGATCGCCGACATCGTCGCCGACAGCGCGCCCGAATAGACGAGATCCTGCTTGAAGATCGCCGCGATCGCGGGCGAGATGCAGGAAATGGCGATCGCTTCGTAGAGCACCGCCTGCGTGATCCTGCGCGGTAGGCCTTGCACGGGGTTCCTCCGGTTCGACGGCAATCGTCGCGGCGGCATGCCGCGACGTCCCGCAAGGCTATCCGCGTTGCGCACCCGCTTCAATTCACCTAATCTCACCCCGATTGAATCGAATTCAACCCGGCCGCATCCGGCCCGCGAGGCCCCGTGTTCTCGAAAATTCCCCTGACTGCATTGCGTGTATTCGAATCGTCGGCGCGGCTCGGCACGTTCAAGGCCGCCGCCGATGAACTGTCCGTGACGCCGGCCGCCGTGTCGCACCAGATCAAGTCGCTCGAAAGCCGCGTCGGCGTGCTGCTGTTCGAGCGCGGCGCGGGCGGCGTGCGGCTGACGGAAGAAGGCGAGCGGCTGTTTCGCGCGAGTCACGATGCGTTGCTGGCGTTGAGCCGCGGGCTCGACGCGGTGCGGCCGGACGCGGCCGGCGAGCGCTCGCTCGTGCTGACCACCACGCCGGCGTTTGCGGCGATGTGGCTGATTCCGCGTCTCGGCGCGTTTCGTCGCGTCGATCCGCATCTGCACATCAAGGTCGAAACGGGAAACGCGCTCGTCGATCTCGAACGGGATGCACGGATCGATCTCGCGATTCGCGCGACGTCGCGAAAGTTTCCCGCGCTGCACGAGATTGCGTTGATCGACGAGTATTTCGGTGCGTATGCGGCCGTCGGGTTCAATGCGCATCGCACCGACGAGCCGCTCGACCTGATCGAGACCGTGTGGGATACGCCGCTGCCGGTGTCGATCGACTGGGCGTCGTGGTGTCGTGCGGCGGGCCGGCAAGCGTGGCTCGAACGCGCGGTGTTTCGTCATTACGACGACGAGCATTACGCGTTGCAGGCCGTGCTGCACGGGCAGGGCATCGCGCTGCTCAGCTCGGTGCTGGCCGCCGAGCATGTCGAGCGCGGTGCGTTGATGCCGATCGAGCCCGCGGTGCGGCTCGACGGTGCGCGCTTCGTCGCGCTGTGCCGGCCGGGGCGGGAGCGCGAGCCGCAAGTCAGGCGGTTTCTCGACTGGCTCGACGCGGAAATCGCGCAGACGCGAGCGGCGGTCGGGCGGATAGCGCCGGCTGCGTGAAGCGTCGGTCGGTTAGGTCAGCGCGCGAATTCCGTTCGGCAATGTGCGGATGGTTGCATTTCGTTCGGCGCCCGCGCGTGATTATCCGAAGCGCACGCAATACACCGGCGGCAAATGCGCCGATACCTGTCGCCAGTGGTCGCCACCATCGGCGGATGTCCATAACCCGCCCGTCGTCGACGCCATCGCGAGGCGCGTGCCGGAATCGTCCACCGCGAGCCCGTGCCGGTACACGAGGTCGTACGCGGGCGCGGCCGGCAACCCGTTCGACAGACTCTCGAAACTGCGGCCGCCGTCGCGCGTGCGCGTGACGACGAACCGGCCGTTCACCGGAATCCGGCACGCGTCCTTCACGGCCGGCACGAACCACGCGGTGTCCGGTTCGTGCGGATGCACGGCCACCGCGAAACCGAAACTCGACGGCTGCGCCTCGATCCGCCGCCAGCGTTCGCCGCCGTCGGTCGAGCGGAAGATCGCGCAGTGATGCTGCGTCCACAGTACGTCCGGGTTGGCCGCGCACTGCACGACGCGGTGCGGGTCTTGCGCGTTCGGTTCGCCGCGTCGCTCGGGCGGCATGTAGTCGGCTTCCATGCCTTCCGCGGTCACGCGCCACGTCGCGCCGCCGTCCGCGGTCTGCCACACGCCGCCGCACGAGATGCCGACGGTGACGTGCCGGCTGTCGCGCGGATCGACCATCACCGAATGGATGCCCGGCGCGTCGTATCCGCCGCCGCCCCATTCGAGGCGTTCGGGGCGGTCCCACAGCGGGCGGTTCAGTACCCACGAATCGCCGTGGTCGTCGGAGCGGAACAGGCCGCCGGGAATCGTGCCGGCCCACAGGACGCCGGGCTCGTCCGTGCCGCCGGCTTCGAGCGACCAGATTTGCTGAAGCGTCCACGGCGGCTGCGGCGACCCGGCAGGCTCGTCGTCGGTGTCGCCGCTGCCGGCGTGCGGGTCGGCACGGGCGGGCGACGCATCGGCGGGCTGCGGCGGATAAACCGGCGCGGCGCATTCTTCCCAGTCGGTGGCGCCTGCGCGCAGGCGATGCAGCTTCACGCCGAAATGACCGAGATTGAGCGCCGCATACAGCGTGCCGTCGCGCGGGTCGGCGAGCGCCATGCTGACGGGCTCGCCGATGAAATGCGGTTCGCCGAGCGTCCAGCCGGCGCTACCGTCGGATTGCAGGACGAACAGGCCCTTGCGGGTGGCGACGAGCAGTCGATCGTTCATTGTGCGATGTCTCCGGATGGTCCGCCTTGGCGCGACGGCGCTTGGTATGGGGGGATGCGCCTGTGCATCGGTCCCTTTATCCGCCGGTCAGCGCCTGCACGACATACACGCGGCTCGCGTCGCCGAGTGCATCGGACAGGCGCTGCCGGTCGCGGATCGGCTGGCCGTCGATGAACACCGACAGGTGCTTTCGCAGCGCGCCCTGGTCGTCGACGATGTAGCCGCGCAGCCGCGGCTGCTCGCTGAAAATGGTGTCGAATGCTTCGCCGACCGTATGCGCGTCGATGTCGCGCTCGGGCGTTTCGACATGCCGCTGGATCGACGCGGCGAAGAAGAGGTGCGCCATGGCGGTAGCTGGCAGGAGCCGCTCGAAGGGACGGCTTGTAGTTTAGGCGATTCGGCGAACACCGAAAGGCGGAATGGAGCCGCCGTGCGCGGCGTGGGTAGTGTCGTCGCTAAACCGGAATCGACCGCCCCCTGATCCGGATCCCGAGCCGCACGACCCCGATCACCGCATTCGACAGCCACGTGAGCCAGCGCGGCATCCCGCGCCGGCGGATATCGAGCAGCAGCACGATCCGCACGGCGTCGCTGTCGTTCCACACCTCGTGCGTGAACGTGTCGTCCCACAGCAGGAAGCGGCCCTCGTCGAGCCGGTATTCGTGGCCGTCGACCTTCAGCACGGCGGCCGGCGTGCCGTCCGCCCGTTTCGGCATCGACAGCACGAGATAACCGCGCAGGATGCCGCGAAACGGCCCGCGATGCGGCGGGATGTGCTTGCCCGGCGCGAGGAACGACAGCGACGCGGACAGCACGTCCGGCGACGCCGCGACGAGCGACGCGACGGTCGGGCAGCGCGACAGGTTGCGCGCGAACGGCTGGCCGTACGCCTGCATGATGAACATCCGCCAGTCGCGTGCATCGTTGGCCGAGATGTCGTACTGCTCGCGCATGATTTCGTGAAAGCGCGGGATGCGCGGCATGTCGCGTGCTACCTCCAGCGCCTCCGCGCGGATCGCGGGCCACGCGCGCACGAAACGCTCGGCGTCCGGGAATGCGGACGCGTCGAGCACCGCACCGCTGTCGATATGGCGGTCGTACAGCGTGCGCAGCAGGGCGGCGGCATGGTCGTAAGCGGCGGACATGGTCGATCGATGGCGGTCCGAATGAAGTGGGGGTCAGTCTGCCCGAAGCACGGCGGGCACTGCGTTACGTCAGGTTACGCCGGCTGACGAATGAATGACAGTTCGATGAAGGTCCGGCAGGTGCGCATGAAAGCCGGGAATAAACCCGGCCCCTCCGTCGTCATACGGGTGTAGCACATCGTCTCGTTGACTGATTAAGGAGTGGACATGAACACGCACTGGCTGGTGGCCGCCACGGTGGCGGCGATTTCTCTCGCAGGTGTCGCGACGCAAGCGTCGGCACAGGCGCTCACGCGCGAGCAGGTCCGGCAGGAACTGATCGACGCCGAAAACAACGGGCTGCGCTTCGTGACCGATACGTCGTATCCGGACGTGAGCCCGCTGTTCCAGCAGCAGGCCGAGCGGATGCCGCAGCGGCAGGCCAGCACGGCGGTCGGCAGCGATCCGGCCATGTCGTCCGAAGCGGGCAAGCCGGCGGCGCTGTCGCCTCGTCAAGGCGCCGTCGCATGCGTCGGCCCCGCGAGCTTCTGCACGATCTATTTCGGAAGCTGATACACGCGCCTGCATCGGCAGGTTACGCATACCCCCAGGGTTGATCGATACGTCACATTGAAGGAGTTCATGATGAAAACATATATCGCAGTACTGACGATGATCGGAGCGATCATCGGCCAGTCGGCATTCGCGCAATCGGCCGCGCCGCTGACGCGTGCGCAGGTTCGCGACGAACTGATGCGTCTCGAAGCGGCCGGGTACGACCCGGCGAAGGGCGACGACGGCGAGTATCCGGCCGACATCCAGGCCGCTGAAGCGAAGCTCGCCGAGCAGGATCGCGCACGGATGGCGGCGTCGGCCGCGCATGCGCCGGCTCCCGGCATGCCGGCGCAAACCAGCAACTAGGTGCTGACATGATCGTGTGTGAAGTGTGGCCGTCGTGTGCGCGCGACGGCAAACCGCATGCCCTTCGCGCCACGCGACGCGGCCGACGGGCGCCGGCTGCGATGCCGCTCATCGCACGCCGCTTCGCGCGGCATCGTGATCAGTTCGTCAGCCGGTTCCGGTGAGCGGCAGGTCGATCACCACGGCATCATGCGCTGCACGATCTGGTCGCGAAGCACGAAGCAGTGCAGCAGTGCGGCCGCCACGTGCACGCAGATACCGGCGAAGAGCACCCACGCGAGGATGCCGTGCACGTCGCCCATCGCGTGACCGAATCCGGAGCCGGCACGATTCTTTCGGCCTGCAAGCTTGCCGATGCGGCGCTCGAAGCTGCTGGCGCATGCGAAACGATGTGCGTGACCGGAATCGATCGTCGCACGATAGTTCTGTCATCTGATTGCGCGTACCGTCGCCCGGATCACTCCTGGGGAATAGCATGGTCTTGTTGCATGTGCTGCGCGCGCTGGCCGGCGCGATGTCGATCGTCTGCGGAGCGGGCGTGTTGCTGGGCATCGCGTACACGATCGCGGCCAGCGTGCTGGTCGGCCGGTTCTTTGCGCGTGCGGCGGCCGAGCCGCACACGTACCCGGGCGTCACCATCGCGAAGCCGCTGCACGGCGACGAATGGGATCTCGTACAGCATCTCGAAAGCTTCCTCGTGCAGAATTATCCGGGGCCGATCCAGCACCTGTTCGGCGTGCACGATGCCGGCGACGCGGCGCTCGCGGCCGTCGAGACGCTGCGCGCGCGCTACCCGGACGCGAACATCAAGGTCGTCGCCGATGCGCGGCTGTACGGGCCGAACCGCAAGATCGCCAATCTCGTGAACATGCTCGAACATGCGGAGCATTCGGTGCTTTGTTTCGCCGACAGCGACGTGCTGGTCGAGCGCGATTATCTGCGCGCCGTGGTCGGCGCGTTACAGCAGCCGGATGTCGGCATCGTGACGAGCGTGTATCGCGGCGTCGCGTCGCCGGGCTTCTGGCCCGGAGTCGCCGTCGCGATGACGAACTATCACTTCCTGCCGGGCGTGATCACCGGGCTCTTCATCGGGCGCGCGCGGCCGTGCTTCGGGCAGACGATCGCGATCACGCGCGCGACGCTCGAACGCATCGGCGGGCTCGCGCGTTTCGCGCATCACCTGGCGGAAGATCACGCACTGGGCGAAGCGGTGCGGCAAGCCGGCGCGCAGGTCGTCATTCCGCCGTTCGTCGTCGGGCATGCGTGTGTCGAGGAGCGATTCGCACGGCTGTACGCACACGAATTGCGCTGGAGCTGCACGATCCGCGCGGCGGATCGGCTCGGTCATGCAGGGTCGGTGCTGATGCATCCGGTACCGCTCGCGCTGCTGGCGCTGTTGTTCTCCGGCGGCGCGGCCGTCGCGTTCGGGCTCACCGTCGCGGCGCTCGCCGCGCGCGCACTGCTGATGCTGAAAACGAGCCGCGCGACCGGCGCCGGCCTGCGCGGCGCGCTTTGGTTGCCGTTGGTCGATCTCGTGCAATTCGGGGTCTTCGTGTCGAGTTTCTTCTCGTCGCATGTCGTGTGGCGCGGCACGCGTTTTCGTGTCGACCGGGAAGGGCTGCTGTCGACGGCGGGAGAATCATGACGACGAAGACGAACCCGGCCGCGACCGGTGCAAACCCATTCGCTTCGCGAGGCGATGCACGGCTTCGTCACGTGGGCCGCGCGGCCGCGCTCGGCGGGTTGGCGCTCGCGGTGTGGCTGATCTGGCGCGAGCATCCGCTCGACATCCTGCATCGCCTGCGGATCGCCGGCGCGGGGCTGCTGGTCGCCGCGCTCGCGCACATCCTGCCGATGCTCGCGAATGCATGGGACTGGCGCATGCTGATTCGCGGCCCGCGCCGGCCGTCGTTCATGGCGATGCTGAAACTCGTGTGGATCCGCGAATCGATCAACGGGTTGCTGCCGGTCGCGCGCATCGGCGGCGAGATCGTGTCGTTCGGCTTGCTGCGGCAGGCGGGCGTGCGGCCCGCGACCGCCGTGGCCAGCCTCGTCGCCGACATGCAGCTGACGCTGATCAGCCAGTTGATCTTCGCGCTGGCCGCGATCGGCTATGTGCTCGAACACGTGTCGTCCGATGCCGCGCGGGTGGCCGCGAACCTCGCGCTCGGCATGGCCGCGCTGGTGCCGGTGCTGCTGCTGTTCGCGCTGGTGCAGCATGCGCGGCCGTTCGAACGCGCGATGCGTGTGCTGAACCGCGTCACGAGCGGCAAGGTGGTCGCGCTGGTCGGCGAATCGGCGCGCACAGATCAGTCGATCCGGATGATCTGGAGAAGGACCGGCGTCGTCGTGCGCTATCTGGGGATCTGGCAGACGCTGCAGTTCGCGGGTTATGCGCTGGAAATCTGGCTGGCGCTGACCTTCCTCGGCGCCGATCCGACCTTCGTGCAGGCGCTGGCGATCGAGGCGCTGATCCAGCTCGTCAGCAGCATCGCGTTCCTGATGCCGGGCGGCCTGGGTGTGCAGGAGGGCGGCTTCGTGCTGATCGGCGGGCTGCTCGGGTTCGATCCGCCGACCTGTCTCGCGCTGGCCGGTGCGCGCCGCGTGCGCGACCTGCTGCTCTATCTGCCGGGCCTGCTGGCCTGGCAGCATGCGGCCGGCACGGCGCGCCCGGCGGCCGGTGGGGAGCGCGCATCGATGCCCGTCGGGGAGTCCGCCGGGCCGCGCTGATGCGGCCCGGCGTGGCCGGCATGCCGGGCGGGCAGCGGAGACGCCCACGCAGCCGTTTGCCCGTCGGGCGGCGTGGCCATCAACGCCGTTCGTCCGCGATATGACTGCGGATCACGTCCGCGAACGACGTATCGCCCTTCAGCCCGAGCGCTTCCGCGCGCGACGTATCCCAGCGGCCCGGCCAGCTGCCGACGATCTTCTCGACGCGTTCGTCGGGCGCATGACGGATCAGCTTCACGACCTCGTCGCCCGCGACTTCGCGCAGCGCCGCGATCATCTCGTCGACCGACACCGACAGGCCCGGCAGGTTGATCACGCGCTTGTTGCCGAGCTGCGCGCCGTCGATCTCGCAACCGGCGACGAGCGCGTCGATCGCGCCGCGCGGCGACAGCAGCCACAGCCGCGTCGAGCCGGGCACCGGGCACACGCTTTCCTCGCCGTTCAGCGGCTCGCGGATGATGCCGCTCGCGAACGACGACGCGGCCGCGTTCGGGCGGCCGGGCCGCACGCTGATGGTCGGCAGCCGCAGCACGCGGCCGTCGACGAAGCCGCGCCGCGCGTAGTCGCACAGCAGCAGCTCGGCGATCGCTTTCTCGGCGCCGTACGACGATTGCGGGTTGAGCGCGGTGTCGTCCTGCACGACGTCGGGCAGCGCGCCGCCGTACACCGCGACGGAGCTCGTGAACACGACGCGCGGCCGGTGGCCGCGTGCGCGGCACACTTCGAGCAGCGTGCGCGATGCGTCGAGGTTGATCCGCATGCCGAGATCGAAATCGGCTTCGGCCTGCCCGCTGACGATCGCCGCGAGGTGGAAGATCGCGCCCGTCTGCACGTCGATCGCGCTGTCGAGCACAGCGCGATCGGCGATGTCGCCGACGATCGACGTCACGCGCGCATCGCCGAAATCGCTGCCCTGGACGACGTCGAGCAGCACCAGTTCGTCGATCTTCTCGATACGGCCGTCAGGGCCGGTGAGTTCGCCGCGCTCGAGCAGCTTGCGCGCGAGACGCTGGCCGAGAAAGCCGGCGCCGCCGGTGATCAGTACTTTCATGTTCTTCATCCTCTGGGGAATACGGGGAATCACAGGTACGGCCTGAGCCAGCCGAGGCCTTCCGACGTGCCGGCCTTCGGCCGATACTCGCAGCCGATCCAGCCGTCGTAGCCGAGCGCGTCGATCAGCGCGAACAGGTACGGGTAGTTGAGTTCGCCGACATCCGGCTCGTGGCGTTCCGGCACGCCCGCGATCTGGATATGCCCGATGCCCGCGAAATCGCGCTTGAGCTTCATCGCGAGATCGCCTTCGACGATCTGGCAGTGGTAGCAGTCGAACTGCACCTTCAGGTTCGGCGCGCCGACTTCCGCGCAGATCGCCTGCGCGTCGTCCTGGCGGCTCAGGAAATAGCCGGGCATGTCGCGCTGGTTGATCGGCTCGATCAGGATCGTGACGCCGTGCGCGGCGGCGGCGTGCGCCGCATGGCGCAGGTTCGCCAGATACGTATCGCGATGGCGTGCGCGGTCGGCGCCCGGCGGCACCATGCCGGCCATCACGTGCAGCTTCCTGTTGCCGATCACGCGTGCATAGTCGAGCGCCTGGTCGATGCCGCGGCGGAACTCGTCCTCGCGGCCCGGCAGCGATGCGATGCCGCGTTCGCCCGCGGCCCAGTCGCCCGGCGGCGCGTTGAACAGCGCCTGTTCGAGGCCGTGCGCGTCGAGGCGCGCGCGGATGTCCTCGGCGGCGAAGTCGTACGGGAACAGGTACTCGACGGCCTTGAAGCCGTCGTGGGCGGCAGCGGCGAAGCGTTCGAGAAACGCATGCTCGGTGTACATCATCGAGAGGTTGGCGGCGAAGCGTGGCATGGCGGCGGGTCCTGTGAATGAATGGGGCGGGGCGGCGTGCGCCCCGCGTCGAATGACGAATCGGCCGGCGGCGGATCAGCGGTTCACGAGTCTGGCGGGCGTGAACCACACGGCGATCGCGCCGAGCACGAGCATCGCCGCGAGCACGTACATGCCGGACGCGGTGCTGTGCGTGGCGTCCTTCAGGTAACCGATCACGTACGGGCTCGCGAAACCGGCGAGGTTGCCGACCGAGTTGATGATCGCGATCCCGGCCGCGGCCGCGGAGCCCGCGAGGAACGCGGTCGGCAGCGACCAGAACAGCGGCGCGCAGGTCAGCACGCCGCCGGCCGCGAGCGACAGGAACACGATCGACACCGCCGTATTGTGCGAGTACGACGCGGCCACAGCAAACCCGACCGCGCCCATCAGCGCCGGCACGATCAGGTGCCAGCGGCGTTCGCGGCGCTTGTCCGCGCTGTGGCCGAACAGGTTCATCACGACGATCGCGACGACGAACGGAATCGCCGACAGCAGGCCGATCTGCAGCGTGTCGGTGATGCCGGTCGATTTGACGAGCGTCGGCATCCAGAACGTGAGGCCGTACTGGCCGGTGACGAACGCGAAGTAGATCAGCGACATCCACCACATGCGCGGGTCGGCGAACACGGCCTTCAGCGAATGGCCGTGCTGCTGTTCCTGCGGCTGCGCGGCGATTTCGTCTTCGAGCAGTTGCTTCTCGCGCTCGTCGAGCCACTTCGCGCCGCGGATGCTGTTGTCGAGATACAGGATCGTCGCGATGCCGATGAGCACGGCCGGCACGGCCTCGATCATGAACATCCATTGCCAGCCGTGGAAGCCGGAGCCGCCGTGGAAGCGCTCCATGATCCAGCCCGACAGCGGGTTGCCGAAGATGCCCGACACCGGAATCGCGGACATGAACACCGCGATGATCTTCGCGCGGCGATGCGACGGGAACCAGTACGTGAGGTACAGGATCACGCCCGGATAGAAGCCGGCTTCCGCGAGGCCGAGCAGGAAGCGCAGCACGTAGAACTGCGTCGGCGTCTGCACGAACGCGAACAGCGCGGACAGCAGGCCCCACGTGATCATGATCCGCGCGATCCAGATGCGCGCGCCGAGGCGGTGCATCAGCAGGTTGCTCGGCAGTTCGAACAGGAAGTAGCCGAGGAAGAAGATGCCTGCGCCGAGGCCGAACACGGTTTCGCTGAACGCGAGATCCTGCGACATCTGCAGCTTCGCAAAGCCGACGTTCACGCGGTCGAGATAGGCGACCACGTAGCAGAGCATCAGGAACGGCACGATGCGCCAGAACACTTTCTTGTAGGTGCGGTCGAGTTCGCCCGATTGGGCGGCCGCGGTGGGCGAGCGGCTTGCGGCCGCGTCGAGAGCAGTCATCGTCGTCTCCTGGACTATCGTGTGCCGGCGGCGCGTACGCGGCCGGATCGTGTGTGTGCTGACGGAAGGGCCCGTGCACACGGCGGGCGTGTAAATCGATACGGACTACTGCGTGATCGGGGCGCGATGCGTTACCAGCGCGCGCCGAAGGTCTGGCGCAGTTCGTCGAGCGCGGCGTCGGACAGCGGTTCGGGCTTCGGCTGCGTCATCAGCCACAGCCGCGCGGTTTCCTCGAGCTCCTCGAGCGCATACGACGCGTGCGATACCGACGGCCCCCACATCACGGGGCCGAGGCGATCGAGCAGCACGCCGCGCACCTGGTCGGCGTGCGCCGCGACTTCGGCCGCGACGGCCGGGTCGCCGGGGCGGCGGTAACGGATCAGCGGAATGTGGCCGACCTTCATCACGTAGTACGGCGTGATCGGCGGCAGCACGTCGGTGTCGCGCCACACGCCCGCGAGCGTCAACGCGACGAGATGCGTCGAATGCGTGTGGACGACGCCGTTCGCCTCCGCGTTGCGCGCGTAGATGCCGCGATGCAGCGCGAGCGTCTTCGACGGCTTGCCGCCCGATACGGGCTGGCCGTCGGTGCCGACCTTCGCGATGTCGTTCGGGTCGAGCCGGCCGAGGCAGGCGTCGGTCGGCGTGATCAGCCAGCCGTCGGTCAGGCGCGCGCTGATGTTGCCGGCGCTGCCGACCGCATGGCCGCGCGCATACAGGCTCGCGCCGACCACGCAGATCTCTTCGCGCAGTTTCGCTTCGTCGCTCATCGTGCGGCTCCGTCCAGCGCGCGCAGCGCCTTGTCGAAAAAGTCCGTGGTGCCGAAGTTGCCGGATTTCAGCGCGAGGCCGAGCGGCTGCGCGTCGATGGTGGCCGTGGCCGGCACGCCCGGATCGATCTGCGCGCCGATCTGCAGCGACTTCACGTCGAGCGCCTGTACGACCGCGCCCGACGTCTCGCCGCCCGCGACGACGAACTTGCGCACGCCGAGTTCGCGCAGCCCGCGGGCGATCGCCGCGAGCGTGCTTTCGACGAGATGGCCGGCCGCGTCGACGCCGAGCGCCTGCTGGACGGCCTTCACTTCGTCGGGCGTGGCCGTTGCATAGATCAGCACGGGCTGCGGCAGGTGCGAGCGCGCAAAGGCGAGCGCCTGCTCGACGACGGGTTCGCCGCGCGACGCCGCGAGCGGATCGATGCGGAAGCTCGGCCGCGTCGCGCGCCACGCGGCGACCTGCGCGTTGGTCGCCTTCGATGCGCTGCCGGCGAGCACGGCCGACAGCCCTTCGATGCGCGGCAGCGACGCCGCGTTGTCGCGCTCGGGCAGTTGCTCCGCGCGACGGAAATTCGCCGGCAGGCCGAGCGCGATGCCCGAGCCGCCGGTGACGAGCGGCAGGCCCGCGCACGCTTCGCCGAGCACGTAGAGGTCGCGGTCCGACAGCGCGTCGGCGATCGCGAAACGCGCGCCTTCCGCGCGCAGCTGGTCGATCCGCGTGCGCACGGCGGCCGCGCCGAGCGCGATCGTGTCGTAGCGGATCAGGCCGACCGGCGACTTCGTCTGCTGCTGAAGCACGCGTACGAGGTTCGCGTCCTTCATCGGCGTGAGCGGATGGTTCTCCATTCCCGATTCGTTCAGCAGCACGTCGCCGACGAACAAATGGCCGCGATAGATCGTGCGGCCGTTCTCCGGGAACGCCGGGCACGCGATCGTGAAGTCGCCTCCCGCCGCGTCGAGCAGCGCGTCGGCCACCGGCCCGATGTTGCCCGCGTCGGTCGAATCGAACGTCGAGCAGTACTTGAAGAAGAACTGGCGACACCCTTGCGCGCGCAACCATTCGTACGCGGCGAGCGATTGCGCGACGGCGTCGGCGGCGGGGATCGTGCGCGACTTCAGCGCGACGACGATCGCATCGGCGTCGACGATCGCATCGGCAGCGGCGCCGTCGGCGGGCACGCCGATCGTCTGCACGGTGCGCATGCCGCTCTTGACGAGCATGTTCGCGAGATCGGTGGCGCCGGTGAAATCGTCAGCGATGCAGCCGAGCAGGGGGCGGGAAGCGGAAGCAGTCATGGCAGGCGCGTCGTTCGAATCAGCGGGCGGGCGGCAGCGTGATGCCGGGGAAAGTCTTGATCACGGCGGAATCGTCCTCGCCGCCGTGGCCGGCGCTCGACGCGCTCATGAACATCTGGTGCGCGGTGGCCGACAGCGGCAGCGGGAATTTGCTGCGGCGCGCGGTATCGAGCACGAGGCCGAGATCCTTCACGAAGATGTCGACGGCCGACAGCGGCGTGTAGTCGCCGTTCAGGATGTGCGGCACGCGGTTCTCGAACATCCACGAATTGCCGGCGCTGTGCGTGATCACGTCGTACAGCGCGTCGGCATCGACGCCTTCGCGCAGGCCCAGCGCCATCGCTTCGGCGGCGGCCGCGATATGCACGCCGGCCAGCAACTGGTTGATGATCTTCACTTTCGAGCCGATGCCGTGTGCGTCGCCGAGGCGGTACACCTTGCCGGCGATCGCGGCGAGCACGTCCTCGCAGCCCGCATAGGCGGCGGCCGGGCCGGACGTCATCATCGTCATCTCGCCGGAGGCCGCGCGCGCGGCGCCGCCGGACACGGGCGCGTCGAGCATCTGCAGGCCGGCCGCTTCGACGCGTGCGCCGAGCGCGACCGCGAATTCGGGTGCGACGGTCGCGCTCGCGATCACGACGCCGCCCGGCTTCATCGCCGCGACCGCACCGTGTTCGCCGAACAGCACCGTTTCCGTTTGCGCGGCATTGACGACCAGCGTGACGACGACGTCGCACCGCGCGCCGAGTTCGGCCGGCGTCGCGCACGCGATGCCGCCTTCGGCGGCGAACGCCTGCAGCACGGTGTCGCGCACGTCGCATGCATGGACGCGCAGGCCGGCGCGCAGCAGCGAGCGTGCGACGCCGAGGCCCATCGCGCCGAGGCCGATGACTCCAACATTTCTTGACATGGTCAACCTTGATCGATTCGGGAGAGGTTCCGGGCAAAGGCGGCGGGCGCCGCCGGCTTCAGCAGATGCCGGCTTCCGCGAGACGGCGGGCCGCGTTGTACATGTGCGTGCGCGCCGCGTTGCGGGCGGCCATCGGGTCGCGTGCGCGGATCGCATCGGCGATCGCCGCGTGCTCGTCGCGCACCTGCCGCGAGAAATCCTCGCGCGTCGCCTCGTTGCTGCGCGTGACCTTCACGCCGGCTTCGAGGTACTGGTTCAGGAACTGCAGCGTCTTCAGGAAATACGGGTTGCCGGTGACGGCCGCGATCGTGCGGTGGAACGCGACGTCTTCCGCGACGCCGTCGCGCCCTTCGGCCACCGCTTCATCGATCTTGCGCAGCGCGTCGTCGATGTCGGCGATGTCGTCGGCGGTGTGGTGCAGCGCGGCTTCGGCCGCGACTTCCGCCTCGATCGCGCGGCGCACCGCGAGCAGGTGCGGCAGCGAACTCGCCTCGACGGCTTCCGCGTAGTCGATCCGCAGCGGCCGGATCGCGCCGTGCTGGTTCACGAACACGCCGCTGCCCTGGCGCGGCTCGACCACGCCTTCGTTCTTCAGCCGCGAGATCGCCTCGCGAATCACGGTGCGGCTCACGCCGAATTCCTGCGCAAGCACGGCTTCGGTCGGCAGCTTGCCGGTAGCCGAGAAACTGCCCACTTCGATCTGCTTGAGCAGTTGCTGCGCGACATGGTCGCTCATCGCGCGGGCGGGAATTTTCTCGAACATGGGTGCTCAGGTTTGTAAGGTGATGTGGTCATCATACAAATTTGAGCGTGCATCAGCATCCGGAATAACCCTCGTTTGCCGTGGGCAACCTCGGCCAATTTGACTGGAACCGGTTTCAAATCAATCGAAACCGGCGCGAACGTGCGTTGTCCTGCGATCGATCAGGGAAGGGGCGGGCCGCCCCCGGAGCCGTCAGTCGGCGATGTCCTCGACGGCGTCGGCCGACGCATCGGGCGTCGCGCCGACTTCGGCTACTTCACCGCCGCGCTCGCGATACGTCGCCGGCGGCACGCCGAACTGCTTGCGGAATTCGCGCCCGAGGTGCGACGCATCGGCGAATCCGCAGCTCGACGCGATATCGGCGACCGTGCGGTCCGAGCTCGTCAGCAGCCACGCGGCCGTGCGCAGCCGCACCTGTTTCGCGAAGGCCTGCGGGCTCTTGCCGGTCTCGGCCTTGAACAGCCGTTCGAGCTGCCGCGTCGACAGGTCGAGCTTGCACGCGAGTTCCTCGAGCGGCAGCGCACGCCCGACGTGCTGTTCCATCAGAAGAATCGCGCGCTTGACCTTCGGATGCGTTGCCGGCTCGAGGCCCGGCGGATGCGGCTGCGGCGCATTGCCTTTCTGCATCTCGCCGACGAGCAGGATGCGCAGCGCCTTCTGCACGGTCGCATGATCGAAATGGCGCAGCAGGATTGCGGCGGCGACGTCGATCGACGCACGGCCGCCCGAGCACGTGATCCGGCGCCGGTCGATCACGAACAGCCGGTCGGCGATCAGCAGGTCGGGATCGGCGGACGGAAAGCGCTCGATGAAGTCCCAGTAATGGAACCAGCTCACGCAGGTGCGGTAGCCGTCGAGCACGCCGGCGCGCATCAGCGTGAACACGCCGGTGCAGATGCCGACGACCGTCGCGCCGCCGGCAGCCGCGCGGCGGATGACCTCGAGCGTTTCAGGGCCGGCCTGCGGCCCCGAATGCAGCAGCCCGCCAACCACCACCACATAGTCGAACGGCTCGGCCGCGTCGAACGTCTCCCACGGCGTGATCTGGATCCCGCAGCTTGCGCGCACCGGCGCGAGCGTCTCGCCGATCACGCTCCACGCGCAGCGCACGGGCTTGCTGTAGTCGCCATCGTCGGCCGACAGCCGCAGCATGTCGACGAAGCCGGAGAAGGCCGTCAGCGTGAAGTTCGGCAGCAGCACGATGCCGAAGCGGATGCGCCGCGGCGCGGGTTCTGCGAGGGGGGAAGCGGGTACGTCGGGGGTCATCGCGGCCAATCTCGTCACGCCGGGCAGGCGGTCTCACTCGTTTCACTCTGGTTGCGGGTTACGGCTGCCGGGGGCGGCGCGGATGCAGCCAGCGTCGCCGATCGGCCGTGGCCGGACTTGTGGTTTTACGTCGCGAACCATCGCCAAAACGCACTTTCGGGCCGGCCGGCGCGGCGCTTGGCGGCGCTATCCCACGCCGATGCCGTTTTTGTTCTATCGGCCGATTTTACGCTTTGATGTACTGGTGCCCAACGACATTTCACGCATGCAACCCAAAGGAAGCCAGATGAACGTCAGCGCGTTCGACCTGTTCAAGATCGGCATCGGCCCGTCCAGTTCGCATACGGTCGGCCCGATGATCGCCGCGTGCCGCTTCGCGTCGCACGTGGAGGACGCGAACCTGCTCGGCTTCGTGCGCCGCGTGCGGGTCGAGCTGTACGGCTCGCTCGGCGCGACCGGCAAGGGCCACGGCACCGACAAGGCCGTGCTGCTCGGCCTCGAGGGCCACCTGCCCGACACGATCGATCCGGACCTGATCGAGCCGCGGCTCGCCGAGATTCGCGCGGAGAAGTCGCTGTCGCTGCTCGGCAAGCAGACGGTGCGCTTCGACGAGAAGGAACACATCGGCTTCTATCGCAAGCTGATGAGCGGCACGAGCATCGTGCACCCGAACGGGATGCGCTTCCAGGCATTCGACGAACACGGCCAGCTGCTCGTCGAGAAAGAGTATTACTCGGTCGGCGGCGGCTTCGTCGTGAACCGCGACGGCGATCGCGTGAACGGCGTGCGCGCGGCGGTCGAGGTGCCGTATCCGTTTCGCACCGGCGACGACCTGATCCGCCAGTGCCGCGAACACGGGCTGTCGATCGCCGAACTGATGCTGCGCAACGAAAGCGCGCTGCGCCCCGCCGACGAAGTGCGCGCCGGGCTGCTCGCGATCTGGCGCACGATGGCCGCCTGCGTCGAGCGCGGCTGCAAGGTCGAGGGCGACCTGCCGGGCCCGATGCGCGTGAAGCGCCGCGCGGCCGAGTTGAACGGCCGCCTGCGTTCGCGTTCGGAAGAATCGCTGCGCGACCCGCTGTCGATGCTCGACTGGGTCAACCTGTATGCGATGGCCGTGAACGAAGAGAACGCGGCCGGCGGCCGCGTCGTCACCGCGCCGACCAACGGCGCGGCCGGCGTGATCCCTGCGGTGCTGCATTACTACGTGAAGTTCGTGCCGGGCTCGAACGAAGCCGGCATCGTCGAATTCCTGTTGACGGCCGCGGCGATCGGGATCATCTACAAGGAAACCGCGTCGATCTCCGGTGCGGAAGTCGGGTGCCAGGGCGAAGTGGGCGTCGCGTGCTCGATGGCCGCCGCCGCGCTCGCCGCGGTGATGGGCGGCACGCCCGACCAGGTCGAGAATGCGGCCGAGATCGGCATGGAGCACAACCTCGGGATGACCTGCGACCCGGTCGGCGGGCTCGTGCAGATCCCGTGCATCGAGCGCAACGCGATGGGCGCGATCAAGGCGCTGAACGCATCGCGCATGGCGCTCAAGGGCAACGGCCAGCACTATGTATCGCTCGATTCCGTGATCAAGACGATGCGCGAAACCGGCGCCGACATGAAGACGAAATACAAGGAAACGTCGCGCGGCGGTCTCGCCGTGAACGTCATCGAATGCTAACGAAGGATCCAAACATGAGCCGCTACTCGATATTCAGCCTGTTCCGCAACGGCCTCTCGTATCACGAGAACTGGGAAAAGCAGTGGAAGAGCCCGGAGCCGAAGAAGGAATACGACGTCGTGATCGTCGGCGGCGGCGGCCACGGCCTCGCGACCGCGTACTACCTCGCGAAGGAGCACGGGATCACGAACGTCGCGATCCTCGAGAAAGGCTGGATCGGCGGCGGCAACACCGCGCGCAACACGACGATCGTGCGCTCGAACTATCTGTGGGACGAATCGGCCGCGCTGTACGAGAAGGCGATGAAGCTGTGGGAAGGGCTGTCGCAGGACCTGAACTACAACGTGATGTTCAGCCAGCGCGGCGTGATGAACCTCGCGCACACGCTGCAGGACGTGCGTGACACCGAGCGCCGCGTGAACGCGAACCGGCTGAACGGCGTCGACGCCGAATTCCTGACGCCCGCGCAGATCAAGGAAATCGAGCCGACGATCAACCTGAACAGTCGCTACCCGGTGCTCGGCGCATCGATCCAGCGCCGTGCGGGTGTCGCGCGTCACGACGCGGTGGCCTGGGGCTTCGCGCGCGGCGCGGACCGCGCCGGCGTCGACATCATCCAGAACTGCCAGGTCACGGGCATTCGCCGCGAAGGCGGCGCGGTGGTCGGCGTGGACACCGTGAAGGGTTTCATCAAGGCGAAGAAGGTCGCGGTGGTCGCGGCCGGCAACACGACGACGCTCGCCGACATGGCCGGCGTGCGTCTGCCGATCGAAAGCCATCCGCTGCAGGCACTGGTGTCCGAGCCGATCAAGCCGGTCGTCAACTCGGTGATCATGTCCAACGCGGTGCACGCGTACATCAGCCAGTCCGACAAGGGCGACCTCGTGATCGGCGCCGGTATCGACCAGTACACGGGCTTCGGCCAGCGCGGCAGCTTCCACATCATCGAAAGCACGCTGCAGGCGATCGTCGAGATGTTCCCGGTGTTCTCGCGCGTGCGGATGAACCGCCAGTGGGGCGGCATCGTCGACGTGTCGCCGGACGCGTGCCCGATCATCACCAAGACCGACGTGAAGGGCCTCTATTTCAACTGCGGCTGGGGCACCGGCGGCTTCAAGGCGACGCCGGGCTCGGGCTGGGTGTTCGCGCACACGATCGCCCGCGACGAACCGCATCCGCTGAACGCGCCGTTCGCGCTCGACCGTTTCTACACGGGCCACCTGATCGACGAGCACGGCGCTGCCGCCGTCGCGCACTAACCGCACTGAGGAGAAAGAAACATGTTGCTGATCGAATGTCCGTGGTGCGGGCCGCGCGCCGAATCCGAGTTCACGTGCGGCGGCGAAGCCGACATCGTGCGCCCGGTGGCGAACGAGACCATGACCGACCGCGAATGGGGCGAATACGTGTTCATGCGCGAGAACAAGCGCGGGCTGCACAAGGAGCAATGGCTGCACACGCAGGGGTGCCGCCGCTGGTTCAAGGTGACGCGCGACACGGTCACCTACGATATCAAGGGCTACGAAAAGTTCGGCGGGGCTGCCAATAGCGCCGCTGCCGGCAACGCACACGAAGAGGGCACGAGCAAATGAGCCAGAAAGACCGCCTCGGCACCGGTGGCCGCATCAATCGCGCGATTCCGTTGACGTTCACGTTCAACGGCCGCACGTATCAGGGCTTCCAGGGCGACACGCTCGCGTCCGCGCTGCTCGCGAACGGCGTGCACTTCGTCGCGCGCAGCTTCAAGTATCACCGTCCGCGCGGGATCGTGACGGCCGACGTCGCGGAACCGAATGCCGTCGTGCAGCTCGAAACCGGCCCGTACACGGTGCCGAACGCACGCGCGACCGAGATCGAGCTGTATCAGGGCCTCGTCGCGACGAGCGTGAACGCCGAGCCGACGCTCGAGAACGACAAGTACGCGATCAACCAGAAGTTCTCGCGCTTCATGCCGGCCGGGTTCTACTACAAGACGTTCATGTGGCCGCGCAACATGTGGCCGAAGTACGAAGAGAAGATCCGCGAAGCGGCCGGCCTCGGCAAGGCGCCCGAGGTGCTCGACGCCGATCGCTACGACAAGTGCTACGCGCACTGCGACGTGCTCGTGGTCGGCGGTGGCCCGTCGGGCCTCGCCGCCGCGCACGCGGCAGCGACCGCCGGCGCACGCGTGATCCTCGTCGACGACCAGCGCGAACTCGGCGGCAGCCTGCTGTCGTGCCGCGCGGAGATCGACGCGAAGCCCGCGCTGCAATGGGTCGAGAAGATCGAGGCCGAACTGCGCAAGCTGCCCGACGTGACGATCCTGTCGCGCAGCACCGCGTTCGGCTATCAGGACCACAACCTCGTGACGGTCACGCAGCGCTTGACCGATCACCTGCCGGTATCGATGCGCAAGGGCACGCGCGAACTGCTGTGGAAGGTCCGCGCGAAGCGCGTGATCCTCGCGACCGGCGCGCACGAGCGGCCGATCGTATTCGGCAACAACGACCTGCCGGGCGTGATGCTCGCGGGCGCGGTGTCGACCTACGTGCATCGCTTCGGCGTGCTGCCGGGCCGCAACGTGGTCGTGTTCACGAACAACGACCGCGCATACCAGACCGCGCTCGACCTGAAGGCGTGCGGCGCGAAGGTGACGGTCGTCGATTCGCGTGCATCGTCGAACGGCGCGCTGCCGGCGGCGGCCAAGCGGCAGGGCGTGACGGTGATGAGCGGTGCGGTCGTCACGGCCGCTTCGGGCAAGTGGCGCGTATCGTCGGTCGACGTCGCGTCCTACTCGAACGGCCAGACCGGCGGCAAGCTGCAGACGCTGCCGTGCGACCTCGTCGCGATGTCGGGCGGCTTCAGCCCGGTGCTGCACCTGTTCGCGCAGTCGGGCGGCAAGGCGTGCTGGAACGACGACAAGGCGTGTTTCCTGCCGGGCAAGCCCGTGCAGGCGGAAGCGAGCATCGGCGCGGCGGCCGGCGAATTCGGGCTGGCCCGTGCGCTGCGGCTCGCGGTCGATGCGGGCGTGGAAGCGGCGAAGGCGGCGGGCTTCACGGCCGCGCAGCGTCCCGCTACACCGCAGGTCGCCGAAACCGTCGAAGGCGCATTGCAGCCGTTGTGGCTCGTCGGCAGCCGCGAGGTCGCGGCACGCGGGCCGAAGCAGTTCGTCGACTTCCAGAACGACGTCGCGGCGGCCGACATCCTGCTCGCCGCGCGCGAAGGCTTCGAGTCGGTCGAGCACGTGAAGCGCTACACGGCGATGGGCTTCGGCACCGACCAGGGCAAGCTCGGCAACATCAACGGGATGGCGATCCTCGCGGGCGCGCTCGGCAAGACGATTCCGGAAACGGGCACGACGACGTTCCGCCCGAACTACACGCCGGTGTCGTTCGGCACGTTCGCGGGCCGCGAGACGGGTGATTTCCTCGACCCGATCCGCAAGACGGCCGTGCACGAATGGCACGTCGAGCACGGCGCGATGTTCGAGGACGTCGGCAACTGGAAGCGCCCGTGGTATTTCCCGAAGAACGGCGAGGATCTCCATGCGGCCGTGAAGCGCGAATGCCTCGCGGTGCGTAACGGCGTCGGCATTCTCGACGCGTCGACGCTGGGCAAGATCGACATCCAGGGCCCGGACGCGGTGAAGCTGCTGAACTGGATGTACACGAACCCGTGGAACAAGCTCGAAGTGGGCAAGTGCCGCTACGGGCTGATGCTCGACGAAAACGGGATGGTGTTCGACGACGGCGTGACCGTGCGCCTCGCCGACCAGCATTTCATGATGACGACCACCACCGGCGGCGCGGCGCGCGTGCTCACGTGGCTCGAGCGCTGGCTGCAGACCGAATGGCCCGACATGAAGGTGCGGCTCGCGTCCGTTACCGATCACTGGGCGACGTTCGCGGTGGTCGGCCCGAAGAGCCGCAAGGTCGTGCAGAAGGTGTGCCAGGACATCGACTTCGGCAATGAAGCGTTCCCGTTCATGAGCTACCGCAACGGCACGGTTGCCGGCGCGAAGGCGCGCGTGATGCGGATCAGCTTCTCGGGCGAGCTGGCCTACGAAGTGAACGTGCCGGCGAACGCGGGCCGCGCGGTGTGGGAAGCGCTGATGGCGGCCGGCGCCGAGTTCGACATCACGCCGTATGGCACCGAGACGATGCACGTGCTGCGCGCGGAGAAGGGCTACATCATCGTCGGCCAGGACACCGACGGCTCGATCACGCCGTTCGACCTCGGGATGGGCGGCGTCGTCGCGAAGTCGAAGGACTTCCTCGGCAAGCGTTCGCTGTCGCGCTCGGATACCGCGAAGGAAGGCCGCAAGCAGTTCGTCGGCCTGCTGACCGAAGACGAACAGTTCGTGCTGCCGGAAGGCGCGCAGATCATCGCGAAGGATACCCAGGTGTCGGCGGTCGATCCGACGCCGATGATCGGCCACGTGACGTCGAGTTACTACAGCCCGATCCTGAAGCGCTCGATCGCGCTTGCGGTGGTGAAGGGCGGCCTGAACAAGATGGGCGAGAGCGTCGTGATTCCGCTGGCCAACGGCAAGCGCATCACCGCGAAGATCTCGAGCCCGGTTTTCTACGATACCGAAGGGGTGCGTCAGCATGTGGAATGAAACGAGAAACCAGACGCAGGTGGCGGGTGCGGGCGGCGTGACGCTTGAATCGCCGTTCGTCGGCGCGGCCGACGTGCTGAAAGCGCACCAGGCGCGCGCATCGAAGAAGTTCACGCTGCGCGAGCGGCCGTTCCTCGATCTCGTCAACGTGCGCGGCGAGTTGAGCGATCCGGCATTCGTCGCCGCGTTCGAGCGCGTGGTCGGCTGCCGGCCGCCCGCGGCGCCGAACACGGTAGCGCGCGGCGCCGAGTACGACGTGCTGTGGCTCGGCCCCGACGAATGGCTCGTGCGGTCGAACGGGCCGGTTCAGGCCGGCGTGCTCGAAGCGAAGCTGGCGGAGGCCGTGCAGGGCCTGTATGCGGCGGCCGTGGACGTCGGCAGCGGCTACACGGTCGTCGAGGTCAGCGGCGAACGCGTGCGCGACGTGATCGCGCGCGGCTGCCCGCTCGATCTGCATCCGCGCGTGTTCAAGCCGGGCCAGTGCGCGCAGTCGCACTACTTCAAGTCGCCGATCACGCTGATCCCGACCGGCGACGACACGTTCGAGATCGTCCTGCGTCGCAGCTTCGCCGACTATTTCGTGCGCATCATGCTCGACGCCGCGGCGCCGCTTGCATCATGAAGCCGTTCGACGAACCGTTCGTGGCGATCGACGCGCCGCGCCTGCGCGGGCGCGGCTGGAGCGTGTTCGTCGACGAACTGAAGGTGCCCGCGCGGATCGGCATTCATGCGCACGAGCATGAAGCGCCGCAGCCGATCGTGATCGATGCGAGGCTCGGGTATCGCTGCGAGCCGAGCGAGCAGGGCGAGTGGATCGACTACGACGGGTACTGCGCGCGTGTTGCGGCGTTTCTGGCGCACAAGCCGCATACGCGGTTGCTCGAAACGCTCGTCGCGGATGTCGCTGTGATGTCGTTTCGCGAATGGCCGGCGTTGGAGTCGCTGACGCTGTCGGTGTACAAGCCGAAGATCCGGCCGGGGACGAAGCGCGTGGGTGTGTCGCTCGACTGGACGCGCGGGGATTACCTGCGGTGGACGGGGGCGGCGGGGCAGCTTTGATCAGAGGGGGCCGGGTCAAGGCACGAGGGAGGTGATCCGGTGACTCCATGGGGCGGCGGCGCGAATGCGCCGCCGTACTCGTTTATAGTTCCTGAAATATCAGAATAATGGGCCGCCGCCGGCCTTTGGCGTTTTTATTCCTGAAATATCGGAACAATTGGCGATCTGGCCGACGAACCACTATAATTCCGATATTCCCGTAACTATGCTGTCGATCGACCTTCGATGGCGCTTTGTTCCTGAAATTCCGGAATTATGGCCCGCACCCTACCGCAACCCGTCGCGATACCTGACCCGCTCGCACTGGATCTCACCGCCTTGGGGGCGCTTGTGCGCAACCGGCGCGCGCAGAACCACATGCGGATCGACGATGCAGCCGACATGCTTGGCGTCTCCAAGGACGTACTGTCACGCCTCGAAAACGGGCGTGCGGTGAGTCTCGACAAGTTGTTCAAGGTGCTGGACGGCTTTGGCCTGAATTTGCTCGTCGTGCCGAAACGCGACGTTCAGGTGGCGCGCAAGGCAGTGCGCGATCACGCGACGATGCGTGCCGCTTCGCCTGGCACGTCCCGTTCGTCCGAGGGCGCGTGATGATCCATCGCCTGCGGATTTCGGCTGACGGCTCGCCGGTCGGACAACTGACCTATGATGCCCGCCGCGATGACTACGGTTTTTCCTACGATCCTTCGTGGCTCGCGTGGGCAGACGCGTTTGCGTTGTCGCCATGCATTCCGCTCGATGGCGGCAAGCCGCCGGTGGGCGCGATCCAGCGCTTCGTGGGCAATCTGCTTCCCGAGGGCCGCGCACTCGACGTGGCCGCATCGATGTATCAGATATCGAAGGACAACGTATTCGGTCTCATCCGGATGCTTGGCAAGGAGCCCGTTGGTGCGTTGAGCTTCGTTCCGGACGACGATGAGGCCGCGCGGACATCCGAACCTCTCGAACCCGTGCGCCGACCGATCTCCGCGGAGGAACTGGCCGACCGTATTCGCAAGCGCGATGCGATCCCGTTTCCCGTCTGGGACGATCGGGTGCGCCTGTCGATCGCCGGTCATCAGGACAAGTTGCAGGTGCTCGTCGAAGGCGAGCAGTTTGCCCTTGTGGACGGGACGCTGAGCAGCTCGCATATTCTGAAGCCCGAGTCGCGCAGCGCGAACGCGCCGTTCATGGTCGCCAACGAGCATTTCTGCATGACGTTGGCGGCCCGCATGGGTTTGCCGGTCGCGCATGTCGAGATTCGACGTATCCCCGAGCCCATTCTGTTGATCGAGAGATTCGACCGGCTCGTGACGACCGACCCGGCCGATCCGCAGCGCGTGAGCGCTGTGCGACGGCTTCATGTCATCGATGGATGCCAGGCCCTCGACTTGCCGGCGACGCTCAAATACGAACGCAATCTCGGCAACAACGCGGACGTGCGCAATATTCGCGAAGGCGTGAGCTTCGAGAAGCTGTTTTCGCTGACGTCGTTTCTGGAGACACCGGCCGCCGCGCGCACGGTCATGCTGCGCTGGGCGTTGCTGCAACTGCTGATCGGCAACAGCGACGCGCATGGCAAGAACATTTCGTTTTTTGTCAGCAGCACCGGGCTCGAGCCGGCGCCGTTTTACGATCTGGTATGCGTGAACGTGTACGGCGACGCTTATGTGCAGGACATGGCGATGGCGTACGGCGACGTGTTTCGCACGGAGGAACTGACCGCTTTCGCGCTCGCGGACTTCGCGCATCGTGCACGAATCCGGCCGGCACTCGTTGCCCGTGAAATGACGCGGATGGCGACGTTGGCTGCGGAACTGGCTCCCGAGCTGGCGGAATCAGGCGTCTACACGGGCGACGAGCGCGCATGGGTGGATCGCATTTCGGATTACATACGTACTCAGGCCGAGCGTATTCTGCGCATTTCGCCCATGGTGCCGAAGGTCGACGTCGCGCTGCTTTGAGCGAGTGCTCATCGACCATATACACCGATCCCGGCGCGCATTGCGTGCAGGAATGACGGGCGATACGGGACGGGCGGCAGTTCAGTTCGGGCGCGTCAACTGGCTTCCCACTTCTTCAGGATGCGCACGCGCGCCTGACTGAAATCCACCCAACAGTTCAGCCACGCGTCACTCGGAATCGTCTGCTGCGGATTAGCGGTCTTCACGTAGTCGCAAGTATCGCCGGCAAAGGCGGCCCAACTCGTCTGCGATTTCGCGAGTCCGGCCGCAGCGTCGGGCCGAAGCAGTACGAACGCGGGTGCCCATTGCTTACTTCGCGTTGCGGTTCGCGGTGGGCGCCGCTGACGGATCACTGACCGGCACCATGTGCGCCTTCCCGTCGTTCGCATCGTTCGGAGTATTCGCGCCTTTCGCATCGTCTTCAGGTTCGAGCACGAACCGGAACGAATCGACCCGCTGCATCACTTTCGCCGCATACGCACTGGATCCGCCGCTGTAGCTCTTCAGCCCGGCCTGCACGTTGCCGCCGGCCGCCTTCACGTAGCCCGCCAGAATCCGCGAGCCTGCTTCGACGTTCGCATTCGGTTCGGTCAGGTCCTTCACGTTGCGCAGCATGCCGCGGTGCGCCGCCGGCACGACCTGCATCAACCCCGTTGCGCCGTGCTGGCCGCGTGCCTTTTCCTGGAAGCGCGATTCGATCGAAATAATCGCGTAAACGAGTGCCGGCGGCAGCGAATATTTCGTCGCAGTGACGCTCACGATATCCGCGAGCTTCGCGGCCTTTTCTCGTGCGACGCCGAATTTCTTCGTCAGGTAGGACGTGATGCGGCGGTTTGCTTCGTTGGGCTGATCGTTGGCATTGGCGAGCGGCGCGGACGCGACAGTCGGCGCCGATGCCAGTGCGTCGGGTGCGGATGCAGGCAATGCAGGCGTCTGCTGCGCCGCGGCCTGTTGCGCAATGCCGAGCGAAAGCACGATCAGCCAGAAGAACCGTCGTCGCATGGTGGAGTGCGGGGAAATGGGAGGCGCACAGTATATCGACCAATCGCGGCGAGTGGTCGAGCGCGGGTTTGAATGAAAGCGACGTGTAGGCTTGTCACATTCGAGATCATCGACGCGCCGATCGTTGCGCGGACACGCATCGGAGTCCGCACGAACCGGGCGTTTCCGTTTTTTCCCGGGATTCGTCCGCGCTATCGCGGGAACGTCATGATTCGCGAATCGGCGCGAACGAAACGCTAGTTGATGATCTCGCCGATGCCGGTTTCGATGCGGGTTCTGAGCTGCTGGATGAACGCCGGATCGTACGGTTCCCAGCTATCGAGTTCGCCAACGATCTTCAAAGGCGATGTGCTTCGATACGATCGCGTCGGATTGCCGGGGAATTTCTTGTCCGTGACGTTCGGGTCGTTTTCGAATTCGCCGGTGGGCTCGACGATGTAGACCCGCGGCCGGCCGTCGCCCTTGGCCATTTCCGCCGCCAGGCCGGCGCCTTTGGGCAGGGCCGTGAAATAGATGTGATTCATCACGACGTCGTCCCGGTAATTCGATCGGAAGCCTGCCGTCAGCAAGTCGCCGATCCGCAAATCCGCTTTCGTGCCATGAAAAAACGGGCCGGTGTCGAGAACAGCCATGGTCGCTCCTTCGAAAAACTGCGTGACGGCTGGCTTCTACGCGCGCCGCGCGCTCGCCGCCCGCGCAATCGCGCCGATCGCATCGCTGACGAGCACCGCGAGCAAGCCGACGATCACGCCGCCTTGCAGCACGAACGCGGTGTTCGAGGTCTGCAGGCCCGCGATGATCACGTCGCCGAGCCCGCGCGCGGCGACCGTCGAGCCGATCGTCGCGGTGCCGAGATTGATCACGACCGCGAGCCGGATGCCGTTGACGATCACCGGGAACGCGAGCGGCAGCTCGACGGACACCAGTTGCTGCCAGCCGCTCATCCCCATCCCGCGCGCGGCGTCGACGACGTCGCGCGGCACGTCCTCGAGCCCCGCGATCGTGCTTTCGAAAACCGGCAGGAGCCCGTACAGCACGAGCGCGATCAGCACGGGCTTCAGGCCGAAGCCGACGGCCGGCACGGCGAGCGCGAGCACGGCGACCGGCGGGAAGGTCTGGCCGATGTCGACGACGCTGCGCGCGACCGGCAGGAAATCCGCGCCGAACGGCCGCGTGACCGCGATGCCGGCCGCGACCGCGACGACCGTGCCGATCAGGCTCGACAGCGCGACCGTGCCGAGATGCGCGAGCGTGAGATCGAGCAGGCTCGCGCGATCGTAGATCACCGGCGCGCCGTTGTCCGCGAACGGCGCGAACAGGCCCTGCAGCCACGCGGGACGCAACAGCAGCACGAGCAGCAGCGCGAGCGCGGCCGCGCGGGCGACGTACGCGGGAAGCGAAGACCGCTTGGGCTGCACGTTGCCGCGCGTCGTCATGCGGGCTTCCTCGCGTGCGAGCGGATCGCGTCGAGCGTGATGCGGCGGGGGCCGTGTGCGTGACGGCTGCCGTCGGCCGTATCGTCGACGGGCAGCGCATCGATACCGCGCCACAACAGTTCGGACACCGCGTCGCGCAGCGTGCGCGTCGCCGCGATCGGTTCGCCGTCGGCGTGACCGGGTTCGGCCACCGCGTCGATCGGCGTCAGCGCGAGCAGGCGCAGCGGCCGGTCGACGCCCGCGACGAGCTGTTCGACGACACCGGCTGCCGGCTTGCCGAGAATCTCGGCCGGCGACGCGACCTGCAGCAGCCGGCCGCCGTCCATCACCGCGATCGTGTCGCCGAGCTTCAGCGCTTCCTCGATGTCGTGCGTGACGATCACGACCGTGATGCCGAGGCGGCGCTGCAGCGCGAACAGGTCGTCCTGCGCCTTGTTGCGGATGATCGGATCGAGCGCGCCGAACGGCTCGTCCATCAGCAGCATCGCGGGCTCGGCGGCGAGTGCGCGCGCCACGCCGACACGCTGCTGCTGGCCGCCCGACAGTTCGTGCGGGAGCTTGCCCGCGAACTCGGCCGGCGCGAGATGGAACAGGTCGAGCAGTTCGTTCACGCGCGCGTCGATGCGCTCGGCCGGCCAGCCGAGCAGGCGCGGCACGGTCGCGATGTTGCGCGCGACGCTCCAGTGCGGAAACAGCCCGTGCCCCTGGATCGCATAGCCGATGCCGCGCCGCAATTGCTCGGGCGCGACGGTCGCCGTATCGACGCCGTCGATGCGAATCGTGCCGCTGGTCGGCGCGATCAACCGGTTGATCATGCGCAGGAGCGTCGACTTGCCGCTGCCCGATGCGCCGACGAGCGCGGTGATCGTGCCGCGCTGCACCGTCAGCGATACGTCGTCGACGGCGACCGCGTCGCCGAAGCGTTTGCCGACCCGTTCGATCTCGATCATCCTGCACGTCCCTTCGCGAGCGACGTCGCGGCTTCGAACACGACCGCGGCCGCCAGTGCGAGCGCGATCGTCGGGATCGCGCCGAGCAGCACGAGATCGGCGGCCGATTGCCCGATCCCCTGGAAGATGAAGGTGCCGAACCCGCCGCCGCCGATCAGCGCGGCCACCGCGGTCAGGCCGATGTTCTGCACCAGCACGATGCGCACGCCGCTCAGGATCACCGGCAGCGCGAGCACGAGATCGACGCGCAACAGCCGCTGCGTGCGCGTCATGCCCATCGCGCGCGCGGCTTCGGTCACGTGCGGCGGCACCTGTTCGAGCCCGACCACGACGCTCGATGCGATCGGCAGCAGCGAATACAGGAACAGCGCGAGCACGGCCGGCGCGACGCCGATGCCGCGGATGCCGAGCGCGGCGGCGAGCGGCACGTGCGCGGCGAGCAGGCCGAGCGGCGCCATCATCAGCCCGTACATCGCGATGCTGGGGACCGTCTGCACGATGTTGAGCACGGGCATCGCGACGGTGCGCACCGTTGCGATGCGCGCGCAGGCGATGCCGAGCGGCACGCCCGCGACGAGCGCGGCGGCGACCGAGCCGCCCGCGAGCGACACGTGACGGATCGCCTCGCGCCAGAAATCGTCGCTGCGCACCGCGTATTCGCGCATCACCGAGAGGCCGTCCCACCAGCCGGTCGCGAGCGGCACGGAAACCGCTGCTATCGCGACGGCGAGCGCGGCGAGGCGCCGCCACGGGCCGAACGCGAGGCGCGCGAGCGCGTCGGCGATCAGCACGGCCCACGCGAACAGCAGCAGCCAGACGCCGGCATCGGGCGACACGCGGGCCAGCATGTCGTCGGGCGCGACGGCGTGCGCCGCGGCCGCGCCGACCGCATACGCGAGCGTTGCGAGCCCCGCGCAGCCGGCCACGAGCCGCCACGCGGGACGGCTCGCCGTCATCGCCCACAGCGCGCCGACGGTCCACAGCGCGGCGAGCGCGGCGCCCTGCATCGGCGGCAGCGCGGCGAACACCGACAGCCCGGTGCCGGCCGCGATCCGGTTCGGCCGCAGCACCGCGAACGACAGGCCGAACACCGCGACGATCGTCAGGATGCCGATCAGGATGCCGACCTTGTCGAGCGTGACGCGCCGCGCGGACGCTGCCGCGCGCTGCGTCATTTCACGAAACCCTTCGCTTTCAGGTAGCTTTTCGCGACGCCGGCCGCCGGCTCGCCGTTGAGCTGGATGCGGGCGTTCAGCGATTGCAGCGTCTTCAGGTCGAGGCTCGCGAACACCGGCTTCAGCAAGTCGGCGATCTGCGGATGCGCTTTCAGCGCGGCTTCGCGGATCACCGGCGCCGGCGCATAGACGGGCTGCACGTGCTTGTCGTCGTCGAGCACCGCGAGGCCGCTCGACGCGATGCCGCCGTCGGTGCCGTAGACCATCGCGGCGTTCACGCCGTCGGTCTGGTTCGCGGCGGCCTTGATCGTCGCGGCCGTGTCGCCGCCGGACAGCACGACGAGCTGCTCGGGCTTCAGCTTGAAGCCGTACGCTTTCTCGAACGACGGCAGCGCGGACGCGCTGTTCACGAATTCGGCCGACGCCGCGAGCTTCACCTTGCCGCCGCCGGCCACCCACTTGCCGAAGTCGGAGAAGGTCTTCAGGTGCTGCGACTGCGCGACGGGCGCGAGCAGCGCGACGCCCCACGTGTTGTTCGCGGGCGCCGGGGCGAGCCACACGAGATGGTTCGCCGCGTAGTCGAGTTGCTTCGCGGTGTCGTAGCCCTGGCTCGCGTTCTTCCACACCGGGTCGTCGGCCTTGTTGAAGAAGAACGCGGCGTTGCCCGTGTATTCGGGGTAGACGTCGATCTCGCCGCTCGTGAGCGCCTTGCGCACGATCGGCGTCGTGCCGAGCGCGATCTTTTCGGTGACGGGAATGCCGTGGGCCTTCAGCACCTGTGAAATGAGGTTGCCGAGCAGGTTGCCTTCGGTGTCGATCTTCGACGACACCACGACGGGCGTGTCGGCATGCGCGCCGGGCGCGACGATCGCGGCGGCGAACGCGAGGCCCAGGATCCGGGCGGGCAGGGCGAGCTTCATCGGGGCCAATCTCCAGGACGGGGGCGTACGCCGAAAGTTACTTGACTGAGCGGGCTTTGGCAAACCGCGTGCGGCGGCGTGTCCACAGCCGGTGTGGGGATAACCCGCATCCGTCATGCGGGCTTGTTACACTGAAATTCGTTCCCCGCCTGCGGACATTTGCTGACATGAAGCCCGAGCTGCTGGTCCTCATCGCATTGCGCGGCGACGCGCATCGCGAGATCGCCGCGTCATTCGACGTGCGTTATGCCCCGACTGCCGACGCGCGCGAACGCGCGATCGCCGAACACGGCAGCACGATTCGCGCGGTGCTGACCAACGGCAGCACCGGGCTGACCGCCGCCGAGATCGACCGGCTGCCGCAGCTCACGTTCGTCAGCGCGCTCGGCGCGGGCTACGAGCACATCGACGTCGCGCACGCGAAGGCGCGCGGCATTACCGTGGTCACGGGCGCCGGCACCAACGACGATTGCGTCGCCGATCACGCGTTCGCGCTGCTGCTCGCGGCGGTGCGCAACGTCGTGCAGCTCGATGCGAAAACCCGTGCGGGCGTGTGGCGCGACGGGCTGTCGATGCCGCCGAACGTGTCGGGCAAGAAGCTCGGCATCGTCGGGCTCGGCAAGATCGGCGAGAAGTGCGCGCGCCGCGCGGCCGGCTTCGACATCGAGATCGGTTATCACAACCGCTCGGAGAAGCCCGTGCCGTACCGCTATTTCGACCGGGTCGACGCGCTCGCGCAGTGGGCCGATTTCCTGATCGTCGCGACGCCGGGCGGCGCGGGCACGCGGCACCTGATCGGTCGCACCGTGCTCGACGCGCTCGGCCCCGGCGGCTTTCTCGTCAACGTGTCGCGCGGCAGTGTTGTCGATACCGCTGCTTTGGCAGACGCGCTGCGCGAGCGGCGCATCGCGGGCGCGGGGCTCGACGTGTACGAAGGCGAACCGGAGCCGCCACGTGCGCTGACCGATCTCGACAGCGTCGTGCTGACGCCGCACATGGGCGGCTGGTCGCCCGAGGCGCTCGATCGTTCGGTGCGGCAGTTTCTCGACAACGCGGCGCGGCATTTCGCGGGGCAGCCGGTGTTGACGCCGGTGTGAGCGCCGGGCGGCGGCATCGAATCAGTTTCGCGCGCGTGCAGAATGCCCGGTAGAAATCCGGCAGGTTCGCCGGCTTGTCGGCATCGAGATCGATCCAGCCGAACGGGTTGTACTCGTCGCTCGGCACGATTTCGCGACGATCGGCCCGGCACTCCCTTCATGAAGCGATCCCCCGCCCGCATCGACGGGCATGCAGGCGGGGGAGACGGTGCGTTACGCCGGCAGCCGGCGCACGATTACGCGCCCGTCGACGGCGAAGCCAGCGGCACCGTCACCGACGTGCCGGCTGGATCGAGCGTCAGCCCGGTGCCCGGCGTCGGCCGCAGCGTCGCCTCGTAGTCGCTGGAGAGGACGACGAGCCCCAGCCGGTGGCCGGCTTCCAGCTTGTAGTCGCGCGGCATGAAGGTCAGCTTCAGGTCGTACGGCATGCCGGGCAGCACCGGCTGCGACACCCACTCGGACAGCCGGTTGCGCGGGTCGGTCCATGCGCGTGTGACGATCGTCGCCGTGCCGTCCGGCGCGCGGTCGACCAGCAAGGCCGTCACGTTCGCGACGCCCGTGAAGGTCAGCCTGACGCGTGCGGTCGCGGCGCCGGACAGGCGTGCCGCGGCCGTCAGCGGGGCGGTCTCGAAGCGGCTGCGGTTTTCGCCGGTCGCTGTGTTCGCCAGCGTGAGCGCGGGAATACGCGCATCGTCGGTGAAGCGCGCGAGCGGGCCGCCGCTCGGCAGCCGCAGCAGCGTGCCGGTGCTCGCGCCGTCGCCGCCCGCAAAGTACGTGATCGGCGTCGCGTGGCGCGCGGCCCAGTCGGCTTCCTTCAGCAGCGTGCCGTCCGCCTGCGCGATCACCGCGCGCGGATCCTGCTCGACGCCGTTGTCATAGCCGATCAGGTAGCGCGTGAACCACCGGTTCACCTCCGCCGTCCAGGCATCGGCCATCGCCGGCACGCGGGTCGGATCGGTGTGCTTCAGCCGATGCAGCCACAGCTGGGTCGGCACGCCCTGGCGTCGCATCGCCAGATACCACGACGTCGACTGGTCGACGCGCACGTTGTCGTCGGTGAGCCCCTGTGCGACGAGCGCGGGCGCGACCGCGAACGCGGTCGGAATGTCGCGCGCGGCCCAGAACGGCGAATAGTCGCCGGTCTTGCGGTCCTCCTGCTGCAGCGCTTCGTCGATCAGGTGCGTGCAGCGCTCCGGATGCGCGTTCGTCAGCAGCGCCTTGATGTACACGTCGACATCCTCGCCCTGATAGCCTTCCGGCGCGCGCACGAGGCCGCCCGAGCGGTAGTAGCCGTACATGTTCGACAGCCCGGCGATCGGCACGATCGCGTCGAGCCCGCGCGTGCGCAGGCTCGCGACCATCTTCGGCAGCGTGCCGTCGTACGACACGCCGTACATGCCGACGTGGCCGGTCGACCAGTTCGCGACGACCGCCTTGCCGTTCGCGTCCTTCGCGGTCGCGTCGCGGCCGAGCCAGCGGATCACCGACGCCATCGCGACCGATTCGTCG
Organism: Burkholderia sp. BCC0044; assembly: GCF_902832955.1. Classification (NCBI taxonomy): domain Bacteria; kingdom Pseudomonadati; phylum Pseudomonadota; class Betaproteobacteria; order Burkholderiales; family Burkholderiaceae; genus Burkholderia; species Burkholderia sp. BCC0044. The sequence goes on along the minus strand of NZ_CADFDO010000010.1, from coordinate 15,212 downwards.
CGCGTCAGGATCGTCGGGCAGCCGTCCGAGCCGGCGGTGCCGAGCGAATCCGCGTAGACGATCGTGAAGCCGCGCGGCACGAAGTAGCTTTCGATCCACGAGCGGCCGGCGGCGGCCGCCTCGACCTGCTGCAGCATCCGCGATTGCGGCGCGGCGGCCAGGATGCGCGTGGACGCCGATGCCGCGGCACCGGCGGTCGCGGCCGGATGCGGCGTGCCGTCGAGTTCGACGTCGACGTCGTGGTTCGGGCTGTCGGCGAGCCCCGCGTAATACGGGCTCGCGAGCACGATGACGGGCGTGCGTGCGCCGCTCGCCGTTTCGGACGGCCGCACGATGCGCACGTGGATGCGGTCGCGCGTGCCGTCGCCGTCGGAATCGACCGGCGTGTCGACCCACGCGTTCTCCTCGATCGTGCCGCCCGATAGCGACGGCTGCACCTGGCCGTTGCTGATCACCGGCTTGTAGCGTCCGCCGCTCGCCGGGTTCGCGTACGGCACGCCCGACGGCGAAAAGCGCGACGCGAGCGATTGCGCACTGGATGTATCGGCCGCGGCGGCGGCCCCCTCCTGTTGGCCCTGCGCGAGCGCTGACACGCCCGCCACGCTGCCGCCGTCGTCGCCGCCGCACGCGGCGAGCGTCGCGGCCGCCACGAGCGCGGGCAACCATGCGCGCCGCACTCCGGTTCGATGAATGTTCATTGGATGGACCTCGTCTCTTGTGTTTGTCTGGAACCGGCCGGCTCGCGATACGCCCCCTGCGGCCCGGCCGGGTGCTGCGTCGGATGAAGCGGAACTGCACCATCAAAAGCGGCGGGCGAGACGGATGAGGATCTCGCCCGGTGCCGGCGCGCGTCAGGCGGCGCGCATCCGGCCGGCGTCGAGGCGAGCGCATCGCCCCGAACGGGAATCGTCAGTGCGGCGGTTCGCTGCGAATGCAGGAGTGCGAATCAAATGCGGGCATGCCCGAGCTTCCTTCAGGTTTCGGATGAAACGGAACGGCACGATGCGATGAGGCGGGAATGTTGCGAACGGCGGTGCTGCAACGGCAGGAAAGCGCGACGCGAGTCGGCACGCTGGCCGGATTGCTTTCCGGAAGCTTGCGCAAAAGTTATCGCAGTGAAATGTTCGTGTCAAACTTTTTTAGCTTGAATCAAACAAAGTTTCGATAGGCGTGCGGCATGCGCGCTTAACTTCCCCGCAATCCGTCCGTAAACAGGGAAAAACAGGCTGAAAACGAGAGAGAAAGAGGGCAATGACGATACCGGTTACGGCGGCGGGCGGCCTGACGCTCGCGCAAATGGCGCAGGCGGCGCTCGACGGGCGCCAGACGACGGACACGCCGGACACGACGGCGTCCGGCGCGCAGCAAGACGCGCCGATCAGCGTCCGGGCAATCGATCCGGACGCGATGCAGGCGGCGATGACGAAACAGTTGTCGATGGTGGGCGATTTGACGATGAAGCTGCGTGGCGTGACGGACGCGCTCGCGACGAGCCTGCAGGACATCGTCGCGAAGCGCCCGGATCTGGCCGATGCGCAGTTCGACTTCATGACCGATGACGGCCGGATCAAGGTCGTGTCGAAGACGCTGACGGACAGCGATCGCGCATGGGTCGAATCGACGCTGAACGCGAACGCCGGCCTCGTGCTCGCGACGCGGGATTTTCACGAGGAGGCCGTCGATATCGCCGCGCAAGGCGCGGCCGTGCGCGGCGACACGTTCACGGACAGCGACCGCGCGGCGGCGAGCCAGCGCGCCGATGCGCGCTTTCACTTCATGAGCCTGCTCGACCGGTCGGTCGCGGACAACCCGCCGCCCGTGGCGCCCGGCGGACACTTCACCACGCAGGACGGCACGACGCTGACGATCGAGCCGTCGGCCGGCACGGCGCGCGGCACGCTCGCGCTGCTGAACACCGCGCGCCAGTTGTCGTCGGGCGCGGCGATTTTCGTCGACGCATCCGGCAACAAGTCGTACGGCATACGCGCGGAACTCGTCAACGTCGGCTTCGACGTGCTCGCCGGCTACACGCCCGACGGCGGCAACAGCGTCGGCTTCCACGAGATCGCGTAACGCCGCGCCAATCGCGCCAATCGCGCCTACTCGTCGCGCAGCGCCTCGGCCGGCCGCACCCGCGCGGCGCGCCAGCTCGGGTACAGCGTCGCGACGCACGACATCAGGAACGCGGCCGACGCGATCTCGATCACGTCGAGCGCCGACAGCTTCGACGGCAGCGAGCTGAGGAAATACACGGACGGCGTCAGGAAGTGGATGCCGAACAACTGTTCGACCGCCGGCAGCACCACCGGGATGCTCACCGCGATCGCGCAGCCGAGCGCGACGCCCGCCAGCGTGCCGGCGAGGCCGATCGTCATCCCCTGGATCGCGAAGATCTTCATGATCGAGCGGGGCGGCGCGCCGAGCGTGCGCAGGATCGCGATGTCGCCCTGCTTCTGCGTGACGGTCATCACGAGCGACGACACGAGGTTGAACGCGGCGACCGCGACGATCAGCATCAGGATCAGGGACAGCATCCGTTTCTGCAGCCGCTCGGCTTCGAACCACGTGCGGTTCTGCCGCGTCCAGTCGCGGATGTACAGGTTGCCCGACAGCGTGCGCGACAGCGCGAGCGCGATCTCGGGCGCGCGCTGCAGATCGTCGATGCGCAGCCGGATGCCGGTCGGCGCGTTCACGTTGGACAGTTGCTGCGCGTCGCGGATATGGATGTACGCGAGCGCGCTGTCGTACTGGTAGTGGCCCGACTCGAACGTGCCGACCACGTTGAACTGGCGGAACCGCGGCAGCGCGTCGCCCAGGCGCGCGGTGTTGCCGGGCGCGAAGAACGTGATGCGGTCGCCGATCTTCACGTGCAACGCGTCCGCGAGCGCGGCGCCGAGCACGATGCCCATCTCGCCCGGCACGAGCGCGTCGAGGCGGCCGGTCTTCAGCTTGCGCGCGATCTCGGACACGCGCGGCTCGAGCACCGGATCGATGCCGCGCAGCGCGACGCCCGTCACGTTGCCCGCGTTCGTCAGCAGCGCCTGCGCGTCGACATAGGGCGCGACGGCGCGCACCGAAGCATTCTGTAACGATTCGTGCGCGGTCAGCCGCCAGTCGGGCATCGCGCCGGACGGCGAGAAGATTTCCACGTGCGCGAGCACCGACAGCATCCGGTCGCGCACCTCGGTGCGAAAGCCGTTCATCACCGACAGCACGACGATCAGCGCGGCCACGCCGAGCGCGATGCCGGCCATCGCGGCGCCGGCGATGAACGACACGAAGCCGTCGCCGGCCGAGCGCCGGCCGCCGCGCGCGTAGCGCAGCCCGATCTGCCATTCGAACGGGAGTTTCAAGCGAGTTCCTTTCATTTCGGTTCGATCCTGCCGAGCCGCGCATTCTAGCGAACGCGGCGCGGCCGTGTGCAGAGGTCGGGCGGCGGCCCCGAAATCCGCCGATATCCGTCCGGCCGGCCGGTTATCGGCCGGCGTTGCGCGCCGGCACGCCGATATTTCCATCGTTTCGGGTCTGATCGATAATGGCGCCCAGCATCCGGTCGAACATACCAAGTATTCACGGCGCAACCGGGCCGCGCCGTCACAGACCCATAACGATTCGGGGAAGGTTGCCGCTCGGGCAGCATGTCCTTGACAAGGAAATAACAAAATGGATTTGCTGCGCTTCCTGCTGCTCCTGCCGATTCGCGCGGCGGGCTTCGTCTGGTGGCTGCTCGGCTGCGCGCTGCGGCCGCTGGTCGGCGACGTGTCGTGGACGGCGCCCGCGTGGATGGGCGTCACCGCCGCGGCCGTGCGCCGCCGCCCGTGGCATGCCGGCGGCATCGTGCTGCTCGCGGCCGCGCTCGGTTACGGCGGCTACTGGTTCAAGCATCGCCCGAAGCCGCCCGAGCCCGAAACCGTCGGCTTCACCGTGAAGGCGCCGGCGATCACGACCTACGAGGTCGACGAGACCGACAAGCCGAAGATCACCGTGCACCCGCTGGAAGTGGCGTTCTCGCAATCGGCCGCGCCGATCGAGCAGGTCGGCAAGCCGGCCGGCGACGGCATCGAGATGACGCCCGCGCTGAAGGGCGCGTGGGAGTGGGCCGACGACAAGACGCTGCGCTTCACGCCGGCCGCCGACTGGCCGGTCGGCGCGCACGTCGAGGTGCGCTTCGCCGTGCATCGCGTGTTCGCGCCGCAGGTGGCGATGCGCGACGACCGTTTCGCGTTCGACGTGCCGGCGTTCGCCGCGACGTTCGGCGACAACCAGTTCTACCAGAACCCCGACAATCCGGCGGAGAAGCAGGCGCTGCTGCAGTTGCGCTTCAACTACCCGGTCGATCCGGCCGAGTTCGAGAAGCGCGTCGGCCTCGTGCTGGTCGGCCGCGACGGCAAGACCGTGTCGCCGCTGCGCTATACGGTCAACTACGACAAGATGAAGACGAGCGCGTGGGTCCACTCGCAGCCGCTCGAGATTCCGCGCGATCCGCTCGCGGTGCGGCTCGACGTCGACAAGGGCGTGAAGAGCGCGCGCGGCGGCAACGGCACGCCGGACGTGCTGCACGCGTCGGTCGGCGTGCCGGGGCTGTACAGCCTGTCGATCGGCAATATCGCGCCGACGCTCGTCGACAACGAGCGCTACGAGCCGGAGCAGGTGCTTGTGGCCGAAACCTCCGACGGCGTGCGCGGCGCCGAGCTGGCCGCGCGCGCGAAGGCGTGGGTGCTGCCCAAGCGCAAGCCGGGCGTCGAGCAGTCGGACGACGATCCGCCGTACGAATGGAACGTGGCCGACATCAGCGACGCGGTGCTGAAGCAGTCGAAGCCGCTGCCGCTCGAAGTCGTGCCGACCGAGAACGACTTCGCGACGCTGCAGAGCTTCAAGTACCACGCGACGCCGGGCGAGCGCGTCGTCGTGCGCTTCGACGGTGACCTGAAATCGGCGGGCGGCTACCGGCTCGGCGCGCCGGTGACGAGCGCGTTCACGGTGCCCGACTATCCGAAGCTGCTGCGCTTCATGGCCGACGGCTCGCTGCTGTCGATGAGCGGCAGCAAGCGGCTGTCGGTCGTGTCGCGCAACCTGCCGGGGATGAAGGTCGAGATCGGCCGCGTGCTGCCCGACCAGATCCAGCATCTCGTGAGCTTCAACAACGGCACGTTCGCGCGGCCCGAGCTGTCGTATTCGTTCAGCGAGGATCACATCGTCGAGCGCTTCGTGCAGACCCGTGCGTTCCCGGCCGGCGACCCGGGCCGTGCCCACTACGAAGGCATCGATCTCGGCCAGTACCTGAAGGGCGGCAAGCGCGGCGTGTTCCTGCTGCACCTGTCGAAGTACGATCCGGCGGCCGAAAAGAAGAAAGCCGACGACGCGAAGAGCAGCGATTCGGCATCGGATGACGGCAGCCAGGATCAGTCCGACAACGCCGATTCCGGCGACAGCAGCGGCAACGGCGACGACGGCGACAACGCGCTCGGCGATACGCGTCTGATCGTCGTGACCGATCTCGGGATGCTGGTCAAGAAGGCGCTGGACGGCAGCCAGGACGTGTTCGTCCAGTCGATCCGCTCGGGCAAGCCGGTTGCGGGCGCAACCGTGTCGGTGCTCGCGGTGAACGGGCAGGCGCTGTTCACGCAGACGACCGGCGCCGACGGCGTCGTGCATTTCCCCGCGTTCAAGGGGCTCGACCGCGAGAAGCGGCCGCAACTGTACGTCGTGAAGAAGGACACCGACCTGTCGTTCCTGCCGGTGGCCGGCCGCGATCGTCAGCTCGACTTCTCGCGCTTCGACGTCGACGGCGAACGCAACGCGACGGGCCAAGGGCAACTGTCCGCGTACCTGTTCTCGGATCGCGGGCTGTACCGGCCCGGCGATCCATTCCACATCGGCCTGATCGTGCGCGCGGCCAGCTGGGCGCGCAGCCCGGCCGGCGTGCCGCTGCAGGCCGAGATCGTCGACCCGCGCGGGATGACCGTCGAGCGCAAGCCGGTGACGGTCGACGCGACGGGTTTCACCGAGCTCGGCTACACGACCGCCGAAACGGCGCCGACCGGTACGTGGACGGTCAACCTGTATATCGTCAAGGACGGCCAGCCGGGCGCCGAGCCGATCGGCAGCACGACGGTGCAGGTGAAGGAATTCCTGCCCGACCGGATGAAGGTCGACGCGAAGCTGTCGCAGCAGGTCGTCGAAGGGTGGGTGAAGCCGAAGGGGCTGAAGGGCCTCGTCGATGCGCAGAACCTGTTCGGCACGCCGGCCGAGAAACGCCGCGTCGCGGCCGCGCTGACGCTGCGTCCCGTGTGGCCGTCGTTCCGCAGCTGGCAGGGTTATCACTTCTTCGACGCACGCCGTGCGAAGGAGGGCTACACGACCGCGCTGCAGGACGGCGCGACCGACGACAAGGGCCATGCCGAGTTCGATCTCGATCTCGACAAGTACGCGGACGCGACCTACCAGCTCTACTTCCAGGCGAAGGCGTATGAAGCGGAAGGCGGACGCAACGTCGCCGCGAACGCGCAGACGCTCGTGTCGAACAACGACTGGCTCGTCGGCTACAAGTCGGTCGACGATCTCGGCTACGTGAAGCGCGGCAGCCCGCGCACGGTTCGGCTCGTCGCGATCGATCCGGGCGCGAAGGCGATCGACGTGAAGGACCTGCGCGCGCAGCTCGTCGAGCAGCGTTACGTGTCGGTGCTGACCAGGCAGGATTCCGGCGCGTACAAATACGATTCGCGGCTGAAGGAAGTGCCGGTCGACGACAAGCCGCTGTCGATTCCGGCAGCCGGGCTCGACTACGCGCTGCGCACCGACAAGCCGGGCAGCTATGCGCTCGTGATCCGCCGCGCCGATGGCGCCGCGGTGAATCGGATCGAGTATTCGGTCACGGGCGCCGCGAACGTCACGCGTTCGCTCGACCGCAACGCGGAGCTGCAGGTGAGCCTTGCGAAGCACGACTTCAAGCCGGGCGAGCAGGTGGAGATCGCGATCCGCGCGCCGTATGCGGGCAGCGGCCTGATCACGATCGAGCGCGACAAGGTGTATGCGCATGCGTGGTTCCATGCGGACACGACGAGCTCGATCCAGCACATCACGGTGCCGGCCGGCTTCGAAGGCAACGGCTACATCAACGTGCAGACCATCCGCGATCCGTCGTCCGACGAGATCTTCATGAGCCCGCTGAGCTACGGCGTCGTGCCGTTCTCGGTGAACCTCGATGCGCGCCGCAACGCGGTGAGCGTCGATGCGCCGGCGCTCGTGAAGCCGGGCGATACCGTCAATTTCACCGTGCATTCGGCGAAGCCCGCGAAGGTCGTGGTGTTCGCGGTCGACGAAGGGATCCTGCAGGTCGCGCGCTACAAGCTCGGCGATCCGCTGAAGTTCTTCTTCCGCAAGCGGATGCTCGAAGTCGGCACGTCGCAGATCCTCGACCTGATCCTGCCGGATTTCGAGAAGCTGATGGCGATGGCCGCGCCCGGCGGCGACGCCGACGACGCGATCGGCCGCCAGCTGAACCCGTTCAAGCGCAAGCGCGACAAGCCGGTCGTCTACTGGTCGGGGATCGTCGACGTGAACGGCGACACGCGCCTGAGCTACACGGTGCCCGACTACTTCAACGGGAAGCTGCGCGTGATGGCCGTGTCGGTGTCGCCCGATCTCGTCGGCACGTTCGAAGGCGCGACGACGGTGCGCGGCGATTTCGTGCTGTCGCCGAACGTGCCGACGACGCTCGCGCCGGGCGACGAGGCCGACGTCAGCGTCGGCGTCGCGAACAACCTGACGGGCGTCGGCAACCAGCCGGTGCCGGTCGCGGTCACGCTGAAGACGGGCCCGCAACTGCAAGTGATCGGGCCGGCCACGCAGAACGTCGCGCTCGCGCCGCAGCACGAAGGCGTCGCGCTGTTCCGCGTGAAGGCGACCGATACGCTCGGCTCGGGCGCGCTGTCGTTCGGCGCGCGCTACGGCGCGAAGGGCGCGCAGCAGCGTGTCGACGTGTCGGTGCGGCCGGCCGCCGCGTTCCGCACGCAGCTCGACATCGCGCGGCTCGATCCGGGCAAGAAGGCCGGCGTGCCGAGCCTGCGGTCGATGTACGACGCGTATGCGTCGCGCGACGCGAGCATCTCGACCGCGCCGCTGGTGCTGTCCGAAGGGCTGTCGTCGTATCTCGTCAACTTCGACCACTACTGCAGCGAGCAGATGGTGAGCGCGGCCGTGCCGCGCGTGTTCGCGGCGAAGTGGCTGTCGGTGCGCGCGCTGACGAGCGCGATGCATGCGCCCGAAGTTGGCACCGGCGCCGGCGCCGACGCGGCGAACGCGAGCGCGATCGCGCAGTTCCTCGGCGTGCTGCGCGGCCGGCAGAACGCGCAGGGCGGCTTCGGCCTGTGGAGCGCGACGCCCGATGCCGATCCGTTCGTGTCCGCGTATGCGATGCACGTGCTGCTCGATGCGCGCGAGCGCGGCGTCGCGGTGCCGAAGGACATGCTCGACGCGGGCAACCAGTACTTGGAGCGGCTCGCCGCGAACGATTCGCTCGGCTCGCTCGACCTGTTGCGGCAGCGCGCGTACGCGGTGTATCTGCTCACGCGCCAGGGCAACGTGACGACCAACAGCCTCGCGGCCGTGCAGAAGCGGTTGCAGGCGACCTATCCGAACGACTGGAACAACGATCTCGCGGCCGCGTGGCTCGCGGCGTCGTATCAATTGCTGAAGCAGGACAAGGAGGCCGCCGCGCTGATCGCGGGCCCGCAAGCGTTGCTCGAACGCAAGCGCGCGTCCGACGGCGACTATGCGACCGGTTACTACATCGACCCGCTGACGCGCGACGCTAGCGTGCTGTACCTGCTCGCGAAGCACTTCCCGGAGCGCGTGCGCAAGCTGTCGCCGCGTGCGATGGACAACCTCGCCGCGCCGCTCGTCGACAACCGCTACAACACGCTGTCGTCGGCGATGACGATACTCGCGCTCGACGCGTACGCGGCATCGAACGCGGGCCAGCTCGACCAGCTCGCGATCAATGAAGTGCGCGCGGGCGCCGCGCCGAAGGACGTGTCGTCGATCCGGGCGAAACTTGTGCGCTCGGGCACGTGGGTGGCCGGCGCATCGCGCGTCGACTTCGTGAACGGCAGCGCGTTGCCGGCGTGGTGGGTCGCGAGCCAGTCGGGCTACGACCGCGGCACGTCGACGAAGGCGATCAGGAACGGGCTGGAGATCGTGCGCGACTACACCGACACCGACGGCAAGCCGCTCGCGAAGATCACGCTCGGCCAGGAGATCGACGTGCACCTGAAGATTCGCGCGACCGGTTCGGCGAACGTCGGCAACGTCGCGATCGTCGACCTGCTGCCGGGCGGCTTCGATCCGGTCATCGCGCCGCCGCCCGCGACCGATACGCAGGACGGCAACGGCGACGGCAGTGCGTCGGCGCCGGTGGCCGACGCGCCGTGGCGTTCGCCGATCGGCGTGAAGGGTTCGACGTGGCAGCCGCAGTTCGCCGATATCCGCGAGGATCGCGTGGTGATCTACGGCACCGCGACGACCGACGTGCGCGAGTTCGTCTACCGGATCAAGGCGAGCAACGCGGGCCGCTTCATTGCGCCGCCGGCCTACGGCGAATCGATGTACGACCGCCGCGTGCAGGCGCAGGCGCCGGGCGGCACGGCGCTGACGGTGGAGCGCGTGCGATGACGGGGCGGAGGCACACGCGTCGCGGACCACGTCGAAAGCAAGGAGCGAGCGGGCATGGCTGACGCGTCCGTGGTGCGGCGCGCGCTGCGCGATGCCGGCCGCTGGCTGCATCGCTGGCAGAACTGGCTCGTCGGCGCGTTGCTCGTGTTCGGCGCGCTGGCCGCGTGCCGGCTGTGGCCGCATCCGCCGCTGCGCGACTGGAAGCCGTCGTCGGTCGCGGTGACGGACGCACAGGGCCGGCTGCTGCGCTTGACGCTCGCGAAGGACGACCGCTACCGGCTGTGGGTGCCGTTGAACCGGATGTCGCCGCAGCTCGTCGAAGCCGTGATGCTGCACGAGGACCGCTGGTTCCGGTGGCATCCGGGTTTCAACCCGTACGGCCTCTTGCGCGGTGCGTGGATCACCTATGTGCGCGGCGGCAATCCGCAGGGCGGCTCGACGCTGACGATGCAGCTCGCGCGCTCGCTGTGGAAGCTGAACACGCGCACGCCGGCCGGCAAGCTCGAGCAGGTCGCACGCGCGGTGCAGCTCGAACTGTTCTACTCGAAGCGGCAGATTCTCGAAGCGTATCTGAACGACGCGCCGTACGGCCGCAACGTCGAAGGCGCGGGCACCGCGAGCGTCGTCTATTTCGACCGGATGCCGGACGCGCTGACGCTGCCCGAGGCGCTTGCGCTCGCGGTGATTCCGCAGGACCCGGCGCGGCGCGTGCGCGGCGGGCAGGACGCGATCAACCGTGCGCTGGCCGCGTCGCGCAACCGGCTGTATGCGCGCTGGCTGACGACGCATCCGGGCGATGCGTCGCTCGAGCCGTTGTTCGCGTTGCCGCTCGCGATGCGGCCGCTGTCCGCGCTGCCGTTCGATGCGCCGCACGCGGTCGACCAGGCGCTGGCCGCACGCAACGCGTGGCGCACGACGCAGCAGGGCGACTCGGCGGCCGATGGCAACCGCGACAGCGACAGCGACGGCGGCGCGCGGCTCGCGACGACGCTCGATCTCGACCTGCAACGCACGCTAGAACGGCAGATTGCGCGCTATGTCGCGCGCAACGATACGCGCGGCGTGCGCAACGCGGCGGCCATCCTCGTCGATACGCGCGACATGGGCGTGAAGGCGCTGGTCGGCTCCGCGAACTTCTTCGACCGGACGATCGACGGGCAGGTGAACGGCACGCTGGCGCGGCGCTCGCCGGGCTCGACGCTCAAGCCGTTCATCTATGCGCTTGGCTTCGACCAGGGCGTGCTGCATCCGCAGACCGTGCTGCGCGACGTGCCGACGTCGTTCGGCCCGTACGCGCCGGAGAATTTCGACGGCCATTTCCTCGGGCCGATCACGGCGACCGACGCGCTGAACCGCAGCCGCAACGTACCGGCCGTGTGGGTCGCGTCGCAGCTCAAGTCGCCCGACCTGTACCGGTTCCTGCAGGACGCCGGCGTGCGCCGGCTCGCGAGCGCGCAGCACTACGGGCTCGCGCTCGTGCTCGGCGGCGGCGAAGTGACGATGCAGGATCTCGCGGCGCTGTATGCGATGCTCGCGAATCGCGGCGAGTTCCGGCCGCTGCGGCTGCGCGCGGACGAGCCGGCGCTGCCCGGCCGGCGTCTGCTGAGCGCCGAGGCGAGCTACATGACGATGGACATGCTGCGCCAGCACCTGCGCCCCGACGAGAAGAGCGGCGCGCAGCCGTCGAGCGTGCCCGTGTACTGGAAGACCGGCACGTCATGGTCGTTTCGCGATGCGTGGACGGCCGGCGTGTTCGGTCCGTACGTGCTCGTCGTGTGGGTCGGCAATTTCGACAATTCGACCAACACCGCGTTCGTCGGTGTCGATGCGGCCGCGCCGTTGTTCTTTCAGGTCGTCGATGCGATGAACGCGGAGCGCACGCTCGTCGAGCCGCCGCGCGCGGTGCCGCCGAAACTGAAGCGCGTGCGCGTCTGCCTCGCGAGCGGCGACCTGCCGAACGAGTGGTGTCCGCAGCAGGGCTGGACGTGGTTCATCCCGGGCACGTCGCCGATCCGCGTGAGCACCGTGCACCGGCCCGTCGTGATCGACGATGCAACGGGGAAGGCCGCGTGCCCGCCGTACGACGGCAAGCGCACGCATACCGAGATCTTCGAGTTCTGGCCGTCGGACTTGCAGCAGGTGTTCGCGCAGGCCGGCATTCCGCGCCGGCGGCCGCCGCAGAATGCGGATTGTCGCGATGCCGGGCAGGTCGAAGGCGATCCGCCGCGCATCACGTCGCCGCTGCGCGGCAGTACGTATGCGATGCGCGTGAAAAGCACCGACGAAACGCGCATCGCGTTCAACGCGAGCGCCGATGCGAGCGCGCATGCGCTGTACTGGTTCGTCAACGATGCGTACGTCGGCCGTAGCGCGCCGGGCGATGCGCTGTTCTGGCAACCGCCTACGGCCGGCAGCTATACGGTGCGCGTGGTCGACGATCACGGGCGCAGCGATCAGCGGCCGCTGGGGGTGGGGCTGGAGCAATAGGCGCGGCTCGCGCGCGCCGGTTCAAACGCTGTAGCCGATCCGCAGGACGCCCCATGGCCGTCCGCCGACGACGATCGGCGCGGACACGTCCTTCATCAGCACGAACTGGCCGTTGCCCATGTCGCGGCGATAGGTCTGCAACAGGAACGGCTTGTCATGCGCGACGGACATGCGCGCCGTCCGGTCCGTGTAGATCCGGCGATTCCGGCAATTCGCCGCGTTCCACGCGGCGTCCGCACGCTGAGGCAGCGAGAACTTGCGGTTGTGGGTCGGCAGGTAGCACTGCCGGTCGAAGCTTGCGCAATAGACGACGCGTGCGTCGACGTCGAGCACCGGCTCCTGGATGGCGGGCAGCACGCGATCGGTAAACGCCGTGAAGCGCGTCATGAACTGCTGCGGGTCGGTGCCGGGAATCGGTTCGTAGTGCGTGTCGAAGAGCGCATCGAGCGTGATATCGCCGCGGCCGACCGCGTCCTCGAAGAGTTTGCTGATCGTGGCGGCCGTGTTCCGCGCGGTATCGATCAGGCGCGTGTCGGGCGATTCGATGCCGGTCGCGGCGGTGAGTTCGATCAGCGTCTCGGAGACGGAGAGCAGATTGCCGAGCCGGTCCTTGGCCTGCGAGAAATTGTCGGCCGAGTTCTCGACGCCCGACGCCATCTCGCCCACCTGCTCGTCGAGACGGTGGCACTGCGCCTCGATCTCGTCCGTCAGCGATGCGATCTGTTCGGCTTCACCCGCGAGCTCGGTGATCGCGTGGCCGGTCGCGTGCACGACCTCGCCGATCGTGCGGGTGCCCTCGCGCACGCGATGCGCGCGGGCGGCGTTGTCGGTGCCTTCCGCGAGCAGGTGCTCGGTCTGCTCGGCGAGCCGTGCGAGGGTCGTCTCGATCTGGGCCGTCGCTTGCCCGGTCTTCGCGGACAGGTTCTTGACCTCGGCCGCGACCACCGCGAAGCTGCGGCCCGACTCGCCGGCGCGCGCGGCTTCGATCGCGGCGTTCAGCGCAAGCAGGTGGGTCTGGCGCGCGATGACGGAGATCTCCTCGGACACGGCGCGCACGTGATCGAGCGCGTCCCGCAGCGCGCCCATCTGGTCGCTGATCGTGGTGACGCCCTCGACGAGCCCGTGAATGTCCGCGAGCGATGCCTCGATCGTCTGCTGCGACTGCCGAACCGCATTCGATGCGTTGGCGCTGACGTCGCGTACCTGCTGTGCGGCTTCGGCAATCCGGTGATTGCCGCGCAGCGTGAGCGCGGCCGATTCGCGCAGCGTGTGGCAGACCTCCGCCTGCCGGGCGACGCGGGCCGCGACTTCCTCGACGTGGCCCGACACGTCGCAGATCTCGATGCCGAGCCTGCCGGCCTGCTCGGCGATGTCGCCGACGAGCGCGCGCGACGAGCGGCGGCCGCGGCCGATTCCGAAGAGGTTCACGTTGGTGGGTCTCCTTGAGGGCATGCGCGCCGGGTTCCCGGCGGATGTTGGGCGTGCGTTCCTGACTTGACGGCTGCGCAGCCGCGGACTTGAGGTCGGGTAAACATCGAGATCGGCGCGCCGGATGGCCGGACCGGTGCCGGGTGGGGCGCGTTTGCGCGACGTTTGCGCGACGTTTCCGTGGCCGGACGGGCGGCTCGTGGTGGCCGCCCGTCCTCGGGCGCTGTATCAGAACACGTGATGGATGCCGGCGTTGACGCCGACCGTCGTGCCCGGCAACCCGTACAACGCGCCACCCGTGATGCCGAGGCCCGTATTCATCGCGCCGTGGTTGTTGACCACGCCGACCTGCGCATACAGGCCGGTTCGCTTCGACAGGCTGTAGTCGGCGCCGATCGCGGCAAGCAGCGAATGATTGTGCGAATCGTTGCGGTCGGTCGTGTACCACGCGCCGGTGTTCAGGTCGAGAGCCGGCGTGACGCGGTAGTCGAGGCCCGCGCTATACACGTTGTTGCTGAACGAACCGGCGACCTTGTAACTGGTGAACGACGCCTTGCCGGTCACCGGCCCGAACGTATAGCCGGCGCCGATCGTGCGGCCGACGAACGCGACCGTGCTCGGCACCGGCGTCGGCGACGTGCCGCCGTTGCCGTCGTAGAGCGCCGCGTTGAGCATGAAGCCGCCGTTCGTATAGGTGACGCTGCCGGAATACTGGCGTCCTGCCTGGAAGTCGCCGGCCTTGCCGCCGAAACCGAACATCGCGCTGGCCGTCAGCCCGGCGATCGTCGGGCTCGTGTACGAAATCGCGTTCGGGTTGAAGAGGCCCGTGACGAGCACGTTGTCGACGTACGGCACCAGCGCGGCGCCGAAGTGCGACACGTTGCGCGGGTCCGATCCGAGAATCGCGAGCACGAACGGCGAGAACTGCAGGCCGACCTTCGTTTCGCCGACGCCGCCGTCGATCCCGACCCACGCCTGGCGGCCGAAGAAGTTGCCGTTCGAATGGCCGAACGCGCCGTCCGTGATGTTGAAGCCGCTTTCCAGCTTGAATCTCGCGTGCAGCCCGCCGCCGAGATCCTCCGTGCCCGTGATGCCGAAGTTGGTCGGCGTCATGCCCGTGTCGGTCAGCGCGAACTGGCGGCCGGCGTTGCCGCCGGTTGTCGCGTCGAGCGATCGGCTCGTATAGAGCAATGCGGCGTCGAGGTCGCCGTACAGCGTGACGCTGCTCTGCGCGAAGCCGTTCGTACTTGCCGCCGCGCCGAGCAGCGCCGCGCAAATCGTCCATGTCATGCTCTTCATCGTCTGTCTCCGTTTTTGAGTGTTGTAATACGTATAACTAATTAAAAATGCAGTGGCGGAATCATTGCGAGCCGCCTGCATGCCGTGCCGTCGGGGAACGCACGGCGATGCTTGTCGCCGGCGCCGCAGCACGACCGAGAGCCCGGTGTGAGAGAGGGGCAAGCGGCCATACTGCGGCGCCGTGGTGAAGCGATCCACCCGCCGTGGCGGGCGATGTCACATCGAGTGGTTCAACTGCTCGAGGATGGCCGGATTCTCGAGCGTGGACGTGTCCTGCGTGATCGCCTCGCCCTTCGCGAGCGAGCGCAGCAGGCGCCGCATGATCT
>NZ_CADFDO010000009.1:0-169631 GCF_902832955.1 Burkholderia sp. BCC0044 | reverse complement strand
TCCGATCGCGATGGAAGAAGGTCTGCGCTTCGCAATCCGCGAAGGCGGCCGTACGGTCGGCGCCGGCGTCGTCGCCAAGATCATCGAGTAAGATCGACGATCCGCGGATCCCGACGGGGTCCGCGATTCCCGCGGTACGCGGTCGTACCGTCGAAACCGGGTGTCCAGCTTGCGCTGGCGCCCGGTTTTGTTTTTCCGGCGGCGCGTTGCGTGGGCGAGAAACACCCAACACCGCTCCGGAATTTCGTGTAGAATCGCGGGCTTAGCAGTGGAAGTCCTGTCCGGAACCTGATGCTTCGCTCCCCGCTGGTGTCATGTTTCACGTTCTTTTAGTGTCCGGCGATGCAACATCGCCTCGCTCTTTTCAAGGAATTGTCATGCAGCAACAGAAAATCCGCATTCGCCTGAAGGCATTCGACTATCGTCTGATCGATCAATCGGCTGCCGAAATCGTCGATACCGCGAAGCGGACTGGCGCAATCGTCCGTGGCCCGGTGCCGCTGCCGACGCGCATTCAGCGTTTTGACATCCTGCGTTCGCCGCACGTCAACAAGACGTCGCGCGATCAGCTCGAAATCCGCACCCACCAGCGCCTGATGGACATCGTCGACCCGACGGACAAGACCGTTGACGCGCTGATGAAGCTCGACCTGCCGGCTGGCGTCGACGTGGAAATCAAGCTGCAGTAAGGCTTCCAGCGCCGATCGGCATGCCGGGCGGCGCTAAGTCTTTGTATTGCTTGCGGAAATCGGGAGGTCGGGCTATACTGCTTGGCTTTTCGCGTATTCGCGTAAAAAAGTTGGGCCTTGCGTGCCCGGCATTTTGTAAATCAGCCCCGACCAATCGCAGTCGGGAATGGAGAAAATGATGAGCCTTGGACTCGTAGGTCGCAAGGTTGGCATGACCCGTATCTTCACGGCTGAAGGGGATTCGATTCCCGTCACCGTGCTGGACGTGTCGGACAACCGCGTGACGCAGATCAAGACTGTTGAAACCGACGGCTACACGGCCGTGCAGGTTGCATTCGGCTCCCGCCGCGCATCGCGCGTGACGAAGCCGCTGGCAGGTCATCTCGCCAAAGCCGGTGTCGAAGCCGGTGAAATCCTCAAGGAATTCCGCATTGACGCGGCCAAGGCAGCCGAGCTGTCGAATGGCGCCGTGGTCGGTGCAGATCTTTTCGAAGTGGGCCAGAAGGTCGACGTGCAAGGCGTGTCGATCGGTAAGGGCTACGCCGGTACGATCAAGCGTTACAACTTCTCCTCCGGCCGTGCCACGCACGGTAACTCGCGCTCGCACAACGTGCCGGGCTCGATCGGTATGGCGCAGGATCCGGGTCGTGTTTTCCCGGGTAAACGCATGACGGGTCACATGGGTGACGTGACGGTGACGGTGCAGAACCTCGAAATCGCTCGTATCGACGCAGAGCGCAAGCTGCTGCTCGTGAAGGGTGCGATTCCGGGCGCGAAGGGCGGCAAGGTCTTCGTGACGCCGGCCGTCAAGACCAAGGGGGCGAAATAATGGAACTCAAGCTCCTGAACGAAAATGGTCAGGAAGGTGCAGTGGTCAACGCATCGGACGTCGTGTTCGGTCGTGACTACAACGAAGCGCTGATCCACCAGGTCGTCGTCGCTTACCAGGCGAATGCTCGCCAGGGTAACCGCGCACAGAAGGACCGTGAGCAAGTCAAGCACACGACCAAGAAGCCGTGGCGCCAGAAGGGTACGGGCCGCGCTCGTGCCGGTATGTCGTCGAGCCCGTTGTGGCGTGGCGGTGGTCGTATCTTCCCGAATTCGCCGGAAGAAAACTTCTCGCACAAGGTCAACAAGAAGATGCATCGCGCAGGTCTCTGCTCGATCTTCTCGCAGCTGGCCCGTGAAGGCCGTCTGTCGGTCGTCGAGGACATCATCCTCGAAGCGCCGAAGACCAAGCTGCTGGCCGACAAATTCAAGACCATGGGTCTCGACTCCGTTCTGATCATCACGGACACGGTCGACGAGAACCTGTACCTGGCTTCGCGCAACCTGCCGCACGTGGCGATTGTCGAGCCGCGCTACGCTGACCCGCTGTCGCTGATCTACTTCAAGAAAGTGCTGGTCACGAAGGCTGCGGTCGCCCAGATCGAGGAGTTGCTGTCATGAGCGAGATTCGCAAGAACGATCATCGTTTGATGCAGGTCCTGCTCGCACCGGTGATCTCGGAAAAGGCGACGCTGGTTGCCGACAAGAACGAGCAAGTCGTGTTCGAAGTCGCACCGGATGCCACGAAGCAGGAAGTGAAGGCGGCTGTCGAGCTGCTGTTCAAGGTTGAAGTTGATTCGGTCAACGTGCTGGTTCAGAAGGGCAAGCAAAAGCGCTTCGGCCGTTCGATGGGCCGCCGCAAGGACGTGAAGAAGGCGTACGTTTGCCTGAAGCCCGGCCAGGAAATCAACTTTGAAGCGGAGGCCAAGTAATCATGGCAATCGTTAAAGTTAAGCCGACATCGCCGGGTCGCCGCGCGATGGTCAAGGTGGTCAACAAGAACCTGCACCAGGGCAAGCCGTTCGCGGCACTGCTCGACTCGCAGAGCTCGACCGCCGGCCGTAACAACAACGGTCGTATCACCACGCGTCACAAGGGTGGTGGTCACAAGCAGCACTACCGTATCGTCGATTTCCGTCGCACGAAGGACGGCATCCCGGCAAAGGTCGAACGTCTCGAGTACGACCCGAACCGTAGCGCGAACATCGCGCTGGTGCTCTACGCAGACGGCGAACGTCGCTACATCATCGCCCCGAAGGGTCTGACCGTCGGCCAACAGCTGATGTCGGGTTCGGAAGCGCCGATCCGTGCAGGCAACACGCTGCCGATCCGCAACATTCCGGTCGGTACGACGATCCACTGCATCGAGATGCTGCCGGGCAAGGGCGCGCAAATGGCGCGTTCGGCTGGCACGTCGGCCATGCTGCTGGCACGTGAAGGCGTCTACGCGCAGGTTCGTCTGCGTTCGGGCGAAATCCGCCGCGTGCACATCGAGTGCCGTGCAACGATCGGTGAAGTCGGCAACGAAGAGCATAGCCTGCGCCAGATCGGCAAGGCTGGCGCGAACCGCTGGCGCGGTATCCGCCCGACGGTGCGTGGCGTTGCGATGAACCCGGTCGATCACCCGCACGGTGGTGGTGAGGGCAAGACGGCTGCAGGTCGCGACCCGGTGAGCCCGTGGGGTACGCCGGCTAAGGGTTACCGCACCCGCAGCAACAAGCGCACGACGACGATGATCGTCCAGCGCCGTCACAAGCGTTAAGGAGTAGGCAATGGCACGTTCTGTTAAAAAAGGTCCGTTCTGCGACGCCCATTTGCTGAAGAAAGTTGAGGCGGCTGCAGCTTCGCGCGACAAAAAGCCGATCAAGACCTGGTCGCGTCGCTCGACGATTCTGCCGGATTTCATCGGCCTGACGATCGCTGTTCACAACGGCCGTCAACACGTTCCGGTGTACATCTCGGAAAACATGGTCGGCCACAAGCTTGGCGAGTTCGCACTGACCCGTACGTTCAAGGGTCACGCAGCCGACAAGAAGGCCAAGAAATAAGGGGCAATCAAGATGGAAGTGAAAGCAATTCATCGCGGTGCCCGCATCTCGGCGCAGAAAACGCGCCTTGTGGCTGACCAGATCCGCGGTTTGCCGGTCGACAAGGCGCTGAACGTTCTGACGTTCTCGCCGAAGAAGGCGGCTGGCATCGTGAAGAAGGTTGTGCTGTCGGCAATCGCGAATGCGGAGCACAACGAAGGCGCTGATATCGACGAGCTCAAGATCAAGAGCATCTACGTCGACAAGGCTGCATCGCTCAAGCGTTTCACCGCGCGCGCCAAGGGCCGCGGTAACCGCATCGAGAAGCAATCCTGTCACATCACTGTGACGGTCGGGAATTAAGGAGCCATACGATGGGACAGAAAATTCATCCGACTGGCTTCCGCCTGGCTGTCAGCCGCAATTGGGCTTCGCGTTGGTACGCGAACAACAACAATTTCGCGGCGATGCTGCAGGAAGACATCGGTGTTCGTGAATACCTGAAGAAGAAGCTGAAGAACGCTTCGGTCGGTCGGGTGGTCATCGAGCGTCCGGCGAAGAACGCGCGCATCACGATTTACAGCTCGCGTCCGGGCGTGGTCATCGGCAAGAAGGGCGAGGATATCGAACAGCTGAAGACGGAACTGCAACGCCGCATGGGCGTGCCGGTTCACGTCAACATCGAAGAAATCCGCAAGCCGGAAACCGATGCTCAGCTGATCGCCGACTCGATCACGCAACAGCTCGAGCGCCGGATCATGTTCCGTCGCGCGATGAAGCGTGCGATGCAGAACGCGATGCGTCTGGGTGCCCAAGGCATCAAGATCATGAGCGCAGGCCGTCTGAACGGTATCGAAATCGCTCGTACGGAGTGGTATCGCGAAGGTCGCGTGCCGCTTCACACGCTGCGTGCTGATATCGACTACGCGACTTCGGAAGCGAAGACGACTTACGGGATCATCGGCGTCAAGGTGTGGGTCTACAAGGGCGATACGCTCGGCCGCAACGACGCACCGGTGGTGGAAGAAGTAGCCGAAGACAAGCGTCCGCGTCGCAATGCGCGTCCGGGCGACCGTCGTCCGCGCCGTGACGGCGAAGGCGGCGCTCCGGGTGCTCGTCGTGGCGCACCGCGCCGCGGCGCCGGCAAGCCCGAAGACGGCAAGACTGGAGAATAACGATGCTGCAACCGAAACGCAGAAAGTATCGTAAAGAGCAGAAGGGTCGTAACACCGGCAAGGCGACGCGCGGCAACGCAGTGTCGTTCGGTGAATTCGGCCTGAAGGCGATCGGTCGCGGTCGTTTGACCGCACGTCAGATTGAAGCGGCGCGTCGTGCAATGACGCGTCACATCAAGCGTGGCGGCCGCATCTGGATCCGGATCTTCCCGGACAAGCCGATTTCGCAGAAGCCGGCCGAAGTGCGTATGGGTAACGGTAAGGGTAACCCGGAGTACTACGTCGCCGAGATTCAGCCGGGCAAGATGCTCTATGAAATGGACGGCGTAACCGAAGAACTGGCACGCGAAGCGTTCCGTCTGGCCGCAGCCAAGCTGCCGCTGAAGACGGCATTCATCGTGCGCCAGCTCGGCGCCTAAGGAGAAAACATGAAGGCTTCCGAACTTCTCCAGAAAGACCAGGCCGCGCTCAACAAGGAGCTGGCGGACCTGCTGAAGGCGCAATTCGGCCTGCGCATGCAACTCGCGACCCAGCAGCTCACGAACACGAGCCAGCTGAAGAAGGTTCGTCGCGACATCGCACGTGTGCGGACCGTCATGACTCAGAAGGCGAACCAGAAATGAACGATAGCGTGAAAACCTCGCTGAAGCGGACGCTGGTCGGTCGGGTCGTCAGCAACAAGATGGACAAGACCGTCACCGTGCTGATCGAGCACCGCGTCAAGCATCCGATCTACGGCAAGTATGTCGTGCGTTCGAAGAAGTACCACGCGCACGATGAAGCGAACACCTACAACGAAGGCGATCTCGTCGAAATCCAGGAAACGCGTCCTGTTTCGAAGACGAAGGCCTGGACGGTGTCGCGCCTCGTCGAAGCCGCTCGCGTCATCTAAGCGGGCGGTGCAGTAGGCAGTAACAGGCACTTCGACAAGAAGTGCTTGAAATCGCAAAGTTTTTGCTTGCGGGACCAGGATTATTTGTTATAATCCTGGTCTTCCCTCTTTATGGGAGCCCCGTCGCGGGCGAAATTGGTGGGGGAAGCGGACTGGCGCCAGCCTGTCCGAAAGATTCACCGAATTGCGATGGCGGGTTTCGTTTGCCGTCGCTGCTGTTCCAACCCAAGCAGCCGATTGGCTGACGGGACCAAGACTGACCGAATGCATCATGGTGGTGCATCCGGATTAAGTTGGGAAAGACAAACCATGATCCAGACCGAATCTCGGCTCGAAGTAGCCGACAACACGGGTGCACGTGAAGTCCTGTGCATCAAGGTGCTCGGCGGCTCGAAGCGTCGTTATGCCGGCATTGGCGACATCATCAAGGTGAGCGTCAAAGAGGCAACGCCGCGCGGGCGCGTGAAGAAAGGCGAAATCTACAACGCCGTGGTGGTCCGCACCGCCAAGGGCGTGCGCCGTCAAGACGGCTCGCTGATCAAGTTCGACGGCAACGCCGCTGTGCTTTTGAATAACAAGCTCGAGCCGATCGGCACCCGTATCTTCGGGCCGGTCACGCGTGAGCTGCGTAGCGAACGATTCATGAAGATCGTTTCGCTGGCGCCGGAAGTGCTGTAAGGAGTCGCGATGAACAAGATTCGCAAAGGTGACGAAGTCATCGTCGTCACTGGCAAGGACAAGGGCAAGCGCGGCGTCGTGCTGGCTGTCGGTGCTGAACATGTGACGGTTGAAGGTATCAACCTCGTCAAGAAGCATGTGAAGCCGAACCCGATGAAGGGTACGACGGGCGGCGTGGAAGCGAAGACGATGCCCCTGCATATTTCGAACGTCGCACTGGTCGACGCGAATGGCAAGGCGTCGCGTGTTGGCATCAAGGTCGAGGAAGGCAAGAAGGTTCGCTTCCTGAAGACGACCGGTGCCGTACTGAGCGCCTGACGCAGCGGAGTAAAAAATGGCTCGTTTTCAAGAGTTTTACAAAGAAAAGGTTGTGCCCGGCCTGATCGAGAAGTTCGGTTACAAGTCGGTCATGGAAGTGCCGCGCATCACCAAGATCACGCTGAACATGGGTCTTGGCGAAGCGATCGCTGACAAGAAGATCATCGAGAACGCCGTTGGCGACCTCACGAAGATCGCCGGCCAGAAGCCGGTCGTCACGAAGGCTCGCAAGGCAATCGCAGGCTTCAAGATCCGCCAGGGTTACCCCATCGGCGCGATGGTGACGCTGCGTGGCCAGGCGATGTACGAATTCCTCGACCGTTTCGTGACGGTTGCCCTGCCCCGCGTGCGTGACTTCCGCGGTGTGTCGGGTCGTGCTTTCGATGGCCGTGGCAACTACAACATCGGTGTGAAAGAGCAGATCATTTTCCCCGAAATCGACTACGACAAGATCGACGCACTGCGTGGGCTGAACATCAGCATCACGACGACTGCGAAGACCGACGACGAAGCAAAGGCTCTGCTCGCCAGCTTCAAGTTCCCGTTCAGAAACTGAGGTTACCGTGGCTAAACTGGCACTGATCGAACGTGAAAAGAAGCGCGCCCGCCTGGTCGCGAAGTTCGCAGCAAAGCGCGATGCGCTGAAGGCGATCGTCGAAGACCAAAGCAAGTCGGAAGAAGAGCGCTACGAAGCACGCCTGGAGCTGCAGCAACTGCCCCGCAACGCAAACCCGACCCGCCAGCGTAACCGCTGCGCGATCACGGGCCGTCCGCGTGGCACGTTCCGTAAATTCGGCCTCGCGCGTAACAAGATTCGTGAAATCGCATTCCGTGGCGAGATTCCTGGCCTGACCAAGGCGAGCTGGTAATAGGAGAAACGTAAATGAGCATGAGTGATCCTATCGCCGATATGCTGACTCGCATCCGCAACGCGCAGATGGTCGAGAAGGTATCGGTCGCGATGCCCTCGTCGAAGGTCAAGGTTGCAATCGCGCAAGTCCTCAAGGACGAAGGTTATATCGACGATTTCGCCGTGAAGGCGGAAGGTGCGAAGTCCGAACTGAATATCGCGCTGAAGTACTACGCAGGTCGCCCGGTCATCGAACGCCTCGAGCGCGTGTCGAAGCCTGGTCTGCGCGTGTACCGCGGCCGTAACGACATTCCGCAGGTCATGAACGGCCTCGGTGTGGCAATCGTGTCGACGCCGAAGGGCGTGATGACCGACCGCAAGGCGCGCGCTACCGGCGTCGGCGGCGAAGTCATCTGCTACGTCGCTTAAAGCCGAGGAGAGAGAAACATGTCTCGAGTAGGTAAGAGCCCGATCGCGCTGCAAGGCGCGGAAGTCAAGCTGGCCGACGGTGCAATCACCGTCAAGGGCCCGCTGGGCACCATCACGCAAGCGATCAATCCGCTCGTGAACGTGGCGAACAACGACGGCACGCTGAATCTGTCGCCGGTCGACGAAAGCCGCGAAGCAAATGCACTGTCGGGCACGATGCGCGCGATCATCGCGAATGCCGTGCACGGCGTGACCAAGGGTTTCGAGCGCAAGCTGACGCTGGTTGGCGTCGGTTACCGTGCGCAAGCGCAAGGCGACAAGCTGAACCTGTCGCTGGGTTTCTCGCACCCGGTGGTGCACCAGATGCCGGAAGGCGTCAAGGCTGAAACCCCGACGCAAACCGAAATCGTGATCAAGGGGATCAACAAGCAACAAGTCGGTCAAGTGGCTGCGGAAGTTCGCGGTTACCGTCCGCCGGAGCCCTACAAGGGCAAGGGCGTGCGCTATGCCGACGAGGTTGTGATCCTCAAAGAAACGAAGAAGAAGTAAGGGTGCGCAATCATGGATAAGACTCAATCTCGCCTGCGCCGCGCTCGCCAGACGCGTATCAAGATCGCTGAGCTGCAGGTCGCGCGTCTCGCCGTGCATCGCACGAACACGCACATCTACGCTCAAGTGTTCTCGCCCTGCGGCACCAAGGTGCTCGCCAGCGCGTCGACGCTCGAGGCAGAAGTGCGCGCAGAACTGGCCGACAAGTCGGGCAAGGGCGGCAACGTCAATGCCGCGACGCTGATCGGCAAGCGTATTGCCGAAAAGGCAAAGGCTGCCGGCATCGAATCCGTCGCCTTCGACCGCTCGGGCTTCCGCTACCACGGCCGCGTCAAGGCGCTGGCTGAGGCAGCTCGCGAAGCTGGGCTCAAGTTCTAAGGAAGGAATTCGTCATGGCAAAGATGCAAGCGAAAGTTCAGGCTGACGAGCGCGACGACGGCCTTCGCGAAAAGATGATTTCGGTCAATCGCGTGACCAAGGTCGTGAAGGGTGGCCGTATTCTCGGCTTCGCCGCACTGACCGTGGTTGGCGATGGTGATGGCCGCATCGGTATGGGCAAGGGCAAGGCGAAGGAAGTGCCGGTCGCTGTCCAGAAGGCAATGGAACAAGCTCGCCGCAACATGTTCAAGGTGCCGCTCAAGAACGGCACGCTGCAGCACGAAGTGCACGGCAAGCACGGCGCATCCGCTGTCCTCCTCGCTCCGGCGAAGGCTGGTACGGGCGTGATCGCTGGCGGCCCGATGCGCGCAGTGTTCGACGTGATGGGCGTTCAGAACGTCGTGGCGAAGAGCCACGGTTCGACGAACCCGTACAACCTCGTTCGCGCCACGCTGGACGGCCTGCGCAAGCAGTCCACCCCGGCAGACATCGCGGCGAAGCGCGGCAAGTCCGTCGAAGAAATTTTGGGCTAAGCCCGGGTGGTCACCATGTCTGAAAAAACTGTCAAGGTTCAGCTCGTCAAGAGCCTGATCGGGACCCGCGAATCGCACCGCGCGACCGTGCGTGGCCTGGGCCTGCGCCGACTCAATTCGGTTAGCGAGCTGCAGGACACGCCGGCGGTCCGCGGCATGATCAACAAGGTCTCGTACCTCGTTAAGGTCATCGCGTAAGCGGCCCTACGGATCAAGGAGTTGATATGGAATTGAATAACCTGAAGCCGGCAGCTGGCGCCAAGCACGCCAAGCGTCGCGTCGGTCGTGGCATCGGTTCGGGCCTCGGCAAGACGGCTGGCCGCGGTCACAAGGGTCAGAAATCGCGTTCGGGCGGCTTCCACAAAGTCGGTTTCGAAGGCGGTCAGATGCCGCTGCAACGTCGCCTGCCGAAGCGCGGCTTCACGTCGCTGACGAAGGAATTCGTCGGTGAAGTGCGCCTGGGCGACCTCGAGAAGCTGCCGGTCGACGAGATCGATCTGCTCGCACTGAAGCAAGCCGGCCTGGTCGGCGAGCTGACGAAGAGCGCAAAGATCATCGCGACGGGCGAACTGAAGCGCAAGATCGTCGTGAAGGGTCTCGGTGCCACCAAGGGTGCGCGCGCTGCGATCGAAGCGGCTGGCGGTTCGTTCGCCGAGTGACACGCGTAGCGCGTCGTCACTTGCATTCATCGGAGAAGGTACTTGGCTAACAGCCCGAGTCTTGCAAAACCCGGTCGAAGCACGGCGAAATTCGGCGATCTGCGCCGGCGAGCGATGTTCCTGCTCCTGGCGCTGATCGTCTATCGCATCGGCGCGCACATCCCCGTGCCGGGCATCGATCCGGATCAACTGGCCAAGCTGTTCCAGAGCCAGGCGGGCGGCATCCTGGGCATGTTCAACATGTTCTCGGGTGGCGCGCTGTCCCGCTTCACGATCTTTGCGCTGGGGATCATGCCGTACATCTCGGCGTCGATCATCATGCAGTTGCTGGCGATCGTCTCGCCGCAGCTCGAGGCGCTGAAGAAGGAAGGGCAGGCAGGGCAACGGAAGATCACGCAGTACACGCGGTATTTCACCGTGGTGCTCGCGACCTTCCAGGCATTCGGTATCGCGGCTGCGCTGGAAAACCAGCCGGGCCTCGTCACCGATCCCGGCACGCTGTTCCGTCTGACGACGGTCGTGACGCTGGTGACGGGCACGATGTTCCTGATGTGGCTCGGCGAGCAGATTACCGAGCGTGGTCTGGGCAACGGTATCTCGATCATCATCTTCGGCGGGATCGCAGCAGGGTTCCCGAATGCCGTGGGCGGGTTGTTCGAGCTGGTGCGTACGGGTTCGATGAGCATCATTTCGGCGATCATCATCGTCGTTCTGATCGCCGCGGTGACTTACCTGGTCGTGTTCATCGAACGCGGTCAGCGCAAGATCCTCGTGAACTACGCGAAGCGCCAGGTCGGCAACAAGATCTACGGTGGGCAGTCGTCGCATCTGCCGCTGAAGCTGAACATGTCGGGCGTGATTCCGCCGATCTTTGCATCGTCGATCATTCTGTTCCCGGCAACGATTCTCGGCTGGTTCAGTACCGGTCAGCCGACGGGAAGCTGGATTTCCAATACGTTGCATAACGTTGCGGAAGCGCTGAAGCCGGGCCAGCCGGTCTATGTGCTGCTGTACACGCTGGCAATCGTGTTTTTCTGCTTCTTCTACACCGCACTGGTGTTCAACAGCAGGGAGACCGCGGACAACCTGAAGAAGAGCGGCGCGTTTGTTCCGGGCATTCGTCCGGGCGATCAGACCGCACGATATATCGACCGCATCCTCACGCGTCTGACGCTGGCCGGTGCGATCTACATCGTCTTCGTG
The DNA here is from genome assembly GCF_902832955.1 of Burkholderia sp. BCC0044. Taxonomy (NCBI): domain Bacteria; kingdom Pseudomonadati; phylum Pseudomonadota; class Betaproteobacteria; order Burkholderiales; family Burkholderiaceae; genus Burkholderia; species Burkholderia sp. BCC0044. Next base: position 158,423 of record NZ_CADFDO010000009.1, on the reverse strand, counting down.
TGTCTGCTGCCGGAATTCCTGGTGCTGCGCTGGAACGTGCCGTTTTATTTTGGTGGAACGTCGCTGCTGATCATTGTCGTCGTCACGATGGACTTTATGGCGCAGGTGCAGTCGTACGTTATGTCGCAACAGTATGAGTCTCTGCTCAAGAAGGCAAACTTCAAGGGCGGCAACATCCCGATGCGTTGAAAGGACTATGGCCAAAGACGATGTAATCCAGATGCAGGGTGAGGTGATTGAAAACCTCCCGAATGCGACCTTCCGTGTGAAGCTGGAAAACGGCCATGTCGTGTTGGGGCATATTTCCGGAAAGATGCGGATGCACTACATCCGCATTCTGCCCGGCGACAAGGTGACGGTTGAGTTGACGCCTTACGATCTGTCTCGTGCGCGGATCGTGTTCCGGGCGAAGTGATTTGAAAAAAGGGTATTATCATGAAAGTGATGGCATCGGTTAAGCGCATTTGCCGCAATTGCAAGATCATCAAGCGCAAAGGCGTCGTTCGCGTGATCTGCAGCTCGGATCCGCGCCACAAGCAGCGCCAAGGCTGACCGCGCGTTTGTTTGCGCTTTTTGTTTGAGGAAAAACAATGGCTCGTATCGCAGGGGTTAACATCCCGAATCACCAGCACACCGAGATCGGCCTGACGGCTATCTTTGGTGTCGGCCGCACCCGTTCGCGCAGCATCTGCGTGGCAGCTGGCGTCGATTTTTCGAAGAAGGTCAAGGATCTGACCGACGCAGACCTGGAAAAGCTGCGTGAAGAAGTAGGCAAGTTTGTCGTCGAAGGCGATCTGCGCCGTGAAGTGACGATGAACATCAAGCGCCTGATGGACCTCGGTTGCTACCGTGGCGTCCGTCATCGCAAGGGCCTGCCGATGCGCGGTCAGCGTACGCGTACGAACGCACGTACCCGCAAGGGTCCGCGTCGTGCAGCGCAAGCGCTGAAGAAGTAAGCGGAACTGACAGTTACAGGAAAACGTAATGGCTAAGGCTTCGAACACCGCGGCGCAACGCGTTCGCAAGAAGGTTAAGAAGAACGTCGCTGAAGGCGTGGTTCACGTTCACGCGTCGTTCAACAACACGATCATCACGATCACCGATCGCCAAGGCAACGCTCTGGCATGGGCGACGTCGGGCGGTCAGGGCTTCAAGGGCTCGCGCAAATCGACGCCGTTCGCTGCTCAGGTCGCAGCCGAGTCGGCTGGCCGCGTCGCGATGGAATACGGCGTGAAGAATCTGGAAGTGCGGATCAAGGGCCCGGGCCCGGGTCGCGAGTCGGCAGTGCGCGCACTGCACGGCCTCGGCATCAAGATCACCGCGATTTCGGACGTCACCCCGATTCCGCACAACGGCTGCCGCCCGCCGAAGCGTCGTCGTATCTAAGGATGTGCTGGCACGTTCGTGCTAGCGCATTGCCTGTCGCCGCTCAGCGTCGACGGGCGTTGCTTTTTTGATTGACTAAGCCCACCGTTCGCCCCAAAGGGAGCGGACTAGCGCGGATTTCGATCCGCGTGACTGATTGATAAAGGAATGCAAAGTGGCACGTTATATCGGCCCCAAAGCCAAGCTGTCCCGCCGTGAAGGCACCGACCTGTTCCTGAAGAGCGCACGCCGCTCGCTCGCCGACAAGTGCAAGCTCGACAGCAAGCCGGGTCAGCACGGCCGTACCTCGGGCGCACGTACGTCCGACTACGGTACGCAGCTGCGCGAAAAGCAGAAGGTCAAGCGTATCTACGGCGTGCTGGAACGTCAGTTCCGTCGCTACTTCGCTGAAGCCGATCGCCGCAAGGGCAACACGGGTGAAAACCTGCTGCAACTGCTCGAGTCGCGCCTCGACAACGTCGTGTATCGCATGGGCTTCGGCTCGACCCGCGCTGAAGCGCGTCAGCTGGTGAGCCACAAGTCGATCACCGTGAACGGCGTCGTCGCAAACGTCCCGTCGCAGCAAGTGAAGGCGGGTGACGTCGTCGCGATCCGCGAAAAGGCGAAGAAGCAGGCGCGTATCGTCGAAGCGCTGTCGCTGGCCGAGCAAGGCGGCATGCCGAGCTGGGTTGCAGTCGATGCGAAGAAGTTCGAAGGCACGTTCAAGCAAATGCCGGAACGCGCTGAAATCGCAGGCGACATCAACGAAAGCCTGATCGTCGAATTGTATTCGCGTTAATCCGATTGACGGCCGAGGTACCCCGATTGCGTTGCGCAAGGAGGGGCCTCGGCTGTTTATTTTCTGGTTGTTACCGGTCAGCCTTATCGGTGTAACGAGCCGAGGGTATTGAAAAGGAAAGCCCATGCAAACCAGTTTGCTGAAACCCAAGATCATCGCCGTGGAATCGCTGGGCGAGAACCACGCGAGGGTGGTCATGGAACCGTTCGAACGCGGTTACGGCCACACCTTGGGCAATGCGCTTCGCCGCGTGCTGCTGTCGTCGATGGTGGGCTACGCGCCGACCGAAGTCACGATCGCAGGCGTGGTGCACGAGTACTCGACGCTGGATGGCGTGCAGGAAGACGTCGTTAACCTGCTGCTGAACCTGAAGGGCGTAGTGTTCAAGCTGCATAACCGTGACGAAGTGACGGTTACGCTGCGCAAGGAAGGTGAAGGCGTCGTGACGGCCGGCGATATCGAGCTGGCTCACGATTGCGAAGTCATCAACCCGAATCACGTGATTGCGCATCTGTCGAAGGGCGGCAAGCTCGACGTTCAGATCAAGATCGAAAAGGGTCGCGGCTATGTGCCCGGCAACGTCCGTCGCTACGGCGAAGACACGGCCAAGATCATCGGCCGCATCGTCCTCGACGCATCGTTCTCGCCGGTTCGCCGCGTGAGCTATGCGGTTGAAAGCGCACGGGTCGAGCAGCGTACCGACCTCGACAAGCTCGTGATGAACATCGAGACGAGCGGCGTGATCACGCCGGAAGAAGCGATCCGCCAGTCGGCCCGCATCCTGGTCGACCAGCTGTCCGTGTTCGCGGCGCTGGAAGGCACGGAAACGGCAGCCGAAGCGCCGTCGCGCGCACCGCAGATCGATCCGATCCTGCTGCGTCCGGTGGACGATCTCGAGCTGACGGTTCGTTCGGCGAACTGCCTGAAGGCCGAGAACATCTACTACATCGGCGATCTGATCCAGCGCACGGAAAACGAGCTGCTGAAGACGCCGAACCTCGGTCGCAAGTCGCTCAACGAGATCAAGGAAGTGCTCGCTTCGCGCGGTCTCACGCTGGGCATGAAGCTCGAGAACTGGCCGCCGGCTGGTCTCGACAAGTAAGCCCGGTTGTAGCCTGGCTATCGCTGTAGTTGGCAAAGATGCGGATTTTCCTTTAAAATCCGCATCTTGCTTTTTTTCGTTACCGGCCCGTGCACCCTTCGAGGTGCGATAGAAGAGCTGGACCAAAACTTTGAATCAAGGAAACTGAAATGCGCCATCGTCATGGTCTGCGGAAACTGAACCGCACGAGCAGCCACCGTCTGGCTATGCTCCGTAACATGTCCAACTCGCTGATCGAGCACGAAGTCATCAAGACGACGCTGCCGAAGGCGAAGGAACTCCGTAAAGTCGTCGAGCCGCTGATCACGCTCGGCAAGAAGCCGTCGCTGGCAAACCGTCGCCTGGCGTTCAACCGCCTGCGCGATCGTGACTCGGTCGCGAAGCTGTTCGACGTGCTCGGTCCGCGTTTCGCGAACCGTCCGGGCGGCTACCTGCGCGTGCTGAAGTTCGGCTTCCGCGTGGGCGACAACGCACCGATGGCACTGGTCGAACTGCTCGACCGTCCGGAAGTCGACGAAACGGAAAACGTGCAAGAAGCCGAGTAAGCTTCTGGTACGCAGCAGTATCCGAAAGGGGCCGAGCAATTGCTTGGCCCTTTTTGTTTTTCGAGATGCCGGCTGCGATCGATTGTCGCAGGCCGGTGCCGGCAGCGTCGCGCGGGCTGCGCTACGATACGGGCAACCGGTGCGGTCCCTGAACGGGTAACCGGCAGCCGGCAGGAGCCTGCAGACCAGCGAGGAGGGCGCGGATGATAGTGGTGCTGATGCTGACGACGGTACCCGATGCGGCGACGGCCGAGGCGCTCGTCGACGGCGCGCTCGGCGCGCGGCTTGCCGCGTGCGTGTCGGAGCTCGGCACGATCAAGTCGCGCTATCACTGGCAGGGCAAGGTCGAAACGGCCGACGAGATCCAGTTGCTGTTCAAGACGAGCCCGGTCCGGGCGCTCGAACTGGAGCGATTTATTCTCGCGCATCATCCTTACGAGACGCCCGAAATCGTCTCGTGGCAGACGACGGCATCGGCCGCGTATGGCCAATGGGTGACCAGCGAAACTCAACGTCTATTTCATGTTTAACGGTATGGCGCTTTCGGTGCGCGTGCGCGCGCTGCGGTTTCTTGCGGTCCTGTTGTCGTTCGTGCTCGTGCTGGGCGGCCTGTCCGCCGCGCGCGCGGCCGACGATTTCCTCGATCCGTCGGTTGCGTTCAAGTTCAGCGCGAGCGAATCGCCGGGACAGGTGGACGTCCGCTTCAAGATCGCCAACGGCTATTACATGTACCGCGAGCGGTTCGCGTTCGCGGTGAAGAGCGGCCAGGCCACGCTCGGCGAGCCGCAATACCCGGCCGGCCACGTGAAGTTCGACCAGACGTTCCAGAAGAACGTCGAGACCTATCGCGATGAAGTCGTCGTGCACGTGCCGGTGAAGCAGGCGGCCGGGCCGTTCGAGCTCGCGGTGACGTCGCAAGGATGTGCGGACGAAGGGATCTGCTATCCGCCGGCCGAGCACGTGATGAAGGTCGATGGCGCCGCGCTCGGCGCCGCCTCGTCGTCCGGCGACACGGCTGCCGCGGGCAGCTGGTTCGACAAGGTCACGAGCGCCGATTTCGCGCAGTCGCTGCTCGAAGGGCACGGCTTCTTCACGATCGTCGCGCTCTACTTCGTCGCGGGTGTCGTGCTGAGCCTTCTGCCGTGTTCGTACCCGATGATTCCGATTGTGTCCGCGATCATCATCGGCCAGGGCACGCGCGCGACGCATGCACGCGGCTTCGCGTTGTCGCTGACCTACGTGGTCGGCATGGCGCTGGTCTACACGGTGCTCGGCATCGCGGCCGCGCTGGTCGGCCAGAGCCTCGGCGCATGGTTGCAGAACGCGTGGGTGCTCGGCGCGTTCGGCGTGCTGCTGAGCGCGTTCGCGGTGTCGCTGATCTCGGGCAGGGACATCGCGCTGCCGGAGCGCTGGCAGAACGGCGCGGCCGAGGCCTCGAGCGCGCGCCAGGGCGGCCACTTCATCGCGGTTGCGGCGATGGGCGCGTTGTCGGCGCTGGTCGTCGGCGCATGCATGACGGCGCCGCTGTTCGCGGTGCTCGCTTTCATCGCGCACACCGGCAACGCGTTGCTCGGCGGCGCGGCGCTATTCGCGATGGGGCTGGGGCTCGGCGTGCCGCTGCTGGTCGTCGGCGTCGGGGCCGGGACGGTGCTGCCGCGCGCAGGCGCGTGGATGGACGGCGTGAAGGTGTTCTTCGGCATCGTGCTGCTCGCGGCCGCGTTGTGGATCGTGTGGCCGGTGCTCGCGGGCGGGCTGAAGATGGTGCTCGCGGCGTTGTGGCTGCTGATCGCGGCTGCGGCGCTCGGGTTGTTCACGCCGAATGCCGGCGCCGCGTCGATCTGGCGCCGCCTGGGCCGCGGCGTCGGCGCCGCGCTCGCGATCTGGGCCGCGACGCTGCTCGTCGGCCTGGCTGCGGGCTCGACCGATCCCGTCAAGCCGCTGGCCGTGCTGGCGGCGCGTACGGTGGCGTCCGGCGGCGCGGCGACGGCCGGCGCGGCTGCCGCGCAGGACGGCCCCGCGTTCGCCCCGGTGCGCTCCAGCGGCGAACTCGACGCGCTGCTGAAGACGTCGGGCCAGCCGGTGATGCTCGACTTCTACGCCGACTGGTGCGTGAGCTGCAAGGAGATGGAGCATCTGACGTTCACCGACGCGCGCGTGCAGGCACGGCTCGCGCAGCTTCACCTCGTGCGCGCGGACGTCACCGCGAACAATCCGGACGATCAGGCGCTGCTCAAGCGCTTCAACCTGTTCGGGCCGCCGGGCATCATCTTCTTCGATCGCCACGGCCGCGAGATCGGCCGCGTGGTCGGCTATCAGGCGGCCGACACGTTCCTGCGCAGCCTCGATCGGGCGGCCGTTCCGACGGTCTGACGGCGGCCGGCTGCGGCGAGCCGGCGAACGGAAGATTCGGGGCTGACTGACGGTCTCGATCGACGGTAAACAAAAAACGGCGGAACACCGAGGTGTCCCGCCGTTTTCGTTTTTTGCTGGTGCCTGCCGGCGCGCGATCAGCGCTGCGCTTTCAGCAGACGCGCGGCATCGAGCGCGAAATACGTGAGCACGCCGTCGGCGCCCGCCCGTTTGAACGCGAGCAGCGATTCGAGCACGACCTTGTCGTGGTCGAGCCAGCCGTTCATCGCGGCCGCCTTCAGCATCGCGTATTCGCCGCTCACCTGGTACACGTAGGTCGGGAAGCGGAACTCGTCCTTCACGCGGCGCACGATGTCGAGATACGGCATGCCGGGCTTGACCATCACCATGTCGGCGCCTTCGTCGATGTCGAGGCGCACTTCGCGCAGCGCCTCGTCGCTGTTCGCCGGATCCATCTGGTAGGTCATCTTGTTGCCCTTGCCCAGGTTGGATGCCGAACCGACCGCATCGCGGAACGGGCCGTAGAACGCCGATGCGAACTTCGCCGAATAGGCCATGATGCGCGTATGGATATGGCCGTCGCTTTCCAGCATCTCGCGGATCGCGCCGATGCGGCCGTCCATCATGTCCGACGGCGCGACGATGTCGACGCCGGCTTCCGCCTGCGCACGCGCCTGGTCGATCAGGATCTCGATCGTGTCGTCGTTGATCACGTAGGCGTTCTCGTCGAGCACGCCGTCCTGGCCGTGGCTCGTGTACGGATCGAGCGCGACGTCGGTCAGCACGCCCAGTTCCGGGAAGTGCTTCTTCAGCTCGCGCACCGCGCGCGGGATCAGGCCTTCCGGATTGGCCGCCTCGCGGCCGTCGGGCGTCTTCAGCGACGGCTCGATGGCCGGGAACAGCGACAGCACGGGCACGCCGAGTTCGACGCACTGCTCGGCGACGTGCATCAGCAGATCGACCGACACACGCTCGACGCCGGGCATCGACGGGATGGGCTGGCGCTCGTTGGTGCCTTCGACGACGAACACCGGGTAGATCAGGTCGTCGGTGGTCAGGCGGTTTTCGCGCATCAGGCGGCGGGAGAAGTCGTCGCGGCGCATCCGGCGCGGACGATGAAGCGGATGGAAGCTCATGGCGATTTGGCAGAAATCAGGGCAAGAAGGACCTTACGGAACCCTTAGGTCATTTTCGAGATCGTTGGTATATGATAGCGATCGAGCGGCACGCGTTGCGTGCAGCTCCCCGCTTCTCCTCCCTGAGCGGGTGCCTGTCGTTTTTCGATTAGGCTGTTTGACCCGCCGTTCAACGGCGGGTTTTTTTATGAGCCGGCCGAATCCGCAGGTGCCGTCAGGTGCGCACGGCCGATCCCAGCCGCGCGTTGCCCGTTCATTGTGCTACAGGCTCGCTGTTTTCGTCGGCGACGGACGGCCGCAGCCAGCTCTCGATCAGTTCGTGGGCCTCGTCGAGCCCCGTGCGCTTCAGCGCCGAGAACAGCTGGACCGTCAGCTTGCCCTTCACGCCCTGGTCGCGATACGCGTCGAGCCCCTTCTGCGTGTTGCGCAACGCGTTGATGCTTTCCTGGCGCGTCAATTTGTCGCACTTGGTCAGCAGCGTGTGGATCGGCTTGCCGGTCGGCGCGAACCACTCGATCATGCGCCGGTCGAGATCGGTCAGCGGACGGCGCGAATCCATCATCAGGATCAGGCCGCAGAGCTGCGAGCGCGTCGCGAGATAGGACGACAGCAGCATTTCCCAGTGCGCCTTCGCGGCGCCGGGCACTTCCGCATAGCCGTAGCCGGGCAGGTCGACGAGGTTCGCGACGGGCTCGGCAGCCGGGCCGACGGAGAAGTAGTTGATATGCTGCGTGCGGCCGGGCGTCTTCGACGCGAAGGCCAGCCGCTTCTGGTTGCACAGCACGTTGATCGCCGTCGACTTGCCGGCATTCGAGCGGCCCGCGAACGCGATTTCCGGCTGGACCGTCGGCGGCAGGTCGCGCAGATGGTTGACGGTCGTGTAGAAGCGGGCTTGATGGAGCAAAAAGGCCATGGGAACCGGAAGGACGGGCGGCGCGAGCCGCTTGGTGGAGGCGGGGTAGCCCCGATAGGCGCGGGAGCTTTCAGCACGATATTGTACAATACGGCGGTTTTGCCGAAGGCCACCGGGCGCCTGCCTCGCGCTTTTATGTGGCTTCTGCGGTAGACTGAACGCCGTCGTTTTTTGCAGAACCTCAAATTCCCACAAGACGAAACAGGGTGTGCGAATGAATCGACTGTGCAAGTCTCTGATGGTGCTTCAGGTTGCAGCAGGGTTCGTAGGTTTCGTAGCGGAGGCAAACGCGGCAGATGCGGCCAAGCCGGATCTGGACCGCGGCAAGGCGATTGCCGGGCAAGTGTGCGCGTCGTGTCACGGCGCCGACGGCAATAGCGCGTCGGGCAGTTTCCCGAAGCTCGCCGGCCAGCATCCCGAATATCTGGTCAAGCAGTTGAACGACTTCAAGACGCAGCCGGGCGCGAAGGGGCCGGTGCGTAACAACGCGGTGATGGTCGGATTCGCGAGCGCGTTGAGCGCGGACGACATGCGCAACGTCGCCGCGTACTACGGGTCGCAGACGACGAAGCTCGGTACCGCACGCAATGCGGCGACCGTGCCGGTCGGCCAGAAGATCTATCGCGGCGGCATCGCGGAGAAGGGCGTACCGGCGTGCGCGAGCTGCCACGGGCCGACGGGGCAGGGGATCCCGGTCCAGTACCCGCGTCTGTCGGGGCAATGGGCCGATTACACGGTCGCGCAGTTGACCGCGTTCCAGCAGGGTGCCGGCGCGCGCAACAACAACGAGGCGATGCATCAGATCGCGTCGCGGCTGTCGGATACCGAGATCAAGGCCGTCGCGGATTACATCGCGGGCCTGCGTTGAGCGGTCAGCCGCGAATGGAATGACCGGGCGCCCGAAGGGCGGCCGGAGTCAGAACAAGAAAAGGGTGGGGCGCCGCGCGTTGCGGTTGCCTCGCCCTTCTTTTTTGTCGGCACTCGCCGGGCCGAGCCGGGATGGCGCGGCTTGCAGGCGATGGGGAGTTGCGCTCCCCAGGCGAACATAGTGTGCGTGGGGGCTGTTTCCCCTTAGTCGGAGTTTGAATGAGCGTTACCACGTCGGGGTTGCAGTCGAAGTCGGGTCAGGGTGCGTCGAAACGCGCGGTCGAGCTGCTGAGCTCGATGCGTTTCGCGATCGCGCTGCTGGTGGTGCTGTCGATCGCGAGCATCATCGGCACGGTCCTGACCCAGGACGATCCGTATCCGAACTACGTGAACCAGTTCGGGCCGTTCTGGGCGGACATCTTCCGCTCGCTCGGCCTGTACAACGTGTACAGCGCGTGGTGGTTCATGCTGATCCTGATCTTCCTCGTCACGTCGATCTCGCTGTGCGTGATCCGCAACGCGCCGAAGATGCTCGCCGATGCGAAGAGCTGGAAGGACAAGGTCCGCGAAGGCAGCCTGCGTGCCTTCCACCACAAGGCCGAATACACGGCGTCCGGCACGCGCGCGAGCGTCGCGGCGACGCTCGCCACGTTCGTCACGAAGGCCGGCTACAAGCACGTCGTGCGCGAAACCGACGGCGCGACGCTGATCTCCGCGAAGCGCGGCGCGATGACCAAGTGGGGCTACATCTCCGCACACCTCGCGATCGTCGTGATCTGTATCGGCGGCCTGCTCGACAGCAACCTGCCGATCAAACTCCAGATGCTGATGTTCGGCAAGAGCCCGGTCAACACGAGCGCGACGATCAGCGAGATCTCGCCCGACCATCGCCTGTCCGCGTCGAACCCGACGTTCCGCGGCTACGCGTGGGTGCCGGAGGGCCAGTTCGTGTCGACCGCGATCCTGAACCAGCCGAGCGGCTCGCTGATCCAGGATCTGCCGTTCTCGATCCAGCTCGACAAGTTCATCGTCGATTACTACACGACGGGCATGCCGAAGCTGTTCGCGAGCGACATCGTCGTGATCGATCGCGAGACCGGCCGGAAGATCCCGGCGCGCGTCGAGGTCAACAAGCCGTTCACGTACAAGGGCGTGTCGATCTACCAGTCGAGCTTCCAGGACGGCGGCTCGCAGATGCAGATGACGGCCTATCCGATGACGGGCAGCCACGCGGCGACCGTCCCCGTGAAGGGCACGATCGGCAGCTCGGCGCCGCTGCAGGTCCCGGGCGCCGACGGCGACACGATCGAGTTCTCCGATTTCCGCGCGATCAACGTCGAGAACATGGCCGACGCGAAAGGCAAGCCGGACGTGCGCGGCGTCGCGACGACGAGCTCGCTGAAGGAAGTGTTCGACGAGCGGCTCGGCTCGGGCGCGAAGACGTCGAAGCCGACGCAGCTCCACAACATCGGCCCGTCGGTGCAGTACAAGATTCGCGGCAAGGACGGCCAGGCGCGCGAATTCAACAACTACATGCTGCCGGTCGACATGAACGGCGAGCGCGTGTTCCTCGCCGGCGTGCGCGCGAGCCCGAACGATCCGTTCCGCTACATGCGGATCCCGGCCGACAGCCAGGATTCGATCGGCGAATGGATGCGCCTGCGCGCCGCGCTCGAGGATCCGGCCGTGCGCACCGAAGCCGCCGCGCGCTTCGCGCAGCGCTCGCTGCCGGGCGACGCGTCGCTGCGCGGCCGCCTGCAGGACAGCGCTTCCAAGGTGCTGACCCTTTTTGCGGCGAGCGACGACAGCGTCGGCCGCGGGGCGGACGGCCAGCCGGTCGGCGGCTTCCAGGCGGTGGCGACGTTCATCGACCGCTCGGTGCCGAAGGGCGAGCAGGAGAAGGCCGCGAGCCTGCTGCTGCGGATGCTCGAGGGCTCGATGTGGGAGGTCTGGCAGATCGCGCGCGAGCGTGCCGGCGAGCCGGCCGCGCAGCAGGGCACCGACACGATCCGCTTCGTGCAGAACGCGATCAATGCGCTATCCGACAGCTTCTTGTATGGATCGCCGGTCTATTTGCAGCTTGACTCCTTCAAGCAGGTGCAAGCTTCGGTATTTCAGCTGACGCGCGCACCCGGCAAGAATCTGGTGTATCTTGGCAGCCTGCTGCTGGTCGCCGGCATCTTCTCGATGTTCTACGTGCGCGAGCGGCGGCTCTGGTTCTGGCTGAAGGACGCCGGTTCGGGCGTCGATGTGGTGATGGCAATGTCCACGGCCCGCAAGACCTTCGATTTCGAGAAAGAATTCGTGCAGACGCGCGACGCGGCCGGCGCCGCCTTGCGCGCCGCCCCTCGCGACGCCGCGCCCGCCGGTGCGGCTTCGACGGCCCGCCCGCCTGCCGGCGGCGGTTCCGATTCCGAGAATTCCACCCGGTAACATCATGGATCTCACGCAAGTTTCCTCTTCCCGTACGGCGTCGGCTCCGGCGCCGGCATCGTCGCCGCTGTTCGACGACCGTCCGTTCCTCGCGCGCCTGTCGCTGTTCGACTGGCTGTTCGCCCTGGCGCTGGTGGCGGGCGCAGGCTATGCGCTCGTGCACTACAACGCGCACATGGATTACTACGACAAGGCGGTGATGATCGGCACCGTGCCGGCGCTCGTCGCGCTCGGCTGGCGCTGGAAGCCCGCGCGGCTGATGATGGCGTCGATCGCCGTGCTGTCGCTGCTGTCGATCCAGATCTACCAGGGCGATCTCGCCCGCGCCGATTCGGCGTTCTTCCTCAAGTATTTCCTGTCGAGCCAGTCGGCGATCCTGTGGATGAGCGCGCTGTTCGTGCTCGCGACGATCTTCTACTGGATCGGCCTGCTCGCGCGCTCGGAAACGGGCGCCGCGATCGGCCAGAAGCTCACGTGGGTCGCCGTGCTGATGGGCTTCACGGGGCTGATGGTGCGCTGGTACGAGTCCTACCTGATCGGTGCGGACGTCGGGCATATCCCCGTGTCGAACCTGTATGAAGTGTTCGTGCTGTTCAGCCTGATCACCGCGCTGCTCTATCTGTATTACGAAGGCCACTACGGCACGCGTTCGCTCGGCGCGTTCGTGCTGCTGGTCATCAGCGCGGCGGTCGGCTTCCTGATGTGGTACTCGGTCGCGCGCGATGCGCAGCAGATCCAGCCGCTCGTGCCGGCCCTGCAAAGCTGGTGGATGAAGATCCACGTGCCGGCGAACTTCATCGGCTACGGCAGCTTCGCGCTGTCGGCGATGGTGTCGGTCGCGTACCTGATGAAGGAGCGCGGGATCCTCGCCGATCGCCTGCCGACCCTCGAAGTGCTCGACGACGTGATGTACAAGTCGATCGCGGTCGGTTTCGCGTTCTTCACGATCGCGACGATCCTCGGCGCGCTGTGGGCGGCCGAAGCGTGGGGCGGCTACTGGAGCTGGGACCCGAAGGAAACCTGGGCGCTGATCGTGTGGCTGAACTACGCGGCGTGGCTGCACATGCGGCTGATGAAGGGCCTGCGCGGCGCGGTGGCCGCGTGGTGGGCGCTCACCGGCCTGCTGGTCACGACGTTCGCGTTCCTCGGCGTCAACATGTTCCTGTCCGGGCTGCACAGCTACGGCAAGCTGTAAGATTTCCGTTGCTCGTCCGACTATCGAACCGCCGGTGCACTGCGTGCCCGGCGGTTTTGTTTTGTAACGGGTGGGCGAACCGGGCGTCGAACGGCGCGTGACGAGCCGGGTCGAACGCTGATGAAGCATGCGCGCCGCGCATGCGGGAGGAGCTGCACGATGTGGATCAAACGCCCTTTGCGTAACGTACTGACCGGCGCGGATATCGCGCCGAGCGAGATCACCCCGCGCGCGGTGTTCGAGAACCGGCGGCGCGTGTTGCAGGCGGCCGGCCTCGCGGCCGCGGGCGGCCTGTTCGGCACCAGCGGCGCGGCGCTCGCCGCGTATGCGTCGCCCGACCCGCGGGCGGCGAAGCTCGCGGCAAGAACGAACCCGAAGTTCGTCGCCATCGACAAGGTGACGCCGTTCAAGGACATCACGTCCTACAACAACTTCTACGAATTCGGCACCGACAAGAGCGACCCGGCGCAGAACGCGGGCACGCTGCGGCCGCGTCCGTGGCGCGTGAGCGTCGAAGGCGAGGTGCAGCACCCGAAGGTGTTCGATCTCGACGAGCTGCTGAAGCTCGCGCCGCTCGAGGAGCGCGTGTACCGGCTGCGCTGCGTCGAGGGCTGGTCGATGGTGATCCCTTGGATCGGCGTGCCGCTGTCCGAGCTGATCAAGCGCGTGCAGCCGACCGGCAACGCGAAATACGTGCAGTTCATCACGCTGGCCGATCCGTCGCAGATGCCGGGCCTGTCGACGCCCGTGCTCGACTGGCCGTATTCGGAAGGGCTGCGCATGGACGAGGCGATGAATCCGCTGACGCTGCTGACGATGGGCGTCTACGGGCAGGTGCTGCCGAACCAGAACGGCGCGCCGGTGCGGATCGTCGTGCCGTGGAAGTACGGCTTCAAGAGTGCGAAGTCGCTTGTGAAGATCCGCTTCGTCGACAAGCAGCCGAAGACGAGCTGGAACACGTACGCCGCGAACGAGTACGGCTTTTATTCGAACGTGAACCCGAACGTCGATCATCCGCGCTGGAGCCAGGCGACCGAGCGGCGCATCGGCGAGGACGGCTTCTTCACGCCGAAGCGCAAGACGCTGATGTTCAACGGCTACGGCGATCTGGTCGCATCGATGTATCAGGGCATGGACCTGAAGAAGAACTTCTGAGCGCGACGGTGAGAAACGACATGCCTCCTTCGACGCTCACGCCCGTGCGTGCCACAGGCGCCGAACCGGCCGCACGCGCGGCGCGGGCCGGTGCCGTCCGTCCCGCCGCGCCGCGCTGGCTCGCACCGGCCAAGGTGCTGGTGTTCGCGGCCGGCCTCTATCCGCTCGCGCGCATCGTGCTGTTCGGGCTGACCGACCGGCTGGGCGCGAATCCGATCGAATTCATCACGCGCTCGACGGGCTTGTGGACGCTCGTCCTGTTGTGCGTCACGCTGGCCGTCACGCCGCTCAGGCGCATGACGGGCTTCGCGCCGCTGCTGCGCTTTCGCCGGATGATCGGGCTGTTCGCGTTCTTTTACGCGATGCTGCATTTCACGACCTACCTGTGGTTCGACAAGTGGTTCGACGTCGTCGCGATCCTGAAGGACGTCGGCAAGCGCCCGTTCATCACGGTCGGCTTCGCGGCGTTCGTGCTGCTGATTCCGCTCGCCGCGACGTCGCCGCGCGCGATGGTGCGCCGGCTCGGTCGCCACTGGGCGACGCTGCACCGCGCGATCTACGCGATCGCGCTGTTCGGCGTGCTGCACTTCTGGTGGATGCGGGCCGGCAAGCACAATCTCGGGCAGCCGAAGCTCTACGCGGCGATCGTCGCCGCGCTGCTCGGCTGGCGGCTGGTGGCGTGGGGATGGCGGCGCGTGCGCGCGTGACGGGGCGGCCGGAAAAACAAAAGGCGATGACCGGGAAGTCATCGCCTCGTTGCGCGCCGCGCGGGCGGCAGCGCGTCGTTACTTCGTGGCGGCCGGGCCCGATGCCGGGGCGGGCATGGTCGATGCGCTGCTCGACAGTTCGGGCGACAGCATGAGCGGCGAGCCGGACGTGTCGGGCGTCTCGTCGGACGACGCGTTTTCGTCGGTCGGTTTCACGTCCGACGGCGGCGTGTCCTGCTGCTGGATCGGCTTGGGCATCGGAGGCACGGTGGGCAGATAGAGTGCGCCGCTTTGACCGCAGCCGGCAAGAATCGCCAAAGCCGCTACAATCGCGCTCATCCGGAAAACGACTCGCATGATCGTTCCTGAACAATTTAACCGATAGAGTTTAGCATGTCCGATACTGAATACCTGGCCCGTGCCGAGGCCGTGCTCGCGGCCGTCGAGCGTACCGTGGACGTCGCGAACGACGGCGATCACGACATCGATCTGGAGCGCAACGGCAGCGTGCTGACGCTGACGTTCGAGAACGGTTCGAAGATCATCGTCAACCTGCAGCCGCCGATGAAGGAAGTGTGGATCGCCGCGAAGGCGGGCGGATTCCACTACCGTTTCATCGACGGCGCATGGCGCGATACGCGCACCGGCACCGAATTCTTCTCGGCGCTCACCGAGTACGCGACCCAGCAGGCCGGCCTGCCGATCACGTTCAGCGCGTGACGGCCGGGGCAGCAGGCCCCGAACGTCGGCCCCAAAGAAAAAGCGCCCCGCGGGGCGCTTTTTTCATGGTCGGGCCGCGGGTCAGTGGCCCTGGAACAGGTTCATGATGTCCTGCTTTTCCTGCTCGTCGACGTGCGGCACGGCCTCGTCGACGTTCTGCGCGGCCGGCGCCTGCGGCACGCCGACCGTCGACACGAAGCCGTGCCCCGGCGTGAACTCGGTGAAGTACAGTTCGCCGCCGAGCGATTCGACGCCGTCCGGCACCGTCGGCTTGAACTCGGGCACGCCCTTCAGCGCGGCGCCCATGTAGTCGATCCAGACCGGCAGCGACAGGCCGCCGCCGGTTTCGCGATCGCCGAGGCTGCGCGGATTGTCGTAGCCGATCCACGCGATCGCGGCGAGCGTGTGCTGGTAGCCGGCGAACCACGCGTCGTGCGAGTCGTTCGTCGTGCCGGTCTTGCCCGCGAGGTCGGTGCGCTTCAGTATGTTGGTCCGCGCGCCCGTGCCGCGCTGCGCGACGCTCTGCAGCAGGCTGTTCATCACGTAGGCGTTGCGTGCGTCGATCGCGCGCGGCGCATTCTGCTCGGCGATGAGCGGCTGCGCGCGCGCGACGATCGCGCCGTTCGGATCGGTGACTTCGGCGATCAGGTACGGATTGACGCGGTAGCCGCCGTTCGCGAAGACCGAGTACGCGCCGGCCATCTGCAGCGGCGTGACCTGGCCGGCGCCGAGCGCCATCGGCAGATAGGCCGGATGGCGATCGGCGTCGAAGCCGAAGCGCGTGATGTATTGCTGCGCGTATTTCGTGCCGATGTTGTTGAGAATCCGGATCGACACGAGGTTGCGCGAGCGCTGCAGCGCGGTGCGCATCGACATCGGGCCCTCGAAGCCGCCGCCGTAGTTCTTCGGCTCCCACGGCTGGCCGCCCGTTTCCGCGGCGCTGAAATACAGCGGGCCGTCGTTGATCACGGTGGCCGGCCCGAGGCCCTTGTCGAGCGACGCCGAGTAGATGAACGGCTTGAACGACGAACCCGGCTGCCGCCACGCCTGCGTGACGTGGTTGAACTTGTTCTTGTTGTAGTCGAAGCCGCCGACGAGCGAGCGGATCGCCCCGTCCTGCGGGACGATCGACAGGAACGCGCCTTCGACCTGCGGCAACTGCGTGATCGACCACTTGCCGGCGTCGTTCTTCACCACGCGCACGATCGCGCCCGGCCGGATGCGGCGGTTCGGCTGCGCGTTGGCCGACAGCGCGCCCGACGCGAAGCGCAGGTTGTCGCCGTCGATCGTCGCGGTGCTGCCGTCGATGAACGCCACCGTGATCTGGCGCGGGCTCGCGGTGGTCACGACCGCGGCGATCAGCTCGCCGTTGTCGGGGTGCTCGAGCAGCGCGTCGTCGATCGCCTGTTCGCGGTCGTCGGCACCGGCCGGCAGCTCGATGAAGCCTTCCGGCCCGCGATAGCCGTGGCGGCGCTCGTAATCCATGATGCCCTTGCGCAGCGCGGTGTACGCGACCTGCTGGTCCGCGGAATCGATCGTCGTGACGACGTTGAAGCCGCGTGTGTAGGTTTCCTCGCGATACTGCGCGTACATCATCTGTCTGACCATTTCGGCCACGTACTCGGCGTGCACGCTGAAGTCGCGGCCCGGACCCTTGACGACGAGCGGCTGCGCGGATGCTTCGTCGTACTGTTCGCGCGTGATGAAGTTCAGCTCGAGCATCCGCTGGAGGATGTATTCCTGGCGCACCTTCGCGCGCTTCGGGTTCACGACCGGGTTGTACGCGGACGGCGCCTTCGGCAGCCCCGCGAGCATCGCGGCTTCCGCGAGCGTGATGTCCTTCAGGTCCTTGCCGAAATAGACCCGCGCGGCGCTCGCGAAGCCGTACGCGCGCTGGCCGAGATAGATCTGATTCATGTAGACCTCGAGAATCTGATCCTTGGTCAGCGCGCGCTCGATCCGGTACGCGAGCAGCATCTCGTAGATCTTGCGCGTGTAGGTCTTCTCGCTCGACAGGAAGAAGTTGCGCGCGACCTGCATCGTGATCGTGCTCGCGCCCTGCGACGCATGGCCGTTCGTCAGCGCGACGAAGCCGGCGCGGATGATACCGGTGAGGTCAACGCCGCCGTGGTCGTAGAAGCGCGCGTCCTCGATCGCGAGGATCGCTTTCTTCAGCGAGTCGGGCACGTCCTTGAAATGGACGACGTCGCGACGCTCCTCGCCGAATTCGCCGATCAGCACGTGATCGGACGTATAGATGCGCAGCGGCACCTTCGGCCGATAGTCGGTCAACGCGTCGAGCGACGGCATGTTCGGCCAGGCCACGACGAGCGCGTAGCCGAGCACGAGGCCGCCGGCCACGACGAGGGCCACGCACATCGCGGCGAAGCCGAGCAGGACTTTTTGCCACCAGGGCCGCTTCTTCGGCTCCGGGGCGGGAGGCGGGGACGTAGGAGTCGTGGATTGCATAGGCATACCGGAAAACAGTCCCGCGATTATAGCTGCCCGGTAAGACCGGTCCTGACGCGGGGGGCGCCCGTCGGAAAGCCGCGGGTCGGCGTGCCGTCAGCATAGTCCGTGCACGGCTGCCGTGAGCAGATACTGGCCGTTTGGCCGACTGTCGGCCGCGCGCGTCGCTTTGCAGAATCAGGTCTCGGAAACGCGGCGTGGGCCGCGAAGATCTCGGGAGGCTGGGATGGCAGGACGATGGGTGGCGCGGTTTGCACAGGGCAGGCATCGGTCGACGGGAATCGACGTCGGTGCGCACGAGGTGCGGGTGGCCGTGCTGAGCCGGCGCGGCAGGGAAGCGAACGTGCACGTCGAGGGGCTCGAGCGGGAACCGGTCGGGTTGGCGGACGGGCCGGAGGACGCGCGCTGGGCAGCGGTCGCGCGCTCGCTCGCGGCAGCGGTGGCGCGGCTGTCGGCGGCCGAGGTGCGGTGCGACGCATGCGGCGTGATGGCGCTGAACGACGACGAGATGCGCACCGCGACACTCGATCTGGCCGGGCGCGGCGACATCGAGGATGCCGCGCGGCAGGCCGCCGAACGCATCTCGGGGCTCGCGCCGGACAGTCTCGCGTTCGACTGGCGGCATTACGGCGGCGTGCGGTCCGGCGAGATCGCGGTGGCGGTGGCGCCGCTGGCGCTGCTCGAGCGGCGGATCGACGTGGCCGCGCAGGCCGGTATCGACCTGACGGTGATCGATGGCGAGTCGGCCGCCGTGCTGCGCGCGCTGCGCTATGCCGCGCGGTTCGAGCTCGACGCGCAGGGCGCCTACGCCGTGCTCTGGTTCCGCGACGCGGGCGTGCGCGGCTGGCGAATCGACGGCTCGTCGGTCGTCCCGGTGCTGACGTTGTCCGGCACGTTGCCGGAGGCACTTCCCGATGCGTTGCGCCGGCACGTGTTCGGGGACGTGCGTTGCGTATTCGTCGCCGGGGACGAGCGATGCATCGCCCGCTTCGATACGTCCGTCGCCGCGATCGGCGACGTGCTCGGCACGGCGGTGGTCCCGTTCGACTGCACGGGCTGGGACGGCCAGCCGTGCGCGCGCGCCGGCATGCCGGGCGGCCCGGCGTTTGCCGTCGCGTTCGGGCTGGCGTTGCGCGGGGTGTGGGAATGATGGCCGCTCACGTGGCGGCAAACGCGGGCGCGGCGGTGGCGGCCGAGCAGGCGCTCCACGCGGTGCTCGGCGACTTCAATCTGCTGCCGTACCGCGAGCGGTTGGCGCACGCGTTGCGGCGTCGCCGGGCCGCGCAGTGCGGTGTGGCGATGCTGCTGGGCGTGCTCGGCGTCGGCCTGTGGACGGGCGCCGCCGTGTTGTCGCGGTGGCGGGTGGACGCGGAGCGCGCCGGCGTGGAGGCACGGCTGCGGCAGTTGCAGCCGCAGGTGGCAGTTGCGACGCGCGTCGCCAATGCCGCCGCGGCCATCGCGCAGCGCGACGCGCAGGCGGCTGCGCTGGCCGCGCCTTACCGGCGCGTGGCAGCGTTGCTGGCGACCCTGAAGCAGGTGCGCGCCGATCATATCCGGCTCGACGCGCTGCGCATGACGACGACCGGCGCCGTGCTCGATGCGCGCGCCGTGAGTTACCGGGCGGCTGCGCGGTGGCTCGCCGCGATGGCGCGCGAGCAGCGCGACTGGCGGATCGATATAGAGACGTTGAAGCCTGCCTCGGATGCGCCGGCTTCGACGGCCGGGACGCCGTTCCGGTTTTCCGTGCAGTTGCGCTGGCACGGCGCGATGTCGTCGCGGACGGTGTCGGGAGGTGGAGCATGACGGCGCTCGTGCATCGGCCGGCGCTGCGCGCAGGCGCCGCGCCGGGCCGCGTGCCGCGCGTGCCGCCGGCGGCCGCGCATGCCGCGGGTTGCGTGCTGGCGTTCGCGGCCGTGCTGGCAGGCGGCATTCATCTGGCGAATGCCGCCGACTGGAGCGGGCTGGCGCAGAGTCGCGCGTTGCTCGCCGCAGCGCAGTCGCGCGCGGCCGATGCGCAGGGCGTGCTGGCTGCCGCTGGACAGCGACGCGACGGACATCCTGCGTCAACGCGTGGCGAGCGCTTGCCGCCTACGCCGGAATGGGCCGCGCTGATGCTGGCGCTGGCCGATCTCGCCGCGTCGAGCGGGTTCCACGGCGTATCGATCGAACCGCAGCGCGCCGATGGCGCGGCACCGGACGGCCGACGCACCGTGCACATCGCCGCGGATGGCGGTTTTCGCGCGCTGCTGCATATGGTTGACGGGCTGGCGCGCTTCCCGGTGCTGGCGGTACCGTCGGCGCTGCGTATCGAACGCGGCACGTCGGCGGCGCGGGTGGACATGTCCGTCGACGTGTTTCCGGCGCTGCCGGCGACAGCGGTTACAGCGGGCAACACGCCGGTTCGCGCCGCTGCGCCCGACGCCGATCCGTTCGGCGACGCGGCCCCGGCCGAAGCGGCGGGGCGCGCAGCCCGCCTTGCCGGCACGATTCGCGACGCGCGTACCGGTCTCGCGTTGTTCGACGACGGCGACGGCGCGTTCACGGCCGTCGCGCCTGGCGACGTGCTCGGGGCCGCGCGCGTGGTGCGTGTCGACCGCGCGGCCGTGACGCTTGCGACGGCGGACGGATCGCTGCGGCTCGTCCTGGACGACGGAGGCCGGCCATGACCAAGCACGGCTATTGGGTGCTCGCCGTCTGGGCCGGCGTGACGGCGGCCGGCGCAAACGCGTCGTTGCCGCCGCTGCCGGCGGTCTGGCCGGCCGGGTCGACGGATGTGTCGGTGCCGGGTTTGCCGCAGCCGCAGCGCGTGGCCGAAGGCGTGGACAGCGCGGTAGCGCACGACGCCGGCTCGCCGCCATTCGATCAGGCGGCGCGCACGGCGGCGCAGACGGAAACCGCCGCAACGGCCCCGACACTGGAGGGACCGCCGATCCCGCTGGCGCCGCCGGCCCGGATGAGCGACGCCGCGGCACGGCAACCGGGCGATGCGGATGACGCGCGGCGGCTCTCGCTGAATCTGCAGGGCGTCGGGCTCGCCGCTGCGTTCGACGCGATCGCGCGGTTCACGGGGCTCAATATCGTCGTCGGCGAACAGGTGCGCGGCACGGTCACGTTACGTCTGAACAATGTCCGCTGGCGCGACGCGTTCGACACGCTGCTCGACACGCACGGGCTCGCGATGTCCCGGCGCGGCAACGTGATCTGGGTCACACCGGCGGCCGAGCTGGCTGCGCGCGAACGCGAGCGCTTCGACATGCACGCGCGGGCCGCCGATCTGGAGCCGCTCGCGAGCCGGACGTTCGCGCTGCACTATCCGCGCGCGCAGGACGTGCAACGGCTGCTGGCCGGCGCGACCGGCCAGCGCCTGCTGTCGAAGCGCGGCGCGGCGGCGGCCGATCCGCGTACCAACCTGCTGTTCGTGACCGATCTCGCGCCGCGTATCGTGCAGATCGCGGGCCTGATCGACGCGATCGACCGGCCGTCGGGGCAGGTCCGGATCGAGGCCCGCATCGTCGAAGGCGAGCAGGGTTTCTCGCGCAACCTCGGCGCACGTGTCGCGCTGCGTGCGCAGGGGCGGCCGTCGTCGGCCGAGGGCGCGTCCTTCGCGGCGGACGCGCGCAACGCGCTTGACCTCGCCGCGCGGCCGCTCGGCGGCTTCGACGCGGCGACCGCCGGCTTCACGCTGTTCTCCGCGCCGCTCAGCCGCGTACTCGACATCGAGTTGAGCGCGCTGGAGGCCCAAGGCCGGGGCCAGATCGTTTCGCGTCCGCGGGTGGTGACGGCCGACCGCGTGAAGGCCATCGTCGAGCAGGGCTCCGAGCTGCCGTACCAGGCGAAGGTGGGCAATGGCATGAGCGGCGTGCAGTTCCGCCGCGCGACGCTCAAGCTCGAGGTCGAGCCGCAGATCACGCCGGACGGGCGCGTGGTGCTCGATCTCGACGTGACCAAGGACAGCGTCGGCGAGCCGACCGCGGCGGGCCCTGCGATCCATACGAAGCATGTGCAGACGCGCGTCGAGGTCGAGAACGGCGGGACGGTCGCGATCGGCGGCATCTATGAACAACTGAACCGGAACGATGTGACGCGGGTGCCGCTCTTGGGCAAAATACCGTTTCTGGGCGCGCTTTTCCGGCACCGCGCGCAGCGCGACCAGCGCAACGAACTGGTCGTCTTCATCACGCCGACCGTCGTCGATGCGCGCTGCGGCGCACCCGGCGCGGGCGACGCGGATGCCGAGAAAACGGGGCCGGAAGCCGCCGGCGCAGGCTCGACAAGGCAGCCGCTTTGCCAGTAAGCTGCGCCACACACCAGCAAGATTGAAGCAGAGGAAGCCGTTGCAAGCGCGGGACCCACATGCAAACGTATTTTTCGTCGGCCTTATGGGAGCGGGTAAGACCACCGTGGGCCGTGCGGTCGCGCGTCGTCTCGACAGGACGTTCTTCGACTCCGACCACGAAATCGAGGCCCGTACGGGCGCGCGCATTCCGGTGATCTTCGAGCTGGAGGGCGAGGCCGGGTTTCGCGATCGCGAAACGCAGGTGATCGCCGAGCTCGCGCAGCGCGAGAACATCGTGCTCGCGACGGGCGGCGGCGCGGTGCTGCGCCCGGAAAACCGCGACAGCCTGAAAACCAACGGCATCGTCGTCTACCTGCGCGCCAATCCGCACGATCTGTGGCTGCGCACGCGCAAGGACAAGAACCGCCCGCTGTTGCAGACGGAAGATCCGAAGGGGCGTCTCGAAGCGCTGTACGAAGTGCGCGACCCGCTGTACCGCGAATGCGCGGATTTCGTCATCGAGACCGGCCGTCCGTCGGTCAACGGTCTCGTCAACATGGTGTTGATGCAACTCGAACTGGCCGGCGTCATTGCCAAGCCGCTACAAGCATGATTACTGTCAACGTCGATCTGGGCGACCGCGCCTATCCGATTCATATTGGCGCCGGCCTGATCGGCCGCACCGAGTTGTTCGCGCCTCACATCAAGGGTTCGTCGGTCACGATCGTCACGAACACGACGGTCGATCCGCTCTACGGCGACGCGCTGCGCGCCGCGCTCGCGCCGCTCGGCAAGCGCGTGTCGACGGTCGTGCTGCCGGACGGCGAGGCATACAAGAACTGGGAAACGCTGAACCTGATCTTCGACGGCCTGCTGACGGATCACGCCGATCGCAAGACGACGCTCGTCGCGCTCGGCGGCGGCGTGGTCGGCGACATGACCGGCTTTGCCGCGGCGTGCTACATGCGCGGCGTGCCGTTCATCCAGGTGCCGACCACGCTGCTGTCGCAGGTCGATTCGTCGGTCGGCGGCAAGACGGGCATCAACCACCCGCTCGGCAAGAACATGATCGGCGCGTTCTACCAGCCGCAGGCCGTGATCGCGGACATCGGCGCGCTGACGACGCTGCCCGATCGCGAACTGGCGGCGGGCGTCGCCGAAGTCATCAAGACGGGCGCGATCGCCGATGCCGGGTTCTTCGACTGGATCGAGGCGAACGTCGATGCGCTGAACCGTCGCGAGCCCGCAGCGCTCGCGCATGCGGTGAAGCGTTCGTGCGAGATCAAGGCGAGCGTCGTCGCGGCCGACGAGCGCGAAGGCGGCCTGCGCGCGATCCTGAACTTCGGCCACACGTTCGGCCATGCGATCGAGGCCGGGCTCGGCTACGGCGAATGGCTGCACGGCGAGGCGGTCGGCTGCGGGATGGTGATGGCGGGCGACCTGTCGGTGCGGCTCGGCCTGCTCGACGAAGCGTCGCGGCAGCGCCTCGATGCGGTGATCGCGGCCGCGCATCTGCCGACCCGCGGGCCCGCGCTCGGCGACGCGCGCTACATGGACCTGATGCGCGTCGACAAGAAGGCCGAGGCCGGCGCGATCAAGTTCATCCTGCTGAAGCGATTCGGCGATACGCTGATCACGCAGGCGCCGGACGAAGCGGTATTCGCTACACTGGCGCAGACGACGCGCTAACGGCGGCCCGGATCCGCCGGCGCCCCTGACATGGAGGAGACGTGAGCGAGACATCCAGCAGTACACTGCCCGAAGCCAGCCGCGCGTCCGCCGCGCCGGTGGCCGAGCCGCCGACGCTGGCGGCGCTGGAAGCCCATCTCGCTCCGTATGCCGCGCACGCGTCGCAGTCGCGCGGCCGCCGCCATCCGGAAACCCCGCCGGCGGCGCGCACCGAATTCCAGCGCGATCGCGATCGCATCGTCCATTCGACCGCGTTCCGCCGGCTCGAATACAAGACGCAGGTCTTCGTCAATCACGAAGGCGACCTGTTCCGCACCCGCCTCACGCACAGCCTCGAAGTCGCGCAGATCGCGCGCTCGGTCGCGCGCAACCTGCGACTGAACGAGGATCTCGTCGAAGCGATCTCGCTCGCGCACGATCTCGGCCATACGCCGTTCGGCCATGCCGGGCAGGACGCGCTGAATGCATGCATGCGCGAGCACGGCGGCTTCGAGCACAACCTGCAGAGCCTTGCGGTGGTCGACGAGCTCGAGGAGCACTACGGCGCGTTCAACGGGCTGAACCTGTGCTTCGAGACGCGCGAAGGCATCCTGAAACACTGCTCGCGCGAGAATGCGCGCAAGCTCGGCGCGCTCGGCGAGCGCTTCCTGCAGGGCCGCCAGCCGTCGCTCGAAGCGCAGCTCGCGAACATCGCCGACGAGATCGCCTACAACAACCACGACGTCGACGACGGCCTGCGCTCCGGCCTGATCACGATCGAGCAGCTCGCGGAAGTCGAGCTGTGGCAGCGCCACTACGAAGCGGCGCTCGCCGAATTCCCGCACCTCGAAGGCCGCCGTCTCGTGCACGAGACGGTGCGCCGCATCATCAACACGCTGATCGTCGACCTGATCGACGAGACGACGCGCAATCTCGCCCGCGTCGCGCCCGCGTCGCTCGACGACGTGCGCGCCGCGCCGCCGCTCGTGTCGCACAGTCCCGAGGTCGCCGCGCAGGCCGCCGCGCTCAAGCGCTTCCTCTTCAAGAACCTGTATCGCCACTACAAGGTGATGCGCATGGCGAGCAAGGCGCAACGCGTCGTCACGGGGTTGTTCGACGCGTTCATCGACGATCCGCGCCTGCTGCCGCCGCCGTACCAGTCCGACGACGCGGCGCAGCAGCCGCGTCTCGTCGCGCACTACATCGCCGGCATGACCGACCGCTTCGCGCTGAAGGAATATCAGCGCCTGTTCGTCATCAACGACAACTGACTGTCACAAACGATCACTAGACTTCGCCGGTTCAATGGCGACGGGAATGTTGCACACGCTGTTGGTAACGTTTTCATAGGAGAGGTCGATGAAGAAGAAGCCTGCGGGGACACTGGTTCGTTCGATCGCGCTCGGCGGCGCGCTGATGTTCGGGGTACAGCACGCGGCGCTCGCCGCGACGGAAATCCAGTTCTGGCATGCGATGGAGGCCGCGCTCGGCGAGCGGGTCAACGCGATCGCCGACCAGTTCAACGCGTCGCAAAGCGACTACAAGATCGTGCCGGTCTTCAAGGGCACTTACGACCAGGCGCTCGCGGCGGGCATCGCGGCCTATCGCAGCGGCAACGCGCCGGCGATCCTGCAGGTCTACGAAGTCGGCACGGCGACGATGATGCAGGCGAAGAAGGCGGTCGTGCCGGTCTACGACGTGTTCAAGCAGGCCGGCGTGACGCTCGACGAAAAGGCGTTCGTGCCGACCATCGCGAGCTACTACAGCGACGCGAAGACGGGCCACCTCGTGTCGATGCCGTTCAACAGCTCGACGCCGGTGCTGTACTACAACAAGGACGCGTTCAAGAAGGCCGGCCTCGATCCGAACCAGCCGCCGAAGACGTGGGCCGACGTGAAGGCCGATGCCGAGAAGCTGCGCAAGTCGGGCATGGCGTGCGGCTTCACGACCGGCTGGCAGGGCTGGATCCAGCTCGAAAACTACAGCGCATGGCACGGGCTGCCGTTCGCGAGCCGCAACAACGGCTTCGACGGCACCGACGCCGTGCTCGAGTTCAACAAGCCGCAGCAGATCGAACATATCTCCTTCCTCCAGCAGATGGCGAAGGACGGCACGTTCACGTACGCGGGCCGCAAGGATGAAGCGTCGGCGAAGTTCTACAGCGGCGACTGCGGGATCCTGACGACGTCGTCGGGCGCGCTCGCGAACGTGCAGAAATTCGCGAAGTTCAGCTACGGCACGGGCATGCTGCCGTACGACGCGAACGTGAAGGGCGCGCCGCAGAACGCGATCATCGGCGGCGCGAGCCTGTGGGTGCTGGCCGGCAAGGATCCGGCGACCTACAAGGGCGTCGCGAAATTCCTCGCGTACCTGGCTTCGCCGCCCGTCGCCGCGAAGTGGCACCAGGACACGGGCTACCTGCCGGTCACGACCGCCGCGTACGACCTGACGCGCCAGCAGGGCTTCTACGCGAAGAACCCGAGCGCCGAAACCGCGATCAAGCAGATGCTGAACAAGCCGCCGCTGCCGTACACGAAGGGGCTGCGCCTGGGCAACATGCCGCAGATCCGCACGGTCGTCGACGAGGAGTTCGAACAGGTCTGGGCGCAGAAGAAGTCGCCGAAGGACGCGCTCGATTCGGCTGCGTCGCGCGGCGACGAGCTGCTGCGCCGCTTCGAGAAGTCGGGCGGCTGAGCACGCATCGCTTCGTGCCGCCGGCGGTGCCGCGCGCCAGCGCGTGCCGTCCGGCGGCGCGGCTTCCCTTCCGTTTCGCCTGACCGGATATCCGCGATGCAATCCCGTTCCCGTTTCGGTACGAGCCCGGTGCCGTACCTGCTGATCGCGCCGCAGCTCGCGATCACCGCCGTGTTCTTCCTGTGGCCGGCCGGCGTCGCGCTGTGGCAGTCGACGCAGATGCAGGACGCGTTCGGCACGTCGAGCGAATTCGTCGGCCTCGCGAACTTCACGCACCTGTTCGCCGATCCGCTGTATCTCGATTCGTTGCGCACGACGCTCGTGTTCAGTTCGCTGGTCACCGTGAGCGGGCTCGTCGTGTCGCTGCTGCTGGCCGCATGCGCCGACCGCGTGATCCGCGGCGCACGCGTGTACCGCACGCTGCTGATCTGGCCGTACGCGGTCGCGCCGACGATCGCGGCCGTGCTGTGGGCGTTCCTGTTCAACCCGAGCATCGGCCTGATCACGTATGCGCTCGCGAAGGGCGGCATCGTGTGGAACCACGCGCTGAACGGCGAGCAGGCGATGTTCCTCGTCGTGCTGGCATCGGTGTGGAAGCAGGTGAGCTACAACTTCCTGTTCTTCTACGCGGGGCTGCAGGCGATTCCGCGCTCGCTGATCGAGGCGGCGGCGATCGACGGCGCGGGGCCGGTGCGGCGCTTCTTCAACATCGTGCTGCCGCTGCTGTCGCCGACGAGTTTCTTCCTGCTGGTCGTGAACCTCGTCTACGCGTTCTTCGACACCTTCCCGGTGATCGACGCGGCCACCGGCGGCGGCCCGGCGCAGAGCACCAGGACGCTGATCTACAAGATCTTCGCGGAGGGCTTCCAGGGGCTCGACATCGGCAGCTCGGGCGCGCAGTCGGTCGTGCTGATGATCATCGTCGTCGCGCTCACGGTGATCCAGTTCCGCTTCGTCGAACGCAGGGTGCAATACGCATGATCGAAAATCGCAAGGGCTTCGACCTGTTCTGCCACGCGGTGCTGATCGCGGGCGTCGTGCTGATCGTGTTTCCCGTCTACGTCGCGTTCTGCGCGGCGACGATGAACGCGCAGGAAGTGTTGACGGTGCCGCTGTCGCTCGTGCCGAGCACGCACCTGTTCGAGAACGTCGCGTACATCTGGGGGCACGGCAGCGGCGGCACGACGGCGCCGTTCGGCCGCCTGCTCGTGAACAGCTTCGCGATGGCGCTCGGGATCGCGGTCGGCAAGATCGCGATGTCGATCCTGTCCGCGTACGCGATCGTCTATTTCCGCTTCCCGTTCCGCAATACGGCGTTCTGGCTGATCTTCATCACGCTGATGCTGCCGGTGGAAGTGCGGATCTTCCCGACCGTGCAGGTCGTGTCGACGCTGCACCTGACGAACACCTACGCGGGGCTCTCGCTGCCGCTGATCGCGTCGGCCACCGCGACGTTCCTGTTCCGCCAGTTCTTCATGACGCTGCCCGACGAGCTGATGGACGCGGCGCGCATCGACGGCGCGGGGCCGCTGCGCTTCTTCTGGGACGTCGTGCTGCCGCTGTCGAAGACGAGCATCGCCGCGCTGTTCGTGATCACGTTCATCTACGGCTGGAACCAGTATCTGTGGCCGATCCTGATCACGACGGAAGCGTCGCTGTCGACGGCGGTGGTGGGCATCAAGACGATGATCGCGAGCGGCGACGCCGCGACCGAATGGCAATACGTGATGGCGGCGCTGCTGCTGGCGATGATCCCGCCGCTCGTCGTCGTGCTGGCGATGCAGCGCTGGTTCGTGCGCGGCCTCGTCGATTCCGAGAAATGAATGACCGACGGTAACCGGGAGAAGGACCAAGTATGGCTGCGCTGAGCTTGAAGGGCGTCAGGAAATCCTACGACGGCAAGCAGCACGTGCTGCATGGCATCGACGTGGAGATCGCCGACGGCGAATTCATCGTGCTGGTCGGCCCGTCGGGCTGCGGCAAGTCGACGTTGCTGCGGATGATCGCGGGGCTCGAGAGCGTGACGGACGGCGAGATCGCGATCGGCGACCGGGTCGTCAACACGCTGGAGCCGAAGGACCGCGACATCGCGATGGTGTTCCAGAACTATGCGCTGTACCCGCACATGACGGTCGCGCAGAACATGGGCTACGGGCTGAAGATCCGCGGGATCGAGCGCGCGACGATCGATTCAAGGGTGGCCGCGGCCGCGAAGATCCTCGAACTCGAGCCGCTGCTCGCGCGGCGGCCGCGCGAACTGTCGGGCGGCCAGCGGCAGCGCGTCGCGATGGGGCGCGCGATCGTGCGCGAGCCGTCGGTGTTCCTGTTCGACGAACCGCTGTCGAACCTCGACGCGAAGCTGCGCGTGCAGATGCGGCTCGAGATCCAGCGGCTGCATGCGCGGCTTGCGACGACGAGCGTGTACGTGACGCACGACCAGATCGAGGCGATGACGCTCGCGCAGCGGGTGATCGTGATGAATCGCGGTTACGCGGAGCAGATCGGCGCGCCGGTCGACGTGTACGAGAAGCCGGCGACGGTGTTCGTCGCGGGCTTCATCGGCTCGCCGGCGATGAACCTGATGCACGGCCGGCTGTCGGAAGACGGCGCGACCTTCACGGTCGCGGGCGGCGGCCCCGCGCTGCCGGTCGCCGGCGCACCCGGCATCGGCCGCGAAATCGCCGCCGGGCGCGACTGGGTGCTCGGCGTGCGCCCCGAACACATGACGCCGCAGCCGGGCGTCGCGCAGGCGACGCTGCCGGTCGATTCGTGCGAGCTGCTCGGCGCGGACAATCTCGCGCACGGCCGCTGGGGCAATCACGACGTCGCGGTGCGCCTGCCGCACGCGGATCGCCCCGCGCGCGGTACGGCGCTGGCGGCCGCGCTGCCCGCGCACCGGCTGCATTTCTTCGATCCCGAAACCGGCAAGCGCGCCGGCTGAACTGTGTCACCTGCCCAGAGACCGACGATGACGATCCGTACCGACTGGCCCTATCCGCGCGTCGTTGCCCATCGCGGCGGCGGCACGCTCGCGCCGGAGAACACGCTGGCCGCGCTCGACGAGGGCGCGCGGCGCGGCCACCGGATGGTCGAGTTCGACGCGAAGCTGTCGGCCGACGACGTGACGTTCCTGCTGCACGACGACACCGTGGACCGGACGTCGAACGGCCGGGGCGCGGCGGCGGGCATGCGTTATGCGGCGCTGGCCGCGCTTGACGCGGGCGCGTGGCGCGATGCCCGCTTCGCGGGCGAACGGATGCCGACGCTCGAGGCAGCGGCGGCGCGTTGCCTCGCGCACGGGCTGGCCGCGAACGTCGAGATCAAGCCGTGCCCGGGGCGCGAGCGCGCCACAGGCCAGCGCGTGGCGGCCGACGCGGCCGCGTACTGGCGCGATGCCGCCGTTGCGCCGCTGCTGTCGTCGTTCTCGTTCGAAGCATTGCAACAGGCGCGCGCGACCGTGCCGGCGCTGCCGCGCGGGATGCTCTACGAAGTCGTGCCGGACGACTGGCAGGCGCAGGTGATCGATGCGCTCGACTGCGTATCGTTGCATGCAGACCACACTCGGCTCGACGAATCGCTCGTGCGCGCGATCAAGGCCGCCGGGCTGCGCATCCTGGTTTACACGGTGAACGACCTCGAGCGGGCGCGCGAACTCGCGCGCTGGGGTGTCGATGCCGTCTGCACGGATCGCATCGACCTGATCGCACCCGATGCGCTGGACGACATCGACGTCGTCTAGCGGCGACGGCCGCGGCGGCGTCCGGTAAAAACGGTCACCCGGACCGTGCCTGACGCGAAAAAACGACGCCCCGGCGCGCTGAGCGCCGGGGCGTTTTGCATCGTGGAGACGTTACGCCAGGAAAAATCCGCTACAAATTGCAGCAGGATTAACCATTCCCCAAATATTCGACTACGCTTAGAAGCGGTAGCCGACGTTCAGGTACGTGACGATCGGGTTCAGCGAGATCCTCGCCTTCGACGTTTCGGTCAGGGTGCCGACCGGCGTCCGGCGGGCCGTCGTGAAGGTCGCGGTCACCTTGACCGGGATGTACGAGAGCGACAGCCCCGCGAACCAGTGTTTCGTGAAGTTGTACGTGAAGCCGGCGTTGAAGACGGGCGCCCACTGGTTGCTGGTCGTCGCACTGGTCGGGCCGCCGAGCACGCCGTTCTCGAAGCTGCTGTTCGTGATCTTCGCGCCGGTGAACCAGACGTACGTCGCGCCGACGCCGACATACGGACGGAACTTCGCATTGGCGTCGTTGAAGTGGTAGCGAAGCAACACGGCAGGGCTCCACTGGTACGCACGGCCGAGTACGCCGAATCTTTCGAACTGACCCTTGCCGGTAATGTCGAACTTCGGCGGTATCCCCATCACGAGCTCGGTGGAGATATGGTCGGTGACGAAGTAGCCTGCTGCGAGCCCCAGCGTATCGGCGTCGTTGATGCCGGCGCCGGTGTTGGGAATCGATTGGTTGATGGGCGTGCCGCCCACGCGGTAGACGAACAGCGGGTCGCTGCTGTCCTGCGGCGAAAGGTGCAGCCAGCCGGTGCTGACGTAGAAATCACCTGCGGATTGTGCGTGTGCCGTACCGCCCGCGAACGTGAATGCGAGCGCTGCGGCCCCCGTAATGGCCAGTTTTCGTTTCATTGTGTCTCCTCCGATCAAAGGCGTGCTCATTATGACGACTGCGTTTAAAACCAAACAAGCTCGTAAGTTAGAGTTTTCTCCCTAGGATTCGCACGACCGTACGCTTACGCGCGCCGCAGGGACAGGCATTCTACGCAGGTGCGCACTTTCGGACCTCCGGGTATTTCCTAACGCGTTCAAACGGACATTCAGCATGGCACGGTTAGCACGACTCTACGTTCCCGACCAGCCGCAGCACGTGATACTGCGCGGCCTGGATCAGCAACCCGCGTTCGTCGACGACCAGGACTACGAACTCTTCATCGATTGCCTGAAGGCCGCCGCACGCGATCATCACCTGTCGGTGCATGCCTACGTGCTGCTGCCGCGCCAGGTGCAACTCCTCGTGACGCCGAGCGACGAGGCCAGCCTGCCGAAGGCGATGCAGGCGGTCGGCCGTCGCTACGTCGCGCATTTCAACCGGCGCTATTCGCGGCGCGGCACCCTGTGGGAAGGCCGCTATCGCGCGACGGTGATCGAAGGCGAGCGCTATTTCCTGCTCGCGAGCCGCGTGGTCGAGATGAGCCCGGTCCGCTCGCAGCTCGTCGCGACGCCCGAGGCCTATCGCTGGTCGAGCTACCGGCATCACGTCGGGCTCACCGTCGACAGCCTGATCACCGACCATCCGCTCTACTGGGCGCTCGGCAACACGCCGTTCGACCGCCAGCGCGCGTACAAGGAGCTCTGCGAGCAGCCGCTCGACGAGCGGCAGGCCGACCAGTTGCAGCAGGCGACGCTGAAAGGCTGGGTGCTCGGCGGCGAGAATTACCGCGAGTGGGCGGCGCGCACCGCGAACCGGCGCGTGTCGCCGTTGCCGCGCGGACGCCCCAGAAAGGTGCGTGAAAACACGCCGCCGATCCAGCAGTAACACCGGAAAGGCGGGCCAGAAGCGGCGCTGCGGACGCCGCTTCTTTTTGCACCAAAACGATACGTCCCCAATAAAATGGCACCACATCAAGGCATCTGTTTAATTGGGGTTCGATCGAGCGGTTTTTGTTGCTATTCCGTTGATTCGTCGCGTATATTCCGAATTCCGGTGGCCCGGGCGAAGCTTGCCCAACCACCGTCGGCCGCGCCGTCTCCCGTAGGGAGCGGGATCGATGGCAACAAGAAAACGGTTCAACGGCCTCCAGGCCCCCTTTACGACGGTGTCCCCATGAACGACCACCAGCAGCCGCTCGCCGCGGTGCCCGCCGCACAAGGTCTGTACGACCCGCAAAACGAACACGACGCCTGCGGCGTCGGCTTCGTCGCTCACATCAAGGGCAAGAAGAGCCACGAGATCATTCAGCAGGGTCTGAAGATCCTCGAGAACCTCGATCACCGCGGCGCGGTCGGTGCCGATCCGCTGATGGGCGACGGCGCGGGCATCCTGATCCAGATTCCGGACGCGTTCTATCGCGAGGAAATGGCGAAGCAGGGCGTCGACCTGCCGCCGGCCGGCGAGTACGGGGTGGGGATGATCTTCCTGCCGAAGGAAAACGCATCGCGTCTCGCGTGCGAGCAGGAGCTCGAGCGCACGGTGAAGGCCGAAGGCCAGGTCGTGCTCGGCTGGCGCGACGTGCCGGTCGACCATGCGATGCCGATCTCGCCGACGGTCAAGGCGAGCGAGCCGCTGATCCGCCAGATCTTCATCGGCCGCGGCAAGGACATCATGGTGACGGACGCGCTCGAGCGGAAGCTGTACGTGATCCGCAAGACGGCGAGCCACCGCATCCAGGCGCTGAAGCTCAAGCACGGCAAGGAATACTTCGTGCCGTCGATGTCGGCGCGCACGATCGTCTACAAGGGGCTGCTGCTCGCGGGCCAGGTCGGCGTGTACTACCGCGACCTGCAGGACCCGCGCGTCGTGTCGGCGCTCGCGCTCGTGCACCAGCGCTTCTCGACCAACACGTTCCCGGCGTGGGAACTGGCTCACCCGTACCGGATGATCGCGCACAACGGCGAGATCAACACCGTGAAGGGCAACGTGAACTGGCTGAACGCGCGTACCGGCGCGATCGCGTCGCACGTGCTCGCCGACGATCTGCCGAAGCTGTGGCCGCTGATCTACCCGGGCCAGTCGGACACCGCATCGTTCGACAACTGTCTCGAACTGCTGGTGATGGCCGGCTACCCGCTCGTGCACGCGGTGATGATGATGATCCCGGAAGCGTGGGAGCAGCACACGCTGATGGACGAGAACCGCCGCGCGTTCTACGAATACCACGCCGCGATGATGGAGCCGTGGGACGGCCCGGCCGCGATCGCGTTCACCGACGGCCGCCAGATCGGCGCGACGCTCGACCGTAACGGCCTGCGCCCGGCGCGCTACATCGTGACCGACGACGACCTCGTCATCATGGCGTCGGAAGCCGGCACGCTGCCGATCCCCGAATCGAAGATCGTCAAGAAGTGGCGCCTGCAGCCGGGCAAGATGTTCCTGATCGACATGGAGCACGGCCGCATCATCGACGACAAGGAACTGAAGGACAACCTCGCGAACGCGAAGCCGTACAAGAGCTGGATCGACGCGGTGCGCATCAAGCTCGACGAGATCGAGCCGAAGGCCGAGGAAGTCGCGGCCGGCCGCACGCAGGGCGCCGCGCTGCTCGATCGCCAGCAGGCGTTCGGCTATACGCAGGAAGACCTGAAGTTCCTGATGGCGCCGATGGCGCAGCAGGGCGAGGAAGCCGTCGGTTCGATGGGCAACGACTCGCCGCTCGCGGTGATGTCGAACAAGAACAAGACGCTCTATCACTACTTCAAGCAGCTGTTCGCGCAGGTCACGAACCCGCCGATCGACCCGATCCGCGAGAACATGGTGATGTCGCTCGTGTCGTTCATCGGCCCGAAGCCGAACCTGCTCGACACGAACAACATCAACCCGCCGATGCGTCTCGAAGTGTCGCAGCCGGTGCTCGACTTCAAGGACATCGCTAAGATCCGCGCGATCGACCAGTACACGGGCGGCAAGTTCAGCGCATACGAACTGAACATCTGCTATCCGGTCGCCTGGGGCAAGGAAGGCATCGAGGCGCGCCTCGCGTCGCTGTGCGCGGAAGCCGTCGACGCGGTGAAGTCGGGCTACAACATGCTGATCGTGTCGGACCGCAAGACCGACGCCGAGCACGTCGCGATTCCGGCGCTGCTCGCCACGTCGGCGATCCATACGCACCTCGTCCAGCAAGGGCTGCGCACGAGCACGGGCCTCGTCGTCGAGACGGGCTCCGCGCGTGAGACGCACCACTTCGCGCTGCTCGCGGGCTACGGCGCGGAAGCCGTGCACCCGTACCTCGCGATGGAAACGCTCGCGAAGATGGCCGAAGGGCTGCCGGGCGACCTGTCGCCGGAGAAGGCCGTCTACAACTTCACGAAGGCGGTCGGCAAGGGCCTGCAGAAGGTGATGTCGAAGATGGGCATCTCGACGTACATGTCGTACACGGGCGCGCAGATCTTCGAAGCGCTCGGCCTGTCGAGCGACCTCGTCGAGAAGTACTTCAAGGGCACGGCGTCGAAGGTCGGCGGCATCGGCCTGTTCGAAGTCGCGGAAGAAGCGATCCGCCTGCACCGCGATGCATTCGGCGACAGCCCGGTGCTGCGCGACATGCTCGACGCGGGCGGCGAGTACGCATACCGCGTGCGCGGCGAAGATCACATGTGGACGCCGGATTCGATCGCGAAGCTGCAGCACGCGACGCGCAGCAACTCGTACCAGACGTACAAGGAATACGCGCACCTGATCAACGACCAGACCAAGCGTCACATGACGTTCCGCGGCCTGTTCGAGTTCAAGGTCGAGCCGACCAAGGCGATCCCGATCGACGACGTCGAGCCGGCGAAGGATATCGTCAAGCGCTTCGCGACCGGCGCGATGTCGCTCGGTTCGATCAGCACCGAAGCGCACGCGACGCTCGCGGTCGCGATGAACCGGATCGGCGGCAAGTCGAACACCGGCGAAGGCGGCGAGGATCAGAAGCGCTACCGCAACGAACTGCGCGGCATTCCGATCAAGTCGGGCGAGACGATGAAGTCGGTGATCGGCGACGAGATCGTCAGCGACATTCCGCTGAAGGACGGCGATTCGCTGCGCTCGAAGATCAAGCAGGTCGCGTCGGGCCGCTTCGGCGTCACCGCCGAGTACCTCGCATCGGCCGACCAGATCCAGATCAAGATGGCGCAGGGCGCGAAGCCGGGCGAGGGCGGCCAGCTGCCGGGCCACAAGGTGTCGGAATACATCGGCAAGCTGCGTTACTCGGTGCCGGGCGTCGGCCTGATCTCGCCGCCGCCGCACCACGACATCTACTCGATCGAGGATCTGGCGCAGCTGATCCACGACCTGAAGAACGTGAACCCGAGCGCGAGCATCTCCGTGAAGCTCGTGTCTGAAGTGGGCGTGGGCACGGTCGCGGCCGGTGTCGCGAAGGCGAAGGCCGACCACGTCGTGATCGCCGGCCACGACGGCGGCACGGGCGCGTCGCCGCTGTCGTCGGTCAAGCACGCGGGCACGCCGTGGGAACTGGGCCTCGCCGAAACGCAGCAGACGCTGGTGCTGAACCGCCTGCGCGGCCGTATCCGCGTGCAGGCCGACGGCCAGATGAAGACGGGCCGCGACGTCGTGATCGGCGCGCTGCTCGGCGCGGACGAATTCGGCTTCGCGACGGCGCCGCTCGTCGTCGAAGGCTGCATCATGATGCGCAAGTGCCACCTGAACACGTGCCCGGTCGGCGTCGCGACGCAGGATCCGGTGCTGCGCGCGAAGTTCAAGGGCCAGCCCGAGCACGTCGTGAACTACTTCTTCTTCGTCGCCGAGGAAGTGCGCGAGATCATGGCGCAGCTCGGCATCGCGAAGTTCGACGACCTGATCGGCCGCGCCGACCTGCTCGATACGCGCAAGGGCATCGAGCACTGGAAGGCGAAGGGCCTCGACTTCTCGCGCGTGTTCTACCAGCCGGAAGAGTGCGAGGACGTCGCGCCGCGTCACGTCGACGTGCAGGATCACGGCCTCGAGCGCGCGCTCGACCACGTGCTGATCGAGAAGGCGAAGGCCGCGATCGAGAACGGCGAGCATGTGTCGTTCATCCAGCCGGTGCGCAACGTGAACCGGACGGTCGGCGCGATGCTGTCGGGCGTGATCGCGAAGAAGCACGGCCACGACGGCCTCGCCGACGACGCGGTGCACATCCAGCTGAAGGGCACGGCCGGCCAGAGTTTCGGCGCGTTCCTCGCGAAGGGTGTGACGCTCGACCTCGTCGGCGACGGCAACGACTACGTCGGCAAGGGCCTGTCGGGCGGCCGGATCATCATCCGTCCGACCAACGACTTCCGCGGCAAGTCCGAGGAAAACATCATCTGCGGCAACACGGTGATGTACGGCGCGATCGAAGGCGAAGCCTTCTTCCGCGGCGTGGCCGGCGAGCGCTTCTGCGTGCGCAACTCGGGCGCGACGGCGGTCGTCGAAGGCACGGGCGACCACGGCTGCGAATACATGACGGGCGGCACGGTCGTCGTGCTCGGCGAGACGGGGCGCAACTTCGCGGCCGGCATGTCGGGCGGTCTCGCGTACATCTACGATCCGGAAGGCACGTTCGCGGCGAAGTGCAACAAGTCGATGGTCGCGCTTGAGCCGGTGCTGCAGCAGGCCGAGCAGGAACGCACGGTCGACCGCGCGCTCTGGCACGCAGGCACGACGGACGAAGCGCTGCTCAAGGGGCTCGTCGAGCGTCATTTCCAGTTCACGGGTTCGCCGCGCGCGAAGTCGCTGCTGGAAAACTGGGACGCGGCGCGCCGCCAGTTCGTGAAGGTGTTCCCGCACGAATACAAGCGCGCGCTGGGCGAGATCGGTGCGAAGAAGGCGGCGAAGGAAGTGCTGGCCGCCTGAGCGACGAACGACATAGCGAATGCCGCGCGCGCCTGACGGCCGCGCGCGGCTCCCCCACCCGATACACCGAACAGAAGAGCACCTTATGGGCAAGGCAACCGGTTTTCTGGAGTTCGAACGCCGCCACGAGGCGTACGAAGCACCGCTCACGCGCGTGAAGCACTACAAGGAATTCGTCGCGGCGCTGACCGACGCGGACGCGAAGGTCCAGGGCGCGCGCTGCATGGATTGCGGCATCCCGTTCTGCAACAACGGCTGCCCGGTCAACAACATCATCCCGGACTTCAACGATCTCGTTTACCGCCAGGACTGGCAGCAGGCGATCGAAGTCCTGCATTCGACCAACAACTTCCCCGAGTTCACGGGCCGCATCTGCCCGGCGCCGTGCGAAGCGGCATGCACGCTCGGGATCAACGACGATCCGGTCGGCATCAAGTCGATCGAGCACGCGATCATCGACAAGGCTTGGAGCGAAGGCTGGGTCAAGCCGCTGCCGGCCGAGCACAAGACCGGCAAGAAGGTCGCGGTCGTCGGTTCGGGCCCCGCGGGTCTCGCCGCCGCGCAGCAGCTCGCGCGGGCGGGCCACGACGTGACGGTGTTCGAGAAGAACGATCGCGTCGGCGGCCTGCTGCGTTACGGGATTCCCGACTTCAAGCTCGAGAAGTGGCTGATCGACCGCCGCATGCGCCAGATGGAAGCGGAAGGCGTGACGTTCCGCACCAGCGTATTCATCGGCAAGGATCCGCTGCCCGAGTCGATCGGCAGCCTCGCGAAGGAAACCATTTCGCCGGACACGCTGAAGGACGAGTTCGACGCGGTCGTGATCGCCGGCGGTTCGGAAACGCCGCGCGACCTGCCGGTGCCGGGCCGCGAACTCGCGGGCGTTCATTTCGCGATGGACTTCCTGCCGCAGCAGAACCGCGTGAACGCGGGCGACAAGCTCGTCGACCAGCTGCTCGCGAAGGGCAAGCACGTGATCGTGATCGGCGGCGGCGATACGGGTTCGGACTGCGTCGGCACGTCGAACCGTCACGGCGCGAAGCAGGTCACGCAGTTCGAGCTGCTGCCGCAGCCGCCGGAAGAGGAAAACAAGCCGCTCGTGTGGCCGTACTGGCCGATCAAGCTGCGCACGTCGTCGTCGCACGAGGAAGGCTGCGAGCGTGACTGGGCGGTTGCGACGAAACGTCTCGAAGGCAAGAACGGCAAGGTCGAGAAACTGATCGCGGTGCGCGTCGAGTGGAAGGA
Source organism: Burkholderia sp. BCC0044 (assembly GCF_902832955.1). Lineage (NCBI taxonomy): Bacteria > Pseudomonadati > Pseudomonadota > Betaproteobacteria > Burkholderiales > Burkholderiaceae > Burkholderia > Burkholderia sp. BCC0044. Next base: position 120,217 of record NZ_CADFDO010000009.1, on the reverse strand, counting down.
CGGCAAGATGCAGGAAGTGCCGGGCTCCGAGTTCGAGATGAAGGCCGATCTCGTGCTGCTCGCGATGGGCTTCACGCAGCCGGCCGCGCCGGTGCTCGACGCGTTCGGCGTCGCGAAGGATGCGCGCGGCAATGTGCGCGCGGCGACCGAAGGCGATCGTTCGTACTACACGTCGGTCGACAAGGTGTTCGCGGCAGGCGACATGCGTCGCGGCCAGTCGCTCGTGGTGTGGGCGATCCGCGAAGGCCGTCAGTGCGCGCGCTCGGTCGACGCGTACCTGATGGGGCATTCGGAACTGCCGCGCTGAGCGCGCGGTTCGAGGATTACTGTCGTGTCAGCCGGGTGCTCGAGAGGGCACCCGGTTTTTTATTTCTGAAGCCGCAGGCGGATTGTCGGCTTGTCCGTTTTGATCGACCCGCTGAATGATGACTTGCCCGTAGCTTGCAAGCTGCTCGTTGCAATCGATCATTGCGGTGTATTGGGTTTCACCAACGCGCAGCGGAAATTCCCATACGCCCAGCTTCCACGCGTGATACTGCGGCGCACCGTCGAACTGGACACTGTCCGGCGAAATTCCGTGTTCATCGAAAAGACGGACGAGGAGTTTTTTTCGCAGTGTCTCGACAGATATGTCGGGGCAACTGCCTTCCGTTCTTTCGTACCGGGAAATCGCGACGACAGCAACCAGCAGCGCGAAGGCGCAGATGGCTGCGACCACTACCGAGAGAATTAGCCACGAAACTCCGCGTATGACTCGAGAAATCATGGGACGCTCAATGTTTGTATGAACAACATGCGGGATTGACGCGGGCAGTCAAATTGCCGGATCTGCCCGGGGGCATGCTAGCGAGATGGTCGCATCAGTCCACCGAACGACGGTCTATGGACTGCCTGCGGAGGCCGTGTGCCTGAATTCTTGACCGGTCGTTGTCCTGAAAACGAGACACTTTTTTCGCCGAAAAAGTTGATTTGATAGTCCTTGTGTCCCAAGGTGGCGCCGAGCTTGGACAGGAACGTTGTTGCAGCCTCCTGCAGGAATGGCCGGTTAGAAGGATCTGCGTCGAACCTGTCGGGATTGAGTGAGTAGTAGCCCTCGAACCGATACGTGTCGTCCTCGAGCATCACAAGCGTGCCGCGTACCTTGCCGGATACTCGCCCAAAGACTGTGGCACTCCAGAAGTCCTTGGTTCCATGATTGAAGATGTTAGTGCTGAAAGGGATGTCGAACGAGTAGGTACCGGGACCATACCCGGGATTGTCGATGGCTTCCGAAATTTTCGGGAAGTCGAGGATACTCATTTTCAAGTTCAGTGATTCAATATGAACGGTTCGTTGGGCGCCATCCCCGCGTATCCAATGGTCGAGTGCATCGATGAACATCAACGGATTGCCATAGGATGCGAATGCACTTGTCGGTGGCAGGCCGTGGGTCTGACCGATGTATATGCCGAACAGCGCGGTGATGTTGGCATACTGTCCTGGCTCGAAGTTGAATCCGTATTGGTTGGCACCAGGCAAATATTTGTAGCCGCCGATAGCTAGCCACGGAGTGAAGCCACCCACCAACGTGAGCTGATTGCGCCAGAATGTTGTGTCGTTGTTGCCGAATACCTGGAGATGTTTGAGAAACATCTCGGTAGCGCGGACCATGTTTCCCGTGTTCGCAAAATGCAGCATGAAATTCGATGTGCAATATTCATTGAAGCAAACGGTAGGCGCGGGAATCCCGGCGCCAGGATTGGCGCCGGGAATGTCGTTTACCTTGACGCCGAAATCACCGAAATTGAAGTCCGGTGGCTTTGGTGTTGTGATCGTGATGGGCGGAAGAACATTGTTCTGAGCCATGGCCGTTGCGTGCTTCAGCAGCGTGCCAAATGGGAGCACTGTTGACGCAACCAGAAAACGTCGTCGCATCAAAGGCTGTTGTTCTTCTTTTGAAGATTGGTTTATCTGTTTACAAGAATTACGTGTCGTCATTTCATACCCCATGCAGTGGTGATTTCGATGATTGATTCGCAGGCCTGAACGTAAGACGGTTATATTTTTTTCTACGGTCGGCAAGGAATTTCCCCTGCACGTCTTCGTGACGAAGTCATCTGGATCGATCCTGCGAACTGGTACGAAACGAGATTCATGGAGGCATGCGACGGTCGCGCCTTGTCTCGAAATCCCCCGTATGCCGGCTCTGGGAAAGGGAAAGCTGAAGATGCAGAGGCGGCTGGCTGCCCCGTTCCCACTGCGTAGCACTCCGACAAGAGTCGAGAAAAATCGAAATGCGGGGACGCGTTTCCCGACATGTCCTGTTGGCAGGCAATGTGTCCAACAGTTACGAGGTGGTCTAAGGCGAAGGAGGGTATTTGTTCAGGGGATGTATACCCGACGGGGATTCAAACCTGCGGCGGTAAGCGCGGTTTGAGAATTGCTGCCGAATCAGTCGGTCGCCCGACATCATTGGGCTGGTTTTACCGAGCGGAAGCATCCGAGTTCTTTCGAACCCCGTGACGTAACAGTCGTGATGTAGCTGGCCTCGTTCGATCTCAATCGACTCCTGATCAGCCGGGAGTGCCGGTAGCGGGGCGCCGATCGCCCCGGCCGAAGGCCGGACGCCGCCGCGGTAGCGACACGCGTCGACGGCCGTGCACCGCCAGGCCGGTCGGTCGCGACCGCGCATCGCGTCGACGGTCGGTATTCCCCGCCGGCTGCACTACCCGTCGTAGCGCGCGAGCGTCAGCCCGGCCAGATCGATCTCCGGCGCGCGTCCGGTGACGAGATCCGCGACGACCTTTCCCGACCCCATCGACATCGCCCAGCCCGTCGAGCCGTGGCCGACGTTGAGCCACAGCCCATCGATCCCGCTCGCGCCGAGCAGCGGCGGCCCGTCGGGCGTCATCGGCCGGCGGCCGACCCAGAAGCGCGCCGATGCGCGATCGGCCGCGTGCGGGAACCAGTCGTCGAGCACCTTCATCAGCGTGTCGAGCGCCTGCTGCCGCAGCGTCGCGCGGCGGTTGCCGAGCTCCGCGGTGCCGGCGACGCGCAGCGTCGGGCCGAAGCGCGTGATCGCGGTCTTCAGCGATTCGTCCATCAGCGCGGCGCACGGCGCCTTTTCATCGTCGACGACCGCGAGCGTGGCCGAGTAGCCCTTCACCGGATACAGCGGCACGTCGATGCCGTGCGGCCGCAGCAGGCCCGCGCTGTCGACGCCGAGCGCGACGACGATCGCGTCGGCGGCGAGCAGCGCATCGCGTCGAGCGGCCGCGCCGGCGTCGAGCGAGTCGACCCGCACGCCGCGCGCCTTGCCGCCCGCGACGTCGAGCGCACGAATCGCGGTGCGGAACCGGAACGTCACGCCGTTCGCTTCGCATAGCGCCCGCAGTTCGCGCGTGAAGCGCGCACAGTCGCCGGCTTCGTCGTCGGGCAGGTAGATGCCGCCGACGGGGGCCTGCCGTGCCCAGCGCAGGCCCGGCTCGATCGCGGTGCAGCCGGCCGCGTCCAGTTCGCGAAACGCGATGCCGGCATCGCGCAGCACCTTCAGCGCGGGCTGCGCCATCTCGACGTCGAACGCGCCGCGCAGCAGTTGCAGGTAGCCGCGGCTCGCGCCGTAGTCGAAGGGATAGCGCTCGCGAAACGCATGCAGGCACGCGCGGCTGTAATACGCGACGCGTTGCATCCGCTGCTTGTTCACGCGGAACCGCTCGAACTCGCATTCGCGCAGCCAGCGCGCGATCCAGCGCCACTGCGCGGCATCGAGCGTCGGCCGGAAGATCAGCGGCGACGCGGGCTTGAACAGGTACTTGAGGATCTTGCCGGGCATGCCGGGCGCGGCCCACGGCGTCACGTAGCCGGGCGCGATCACGCCGGCGTTGCCGAGGCTCGTCGCTTGCGCGACATCGGCCTCGCGTTCGATCACGGTGACGTCGCAGCCTGCTTCGCGCAGGTGCCAGGCGGTGGTGACGCCGATCACGCCGGCGCCGAGAACGATCACGTGCATGCGGTGTCCGGAACGAAGCGGTGGCTCACGACGCGACGGCCGGATCGTCGGCGAGCGACTTGCCGCGCGTTTCCGGCAGCACGAGCGCCGCGACGATCACGAGCAGGTAGCCGCCGCCCGCGACGAGGCCGATCGCCTTCACGAGCGACATCGATTGCGACAGCGCACCGACGAGGATCGGGAAGAACGAGCCGAGCCCGCGGCCGAGGTTGTAGCAGAAGCCCTGGCCCGAGCCGCGGATCGCGCCCGGATACAGCTCCGACAGATACGCGCCGACGCCCGCGAAGATCCCCTGCACGACGATGCCGAGCGGGAAGCCGAGCAGCAGCATCGCGGTATCGGTGATCGGCAGCATCGTGTACGCCATGCCGAGCGAGAACGAGCCGATCGCGAACAGGATGAACGACGCGCGGCGGCCGAGCCGGTCGGACAGGATCGCGCCGACCACGTAGCCGACGAACGAGCCGACGATCAGCACGACCAGATAGCCGCTCGTGTTGAACACCGACAGGTGGCGCACGGTTTTCAGGTAGGTGGGCAGCCACGTCGTGATCGCGTAGTAGCCGCCGAGCATGCCGGTGCACAGCGCGCTGCCGAACAGCGTCGCGCGCAGGTGCGGCGGCGAGAAGATCTCGAGGAAGTGGCCCGACACGCGGCCTTCGTCGCGGGCGCGGCGCGTGGCCGTGTAGATGTCGGGGTCGCTGACGTTGCGGCGGATGTACAGGATCCACAGCGCGGGCACGATGCCGATCCAGAAGCACGCGCGCCACGCGACCTGCTCGGGCAGCAGCGCGAAGAACGCCCAGTAGAGGATCGCGGCCGCGCCCCAGCCGAACGACCAGCTGCTCTGCACGGTGCCGACGGCCTTCGCGCGATGCTCGGGCGAGCGGATCGTCTCGGCCATCATGATCGTCACGACCGACCATTCGCCGCCGAAGCCGAAACCCTGCAGCGTGCGCGTCGCAAGAAGCTGCCAGAACGAATGCGTGAAGCCGGACAGGCACGTGAACAGCGCGAACGTCGCGATCGTCCACTGCAGCACGCGCACGCGGCCGTAGCGGTCGGCGAGGATGCCGGCGACCCAGCCGCCGATCGCCGACGAGATCAGCGAACTGGTCGCGATCATCCCGGCCTCGCTCTTCGACATGCCCCAGGCGGCGATCAGCGTCGGAATCAGGAACGAATAGATCATGAAGTCGAACGCATCGACCGCATAGCCGCCGAATCCGGCGTACAGCGTCCGGCGCTCGCGCGTCGACAATTCGTTGAACCACTGGAATGCCTGCATGCTTTCCGCCCCCCTCTCGTCTTGTCTCGTTCCGCACTGCCGCGTCGCTCCGCGGTTATTTTACGGGCGCGATCCGGCGCGCCAAAAAGGCGGACGCAGGGTCTTCCAGGAAGGCAGGCAGACGGAAAGACGCGTCAGAGCGTCAGGCCGCCGTCGACGTGGATGACCTGGCCGGTGATCTGCCGCGCCGCGTCCGACAGCAGGAACGCGATCAGCGCGGCGACGTCGTCGGGTTCGGCGATCCGGCCGAGCGGCGTCGCCTGTTCGGCCTGCGCCCACGCGGCGGCGTTGCCGGCGCTCGGCCCGTGATCCTTGCGCGTGAAGCCCGGCGCGACCGCGTTGACGGTGATACCGTGGGCGGCGAATTCGGCGGCCGCGCTACGCACCAGCGATTCGAGTGCGGCCTTCGCGGCGGCGGTCGCCGCGAACGGCGCATCGGCGCGGTAGCGATGCGCGACGAACGAACTGACCGCGACGATCCGCGGCGCGGCCGACGCTTCGAGCAGCGGCCGCGCGCGGCCCGCGAGCGCGGAGAACGCGCCGGGCATCGCCGCGAACGCGGATGCGAGCGCATCCGCGCAGAGATCGGAAAAGGATTGCCGCGCGGCGAAGCCGGCGTTCGCGACGAGCTGGTCGAGCCCGCCGAAGCGCGCAGCGGTTGTGTCGACGAGCGCGGCGGCCATACCCGGCTCGCCGAGATCGCCGGTCAGCGTGATGCATTCCGCGCCGGCCGCCGCGCACGCGTGTGCGACGTCGGCGAGCCGCGCCCGCGCCGCCTCGTCGGCGCCGCGCGCATGCAGCGCCAGTGCGACGCCGGGCGCCGCGAGCCGCCGCGCGAGCGCCGCGCCGATCCCCGACCCTGCGCCGGTGATCAGCGCGATCCGCGCGGCGCGTGGATTCACGCGGCGACCTTGTCGTCGTCGTTCACGCGCTCGACGTTGATCGTGCCGACGTGGAACGCGGCCAGCGACTCGCGGTGCGCGATGCTGACGATCGCCGCCTTCGGCAGCCGCTCGGCGAACAGGTGATAGAGGCGCGCTTCGTTGTCGGCATCGAGCGCGCTGGTCGCTTCGTCGAGGAACAGGAAGTCGGGCTTGTGCAGCAGCACGCGCGCGCCGGCCAGGCGCTGCTGCTCGCCCGGCGACAGCACGCGGGTCCAGTGCGCGGTTTCGTCGAGGCGCTCGACGTAATCCTCGAGGCGGCACGCGCGCAGCGCATCGCGGCATGCTTCGTCGCTGAACGTGTCGGGCGTCGCCGGATAGGTGAGCGCGGCCTTCAGCGTGCCGATCGGCAAATAGCTGGTTTGCGGCACGAACATCATCCGCGCGCCGACCGGTGCGTCGATCGCGCCGTCGCCGAACGGCCACAGGCCCGCGAGCGCACGCATGAACGTGCTCTTGCCGGAACCCGACTTGCCGATCACGAGCCAGCGCGAGCCGGGTTCGATCGTCACGTTGCCGATGTTCGCGAGCGCGTTGCCGTTCGGCAGCGCGAGCTTCAGCGCCGACGTCGACAGCTTCGCGGCATCGACGTAATGCAGGTTGATGCCGCCGTGCTCGGTCGCGGGCGACAGGCTTTCCTTCAGGTGCGACGTGCCCATCACGCGCTGGAATTCGCGCAGACGGTTGACGGTGGCGCGCCATTCGACGAGGGTCGAGTAGCTGTTGATGAACCACGAGAACGAATCGCTGACGGTGCCGAACGCGGACGAGATCTGCATCAGCACGCCGAACGAGAACGCGCCGGCGAAGTAGCGCGGCGCCGCGACGACGAGCGGGAAGATGATCGCGATCTGCCCGTAGAAGCTCAGCACGAACGTGAGCCGCTTCGTGTACTTCATCACGCGCCACCAGTTGTCGCGGATGCGCATGAAGAGGGTCTGCGCGTTGCCGGTCTCGGTCTTCTCGCCGTCGTAGAACGCGATCTGCTCGGCGTTCTCGCGCACGCGGATCAGCCCGAAGCGGAAATCGGCCTCGACGCGCTGCTGCTGGTAGTTGATCGACACGAGCGGATGGCCGACCTTCTGGATGATCAGCGAGCCGACCACCGCGTACAGCGCGGCCGCCCACACCATGTAGCCGGGAATCGCGATCGGCGTCGCGCCGAGCGTGAACGTCAGCGCGCCGGCGAGCGACCACAGGATCGTGATGAACGACACGAGCGTGACGACCGTCGACAGCAGGTCGAGCGACAGCGCGAGCGTCGTGGTCGCGAACGACTGGAGGTCGTCGGTGATCCGCTGGTCGGGGTTGTCCGCGAGGCGGTCACGCTCGATCCGGTAGAACGCGCGATCACCGAGCCACTGGCCGAGGAAGCGGTCGGTGAGCCACTGGCGCCAGCGGAAGCCGAGCATCTGCCGCAGGTAGCGGCCGTACACGGCGAGGATGATGAACGCGAACGCGAGCGCGGAGAACTGCATCAGCAGGTTCGGGAAGTCGTGGACGTCCTTCGACTGCAGCGCGTTGTAGAACTGCGCGTTCCACTTGTTCAGCTTCACGTTGATCCAGACCACGCAGAGGTTGATCGCGATGATCGTGACCAGCAGGCCCCACGCGATTTTCCATTCGGACGATACCCAGTAGGGCTTGATGAGGCTCCATGCGGATACCGGGCGCTCGTCCTGCGGCGCGTCGGAGACGGAGCGGACGGAATCGATCGATTGGGTCATGTGCTTCCTGATGATGAGCCGGCGCGCGGGCCGGGCGAAACCGGACGCGCGCCGCGATATGGCATGCCGGGGCGCGGTGCCGACCGACGGCGGGCGTCCGGATGGTCGCCCGTGCGTCTTAAACGGCACTTAAAGACCGGCGGTGACGCGGCAGCCGGCCGCTCGCGCGGCCGGCCTGCGGGCATTGTGCCAGAGCGGCGCGACACGCCGGCGAATTTGCCGCAAGGGGGACAGTTTGCGGCGCTTTCCGCTTTTATGGTCTAATGGCCGACGACGAAACAGGGGTGCTTCGTGGCGCGGCCGGCAGATGTTCCGGGCAGCGCGGCGAGGCTGAGAAAGACCCTTCGCACCCGATCCGGGTAATACCGGCGAGGGAAGTTTCTGATCCCGCCGGGCCGCGCTGGCCGCCATCCCCCATGGTCAGCGCCCGAGTCCCGCCCGGCCGGCCTTTGCTGCCGGTTTCGTCCTTTTGGGTACGCGCATTGCGCGTTACGGAAGGAATGATGGCCGCACAATCTTCAGTCTTTTGCAGGGTCCCCGCCCCGATGTCGCATGCATTCGCAGGCGGCGGCGCGTGCACGCCGGCGTTCGTCGCGCGTGACCGCGCGGAGGGCGCGCGATGAACGTCCGGGATGCACGGCCCGATTTCGCGGTGCTCGGCGGCGGCCTCGTCGGCCGTCTGATCGCGTGGCGCCTCGCCGGCGACGGGCATCGCGTCGCGCTGTACGAGCGCGGCGGCCCGGACGGCGAACAGTCGGCCGCGTGGATCGCGGCCGCGATGCTCGCGCCGCTCGCGGAAGCGGCGAGCGCGGAACTGCTGATCACCGAGCTCGGCGCCGCGTCGCTCGCGCGCTGGCCGCAGTGGCTCGCGGAACTCCCCGAACCCGTCTTTTTCCAGCAGCACGGCACGCTCGTCGTCTGGCATCACGCCGACCGCGCGGAAGCGCCGCTGTTCGAGCGGCGCGTGCGCGCGAACGCGCCGGCCGAGCTGTTCGACGGCGGCTTCGTGACGCTCGCCGGCGCGCAGGTCGATGCGGCCGAACCGGCGCTCGCGGGCCGCTTCGCGCGCGGGCTGATGCTGCCGCGCGAAGGCCAGCTCGACAATCGCCAGGCGCTGCGCGCGCTCGCGGCGGGCCTCGCCGAGCGCGGCGTCGCGCTGCACTGGCACGCGTCGGTCGACGACGCGAACCTGCCGGCCGCGCATTTCACGATCGATTGCCGCGGGCTCGGCGCGAAACGCGCGCTGCCCGCGCTGCGCGGCATCCGCGGCGAAGTCGCGCGCGTGCACGCGCCCGGCATCGGGCTCACCCGGCCCGTGCGGCTGCTGCATCCGCGCTACCCGCTGTACATCGCACCGAAGCAGGACGATCGCTATGTGATCGGCGCGACCGAGGTGGAGGGCGAGGACATGTCGCCCGTCAGCGTGCGCTCCGCGCTCGAACTGCTGAGCGCGGCGTTCTCCGTGCATCCGGCGTTCGGCGAGGCGCGCATCCTCGAACTCAACGCGCAGTGCCGGCCGACGCTGCCCGATCATCGCCCGGCGGTGATCTGGGACGGCGCGTCGACGCTCGCCGTCAACGGCCTGTACCGGCACGGCTTCATGATCGCGCCGGAAGTCGCGCACGCGGCCGTCGCGTTCGCGCAGGCCGCGCTCGACGGCGCGTTCGGCGATGCCGACGCGTTCGCCGCGTGGCGCGACGCCGCCCGCTGGCCGACGCTGCTTCATCACCGCAACGACGCGCGCCAGCCGGCCTGACGCGCGCCGCCGACCGAATCCGACCGAGCCTCATGGATATCCAGATCAATCAACAGACCCTGACGTTGCCCGATGGCGCGACGGTGGCCGACGCGCTTGCCGCGTACGGCGCGCGGCCGCCGTACGCGGTGGCGCTGAACGGCAATTTCGTCGCGCGCACGCAGCATGCGGCGCGCGCGCTCGCGGCGGGCGACACGCTCGACGTCGTGCACCCCGTCGCGGGCGGCTGAGCGCCGCCGGTCCGTCCCCGCTCTTCCAGGAAAACGACATGACGTCCCACCCCTCCGCCGATGCGCTGACGCTGTACGGCGTAACTTTCGCAAGCCGCGTGCTGCTCGGCACGTCGCGCTATCCGTCGCTGCAGTCGCTGTCCGATTCGATCGCCGCGTCGCGTCCCGGGATGGTGACGGTCGCGCTGCGCCGCCAGATGACGGGCGGCACCGCCGAAGCCGGCTTCTTCGACCTGCTCAAGCGCCATGCGGTGCCGCTGCTGCCGAACACGGCCGGCTGCCAGACCGTCGCCGAAGCGGTGACGACCGCGCACATGGCGCGCGAGGTGTTCGACACCGACTGGATCAAGCTCGAACTGATCGGCGACGACTACACGCTGCAGCCCGACCCGGTCGGGCTGATCGAGGCCGCCGCGCAACTGGTCAAGGACGGCTTCAAGGTACTGCCGTACTGCACCGAGGATCTCGTGATCGGCCGGCGCCTGCTCGACGTCGGCTGCGAGGCGCTGATGCCGTGGGGCGCGCCGATCGGTACCGGCAAGGGCGTCGTGAACCCGTACGGGCTGCGCGTGCTGCGCGAGCGGCTGCCGGACGTGCCGCTGATCGTCGACGCGGGGCTCGGCGTGCCGTCGCACGCGTGCCAGGTGATGGAATGGGGCTTCGACGGCGTGCTGCTGAATACGGCCGTGTCGCAGGCCACGCACCCGGAAATCATGGCGCGCGCGTTCGCGCAGGGCGTCGAGGCCGGTCGCGCCGCGTATCTCGCCGGCCCGATGGATGCGCGCGAAACCGCGCACGCGAGTACGCCGGTCGTCGGGATGCCGTTCTGGCACCAGGACGGGGGCGGCGCATGAGCGCGCGCTTCGCCGATGCGTTCTGGCCGCCGGCCGACGAACTGGCCGAAGCGGCCGAGCGGATTCGCGCGCGGCTCGGCGACTGGCCGGCCGGCGCGGCGCCGTGGCGGCTCTGCGTGGCGACGCCCGACGCGCCCGCCGACGGCGACGTGCTGATCGTGTCGGCCGGCGATCGCGCCGCGCAGGCGCGGGCGTCCGCCGTGTCGCGGCCTGCGTCGCCGGACGCGGCGGCGATCGAATTCGACGAGCAGGGCGCGGTGCTCCACGCGGCCGGCGTGCGCTACGCGCTCGACGCCGCGCATCCGCTCGCGGACGACTGGATCGCGGCGCTCGCCGCGTTCCTCGATTGCGGCTTCGCGCCGGTCGACGCGCTGGTGCTCGCGCTGGCGTGGCGCGACGGCGACGAGACGCGCGCAGCCGACGCATGGCCGGTCGATGCCGCGCGGTTCCCGCATATCGCCGGGCTGCCGCCTGCGCCGGAGCCCGCGTTCGCGTCGTGCCCCGCGCGGCTCGGCCTCTATCCGGTCGTGCCGAGCGCCGACTGGGTCGAGCGCGTGCTCGACGGCGGCGCGCGAACCGTCCAATTACGCGTGAAGGATGCGGCGCCGGACGCGCTGCGCCGGGAAATCGCGCGCGCGGTCGCGGCCGGGCGCCGCTATCCCGATGCGCGCGTGTTCATCAACGATCACTGGCAGATCGCCGCAGAAGAGGGTGCGTACGGCGTACATCTCGGCCAGGAGGATCTCGAAACGGCCGATCTGGCCGCGATCGCGCGTGCGGGCCTGCGGCTCGGACTTTCGAGCCACGGTTATTACGAGATGTTGCGGGCGCTGCACGAACGGCCGAGCTACCTCGCGCTCGGCCCCGTGTACGCGACCGCCACCAAGGCCGTCGCCGCGCCGCCGCAGGGCCTCGCGCGGATTGCCCGCTACGCGCGCTTCGCCCGCGCGAGCGCGCCGCTCGTCGCGATCGGCGGGGTGGGGCTCGACACGCTGCCGGCCGTGCTGGCGACGGGCGTCGGCAGCGTCGCGGTGGTCAGCGCGGTCACGGGCGCGGACGACTATCGGACGGCACTTGTTGCGCTGCAGCAGTGCTTTGCCGGACAATTTGACAATCATTGACCGCAGGGCCCGCAACGGCGTCACGACATCATTCCAATGCAGGCCCTATAATTCGGCGTTCTGCGTAAAAGGACTGTCAGCTCCGTGAGCCCCACTCCTACCGAGACCCTGCTGGAACTTCGCGACGTCGACTTTGGCTACGGCGACCGCCTCGTCCTGTCCAACCTGAACCTGCGCTTCGGGCGCGGGCAGGTCGTCGCGGTCATGGGCGGCTCGGGTTGCGGCAAGACCACCGTGCTGCGCCTGATCGGCGGCCTCGTGCGTGCACGCCGCGGCCAGGTGCTGTTCGACGGCGCCGATGTCGGCGCGCAAACGCGCGACGGCCTGTATGCGCTGCGCCGCAAGATGGGCATGCTGTTCCAGTTCGGCGCGTTGTTCACCGACATGTCGGTGTTCGAGAACGTCGCGTTCGCGCTGCGCGAGCATACCGACCTGCCCGAAGACCTGATCCGCGACCTCGTGCTGATGAAGCTGAACGCGGTCGGGCTGCGCGGCGCGCGCGACCTGATGCCGTCCGAGGTGTCGGGCGGGATGGCGCGCCGCATCGCGCTGGCGCGCGCGATCGCGCTCGATCCGCAGCTGATCATGTACGACGAGCCGTTCGCGGGCCTCGATCCAATCTCGCTCGGCATCACCGCGAACCTGATCCGCACGCTGAACCAGGCGCTCGGCGCGACGTCGATCCTCGTCACGCACGACGTGCCGGAATCGTTCGCGATCGCCGACTACGTGTATTTTCTGGCCAATGGCGGCGTGCTCGCGCAGGGCACGCCCGACGAGCTGCGCGCGTCGACCGATCCGAGCGTGCGGCAATTCATCGACGGCGCGCCGGACGGCCCGTTCAAATTTCATTACACGAGCCCGCCGCTCGCAGCGGATTTCGGGCTCGGCGGAGGGCGCGCATGATCAGCGCGATCGGACGTTACGTCATCGGCGGCCTCGAGCGGGCGGGCTACGGCACGCGCCTGTTCGTGCGCCTCGTGCTGGAATTCTTCCCGCTGCTGCGCCGGCCGCGGCTGGTCACGAAGCAGATCCACTTCCTCGGCAACTATTCGTTCGTGATCATCGCCGTGTCGGGGCTGTTCGTCGGCTTCGTGCTCGGCCTGCAGGGGTATTACACGCTGAACCGCTACGGCTCCGAGCAGGCGCTCGGCCTGCTGGTCGCGCTGTCGCTCGTGCGCGAGCTCGGGCCGGTCGTCACCGCGCTGCTGTTCGCGGGCCGCGCGGGCACGTCGCTGACGGCCGAGATCGGCCTGATGAAGGCCGGCGAGCAGCTCACCGCGCTCGAGATGATGGCGGTCGACCCGATCAAGAACGTGATCGCGCCGCGCATGTGGGCGGGCATCATCGCGATGCCGCTGCTGGCCGCGATCTTCAATGCGGTCGGCGTGCTCGGCGGCTACTTCGTCGGCGTCGTGCTGATCGGCGTCGATCCGGGCGCGTTCTGGTCGCAGATGCAGGGCGGGGTCCAGGTCTGGGCCGACGTCGGCAACGGCGTGATCAAGAGCATCGTGTTCGGGTTCGCCGTGACCTTCATTGCACTGTTTCAAGGGTATGAAGCGAAGCCCACGCCCGAAGGCGTGTCGCGCGCGACCACCAAGACGGTCGTGTTCGCGTCGCTCGCCGTACTCGGCCTCGATTTCCTGCTGACCGCGCTGATGTTCAGCTAAGCCTCAGCCAAGCCAAATTTTGGGATGACGATGAAAAAGACTGCTCTCGACTTCTGGGTCGGCCTGTTCGTGGTGGTGGGCTTCCTTGCGGTGCTGTTCCTGGCGCTGAAGGTCGGCAACATGAGCTCGCTGTCGTTTCAGCCGACCTACTCGGTGAGAATGAAATTCGACAACATCGGCGGGCTGAAGCCGCGTGCGGCCGTGAAGAGCGCGGGCGTCGTGGTCGGCCGCGTGAAGTCGATCGGCTTCGACACGAACACGTACCAGGCGCTCGTCACGATCGACGTCGACGGCCAGTACCCGTTCCCGAAGGATTCGTCGGCGAAGATCCTCACGTCGGGCCTGCTCGGCGAGCAATACATCGGCCTCGAGCCGGGCGGCGACACCGAAATGCTGAAGGCGGGCGATACGATCACGATGACGCAGTCGGCAATCGTGCTCGAGAACCTGATCGGCCAGTTCCTGTACAGCAAGGCCGCCGATGCGGGCGGTGCGAAGCCGGCATCCGGCGCATCGGCGGCACCCGCCGCGCCCGCGCCGGTGGCGGTGCCGGCGTCGGCGGTGTCCGGTTCCGCCGGCCAATAACCACACGAGAGAAAACAAGAGGGAATGACCATGCACACGATCCGCATCAGGCACGCCGCGCTGGCGATGGCGGCAGTCGCCGCGTTGAGCGGCTGCGCGACCGTGCAGACGCCGACCAAGGGCGATCCGCTCGAAGGCTTCAACCGGACGATGTACAAGTTCAACGACACGGTCGACACGTACGCGCTGAAGCCGGTCGCGAAGGGCTACCAGTACGTGGTGCCGCAGCCGGTGCGCGACAGCGTGACGAACTTCTTCTCGAACATCGGCGACGTCTACATCGCGGCGAACAACATCGTGCAGCTGCGGATCGCGGACGGCGTCGGCGACATCATGCGCGTCGTGATCAACACGGTGTTCGGCGTCGGCGGCCTGTTCGACGTCGCGACGATCGCGAAGCTGCCGAAGCACACGGCCGACTTCGGGATCACGATGGGCCGCTACGGGATGCCGTCGGGCCCGTACCTCGTGCTGCCGCTGCTCGGCCCGAGCACGCTGCGCGACACGGCCGGCCTCGGCGTCGACTACGTCGGCAACCCGCTCACCTACGTGAAGCCGGACGGCCTGAGCTGGGGCCTGTTCGGCGTGAACCTCGTCAACACGCGCGCGAACCTGCTCGGCGCGGGCGACGTGCTGGATGCCGCGGCGCTCGACAAGTATTCGTTCGTGCGCAACGCGTACCTGCAGCGTCGCCAGATGCTGATCAGCAACGCGCGCGGCGAGGCCGCCGCGACGTCGAGCAACGACGCGCTGCCGAAGTACGACCTGCCGGAAGACGGCGCGGCACCGGCGGCAGCCGGCGCGGCGGGTGCGGCAGGCGCGGCGGGCGCGGCAGCGGTGGGCGGCGCGGCGCCGGCGCCCGCATCGGGCGCGGCGGTGGCTGCGCCGGCCTCGGGCGCGGCCGAATCGCCGAACCCGGCCAGCGAGACGAACGTGCCGGCGATGCAGGTGGCGCCGCCGTCGCCGGGTGGGTTCCGGTTCCCGAGCATCCGGCTGCACTGACGGACTTACATTCGTTACAGCCGGAAACGATTCAGTCGGTAGCGTACGCGAACTTGCGCGTAAGCTACCTGCTCCAACCTTCGCATCGACTCATTCATGCAGGCTACTATGATGAAAAAACTGTTCCTGATCCCCGTTTTCGCGGCGCTGTTCTCGTTCGGCAGCGCAGCTCACGCGCAAGTCGACCAGTCGAACCCGCAGGCGCTGATCAAGACGGCGACGCAGCAGGTGCTCGACGAAGTCAAGCAGCAGACGATCAAGCAGGGCGACACCAACCGCATCATCACGATCGTCAACAAGGACATCCTGCCGTACACCGATTTCCGCCGCACCACGCAGCTCGCGATGGGCCGCAACTGGCGCACCGCGACGCCCGAGCAGCAACAGCAGGTTCAGGAGCAGTTCAAGCTGCTGCTGATCCGCACGTATTCGGGCGCGCTCGCGCAGCTGAAGCCGGACCAGCAGATCCAGTACCCGCCGTTCCGTGCCGATCCGGCCGATACCGACGTCGTGGTCAAGACGGTCGCGTTGAACAACGGCCAGCCGGTCCAGATCGATTACCGCCTGTACAAGACGGCGAACGGCTGGAAGGTGTATGACCTGAACGTGCTCGGCGCGTGGCTGATCCAGACGTACCAGCAGCAGTTCAACGAGAAGATCCAGCAAAGCGGCGTCGATGGGCTGATCCAGTTCCTCACGCAGCGCAACCAGCAACTTGCCGCCGGCAAGCAAGCGTCGTGAGCGGCTTCGAAGCCAGCTCCTCGCTGACCGTCGCGAGCGCGAAGTCCGCGCTCGCGGACGGTCTTGCGCGCATCGGCGCGGGCGCGACCGCCGTCGATTGCGCGGCGCTGACGCAGTTCGACTCGTCCGCGCTCGCCGTGCTGCTCGCATGGCAACGTGCCGCCAACGCGCGCGGCGCAGCCCTCGACATCCTCAATCTCCCGCCGAAGCTCTCCAGCCTCGCGCGCGCCTACGGCGTCGACGCGCTCATCGAAGGCACCGGGCGACATTGACCCTGTCCGACCGAAGCCTGCCGCGCCAGCCGGCGCGCGCACGCTTCATGCCGCGCGCCTTCTGCGCCGGCTCCCCCAGCCGGTTTGCCCTATAATCAAGCGTTTTGCGGGGCAGCCAATCGGCGTCCGGCCCCCATTTTCTTTCGCAGCAAGCACAGAATAGGCGTCGCGGCCCTGGCGTCGCGCACAGTCATGTCAGCCATAGAAATCCGTCACGTCAAGAAGCGCTACAAGTCGCTTCAGGCGCTCAAGGGCGTCAGCCTGTCGGTCGAGGAAGGCGAGTTTTTCGGTCTGCTCGGCCCCAACGGCGCAGGCAAGACCACGCTCATCAGTATCCTCGCCGGGCTCGCCCGGGCCGACGAAGGCAGTATCTCGGTGCGCGGTCACGACGTCGTCCAGGACTTCCGCAACGCGCGCCGCGCACTCGGCGTCGTGCCGCAGGAACTCGTTTTCGACCCGTTCTTCACCGTCCGCGAGACGCTGCGGATCCAGTCCGGCTATTTCGGGCTGCGCCGCAACGACGACTGGATCGACGAAGTGATGGCCAATCTCGACTTGACCGAAAAAGCCGACGCGAACATGCGTGCGCTGTCGGGCGGGATGAAGCGCCGCGTGCTCGTCGCGCAGGCGCTCGTGCACCGGCCGCCCGTGATCGTGCTCGACGAGCCGACCGCCGGCGTCGACGTCGAATTGCGCCAGACGCTGTGGAAATTCATCTCGCGCCTGAACCGCGAGGGTCACACGATCGTGCTGACCACCCATTACCTCGAGGAAGCCGAGTCGCTGTGCGACCGCATCGCGATGCTGCGCCGGGGCGAAGTCGTCGCGCTCGACCGCACCGACGCGCTGCTGCGCCGCTTCGCGGGCCTGCAGCTGTACCTGCGGCTCGCGACCGGCGCGCTGCCGGCCGAGCTGCGCGGGCTGGAGACCGACCCGGCCGCGCGCGCGCCGGGCGAGCACCTGCTGCGCCTCGCGAGCTATGACGAAGTCGAACGCATCCTCGCGCAATGCCGCGCGGCCGGCTGCACGTTCGACGAGATCGAGGTCCGCAAGGCCGACCTCGAGGATGTGTTCGTCCAGGTGATGAACGGGGCCGAGGTGATCGAGGGTCTGGCATGAATCAACACTCCCCACGCGAACTGCGTTCGCTGCCGCTCGAGGGAGCGGCCCGGCGCGTGCCGGGAAGCGGGTTTCGAACGCTGTTCTACAAGGAACTGCTGCGTTTCTGGAAGGTGTCGTTCCAGACGGTGCTCGCGCCGATCGTCACGGCGCTGCTGTACCTGACGATCTTCGGCCATGCACTGTCGGGCCGGGTCGAGGTGTATCCGGGCGTCGAGTACGTGAGCTTTCTCGTGCCGGGCCTCGTGATGATGAGCGTGCTGCAGAACGCGTTCGCGAACAGCTCGTCGTCGCTGATCCAGTCGAAGATCACCGGCAACCTCGTGTTCATGCTGCTGCCGCCGCTGTCGTCCCGCGACATCTTCGGCGCGTACGTGCTCGCGTCCGTGGTGCGCGGGCTCGCGGTCGGCACCGGCGTGTTCGTCGTGACGATCTGGTTTATCCCGATGCACTTCGCGGCGCCGTTGTTCATCATGGCGTTCGCGCTGCTCGGCTCGGCGATCCTCGGCACGCTCGGCCTGATCGCCGGGATCTGGGCCGAGAAGTTCGACCAGCTCGCCGCGTTCCAGAACTTCCTGATCATGCCGTTGACGTTCCTGTCCGGCGTGTTCTATTCGACGCACTCGCTGCCGCCCGTGTGGCGTGAAGTGTCGCGTCTCAACCCGTTTTTCTACATGATCGACGGCTTCCGTTTCGGGTTCTTCGGCGCGTCCGACATCAACCCGTTCGCGAGCCTCGCGATCGTCACCGGTTTCTTCGTGCTGCTCGCGCTGATCGCGATGCGGCTGCTCGCGACCGGCTACAAACTGCGTCATTGATATCGACAGGCCGCGGCTGTCCCTTGGGCGGCGCGCGCCGACAGGAGCCTTACACCATGTTGCCGACTCCCGAACAGGTCAAGCAATACATCGCCGGCGGTCTCGCCTGCACGCATCTGGAAGTCGAAGGCGACGGCCAGCATTTCTTCGCGACGATCGTGTCGGCGGCCTTCGAAGGCAAGCGGCCGATCCAGCGGCACCAGCTCGTCTATGCGGCGCTCGGCGATCGCATGAAGCAGGAAATTCACGCGCTCAGCATGAAGACGCTGACGCCCGCCGAATGGCAGAACGCATAAACCGCATAAACGGAAATCACTGAGTGCAAGTCACCGTCAACGAGCGCGACGCCGTCCAGAGCGTCGCCACGGCACACCCGGCCGCCAACGGGGAATCGCAGGGACAGGGGATGGACAAGCTCGTGATCGAAGGCGGCCGCCGGCTGTCCGGCGAGATCGTCGTGTCGGGCGCGAAGAACGCCGCGCTGCCGATCCTGTGCGCGGGGCTGCTCAGCGCCGAGCCGGTCGAGCTCGACAACGTGCCGAACCTGAAGGACGTGCGCACGACGCTGAAGGTGCTGAACCAGATGGGCGTGAAGAGCGAGACCGACGGCGGCCGCGTGCAGCTCGACGCGTCGCGCGTCGACAACCTCGTCGCGCCGTACGAGCTCGTGAAGACGATGCGCGCGTCGATCCTCGTGCTCGGGCCGCTGCTCGCGCGCTTCGGCGAGGCGAAGGTGTCGCTGCCGGGCGGCTGCGCGATCGGCGCGCGGCCGGTCGACCAGCACATCAAGGGCCTGCAGGCGATGGGCGCGGAGATCAGCATCGAGCACGGCTTCATCGAAGCGCGTGCGAAGCGCCTGAAGGGCGCGCGCATCGTGACCGACATGATCACGGTGACGGGGACGGAAAACCTGCTGATGGCCGCGACGCTCGCCGACGGCGAGACGGTGATCGAAAACGCCGCGCGCGAACCGGAAGTGAGCGATCTCGCACACTTGCTGGTCGCGATGGGCGCGAAAATCGACGGCATCGGCACCGACCGCCTCGTGATCCAGGGCGTCGAGCGGCTGCACGGCGCGCGTCATGCGGTGATCCCCGACCGTATCGAGGCCGGCACGTTCCTGTGCGCGGTCGCGGCGGCCGGCGGCGACGTGATGCTGACGGGCGTGCGCCCGCACATCCTCGACGCGGTGATCGACAAGCTGCGCGAAGCGGGCGTGTCGATCGAGGAAGGCGACAGCTGGCTGCGCGTGAAGATGGACCGCCGCCCGTCGGCGGTGACGATCCGCACGTCGGAATACCCGGCGTTCCCGACCGACATGCAGGCGCAGTTCATGGCCCTCAATACGGTCGCGACGGGCACCGCGCAGGTCGTCGAGACCATTTTCGAGAACCGCTTCATGCACGTGCAGGAGCTGAACCGGCTCGGCGCGAACATCACGATCGACGGCAATACGGCGCTCGTGACCGGCGTCGACAAGCTGTCGGGCGCGAACGTGATGGCGACCGACCTGCGTGCGTCGGCGAGCCTCGTGATCGCCGGGCTGCGCGCCGACGGCGAAACGCTCGTCGACCGCATCTACCACCTGGACCGCGGCTACGACCGCATGGAAGCCAAACTGACCGCCGTCGGCGCGAACGTGCGCCGCCTTTCCGGGAGCCAAGCATGACCGCGCCGCTGACCCTCGCCCTGTCGAAGGGCCGGATTTTCGAGGAAACCCTGCCGCTGCTGGCCGCGGCCGGCGTGCAGGTCACGGAGGATCCGGAAACGTCGCGCAAGCTGATCCTGCCGACGACGAACCCCGACCTGCGCGTGATCATCGTGCGCGCGAGCGACGTGCCGACCTACGTCGAATACGGCGCGGCCGACTTCGGCGTGGCCGGCAAGGACGTGCTGGTCGAGCACGGCGGCTCGGGGCTGTACCAGCCGATCGATCTGAACATTGCGCGCTGCCGGATGTCGGTGGCCGTATCGGCCGGTTTCGATTATGCGAGCGCCGTGCGCCAGGGCGCGCGGCTGCGGGTCGCGACGAAATACGTCGAAACGGCGCGCGAACACTTCGCCGCGAAGGGCGTGCACGTCGACCTGATCAAGCTGTACGGCTCGATGGAGCTGGCGCCGCTGGTCGGGCTGGCCGACGCGATCGTCGACCTCGTCAGCTCGGGCGGCACGCTGAAGGCGAACAATCTGGTCGAGGTCGAGGAGATCATGGCGATCTCGTCGCGCCTCGTCGTGAACCAGGCCGCGCTGAAGCTGAAGCGCGCGGCGCTCAAGCCGATCCTCGACGCGTTCGAACGCGCGTCGCAGAATGGCGGTTGAGCGCATCACCGTAACGGAACTCCCATGTCCATCACCATCCGCAAGCTCGATTCGACGAACGACGGCTTCGGCGCCGCGCTGCGCGCCGTGCTCGCGTTCGAGGCGAGCGAAGACGAAGCGATCGAGCAGTCGGTCGCGCAGATCCTCGCCGACGTGAAGTCGCGCGGCGACGCCGCGGTGCTCGAGTACACGAACCGCTTCGACCGGCTGAGCGCGAACAGCGTCGCCGCGCTCGAACTGCCGCAGGACGCGCTGCAGACGGCGCTCGACGGCCTCGCGCCAAAAGCGCGCGCGGCGCTGGAAGCAGCCGCGGCGCGGGTGCGCGCGTACCACGAGAAGCAGAAGATCGAGTGCGGCACGCATAGCTGGCAGTACACGGAAAGCGACGGGACGGTGCTCGGCCAGAAGGTCACGCCGCTCGACCGCGTCGGCCTGTACGTGCCGGGCGGCAAGGCCGCCTATCCGTCGTCGGTGCTGATGAACGCGATTCCCGCGCGCGTCGCGGGGGTCGGCGAGATCGTGATGGTCGTGCCGACGCCGGACGGCGTGAAGAACGACCTCGTGCTCGCCGCGGCGCTGCTGGGCGGCGTCGATCGCGTGTTCACGATCGGCGGCGCGCAGGCGGTCGGCGCGCTCGCGTACGGCACGGCCACGGTGCCGGCCGTCGACAAGATCTGCGGCCCCGGCAACGCGTACGTCGCGTCGGCGAAGCGCCGCGTGTTCGGCACGGTCGGCATCGACATGATCGCCGGGCCGTCGGAAATCCTCGTGCTGTGCGACGGCACGACCGATCCGAACTGGGTCGCGATGGACCTGTTCTCGCAGGCCGAGCACGACGAACTCGCGCAGTCGATCCTGCTGTGCCCGGACGGCGCGTTCCTCGATCGCGTCGAAAAGGCGATCGACGAGCTGCTGCCGACGATGCCGCGCCAGGACGTGATCCGCGCGTCGCTCGAAGGCCGCGGCGCGCTGATCAAGGTGCGCGACATGGCCGAGGCGTGCCGGATCGCGAACGACATCGCGCCGGAGCACCTCGAAATCTCGGCGCTGGAGCCGCAGCAATGGGGCCAGCAGATCCGCCACGCGGGCGCGATCTTCCTCGGCCGCTACACGAGCGAGAGCCTGGGCGACTACTGCGCGGGGCCGAACCACGTGCTGCCGACGTCGCGCACCGCGCGCTTCTCGTCGCCGCTCGGCGTGTACGACTTCATCAAGCGCTCGAGCCTGATCGAGGTCAGCGCGGAAGGCGCGCAGACGCTCGGCGAGATCGCATCCGAGCTCGCCTACGGCGAAGGGCTGCAGGCGCACGCAAGGAGCGCCGAGTTCCGGATGAAGGGCTGACCGCGCGTCTCGCGCGGGGCTGGGGCGGGCGCCGACGCGCGGGCCCCGGCGGGGCCCCCCCGATCGGGGCAGGAGACCAGCGCAGGGCGGCAGCCGCCGCCTTGCCGACCATTTGACGCCGGCGCGACGCACGCCGGCTTGAGACCATGACGACGCCACAAGACATCATCCGCCGCGACGTGCTCGCGATGACGAGCTATCCGGTTCCCGACGCAAGCGGGTTCGTGAAGCTCGACGCGATGGAGAACCCGTATCCGCTGCCGGAGCCGCTCGCCGCAGCGCTCGGCGAGCGGCTCGCGCAGGTCGCGCTGAACCGCTACCCGGCGCCGCGCCCGACCGCGCTGCTCGACAAGCTGCGCCACGCGATGCGCGTGCCGGCCGGCTGCGACGTGCTGCTCGGCAACGGTTCCGACGAAATCATCAGCATGATGTCGGTCGCGTGCGCGCAGCCGGGCGCGAAGGTGCTCGCGCCGGTGCCGGGCTTCGTGATGTACGAGCTGTCGGCGAAGCTCGCGCAGCTCGAATTCGTCGGCGTGCCGCTGAAGGCCGACCTGACGCTCGACGTCGACGCGATGCTCGCGGCGATCGCCGAACACCGGCCCGCGCTCGTCTATCTGGCCTATCCGAACAACCCGACCGGTACGCTGTACGCCGACGCCGACGTCGAACGGATCGTCGCGGCCGCGCGGCACAGCCTGATCGTGATCGACGAGGCGTACCAGCCGTTCGCCGAGCGTTCGTGGCTGCCGCGCGCCGCCGAGTTCGACAACGTCGTCGTGATGCGCACGGTGTCGAAGCTCGGCCTCGCGGGCATCCGCCTCGGCTACCTCGTCGGCTCGCCCGCGTGGCTGAACGAATTCGACAAGGTGCGCCCGCCGTACAACATCAACGTGCTGACCCAGGCGACCGCCGATTTCCTGCTCGACCACCTCGACGTGCTCGACGCGCAGGCGGCCGAATTGCGCGCGGAACGCACGCGCCTCGCGCAGGCGGTGGCCGCGCTGCCGGGCGCGACGGTGTTCCCGAGCGCCGGCAATTTCCTGCTGGTGCGCGTGCCGGACGCGGCTGCCGTGTTCGATGCGCTGCTCACCGAGCGGGTGCTGGTCAAAAACGTGAGTAAAATGCATCCATTACTGGCCGAATGCGTGCGGCTGACCGTCGGTTCTCCCGACGAAAACGCCCGCCTGCTGGCCGCCTTGAAACTCGCGCTGCCCGGTTGAGCCCAGGGCGCGGCGGCGCGCGACGATCAATCCCCATTTACATAGACTCAATCAAGGAATTGCCATGCGTGTGGCGGAAGTCGTTCGCAATACCAGCGAAACGCAGATCCGTGTGAAGCTCGATCTCGACGGTACGGGCCGGCAGAAGCTGGCCACCGGCGTGCCGTTTCTCGACCATATGCTCGACCAGATCGCGCGACATGGTCTGGTCGATCTCGAGGTCGAAGCGCACGGCGACACGCATATCGACGATCACCACACGGTCGAGGATGTCGGCATCACGCTCGGTCAGGCCGTCGCGAAGGCGATCGGCGACCGCAAGGGCATCCGCCGCTACGGCCATTCGTACGTGCCGCTCGACGAGGCGCTGTCGCGCGTCGTGATCGACTTCTCGGGCCGGCCGGGCCTCGAATTCCACGTGCCGTTCACGCGCGCGCGGATCGGCACGTTCGACGTCGACCTGTCGATCGAGTTCTTCCGCGGGTTCGTGAACCACGCGGGCGTCACGCTGCACATCGACAACCTGCGCGGGATCAACGCGCACCATCAGCTCGAGACGGTGTTCAAGGCCTTCGGCCGCGCGCTGCGCGCGGCGGTGGAGCTCGACGAGCGGGCGGCGGGGCAGATTCCGTCGACCAAAGGCAGCCTCTGAACTTCCGAACGGACGGACGCCAAGGAAACCTCACGGCTTCGGCGCGGCGCGCCGGCTTGCGATGGATCTGCTCAAATCGTTCATTTCGCTGCTCGCGCTGATCAATCCGGTCGGCGCGGTGCCGTTCTTCCTGAGCCTGACGGCGCAGCAGACGGACGACGAGCGGCGGCGCACGATCCGGATCGCATCGGTGTCGGTGTTCTGCGTGATGACGGTGACCGCGCTGCTCGGGCAGCAGATCATCAACTTCTTCGGCATTTCGGTCGGGTCGCTCGAAGTGGGCGGCGGGATCATCATGCTGCTGATGGCGATCAACATGCTGAACGCGCAGATCGGCAACACGCGATCGACGCCGGAGGAGCGCCACGAAGCCGAGCTGAAGGACAACATCGCGGTCGTGCCGCTGGCGATTCCGCTGCTCACGGGCCCCGGCTCGATCAGCACGGTGATCATCTATGCGGCGAACGCGCATCACTGGTATGAGCGGGTCGGGCTGGTCGCGATCGGCGCGGTCCTGGCCTTGCTGTGTTTCGTCGCGATGCGGCTCGCCGAGCCGATCGCGAACTGGATCGGCCGCACCGGCATCAACATCGCCACGCGGCTGATGGGTCTGATGCTGTCGGCGCTGGCGGTGGAATTCATCGTCGATGGACTGAGGGCGCTACTGCCTGCACTGAGATGAAAACTTCGATTGCGATTGTGGATTATGGGATGGGCAACCTGCGCTCGGTCGCGCAGGCGCTCAAGAAGGCCGAGCCGGCCGCCGACGTGGCGATCGTCGACACGCCGGCCGCGATTCGCGCGGCCGACCGCGTCGTGCTGCCCGGCCAGGGCGCGATGCCCGACTGCATGCGCTGCCTCGGCGAATCGGGCCTGCAGGAGGCCGTGATCGAGGCGTCGCGCACGAAGCCGCTGCTCGGCGTGTGCGTCGGCGAGCAGATGCTGTTCGACTGGAGCGCGGAAGGCGACACGAAGGGCCTGGGCCTGTTGCCCGGCAAGGTCGTGCGCTTCGCGCTCGACGGCCGGGTGCAGGACGACGGCTCGCGCTTCAAGGTGCCGCAGATGGGCTGGAACCGCGTGCGCCAGGCGCAGGCGCACCCGCTGTGGGATGGCGTGCCCGACGACGCGTATTTCTACTTCGTGCACAGCTATTACGTGAGCCCGGACAACCCGGCGCACACGGTCGGCGAAACGGCCTACGGCGCGCCGTTTACGTCCGCGGTCGCGCGGGACAACATCTTCGCGACCCAATTCCACCCGGAGAAAAGCGCGGAGGTCGGATTGCGTCTGTATCGCAACTTCGTCCACTGGAAGCCGTAAAACGTGGCGCGCGAGCCACAGTCGACCTGGCCGAACGGCCTGTCGTGCATGGCGCGCGCGCTTAAGCACCGAAAGAGTTGTACTAAACTAGCGAGACGGCGCGGCACCGGTTTGGCCGGTACGCGCCTGATTCTTTTCATTTTCCACGACGACACCCGATTGCTATGTTGCTGATTCCGGCCATCGACCTCAAAGACGGTCAGTGTGTGCGCCTCAAACAGGGCGATATGGACCAGGCCACGATTTTTTCCGAGGACCCGGCGGCGATGGCCCGCAAGTGGGTCGATCTCGGCGCCCGGCGGCTCCATCTGGTCGACCTGAACGGCGCATTCGCCGGCAAGCCGAAGAATCTCGAGGCGATCGAAGCGATCCTCGACGAAGTCGGCGACGAAATCCCCGTCCAGCTCGGCGGCGGCATCCGCAGCCTCGAGACGATCGAGAAGTATCTCGACGCCGGCCTGTCCTACGTGATCATCGGCACGGCGGCCGTGAAGAACCCGGGCTTCCTGCAGGACGCATGCACCGCGTTCTCCGGCAGCATCATCGTCGGGCTGGACGCGAAGGACGGCAAGGTCGCGACCGACGGCTGGAGCAAGCTGACCGGCCACGAAGTGATCGATCTCGCGAAGAAGTTCGAGGACTACGGCGTCGAATCGATCGTCTACACGGACATCGGCCGCGACGGGATGCTGCAGGGCATCAACATCGACGCGACCGTGAAGCTCGCGCAGGCGGTCGGCATTCCGGTGATCGCGTCGGGCGGCCTGTCGAACCTCACGGACATCGAGAGCCTGTGCGAAGTGGAAGAGCACGGCGTCGAAGGCGTGATCTGCGGCCGTGCGATCTACTCCGGCGATCTCGATTTCGCGGCCGCGCAAAAGCGCGCGGACGAACTGAACGGCGAACTCGACAACGCGTAAGCGCCGTCGTCCCGTTCGCCGGGGCCGCCCGCAGGCGGCCCCGACCGGAAGCCTCGCGCGAGGCTTCCGCAACCGGCCGTCCCAGCGCGGCATTTGGCGCAACATCATGGCTCTAGCTAAACGCATCATCCCCTGCCTGGACGTGACCGCCGGGCGTGTCGTCAAGGGCGTCAATTTCGTCGAACTGCGCGACGCCGGCGACCCCGTCGAAATCGCCCGCCGCTACGACGACCAGGGTGCCGACGAACTGACCTTCCTCGACATCACCGCGACCTCCGACCAGCGCGACCTGATCCTGCCGATCATCGAAGCCGTCGCGTCGCAGGTGTTCATTCCGCTGACCGTCGGCGGCGGCGTGCGCGCCGTCGAGGACGTGCGGCGCCTGCTGAACGCGGGCGCGGACAAGGTCAGCATGAATTCGTCGGCGGTCGCGAATCCGCAGCTCGTGCGCGACGCGGCCGACAAGTACGGCTCGCAATGCATCGTCGTCGCGATCGACGCGAAGCGCGTGTCGGCCGACGGCGAGACGCCGCGCTGGGAAGTGTTCACGCACGGCGGCCGCAAGAACACGGGCCTCGACGCGATCGAATGGGCGCGCAAGATGGCCGAGCTCGGCGCGGGCGAAATCCTGCTCACGAGCATGGACCGCGACGGCACGAAGTCGGGCTTCGACCTCGCGCTCACGCGCGGCGTGTCGGACGCGGTGCCGGTGCCGGTGATCGCGTCGGGCGGCGTGGGTTCGCTGCAGCATCTGGCCGATGGCATCAAGGACGGCCGCGCCGACGCGGTGCTGGCCGCGAGCATCTTCCATTACGGCGAGCACACGGTCGGCGAGGCGAAGCGCTTCATGTCCGACCAGGGCATCCCGGTGAGACTGTGATGAATACCGAAACGAAATCCCTGCCCGCGTGGCTCGACAAGGTCCGCTGGGACGACAACGGCCTCGTGCCGGTGATCGCGCAGGAAGCGTCGACGAACGACGTGCTGATGTTCGCGTGGATGAACCGCGAAGCGCTCGCGAAGACGATCGAGACGCAGCGCGCGGTCTATTATTCGCGTTCGCGCAAGCGCCTGTGGTTCAAGGGCGAGGAGTCGGGCCACGTGCAGCACGTGCACGAGGTGCGACTCGACTGCGACGAGGACGTCGTGCTGCTGAAGGTCGAGCAGGTGTCGGGCATCGCGTGCCACACCGGCCGGCATTCGTGCTTCTTCCAGAAATTCGAAGGTACGGTGGACGGCGGCGACTGGGTCGCGGTCGAGCCGGTGCTGAAAGACCCCGAACACATCTACAAATGACGCAATCGACCGAAGACACGCTGTTGCGCCTCGCGGCCGTGATCGACAGCCGCAAGGGCGGCGATCCCGATCAATCGTACGTATCGCGCCTGTTCCACAAGGGCGACGACGCGGTGCTGAAGAAGATCGGCGAAGAGGCGACGGAAGTCGTGCTGGCCGCGAAAGACGTGCGCCAGGGCGGCGCGCCGAGCGCGCTCGTCGGCGAGGTGGCCGACCTGTGGTTCCACTGCCTCGTGATGCTGTCGCATTTCGACCTGAGCCCGGCCGACGTGATCGCCGAGCTCGAGCGCCGCGAAGGCCTGTCGGGCATCGAGGAAAAAGCGCTGCGCAAGCGCCGCGAGCGCGAGGAAAACGGCGGGTGACGAACCAGCCCCGCCGCGGTGGCAACAGTGCGGTAAGCTGTAAGAATTGTCATCTAACGGGGGTAGCATCATGAACGATACGTCGAACGAGTTTCCGACGCCGGCGGTGCCGGGAGCAGCGGATGCCGAACGCCTGAGCGGGCTGCGCACGCTGACCCACGTGCTGTACGGCCTTTATGCAATTCACTGGCTGACGGGCGGCGTCACGGGCATCATCGCGATCATCATCAACTACGTGAAGCGCGGCGACGTGGCCGGCACGCCGTACGCCGATCACTTCGAGTGGCAGATCCGCACGTTCTGGCGCGCGCTGATCGCTTACGTGATCGGGTTCGCGCTGATGTTCGTCGCGGTCGGATTCGTCGTGATGTTTGTCACATGGATCTGGACGCTGTACCGTATCATCAAGGGTTGGCTGTACCTGAACGACAACAAGACGCTCGATCCGCAGGCCTGGTTCTGACCGGCCGCGCGCGGGCGTTTGCAGGAGCAACATGAGTCACGATCCGAATTGCCTGTTCTGCAAGATCGCGGCGGGCGAGATCCCGAGCACGAAGGTGCACGAGGACGACGAATTCGTCGCGTTCCGCGACATCCGCCCGGCGGCCGACACGCACGTGCTCGTGATTCCGCGCCGGCACCTGCCGACGCTGTCGGCGGCGGGCGAGGCCGATGCGCCGATGCTTGGCCGGCTGATGCTGCTCGTCGCGCGTCTGGCCGACCAGCTCGGCGTCGCGTATACGGGCGGCGAAACCGGTTTCCGCACGGTGATCAACACGGGTCCGGGCGGCGGGCAGGAGGTCTACCACCTGCACGCGCATATCCTGGCCGGCCCGCGCCCGTGGCAGCGGATGGGTTGACGACGCGGGGCGTTTCCCCGCATCCGATAGTCGAAGCCGGCGCGTCGCCGGCGATTTGCGCCGCACCGCGGCGTGGTTGAGGAGAGGTTTCATCATGGGTGGATTGAGCATTTGGCACTGGCTGATCGTGCTGCTGATCGTCGCGCTGGTTTTCGGTACGAAGAAGCTGCGCAACATCGGCAACGACCTCGGCAGCGCCGTGAAGGGTTTCAAGGACGGCATGAAGGAAGGCGAAACGCCGGCCGACGCGCAGCAACTGCCGCGTTCGGGCGCGGTCGACGTCAACGCGAAGGAAACGACGCGTTCCGATTCGAACAAGGCGTAACGCCGGCACGCTGACAGGCATTCGCGATGCTGGATCTCGGTCTTTCGAAGATGGCGCTGATCGGCGTCGTCGCGCTCGTGGTGCTCGGCCCCGAGCGCCTGCCGCGTGTCGCGCGTACGGCAGGCGCGCTGTTCGGCCGCGCGCAGCGGTACATCAACGACGTGAAGGCCGAGGTCTCGCGCGAAATCGAACTCGACGCGCTGCGGACGATGAAGACCGATTTCGAATCGGCCGCGCGCAACGTCGAGACGACGATTCACGACAACCTGCGCGAGCACGAGAAGGAACTGAACGACACGTGGCATTCCGCGGTCGGCGGTCTCAACGAAGGCTCGGTCGATGCCGGCACGTACGGCAGCGACACGCCTGCGGCGCCGTCGTGGCGTAGCGGCAGTTCGGCCGCGCTTGCGCCGAAGCGTCGCAACTGGCGCATCAAGCAGGCGGCGACGCCCGTCTGGTACAAGCGCGCGACGACCCGCCGCACGCACGTGCAGTCGGGCGCCGCGCGTGTCGCGCGCCACCAGCCGGCCAGCCTGCGCCGGCCGACGCGCTTCTTCTGAGCCGAGCGCATGCTCGCTCGTCAATCCTACCGAGGGCCGGTGTGAGCGACCCCCAGCAGAACCCGGGCGACGCCCCGGAAGAAACCTTCATTTCCCATCTCGTCGAGCTTCGCGATCGCATCATCCGCGCGGGGCTGGCCGTGATCGTCGTGTTCGTCGGGCTCGTCTACTGGGCGCCGGACATCTTCAGGCTGCTCGCGCGGCCGTTGATGGAGAACCTGCCGAAAGACGGCAAGATGATCGTCACCGACGTCACCGGCTCGTTCTTCGTGCCGATGAAGGTCACGATGCTCGTCGCGCTCGTGATCGCGCTGCCGGTGGTGCTGTACCAGATCTGGGCGTTCGTCGCGCCGGGGCTGTACCAGCACGAGAAGAAGCTCGTCACGCCGCTCGTCGGCAGCAGCTACGTGCTGTTCCTGTGCGGGATGGCGTTCGCGTACTTCCTCGTGTTCCCGACGATCTTCCGCGTGATGGCGCACTACAACGCGCCGCTCGGCGCCGAGATGACGACCGACATCGACAACTACCTGAGCTTCGTGCTCGGGATGTTCATCGCATTCGGGGTCACGTTCGAGGTGCCGATCGTCGTCGTGCTGCTCGTCCGGATGGGCGTGCTGTCCCTGAAGAAGCTGAAGGAGATGCGGCCGTACGTGATCGTCGGCGCATTCGTGGTCGCGGCGGTCGTCACCCCGCCGGACGTGTTCTCGCAACTGATGCTCGCGCTGCCGCTGATCGTGCTGTTCGAGATCGGGCTCCTGGCCGCGCGGTTCTTCGTGCCGAAGAAGCCGGTGGAAGAGGGCGAGGCGGGGAACGGCGAAGCCGCGGGTTGACGGCACGCGGTGCCGGGCGGCTTTCCGGCCAGGCTGCAGGGGCCCGGTTTGGTCCATCGGCCGGCGCGTGAGAAAACCACCTTCCCGCCAACGACGATCGTCAGACGCAAAGCAAAAGGGCAGCCGACGGCTGCCCTTTTGCATTTCCGCGTCGCGTTGCGTCGCGTCATGACCGGCAGGCGATGTGCCGCCCGCCGCCCCTCATTCGCTATCGCTGTCCTGCTCGTCGAGCGCCTGCTTCGGCGGCGGCGGGCGCTTGCCGATCACGACGTTCACGTCGAACTGCTTGCCCTTGCGTACGACGTGCACCTTGGTCGGCGTGCCCGGCTTGATCTGCGCGACGGTGTTCAGCAGCTTCGTCGTGTCGGTGATTTCGTCGCCGTTCACGCTCACCAGGATGTCGCCCGGCTTGATGCCCGCCTTGTCGGCCGGGCCGCCCTGCAGCACGCCCGCGACGATCGCGCCCGATTTCTGCTGGAGCCCGAACGACTCGGCGATTTCCGGCGTGACGTCCTGCGGCTCGACGCCGATCCAGCCGCGCGTGACCGAGCCCGTCGTGATGATGCTTTCGAGCACCGTGCGGGCGGTCGAGACCGGAATCGCGAAACCGATGCCGAGCGAGCCGCCCGAGCGCGAGTAGATCGCCGTGTTGATGCCGAGCAGGTTGCCGTTCACGTCGACCAGCGCGCCGCCGGAGTTGCCGGGGTTGATCGGCGCGTCGGTCTGGATGAAGTTCTCGAACGTGTTGATGCCGAGGTGGTTGCGGCCGAGCGCGCTGATGATGCCCATCGTGACCGTCTGGCCGACGCCGAACGGGTTGCCGATCGCGAGCACGACGTCGCCGACGCGCGACTGGTCGGAGCGGCCGAGCGTGATCGTCGGCAGGTTCGTCATGTTGATCTTCAGCACCGCGAGATCGGTTTCGGGATCGCTGCCGATCACCTTCGCGGTGCCCGTGCGGCCGTCGGCGAGCGCGACTTCGATCTGGTCGGCGCCGTCCACCACGTGCTGGTTCGTTAGAATGTAACCTTCAGGGCTCACGATGACGCCGGAGCCGAGGTTGGCGGCCGGCTCGTCCTGTTGCTTGCGGGCGTTGCGGTCGCCGAAGAAGTAACGGAACAGCGGATCCTTCGCGCGCGGGTCGGGCGGCAGCGAGCCGTCCTTGCTGGAGAACACGTTGACGACGGCCGGCATCGCCTTCTGCGCGGCTTCGGCATACGACGTGGTCGCCGGTGCGCCGCCGATGCCCGGTGCGACTTCGCGCAGCGCGACGATCGGCGTGGCGAGCTGCTTGCCGAGCTGTCCTTGCCGTTGCAGCCATTGCGGCTTGAGCGTCACGACGATGAACATCAGCGCGAGCAGTACGGTCACCGCCTGCGCGAAGAACAGCCAGAAGCGTCTAAGCATCTGAATGGATTAGAGGTTTATATGGATCGGATCGAACTTGAATTGTACTTGAACAATACCCTTGAAACTGCGCGCTTCAAGGACTATTGCCCGAACGGCCTCCAGGTCGAAGGGCGCCGGAAGATCGAGAAGATCGCCACCGGCGTGACGGCATCGGTCGCGTTCCTCGAAGCCGCGCTCGAATGGGGGGCGGACGCCGTGCTCGTCCATCACGGCTATTTTTGGCGCAACGAGGCGCCGCAGATCACCGGCCGCAAGTACCAGCGCCTGAAGCTGCTGCTCGCGAACGACCTGAACCTGTTCGCGTTTCACCTGCCGCTCGACGCGCATCCCGAGTTCGGCAACAACGCGCAGCTCGGCGAAAAGCTCGGCCTGATCGGCGACCAGCGGTTCGGCGAAGGCGATCTCGGCTGGATGGCGACGCTGCCGATGCCCGTCACGCTCGAGCACTTGGTCGCGAAGGTCGAGCACACGCTCGGCCGCACGCCGCTCGTGCTCGGCGAGCCGGACACGCAGCTGCGCCGCATCGCGTGGTGCACGGGCGCCGCGCAGAGCTATTTCGACGCGGCGATCGACGCCGGCGCCGACGTGTTCCTGACCGGCGAGGTGTCCGAGTCGACCACGCACGCGGCGGCGGAGAGCGGTGTCGCGTTCGTTGCGGCGGGGCACCATGCGACCGAGCGCTACGGAATCCAGGCGCTGGGGCGCCACTTGTCCGAGGAATTCGATCTCGAACACCTTTTTATCGATATTCATAATCCGGTCTGAGCGACGGATTTGCGGCGGTGCATCGAAATTTCTCTATGAAGCATCTGCTTAAAAGAGAAATGATTTAATCGCTCCGATAGTGGGGGATAACCCTTAACTATCAAACACTTCGAAGGGATTTTCATCTCCGGGCCTTGTAAATGGCGACTCCATTCGCGCAAACTAGCGGCGGAATGGAAAGTCGTGACGGAAAATCCAACTCAGAAGTGGGGCGTGTGATGCGAGACAAGGAAGACAAACGCGTCGACAGCGGCCGCCGTACCTGGCTGATTGCGACATCCGTAGCAGGTGGCGTGGGAGGCGTAGCCACCGTCATACCTTTCGCGGCGTCGCTTGCGCCGTCCGCGAAAGCGAAAGCGGCCGGTGCCCCGGTCGAGGTCGACATCAGCGGCCTGAAGCCCGGCGAAATGGTCACCGTGCCGTGGCGCGGCAAACCCGTCTGGATCCTGAATCGCACCGATCCGATGCTGGCCGACGTGGTCAAGGCCGACAAGGAAGTGGCCGATCCGACCACCAAATCCCCGTATTCGATGCCGTTGCCCGCGTACTGCGCCAACGAATATCGGTCGCGGGCCGATCGCAAGAACATTCTCGTCGTGATGGCCGTGTGTACGCACCTCGGCTGCACGCCTAGCCAACGCTTCACGCCGGGTCCGCAGCCGAACCTGCCGGACGACTGGCCGGGCGGTTTCCTGTGCCCGTGCCACGGTTCGACCTACGACCTCGCCGGCCGTGTGTTCAAGAACAAGCCGGCGCCTCAGAATCTCGACATCCCGCCCTACATGTTCACGTCGGCGACGACCCTCGTGATCGGCAAGGACGAGAAAGGAGAAGCGTGATGGCCGCCGACAACAAGGAAGTCTCCACGACAGGTTTCACCGGCTGGATCGACCAGCGCTTCCCGCTCACGTCCACGTGGAAGAAGCACGTATCCGAGTACTACGCGCCGAAGAACTTCAACTTCTGGTACTTCTTCGGCTCCCTCGCGCTGCTGGTGCTCGTCAACCAGATCGTCACGGGCATCTTCCTGACGATGAACTACAAGCCCGACTCGACGCTCGCGTTCGCGTCGGTCGAGTACATCATGCGCGAGGTGCCGTGGGGCTGGCTGATCCGCTACATGCACTCGACCGGTGCATCGATGTTCTTCGTGGTCGTGTACCTGCACATGTTCCGCGGGCTGCTGTACGGGTCGTACCGCAAGCCGCGCGAGCTCGTCTGGATCTTCGGCTGCGCGATCTTCCTGTGCCTGATGGCCGAGGCGTTCTTCGGCTACCTGCTGCCGTGGGGCCAGATGTCGTTCTGGGGCGCGCAGGTGATCGTGAACCTGTTCTCGGCGATCCCGTTCGTCGGCCCGGACCTGTCGCTGTGGATTCGCGGCGACTACGTCGTGTCCGACGTCACGCTGAACCGCTTCTTCGCGTTCCACGTGATCGCGATTCCGCTCGTGCTGGTCGGCCTCGTCGTCGCGCACCTGGTTGCGCTGCACGAAGTCGGGTCGAATAACCCGGACGGCATCGAGATCAAGGCGAAGAAGGACGAGAACGGCATTCCGCTCGACGGCATCCCGTTCCACCCGTACTACTCGGTGCACGATTTCCTCGGCGTGTGCGTGTTCCTGATGGTGTTCGCGCTGATCGTGTTCTTCTCGCCGGAAATGGGCGGCTACTTCCTCGAGGCGAACAACTTCGTCCCGGCGAACCCGCTGCAGACGCCGCCGGAGATCGCGCCAGTCTGGTACTTCACCGCGTTCTACGCGATGCTGCGCGCGACCACCGACCCGTTCAAGATCGTGCTGATGATCGTGATCGCGCTGCTCGGCGTGCTCGCGCTGATCCGCGCGCGCGGCAAGTGGAAGATCGGGCTGCCGGTGCTGGCCGCCGCGATCGTCGTGTTCATGTACCTGACGGAGTCGAAGTTCTGGGGCGTCGTCGTGATGGGTTCGGCGGTGATCTCGCTGTTCTTCCTGCCGTGGCTCGACCGCAGCCCGGTGAAGTCGATCCGCTACCGGCCGCTGTTCCACAAGGTGTTCCTCGGGATCTTCGTCGCGGCGTTCCTGACCCTCGCGTTCCTCGGCACGCGGCCACCGTCGCCGGCGGCGACGCTGATCGCGCAGGCCTGCGCGTTGATCTACTTCGCGTTCTTCCTCGGCATGCCCGTCTGGACGCCGCTTGGCACGTTCAAGCAGCCGCCGGAACGGGTGCGCTTCAAGCCCCATTAACGTGAGCGAGGAGAGAACGACATGAAGAAACTGCTTTCGACACTCGCGCTGATCGGGGCGACCGCCTGCGCGCTGCTGGCGGCGCCGGCCGTGCGGGCGGAAGGTAATTTTCCGCTCGACCGGGCGCCCGATAACACGGAAAATCTCGTTTCGCTTCAGCACGGCGCGCAATTGTTTGTAAACTATTGCCTGAACTGCCACAGCGCGAACCTGATGCGCTACAACCGTCTGACGGATCTGGGCATATCCCAGAAGGAGATCGAAACGAATCTCCTGTTCACGACCGACAAGGTCGGGAACACGATGTCCGTTGCGATGCGGCCCGACGACGCGAAGAACTGGCTCGGCACCACGCCGCCCGACCTGTCGGTCGAGGAGCGTGCGCGCGGCCGCGACTGGCTGTACACGTATCTGCGCAGTTTCTACCGCGACGATACGCGGCCGACCGGCTGGAACAACGCGGTGTTCGAGAACGTCGGCATGCCCCATGTGTTGTGGCAGCTGCAGGGGCAGCGCGCAGCCAAATTCGAAGACAAGACGGACGAGGAGACGGGCGAGAAGGCCCACGTGCTCGTCGGCTTCCAGCAGGTCACGCCGGGCACGCTGTCGTCGCCCGACTACGATGCTGCGGTGGCCGACCTGGTGGCCTATATGACATGGATGTCCGAGCCGGCCCAGCAGACCCGCAAGCGCCTCGGCGTGTGGGTGCTGATCTTTCTCGGTGTCCTGACTTTCCTGGCCTGGCGGCTGAATGCCGCGTACTGGAAAGATATCAAGTAAACACGCCTGACCGGCGTGGGGCCGGCGCAAGGCGGAACCCGTGAAAGGGGTTGCGCCGCGTGCCGGCCCTCGGCTTTTTTGAGGAAACGCAAATATGATGGTTCTGTATTCCGGCACAACTTGCCCGTTCTCCCAGCGTTGCCGGCTGGTGCTGTTCGAGAAGGGCATGGACTTCGAAATCCGCGACGTCGACCTGTTCAACAAGCCGGAAGACATTTCGGTGATGAACCCGTACGGTCAGGTGCCGATCCTGGTCGAGCGCGACCTGATCCTGTACGAATCGAACATCATCAACGAGTACATCGACGAGCGCTTCCCGCATCCGCAACTGATGCCGGCCGACCCGGTGCAGCGCGCCCGTGCGCGCCTGTTCCTGCTGAACTTCGAGAAGGAACTGTTCGTCCACGTCAGCACGCTCGAGAACGAGAAGGGCAAGGCGGCGGAGAAGAATCACGAGAAGGCGCGCCTCGCGATCCGCGATCGCCTGACGCAGCTCGCGCCGATCTTCGTGAAGAACAAGTACATGCTCGGCGAAGAGTTCTCGATGCTCGACGTCGCGATCGCACCGCTGCTGTGGCGCCTGGATCACTACGGCATCGAGCTGTCGAAGAACGCC
This sequence comes from Burkholderia sp. BCC0044, assembly GCF_902832955.1. Classification (NCBI taxonomy): domain Bacteria; kingdom Pseudomonadati; phylum Pseudomonadota; class Betaproteobacteria; order Burkholderiales; family Burkholderiaceae; genus Burkholderia; species Burkholderia sp. BCC0044. The sequence goes on along the minus strand of NZ_CADFDO010000009.1, from coordinate 84,308 downwards.
GCGCCGCTGATGAAGTATGCCGAACGGATCTTCAGCCGTCCGGCCTACATCGAAGCACTGACGCCGTCCGAAAAGGTCATGCGTCGTTAATGTTGCAATGAAGGCATGACGGAGCGGGTGGCGCGGCGTGCCGCGCGCCCGCTCCGGGTTCGAGGATTGTGATGCAAGAGATTTCAACGAAGCCTTATCTGCTGCGCGCGTTGTACGAGTGGTGCACCGATAACGGTTACACGCCGCATATCGCGGTGAGGGTCGACAACTCGACGCGCGTGCCGCGTCAGTTCGTGCGTGACGGCGAGATCGTGCTCAACATCAGCTTCGAGGCGACGAGCCAGTTGCAGATGGGCAACGAGTGGATCGAGTTCACGGCCCGGTTCTCCGGGAAGGCGCACAAGATCGAGATTCCGGTTGCCAACGTGCTCGCGATCTATGCGCGCGAGAACGGGCAGGGCATGGCGTTCCAGGTCGATGCGGTCGCGGGCGAAGGCGAGGATTCGGGCGCGTTCGACGATGACGCCGTGCCGGCCGATGACGCGCAGCGTGACGAGTCCGTATCGCCGTTGGCGCCCGTCGCCGACAGCGGCGCGAACGAGGAACCGTCCGAAGGTGCCGACGAACCGCCGAAAACCGACGGCGACGGCTCGAAAGGCGGCAGCAGACCTCGCCTCAAGATCGTGAAATGAGGTAGAATCTCGCGCTACGCCGGCTTAGCTCATCTGGTAGAGCAGTTGATTTGTAATCATCAGGTGGCGGGTTCGAGTCCTGCAGCCGGCACCAAATCCGAAAAGGGGTTACGGAGTTTTCCGTAACCCCTTTTTCGTTCATGGGGTTGCGCGCCGCGATGCCGCGAGCGCCGTCGTTACCCGCTTTTTCTTGTCACGCCCGCGTCACGCCGCATCTCTAATGTTGCACGTTCCCGCCGCGGCGGCATTGTCGCGATCGGGGTGTGCGTGACCGCATCCGACGCCGTGCCCGCGTCGTGCAGGATCACCCGGAATCTCGCTTCCGCAAACACATCGGCTTCCGCCTCCCATCCATTCCATTCGAAAACGCGATCGACGCCGATCGAACTGCATCGCGGACGATCAGGAGACATGGACCATGTTGAGTCCGCATGAATTCTCTATGCTGCTGCGCATTGCGCGCGCGCCCGACAGTGTCGACCTCGCGAACCCGGCCTTTGCCGTGCTCGTCGAAAAGCGGCTGGTCGACGACACGCAGGTACGCGTGAACGAAATAGCGGCGCGTCCGGCGCTGACGCCGATCGGCCAGATGCTGCTTGCCCGCTTCGACGAGGCGGCCTGACGGAAAACGGAAAAGGGGAAGAAGGAGAGGAGACGGCTGAAACTGCGCGTCACGCCTTCGCCGCAGCGAAAAGCGTGACGCATTGAACGCGCGCCAGGCTGCTTACTGCGCGACCGGCACCGTCACGTCGCTGCCGAACCAGTGCGTCGAGATCTTCTTCAGCGTGCCGTCCTTGCGCAGCGACTCGAGCGCGTCGTTGATCGCCTTCTCGAACTTCGGGTTGCCCTTGCGGAACGGGATCGCCATTTCCTGCTTGCCGCCGTTCAGCACCGCCCCCGCGCGCAGCGGCAGGTTCGACGTCTTGATCATGTACGGCAGCATCAGGCGGTCGTCGAGCGTCGCCTCGATGCGGCCCGCGGCGAGGTCGCGCAGCTTCTCCGGCGCGCCCGGATAGGTCTGCACCTCGATGCCGGGCACGGTGCGCGCCATCTGGTCGTAGTTGGTGCCGAGCGTCACGCCGAGCTTCTTGCCCTTGAAATCGTCGAGCGACTTGAAGTTGCGCGTGTCGTCCTTGCGCTGGATCAGTTGCGCGGCCGAGTACGTGTACGGCTCGCTGAAGTCGAGCGCTTCCTTGCGCTGCGGCGTGATCGTGACCTGGTTGACGATCACGTCGAACTTGCCGGCCTGCAGCCCGGCGATGATGCCGCTCCATTCGGTCGGGATGAACTGCGTCTTCACGCCGAGCTTGCCGGCGACCGCGTTCGCGACGTCGACGTCGAAGCCCTCGAGCTGGCCGGACGTGCCGCGCGAGTTGAACGGCGGATACGTGCCTTCGAGGCCGACGCGCAGCACGCCGGCTTTCTTCACGGAATCGAGCAGGTCGTCCGCGTGCGCGGCGACGGCCGTGAAGCCGAGGGCCGACGCGAGCAGCAGGCCCGACAGCAGGAACTTCGAACGTTTCATCGCAGATCTCCAGTGTTCAGTAGGGTGTTGTGGTGAGCGCCGGGCACCGGGCGCTGGCCGCCCCGGTGGGCCGGAATACGGGCACGTAGACACTACTCGCAACCGCGCCGCGCCGGAAGTCGAATTGGCCCTGATTGCAATCGATTTCAGCGGAAACCGGTGACGCGTTCGCGCTTGCCGAATAAGCTGACGAAAGCCGTCCGCCGGAGGACGCCGAGATCATCGGGCCCGGACCGACGTGCACCGGCAGGCGGGCGCGCGAGGAATTGGCATAATCACGGCCTGCCGCGGATGGCTCGCGGCCGATGCAACGCAATCAATCCGGATACCACCGCAATACCCATGTCGCTCGATTCCACGACCGCAGTGTCGCTGCACCATATTCTCGAACGTCCCGGCGATTTCTCCGGGTGGCTTTACCTGCCGCCGATGCCGTGGACGCTCGACACCGAGGGGGCGTTTTTTGAAGATGCCGATGACGCGGAAGCCGACGTCGCGGCTGTCATTGCAGCGCAGCCCGGCTGGAAAGTCACGCTGGACAGCGCGACGATCGAAGACATCGTGATCAATGCGCACGATCAGGTCGACGAACCGAGCGTCGCACAATTGCTCGATGCGTTTGTCTTCTACGTCGAGAACGACGCATTCATCTTGTTGTGACGACACGCTGTCGAATGCGAACGACGACAGTGATCGAGGAAACAACCATCGGCAACCGTTCGCACGTGACGGAAGCGTCGTGCGACGACGCCGCGCAGGCGATCGCGGCCGTCGAACGACTGAACGGTCGCGATCGCTCGACCGTCGCCTCGACGCGAGCGACGCAACGGTGACGACGATCGGCGGCGCCGATCCGCGGTTATGCTGGCAACCCGGCTGACTCGCCGCACGACAGGAAGAAATGAACATGGCTGACGATCCGGCAACGTTGCGCGCGCAACAGGAAGCCATTTGCGCCCGTTACGGGCTGCACGCCGTCGAACCGGAAGAGATGGTTGCCGTCGCGATGTCGACGCTCGGGCGCATGCCTGTCTACGGCACGCGCATCGCACTGTCCGAAGGCGACAACGTCGGCTGGTTCTTCCATTGCGGCGAATATTCCGACGCCGCCGACTTCTATCAGCCGTTGCACGCCGCGCACCTGTCGACCTACTTGCCCTCGGTTCTGCCCTATCTGCGATTGCCGGCCGGCGCACGCTTCATCATCGACGATGCCGGCTACGAAGACGTCTGGATGGCGTGACGTATCGACGCGCCGTCGATCATCTTCAGTTCTCCAGACAAAGTCGTCAGAAGCGAAAAAGGACCGCCACGCGGTCCTTTTTCGATGAAGCGGCGTTCGAAAAACGCGCGCCTTTACGGCAACGAAATCGTCAAATTAGCCGACTCCGGGCCCACCTTGATCACCTGCGAATACGGCGCCAACGCCTGCAGTGTCTTGTCCTTCAGGTACGTGTTGAGCCCGAGATACCCGAGCAGCGCGACGAGCGCGAACACGGTCCCGATCGCCCAGACCGGCACCTCGCGCTTCAACCGGTGCGCGATCTGATCCGGCAGCGGCCAATGCGGCGCAAACGCAGCCCGCTTGCCTTTCATGTGTGCGATCTCGTCGCCGAGCCGCGCGGTGAGATAAGCGAGCTTCTCCGGCCCTTCGAGCAGATACTTGCCCTGGAACCCGAGCAGCAGGCACATATGGAACACCTCGAGCGACTGCAGCCGCGCCGCACCCTGCGCACGGCCTTCCTCAAGATACTGGAAGAACTTCTCGCCCGCGAGCTGCTCGCCGAACAGCACGAGCTGCAGCGGCCGGCGTTCCCAGTCGGTCCGGATCTTGAACTGCGACGACAGCACCATTTCGTCGATGGCCGCGCAGAACGCGAACTTCGCGCCGTACACGTCCTCGGCGGCGATATTCAGCTTCTTCGCGCCGCGCTCGAAATCCGACAGGAACTCCTGGATCCGCGTGCTGAACTCGCTCGCGCTATCCGGCTCCCGCCCGTTCTTGAGCAGGAACAGCATGAAGAACCCGTCGTACAGCAGATCGAGCAGCGAACGGGCCTGGAACGCGGAGTCCGTCGACGCCGGGCTGTGCAGGGGCGGCGGCACGTTGTCGCCGAACAGGGAAGGCGCGTAGCTCATGATGTGACCGCGATCAGTTCGAATTTCAGGTCATTGATGCCAGTCGGCGCGTAGATCATCGCGGACTGGGCCTGCAGCATGCGCTCGTACAGCGGGCTGCGCGAATCGAGCGCGAAGTAGCACGCGCCGGGGCGCACCGGAATCGCGGGCGGCACCTGCGGCGTGTACGACAGCCGCACGCCGGGCATCGCCGACAACACGAGCTTGTCGACGTCGTCGGGCGCGCCGACCTTGAAGCGGGCCGGCACCGCATCGACGAGCTCGACGCTCGGCATGTCCGCGGACACCGCGAGGTAGAACTCGGTCTTGTCGTCGATCTTGCCGGAATCGAGGCGGCCGAGGTGGAACGACGGGCGCACCTCGTCGAGCGTGATCGCGAAGTAGCGCGTCGAGATCACGGTATCGAGCAGTTCGCGCAGCATCAGGTCGAGGCGCGCGAAGCTCGGGCCCGGATCGTCGTGGCGGTACACGGGCAGGTCGGCGAGCGTATAGCCCTTCGAGAACGTCATCAACTGGCCCGCGAGGCGCAGCAGTTCCTGGAACAGCCGCTCCGGATGCAGCGCCGCGTGCTGGTGCAGGTGCGCGAGCGTCGCGAACGCGGCGTTCGCGGTGTGCAGCAGCCAGAACGACGCGATGTCGCCCGAGCGGAATTCGATGATGTTCTTCGACGGCTCGCGGTGGAAGCCGTACAGCGCGTTCACCTTCGCCTGCAGCGCGTCGACCAACTGGCGCAGCCGCTGGTGCAGGATCGGCGACGCGTCGATCGCGAGGCACGGCGGCACGAAGTTGTCGTCGATCTCGAAGCCGGACGTCGCGGTGCGGCGCACGCGCACGAGCGGCACCGACAGCAACTGGTCGCGCGGCTCGCTGTGCGCGATCAGCTTGACCTGCGTTTTCAGGAACGTGATGTCGGCTTCGGCGGCGTCGGTGAAGTTGTCGGCGACGCTCGTCTGCTCGCTGACGAACCGCGTCATGAAGCCGGCGGCCGGATCGTCGCTGTAGTTGGTGCCGTTTTCGCGCAGCGGGTGCAGCGCGAGATAGAACACGAATTCGTTGATGCCGTCGGGCAACGTGTCCAGCGCGATCGGCGGCGGCAGGTCGTCGGCCTGCGGCGCCGCATACAGCGCGCCGTCCGGGAACACGAGCGCGAGCTCGGCGACCCGCAGCACGTTGCTGCCGAGCGCGTCGCGATCGATGCGCACCGAGCGCACGCCCCAGTTGTACGGCTGGATCGCCTGGATGGACTCGAACAGGCGCGCCTCGTGGTACGCGTCCTGCCGTTGAAAGTGTTGAGGCCGGAGGAACAGCCCTTCCCCCCACAGCACCTTGGCCGAATAACTCATGTCAAATCCGGTTAATGTGGCGTTGCGATGTAATCGATTTGTTCGTGCCCGAATTAAATCGCCAAGTGTTAACTCTTGTTAATTGACATCCGTGCGTCATGTTTAACCGCAAGAGACCGAAGAAAGCAAATTCAGCGGTTGCGAAGGCGCACCCTGTTGCGGTGCGATGACCGTGCCGTCGGTGACCGTCATCGCGCAATTATGCAGGCCGATGATTATGCCGGATTTCTCCGACTTCACCGGATCGAACGTCAGTTTCCATCGTTGCAGCGCGGGATCGCGGAACAGCGCGACAATGCCGAAGGCCTGCGCTTCGCGCGACACTTTCTCGGTTGCCGTATAGCGCTGGCCAGGAATCAGCGTGATTTCGCGCACATTCAGCAAATCGGCGCCGAGTGCGGCTTTTTCCTTGGTCGGATCGGTAAATGCATCGAATGGCGCTTGCTGGAACGAAGTCGGGTCCTTCAGCGCATAAAGCCGGACGACGAGCGCGAGCGGCTTGTGGTCGGTCGCGGCATTCAGGTTCGGCGCGGCGGCCAGCGTGAGCCCGATGTTGCGCGGCGGCTTCTGCGCGTCGGGCACCTCGGGCTTGCCGATGCCGGCCGCGGACATCACGGCGCTGGCGGCCGAGCCGAGCAGCGGGGCGGCCGCGCATCCGGCCAGAAGGGCGCACGCAAGCAGCGGCAGCGCGTAGCGAATCATGGACGATCTCATCGTTTTTCCGGCGTGCCGCCTTTATCCCTGTCAAAACTGCCGGGTATTACCACGTTCGCTGCGGATCCCCGGAATTGCACCGTTCAACTATTAAGCACGCCCGCGTCGCGGCGAGCGTCCGGAAATTTTTTCCGCCATCCGGGCGGCGCGTCGTGCGACCAGTAAAACTTGCGCGCTCCAGTCCCGGGAAAAAACCGCCGCGAGCCCACGGCGAGCGGCCATTCGAGGGGGTAGCGCCCGGTTTTAAAAGGAATTACTCTTCACACGACGATTGAATTATGAAAAATTGATCGGTACTATACCCGCGCGCTTCTTGCAAAGCAAAAGAACCAGATTCTCAACGATTTAAAACTCACGCGCCGGTGGATATAACGATGAAAGACCGTCTGTTCGCAAAACTGTCTGGGGTAGTGGTGGCTTGCGGCGTGATCGCCGGCTGTGCGAGCCAGCCTCCCGCGCCGCCGACTGCGGAGGTGTTCAACAAGTCGCTGGCCGATGCAGACGCCGTCGCGAAGGCGGGGGATCAGGACAAGGCGCTCGGCCTGTACCAGCAGCTCGCGAAATCGGATCCGACGCGCGAGGAGCCGTGGTCGCGCATCGCGCAAATCCAGTTCGCGCAAAACCATTACGGCCAGGCGATCGTCGCCGCCCAGGAAGCGCTGCAGCGCGACGCGACCGATCGTCAGGCGAAGAGCGTGCTGGCCGTCGCCGGCCTGCGGATCGCGACGCAGTCGCTCGGCGAGCTGCGCCAGGATGCGTCGCTCGCGGGCGACGCGAAGTCCGACGCGCAGGCGCTCGCGAAGCAGCTGCGCGACACGCTCGGCGAATCGGCGCTGTTTCCGCCGGAAACCAAGACCGTGAAGCCGCGCCCGCCGCGCCGGGTCGTCCATCGCGCGAAGGGCGGTGCCGCACCGGCCGCCGATGCGGCTGCGCCGACCACCCCGAGCGCGCCGACGCCGCCGGTGGCGCAAAAGGGCAGCGCGGACCCGTTCGGCGCACTGCGCAACTGAAACCGCAACTGACGCGATAACCACAACTAACCTGGGAGCCGTCGAGATGGCCAAGAAAGAAAGCATTCAGAAAAGCTTGCAGAAAATACGGCCGCCGCGCGTCCAGCTGACCTACGAGGTCGAGAAGGGCGATGCGATCGAGGTGAAGGAACTGCCGTTCGTCGTCGGGGTCGTCGGCGATCTGGCGGGCCAGTCCGAAATCGAGCAGCCGAAGCTGCGCGACCGCAAGTTCGTCAATATCGACCGCGACAATTTCGACGACGTGATGAAGGCGATCGAGCCGCGTGCCGCGTTCCAGGTGGAAAACCGCCTGAGCCCGGAAGGCGGCAAGTTCGCGGTCGACCTGAAGTTCCGCTCGCTGTCGGATTTCAGCCCGGACGAAGTCGTCGAACAGGTCGAGCCGCTGCGCCGCCTGCTCGAGGCGCGCTCGAAGCTCGCCGACCTGCGCAACAAGCTCGCCGGCAACGACAAGCTCGAGGATCTGCTGTCCGAGGTGCTGAAGAACACCCAGCAGCTGCAGGAGCTCGCGAAGGGCACCGGCAGCGACAAAGACGGCGAATGACGACGGAGTGTTGAGATGAACCAGCAAACGGCTGCGGCCCAAGCGAGCGGCGCGGAATACGCCGCCGGGACTTCGCTGCTCGACGACATCGTCGAGAAGAGCAAGGTCGCGAAATCCGATTCCGAGCATGCGCGCGCGAAGGACCTGATCGGCGAACTCGTGCACCAGGTGCTCGACGGCACGGTGATCGTGTCGGACAACCTGTCGGCCACGATCGACGCGCGCGTCGCGGAACTCGACCGCCTGATTTCCACGCAGCTTTCCGCCGTGATGCACGCGCCGGAATTCCAGCGCCTCGAAAGCACGTGGCGCGGGCTGGATTATCTGGTCAAGGAAAGCAACACCGGCCAGACGATCAAGATCAAGGCGCTGCACGCGCCGAAGCGCGACCTCGTGCGCGACTTCAAGGGCGCGAGCGAGTTCGACCAGAGCGCGCTGTTCAAGAAGGTCTACGAAGAGGAATTCGGCACGTTCGGCGGCTCGCCGTTCGGTGCGCTGATCGGCGATTACGAGATCTCGCGCCAGCCGGAGGACATGTACTTCATCGAGCAGATGTCGCACGTCGCGGCGGCCGCGCACGCGCCGTTCATCGCGTCGGCGTCGCCGGAGCTGCTCGGCCTCGAGTCGTTCTCCGACCTCGGCAAGCCGCGCGATCTCGGCAAGGTGTTCGACACCGTCGAATACGCGAAGTGGAAGTCGTTCCGCGACGCCGAGGATTCGCGCTACGTCGGCCTGACGCTGCCGCGCTTCCTCGGCCGCCTGCCGTTCAATCCGAAGGACGGCCAGACCGCGGAGAACTTCAACTTCGTCGAGGAAGTCGACGGCACCGATCACGACAAGTACCTGTGGTGCAACGCGGCATGGGCCTTTGCGGCCCGCCTGACGGCCGCGTTCGACGACTTCGGCTGGTGCGCGGCGATCCGCGGCGTCGAAGGCGGCGGCCTCGTCGAGGATCTGCCGACCCACACGTTCAAGACCGACGACGGCGAAGTCGCGCTGAAGTGCCCGACCGAAATCGCGATCACCGATCGCCGCGAGAAGGAGCTGAGCGACCTCGGCTTCATCCCGCTCGTCCATTGCAAGAACTCAGATTACGCCGCGTTCTTCGCTGCGCAGTCGGTGCAGAAACCCAAAAAATACAGCACCGACAGCGCGAATGCGAACGCCGTCCTGTCCGCCCAGCTTCAGTACATCTTCTCGGTATCGCGCGTCGCGCACTACCTGAAGGCGATGATGCGGGACAAGATCGGCAGCTTCGCGTCGGCGCAGAACGTGGAGACTTTCCTCAACCGGTGGATTTCGCAGTACGTCCTGCTCGACGACAACGCCTCGCAGGAACAGAAAGCGCAATTTCCGCTGCGCGAGGCATCCATACAAGTGTCGGAGATTCCGGGCAAGCCGGGCTCGTATCGTTCGGTCGCGTTCCTGCGCCCGCACTTTCAGCTCGACGAACTCTCGATTTCTCTGCGACTTGTCGCTGATCTGCCCAAACCGGCAAATTCATAAGCGAGTAAATCGCCCGGGCGGGCCGCCTGGGTAGGACGTTAAAACCACCTCTTTGGGGAGTCGAAGGGCCATGTTACATATGCACTTGCAGTTTGGTAGTCCCGCGGTGAAGGGCGAATCCGCGGACAAGGACCACCAGGGCTGGATCGAGCTGAAATCGTGGGATCACTCGATCGTTCAGCCGCGTTCGGCAACCGCATCGACCGCTGGCGGTCACACGATGACGCGTTGCGAGCACGGCGACATGATCTTCACGAAGGAAATCGATTCGTCGAGCCCGCTGCTGTACCAGCACGCTTCGGGCGGTACCACGTTCGACGAAGTGACGGTCCATTTCTCGCGCGCGGACGGTGAAGGCAAGCGCGTGCAGTATCTGGAAGTCAAGCTCAAGTACGTGATCATCTCGAGCATCGCCCCGAGCGTTCGCGAGGAAGGTCTGCCCCTCGAGACGTTCTCGCTGAAGTACGCAGCCGTGCAGTGGAAGCAAACCCAGCAGAAGATCGGCGGCAACCAGGGCGGCAACACGCAAGGCGCCTGGAGCCTGACGAAGAACGACAAGACCTACGCGGTCTAAGGTCGGTTGCGGCAACGGGGCGCTCGGCGTCCCGTTGCCGTTTTCGCTGTCAACACCGGCCGATGAAACGATTCGAACCGAGTTTTCTCGACAAGCTGTTCGACGACGAACCGCACCTGCCGGCCTCGGCAGCGATGCGGCAATTGTCGCTGGAAGAGCTGAAGAACACGGTCGCCCGCGACGTCGAGGCGATCCTCAACACCCGTATCGCGCACACCGAGAACGAGTTGGCCACGCTGCCGGAATGCCAGAAATCGGTGCTGACCTACGGGCTGAACGATTTCGCGGGGCTGAGCCTCGCGAGCCATTACGATCGCGCGTTCATCTGCAAGTCGATCCAGCAGGCCATCGCGCGCCACGAGCCGCGCCTGCAGCAGGTGCAGGTGACGTTCGAGCTGAACGAGCAGGCGACCAACGCGCTGTACTTCGCGATCCAGGCGCTGCTCGTCGTGCACCCGGCCGAGGAGCCGGTGAGTTTCGACGCGATGCTGCAACCGTCGACGCTGCAGTATTCGGTCACGCGCGCACGCGCGGCACGCATGCAGTAAACCAAGCCGCCGAGCGGGCCGGACCGCCCGGTGGTGAATCAGGTCCGGCAGGAAATATTGAGGTTCGGGGTCGTCGATGGAAGAATTGCTGCCGTATTACGAACGCGAATTATCGTTTTTGCGGCGCTATTCGCGCGATTTCGCCGAACGCTATCCGAAGATCGCCGCGCGTCTCGCGCTGTCCGGCGAGCATTGCGAGGATCCGCACGTCGAGCGGATGATCGAGTCGTTCGCGCTGCTCGGCGCGCGCATCAACAAGAAGCTCGACGACGACTACCCCGAATTCACCGAAGCGCTGCTGGAAGTGCTGTATCCGCACTACCTGCGGCCGTTCCCGTCGTGCTCGATCGCGCAGTTCACGCCGGCTTCGCCCGGCCAGCAGACCGAACCGGTCGTGATCGATCGTGGCACCGAGCTGAAGAGCCGCCCGATCCGCGGCGTGCAATGCCGGTTCCGCACCGCCTACGACGTGACGCTCGCGCCGATCCGCATCTCGGAGGCGCGCTACACGCCGGTCGCGCTCGCGCCGAGCGCGACGGTGCTGCCGTCGAATGCGACGGGCGTGATCTCGATCACGTTCGAATCGCTCGCCGCGCAGCTCGATCTCGGCGCGCTGAAGCTGTCGACGCTGCGCGCGCACCTGCACGGCGAGCAGTCGTTCGTCGCCGCGCTGACCGACTGCCTGTTCGTCAACGTGCTCGGCGCGTATGTCGAGCCCGAGCGCAACGGCCGCTGGACCGCGCTGCGCAAGCTGCCGATCGCGCAGGCCGGCTTCGCCGAGGACGACGCGCTGATCGACTATCCGGCGAAGTCGCATCCCGCGTACCGGCTGCTCACCGAATACTTCGCATTCCCCGACAAGTTCGATTTCGTCGACTTCGACCTCGCGGCGATCGCACGCGCGTCGGGCCGCTGCCAGCGCGCGACGCTGCACCTCGTGCTGCAGGACGTGCGCAGCGATTCACACGTCGCCCGCTTGCTCGAACTGCTGACCGCGAGCCATTTCCGCCTGTTCTGCACGCCGATCGTCAACCTGTTCCGCCAGCACGGCGAGCCGATTCGCATCACGCATCGCGCGGTCTCGTATCCGGTGATCGCCGAGGCGCGGCGCGCGTTCGCGTACGAGGTGTACTCGATCGACTCGGTGAAGCTCGTCCGGCAGCAGGCGCACGAGGAATCGGTGATCGAGTTCCGGCCGTTCTATTCGTTGCATCACGGTGAAGCGGCGCGAATCGGCCATTACTGGTTCGCGCGCCGCAACGACTGGGTCGCGCAGAAGAGCCCCGGCTACGAAACCGAGATCTCGATCGTCGACATCGACTTCGAGCCGACGTCGCCGCAAACCGACACGCTGAGCCTCGACCTCACCTGCACGAACCGCGACCTGCCTTCGATGCTCGCGTTCGGCCTCGAAGGCGGCGACCTGTTCCAGGAAGGCGGCGCGCAGACGAGCGGCATCTCGCTGCTGCGCCGCCCGACGCAGAGCGTGCGCTTCGAGCGCGGCCGCGCCGCGCACTGGCGACTCGTGTCGCACCTCGCGCTCAACCACGTGTCGCTCGTCGCGCACGGCCTCGCGCCGCTGAAGGAAATGCTGACGCTGTACGACCTGCGGCGCACGGCCGTATCGATGCGCCAGATCGACGGCCTCGTCGGCGTCGAGCAGCGCGGCGCGGTGCAGTGGCTGCCCGGCAAGCCGTTCGCGACCTTCGTGCGCGGCATCGAGATCCGGCTGACGATCGACGAGGAACACTTCGTCGGCGCGAGCCTCGCGTCGTTCGTGCGCGTGCTCGACAGCTTCTTCGGGCTGTACGTCCACCTCAACAGTTTCGTTCAATTGGTCGTCGTGTCGAAGCGCACCGGCGAGGAGATCATCCGATGCAAGCCCCGAACCGGCGAATCGATCCTGGCGTAGTCGATGCGCTGCTCGACGAGCCGCACCGCTTCGAGTTCTTCCAGGCGGTGCGCGTGCTCGAAGGGCTGTTCGCGCGGCAGGCGTCGGATGCGCCCGGCGCGTGGCGGCAGGGCGACGTGGTCGCGCAGCGCATCGCATTCCGCAACACGCTGTCGCTCGGTTTTCCGCCGAGCGAGATCGAAGGCGCGCGCTCGTTCGACGACGACGGCGCGCCGCTGAACTCCGACGAGCAGCGCGGCGCCGCGCTGGCCGCCGGCGAGCTCGGCCGCGTCGAGCTGACGCCCGCGTTCTTCGGGCTGCTCGGCGGGCAGGGCGCGCTGCCGCTGCACTACACCGAGCAGATCGTCGCGCGCGAGCACCTGCGGCGCGACCACGCGGCGCGCGCGTTCTTCGACGTGTTCTCGAACCGCGCGACCGCGCTGTTCTATGCGGCGTGGAAGAAGTACCGGCTGCCGTTCCATTACGAACTCGACCGCGACGAGCGCTACCTGCCGCTGCTGCTCGCGATCGCGGGCGTGCCGAGCGACGAGGTGCGCGACAGTCTCGCGGCCGGCCCGGGCGGCGTGCTCGACGAGGCCGTGGCCGGCTATGCGCTCGCCGCGCGGCACCGGCCGATGTCGGCCGCCTACCTGCAGCGCACGCTGTCCGATTATTTCCGCGTGCCGGTGAAGATCGACCAGTTCATCGGCAAGTGGTACGACGTGCCGCCCGACCAGTTGAGCGTGCTCGGCGAAGTCAACGCGGTGCTCGGCGCGACGGCGCTCGTCGGCGAACGCGTGTGGCAGCGCGACATGCGCGCGCGGATCGTCGTCGGCCCGCTGTCCAAGCGCGATTACGAGGCGTTCCTGCCCGGCGGCGCGCACGCCGTCGCGCTCGAGCGGATGCTGACGCTGCTCGCCGGCGTCACGCTCGAGTACGAGGTGAAGCTCGTGCTCAAGCGCACGGAAGTCGGCGCGAGCGTGCTCGGCGCGGGCTCGCGGCTCGGCTGGGACGCGTTCCTGTGCACGCGCGACGCGCTCGAGGATCGCTCGGACGCCCGCTACGAGCTGCACGTGATTCACTGACCCTAACAACAACACGCAATCGAACCTGAGATCGACGCCATGAGCACGCCTCTGAAGACCCTGATCACGAAACTGAACCCGCTGTGCCGCCACGCGACCGAGCGGGCGGCGAGCGCGTGCCTGGCGCGCGGCCATTACGAGGTCGATCTGGAGCACCTGTTCCTCGCGTTGCTCGACGAAGCGACGGGCGACCTGCCGCTCGCCTTGCGCGCGAGCCGCGTCGATCCGCATGGGCTGCATGCCGATCTCGAACGCGAGCTCACGCGCCTGAAGACGGGCAACACGCGCACGCCGGTGTTCTCCGTGCATCTGATCGCGCTGTTCGAGCAGGCGTGGCTGATCGCGTCGCTCGATTCGCAGCTCGGCCGCATCCGTTCGGGGCACCTGCTGCTTGCGCTGCTGACCGCGCCGGATCTCGCGCAGTTCGCGCAGCGGATGTCGTCGCGGTTCGCGGAAATGAACGTGACGGACCTGAAGCACAAGTTCGACGAGATCATGGCCGGTTCGAGCGAAGCCGAGCCGCGCCAGGCGGACGACGACGGCAGCGACGTCGCGCCGGCCGTCGACGGCGGCGCGCCCGCGGCCGGCCCGTCGAAGACGCCCGCGCTCGACACGTACACGACCAACCTCACGCAGCGCGCGCGCGACGGCAAGATCGATCCCGTGATCGGCCGCGAAGCCGAGATCCGCCAGGCGATCGACATCCTGATGCGCCGCCGTCAGAACAACCCGATCATGACCGGCGAGGCCGGCGTCGGCAAAACGGCGGTCGTCGAAGGGCTCGCGCTGCGGATCGCGGTCGACGACGTGCCGCCGCCGTTGCGCGGCGTCGCGCTGCACGTGCTCGACATGGGGCTGCTGCAGGCCGGCGCGAGCGTGAAGGGCGAGTTCGAGAACCGGCTGAAGAGCGTGATCGACGAGGTGAAGAAGAGCGCGCATCCGATCATCCTGTTCATCGACGAGGCGCACACGATCATCGGCGCGGGCGGCCAGGCCGGCCAGAACGACGCGGCGAACCTGCTGAAGCCGGCGCTCGCGCGCGGCGAGCTGCGCACGATCGCCGCGACGACGTGGAGCGAATACAAGAAGTACTTCGAGAAGGATGCGGCGCTCGCGCGGCGCTTCCAGGTCGTGAAGGTCGAGGAGCCGAGCGAGCCGCTGGCCGCCGCAATGCTGCGCGGGATGTCGGGCCTGATGGAGAAGCACTTCAACGTGCGGATTCTCGACGACGCGATCACCGAGGCCGTGCGCCTGTCGCACCGCTACATCAGCGGCCGCCAGTTGCCGGACAAGGCGATCAGCGTGCTCGACACCGCCTGCGCGAAGGTCGCGCTCGCGCACAGCGCGACGCCGGCCGCGATCGACGATACGAAGAAGCGTATCGAGCGGATCGATGCGGAAATCGCGTCGCTCGAGCGCGAGGCGGCGGGCGGCGCGGCGCACGACGAGCGGCTCGGCGAGCTGCGCGGCGCGCGCGACACGGCGCTCGAACAACTGGCGAAGGATGAAGCACGCTACGAAGCCGAGCGCGTGATCGTCGCCGAGATCACCGAACTGCGCGACACGCTCGACCGCGCGCGCGGCCCGTCGGAAGACGGCGAACCCGTCGATGTGCAGGCCACCCGCGAGAAGCTCGCCGAACGCGTCGCGGCGCTGCACGCGCTGCAAGGTGGCGAGCCGATGGTGCCGCTGCAGGTGGACGGCCACGTCGTCGCCGAGATCGTCGCCGCGTGGACCGGCATTCCGCTCGGCCGGATGGTGAAGGACGAGATCGACACCGTGCTGAACCTGCAGCCGTTGCTCACCGCGCGCGTGATCGGGCAGGACCATGCGCTGGAGGCGATCGCGCAGCGCGTGCGCACGGCGACCGCGAACCTCGAGGATCCGAACAAGCCGCGCGGCGTGTTCATGTTCGTCGGGCCGTCGGGCGTCGGCAAGACCGAGACGGCGCTGGCGCTGGCCGACATCCTGTACGGCGGCGAGCGCAAGATGGTCACGATCAACATGAGCGAGTACCAGGAAGCGCACAGCGTGTCGGGCCTGAAGGGCTCGCCGCCGGGCTACGTCGGTTACGGCGAGGGCGGCGTGCTGACCGAGGCCGTGCGCCGCAACCCGTACTCCGTCGTGCTGCTCGACGAGGTCGAGAAGGCGCATCCGGACGTGCTCGAGATGTTCTTTCAGGTGTTCGACAAGGGCACGATGGACGATGCGGAAGGGCGCGAGATCGACTTCCGCAACACGCTGATCATCCTGACGTCGAACGTCGGCTCGGCCGCGGTGATGCAGGCGTGCCTGAACAAGCCGGCCGAGGAACTGCCCGATCCGGACGCGCTCGCCGAGACGCTGCGCCCGCAGCTGTACAAGACCTTCAAGCCGGCGTTCCTCGGCCGGATGAAGGTCGTGCCGTACTATCCGATTTCCGACGACGTGCTGGCCGAGATCATCGAGCTGAAGCTCGAACGCATCCGCCGCCGGATCGAAGCGAACCACAAGGCCGCGTTCGAATGGGACGAGTCGCTCGTCGACGCGGTGCTCGCGCGCTGCACCGAGGTCGACTCGGGCGCCCGCAACGTCGACCACATCCTGAACGGCACGCTGCTGCCGGAGATCGCGGGCCACGTGCTCGGCCGGATCGCCGACGGCGCGGCCATCGCGCGCATCGCGGTGCGCGCGGACGAGGCCGGCGAATTCGCGTACACCGTCGAATGAGCGCGGCCGCGCAACCCGCATTGATGAACTGACCGAACCATGCCGATCAATCTCCCCGAGCTGCTGACGCCGATCAGCGACGCGTCGCCCAGCGGCGACGACCTGCTGTTTTCGAACGAATTCGACGCGATCCAGGACGCGCGGCGCTACGACGACCCGACGCTCGACCAGGGCGAATGGGTGACCGAGATCAAGGAGGCCGACTGGGGCTTCGTCGTCGATCACGCGGGCGAGTTGCTGCGCACGCGTACGAAGGACCTGCGGCTCGCCGTGTGGCTGACCGAGGCGCTCGCGCTCGAGGACGGCATCACCGGTCTCACCGAAGGCTATGCGCTGCTCGAGGGCCTGTGCCGCGACTTCTGGGACAGCTTCCACCCGCTGCCCGAGGACGACGACATCGAGCACCGGCTCGGCAACGTCGCGTGGCTGTCCGGCCGCACGGCCGAGCTGCTGCGCGCGGTGCCGCTGACGGACGGCGCATCGAACGCGTTCAGCACGCTCGACTGGGAAGTCGCGCAGCACGTCGCGCAGTCGATCAAGCGCGACCCCGAACACGCGGACGACATCGCGCGCGGCAAGCCGTCGATCGAGCAGATCGACGCGTCGCGGCGCGTGACGTCGATCGCGTTCTACACGGCGCTGCTGGCGAACCTGAAGGCGTTCGAATTCGCGCTCGATGCGTTCGAGGAGCGGCTCGTCGAGCGCGCGGGCGATTCGGCGCCGAGCTTCCGGCAGGCGCGCGACGCGTTCGAGACGGTGTACCGGCTCGCCGAGCGCTTTGCGCGCGAACAGGGTTATACGGGCAGCGCGCCGCACACGCAGGCGGCGCCGCAGGCCCAGCCAGAACGCATCGAGCCGGTGTTCGGCCAGCCGATCCAGACCGAGGAGACTCACGTGCAGCAGCAGACCGCTTCGTGTCCTCCGGTGACGCAGATGATCGCCGGCATCCAGAACCGTGCGCAGGCCGTCGACCAGTTGCGTGCGGTGGCGCGCTATTTCCGTCAGACCGAGCCGCACAGCCCGGTCGCGTATCTCGCCGACAAGGCGGCCGAATGGGCCGACATGCCGCTGCACAAGTGGCTCGAGAGCGTCGTGAAGGACGACGGCTCGCTGTCGCATATTCGCGAGCTGCTGGGCGTGCGGCCCGACGAGCAGGCGTAAACGCAAGACGGGCGGTGCATCGCTGCCGCCGCCCGTCGTGTGCCGTGCCGCGCCGCTTCGCCATCGAGCGAGCGGCCGGCCGATTCCCCGTTACACCCGTTACTGCCCGACGCGGAATTCGATCCGCCGATTCCTCGCCCGCCCATCCGCCGTATCGTTCGGCGCGATCGGCTGATCCGGGCCCACCCCCGTCGTCGTCATCTGCTGCGGCGGAATGCTCTTCGTGATCAGGTAGCCCTTCACCGCATCCGCCCGCGCCTGGCTCAGCGCGATGTTCGACGTCCGGTTCCCCGAATTGTCGGTGTGGCCGATGATGTCGACCGTGCGGTTCTGCATCTTCGCGAGCGCGGCCGCCATCTGGTCGAGGATCAGCTTGCCCTGCGGCGTCAGCGTCGCGCTGCCGGTCTCGAACTCGATCGTCCGGTTCGCGAGCGTCTGGTCGAGCACGCCCTGTTCGGACGCCGACACGCGCAGCCCGTTCTTGATCGTGTACGTCGGGTTCAGCGTGTTCGCCATGTCGCTCGCGAGCTGCTGGCGCTGCGCCTCGTTGTGCACCTCGCCCTTCATCTCGATCTGCGTGCCGTTGATCTTCAACTGGCCCTTGCTGATCTGCTTGAGCTGCGCGCCGAGCAGCTTCTGCACGTTCGCGCTCCAGTTCGGCGGCGTCGCGACGTCGCCCACCTCGACCTGGTCGACGACGTTCGTCGCGCCGTAGGTATCGCGCAGCTTCTGCAGCACGGCCGCCTTGGTCGCCTCGTCGGGCACCTTGCCTCCGACGACCACCTGACCGGGCGTGGCGTTCGCGGGCGGCGGCGCGATCGTGCCGGCGGTGCCGTGCACCACCGTGCCGGACGCGCCGCCGGCGTTCGGGTTCGCCTGCGGCAGCGCGGTCGTCGCGACCGTGCCGTTGCCGACCGGCGTGACGGTCGCGCCCGTGTTCTGCGCGAAGGCCGCGCCGCTCGCGACGAGGCCGGCCGCGAACAGCGCGGCGAGGGCGGGCGAGACGGCGGCCGACAGGCGTGCGCGCGGGGCGTGGATCGTGCGATGCATGCCGTCAGCCTCCGATGAACGCTTCGCGGAACGCGTCGATGGCGACGCGCAGCGAGAGTTGCGGTTGGTCGAGGTAGCTGACGAGCTTGCTGATCTGGTGATCGTTTTGCGCATGGGCGTCGATCCACTCGGGATCGTCGATGTCGATGTTGTGGGCGGCGTAGGTCTGCGGGTCGACGACGCTCAGCAGCGTTTTCGCCGACGCGCCGTTGAAGCCGATGACGAGCCGTTCGCGCTCGGCGATCGTGCCGATGAAGATCGCGAGCTCGAAGTCGGCCTGCGCGACGAACGGCGCGATCAGCTCGAGCCAGAACGCGGCGACGAGGCTGCGGTAGAACGGATCGACCGGCAGCGGCAGCGTGAGGCCGCGCTCGATGTGCGACGAGCCGCTCTGCATCACCGGCCGCAGCAGCGAGCCGAGCGCGAGCATCGCGCCGCGCAGCCGCACCGGATGACCGCTTTCGAGCAGCATCTCCTGCAGGCCGTACAGCGTCTGGTGTTCGACGAAATCGTTGAAGGTGCCGTCATGCGACGTGCCCGGGCCGCCGACGTCGATCGGCACCTGCGTGTCGCCGAGCGCCTGGAGCGCGCCGGGCGGCTCGTCCTTGCCGAGCAGCGGCGGAATCTGCGCGGCGACGCGCGACCACAGCCGCGCGAACGCGAGCGGGCTGCGCGCGAGGAACGCCAGCGGCCGGTCGACCTCAAGCGCGGTCGCGCCGAGGAACGGGAAGCGGCGCATCGACACGTCGTGGCTCGCGACCATGTGGCCCGCGATCGCGAGCTTGCTGCGCGAGCCGAGGAACGCGAAATGCATCGGCTTCGCATCCTCGTAGACGATCTTCCAGCGCGGATCTTCCGCGAGCAGCTCCAGCGCCTGCGCGATCCAGCGATCGAGCGTCTGCAGCAGTTGCGGATTGTGCGCGCTCTTCACGAAGTCGCCGCGCGACGGAATCTTGCCGAAGTAGGCGATTTGCGCCTGTACGGTTTGCGTCATTGCGCCCTCTGTGCATTCGTTGCGTTGGCGGCCGCGACGGCCGGCGCTGCGCCCGGCGTGCCGGTGCCGGCTTGCGTCGCGTTCTGCGCGGCGCCCGCGCTCGCGTCGGCGACCGACGACGGCAGCTGCAGGCCGCGCAGGCTTTGCTGCTGCGGCTGATCGCCGCCGCCGGCCGACGGTTGCGACGTGCTGATGATGCGCATCGTCACCGACACGTTCACGCTGCCCTGTGCCCACGTCAGGTCGAAGGTGCCGTCCGGACGCCGCTTGCGCTGCGCCGAGTTGATCAGCTTCTCGAGACCGTAGCGGCCCGGCTCGTTGACGAGCTGCACCGTGCGGCCGTCGAAGGTCGTCGCGGACAGCGTCGCGCCCGGCGAACCTTGCGGATTCGGCCACACGAAGTTGGTCCACTGCGGCGGCGTGTTGCGGTAGCGCAGTTGCTGGCCGTCGATCGCGATCGTGTATTCCGTCGTGCCCGTGCTCGGTTGCGGCAGGATCTGGAACACGGTCTGCGGCTCGGCCGACGCGGCCGCGCTGCCGGCGGCGCCGCCCGCGAGCGGTGCGACCCAGCGTGCGAAGCCGTTCGTGAAGTCCGGCGTGAGCCCGATGCCCATGTCGCCCCACGTGCGGGCGGCGAGCGTGTCGCCGCGGCGCACCGCGAGCGGCCCGAGCGTCGTGCCGACGAACTTCGCGATCGAGCCGTCCGGACCGAACACCTGCGCGATCTCGCCGGCGCCGGCCTCGACCTTCGCGTTCGCCGCGAACGGGTACTTGGTCGCGAGCGAGCTCTGGAACGGCTGGTAGACCTGCGCGTTCCACACCTTGTTGACTTCGGCGCTGGCCGGCTGGATCACGACCGCGAACGCCTGCATCAGCGGCCGCACCAGCAGCGGGCGCAGCGACTTGCGTTGCGAATCGGTCAGGCCCGTCAGCATCTGCTCGTCGACGAGCTTCAGCGAATCGGCGAGTTCCGACCCGTTGCCGTCGAGCGTCTGCTGCATCAGCTGGCGCGCGCCCGGGCCCGGGTCGCCCTGGTTCTTGATCACGTTGAAGCGCGTGCGAACCTTCGACAGCGACTCCATGTAGCCCTTCAGCATCGACGTGCCGTCATGCGTCGCGACGATCCGCGCGAGGCCGACGAACTCCTGGCCGATCGGACCCATCGGCACCTCGGCCGGGTTGCCGTTGATGTCGATGTTGGCCGCCGCCACCTGGCCGGCCTGCGTGCGCGTGAACAGCTGCTTGACCCAGTTCACGACGCCCGTCTGTGCCTTCTTGATCGTCACGTTCGCGAGCGACGGGTTGTCCCACGACGTCTGGTCGTACGCGGTCTCGAGGATCTTGCGGATCGGCGAATCCTGCGGATCGCCCAAACGGTTCATCCCGTCGACGGCCTGGCCGAAGCTCGTGAAGCCCTGTACCGCGATGCCCTGCATGAACTTCTGCCAGTGCTGCGCGTACTCGGTCTTGTACATGCCGACGAGCGTCTTCTGGATCTGTTCGGGGCTGCCCTCGAGCGTCAGGTCGTCCTGCGTCGACGTGTTGAGCACCCAGTCCTTCGCCTGCAGTTCCTTGGTCGCCGCGTCGCGGATCGCCGGCTGCACGTAGTCGAACCACGCTTCGCGCGTGAACGTGCCCGGAATCGCGTAGCTGCCTGCCACGAGCCCCTGGTTGCCGTCGCCGACGATGCGCGCGATGGTCATCGGCGCGAAGCGGGTCGACGCGCGCGCCTTGATTTCCTCGTACACGCGCTGGCGGGCCGGCATGCCGCGCACGACGCGGCGCAGGTTCTCGCGGGTCTGGTCGACGAGCGCGAGGTTCGCGTCGATCATCGGCCAGTCGTTGTCGTTCACGCGCGACAGGTAGAACGAGATCATGCGCTCGGCGCTCCGGATCATCTCGTCGCGCGGCATGTTGCCGCGATTCGTCTCGAGCCAGCCGCGCCAGAAGCGGGCGAGCTGGTCGGTCAGGTGCGCCTGTTCGACGTGACGCTTGTCGGACAGCATCAGGTACGTCTTCAGCGCGTTGTACGCGTCCTGCACGTTGGTCGGCGATGCGTCGCTGTAGAGGCCGCCCTGCGGCGCGGCCGCCTGCTGCGGGGCGGCGGCCGGCGCGGCGCCCGACGCGGCCAGCACGGCGCCGGCTTGCGGCGCGGCGCCTGCCGCGTTCGTCGAGACCGGCAGCGTGCCGCCCTGCACGGCGCCCGATTCCGGCGGGCGCGTCATCGGCACGAGCTGTTCGGGGTGCGCGTTCACGTCCTTCATGAACGACGCGAGGTTCTGCGACACGGGGGCCAGCAGGATCTGGCGCACGCCGTTGTAGTACTCGGTCAGCAGGTGCTGCTCGAGACGGTCGCCCTGGTACAGGCCGAGCGACACCGACAGCGGCTTGTCGCGGCGGAACTGTTCGAGCTGCTCGATCCGGTCCTCGATGATGTCCATCGCCTGCAGGCGCGACTGCAGGTCGTTGCGGCCCTGCTGCAGGCGCGTGACGTTGTCGAGGTCGGCCTGCACGTTCGCGACGAGCTGCTGGTTGCCGATCGTCGACCAGGTCCAGCCGCCCAGCGCGAGCGCGAGCGCCGCGACGAAGCCGAAGAAGGTCGCGTAGCGCAGCCGCGTCTTGGTCGGGCTCGCGAACTGGCGTACCGTCTGGCGGTCGGCGAAGATCACCTTCGAGAACAGGTCGCGCAGGAAGAAGCCGTTCTTCGAGAACGCGCTGTGCGGTTTCGGCAGTGCGCTCCCGTCGAGGCCGAAGCGGTGCGCGATGCGCTGCGCGGCCGCGCTGTTGGTTTCGCCTTCCTGCAGCGCGCTGGTGAAGTAGAAGCCGCGGAAGATCGGCTTGTACTGGAACGGGTTGTTCTCGAACAGCGTCGCGAGGAACGCGCGCAGCGACGGCTTGATCGTCGAGAATTCGAGCGGGAAGCTCAGCTGGCCCGGCGATAGCTGGTTGCCGCGCGACAGCGACAGCTGCGCGACGCTGATTTCCTTCAGCCCTTCGTAGAGTTCCTCGAAGTGCGTGTCGAACTGCGCGACGACGTCGCGCTTGTCGTCGGGCTCGTAGGGCAGGGTGGCGCCCCACACGCGGTCGTACTCGTGCTTGTCGCTGCTGCTGAAGAATTCGGTGAAGCCGGTGATCAGATCGGCCTTCGTGAACATCACATAGACCGGCGCGAATACTTCGAGCTTTTCCGTCAGCTCCTGAACGCGCTGGCGGAGGTTCTTCGCGAGGTTGATCGCGAATTCGGGGCGGTTGCCGGTGAGTTCGGCGATGCTCGCCGTGACGATGATGCCGTTGATCGGCGCCTTCGGGCGGTAGCGCTTGAGCAGCCCGAGGAAGCCGAGCCACTCGCTGCGGTCTTCCTCGTGCACCGAATAGCGGCCGGCCGTGTCGAGCAGGATCCCTTCGGTCGTGAAGAACCAGTCGCAGTTGCGCGTGCCGCCGATGCCGTGGATCACCGCGCTGTTCTTGTCCGCGAACGGGAACTGCAGGCCGGAATTGAGCACGGCGCTGCTCTTGCCCGCGGCCGGGTTGCCGATCACGATGTACCACGGCAGTTCGTACAGCGCGGAGCCGCCTGACACCTGGCCGATCTTCGACGTCTTGATCGTCTTCACCGCATCCGACAGGCGCGTGCGCAGCACGTCGAGGTCGGCCGTCTTCGCGTCCGGCGCGAGCGCGGCGGCGGCCGGTGCGGCGATCTTGCCGGTTTCCGCCTGCTCTTCCAGCACCTGGCCGAGCGCCTGGTTCGCGCGCTTCACGCGCCAGCGGCGCCACAGCGCGACGACGAGCCACAGCGCGAGGACCGCCGCGAACGCGATCGCCGCCCACAGGAGCGGCAGCTGCAGCATGTCGGCGACGATGAACAGAATGGCCGCTAGCGCGACGATCCCGACGATCGAGAGCGTACGCGGATGAGTCAGCACGTTGAGGATGCGTTGCATAGGACGTTCAGGTTCCGGTGCGATTCGGTGAGGCGACGCAGGCGCGCCGAGCGGCAAGGGTGGCGCCGCGATGTGTCGCCATGCTGTCAAACGGGATGAAGGAGGCTGGCATCAATGCGCCCGCGGCATCGGAGAAGGCGCGCGCATTAACGAAAGGACGCTGTGAGATTTAAAACGGAAACGGCGGCCGGAAAAAATCGCGCACCGGAATGCCCGACTGTTTACGCCGCCCAAATCGTTTCCTGCCGGGTGATTAAAAAGCCCCATGCCGCCCTCATTATTTCTTGTCCGGCAGCGCTGACTAGCTGCCGCGTCCCAGTTTAAAACCGGGTTTATGGTATTCCACGTGCCCGAGATCCATCATTTTCCATCGGCCGCCCCAGGTCAGGCCGACTTGCTCGGCGACCTGGCCGTACAACTGATAGCCGCGCATCGCCCATGGATCTTTCTCGGAAATGACCAGCTTGCCGTCGCGCAGGAACGCGTTATCGGCCGCCAGCCCGAACTGGTGATAACTCTGGAAGGCCGCCGCATTGGTCACGTTCGTGCCCATCTGCGCGAGCCGGTTCTGTCGTTCCGGGCTCCGGTAGCCTTCCAGCAGCGCCATTTCATAACCATATTGTTCGTGCATGATCTTGTAGATCAGCAGCAGACGCGTCCGGAAATCCGGGTCCAGCAGGTTCCAGTCGCGGCTCGCATCCTTCAGCGCCGGGCGGACCTGTTCGACTTCCTTCGTGGCAAAGACTTCCGGCGGCAACGGCGGCGGCGGCACGAGTTGTTCGCCCTGCAACAGCGCGGCGATCTTCTCGTCGGGCACGCGCGCGGTGTCGTCGTACTGAAATAATTGCCGACCGCGTAACGCAATGGCCACCAATGGCGGCGTCGCAAGAATACCTGCCGACACCATAATCATCAAGCGCCGCCGAACCAGTAAATTTTGCACGTCGCTTAATGCACCGCGCGTCACGCTTGCCGATTTAACAATCTGACTTCGCGTGCGTGCGGCGCGCGCGTTCGCACGGCGTGTAAGACGGCCGTGAAACTGGGCGACGGATTCGAAAACGGTCGCGCGGATACCCGGTAAAAGCAACAGTGCCGCGAGGGCGACGGCAAGGGCGAAATAGGCGACGAGTGCGACGGCAATCAACGAAATCCCCGGAAATTGGAATTGATTGTGTTTTGCAATGCTTGCTCTTAGAATCAGGCTGCTTCGAGAGGCCGGGCTATATTATCGCGGTGAATTAAACCAGGATTCAATGAGACGCTGAATGAGTGCGCCGGAAAATTCAAATTCGAAAACTCCGCCCAGCCTGCTGTCCGATACTAAACCGGCAGGCGAGGGAGGACCTCGGCAGTCGCGCATTCTCGCGGATCTGGAAGGGCGTGTCACGCCGCCCGCCGAGCCGCCGCGCCGTTCGCTGAAGGCGCCGCTCGCCGCCGTCGTGGCGTTGGTGGTGGCCGTCGGCGGCTGGGGCGCGTGGCGCATGCAGCAGTCGTCGGGCGAACCGCGCGTGGCCGTTGCGGCCGCGACGGCACCCGCGGCGGCTGCGCCGGACAAGGCCGCACCGGCCAGCGGCGCCGCCGTGCAGGTCGCGCAGAACGGCGCGTCCGCTGCGTCCGCTGCGTCGGCCGCGCAACCGGCCACGATCGTCAACGACGATTCGGCGTCCCAGACCGTTGCGGCCGCATCCACGTCGGGCGCATCCGCCGCCTCTGCTCCCGCCGCGGACAACAGTCGCCTGTCGCGCGCGCTCGCCAAAGGCGCCGACGACGCATCGGGCGCGGCCACCGCCGGCGTAGCCGCAACCGCAACCGCCGCCACGGCGGCGACGACCAGGACCGCGAAGGCCGACGCGTCGAAGAGCGCGAAGGTCGCGGCCCGCGGCAAGACCGACACGAAGGTCGAGGCGAAGGCCGACACGAAGGCAGAAGCCCGCAAGCATCGCAAGGAACAGCAGGCCGAGCTCGCGCAGGCGAAGAAGCGTCGCGAAGCGGCGCCGACCCGAACCGCGAAGGCGGGCGCGAAGGACGATCCGGACGCCGATCTGCTTGCGGCGCTCGTCGCGCGCACGAAGCCGGCCGACAAGAAGCTCGCCGCCGAGAAGGCGCAGGCCGTGCCGACCAAGGCGTCGGCGACGACCGGCGGCTCGCTGGCGTCGCGCGTGAAGGCGTGTTCGGAGCGCGGTTTCTTCGAGGATCAGCTGTGCCGCTGGCGCGTGTGCGACGGCCACTGGGGCAAGGACCCCGCGTGCCCGAGCGCCGCGCAGTCGGAGACGCGGCAGTAACGCGTGCCGCGCCCGTCACGATGGCTTTCCTGTCAGCGCCGCCCATTGGGCGGCGCGTTGTTTTCGGGGCAGGCAGACGCTGCCGGTATGATGCCGGGTGACGTTGTCACGAGCGCGTCACGCCCGTCGGGCATACGTCTCCTTTCTTTTCCCGGCGCGGGCCCGCGACCCGCGATGCGCGGCGCGCCGCGCGCCGCACCCCCTTCGACACGATGGACCTGATCGTACAGACTTACGGCGCCGATACGTCCGGCATGGTGTGCGGATTCCGCTTCGTTCCGGGCGGCGCCGGCGCGCTGCTCGATGCCGACGCGGCCGCCGCGTGGCTGCGCACCTGCCGCGAGCACGGCGCGGCCGCATCGGGCGATTTCGTCTGGCTGCATTTCAATCTCGCGCACGGCGCGAGCGAGCGCTGGATGCGCACGCATCTCGGCTTGCCCGACAGCTTCTTCGAATTCCTGCACGAAGGCTCGCGCTCGACGCGCATCGAGCAGGAGGACGGCGCGTTGCGCGCGGTCGTCAACGACGTGATGTTCAACCTCGAGCTCACGCCGTCGGAGATCGCGACGCTGTTCGTGCACGTCGAGCGGCGCATCATGGTGACCGCGCGGCTCAAGCCGCTGCGCTCGGTCGACACGCTGCGCGCGTCCGTGCGCGACGGCGAACTGTTCCGCTCGCCCGCGGAGCTGCTCGTGCATCTGCTGCGCGACCAGGCCGATCTGCTGATCCAGATCATGCGGCGCACGAGCATCGACGTCGATCGCATCGAGGATCGCTTCCTGTCGCAGCGGCTCACGTCGAGCCGCATCGAGCTCGGTGCGATGCGCCGCACGCTGACGCGCCTGCAGCGCATGCTCGCGCCGGAGCCCGGGTCGATCTTCCGGCTGCTCGCGAAGCCGCCCGCGTGGCTGCATACGGAAGACGTGCAGGAGCTGCGCGAGTCGACCGAGGAATTCTCGCTGGTGCTCGCCGATCTGGCGGGGCTCAACGAGCGGATCAAGCTGCTGCAGGAAGAGATCGGTTCGCGCCTCGACGAGCAGAACAACCGGACGCTGTTCACGCTGACGCTCGTCACCGTGATCGCGCTGCCGATCAACATCGTCGCGGGCTTCTTCGGGATGAACGTCGGCGGCGTGCCGTTCTCGGAGAACAAGCACGGCTTCTGGCTGATGGTGCTGCTCGTCGCGGGCTTCACCGCGCTGGCCGCGTGGTGGGCGTTCCGGCGCCGCGACGATCGCTAGCGCGGCATCGAGCGCTGCATCAACGCATCAACGCAGCAGCGCGATCGCGCGTTCGCCGATCACCATCCCGAGCAGGCCGACGAGCGCCACGAGCGGCGGGGCCGGCGAGCGCACGTGCAGCAGCGCGTACAACACGCCGACACCGACGCCCACCGCGAGCGAGGTCACGTAATCCATCATGGCGGTCTCCCGTTGGGTCTGGTGTCAGGGCTTGAGGATGACGCGCTCGCGCGCACCGGCCAGCACCGCGCGATACGCGTCGTGCGCACGTTCGAGCGGGTACACGTAGTCGTCGCCGATCGGGAACGGGCGCAGCGTGCCGTTGCCGAAGCCGGGCGCGAGCGTATCGAGGATCTGCGCGACCGCGGCCGCGCCGAGCTGCAGCGAATCGATGCCCACGAACGTGTGCTGGCCGCGATAGAACGCGAAGATGTCGAACGGCACGCTGCGCTCGATCGTCGAGATGAAGATCTGTCGCGCGCCGATCGCCATCGACGCGTTCGCCGCGTCGAAATACGGGCTGCCGACCGTGTTGTAGACGATGTCCGCGCCGTGGCCGCCGGTCAACTCGCACACCGCGTCGGCCACCGTCCGGCTCGACGCGTCGATCATGGGGACGTCGCCCGACGCGTGGCCGCGATAGTCGCCGGGCCCGCGCTCGACGCCGATCACGGTCGCGCCGCGCGCGGTGGCGAGCTGGATCGCGGCCTGACCGACCTTGCCGTTCGCGCCGAACACGAGCACGACGTCGTCGGCCGTCGGCATGCCGGCCCGGCGCAGCCCTTCGTACGCGGTGACGAACGGCACGCCCACGCCGGCCGCCTCGTCCAGCGTCAGCACGCCCGGCTTGCGGCGCACGTGCGCGGCGTCCAGCACGAGCCATTCCGCATGCGAACCGTCGCGCCCGACGCCGAGATCGCCGCCCGAGCCCCACACCGGCGCGCCGATCCAGTTGTCGGGGCCGCTGCGCACGATGCCGGCCCAGTCGCGCCCGGGCGTGCGCGGCCACACCGCATGCGGCATGCGGCCGAGCGCGGCCTTCACGTCGCTCGGGTTCACGCCGGCCGCGCGCACCTCGATCAGCATCTGGCCGTCGGCCGGTACGGGCGGGGCGATGTCCCGGACTCGCGCGTCGAGCGACTCGATGTCGGCGGCGGGGGTGTCGAGGCGGATGCTGCGCATGATGATCTCCATGAACGATGGCGGCCGTCCGGCCCGGCGGGCCGGCGCGTGCGGCGGATGAAACCGGTGAAGGCAGTCTAGTGGGCCCGGTTTGACGCGGAAACGTGCAAAGGCGGATGATTGCTTTGCGTTTTCCGCATAGCCAAATTCGCAGGCTCACGAATGGACGACTTCCTTTCCCCGCATCTCGCGCTATTCGTCGACGTGGTCGACCAGCAGAGCTTCTCGGCGGCCGCGCGCCGGCTCGGCGTCGCCGCGTCGTCGGTCACGCGCCGCATCGACCGGCTCGAGACGCAGCTCGGCATCCGCCTCCTGCATCGCACCACGCACGCGCTGCGGCCGACCGAGGCCGGGCAGCTGCTGTACGGGCGCGCGACGCGGATGCTGGCCGAGCTGCGCGGCTTGCAGGAAGACCTGCACAGCCAGCACGACGAACCGGGCGGGCTGCTGCGCGTCGACTGTCCGGCACCCTTCGGCCGACGGCACCTGATGGCCGCGCTGGCCGCGTTCATGCAGCGCTATCCGGCGCTGCAGGTCGACCTCGTGCTGACCGACAGCATGGTCGACCTGCAGGGCGCGCGGCTCGGCTCCGACGTCGATCTCGCGGTGCGCATCGGCCCGCTCGAGGACACGCGTTTCGTCGCGACGGTGCTGGCGCCGCAGCGGCGCGTGCTGTGCGCGAGCGCAGCCTACCTCGCCCGGCGCGGCGAGCCCGCATCGCCGGACGCGCTCGCCGGCCACGACTGTCTCGCGTGGCATGGCGCGCCGCCGCCCGGCGCCTGGCGCTTCGGCGAGCGCCGTCACGTACCGGCGCAGCCGCGGTTTCGCAGCAATCATTCGGAAGCGTTGCTCGAGGCGGCGATCGATGGGCTCGGTCTCGCGCACCTGCCGACCTGGCTCGCGGCGGACGCGCTGCGCGACGGACGGTTGCGTGCGGTGCTGCCGCAGTACGCGGCGGCGCCCGAGCCGGCGACGATTCACGTGCTGCGCCAGCAGGCGCGCGGCAGTGCGCGCACGTCGCGGCTCGTCGCGTTCCTCGCCACGTGGTTCGCGCAGCCGGCGTGGGATGCCGCGTGGGCGTGACGGCCGGCGAACGCCGCGCCGCATGAAAAAAGGGGCCTCGCATGCGAGGCCCGTCAACAGGTCGGAGAAACCGGTACGCCGGCCGGCGCCGCGAGTGGCGCGGCGCCGGCCGGATGCGCACCGTTACTGCGTCACTACCTTGCGCGGCTTGAAGAGGCCCTGGTATTGCCGTGCCGGGCGTTCCTTCGTCACCGTTTCGACGCCGCCGAAGGTCGGCGTCTGGCGCAGCTTCATCGCGGCCGGCGAAGCGACCGAACCGATCGACGTCGAGCGCGAGGCCGGCGCGAGGTTGTTCGCGACGAGCAGCGCCGCTTCGCTCTTCAGGTTCGCCAGCAGCACCGGATCGGTCGAGCTGTTGACCTGCGTGAGCAGCCCGCTCCAGGCGGCGTCGCTGTAGTTCACGACGTAGTAGTCGAGACCGCTCGGATCGGCGACCACGCCCGTGCAGCCGTCGATCCGCGTCTGCGCCTGCGTATCCTTCAGCGCGAGCGTCGTGCGTTTCGCGAGACCCTGGCCGTACGCAAGCGTGATCGGCACCGTCCACTGCAGGCCCGGATACGCGTTCTTGTTCGGGAACGGCTGCTGTTTCAGCGTGACGACCGTCTGGTTCTTCGTCAGGTCGCACTGCGTGTCGAGCGAGATCAGCGGCACGCCGGTCTGACGCACGTAGCTGTCGCCGATCGGGCCGACCGCCTGGCCGCTTTCCTTCGACAGCGCGTCCCACAGACGCTTCGGCGTCCCGTTGCCGAACGAGTAGTCGACCAGGTACTGCTGCAGACCCTTGCGCAGCGTCTGCTCGCCGAGATAGTTCTCGAGCGTCTTCAGCACGTGGCCGCCCTTGTCGTACGTGAACGCGCTCGCGCTCAGCACGAAGTCGTTCGACGCCCAGTCGTTGAAGTTCGGCGCGACCGGGAACGCGTTCGGGCCGATGTCACGATTGATCACGCGATACTTGTTCTTCACCTGGTCGAGCCAGCTGAACTCGTTGGGGAAGAACTGGATCGTCGTCTTCGTCTCGAAGAACGTCGCGAACGATTCGTTGAGCCACACGTTGTCCCACCAGTCGGTGGTCACGAGATCGCCGAACCACTGGTGCGCCACTTCGTGCGTCAGCACTTCGTTGCCGTAGTGCGACATCGGCTGGCCCGGCTGCGGCAGGATGTCGTCGGCGAACTCGAGGATCGACCCCCAGTTCTCCATCCCGCCGAAGTTCAGGTCCTTCTGGTCCTTGAACGCATCGTTCGCGGCCACCGTGTCGAACTTCGTCAGCGGCAGCGGGATGCCCGTGTAGCGGTAGTAGTAGTCGAGCGCCTGCTTGGTGCGGTCCATCGCCGGCTTCGCCCACTCGCTCATGCCCGGCGGCGTGAACACGCGCAGGTGCAGGCCGCCCTTGCCGCCCGGCAGCGGGCTCGTGAAGTCGTCCTCGTAGGTGTCGAACAGGCCGCCGCCGAAGAACAGCAGGTACGACGGCATCGGCGGGGTCTTCTCGAACTGCACGAGCTTGTAGCCGCCGCCGACGTTGGTCGACGGCTTCTCGGCCGCGTTCGACACGACGCGCCAGCTTTGCGGCACTTCGGCCGTCACTTCATAGGTCGGGCGGAACGCCGGCTCGTCCCAGCCGGGGAACCACTGGCGCGACAGGTTGGTTTCGCCCTGCGTCAGGATCGCGCCGCTCGTCTTGCCGTCGGTGCCCTTCAGGTCGACGCGGAACACGCCTTCCGCGGCCGAGCAGCCCGGATACGGATCGTCGCCGCAGCTGCCGCCCGTCTGCGTGGCCGGATCGTCGTACGACTTGAAGTTGATGATGCCCGACCACTCCATGTGCAGCGAATAATTGCCCGGCGCGATCGTGCCGGCTGTGGGGCGCAGCTGATAGAAGTCGCCCTTGTCCTGCGGCGTCGCGATCAGCTGGATGTTGCCCGGTTGCAGCGTGATGCGGCCGTTGGTGAACTTGATCCGGTGGCCGGCGATCACGATGTTGTTGACCGGCTTCAGCACCTTGATCTCGACGTCGGCGCGGCCGTCGAACGCGTTCAGCGCGTCGTTCGGGCGGAACCACAGCCGGTAGTTCACGGGCACCACGGTGTCCGGCAATTCGACAGGCGAGACGCTCTTGTCGACGTTCGATGCGCTCGGCGGCGCGGTGACGGCGGGCGACGAACTGGTATGCGGCGCGCCGGCGGAGCTGAGCGCGGAAGCGGAGCCCGCGCCGCCGTCGTCGCCGCCGCACCCGGCGAGCGCGAGTGCGGCGACGAGCGGCAGATAACGCATCTTGCGAATATGAATCGACATGACTGAAACCTCGATTGTTGAAAGAATCGTTCAGTGCTGCGAAAACGCCGGCAAAAGCAATCCCCTCGCCGTTTAATCAACAGCGAAAAAATGCCAATGACGGATTATTCGAAAAAGACGGCGCCGACTACGTAAAGGTAATCATGGTTTACTGCCCCCTCTGAATTTCCGGATGTCGGTTAACTGGCCGGTTCAAAATGGCCGGGCGCGTGTTGTACTGAATTGATTTCGCGCGCACGACACGGGGCCGCACGCCCGGCGCGGGCGCGCAATCCCTTTGAACCGACGACCTACGGGGCTGGCCGGGCCAGTCCGCAGGACGGAAGGACAGCGTGTCGCCGTCCCGTAAATTCGCCGTCATGCGGCTTCAAGGTTTGTCGGCTTGCTCCAAGGATGCGTAAATATACTTGATGGTTTTGGGTAAAGGAAACGAAAAATTTAGAAAGCGCGTCTATTGAATTCCGGGCGCTTCATTGAATGCTGAAAGTCATTAATACGCTTTCCGTTTGGCCGGTAATTTCGTAGTTTTAATCTATTAACGATCTTGCGGCGCCGCGGAAACTACGAAATCCAATGGCGGGCGGTACGGTCGGTACAATGCATCGACGACCCGTTCACCGATTGCCGCGAGGAGACCGCCCCATGCCGCGAGCCCTGTTCCGTATCGCGCCGCTGCGCGCCGTGCTGCTGCTGTTCGCGGCCGTGTTCCTGCTGGGCGGTTGCGCGGGGTTCACGCGCGAGCCGGTGCGCGTGTCGGTCGCCGGGCTCGATCCGCTGGTCGGGCAGGGCCTCGAGATGCGCTTCAGCCTGAAGTTGCGCGTGCAGAATCCGACCGATGCGCCGATCGACTACGACGGCATCTCGGTCGCGCTCGACCTGAACGGCACGCCGTTCGCGAGCGGCGTCAGCGATCGGGCGGGCACCGTGCCGCGGTTCGGCGAGGCCGTGCTCGACGTGCCGGTTTCGGTGTCGGCCTTCGCGGCCGCGCGGCAGGCGTGGAACCTGCCCGGCGCGGCCGCGAACGGCGAGCTGCCCTACGCGCTGCGCGGCCGGCTCGCCGGCAGCGTGCTGGGCACCGTGCACTTCAACGACGCGGGCACGCTGCGTCTGCCGACCCTGCCGGGATGGGGCGGGTAGGTCCTTCGGTCGGAATTCAACGTCGGTCAAATGTGTCGAAAAATTCACCATTTGACAGTCGTTAATGCTTATCTCCACGAAATGTCGATTTTTTGTCGACGCGCCCCTTACACTCGTCGATGTCCGAGGGTCGGACATTCTTTGAGGGGAAATCCATGGCGGCAAAATTCGAGCTCAAGAAGGCCGTGAACGGCCAGTACTACTTCCACCTGAAGTCGGCGAACGGCGAGATCATCCTCGCGAGCGAGCGGTACGAAGAGAAAAGCGGCGCGAGAAACGGGATCGCGTCCGTGCGGGAAAACGCGCCGCTGGACGCGCGCTACGAGCGCAAGCTCGCGCACAACGGTGAACCGATGTTCAATCTGAAGGCAGCCAACCACCAGATCATCGGCACGAGCGAGACGTACAAAACCGTGCAAGGGCGCGAGAACGGCATCGCGGCCGTCAAGCGCGATGCGCCCGTTGCGGAAACCGTCGATCTCGGCTGATCGACGGTTGCGCCGCGACGAACGCTTTCGGGCGGCCGTCGCGGCGCCTGTTTTGCCGGGTCGGGCAAAGCGCGGTATGGTGTGGGCCGCGCGGTGAATTCTCGCCGCCGTTGAAGCCAACCGTACCGAGTTCGTGACCGATTTCCCCCTTTTCCACTGGACCGACGCCGACGGCGTCGATCATGCCGTGCGCTGGCGCTCCGAAGCCGGCGTGCAACCGCCGAAGCGCGCGGTGCCCGCCGACGACCGCCTCACCGCCGACGCGGCCTACCGCCTCGCCTGCGAGGGCACCGCGCTCGTCTGGCAGGGCGACTTCCAGAATGCGCGCCAGCTCGTGCAGGCGATGGCGCGCCGTGTCGAACGCAAGCCGAAGAAGGCGAAAGCCGCAGCGGGCGTCGAAGCATTCAACCTGCATCGTCTCGCGCAATCGCAGCGCGCCCGCACGCTCGGCATGCTGCTGATCCCGCTCGACGCCGATTACGCGATCCCGCTGCGCCGCGCGCCCGACGTGCGGGCGGCCTGCGAGGAGGCGTACGGCCCCGGCGGCGCGCCGTCGGTCGTGTCGCTGCGCGAACTGCTCGGCCTCGTCGGCGCGCACGAATGGCGCAAGAAAGGCGTGCCGATCCCGGCGCTTGGCGGCGCGCCGATCCATCCGCACTACGGCGTGTTCTCGCCGGTGCGCGGCGAATACGTCGAGCTCGTCGCGCGTGCGCCGCTGCCGGCGACGTCGCTCGCGTTCGATATCGGTACGGGCACCGGCGTGCTGGCGGCCGTGCTCGCCGCGCGCGGCGTCGAGCGCATCGTCGCGACCGACCAGGATCCGCGCGCGCTCGCCTGCGCGCGCGAGAACGTCGCGCGGCTCGGTCATGCGGGCCAGGTCGAGATCGTCGAGGCCGACCTGTTTCCGCCCGGCCGTGCGCCGCTCGTGGTCTGCAACCCGCCGTGGGTGCCGGCCCGGCCGAGCGCGCCGATCGAATACGCGGTCTACGACCCGGACAGCCGCATGCTGCGCGGTTTCCTCGCGGGGCTGGCCGCGCATCTGGAGCCGGGCGGCGAGGGCTGGCTGATCCTGTCCGATTTCGCCGAGCATCTCGGGCTGCGGCCGCGCGACACTTTGCTGCAATGGATCGACGAAGCCGGCCTCGTCGTGCTCGGCCGCGACGACATCCGCCCCGCGCATCCGAAGTCGACGGATGCCGACGATCCGCTGCATGCGGCGCGCCGCGCCGAGGTCACGTCCCTGTGGCGGCTCGGCGCCCGGGCCTGACCGCGTATTTTCGGTAAACTACCGCCATTCCTCACGAATTTCCGCCGCCGGGCCATGGTCGACCGACCGTGGCCCGGCGGCGCTTCCCGATGTCGAACAAGACCCACGAAATCCGCCCGGAGCAGTCCATCGAGCTGCTGAAGGAACTGCACATCCTCACCCGCGACGGGAAGCTGAACCAGGACAGCCGCCGCAAGCTGAAGCAGGTCTATCACCTGTTCCAGTTCATCGAGCCGCTGCTCGCCGGCGTGCAGGCCGACAAGGGCCACGTGACGCTCGTCGATCACGGCGCCGGCAAGTCGTATCTCGGCTTCATCCTGTACGACTTGTTCTTCAAGCAGCAGCCGGGGCACGGCACGCCGGCGTTCGCGTCGCACGTGTACGGGATCGAGACGCGCGAGGAACTCGTCACGCGCTCGACCGAGCTCGCCGCGCGGCTCGGGTTCGGCGGCATGTCGTTCCTGAACCTGTCGGTCGCCGATTCGATCACGTCGCCGAAGCTGCCCGACACGGTCGACGTCGTCACCGCGCTGCATGCGTGCGACACGGCGACCGACGACGCGATCCGCTTCGCGCTCGCGAAGCGCGCGCAACACATCGTGCTGGTGCCATGCTGCCAGGCGGAAGTCGCGGGCGTGCTGCGCAAGAACAAGGGCAAGTCGCTCGCGAATGCGCTGACCGAGGTGTGGCGGCATCCGCTGCATACGCGCGAATTCGGCAGCCAGATCACCAACGTGCTGCGCTGCCTGCAGCTCGAGGCGCACGGCTACCAGGTCAGCGTGACCGAGCTGGTCGGCTGGGAGCATTCGATGAAGAACGAGCTGATCATCGCGCAGTACAAGAACCTGCCGCGCCGCAAGCCCGGCGAGCGGTTGAACGAGATCCTCGGGATGTTCGGGCTCGCCGAGCTGAACGAGCGCTTCTTCGTCGCACAAACCGCCGCGGCGGGCGGCGACGCCGTCGAGCCGGCCGAAGGCTGACGCGCGGCTGCACGGACGTACGGGCATGGCGCCCGCGCCGCGCCCGTTGCACGCCGTGTCACACGTCGTCGCCCGGCCGGCGCATCCATTCGCGCCAGCCTTCGTGGCCGAGGCGGCGCAGCGTTTCCTGATTCCTTTCGTAGATCGCGGACGCGTCCGGGAACGCGTCGACCGCGCGCGCGATGCTGTCCTCGCGCAGCAGGTGCAGGATCGGGTAGGGCGCGCGGTTCGTGTAGTTCTCGATGTCGTCGGGTTCGGTGCCGTCGAATTGGTATTGCGGATGGAAGCTCGCGATCTGCAGCACGCCGTCGAGCCGCAACTGCTGCACGAGCCGCTCGGCGAAGAACAGCGCATCGTTGTAGTCGACGAAATCGGCGAACGCGTGCGGGTAGATCACGAGCGTCGTATCGACCTGCTGCGGGTCCGCCGCTTCCAGCGTGCGCAGCTCGGTTTCGAGGTCGGCGAGCGCGTCTTCCAGCGTCGTCGCTTCGCTGATCGCGTAACGCACCTGTTCCTTCACGTAGACGCTTTTCGCGAACGGGCACAGATTGAGCCCGATCACCGCGCGCGCGAGCCAGTGCCGCGTGGCGGCGAGGATGTCGTCGTGCGAGTCGGGGCGGGCGTCGGTCATCGTGATACCAGTCGGGCGGAAGGGCGGCGAGGGCCGCATTGTAGCGGGCGCGCCGCCGGCGAACGCGCGGGGCCCGTCACGCGCAGGCCGCTTCGATCAGCTGCGTGACGAGCGCGGGCGCGATGCCGATCGGCGTTTCGCCGTGCCGGTAGGTCTGGCTCGCCGCGTAGATCCCTTCGACCACCAGCGCGAGCGCATCGGCGAGCGCCTGCGGCTGTCGCGCGCCGGCGCCTTCGCAAAGCGCGACGAGTCGTTTCATCAGCTGTTCCTTGTTCTGCGCGACGCGTTCGCGCGCCGGATGCGACGCATCCGGGAATTCGGCGGCGACGTTGACGAACGGGCAGCCGCGATAGTCTTTTTGCGTCGCGCGCTCGGCGAGATCGACGAAGTACTGGATCAACTGCGCCTTCGGCTGCCCCGGATGCTTCGCGGCGCTCGTGTCGAGCCGCTCGAAGAAGCACGCGTCCATCCGTTCCAGATACGCGAGGATCAGCTCGTCCTTCGACGAGAACTGGCGGTACAGGCTCATCTTGTTGACGCCCGCGCGCTCCACCACCGCCTCGACGCCGACCGTTCGCACGCCTTCCCTGTAAAACAGCTCCTCGGCGGCACGCAGCAGATGCTCCTGCGCGGTGGCGCCGTCGATCGGCCGGCGCGTGCGCCGCGCCAGCGGTTTGGCGACCTCGATGCCCGACATGATGACCCTCGACTACGTAATGGATTGCTTGACATGTTACCGACTGGTAACTACGATCGCAACACAGTTGTGACCGGTCGGTAACAATCGCGGCCGGATCGACAGACGAATGCCAAGCGTCGGCCCGGGTCAGCCGATGTTGAAATGCGCGGCGGAGGTGGCCTGGTCGGGGCGGAGCAGGCGCGAAGGTGCCGGCGCCGCCAACTGGAGAACGCGAAGATGAACTGGGCAGTGACACGAATCGGCGGGCGCTTCCATTACGGATGGCTCGCGGCGGCGGTGGTATTCCTGATCCTGCTGGCGGCGGCCGGCACGCGCGCGACGCCGAGCGTGCTGATGGTGCCGCTCGAACGCGAGCTCGGCTGGAGCCGCGCGGCGATTTCGCTGGCGATTTCGGTGAACATCGCGCTATACGGCCTGACGGGCCCGTTCGCGGCCGCCGCGATGCAGCGCTTCGGGCTGCGTCCGACGATCCTCACCGCGCTCGTGACGATGAGCGCGGGCGTCGCGCTGTCGTCGATGATGACGCAGAGCTGGCAGATGGTCGTGATCTGGGGGCTGATGGTCGGCTGCTCGACGGGCGTCGTCGCGCTGACGCTGTCCGCGACCTTCGTCACGCGCTGGTTCCATGCGCGGCGCGGCCTCGTGATGGGCATCCTGACCGCGAGCACGGCCACCGGCCAGCTCGTGTTCCTGCCGATGCTCGCGGCGATCGCGCAGCGCCACGGCTGGCGGCCGGTCGTGCTGGTCGTCGCGGTGGCGGCCGCGATCGTGATTCCGCTCGTCGCGTTCCTGCTGCCCGAGCGGCCGGCCGACGTGCAGCTGCGCCCGTACGGCGAGCCGGCCGATGCGCCGCCCGCGCCCGACGCGACGAAGGAGAACCCGCTCGCGGTCGCGTTCCGCACGCTGCTGATGGCGAGCCGCTCGCGCGACTTCTGGCTGCTGTTCTTCAGCTTCTTCATCTGCGGCGCGAGCACCAACGGCTATGTCGGCACGCACCTGATCGCGATGTGCAGCGACTACGGGATGACCGAAGTGCAGGGCGCGTCGCTGCTCGCGGCGATGGGCATCTTCGACCTGTTCGGCACGACGCTGTCGGGATGGTTGTCCGACCGTTACGACAACCGCGTGCTGCTGTTCTGGTATTACGGGCTGCGCGGGCTGTCGCTGATCTACCTGCCGCACGCGTTCGGGATCGATTTCTTCGGGCTGCCGCTGTTCGCGATGTTCTACGGGCTCGACTGGATCGCGACCGTGCCGCCCACCGTACGGCTCGCGACCGACGTATTCGGCAAGGCCGCGGCGCCGGTCGTGTTCGGCTGGATCGTCGCCGGCCACCAGCTCGGCGCGGCATTCGCGGCGCTCGGCGCGGGGTTGCTGCGCGCGAGCCTCGGCACCTACACGATCGCGTCGATGATCTCGGGCGGGCTGTGCATCATCGGCGCGCTGATCGTGCTGCGGATCAACCGCGGCCCGTCACGCGCGGCCGCGCAGGCCGCCTGATCGGGGCGGATCGGCCGGCCGCACACGCCGCGGCCGGCCATTGCACGCACGGAGATTTGCATAGCGCGGCAGGATCGGGCGCGCCGCCGCTCAAGCGGGTATGCTTGCGGTTTGCCGGGCGTTCGCGCCCCTTCATCGATGTCAGCGAGGAACCGCATGTCTGTCAAACCTGCTCCCACCACTGTTTCGATTCACGATCTGATCGCGGGCCGCTGGAGCCCCCGCGCGTATTCGGATGAAGCCGTCAGCGCCGGCGATCTCCACGCGGTGCTCGAAGCGGCACGCTGGGCCCCGTCCGCGTACAACGCGCAACCGTGGCGTTTCATCGTCTTCGATCGCACCCAGGACGAAGACGCGTTCAAACGCGCGTTCGCGACGCTGGTGCCGTTCAACCAGGGCTGGAATGCACCGGCGCCGGTGCTGATCGCGGTCACCGCGCACACGCTGACGCCGAAGGGCGAGCCGGCGCCGACCGCGCTGTACGACGCCGGCGCCGCCGCGATGTCGCTGGTGCTGCAGGCGCACGCGCTCGGCCTCGCCGCGCACCAGATGAGCGGGTTCGACGCGAAGGCGTTCCGTGATGCGTTCGAGATTCCGGCGGACGTCGCGATCGCGTCGATCATCTCGCTCGGCCACTACGGCAACGTCGACAAGCTCGATCCCGTGCTGCGCGATCGCGAGAAGGCGCCGCGCACGCGCCATGCGATCGGCGAAGTCGTCTACGCGGGGGCGTGGAAGAAGAGCTTCGACGCGGCGGCCTGACCCCGCGGGCGGGCAGGCTGCGTCGCGCATCCTGTCCGCGCCTGTTTCCGGCGCGCCACGCCGCGCGCCGTCGCCCCGGCGCCCGTTGCGCGGCCCCGGTGGCCGCCCCCGGTTGTGATCGCGCGGGCTTCATGTTAAAAAGCCCGTCCTTTCCGTTTTCGCGCCGGCCCTGCTGCGGCAATTTCCCATGACTTACTGCGCGATCGATTTCGGCACGTCCAATTCCGCCGTGGCGCTGCCCGACGGCGATGGCATGCGCCTCGCGCCCGTCGAGGGCGACCATCTGACGCTGCCCACCGCGATCTTCTTCAACAACGACGAAGAGACGGTCGAATACGGCCGGGCGGCGCTGGCCTCCTATATCGACGGCTTCGACGGCCGGCTGATGCGCTCGATGAAGAGCATCCTTGGCTCGCCGCTCGCGGAAACGACGACCGATCTCGGCGACGGCAGCGCGATCGCGTACACCGACATCATCGCGCGCTTCCTGACCCACCTGAAGCGCAAGGCCGAAGCGCGCGCGGGCGCGCCGATCGGCCGCGCGGTGCTCGGCCGGCCGGTGTTCTTCGTCGACGACGATCCGCGCGCCGACCGTCTTGCCCAGGATCAGCTCGAGGCGGCCGCGCAATCGGTCGGCTTCGCGGACGTTCACTTCCAGTACGAACCGATCGCCGCCGCGTTCGACTACGAGTCGCGCCAGCCGGCCGAGCGTCTCGTGCTCGTCGCCGACATCGGCGGCGGCACGTCCGACTTCTCGCTGGTCCGTGTCGGGCCGGAGCGGATGGCGCGGCTCGAGCGCAAGGACGACGTGCTGGCGCACCACGGCGTGCACGTCGCCGGCACCGACTACGACCGGCGTGTCGAACTGGCGGCGATCCTGCCCGCATTCGGCTACCGTTCGCTCGACCCGGAAGGGCGCGAACTGCCGAACAAGATCTACTTCGATCTCGCGACCTGGCACCTGATCAATACCGTCTACACGCCGAAGCGCGTCGGCGAGCTGAAGCTGATGAAGCACCTGTACCAGGATGTGCGGCAGTACGACCGGCTCACGAGCGTGGTCGAGCAGCGGCTGGGGCACGCGCTGATGGCGCGCGCGGAAGAAGCGAAGATCGGCGTCGCGGCGGGCGGGGAGACGATGATCGACCTGAACGACGTGGAAGAAGACTTGCTGATCGCATTCGACGCGGATCGCCTCGTCGACGCGAGCCGCGACGATACCGCGCGCATCGTCGACGCCGCGCGTGAGACGGTGCGGCTCGCGGGCGTGGCGCCGCGCGATGTCGGTGCGCTGTATTTCACCGGCGGTTCGACGGGGCTCGCGTTCCTGTCGGGCGCGCTCGCCGGCGCGTTCCCCGATGCGCAGCCGGTGTTCGGCGATCGCCTCGCGAGTGTCGCGACGGGTCTCGGCATTCACGCGCAGCGATTGTTCGGCTGAATGGGCGACGGCTGAAGGGCCGCCAAGCCGGACGGACGATCGACCGACCGGCGCCCAAAAACAAAAAGCCCCGCCGAAGCGGGGCTTTTTTACACGAATGATCGCGCCAGCTTAGACCGGACGGATGTTCGCAGCTTGCAGACCCTTCGGGCCCGTCTTCACTTCGAATTCAACCTTCTGGTTTTCTTGCAGCGTCTTGAAGCCTTCGACGCGGATTTCCGAGAAGTGCGCGAACAGATCGTCGCCGCCGCCTTCCGGGGTGATGAAGCCGAAGCCCTTTGCGTCATTGAACCACTTGACGGTACCGGTTGCCATGTTACTTGTTCCTAAAAAAATAAAACGGGGCCGAGGCCCATGGGGTGCGGAAAATCAAGGAAGGGGTAATAGGACCAACCGGAGTACCGTTGATGGGCGAACTACGAAAGAACCAATTCACTCGCCGCTTGAAATCCTGCGAAGTCCTTTATACGGCTAATCCGTCTGACGGTCAACCGTATTCCCGTGCTCTCAGGGTTATTGCGGAGATCAGGTTTACAAAGCTTGCAAGCGATGCGACTTTTTTGTAGGGGGCGATCGATTTTGGCGCCACGTTCGAGGTGCAACCGTTAAACTACGCGCCGCGTGGACGGGTTGCCCCGATCGGGTAACCCTCCCCCCAAGAATGCGTGCGCGGTGCTGTCCGAGCCGATCCCGGACCGCAAGCCGACCATGCTTTTTGAGACACAGGAGAGGATGTGAAGAGTTCTATTCAACGGAACATCGGCCCGTTTGCATTGATGCTGACGGGGCTGGGTTCGATTATCGGCTCGGGCTGGCTGTTCGGTGCCTGGAAAGCCGCGAAGATCGCCGGTCCGGCGGCGATCTGCGCATGGATCATCGGCGCCGTCGTGATTCTCGCGATTGCGCTGACGTATGCGGAACTGGGCGCGATGTTCCCCGAGTCGGGCGGCATGGTGCGTTACGCGCGCTACTCGCACGGTTCGCTGGTGGGTTTCATCAGTGCATGGGCCAACTGGATCGCGATCGTATCCGTGATCCCGATCGAGGCCGAAGCGTCGATCCAGTACATGAGCACATGGCCGTATCCGTGGGCGCACGCGTTGTTCGTGAACGGCGAATTGCAGACCCTCGGCCTGCTGCTGTCGGCCGTGCTGGTCGTCATCTACTTCATGCTGAACTACTGGGGCGTCAAGGCCTTCGCGCGGGCGAACACCGCGATCACGATCTTCAAGTTCCTGATCCCCGGCCTCACGATCCTCGGCCTGATGCTGACGAGCTTCCACTCGGAGAACCTCGGCGTCGCATCGAATGCGAGCTTCGCGCCGTACGGCTGGTCGGCCGTGCTGACCGCGGTCGCGACGAGCGGCATCGTGTTCGCGTTCAACGGCTTCCAGAGCCCGGTGAACCTGGCCGGCGAAGCGCGCAATCCGTCACGCAGCGTGCCGTTCGCGGTGATCACGTCGATCCTGCTCGCGCTCGTGATCTACGTGCTGCTGCAAATGGCCTATATCGGCTCGGTGAATCCGGCCGACGTCGCGAAGGGCTGGGCGCACTTCAACTTCTCGTCGCCGTTCGCGGAACTCGCGATCGCGCTGAACCTGAACTGGCTCGCGATCCTGCTGTATGTCGACGCGTTCATCAGCCCGAGCGGCACCGGTACGACCTACATGGCGACGACCACCCGCATGATCTACGCGATGGAGCGCAACAACACGATGCCGAAGATGTTCGGCAACGTGCACCCGATCTACGGCGTGCCGCGTCAGGCGATGTGGTTCAACCTGCTCGTGTCGTTCGTGTTCCTGTTCTTCTTCCGCGGCTGGAGCTCGCTCGCGGCGGTGATCTCGGTCGCGACGGTGATCTCGTACCTGACCGGCCCGATCAGCCTGATGGCGCTGCGCCGTTCGGCGACCGACATCGAGCGTCCGCTGTCGATTCCGCTGATGAAGCTGATCGCCCCATTCGCGTTCGTGTGCGCGTCGCTGATCCTGTACTGGGCGAAGTGGCCGCTGACGGGCGAAATCATCCTGCTGATGATCGTCGCGCTGCCGGTGTATTTCTACTTCCAGGCGAAGTCGGGCTGGACCGGCTGGGGCGCCGACCTGAAGGCCGCATGGTGGCTGGTCGCGTACCTGCCGACGATGGCCGTGCTGTCGCTGATCGGCAGCAAGGAATTCGGCGGTCACGGCTATCTGCCGTATGGCTGGGACATGCTGATCGTCGCGGCGATCTCGCTGGTGTTCTACTTCTGGGGCGTGAATACCGGTTACCGGACACAGTATCTCGACGAGCGCGAGTCGCACGACGAGATCCTCGAAGGGATCGGTGCCTGACGCCTGACCTGTCGCCGGATTCGGCGGCGGCAGGATGCAGCGCAAAAAAGCCCGCCCGAGCGCGATGCTCGGGCGGGCTTTTTGCTGGTTCGGCGGTTGCGCCGCCGTCCGGGTTCAGGCGCCGGCACTCGCGAACACGTAGTTCGTCATCGCGAGCACGCGCTGGTAGGTGCCGAGCGACTGGATGCCGAGCCGGTAGTCGTCGTCCGCTGCGCCGAGCGCCGTGAAGACCGGCAGCAGATGCTCGTCGGTCGGATGCATCAGCGCCGCGTGCGGCGCCTGGCGGCGGTAGTCGAGCAGCGCGTCGACGTCGCGCGCGGCCAGTTTCGCCTCGAACCAGTCGGTGAATTCCGCGACGCGCGGGTCCGCATCCTCGGGCGCCGCGCCGAAATCGGCGGCGCGCAGGTTGTGTGTGATTTGGCCCGAGCCGATCACCATCACGCCTTCGTCTCGCAGCGGCCGCAGCGCGCGACCGAGCGCGAAATGATGCGCGGCGTCCGCGCGCGGCTGGATCGACAGTTGCGCGACCGGCACGTCGGCTTCCGGAAACATCAGCAGCATCGGCACCCACGCGCCGTGATCGAGCCCGTGTTCGGTCGTCGCGGTCGCGATGCCGGCCGCGTTCAGCAGCGCGGCCGCGCGCTCGGCGACGTCGGGCGCGCCCGGCGCCGGATAGCGGATGTCGTACAGCGCCTGCGGGAAACCGTAGAAGTCGTGAATCGTGTCCGGATGGGCGGCCACGCTCGCGACCGGCTGTTGCGTGCCCCAGTGTGCGGACAGCATCAGCACTGCGCGCGGGCGCGGCAGTTCGGCGCCGAGGTGGGTGAACGCGCCGGACGGCAGCGTCGGGTCGATCGGCAGCGTCGGGGCGCCGTGAGACAGGTACAGCGAAGGCAAGCGGTTCATGGTGGTGACCTGCGAAAGGGTTTGCCTGTGACTATAGGCGCGTACCGTGCATTGATAAATCCGTGCTTTGGAATTTGATTGACGCTTGTTTGTTGATAATGCTCACAATGGAGCACGATCGGCTGCGGCTTTGCATCCATCGGAAGACGGGAAATCGACTGAGTTGCCGCTCAGTTCGGCGCAGATGTGCGGAGAAGGGGGGTGTTACTGCGTGTGCCGGATACCGGCCCATGGCGTCGTGAGCGGCGCGCTGAGCGCGAACAGGTCGAGCACGCGCGTGACGGTCTGGTCGACGAGTTCCTCGATCGTCTTCGGCATCGCGTAGAACGCGGGCAGCGGCGGAAAGACGATGCCGCCCATTTCGGTGACGGCGGTCATGTTGCGCAGATGCGCGAGGTTGAACGGCGTTTCGCGCACCATCAGCACGAGACGGCGACGTTCCTTCAGCGTGACGTCGGCCGCGCGCGTGATCAGGTTGTCGGACAGCCCGTGCGCGACGCTCGCGAGCGTCTTCATCGAACAGGGCGCGATCACCATGCCGTCGGTCGCGAACGAGCCCGACGCGATCGTCGCGCCGACGTCGCGCACCGAATGCACGACGTCCGCACGGCTTTCGACATCGGCCTTCGGCAGCTTCAGTTCATGCTGGATGTTGAGCCAGCCGGCGTTCGAAATCAGCAGGTGCGTTTCGACGCCGCCGGCGGCGCGCAGCAGGTCGAGCA
Organism: Burkholderia sp. BCC0044; assembly: GCF_902832955.1. Classification (NCBI taxonomy): domain Bacteria; kingdom Pseudomonadati; phylum Pseudomonadota; class Betaproteobacteria; order Burkholderiales; family Burkholderiaceae; genus Burkholderia; species Burkholderia sp. BCC0044. The sequence continues at coordinate 39,926 of NZ_CADFDO010000009.1, read as the reverse complement.
GCCGCACACCGTAGATCACGCCGGTGGCGCCGGTGATCGCGACGATCAGCCGGCGCGGCGGCGCGCTGGGAGATGCCATCGAAAGGGGGCGGGTGCCGCGTGTTACGCGGCGGCGAACAGTTGCTGCAGTTCGCCCGACTGGTACATCTCCATCATGATGTCCGAGCCGCCGATGAATTCGCCCTTCACGTAGAGCTGCGGGATGGTCGGCCAGTTCGAGAATGCCTTGATCCCTTGGCGGATTTCGTCGTCCTCGAGCACGTTGACCGTCTTGAACTGGTCGACGCCGCAGGCCTTCAGCACCTGCACGGCGCGGCCCGAGAAGCCGCACATCGGGAATTGCGCGTTGCCCTTCATGAAGAGCACGACCTGGTTTTCGTCGACGATTTGCTTGATACGTTGTTGGGTGTCCATGACTGACCTTGCGTTTGCGGGGCGTTAGATCGAAATGATAGCGGATTTCAACCGGGCGGGCCGGGCATCAGCCCGGCAGGCGGCCGCCGGTCGTGCGGTCGATGGCGGCGAGATCGGCGAGCGATTCGACCGCGACGAAGCCGTGTGACGCCAGTATCGCGCGGACGGCTTCGGCCTGGTCGTAGCCGTGCTCGATCCACAGCGTGCCGCCCGGTTTCAGATACGCGCCGGCGCCCGCGACGATCGTGCGGATCGCGCTGAGGCCGTCGGCATCGTCGGTGAGCGCACCGCGCGGCTCGAAACGCAGGTCGCCTTGTGCGAGGTGCGGATCGTGCTGCGCGATGTACGGCGGGTTGCTGACGATCGCGTCGAACGCGAGCGCGGGATCGAGCGCCGCATACCAGTCGCTCTGCAGCCAGTGCAGCGGGCCGCCGGGGCGCCGCGCGTCGAGCAGCTTGCCGGCATTGCGTTGCGCGACCGCGAGCGCGGCCGGCGAACGGTCGAGCGCCCAGACGCGCGCATCGGGGCGCTCGGCCGCGATCGACACCGCGATCGCGCCGCTGCCGGTGCCGAGATCGAGCACGGCTGCGTGCGGCCGTCCGTCGATCGCGTCGAGCGCGGCTTCGACGAGCAGTTCGGTTTCGGGGCGCGGGATCAGCACGTCAGGCGTCACGTCGAACGGGCGACCGAAGAATTCGCGCATCCCGACCAGTTGCGCGACGGGCTCGCCGGCGACACGACGCGCTTCGAGCGCGCGATAGCGTTCGATCGCGGCGGCGTCGAGCGGCGCGTCGCCGCGCGTGATCAGTTGCGTGCGGGTCCAGCCGAGCGCATGCGCGAGCAGCACGCGTGCATCGACCGGGTCGAGCGGCGATGCGCGCAGCAGCGCGTCGGCGGTGGTGTCGGGCATCGCGGCCTCAGTCGGCTTCGCCGAGCGACGCGAGCAGCTCGGCCTGGTGCTCGACGACGAGCGCGCCGATCAGTTCGTCGAGATCGCCGTCCATGATCGCCTCGAGCCGGTACAGCGTCAGGTTGATCCGGTGGTCGGTCATCCGGCCCTGCGGGAAGTTGTACGTGCGGATTCGCTCCGAGCGGTCGCCGGAGCCGATCAGGCTCTTGCGTGTCGCCGCTTCCTTCGCGTGCTGTTCGTGATACTGCTTGTCCTTGATGCGCGCGGCGAGCACCTTCAGCGCCCGATCCTTGTTCTTGTGCTGCGAGCGATCGTCCTGGCATTCGACGACGATCCCGGTCGGAATGTGCGTGACGCGCACCGCCGAATCGGTCTTGTTGATGTGCTGGCCGCCCGCGCCGGACGCGCGGAACGTGTCGATGCGCAGGTCGGCCGGATTGATCTCGACCTCGCCGATCTCGTCGGCTTCCGGCATCACGGCGACCGTGCACGCGGACGTATGGATGCGCCCCTGCGTCTCGGTGGCCGGCACGCGCTGCACGCGATGGCCGCCCGATTCGAACTTCAGGCGCGAATACGCGCCCTGGCCCGCGATCCGCACGATCACTTCCTTGTAGCCGCCGAGGTCCGACGCGCTCTCCGACATCATTTCGACCTGCCAGCGCTGGCGTTCCGCGAAGCGCAGGTACATGCGCAGCAGGTCGCCCGCGAACAGCGCCGATTCGTCGCCGCCGGTGCCCGCACGGATTTCGAGGAAGATGTTGCGGTCGTCGTTCGGATCCTTCGGCAGCAGCATCTTCTGCAGCTCGGTCTCGAGACGCGCCATGCCCTCGCGCGCGCTGCGGATTTCGTCTTCCGCGAAATCGCGCATCGACGGATCGGCGAGCAACTCCTGCGCGGCCGTCTCGTCGCCGCGCGCCTGGCGCCATAACGCGTATTGCTCGACGACCGGGCCGAGTTCCGCATGTTCGCGCGTCAGCTTGCGGTACTGGTCGAGGTCGGCCGTGACGTTTTCGCGGCTCAGCAGGTCGTTCAGTTCGGCCAGCCGTGTGGACAGCTGGTCGAGCTTGCGTTGCATGCTCGTCTTCATGGTGTGGAGCGACGCTCCCGGGCAAGGGGTATTCGGAAAGGATAGGCCGGCGGCGGGACAACGACCGGCCGGCGGCAGGGCGACCGGCCGGCGCTAGTGGCCGGATTGGTCGTTCGAGCGCGGTGCGTGCTGGTAGAAGCCGCGCATCAGGTCGATCAGCGAATCGCGATCGGCGCCGTTGACGCGGTTGAGCGCGCTCGTCGGGCCGTGGATCAGCTTGTTGGTCAGCGCCTGCGACAGCGCCTCGAGCACGGCAGCCGGATCGTCACCGCGCGCGAGCAGCTTCTGCGCCTTCTCGACTTCGGCCCGGCGCAGCGCGTCGGCCTGCGTATGCATGTGCCGGATCACCGGCACGACGCTGCGCGTGTCGAGCCATTGCATGAAATTCTGCACGCGCGTCTCGATGATCGCTTCGGCCTGCGCGACCGCGGCCTGGCGCGATGCATTGCCTTCGCGCACGATCGCGCCGAGATCGTCGACGGTGTAGAGGAACACGTCCTTCAGCTTGCCGACTTCGGGCTCGATGTCGCGCGGCACCGCGAGGTCGACCATGAAGATCGGCCGGTGACGGCGCGCCTTCACCGCACGCTCGACCGCGCCGAGGCCGATGATCGGCAGCGTCGACGCGGTGCACGACACGATGATGTCGAACTCGTGCATGCGGGCGGGCAGGTCGGCCAGCGGCATCGCGCGGCCGTTGAAGCGTTCGGCGAGCCGCTGCCCGCGTTCGGCCGTGCGGTTCGCGACGACGAGTTCGCGCGGGCCTTGCGCGGCGAAGTGCGTCGCGCACAGCTCGATCATTTCGCCGGCGCCGATGAACAGCACGCGCTGATCCGACACCTTTTCGAAGATTCGCTGCGCGAGGCGCACCGCGGCGGCGGCCATCGACACCGACTGCGTGCCGATTTCGGTCGTGCCGCGCACTTCCTTCGCCACCGCGAACGTGCGCTGGAACAGCTGGTTCAGATAGGTGCCGAGCGCGCCCGCTTCCGTCGCGGTGCGAACGGCATCCTTCATCTGGCCCAGAATCTGGGTTTCGCCGAGCACCATCGAATCGAGGCCGGACGCGACGCGAAACGCGTGCCGGACCGCTTCCGACTGCGGCAGCGCATAGACGTGCGGCGCGAGTTCGTCGACCGGAATCCGGTGATACTCCGACAGCCAGCGGACCGCGCCTTCACGGGCCGCGCGATCGTCGGTCGCGCAATACAGTTCGGTGCGGTTGCAGGTGGAGAGGATCGCCGCTTCGGGCGTATTGGGCGCCTGCGGGCCGAGAAGCACGTTCTTGAACGTGACGAGAGCCGGCTTGATTTGCTCGAGCGGAAACGCCACGCGTTCGCGCAGGGCGACAGGCGCAGTGTGGTGGTTGATTCCGATCGTGAGGAGTTGCATATCGAGGGCTATCGTTTAGCCCCATATTATAGCGTTTCAGCGATTTCCTCACTCGCTGCATACCGGGCATCGGCGTGGCGGGGCCGCGAATTTGGGGGCTCGATCGGCACGCGATCGAGCTGATAGCCGAAGCCGTAGAGCGGCAACAACCGGTAGCCGCGCTCCGGAAGCAGCTGCAGTTTGCTGCGCAGCCGGGACGCGTGCGTGTCGAGCGTGCGCGACTTCATGTCGCGGCGGCGGCCCCATACCGTTTCGAGGATATGGGCGCGCGACACGGGCCGCGCCACGTTCGTGAGCAGCAACTGCGCGAAACGGAACTCCTTCGGCGTGAGTGAAACGATTGCGTCGCCGAAACGCACGAGGCAATGCGTCGCGTCGAATGCGTATTCGCCATACATTTCGCGCGAGCGGGTGGGCGCCCGCCGTACGCCGGCGCGCCGGCTCAGTGCGTTGACGCGCGCGAGAAACTCGGGCCCGCTCACGGGGCGCACGAGGCAATCGTCGGCGCCCGCGTGCAGGCACGACACGATTTCGCTTTCGCGCGCCGACTGCATCATGGCAATGGCCGGCAGCCCGGGCAGGATCGCCTGCGCGCGCGGGATGACTTCCTGCGCCGGCCGGTCGCCGGCCCAGTGGCCGGTGACCAGCATGTCGCAGGTGTTGTCGGCGGCGAGCCACTCGAAGAAGGCGGTGCTGGACGGAAACGCATGGCACACATGACCGCCCGCGAAGAGCAGGCGGTTCAGGAGTGCGGTATGGCGCGACTCCGGATCGATCAGAGCGATTCGCATGACGATTTCTTCAATACGGCAGCCGGTGTGCGCTTGCCATAACGTCGAGTCGGCCCCTAAACTCGAACGTTCGCGGCGCCCGGCTGGTCTCGGGTTCGATGGATGAATCGATGCTAGCCGCTGGCAATGTTCACGCCTATGGGACGAATCCGAATTTATAGAAGGCGTTGAATGAACTGGTTTGGAATCCTTGTCCTGGGAGCGGCCGTCGGGCTGTTCGGCCGCTGGCTGCATCCGATGCGGCGCACGAGCCGGCCGGCGTGGTGGATCGCGGTGCTCGTCGGCATCGTGGGCGCGGCCGCCGCCCGCATGGCCGGCAATCTCTCGGGACTGTTTTACGATGGCGAGACGCTCGAATGGCCGGTCTGCACCGGCGTCGCGTTCCTCGCCGTAGCCGTGACGGTCGCGCTGTCGGCCCGTCGCTGAATGCTCTCAGGTGAAATCATGAATGCCCGTCTCCCCGAAGTCTCGCCGGTGCCGGCCCGTCTCGCGCTGCTGCGCGGCGCCATGGCCCGCGAGAACCTGGCCGCCTATCTCGTGCCGTCCGCCGATCCCCATCTGTCCGAATACCTGCCGGAACGCTGGCAGGCGCGCCGCTGGCTGTCGGGCTTCACGGGCTCGGTCGGCACGCTGGTCGTGACCGCGGATTTCGCGGGGTTGTGGGTCGACAGCCGCTACTGGGTGCAGGCCGACGCCGAACTGGCGGGCACGGGCGTGCAACTGATGAAGATGACGGGCGGGCAGCAGAGCGCCCCGCACGTCGACTGGCTCGCGCAGAACGTGGCGGCCGGCGCGACGGTCGGCGTCGACGGCGCCGTGCTCGGCGTCGCGGCCGCGCGCGGGCTGACGGCCGCGCTGAGCGCGCGCGGCATCGCGCTGCGTACCGACGTCGACCTGCTCGACGCGATCTGGCCCGAGCGGCCGGGGCTGCCGGCCGACGCGGTGTTCGAGCACGTGGCGCCGCAGGCCGACACGACGCGCGCGAGCAAGCTGGCCGACGTGCGCCGTGCGATGCATGCGCAGGGCGCGCAGTGGCATTTCGTGTCGACGCTCGACGATCTCGCGTGGCTGTTCAACCTGCGCGGCGCCGACGTCAACTTCAATCCGGTGTTCGTTGCGCACGCAATGATCGGCGCCGATCGCGCGACGCTGTTCATCGCCGACGGCAAGGTGCCGCCGGCGCTGGCCGCGTCGCTCGCGCAGGATGGCGTCGAGGTCCGCGCCTACGACGCGGCGCGTGCGGCGCTCGCGGCGCTGCCCGACGGCGCGACGCTGCTGATCGACCCGCGCCGCGTGACGTTCGGCACGCTCGAGGCCGTGCCGGCCGGCGTGAAGCTCGTCGAGGCCGTGAATCCGTCGACGTTCGCGAAGTCGCGCAAGACTTCCGCCGAGATCGAGCACGTGCGCGTGACGATGGAGCACGACGGCGCCGCGCTCGCGGAATTCTTCGCGTGGTTCGAACAGGCGGTGAACCGCGAGACGATCACCGAACTGACGATCGAGGAAAAGCTCACGGCCGCGCGCGCGCGGCGCCCCGGCTACGTGTCGGCGAGCTTCGCGACGATCGCCGGCTTCAACGCGAACGGCGCGATGCCGCACTACCACGCGACGCGCGAGTCGCACGCGACGATCGCCGGCGACGGCCTGCTGCTGATCGATTCGGGCGGCCAGTACATGACGGGCACGACCGACATCACGCGCGTCGTGCCGGTCGGCACCGTCAGCGACCTGCAGCGGCGCGATTTCACGATCGTGCTGAAATCGATGATGGCGCTGTCGCGCGCCCGCTTCCCGCGCGGCATCCGCTCGCCGATGCTCGACGCGATCGCGCGTGCGCCGATGTGGGCGGCCGGGCTCGACTACGGCCACGGGACCGGGCATGGCGTCGGTTACTTCCTGAACGTGCACGAAGGGCCGCAGGTGATTTCGCACTACGCGCCGGCCGAGCCGTACACGGCGATGGAAGAGGGGATGATCACGTCGATCGAGCCGGGCGTGTACCGTCCGGGCCAGTGGGGCATCCGGATCGAGAACCTGGTCGTGAACCGGGCGGCCGGGAAGACGGAATTCGGCGATTTCCTCGCGTTCGAGACGCTGACGCTGTGCCCGATCGACACGCGCTGTGTGCTGATCGAGATGCTGCACGACGAAGAGCGCGCGTGGCTGAACACATATCACGCGACGGTGCGCGAGCGCGTCGGCCGGCACGTGAGCGGCGACGCGAAGGCGTGGCTCGACGCGCGCACGCAGCCGATCTGACGCAACGCGCGGTAGCGGCCGGATAAGCGATCCGGTAACGACCGAACGACGGCCGGACAATAACGACGAGGGCAAGCAATGGCGGACACTGCGGTGATCGTGGTCGACATGCAGCGCGGGCTGGTGGAGCGGGCGCAGCCCGCGTACCGGCTCGACGACGTGGTGTCGGGCATCAACCGGTTGACGGCGGCGGCGCGCGCGGCGAACGCGCCGGTGTGCTTCGTGCAGCACGACGGCGACGCGGACGACGACGTCGTGCCCGGCACGCCGGGCTGGGAACTGCACGCAGGGCTGGTCGTCGGTCGCGACGACTGGCGCGTGCGCAAGCAGGCGAGCGACGCGTTCCACGACACGCCGCTCGCGGCGCAGCTCGATCGCCACGGCATCCGTTCGGTGCTGATCTGCGGCTATGCGACCGAGTTCTGCGTCGATTCGGCCGCGCGCCGTGCCGCGCTGCTCGGCTACCGGACGACCGTCGTGTCCGACCTGCACACGACGAACGAGCGCGCCCACCTGTCGGCGGCGCAGATCGTCGCGCACCATCACTTCATCTGGAACAACAATTCGCTGTCGGGCAACGCGGTGACGCCGCGTCCGCTCGCGGACGTGCTCGCCACGGAGTTCGCATGACGATCAAGGCAGTGGTGTTCGATTTCGGCGGCGTGCTGATCGACTGGAGTCCCGAGTACCTGTACCGTGAACTGATTCCCGATGCCGCCGAGCGGCGCTGGTTCCTCACGCACGTGTGCGCGATGGACTGGGTGGTCCGCCAGGACGGCGGGCAGACGATCGAGGAAGGCACGGCCGAACTCGTCGCGAAGTTTCCGGAGCACGAAGCGCTGATCCGCGCGTTCTACGCGCGCTGGCACGAGATGATCGGCGGCGTGCTCGACGAGGGCGCGGCGCTCGTCGACCGGCTGGACGCACAGGGGATGCCGCTGTTCGGGCTGACGAACTGGTCCGCGCAGACGTTTCCGTATGCATGGGACAACTTCCCGGTGCTGCGCCGCTTCAAGGACATCGTCGTGTCGGGCCGCGTGAAGCTCGTGAAACCCGATCCGGCGATCTACCGCGAGATGCATGCGCGGATCGAGCCGCACCTGCCCGGCATCGCGCCGCACGAGCTCGTGTTCATCGACGACAACGCGCACAACGCGGCGGCTGCGACGGCGCTCGGCTGGCACGGCATTCATCACACGAGCGCGGCGGCGACCGAAGCGCGGCTGCGTGAACTGGGCGCGCTGGTGTAAGCGGCGGAGCGAGCGCCAGGCGGAAAAAAAGCGGGCTATGAGCCCGCTTTTTCGTTGTGCCGTTCCGGAAGCGGCCCGCTTCGGCACCGGCCCCGCGTGATCGCGGCGCCGGGCGCCCGGGCCGCGCCGGTCAGCGGCTGATCGGCTTGTAGCGCAGGCGCTTCGGCTTCGCGGCTTCCTCGCCGAGGCGTGCACGCTTGTCGGCTTCGTACTCCTGGTAGTTGCCGTCGAAGAACGTGACCTGCGAATCGCCTTCGAACGCGAGGATGTGCGTCGCGATCCGGTCGAGGAACCAGCGATCGTGCGAGATCACCATCACCGAGCCCGCGAACTCGAGCAGTGCGTCTTCCAGCGCACGCAGCGTTTCGACGTCGAGGTCGTTCGACGGTTCGTCCAGCAGCAGCACGTTGCCGCCCGAGATCAGCGTCTTCGCGAGGTGCAGGCGGCCGCGTTCGCCGCCGGACAGGTTGCCGACGACCTTCTGCTGGTCGCCGCCCTTGAAGTTGAAGCGGCCGATGTACGCGCGCGACGGCGTTTCGTACTTGCCGACCGTCAGCACGTCGGCGCCGCCCGAGATTTCCTCGAACACCGTCTTCGAACCGTCGAGCGCGTCGCGGCTCTGGTCGACGTATGCGAGCTTCACCGTCGGGCCCATCACGACTTCGCCCGAATCTGGCTGTTCCTTGCCGGTGAGCATCTTGAACAGCGTCGACTTGCCGGCGCCGTTCGGGCCGATGATGCCGACGATTGCGCCGGCCGGGATCTTGAAGCTCAGGTTGTCGATCAGCAGGCGGTCGCCGAACGACTTGCTGACGTTCTTGAACTCGATCACTTCATTGCCGAGGCGTTCGCCGGCCGGAATGAAGATTTCCTGCGTTTCGTTGCGCTTCTGGTATTCCTGGCTGCTCAGCTCCTCGAAGCGCGCGATACGCGCTTTCGACTTCGCCTGGCGGCCCTTCGGGTTCTGGCGCACCCACTCCAGTTCCTTCTTGATCGCCTTCTGGCGTGCCGATTCCGACGCTTCTTCCTGCTTCAGCCGCTCTTCCTTCTGGTCGAGCCAGCTGCTGTAGTTGCCCTTCCACGGAATGCCGTGGCCGCGGTCGAGTTCGAGAATCCATTCGGCCGCGTTGTCGAGGAAGTAGCGATCGTGCGTGACCGCGACGACGGTGCCCGGGAAGCGCACCAGGAACTGCTCGAGCCAGTCGACCGATTCGGCGTCGAGGTGGTTGGTCGGTTCGTCGAGCAGCAGCATGTCGGGCTTTTCGAGCAGCAGCTTGCACAGCGCGACGCGGCGCTTTTCACCGCCCGACAGATGCTCGATCTTCGCGTCCCACGACGGCAGGCGCAGTGCGTCGGCGGCCACTTCGAGCTGCTGCTCGGGGCTGCCGCCGTCGCTCGACGCGAGGATCGCCTCATACTTCGCCTGCTCGGCTGCGAGCGCGTCGAAGTCGGCGTCCGGCTCGGCGTAAGCCGCGTAGATTTCTTCCAGTTTCTTGTTCGCCTGGAACAGGTCGCCGAGGCCTTCCTCGACGGCTTCGCGCACGGTCTTCGTCGGGTCGAGCTGCGGTTCCTGCGGCAGGTAGCCGATGTTCAGGTTCGGCATCGGCGTGGCTTCGCCCTCGATGTCCTTGTCGACGCCCGCCATGATGCGGATCAGCGTCGACTTGCCCGAGCCGTTCAGGCCGAGCACGCCGATCTTCGCGCCGGGAAAGAACGACAGCGAGATGTCCTTCAGGATCTGGCGCTTGGGCGGCACGATCTTGCCGACCCGGTTCATCGTGAAAACGTATTGGGCCATTTCGGTGTGAAAGTCAGAAGTGGTTGAGACTGCCGCGCAGCGCGCGCGGGCGTGGCGGCGTCGGGATTCGGTACGGAGCGTGCCGCGCGGGGCGCGGCGGTGCGAGCGCGTATTGTACTTCGCCGCCGGCTGCCGCTGGCGCGGCGCTGGCCATTCGGCCGACCCGCGCTCACAGCCACGCGGCCACGCCGCCGTGCCCCGAGCACGTGCCGCGCCGGTGGCGGCTGAAGCTGTACGTGCCGTCGCGGCAACGCGCGCTCGCGCCGTCCGGCACGCGGCCCGATTTCGAATGCGCGGGCGCATGCACGGTTTCGCCGTCGCGGTTGCGATACGTGTCGTGACGGTCGAGATCGGCTTCGTTGCCGTAGCCGGGCGGCGCGCGGTAGGCGTGCGCGGAAGGGGGCAATGCGGCGCCCGCGACGAACAGCGCGGCGGACAGGGTCGCGACATGGGTCGCGCGGCGGAGCAGGGCACGCATGGTCTCTCTCGTTCGGTTCGTTGTTATCGAGGTCGGGCGATGGCGAGCCGATCGCCCGCGCCGCATGTTAGCGGATCGGCGCCGGGTACCCGCGCGACGCTACGCCGCGCCGGACATCGACGCCGCGCCGTCGGCCTGCGCGGCGTCGAGAATCCACCGGCGGAACGCGGCAACCTTCGGCCGTTCCGCGTGATGCGGCGGATAGACGAGGTAGTACGCGAAATCGTCGAGCCACGCGACGTCGGCGAGCTGCACGAGCCGGCCGCTCGCCAGCTCGCCGCGCACCATCGCGGCCGGCAGCAGCCCGGCGCCCTGGCCGGCGACGATCGCCTGCAGCAGCAGGCCCGAGTCGTCGAACGCGGGGCCGCGCGGCGGGCCGAAATCGTCGATCCGCTGCGCGCCGAACCAGATGTGCCAGCCCTTGCGTTCGGCGTCGTGTAGCTGCGGCCAGCCGACGAGTTCCGCCGGCGTCGCCGGCATGCCGAGCCGCGCGACGAGTTCCGGCGACGCGAGCGCGACGATTTCCACCGTCAGCAGGCGTTCGCTGCACAGCCCGATGTAGCGCCCGAGGCCGTGACGGATCGCGACGTCGACGCCGTCGCGCGCGAAATCCGCGAGCGCGTGGCTCGTGACGACCTGCAGGTCGACGTCCGGGCACGCCTGCCGGAACTGCGCGAGGCGCGGCACGAGCCACGCGGACGCGAAGAACGGCGTGACGCTCACCGTCAGCACGCCGCTGTCGGCGGCGCCCGACACGCGCTGCGACGCATCGGCGATCTGCCGGAACGCGTTGCGCACGGGCGGCAGGTAGTCGCGGCCGGCGGCCGTCAGCAGGATGCCGCGGTTCACGCGCTCGAACAGTTGCACGCCGAGGTGCGTCTCGAGCGTGCGGATCATCTGGCTGACCGCGCCCGGCGTGACCGACAGCTCCTCGGCCGCCGACTTCACCGACAGGTGGCGGGCGGCGGCTTCGAAGGCGCGCAACGCGTTGAGCGGCGGCAGGCGGGAACGATTCATTCAGTTTTTCTAAAGCGAAAGGTCGACGAAATATCGTTTGCGGCGACGCGCACGCGCGAGTACCGTTGACCCATCGGATCGCTGGTTTCGCGGCTGCCCGTCGGCGGCCGATGCGATCAACATAGTTCAACTATATCCACGGGGCAATCCGGACGCCGCCCGGCAGCCGGTGGAACCCGAAAGGAGCATCGTCATGAACCGCCCGGGCGCGTCGCGCCTTTTCCATGGCTGGTACGTGGTGGCGGCCGCGTTCGCCGTCACGTTCGTCGGGTTCGGCAGCGCGTATACGTTCAGCGCGTTCGTCGAATCGCTGCAGCGGGATTTCGCCGCGTCGCGCGGCCAGATCTCGCTCGTGTTCTCGCTCGCCGGCTTCCTGTACTTCGGCTTCGGCATCGTCAGCGGGCCGCTCGCCGATCGTTTCGGCTCGCGGCGGCTCGCCGTCGCCGGGATGCTGCTGACCGGCGCGGGGCTCGCGGCCGCCGGTGCGGCGCATACGCTGCTGCAGGTGTATGTCGCGTACGGGCTCGGTGTCGGGTTCGGCGTCGGCTGCGCGTACGTGCCGGCTGTCGGCGCGGTGCAGCGCTGGTTCGTGCGCCGGCGCGGGTTCGCGTCGGGGCTCGCGGTCGCGGGGATCGGCGTCGGCACGCTGGTGATGCCGCCGCTCGCATCCGCGCTGATCGCGCAGGTCGGCTGGCGCGGCGCGTATTTCACGCTGGCCGCGATCGCGATCGTGCTGGGAGCCGGCATGTCGCTGCTGATCGAGAACGATCCGCGCAGGCGCGGATTGCTGCCGGACGGCGACGCACCCGGCGACGACGGCCGGAAAGCCGCTGTCGCGTCGACCGGCGCGAACGTGCATGCCGGCGCGACGGTGCGCGAAGCCGTCACGTCGCGGCCGTTCGCGAGCCTCTACGCGGCCTGCCTCGTCTGCTCGTTCGGCGTGTTCGTCCCGTTCGTTCACCTCGTGCCGTACGCGCTCGATCATGGCGTCGCGCCGTCGACGGCCGTGCTGCTGCTCGGCGCGATCGGCGTGGGCAGCACGGCCGGCCGCTTCTTCCTCGGCGGCCTCGCCGACCGCTTTGGCCGCCGCGCGTCGCTGCTCGCGATGTTCGCCGGCATGGCCGTCGCGCTGGTCGCGTGGGCGGGCGCCGGCACCGTCGCGACGCTGGCCGCGTTCGCGCTCGTGTTCGGCGTGTTCTACGGCGGCTGGGTCGCCGTGCTGCCGGCGGTCGTGATGGACTATTTCGGCGGGCGCAACGTGAGCGCGATCGTCGGCATCCTGTACACGAGCGTCGCGTTCGGCACGCTGATCGGGCCGGCCGCCGCCGGCTTCATCTACGACGCGGGCGGCGGCTATCTCGTGCCGATCCTCGCGAGCGCCGCCGCGAATGCGATCGCGTTCGCGATCGTCGCGACCACCGGGCGTGCGCCGGCAACGGCACGAGCGGCCGGCGGATAACGCCACATCGCTGGGCACGTCGCGCCGTTTCCGGTAGGGTGGCCGGACCATCAACCATCGACGCACGGTCGGGGAGGCCATCGTGACATTCGACGAAGTCCGGCAGATCGCACTGGCGTGGCGCGGCGTCGAGGAAGGCACGTCGTACGGCACGCCCGCGCTCAAGGTGAGGGGCAAGATGCTCGCGCGGTTGCGCGAGGACGGCGACACGCTCGTCGTGAAGGGCGTCGGCCCCGACGAGCGCGCGTGGCTGATCGAATCGGCGCCCGACGTGTACTACGTGACCGATCACTATGTCGGCTGGCCGATCGTGCTGGTGCGCCTGTCGGCCGCGCATCCCGACGCGGTGAAAAACCTGCTTCTGCGAGAATGGCGCGCAATCGTGCCGGCGAAGTGGCGGGACGAAGCCGCCCGCGACACGCACTGAATCGCGCCCACCTCGCGCGCGACGCGGGCTGTCGAACCGGATCAAGCGTTGCATCGGTTCATATCGATGCAACGAGTGGTTCCATCGAAATTCTTCAATTGGTTCTTAGTGAAGAACCGTTTGATGCTTACACTCCTTCGCTTCGAAGGCGGCTGACGACAGCCGACGGAACGGACGTACGCGATGCGCCGGCGCCCCGCGCGCCGCATTGCACCCGCAGCTTCGCAGACTGCGCGGACGCCCCGACCTGAACGGCCCCATCCGGTCTCCTGCCCGCGTGCGACGCACGCGCGGCCGCAGCCGGATTCAACAACGACAACTCCCCGCGCCGCCTTCACGCGACACCGGTCGTACCGGAACCGTTTTTTGGAGAGAGACAGATGAGTGGAAGCAACACAGGCCTCGGCACCGGCCTGAAGCAGCGTCACGTGACGATGATGTCGATTGCCGGCGTCATCGGCGCGGGCTTGTTCGTCGGCTCCGGCCACGCGATCGCGGAAGCCGGGCCGGCATCGATACTCGCGTATGCGATCGCGGGCGTGCTGGTCGTGCTGGTGATGCGCATGCTCGGCGAGATGGCCGTCGCGCATCCGGACAGCGGGTCGTTCTCGACCTATGCCGATCGTGCGATCGGCCACTGGGCCGGCTTCACGATCGGCTGGCTGTACTGGTGGTTCTGGGTGCTGGTGATCCCGATCGAGGCGACCGCCGCCGCGACCATTCTCAATGCGTGGTTCCCGGGTATCGCGACGTGGATCTTCGCGCTCGGCATCACGCTGCTGCTCACCGTCACCAATCTCTTTTCCGTCAAGAACTACGGCGAATTCGAATTCTGGTTCGCGCTGATCAAGGTCGTCGCGATCGTCGTGTTCCTGTGCATCGGCGGCGCGGCGATCGTCGGCATCATTCCTGCGCCGGCCGTGTCGGGCGTGTCGAACCTGTTCGTGCATGACGGCTTCATGCCGCACGGCGCGAGCGCGGTGCTCGCGGCGATGCTGACGACGATGTTCTCGTTTCTCGGCACCGAGATCGTGACGATCGCGGCCGCCGAATCGGACAACCCGCAACGTCAGATCGTGCGTGCGACGAACTCGGTCATCTGGCGTATCACGCTGTTCTATCTCGGCTCGATCCTCGTCGTCGCGGCCATCGTGCCGTGGAACGACCCGCTGCTGCCGAAGCACGGCTCGTATCAGCGCGCGATGGAACTGATCGGCGTCCCGAACGCGAAGGCGATCATCGACGTGATCGTGCTGGTGTCGGTCGCGAGCTGCCTGAATTCGGCGCTGTACACGGCGTCGCGGATGCTGTTCTCGCTGTCCCGGCGCAAGGACGCGCCCGCCTTCCTGCATCGCACCGATTCGACCGGCACGCCGCGCGCGGCCGTGCTCGCGTCGACCGCGTTCGGTTTCCTGACGGTGATCGCGAACTACCTGATGCCGGAGCAGGTGTTCGGCTTCCTGCTCGCGACGTCGGGCGCGATCGCGCTGCTCGTGTATCTCGTGATCGCGATCTCGCAGTTGCGCATGCGCAAGACGCTCGAATCGGGCGGCGCCGACCTGACGCTGCGGATGTGGCTGTTCCCGTGGCTCACGTGGGCGGTGATCCTGTTCATCTGCGGCACGCTGACCGTGATGTTCGTCAGCGAGGAACACCGGATGGAAGTGGGGGCGACGGCCGTGCTGGCGTTGATCGTGCTGCTCGCGTCGTGGCTGAACAAGCGTGGGCGCGATGCGCAGGCGGATGCGGGGCGGCGGGTGTCGGCGACGTGATCTGATCGAGTGATGTGACGACGGGGCGCGAAGTCCCGGGCGTGAATATGGCCTGATCGGCGTTTGCTGGTCGGGCCATTTGCTTTTTTGCGCGGGTGCGCGGATACACGTAGCGTCACGCTGCCCGGTCTTTCGTACCTCGCGATCGTTGATGTACGACGCGTCAAAATCGAACTCGTCCGATTTCATTGCCAACGGCAACGCCATACATTGATCGCTTCGAGAACCGCGGTGAATGATGAGGTTAGTACCGGCAACACAGGTGCGCTGGCCGTGTTCCGTTCAGCGAACCAGAGCGGCGACGCGGACGTCGTGTCGCACATGAATCAGCGCGTCTGGATTCATCCGCGAGACGTTGACGGGCGTCGTCTGGCGCCCGTTCGTTCAAACGGGCTTGTCAACCGGCGCCGACTTGAATCGGCGCCATTCCAGCCACAACAGAGGGCACCGTGAGAACGGCCATGATCGGTTTGCTCGTGCTGGCGTCGACGCATGCATTTGCCGGCCCGACGGCAGCGGACGAGATAGCGGCGCGCAGCGGCTTGCCGGCAAGCGAGGTCAACGCGCTGCTCAGCGACTGTGAATCGAGCCAGACGAGCATGAATTTTTGCGCGTGGCGCGATCAGCTCGTCGCCGAGCGGGAATTGCAGCGGATCGTCGACAAACAGGTGAGCGAGCAGCCACGGCGCAAGGCGGCGCTCGACGCGCAGATGGCGAAGTGGAAGAAAGCGCGCGACACATCCTGCGAAAAATCGGCGCGTCACGCATGGGGCGATGGTTCGATGCGACCTGCGGCACAGGCGATCTGTGCAACGGAGGCAACGAAGGAAATGGCGAAAAGGTTGTCCGCTCGCGCTTCCCGCAAACCCTCATGAACCGGCCCGACATGACAAAAGGCCGCTGCGTTCGCGATCTCGTCACTGCCGATGCGTATTCGCTATGTCATGCAGGAGTGGTGCCCTGGCGTACTCGCGTCCTGTTATCAGGAGATCAGAGCGGCCCGCGTCCGCTCAAACGGCCATGCCCCGATGTGTGACGATCGATTCATTCCTGCTGGGAAATAAATCATCGACAACTGGGATATTTGTTACCGAAGCAGTTTCACTTATTCTACGGGCTCACCATCAATCAAGAGTCCGACCATGTCGATCCGTCATCTGTTTTCTTCCGCATTCGCGGCGACTGCACTACTCGGTGCCGCATCCGCGAGCATCGCCGCCCCGCTGACCGTCGATGTCTACAATCCGGGCGCGCATGCGATTTTCCCGGTTTCGTCCGAAATCGTGTCAGGCAAGACCGAGGCGATCCTGATCGACGCCCAGTTCCAGCGCAACGATGCGCAGGCGCTGGTGAGCCGAATCAAGGCGACCGGCAAGACGCTCAAGGCCGTCTACGTGAGCCACAGCGACCCCGACTATTACTTCGGGCTGGAAACCATTCACGCGGCGTTCCCGGATGCGAAGATCGTCGCGACGCCGCAAACCGTCGCCGCGATCGAGGCCAGCAAGGACGGCAAGCTCGCCTACTGGGGCCCGATCCTGAAGGACAACGCGCCGACTTCGGTGATCGTGCCGCAGCCGCTCGACGGCAATACGCTGCGCGTCGACGGCGAGCCGCTGCGCATCGTCGGGCTCGACGGCCCGACGCCCGACCGCACGTTCGTGTGGATTCCCTCCACGCGGACCGTAGTGGGTGGCATCCCGGTCGCCGCGAACATCCACGTGTGGATGGCCGACACGCAGACGCCGCTGTCGCACGCGAACTGGCTGGCGACGCTCGACCGGATCGACGCGCTGAAGCCGGCGCGCGTCGTGCCCGGCCACTTCCTGCCGAACCGCGACGGCAGCCAGCCGTTCACCACCGGCGTCGCGTTCACGCGCAATTACGTGAAGGCGTTCGACGAGGAAGCGGCGCGCGCGAAGGATTCGGCGACGCTGATCGCGGCGATGGAGGCGCGCTACCCGGATCTCGGCGAGAAGTCGTCGCTCGAGCTGAGCGCGAAGGTTGCCAAGGGCGAGATGCAGTGGCCCGCGCCGGCGCCGTTCCCCGCGGCGGGCAAGACGGTGCGCGTGCAGTTCGGCGCGACCGCGTTCGACCTGCACTTCAAGGACGACAAGACGATGTCGTTCGTCGGCACGGCCGGCCAATTCAACGGTGTGACCGATACGGTGCAGTACACGGCGCGCGAAATCCGTCCGCAGGTGTACATGGTGTACTGGCATGAGCCGTCCACCGGCTCGAACGTCGTGCACGTCGAGGATTTCGAGCGCGGCGCGGTGGATACGAACATCGCGACGAAGGACGGACAGTTCCTGCATATGTCCGGGACGCTGAAGATCGTCGGTCGGGAATGAGCCGGTCTTCCGCCACCGAAAAGAAAAAGCCCGCATTCAGCGGGCTTTTTTATGCTCGATGCAGCAGCAACGCTTAGACGTTGAACAGGAAGTTCATCACGTCGCCGTCGTGCACGACATATTCCTTCCCTTCCGCGCGCATCTTGCCGGCTTCCTTCGCGCCTTGCTCGCCCTTGTGCGTGACGAAGTCGTCGAACGCGATCGTCTGCGCGCGGATGAAGCCGCGCTCGAAGTCGGTGTGGATCACGCCGGCCGCCTGCGGAGCGGTATCGCCGATGTGGATCGTCCACGCGCGCACTTCCTTCACGCCCGCGGTGAAGTAGGTCTGCAGGCCGAGCAGCTTGAAGCCCGCGCGGATCACGCGGTCGAGGCCCGGCTCTTCCATGCCCATGTCGGCAAGGAACGCTTCCTTGTCCGCGTCGTCGAGATCGGCGATTTCCGCCTCGATCGCCGCACACACGGCGACCACCGGCGCGTTTTCGCTTTCCGCGTACTTGCGCACGGCCTCGAGGTGCGGGTTGTTCTCGAAGCCGTCGTCCTTCACGTTGGCGACGTACATCGCCGGCTTCGCGGTGATCAGGCAGAACGGCTTGATCAGCGCTTCTTCGTCGTCCGACAGCGCGAGGCCGCGCACGGCCTTGCCCTGGTCGAGCTGCGCGCGCACTTTTTCGAGCACCGCGACGAGCTTCGCCGCTTCCTTGTCGTTGCCCGACTTCGCCGCCTTCGAATAACGCGTGAGCGCCTTCTCGACGGTGCCGAGGTCGGCCAGCGCCAGTTCGGTGTTGATCACTTCGATGTCGTCGATCGGGCTGACCTTGCCGGCGACGTGAATGACGTTGTCGTCCTCGAAGCAGCGCACGACGTGCGTGATCGCGTCGGTTTCGCGGATGTTCGCGAGGAACTGGTTGCCGAGGCCTTCACCCTTGCTCGCGCCCGCGACGAGGCCCGCGATGTCGACGAATTCGACGACGGCCGGCACGACACGCTCCGGCTTGACGATCTCGGAAAGCGCCTTCAGGCGCGTATCCGGCACTTCGACGATGCCGACGTTCGGCTCGATCGTGCAGAACGGGTAGTTCTCGGCGGCGATGCCGGCCTTGGTCAGCGCATTGAACAGGGTGGACTTGCCGACGTTGGGCAAGCCGACGATGCCGCATTTGAGACTCATGGAATCCTTCGGACGGGGTGAGGCGGCGCGGCCGGACAGGGCACGGCGGCGCGGGAAAAAAGGGCGGCCGGCGCGTGGAGCGCGGCGGGCCGACGGTCAAAGACGCTATTGTACCGTGCCGGCGCTCCGGATTCCGGGCCTGGCGCCGAACGGCCGACGCGGCGGGCCGCCGCGCGGGCGCACCGGCCTGCGATTCTGCTGATTTCCCGCAAAGTCCGGCCGCGTAAGGGTTTGGCCCCACGGCTATAATGCCCGCCATGACTGCCCACCACTCCTTCGACGTCGCCGTGGTCGGCGGCGGGCTCGTCGGCAAGACGGCCGCGCTCGCGCTGACCCAGTCCGGCTACAAGACCGCCTTGCTCGCCCAGCCGGCCACGCCGCGCCCCGCCGATCTCGCGTTCGACACGCGCGTCTACGCGCTGTCGTCCAGTTCGCAGGCGTTGCTCGAGCGGCTGCGGGTCTGGCAGGCGCTCGACCACGGCCGGCTCGCGCCGGTCTACGACATGCGCGTGTATGGCGATGCGCATGCCGAACTGCATTTCTCCGCCTACCAGGCGTCCGTGCCGCAGCTCGCATGGATCGCCGAATCGTCGCTGGTCGAAGCGTCGCTCGACGCCGCGCTGCGGTTCCAGCCGAACCTCACGTGGTTCGACGCGCGTGCGCAGGGCTTCGACGTGCGCGACGACGCGGCGGTGCTCACGCTGTCGTCGGGGCAGGTGCTCGAAGCGGATCTCGTCGTCGGCGCTGACGGCGCGCATTCGTGGGTGCGCTCCCAAATGGGGGCCAGGGTAGAGCGGCGCGATTACCGGCAGACGGGCGTCGTCGCGAACTTCAAGGCGTCGCTGCCGCACCGCGAGACGGCGTACCAGTGGTTCCACGAAGGCGAGATCGTCGCGCTGCTGCCGCTGCCGGACGGTCACGTCTCGCTGGTATGGTCCGCGCACACCGCGCATGCGGACGCACTGCTCGCGCTCGATCCGGCGCAGCTCGCGGCCGAGGTCGAGCGCGTGTCGCACGGCCAGGTCGGCACGCTCGAATGCGTGACGCCGGCCGCGGGCTTCCCGCTGGCGCTGCAGACGGTCGACAAGCTGATCGCGCCGCGCGTCGCGCTGGTTGGCGATGCCGCGCACCTGATCCACCCGCTCGCGGGCCAGGGGATGAACCTCGGGCTGCGCGACGTTGCCGCGCTCGCCGACGCGATCGCGTCCAAGGAAAGCTTCCGCAACCTCGGCGATCCGGTGCTGCTGCGCCGCTACGAGCGTTCGCGCCGCGAGGACATCCGTGCCTTGATGGTCGCGACCGACGGCCTGCAGCGGCTGTTCGCGGTGCCGGGCTCGCTCGCGAAAGCGGTGCGCAATGCGGGGATGGCCTTCGTCGGCGCGCAGCCGCTCGTGAAGCGCTGGCTCGTGTCGGCCGCGCTCGGCTGACCGAACCTTCTGCCGCCGCGCGGGTCGGAGACGGTTCCGTTACGGCGTACACTGTGCCGTGCACTCCGATTGAGCTGAAGGAAGATTTCAATGAAAAAAACGATCCGCATCGCGTCGCTGGCGCTGGCCGTCACGATGGCGACGCTTGGCTGCACCGCGCAGGCCGACCAGACCACCGACAAGCTGAAGGCCACGCTGCAAGCCCGTCTCGGCAACGACGCGCCGATCAAGAGCGTGTCGAAATCGCCGGTTGCAGGCCTTTACGAAGTGAACCTCGGCTCGCAGATCATCTATAGCGACGCGGCGGGCGACTACGTGCTGCTCGGCGATCTCGTCGACACCAAGACGCACAAGAACCTGACCGACGCCCGCCTGTCCGAAATCAACAAGATCGATTTCGCGAGCCTGCCGTTCGCGAATGCGATCAAGGTCGTGAAGGGCAACGGCGCGCGCAAGATCGCGGTGTTCTCCGATCCGAACTGTCCGTACTGCAAGAAGCTCGAGACGACGCTGCAGTCGGTCGACAACGTGACCGTCTACACGTTCCTGTACCCGGTGCTGTCGCCGGATTCGACCGCGAAGTCGAAGGCGATCTGGTGCGCGACCGACCGCGCGAAGACGTGGGAAGGCTGGATGCTCGACCACCGCGCGCCGTCCGGCGCCGGCACCTGCGACACCACCGCGCTCGACAAGAACCTCGCGCTCGGCCGCGGGATGAACGTCACGGGCACGCCGACGATCTTCTTGCCGGACGGCCGTCGCCTGCCGGGCGCGGTATCGGCCGACCAGCTCAACCAGGCGCTCGCCTCGAGCAAGTAACCGACTGCACGCCGGGCGCATCGCCCGGCCAGCGAGGGGCGCCCGCATGATCTGCCGGCGCCTCTCTTCGTTTTCGCCGCCGTATTCGACCGACCGATTGCCACGATGACCCAGCCGATCCGCTATTCGATTGCCCCGAAAGATCTTGCCGCGCACCTGTTCGAAGTGACGGTGACGGTTGCCGATCCCGATCCCGAAGGCCAGCGTTTCTCGCTGCCGGTGTGGATTCCCGGCAGCTATCTCGTGCGCGAGTTCGCGCGCAACATCGTGACGCTGCACGCGTTCAACGACGCGGGCCGCAAGGTGCGCATCGCGAAGACCGACAAGCACACGTGGCAGGCCGCGCCCGTGACCGGCGCGCTGACGCTGCGTTACGACGTCTATGCATGGGACCTGTCGGTGCGCTCCGCGTATCTCGACGATTCGGGCGGCTTCTTCAACGCGACGGCCGTGTTCCTGAGCGTCGCCGGCCGCGAGGAGGCGCCGTGCGAAGTCGACATCGCGAAACCGGCCGGCCCGGCGTTCCGCACGTGGCGCGTCGGCACGTCGCTGCCCGAGGCGCGCGGCACCAAACGTTACGGTTTCGGCGCGTATCGCGCGGCGAACTACGACGAGCTGTCCGACCATCCGGTGACGATCGGCGAATTCGCGCTCGCGACGTTCGACGCGCATGGCGTACCGCACGACATCGTGATCGCCGGGCGCGTGACGCAGCTCGACCTGGAGCGGTTGCGTACCGATCTGAAGCGCGTGTGCGAAGCGCAGATCGCGCTGTTCGAGCCGAAGTCGAAGAAGGCGCCGATGGATCGCTACGTGTTCATGACGCTCGCGGTCAGCGACGGCTACGGCGGCCTCGAGCATCGCGCGTCGACCGCGCTGATCTGCAACCGCACCGACCTGCCGGTGAAGGGGCGCCCGGAAACGACCGAAGGCTATCGCACGTATCTCGGCCTGTGCAGCCACGAGTATTTCCACACGTGGAACGTGAAGCGCATCAAGCCCGCGGCGTTCGTGCCGTACGACCTCACGCGCGAGAACTACACGTCGCTGCTGTGGCTGTTCGAGGGCTTCACGTCGTATTACGACGACCTGATGCTGGTGCGCAGCGGGCTGATGTCGCAGGACGAATATTTCGCGGCGCTCGGCCGCACCGTTGGCGGCGTGCTGCGCGGCACGGGCCGGCTCAAGCAGAGCGTCGCCGAAAGCTCGTTCGACGCGTGGATCAAGTACTACCGCCAGGACGAGAACGCGACCAACGCGATCGTCAGCTACTACACGAAGGGCTCGCTCGTCGCGCTGGCGTTCGATCTCGCGATCCGCGCGCAAACGCGCAACCGGAAGTCGCTCGACGACGTGATGCGCCTGCTGTGGCAACGCTACGGCCGCGACTTCTATCGCGGCGGCAAGCAGGCGGGCGTCGAAGAAAGCGAAGTCGAGGCGCTGATCGAAGCGGCCACGGGCGTCGCGCTCGGCCGTCTGTTCGCCGACGCCGTGCACGGCACGCGCGACCTGCCGCTCGGCGAACTGCTCGCGCCGTTCGGCGTGACGCTGGCCCCCGACGTCGCGCTCGGCGCGGCCGCGAAGCCGACCATCGGCGCGCGCCTGCGCGGCGGCGCGGACAGCACGCTGGCGGCGGTCTACGAAGGCGGCGCCGCGCATCGCGCGGGGTTGTCGGCCGGCGACACGCTGATCGCGGTGGACGGGTTGCGCGTGACGGGCACGAACCTCGAGGCGCTCCTCGCACGCTACCGGCCGGGCGACAAGGTCGAGGTTCACGCGTTCCGCCGCGACGAGCTGCGCACCGCGAAACTGAAGCTCGACGGCCCGGACATCACGCGCTACCGGCTGACGGCGGCCGCCAAGCCGGCCGCGGCCACGAAGGCCCGCGAAGCCTGGCTGAAGGGATAATCGGACGAAAGCGGGGATCGGGGCGCGATCAAGGATTGTTCTGCTGCTGCAACAATCCGTCGCCCGGAACCCGCTTTTTCGCGGTCATGCGGCCACGCACAATGGCGTCACTCGCGCTACCGAAGCGCAACCCTACCGGAGCCTGACATGACGACCATTCTGCAAATCAATTCCGCCGCGCGTTCGCAAGGTGCGCAATCCACGCTGCTGTCCAACGAACTGACGGCAAAGCTGCAACAATCGAAGCCCGGTTCGAAGGTCGTGGTTCGCGACCTGCTGACCGATGCGCTGCCGCACCTCGACGAATCGGTGCTCGGCGCGTTCTTCACGCCGGCCGACAAGCGCACCGCGGAACAGAATGCGATCGTCGCGAAGAGCGATGCACTGATCGCCGAGCTGCAAGCGGCCGACATCATCGTGATCGGCGCGCCGATGTACAACTTCGGCATCTCGTCGCAACTGAAGACGTACTTCGACTGGATCGCCCGCGCAGGCGTCACGTTCCGCTACACCGAGAACGGTCCGGAAGGCCTGATCAAGGGCAAGAAGGTTCACGTGGTGACGGCGCGCGGCGGCAAGTACCTGGGTACGCCGAACGACAGCCAGACCCCGTACCTGCGTTCGTTCCTCGGCTTCATCGGCCTGACCGACGTGAATTTCATCCACGCGGAAGGCCTGAACCTCGGCCCGGACGCGCAGAGCGCCGCGCTGGCCAGCGCACGCGAAGCGATCGCCGCCGCGTAACGCGTGAGGTCGATGCGGGTGCGACGCACCCGCCATGTCGCCCGATGAAAAAACGCCGCGCCCTTCACGAAAGGGACGCGGCGTTTTTGCATTCGGCCGGCGAACTCGCCGCGGAGGCCGTTACGCGAGCGTTTCGGCTACGTCCGGCAGGCGCCAGTCGATCGGTTCGCGGCCCGCGGCGGCCAGATAGTCGTTCGCGAGCGCGAAATGGCGGCAGCCGAGGAAGCCGCGGTGTGCGGACAGCGGCGACGGATGCGGCGCCTCGAGCACGCAATGCGCGTTCGCGTCGAACAGCGCGCGCTTCGCCTGCGCGTGCGCACCCCACAGCATGAACACGAGGCCGCGATGGCGGCCGGCGAGCTCGCGGATCAGCGTGTCCGTGCATTGCTCCCAGCCGCGCTTCGCATGGCTCGCGGCCGCGCCGCGCTCGACCGTCAGTACGGTATTGAGCAGCAGCACGCCCTGGCGCGCCCACGTGTCGAGGCAGCCGTGACGCGGCGTGTCGTGACCGAAGTTCGCGGCGATTTCCTTGAAGATGTTGCGCAGCGACGGCGGCGTGCGGACGGCCGGCGGCACCGAGAACGCAAGGCCGTGCGCCTGCGGCGTGCCGCGGTCGTCGCCGTGGTACGGATCCTGGCCGAGGATCACGACCTTCACGTCGTCGGGGCTCGTCAGGCGCAGCGCGCGGAACACGTCGGTCGGATAGACGGTCTTGCCGGCGGCGCGCTCTTCATCGACGAAGCGGCACAGCGGCGCGTACGCGTCGCTGTCGGTGAACGGCTTCAGCACGTCGCGCCAGACGGCCGGCAGCGCGTCGAATTGCGCGGCGAGATGCGGCACGTCGGCGGCAACGGGCCGCGGTGCCGCGGTTTGCTTCGCGGGTTTGCGCCGGGCCGCGGGCGGCTCGGAAGCCGGGGACGGAATATCGGCCGGTGCCGTTTCCGGCACGGGATCGTCGAACAGCGACGCCTGTTGCGGCGCGCGGGAAGTCTTGCGGGTTGCCATGCGTGATGCGTGTTTATTGCGCGCGCAGCCGGTAGCCGCGCTGCGCCTTGCTGATGTTTTCGGGAACGAGGCCCGGCAGCGCCTGCTGCAGTTCGGCGGCGAGCGTCGCGAGCGCCGTTTCCGGGCCGTCGATCAGTTCGAGTTCGATTTCGCTGATCGGTTCGCGGCGCGTTTCGTGGTCCGCCTGGACGACGATCTCGCCGAGGTCCACCGCGGCCTCGACGGTCGCGCCGCCGATTGCGATGCGCCACAGCGTACGCGAAAAATCCGTGCGGAACAGCGCGTGCAGCGCGCCGGCCGCGTCATTCAGCGCGGCGGCGGCTTCCGGCACGTCGCAGGCCGCGACGAGCGCGTCGATTTCGAGCGCGTCGCCGGCGACCGGCAGTTCCCATTCGTGGCGGCTATGCAGGCCGCCTTCCGCGCTGCCGACCGTCTTGAACGTCTGCAGCCAGCCGTCGGGCGTGCGGCGCACGCGCACCGCGCTCTTCGAGCGTGCCAGCGCGAGATCGGGCGTGTCGTAATAGACGTTCGCGAGCGTGATCGCGCGACCGGGTTCGCCGGTCAGCGTCTCGAAGAAGCGGCGCGCGGCGTCGGCCTGGCCGGCCGGCAGCGCGAGCTTGATTTCCTGTTCGATCGCCATCAGAAGAACATCCGTGCGAGTTCCTCGCCCGGCTGCTCGGCGCGCATGAACGCCTCGCCGACGAGGAACGTGTTCACGTTCGCCGCGCGCATCGTGTCGACGTCGGTGCGCGACAGGATGCCCGATTCGGTCACGACGATGCGATCGGCCGGAATCATGTCGAGCATGTCGAGCGTGGTCTGGATCGACGTTTCGAACGTGCGCAGGTTGCGGTTGTTGATGCCGAGCAGCGGCGTCTTGAGCGTCAGCGCCTGTTCCATCTCGTGGCGGTCGTGCACTTCGACGAGCACCGCGAGGCCGAGCGAGTGCGCGTAGGCTTCGAGATCCTGCATCAGCGGCGTGTCGAGCGCGGCGGCGATCAGCAGGATCGCGTCGGCGCCCATCGCGCGGGCTTCGACGATCTGGTACGCGTCGACGATGAAGTCCTTGCGCAGCACCGGCAGCGTGCAGGCCGCGCGCGCTTCCTCAAGGTAGCGGACGCCGCCCTGGAAGAACTGCTCGTCGGTCAGCACCGACAGGCACGCAGCGCCGTGCGCCGCATACGAGCGCGCGATGTCGGCCGGCACGAAATGCTCGCGCAGCACGCCTTTCGACGGGCTCGCCTTCTTGATTTCGGCGATCACGGCGGCGTTGCCGGCCGCATGCTTCGCCCGCAGCGCGCCGACGAAGTCGCGCAGGTCGCGCGCGGAGGCTTCCAGTTTCAGTGCCTCGAGCGGCGTGCTGCGCAGGGCCGCCGCGATTTCTTCGCGCTTGACGGCGATGATTCGGTCGAGAATGTCGCTCATAGGGGTTCCTGCTTGATTCGTAAGAGGGTCAGCGCTTGAACTGCTGCGTGAAGCGCACGAGTTCGTCGACCTTCGCGCGGGCCTTGCCGCTCGCGATCGCTTCGCGGGCGAGCTGGATGCCGTCCGCGATCGATTCGGCGATATTGGCCGCATAGAGCGCGGTGCCCGCGTTCAGCGTGACGATCTCGCGCGCGACGCCCGGCTGGTTGTCCAGCGCGCCGAGCAGCATCGTGCGCGATTCGTCCGCATTTTCCACCTTCAGCGTGCGGTTCGACACCATCTGCAGGCCGAAGTCCTCCGGATGGATCTCGTATTCGTGCACCTTGCCGTCGCGCAACTCGCCGACGAGCGTCGCGGCGCCGAGCGACACCTCGTCCATGCCGTCCTTGCCGTACACGACGAGCACGTGCTGTGCGCCGAGGCGCTGCATCACGCGCACCTGGATGCCGACGAGGTCGGGGTGGAACACGCCCATCAGCTGGTTCGGCGCGCCGGCCGGATTGGTCAGCGGGCCGAGGATGTTGAAGATCGTGCGCACGCCGAGCTCACGGCGCACGGCCGCGATGTTCTTCATCGCCGGGTGATGGTTCGGCGCGAACATGAAGCCCATGCCGGTTTCGGCGATCGACGCGGCGACCTGCTCCGACTGCAGGTCGATGTTCACGCCGAGCGCCTCGAGCACGTCGGCGCTGCCGGACTTGCTGGACACGCCGCGGTTGCCGTGCTTCGCGACCTTCGCGCCCGCGGCCGCCGTGACGAACATCGACGCGGTCGAGATGTTGAACGTGTGCGAGCCGTCGCCGCCGGTGCCGACGATGTCGACGAAGTTCGAGTTGTCCTGCACCTCGACGTGGTTCGCGAATTCGCGCATCACGGTCGCGGCGGCGGCGATCTCGCCGATCGTCTCCTTCTTCACGCGCAGCCCGGTGATGATCGCGGCCGCCATCACGGGCGACAGGTCGCCGCGCATGATGAGCCGCATCAGGTGCAGCATTTCGTCGTGGAAGATCTCGCGGTGCTCGATCGTGCGTTGCAGCGCTTCCTGCGGGGTAATCGTCATCGTGCGTCTCCCGTCAGGCAGCCGGTGCCGCGGCATGGGCCGCTGCGCGATGCTGCTTCAGGAAATTCTCGAGCAGCGCATGGCCGTGCTCGGACAGGATCGATTCCGGGTGGAACTGCACGCCTTCGATTGGCAGCGTCTTGTGACGCACGCCCATGATCTCGCCGTCGTCGGTCCACGCGGACACCTCGAGGCAGTCCGGCAGCGATTCGCGCTCGATCGCGAGCGAGTGATAGCGCGTCACGTCGAAATGCTTCGGCAGGTCGGCGAACACGCCGCGGCAGTCGGTTTCGATCCGGCTCACCTTGCCGTGCATGATGGTCTTCGCGCGCACGACGCGGCCGCCGAACGCTTCGCCGATCGCCTGGTGGCCGAGGCAGACGCCGAGGATCGGCTTCCGGCCCGCGAATTCGCGCAGCACGTCGAGCGTGATGCCCGCGTGTTGCGGATTGCTCGGGCCGGGCGACAGGCAGATGGTGTCGGGGTTCAGGCGCGCGATGTCGTCGAGCGTGATTTCGTCGTTGCGGTAGGTACGCACGTCCTCGCCGAGTTCACCGAAGTACTGGACCAGGTTGTAGGTAAACGAGTCGTAGTTGTCGATCATGAGCAGCATGGTCAGTCTCCGGTCAGAAGTCGCTATCGAGGCCGTCCTGGACCTGTTCGGCCGCACGCAGCACCGCGCGCGCCTTGTTCTCGGTCTCTTGCCATTCGGATTCGGGCACCGAATCCGCGACGACGCCGGCCGCCGCTTGCACGTACAGGTTGCCGTTGTGGATCAGGCCCGTGCGGATCGCGATCGCGAGATCCATCTCGCCCGAGAACGACAGGTAGCCGACCGCACCGCCGTACAGCCCGCGCTTGACCGGCTCGAGCTCGTCGATCAGTTCCATCGCGCGCACCTTCGGCGCGCCGGACAGCGTGCCGGCCGGGAACGTCGCACGCAGCACGTCGTAGTTCGTCATGCCGGGCTTCAGCTTGCCTTCGACCGAGCTGACGATGTGCTGCACGTGCGAGTACTTCTCGATCACCATCTTGTCGGTCACCTGCACCGAGCCGATTTCCGCGATGCGGCCGACGTCGTTGCGCGCGAGGTCGATCAGCATCACGTGCTCGGCGATCTCCTTCGGATCGTTCAGCAGCTCGGTCGCGAGTTCCGCGTCGCGCTCGGGCGTGTTGCCGCGCGGGCGCGTGCCGGCGAGCGGCCGGATCGTGACGATCTGGTCTTCGCCGCGCTTTTCCTGGCGCACCAGGATTTCCGGCGACGCGCCGACCACGTGGAAATCGCCGAAGTTGTAGTAATACATGTACGGCGACGGATTCAGCGAACGCAGCGCGCGGTACAGCGACAGCGGATTGTCGCGGTACGGCTTCGTCAGCCGCTGGCCGACCTGGATCTGCATCAGCTCGCCGGCGGCGATGTATTCCTTCGCCTGGCGCACGGCAGCCAGATAGTCGTCCTTCTTGAATTCGCGGAACGTCTCGGTGCGCACGCTCGCCGACGTGACGGGCGGCTGCACGGTCGTGCGCAGGCGCTGCTTCAGTTCGCGCAGGCGGTGTTTCGCCTTCGCATACGCTTCGGGCTGGCCCGGATCCGCGTAGATGATCAGGTAGAGCTTGCCGGCGAGGTTGTCGATCACCGCGACTTCTTCCGTCAGCAGCAACTGGATGTCGGGCAGGCCGAGATCGTCGCGCGGTGCGGTGTTCGCGAGCTTCTTCTCGATGTAGCGCACCGCGTCGTAGCCGAAGTAGCCGGCGAGGCCGCCGCAGAAACGCGGCAGGCCCGGGCGCTGCGCGACCTTGAAGCGCGCCTGGAACGATTCGATGAACTGGAACGGGTCGCCGTCGTGCGTCTCGACGACCTGGCCGTCGCGCACGACTTCCGACACGCCGTTGCGGGTACGTACGAGCGTGCGGGCGGGCAGGCCGATGAACGAATAGCGGCCGAAACGTTCGCCGCCGACCACCGATTCGAGCAGGAACGAGTTGGCGCCCGCGCGTTCGGGCTGGGCCAGCTTCAGGTAGAGGGACAGCGGCGTTTCGAGATCGGCAAGGGCTTCCGCGATCAGCGGGATGCGGTTGTAGCCTTCGTTCGCGAGCGATTGGAATTCGAGTTCGGTCATGTTCCGGTCCTGTTCGGGACGAGCGGCGCGTGCGCCAGGGATCATTTGACGCTGCGCGGGTGGCCGTCGGCGAAAGGGCGGTCGATCGAGAAGTGCCTGTTGCCGGCCGGCACTCCGGGCGTGAACGTCGCGAGCCTGCGGCCGATCCTGAACGCAAGCGTTCGGGCGCGGTGGAACTCGAGGTGGTGCGACGGTCGGCGCGCGGATGCGCAGCGAGATAAAAAACGGCGCTGAAGACGTGCTTCAGCGTACCTCATCGAAGAGGTTAGCGCGACCAGCGACGCCAGGGCCAGGCTCCCCGGTCGATGCTGCTCAGACTCCGTTTTTTATTCAGAAACATGCGGATGGAAGAAATAATCAGACGGTTGGCCGGGCGGCGTTGTGCGCGGAAATTGCGCGAGCCGCGACCAGCAACGAATCGACTATACCATCCGAATTTATCGTTTGTATAGCTTTGCCGTGGTTGTAGCCGTACGGCACCGTCAGCGTCGCCATCCCGGCCGCGCGGCCCGCCAGCGCGTCGTTTTCCGAGTCGCCGATCGCGACTGCCGCGTCCGGCGCGACGCCGAGCGCGTCGCAGGCCGTCAGCATCGGCAGCGGATCGGGCTTCTTGCGCGCGACGCTGTCGCCGCCCAGCACGATGCCGAAGCGGCCGGCCAGCCCGTATTGTTCGAGCAGCTCGACCGCGAAGCGGTGCGGCTTGTTCGTCACGCACGCGAGCCGGATGCCGGCCGCGCGCAGCGCGTCGAGCCCGGCCGCCACGTCCGGATAGAGACGCGTGTGGCGGCCGTTGATCTTCGCGTATTCGGTCTGGTAGATCGCGAGCGCGTCGTCGAAGCGCGCGTGCGCTTCGTCAGGCGCGAAGCGCGGCTTCAGCACGCTCTGGATCAGGTGTTCGGAGCCCTTGCCGACGTAGCCGATCACCTCGTCGCGCGACGTGGCCGGCGCGCCGAGCTGCGCGAGCATCCCGTTCAGGCCGGCCGTGAAATCGTCGGCCGTGTCGACCATCGTGCCGTCGAGGTCGATCAGCGCGGCGTCGATGCGCGGCGCGGCGAAGCGGATCGGCGCAGCCGCCGTGGCGGCCCCGGCCGGCGCGTGGCCGGCGAACGACGAGTCGGCCACGGCGTCAGCTCCGCTCGACGGTGGCGAGCGCCGCGCGCATCTCGTCGATCACCTTGCGGTAGTCGGGCTTGCCGAAGATCGCCGAACCGGCGACGAACGTATCGGCGCCGGCCGCCGCGATTTCCGCGATGTTGTCGGTCTTCACGCCGCCGTCGACTTCGAGCAGGATCTCGCGGCCGGTGCGCTCGGTGTACGCGTCGATGCGGGCGCGCGCTTCGCGCAGCTTGTTCAGCGTTTCCGGGATGAACGACTGGCCGCCGAAGCCGGGGTTCACCGACATCAGCAGCACGAAGTCGAGGCGATCCATCACGTGGTCGAGGTAGTTCAGCGGCGTGGCCGGATTGAACACGAGACCGGCCTTGCAGCCGTGGTCGCGGATCAGCGACAGCGTGCGGTCGATGTGGTCGGAGCCTTCCGGGTGGAAGCTGATCAGGTTCGCGCCGGCCTTCGCGAAATCGGGCACGATCCGGTCGACCGGGCGCACCATCAGGTGCACGTCGATCGGCACCTGCACGTGCGGGCGGATCGCCTCGCAGACGAGCGGGCCGATCGTCAGGTTCGGCACATAATGGTTGTCCATCACGTCGAAGTGGATCCAGTCGGCGCCGGCGGCGACCACGTTGCGGACTTCTTCGCCGAGCCGAGCAAAGTCGGCCGACAGGATGCTGGGAGCGATGCGGAATTGAGTCATGACAGGGGAGCGGGGGACGTTGCGGCGCAAAACCGTCATTCTACCGTCCGGCGACCCGGTGCGCGGCGGCAGGCCGTGCGGTTGCGGCCCGATTGCGCATAGAATGCCGAACCAATGCGGCGCGCCCGCGGCCCGGCCGCTCGAGTCGGCGCGCGCGGTTACCTACAGCGGACACACCATGAGTCAGTATCAGTTCACCGTTTCGGTGAAAACCAGCTACTTGCCGGAACAATCCGACCCCGATCACCGTCAATACGCATTCGCGTACACGCTGACCATCCGCAACACGGGACAGGTCGCGGCACAGCTGATCGCACGTCACTGGATCATCACGGACAGCGAGAGCCACGTGCAGGAAGTGAAGGGGCTCGGCGTCGTCGGGCACCAGCCGCTGCTGCAGCCGGGCGAGCATTTCGAATACACGAGCTGGGCCGTGATCGCGACGCCGGTCGGCACGATGCGCGGTGCGTACTTTTGCGTGGCGGAGGACGGCGAGCGTTTCGAGGCGCCGGTCGACGAGTTCGCCCTGCACATGCCGCGCACGCTGCATTGAGCGTGCGGCGCGCGGCCCGCGTCAGCGCGGCTGGCGGTCGTTGGGGCGGGCCTGCTTCTTTCTGCCCGACGACGTCCACACGACGATGAAGATCAGCAGGGCAAGCGCGACGAAGGCTTCGAGCGCGAAGATGAGCATCGGATATTGGTCGAGAAAATCTGACATGGCGGTTTCCATCAAGAACGGACATTGTATGTGGTTTGGGCCCCGGCTGGCCGGGTGGATGGCCGCAGCCGCGGCAGCGGCGCTGCTCGCCGCGTGCGGCGGCGCGCCGACGCGGACTTCCGCGCTGAAGCCGCCGACCGGTGCGGCGGTCGTGCCGGGGCAGGTTGCCGCGAAGCGGCTCACGCCGGTCGCGTGGCAGCAGGTGCCGGGCTGGCAGGACGATTCGCTGATCGGCGCGACGGCCGCGCTGCGGCAGAACTGCGCGCGGCTCGCGCGCCAGCCGGCCTGGGCGCGCGCTTGCGCGGCCGCCGACCGGCTCGACGAGCTCGACGTCAGCAGCGCCCGCGCCTTCTTCGAAACGTATTTCACGCCGTTCCAGTTCGCGAACACCGACGGAACGCTCGACGGGCTCGTGACCGGCTATTACGAGCCGCTGCTGCACGGTTCGCGCGTGCGCCGCGGCCCGTATCAGTACGCGCTCTATCGCTGGCCGGCCGGCTATCGCGCGGGCGCCGCGCTGCCGGCACGCGCGCAGCTCGAGCGCGCCGGCATCCTGAACGGCAACGAACTCGTGTGGGTCGACGATCCGATCGAGGCATTCTTCCTGCAGGTGCAGGGCTCGGGCCGCGTGCTGCTCGACGACGGTTCGGTGATGCGGGTCGGCTTCGGCGGCACCAACAACCAGCCGTACCGTTCGATCGGCAAGTGGCTGCTCGATCGCGGCGAGCTGACGCCCGCGCAGGCGACGATGCAGGGCATCAAGGCCTGGGCGAAGGCGAACCCGACGCGCGTCGACGCGCTGCTCGATACGAATCCGCGCTTCGTGTTCTTCCGCGACATGCCGACCAAGGAGGATGCGCCGCACGGCGGCGCGGACGGTCCGATCGGTGCGCTCGGCGTGCCGCTGACGCCGGAGCGCTCGATCGCGGTCGATCCGTCGTCGATCCCGCTCGGCACGCCGGTGTTCCTGCAGACCACGCGTCCGCTGACGAATACGCCGATGAACCGGCTCGTGTTCGCGCAGGATACGGGCTCGGCGATCAAGGGCGGCGTGCGGGCAGATTATTTCTGGGGGCTCGGCGACGATGCCGGCGACCAGGCCGGCCGGATGAAGCAGGTCGGCCGGATGTGGCTGCTGTTCCCGAATTCGTGATTGGGGCGGCGTGGGTTGCCCGGAGGGTGGCCCGTGCATAAGATTCGGCACCCGCGGCGCGTCTCATGCGTGAGGCGCGTGCCGGTCTGATCGCCGGTGTGCCCATGTGATTTCGGTTCGCGTGATGCTCGTGCGTCACGTGTCGAACGACGCCTTGGCGTAAAACAGCCCGATTGGCGTTGGCCGACCGGGCTGTTTCGTTTGCAGGCTCGGATTCGCCGCTGCGCGGCGTGCGCGCGGCGAGTACGCGAAGTCCACCCCCATCGCCTGCGCGGCGAGGTGACCTCAGCCCTTGCGTTTGTCGACGACGCGGCGCGCCTTGCCGACCGAACGTTCGATGCCATTCACCGGCAGCACGTTGATCACGGCCGTCACGCCGATCAGCGACTTGATGTCGTACGCGAGCGCCTGTTTGGCCGTCTGGATCGCTGCGGTATCGGGCGCGGTCTCCGGGCAGGGTTCGACGTTGAGCGTCAGCACGTCGAGCGGACCTTCCTTCGTCAGCACGATCTGATAGTGTGGCGCGAGCGCGCGCTGCTTGAGCAACTGCTCCTCGATTTGCGTCGGGAACACGTTGACGCCGCGCACGATCATCATGTCGTCCGACCGGCCGGTGATCTTCTCCATTCGCCGCATCGTCCGGGCGGTGCCCGGCAACAGGCGCGTGAGGTCGCGGGTGCGGTAGCGGACGATCGGCAGCGCTTCCTTCGTCAGCGACGTGAACACGAGCTCGCCGAGTTCGCCGTCCGGCAGCACTTCGCCGGTTTCGGGGTCGATGATTTCCGGATAGAAGTGGTCTTCCCAGATGGTCGGGCCGTCCTTGGTCTCGACGCATTCGGACGCCACGCCCGGGCCCATCACTTCGGACAGCCCGTAGATGTCGACCGCGTCGATCCCCATCCGCTGTTCGATCGCGACGCGCATGTCGTTGGTCCACGGCTCCGCGCCGAAGATGCCGATGCGCAGCGAACTCTGCACGGGATCGAGGCCCTGGCGCTCGATCTCGTCGGCGATCGACAGCATGTAGCTCGGCGTGACCATGATGATGTCGGGCCGGAAATCCTGGATCAGCTGTACCTGCTTTTCGGTCTGGCCGCCGCCGAACGGGATCACGGTGAGGCCCGCGCGTTCGGCGCCGTAGTGTGCGCCGAGCCCGCCCGTGAAGAGGCCATAGCCGTAGCTGACGTGCACCTTGTCGCCGCGACGCGCACCGGCCGCGCGGATCGAGCGCGCGACGAGATTCGCCCACGTATCGATGTCGGCGGCCGTATAGCCGACGACCGTCGGCTTGCCCGTCGTGCCCGACGACGCGTGGATGCGCGAGATCTGGTCCTGCGGCACCGCGAACATCCCGAACGGATAGCTGTCGCGCAGGTCGCCCTTGGTCGTGAACGGAAAGCGCGACAGGTCGGCGAGCGTTTTCAGGTCGTCCGGATGCACGCCCGCTTCGTCGAATTTGCGGCGATAGACGGGCGAATGGTCATACGCGTGCCGGAGCGACCACTTGAGGCGTTCGAGCTGCAGCGCGGTCAGCTCGTCGCGTGAGGCGGTCTCGATCGGCTCGAGCGGTAGCGGGGTAGTCATGCATGTCTCCAGTGTTTGTTATGGGCGACCCGTCGACGTCAGCGGTCTTCCGGGATGACCGTGCCCTTGATCTGGGCGGATTTGCCGCGAAACATCGCAACCGTGTCGCCTGTCTGGTTCGTGACGCGGATGTCGTAGATGCCGTGGCGGCCGGCACGCGCCTGTTCGATCGCCTCGGCCGTCAGCATGTCGCCGCCGTGCACGGGGCGCAGGAATTCGATCGAGCATCCGGCCGCGACCGCATTCAGGTTGTACGAGTTGCATGCGAACGCGAACGTCGAATCGGCGAGCGTGAAGATGATCCCGCCGTGGCAGGTCTGATGCCCGTTCAGGAATTCGGGCCGCACGCGCATCTGCAGGCGGGCGTAGCCGGCGCGGACTTCGGCGATTTCCATGCCGAACGCGCGGCTGCAGGCATCGGCGTCGTACATGGCCTGCGCGGTGGCGCGGGCGAGCGAATCGGGGTCGAGCGTGGCGGTGGCGTTCGTCATGTCAACGCCCCTCGAAGCGCGGCGCGCGCTTCTCGATGAAGGCCTTCACGCCTTCCGTATAGTCGTGCGACTGGCCGAGCTTGCGCTGCAGGTCGCGCTCCAGGTCGAGCTGCTGATCGAGCGTGTTCGTGACGCTGTCTCGCATCGACTGCTTGATCGATGCGATGGCGAGCGTCGGCTGCTGCGCGAGCTGGGTGGCGATTTGGCGGGCCGTCGCGACGAGCGTGTCGTCGTCGACCGCACGCCAGATCAGGCCCCACTGTTCGGCCTGTTCGGCGCCGAGCTTGTCGCCGGTCAGCGCGAGCCCCAGCGCGCGCGCCATGCCGATGCGTTGCGGCAGGAACCACGTGCCGCCCGAATCGGGTACCAGCCCGATCTTCACGAAGGCCTGGATGAAACTGCTCGAGCGGGCGGCGAACACGAGATCGCAAGCGAGTGCGAGATTCGCGCCGGCGCCGGCCGCCGTGCCGTTGACGGCGGCGATCACCGGAATCGGCAGACGCTGCAGGCGGCGGATCAGCGGATTGAAATGCTCGTCGATCAGCGTGCCGAGGTCGGTGGACGCGCCCGGCGTGAAGTCGAGGTCGGCCAGATCCTGGCCCGCGCAAAAGCCGCGCCCCGCCCCCGTCAGAATCAGCGCGCGTGCACCGGCCGCCTCGACTTCATCGAGCGCCGACTGCAGTTCGCGATGCATCGCCCGCGTGAAGCTGTTCAGCTTGTCGGGGCGGTTGAGCGTGATCGTGGCCACGCGCGCGGCCTGATCGATATCCAGCTGGATCGCCTGATAGGACATGCAGTATCTCCGTCATGACTTCGTTATAGGCGCGCGGCGCGTCGGTTACACGCGTTCGATCGCGAGCGCGATGCCCTGGCCGACGCCGATGCACATCGTACAGAGCGCGAAGCGGCCGCCGGTACGTTCCAGTTGATGGAGCGCCGTGGTGACGAGCCGCGCGCCCGATGCGCCGAGCGGGTGGCCGAGCGCGATCGCGCCGCCGTTCGGGTTCACGCGCGGATCGTCGTCGGCGACGCCGAGCATGCGCAGCACCGCGAGACCTTGCGACGCAAATGCTTCGTTCAGCTCGATCACGTCGAACTGGTCGATGCGCATGCCGAGCTGGTGCAGCAGTTTCTGCGTGGCCGGCGCGGGGCCGATGCCCATCACGCGTGGCTCGACGCCGGCGGTCGCCATGCCGACGACGCGTGCGCGGCGGCGCAGGCCATACTGGTCGGCCGCCTGCGCATTGGCGAGCAGCAGCGCGCAGGCGCCGTCGTTGACGCCCGACGCGTTGCCGGCCGTCACGGAGCCGTCCGGGCGCACGACACCCTTGAGCTTCGCAAGCGCTTCGAGTGACGTCTCGCGCGGATGCTCGTCGCGCGATACGACGATGGCGTCGCCTTTCTTCTGCGCAATCGTGACCGCGACGATTTCTTCAGCGAGCGTGCCGTCCTGCTGCGCCCGCGCGGCCTTCTGCTGGCTGCGCAGCGCGAACAGGTCCTGATCGGCGCGGCTGATGTGGTAGTCGACCGCGACGTTCTCCGCGGTTTCCGGCATCGAATCGACGCCATGCAGGTGCTTCATCAGCGGATTGACGAAACGCCAGCCGATCGTCGTATCGAAGATGTCGGCCTGCCGCGCGAACGCGCTCGTGGCCTTGCCCATCACGAACGGCGCGCGCGTCATGCTCTCGACGCCACCTGCGATTATCAGGCGCGCTTCACCTGCCTTGATCGCACGCGCGGCCGTGCCGACCGCGTCCATTCCGGAGCCGCACAGCCGGTTCAGCGTCGTGCCCGGCACGGCAATGGGCAGGCCCGCCAGCAGCGCCGACATGCGCGCGACGTTGCGGTTGTCCTCGCCGGCCTGGTTCGCGCAACCATAGATCACGTCATCGATCGCCGCCCAGTCGACGTTGCGGTTGCGCTCGATCAGCGCCTTGAGCGGCACCGCGCCGAGGTCGTCGGCGCGGACATCTTTCAGGGCGCCGCCGTAGCGGCCGATGGGGGTGCGAATCGCATCGCAGATGTAGGCGTCTGTCATGGGCGTATCGGTGAGTGACGAGCCCGCCGGGTGGCGGATTCGTTCATGGTAGAGAACGTGACGGCGTTTGCACCTCGGCCGTTCGGGTTATGCCGTCTGGCCAGCTTCCGCTGGTACCGCCTTCGGGGCAACATGGACGCGGCTTTGCACCACGCGGAACCGGTTGGCAACGAACGCCGGGTCGGCCAGCGCGGCGTTGGCTGCCGGGTTCGCGCCCGTGCCGTGGAAGTCGGAGAACGCGGCCGACTGATTGACGAATACGCCGCCCGTCAGGTTGATCGACAGCGCGACACCGCCACGTACTGCCGCGTCGTGCGCGGCGTCGACGATTGCGTCGTCGGTGCTGTAGACGGAGAGGGTCAGCGCGCCATGCTCGGCGGCAATTTCACCGGCGAGATCGAGCGATTGCGCGGTCGAGTCGGTCGCGATCACGAACGAGATCGGTCCGAACCACTCCTGCGTGAATTTCTCGCGGTCGGCCCCGTCGAGCTGCAGCACGAGCGGCGTGCGCACGCGCGCATCGGGGAAGGCGGGATGCTGGAGCGTCACGCTGTCCGCGAGTACGCGGCCGAGCTTGCGCGCGTCGTCGATGCGTGCGGTCACGCCGTCGTTCTGGATCGCGCCGATCAGTTCGACCGAGCGTGCCGGGTCGCCGGTGAGTTTTTGCACGGCAACCGCGATCGCTTGCGCGACTTCGTCGAAGCTCGCATGGCCGTCGGCCGTCCGGATGCCGTCGCGTGGCACGTAGATGTTCTGCGGCGCCGTGCACATCTGGCCGGAGTACAGCGCCAGCGAAAACGCGATGTTCTTGGCGGCGGCCTTCAGATCGTCGGTCGAGTCGATCACGATCTGGTTGACGCCGGCTTTCTCGGTATAGACCTGTGCCTGATGGGCATGGCGTTCGAGCCACGTGCCGTTCTGCGTGCTGCCGGTGAAGTCGATCAGCTTGATCTCGGGGCGCAGCGCGAGATCCTGGACGAGGGCGCCGTCGTTGGGTTCGGTCGCGAGGAGCGTGACCACGTTCGGATCGAACCCGGCTTCGCGCAGCACGTCGCGTGCGATCCGCACCGTGATGGCGAGCGGCAGGATCGCGCCCGGGTGCGGTTTGACGATCACGGTATTGCCGGTTGCCAGGTCGGCGAACAGGCCCGGGTAGCCGTTCCAGGTCGGGAACGTGCAGCAGCCGAGCACGAGGCCAGTGCCGCGCGGCACGATCGTATAGCGCTTGTGCATCGCGAGCGGCGGGTTCTTGCCTTGCGGCTTTTCCCAGTGCGCGTCGGCCGGGATGCGACGCAGTTCGTCCCACGCATAGGCGACCGCCTCGAGGGCGCGGTCCTGCGCGTGCGGGCCGCCGGCCTGGAACGCCATCATGAAGGCTTGCCCGGTGGTGTGCATCACGCTGTAGGCAATTTCGAAGCTTGCACGGTTCAGGCGCGCAAGGATTTCGAGGCTGACGCCGACCCACGCGCGCGGGCCGGCTTCGCGCCACGTGCGTTGCGCGGCGGCTGCGGCGGCGATCAGTGCGTCGGGCGTCGATTTCGGATACCGGATGCCCAGCGCGATGCCGTACGGCGAGCGCTCGGCGCCGACCGTTTCACCGGACGCCGGCTGGTCGAGCACGAAGGTCTTGTCGAGGTGCGACTTGAACGCGGCCTCACCGTCCGCGCTGGCGCTTTCCCCGTACACTTTGGGGCTCGGCATTTCGGCGAACGGGCTCCAGTACCCGCGGCTCTCGATGGCGGCGAGTGCGTGTTTCAGCGTGTCTTCGTGCTTCGTGAACAGGGCATGGGTCATGGCGGCGGCCTGATGAACATTGAGAGGGATCGGATCGATTAATTAACCGACCGGTTGGTCGGAGAATGGTAGCATCAAACTATTCGCATGTGCGAGGCGTTTCTCATTTCATTGATCGAGGAGAAATAGATGGCTTACGAGAACATCCTGGTGGAGACCCGGGGGCGTGTCGGTCTGGTGACGCTGAACCGTCCGAAAGCGCTGAATGCGCTGAACGATGCGCTGATGGACGAGCTGGGCGCTGCGCTGAAGGCGTTCGATGCGGACGACGATATCGGGGCGATCGTGGTGACCGGGAGCGAGAAGGCGTTCGCGGCGGGCGCGGACATCGGCATGATGGCGACCTACTCCTATATGGATGCCTATCGGGGCGACTACATCACGCGCAACTGGGAGACGGTCCGCGAGATCCGCAAACCGATCATTGCCGCGGTTTCGGGCTTTGCGCTGGGTGGTGGTTGCGAACTCGCGATGATGTGCGACATCATCTTCGCGGCGGATACAGCCAAGTTCGGCCAGCCGGAAATCAAGCTGGGCGTCATGCCGGGCGCGGGCGGCACGCAGCGTCTGCCGCGCGCGGTATCGAAGGCGAAGGCGATGGACATGTGCCTGACCGCGCGCTTCATGGACGCCGCCGAGGCCGAGCGTGCCGGGCTCGTATCGCGCGTGCTGCCGGCCGACAAGCTGCTCGACGAGGCGATTGCCGCCGCGACGACGATCGCCGAGTTTTCGCTGCCGGCGGTCATGATGGTCAAGGAGTCGGTGAACCGCGCGTACGAGACGACACTGGCTGAAGGCGTCCATTTCGAGCGTCGGTTGTTCCATTCGTTGTTCGCGACCGAAGACCAGAAGGAAGGGATGGCGGCATTCGTCGAGAAGCGGAAGCCGGTGTTCAAGCACCGCTGATCGGCCAGTGCCGCACGAGGTATCCGATAACTATCCGTCATCGGTGCGATTGCTTTGCGCGGTTCTTCAAAAGCCTCCGTGCGCGTCAGCGCACGGAGGCTTTTTCAAACTTTCTTCACAAAGGGCTTGCGTGGATGGGGGCGGGTGCTTAGAATCACGCCTCTTTCGCGCTAACGGAAACGCAGCGCGGGAGAGAGGGAAGCGGTGCTGTTGGGGTTCGGGTTGTAGCGAGCCTCGGCGGCGCAGGAAGTTGAGCCCCGCAGTCGCAACGAAGTGGTTCAGAAAGTTGTTGACGAACTGCGAAACACGGTTCATAATCTCGCTTCTCTGCTGCTGAAA
>NZ_CADFDO010000008.1:0-233113 GCF_902832955.1 Burkholderia sp. BCC0044 | reverse complement strand
GGCGGTGGCAACGGCGGTGGCGGTGGCGGCAACGGCGGTGGCGGCGGCGGCGGCGGCGGCGGCGGCGGCCATGGTAACGGCGGAGGTGGCCACGGTAATGGCGGCGGCAACGGCAATGGCAACGGCAGTGGCGGAGCCGGCAATGGCGGCGCCAACGGCGTCGGCAACGGCCGTGGCAATGGCGGCAACAGTGGCGGTGCCGGCGGAGGCCACGGCAACGGCAACGGTGGCGGAAACGGCAACGGTGCCGGCGGCAATGGCGGCGGCAACGGTAACGGCGGTGGTGGCGCTGGCACCGGCGGCGGGAGCGGCGGCGCCAACGGCACCGGCGGCCACGGCAATGGCGGCGGCAACGGCAACGGCAATGGCAGTGGCGGCGCCGGCAACGGCGGGGCCAACGGCGTCGGCAACGGCCATGGCACCGGCAACGGCAATGGCGGCGGTCACGGCAACGGCGGATCGTCCGGCGGCAACCACTGACCGGAAGCGTCGCCCGGCCGAGGTCGGTCAGAGCATCTCGAGCGCGCGCTTGCTGCGCGGCGGACGGAAATACGCGTCAAGCTGCGCGCGCTCGTCATCGCTGAACACGACATCGAGCGCGGCGCGGTTGTCGCGCACGTGCTCGATCCGCGACGCCTTCGGAATCGCGAATACGCCCGGCTGCGCGAGCACCCATGCCAGTGCGACGCGCATCACCGACACGCCGCGCAGCCGCGCGATCTCGTCGAGCGGCGAACGTTTCGGCAGCCGCCCGTGATCGACCGGGCTGTACGCCATCGCCGGGATCCGATGATCGGCCAGCCACGGCAGCAGGTCGAATTCCGGGCCGCGTCGCGCGATGTTGTAGAGAATCTGGTTGGTGGCGCACGCACCGCCGCCCGCCTCGTCGACGAGTTCGGCCATGTCGGCCGTATCGAAGTTGCTCACGCCCCAGTGGCGGATCTTGCCCGCCCGCTGCAACGCGGCGAACCCCTCGACCGTTTCCTCGAGCGGCACCGAACCGCGCCAGTGCAGCAGGTACAGGTCGAGGCGATCGGTACGCAGGCGCTTGAGGCTCGCGTCGCACGCGGCGACGACACCACGCCGGCTCGCATGATGCGGATAAACCTTGCTGACGAGGAACACGTCGTCGCGCAGGCCCGCGAGCGCGTCGCCGACCAGCTCCTCGGTCGCGCCGTCGCCATACATCTCGGCGGTATCGACCAGCGTCATCCCGAGTTCGACGCCTTCGCGCAGCGCGGCGATCTCGTCCGCGCGCCGCGCCGGCCGCTCGCCCATTTCCCAGGTGCCCAGGCCCAGCTTCGGGATCGTCTCGCCGTTCGGCAAAACGACCGTGGCGGTCGTGTCTGTCATGCGTTCCTCGTTGCGGATTCGTGGCCGCGCACCGCGGCCGAAGCATCGGATACGACGCATCAGTGTAGTCAATCGGTGCGCCCCCGGCCTATTGCACGGCAAAAACCGGCTATAACGGCGCGGCATGATGACTTAGAATGGCCGCAACCTGATCGATACCCATTGTATGAAGGCACCCACGGACGACCGCTGGCAGGACCTGCGCCCCGACCCCGACAACGATACGCCGCTCTACCTGCAGCTCGCCCGCAAGCTCGGCGATGCGATCCACGACAACCGCTGGACGGCCGGCGAAGCGCTGCCTTCGGAGCGGGTGTTGTCCGAAGCGCTCGGCGTGTCGCGCATCACCGCGCGCAAGGCGATCGCGCTGCTCGTCGAGCAAGGCCTGATCCGCCGCACCCAGGGCGCGGGCAACTTCATCCAGCCGCGCTACGAGGATCCGCTGTCGCGGCTGTCGAGCTTCAGCGAAATGCTGGAGCGCCGCGGCTTCAAGCCGAGCTCGCAATGGCTCGCACGTGAAATTCAACCCGCGAACCGCGACGAAGTGATCCAGCTCGGCCTGTCGCCGGCCGCCTCGGTTACACGTCTGAAACGCCTGCGTCTCGCCGACGGCATCGTGATGGCCGTCGAGAACTCGACGTTCCCCGCGACGCTGATTCCCGATCCGCAGGCGATCGTCGGCTCGCTGTACAGCTACCTCGAAGCGCGCGGCACGCCGATCGTGCGCGCGCTGCAGCACTTCCGCGCGGTCAACGCGACCGACGAGATCGCCGAGCAGATGGGCATCGCCCCGCACGACGCACTGCTGCTGATCACGCGGATCGGCTATACGTCCGACCAGCGCGCGATCGAACTGACCGATACCTACTGCCGCAACGACTACTACGATTTCGTCGTCGAACTGCGCAAGTAACGCGAGCGGCGTCGCCCGCCCTCACAGCCAGCGCGCGTCGTCGGTGCCGAGCGGCACGGGCGGCCGCGCGAACGACGGCGGCGTCGCCGACAGCCGCTCGGCCGGCCGCACGGTGTCGAGCACGCCGAACGGCGACGCGACGCGGTCGATCCGGTCGCGCACGTCGGCCGGCGCGAGATCGGGCGCCCGCAGCCCGTCCGGCACCGCGCCGAACGACTGCAGCCACCGCCCCGTCTGCGCGAGCGACATCCGCACGTGCCAACTCCCTCCTTCGCGCGCCCGCCGCGCGAGCGCGATCATCGCGCCGAACGCCGCGAGATACCCCGTCGCGTGGTCGAGCGCCTGGCACGGCAGATGGCGCGGCCCGCTCGCCTGCGCGGCCTGCTGCTCCTGCCATGCGATGCCGCTCGCCGACTGCACGAGGCTGTCGAACCCGCGCCGCATTGCCCACGGCCCCGCGTGCCCGTACGCCGACACCGACACGTAGACGATGCCGGGCCGCCGCGCCGCCAGCGCCTGCGGCGCGAAACCGCGCGCAGCAAGCGCGCCGGGCCGGTACGACTGCAGAAACACGTCCGCATCGCGCGCCAGTGCATGCAGCGTATCGACGCCGGCCGTGTCGCGCAGATCGATCCACGTCGAACGCTTGCCGCGCCCGTTGTCGATCACGAGCGGCGCGATGTTCGGCAGGTGCGGACCGTTGACGAGCAGCGTCTGCGCGCCGTGCGACGCCAGCGTGCGGCCCGCGACCGGCCCCGCGATGATCCTCGTGAGATCGAGCACGCGCACGCCGGCCAGCGGCTGGCCGGCCTCGCCGCGGCCGATCGGCTCGGGCGGCGCGTCGCCGATCCGCTCGATCTCGAACAGCGGCAGCGACGCGATCGCACGCGCCTGCTCGTGCGCCGCCCATTCGTCAGGGGTTCTGATCAATGCCGCGCACAGGCCGGCGTCGGCCAGCGCGGTATCGAGCGCCGCGCCGTCCCAGGTGCGGATCGCCGCGGCGACGTCGGCAGGCTGCGGGCCGCAGCCGAGCACGTCGAGAATGCCGCGCAGATGATGCGGGAAATTCGCGTGCAGCTGAATCCAGCGTCCGTCGCCCGTCTCGAAGAAGCCGGTCACCGGTTGACGCAACTCCGGCGGCGGCCCGTCGTCCACGCGCAGGTAGCGTTCGCTGCGGAACGCCACGAGCGCGTCGCGCACCGATACGTCGACCGATTGCGCCACGCCCGTTCGCAGCCGCTGGCATTCGGCTGCCGCGAGCCCGGCCGCGGCGATCGTCGCGGCGGCAAGCGTGCCGACCTGAAACGTCGACGGCAGCGTCGGGTCCTGCCCGGTCACGGTCGTGCGGGCCAGCGCGTCGCGCTCGCCGTGCGCGAGTTGCCAAAGATGCGCCAATGCGAATTCGGGTGTCATGGTGGAGGAGACGCCGTTGAGGAGACGGAATCGAGTCTAGAATTCGCGACAGGCGCGATCAATCTTGATTGCGCGAATCAATACATAACGAATAGTTGTAGCGAGCCCGCGCTTCATGCGCGGCGACAGGAGCCACCGGCATGACATCCGTCAGTGCGCAGGAAGCCGCCGGCATGCTCGGCGTCAGCGTGAGCACCCTCTACGCGTACGTGAGCCGCGGCCTGCTGCGCTCGCTGCCCGACGGCGCGACCAAACGCCGCCGCTACGATGCCAACGAGGTGCGCCTGCTGGCGCGCCGACGCGCCGACGCGAAGCGCGCGGGCGGCGTTGCCGAACGTTCGCTCGACTGGGGCGTGCCGGTCCTGGAATCGCGGATCACGCAGATCGCCGACGGCCGCCTGCGCTACCGCGGCATCGATGCGATCGCGCTGGCCGACGCAGCGACATTCGAAGAAACGGCCGCGCGGCTGTGGGACTGTCCGCCCGCGCGGCTGGCCGCCACGTCGCTCGCATCGACCGGTTTCGACGCGGCGCAGTGGGACGACTGGGCGCGTCGCTGGGCGCACCTCGCGCCGCTCGAACGCACGCTGGTGCTGCTGCCGGCCGCGGCCGCGTCGCTGCCGGGCTTGTGGGCCCAGGGGCGCGACGCGCAGCTCGATTCCGCTGCGCTGCTGCTGCGCGTCGCGACGGCCGCGCTCGCCGGCATCGCGCCGGACGACGCGCCCGTGCACCGCCAGCTCGCGGCCGCGTGGCGCGTGCGACGGCGCGACGAAGCCGACCTGCTGCGGCGTGCGCTCGTGCTGTGCGCCGATCACGAACTCAATCCGTCGACCTTCGCGGTGCGCTGCATCGCCTCGACCGGCACCCATCTGTTCGGCGCGATCTCGGGCGGGCTCGCGGCGCTGTCGGGGCCGCGCCACGGCGGCGAGACGTTCCGCGCGGGCACGCTGCTCGACGAAGCGGCCCGCGCCGCCGATCTCGATCGCTACCTCGCGCTGCGGCTGGCGCACGACGAACGCGCGGACGGCGGCCGCACGGCCCTGTCCGGCTTCGCGCACCCGCTGTATCCCGACGGCGACCCGCGCGCGCGGGCGCTGCTCGATGCGCTGGATGCGACGGCGCGCGACCGGCCGGCGCTGCGCGCGGCGCGCGCGCTGGCCGCACGCGTCGAAGCCGCG
Organism: Burkholderia sp. BCC0044; assembly: GCF_902832955.1. NCBI lineage: Bacteria > Pseudomonadati > Pseudomonadota > Betaproteobacteria > Burkholderiales > Burkholderiaceae > Burkholderia > Burkholderia sp. BCC0044. Next base: position 228,256 of record NZ_CADFDO010000008.1, on the reverse strand, counting down.
ACGAGCCTGCGGCCGACGATCGATTTCGCGCTCGCGGTGCTCGAGCGCACGCTCGCGCTGCCCGACGGCGCGGCGTTCACGCTGTTCGCGGCCGGCCGCACGGCCGGCTGGATCGCGCATGCGCTCGAACAGTACGCGGACGGGATGCTGATCCGGCCGCGGGCGCGCTACGTCGGCAGCGACGCGGCCGCCTGACGCCGGCCGTCGCGCCACGCGGCGAACAAGCGCCACCACGCGGGCGCGGTGCGCACGGCCGACATCGCCAGCGGGCCGAACGCGAACGTCGCGCCGCGCGGCCCCGCGCTGACCCACGCGCGCGTGCCGGGCAGCAACGTCAGCGATGCGCCCGCACTCAGCCAGTGATCGTCGGGCCGGCCCTCGACGGTCACCCACACGTCGCCTTCGGCCACTTCGAGCAGCGTACGATCGACGATCCGCCACCGGCCGGCCGGCTCATCGCCGTCCATCACGTAAAGTCGCAGCTCGCGCATGGCAGCCTCCTGGTCGCACGGGTTCGATGACACCAGTATTTCGGACAGCGGCAGCACAGGGACAGATACGGCTGCAGACACTTTTGGCTGAACTGTACTGGCCGCCCGACGGGGACAGCCTCCGGCGCACGGGCCGGGCCGGATCGGCTCGGCCCGCGTGACGCGTGTCGCCGAACCTGCACGGCGCCGCCGCTTTCCCTACAATGTCGGCTGTCCCGCGCCACCGCCCCCGTCATGTTCCAAAGCCCGCCTGCCGCCGCTCCCGGCGAAAAGAACCTCACCGTGATGCTCTGGCTCGTTGCGACGGGCTTCTTCATGCAGACGCTCGACGCGACGATCGTCAACACGGCGCTGCCGTCGATGGCCGCGAGCCTCGGCGAATCGCCGCTGCGGATGCAATCGGTCGTGATCGCGTATTCGCTGACGATGGCGGTGATGATCCCCGTGTCGGGCTGGCTCGCCGATACGTTCGGCACGCGGCGCGTGTTCTTCAGCGCGATCCTGGTGTTCTCGCTCGGCTCGCTGCTGTGCGCGAACGCGCATACGCTGACGCAGCTCGTCGCGTTCCGCGTCGTGCAGGGCGTCGGCGGCGCGATGCTGCTGCCGGTCGGGCGGCTCGCGGTGCTGCGCACGTTCCCGGCCGAGCGCTACCTGCCCGCGCTGTCGTTCGTCGCGATTCCGGGGCTGATCGGCCCGCTGATCGGGCCGACGCTCGGCGGCTGGCTCGTGAAGATCGCGTCGTGGCACTGGATCTTCCTGATCAACGTGCCGGTCGGCGTCGCGGGCTGCATCGCGACCTTCTATTCGATGCCCGATTCGCGCAACCCGGCCGCCGGCCGCTTCGACCTGAAGGGCTATCTGCTGCTGACGATCGGCATGGTCGCGATCTCGCTGTCGCTCGACGGGCTCGCCGATCTCGGCATGCAGCACGCGGCCGTGCTGGTGCTGCTGATCCTGAGCCTCGCGTGCTTCGTCGCGTACGGGCTCTATGCGGTGCGCGCGCCGCAGCCGATCTTCTCGCTCGAGCTGTTCAAGATCCACACGTTCAGCGTCGGGCTGCTCGGCAACCTGTTCGCGCGGATCGGCAGCGGCGCGATGCCGTACCTGATCCCGCTGCTGCTGCAGGTAAGTCTCGGCTACTCGGCGTTCGAGGCCGGGCTGATGATGCTGCCGGTCGCGGCGGCCGGCATGTTCTCGAAGCGGATCATCACGCGGCTGATCACGCAGCACGGCTACCGCAAGGTGCTGCTCGCGAACACGATCATGGTCGGCGTGATGATGGCGAGCTTCGCGCTGATGCGCGACACGGTGCCGGTGTGGGTGAAGGTCGTGCATCTCGCGCTGTTCGGCGGCTTCAACTCGATGCAGTTCACCGCGATGAACACGCTGACGCTGAAGGATCTCGGCACCGGCGGCGCGAGCAGCGGCAACAGCCTGTTCTCGCTCGTGCAGATGCTGTCGATGAGCCTCGGCGTCACCGTCGCCGGCGCGCTGCTCGCGACGTTCACCGGCATGCTGCGCACCGTGACGCCGAGCAACACGCTGCCGGCGTTCCATGCGACGTTCATCTGCGTCGGCATCATCACCGCCGCGTCCGCGTGGATCTTCGCGCAGCTCGCGCCGGAGATCCGCAGCACCGCGCGCAAGACCGACCCGTCCGAGCGCGCGTGACGCGCGGCGCGCGCCGAATCAGGCCGGAACGCACCATCGCGGTGCAACGCGGCCCGGCACGCGTGCGCGTACCGACAGCGCGACGGGCAACCGCACGCGGCACCCTGCCGTGCATGCTTCTTGCTCGCCAATTCTGCGGGTAAACTGGCAGTCTTCCTTCGGCCGACATCATGAGCATGATCGAAATCGATCCCCCCGGCTTTCAGCCGCCCCGCCCGGTCGCCGGCGACGACGGGAACCGGCGCACCGTGCTGTACGGCGGCTACACCGTGTTCAGCGTGTTTCAGCCCGTTTTCTCGGTGTCGCACCGGCGCGCGATCGGCTATCACGCGTCGCTGCGCGCGCACGACGAGGAAAGCCGCCAGGTGGCGTCGCACGAGGTGTTCACGCAGGCGGCGCGGCGCGGCGACCTGCTCGAGCTCGGCCGGCTCGCCGAATCGTTGCATCTCGGTAATTTCCACGCGTTCGACAGCCACGACGAATGGCTCTTCCTGAGCCTGCATCCGGCCGCGCTGATGGACACCATCTACGGCGACGCGCTGCTCGCGAACCTGAAGGCGCTCGGGTTGCCGCCGCACCGCGTGGTGCTCGAGGTGCCCGAGCAGGCCGGCGGCGAGACGCCGCGCTATGCGGCGATCATCGACGGGCTGCGCAAGGCCGGCTTCCTGATCGCGCTCGTCGGGTTCGGCGCGAAGCATTCGAACATCGATCGCGTGTGGCACTTGCATCCCGACATCGTCACGCTCGACCGCGGCATCCTCGCGCAGGCGAGCGAGCACTCGCATCTCGAACGCGTGCTGCCGGGGCTCGTGTCGCTGCTGCATGAATCCGGCCAGCTCGTGCTGATGGGCGGGCTCGCGACCGAACGCGACGCGCTGATCGCGCTCGAATGCGACGTCGACTTCGTGCAGGGCCAGTACTTCGCGGGGCCGAGCGTCGACCCCGTGCAGCCGCAGGCTGCCGCGGGCTGCATGGATACGCTGTCGGCCGCGCTGCGGCTGCGCGTCGCGCAGCGCGAGCGCACGCAGGCGGAACGGCTCGCGCCGTACGTCGCCGCGCTCGAGGAAGCGAGCCGCAGGCTCGGCGCGGGCGAATCGCTCATCGATGCGGCGGCCGCCGTGCTCGGGCTGCCCGAGACCGCGCGCTGCTTCCTGCTCGACGCGTCGGGCCGCCAGATCGGCGACAACGTGCTCGCGCGCGGCAGCGTGTCGCAGCGCGCGAAGCGCTTCCGGCCGCTGCTGCATTCCGAAGGCGCGAGTTGGGAACGTCGCCCGTACTTCATCGACGCGATGCGCGCGCCGGGCGGCGTGCACCTGACGCCGCCCTACCTGTCGATCAACGAGGCGCACCTGTGCGTGACCGCGTCGATCGCCGCGCCGGCCGCGACGGGCATGCAGGTGCTCTGCGTCGACATCAACTGGGAAGCCGCGCTCAGCCGCGAGTAAGCGAGCAAGCGCGCCGCGTTCACGCGTCGCCGCCCGCCTTGCGCACGATCAGCCGGTGCACGCGCTTGCCGGACGACGCGCTGACGACCTCGTGTTCGTCGATCACGTGCACGCCGGCGCCGAGCGCCGCATGCATCCGCGCCGAATCGAGCGGCGTATAGAGGCGGCCGCGCTCGTCGCGCAACACGCCGTTTCCGGCCACCCGCCAGCTCAGGTACAACGTGCCGCCCGGCATCAGCAGATCGGCCAGCCGCGTGGCGGCGGCCGCTGCGTCCGCCTGTTCGAGATGCATGACGACCGTTTCGCACAGCACGTTGCGAAACGCGCCGGACGGCACACCAGCCAGCGCCGGCAGCGCGGCCAGCTCGAAAACCAGACCCGGATGGTGCCGCCTAGCCTCGTCGAGCAGCGCGGCGCTCGCGTCGTAGCCGCGCACGTCGAAGCCGCGCGACGCGAGCCACGCGGTGTCGCGCCCCGCGCCGCAGCCGACGTCGGCGGTCAGCCCCGGCGAGAAATACTGTTCGAGCAGCGCGTACATGTCGTCGGGCGCGGCCTGGTCGAGCCAGTCCTGCGCGTATTGCGCGGCATGGGCGTCGTAGGCATCGAGAGTCGGGCGATCCACCATGGCGATTGCTCCGCAAAGGCGTCGTGTGACGCACTCCGCATCTTAGCCGTCGCGCACGGCCCGTGCCGACGGCGGCTGGTGCGACGCCGGCCTACACGGCCGGCACGTGGCCCGTACGCGGCGCCTGCGCGGCCAGGTCGGCCCACAGCGCATCGCCGCGCCACGCCGGACGCGCCGCCGCGCTTTCCGCGTCGTGGACAAGCGCGCACAGTCGCGCATTGACCGGCGCCGGCGCACCGAAGCGCGCGGCCAGGCGGACGATTTCACCGTTGATCCATTCGACTTCGGTCGCGCGGCGCGCCGCGAGATCGTCGGACATCGACGACCGCGCCAGCGGATCGATCGCGAGCATCCGGCCGCCGAGCACGTGAAACGCCGCATCGGGCAGCTCGAGCACGGCCGGGATCCACGCGGCCGGCAGCGGCGTCAGCCGCGCCGGCCGGATCGCGGCGCGCGCGAGCCAGTGCAGCGCCTCGCGCTGGGCCAATGCGACGCAGCGCCGGTACGTGCGTTGGGCGAGTTCGTCGCGCAACGGCAGGTTCGCGAGCGCATTGACCGCGTTGTTCAGGTTGAGCAGCAACTTCGCCCACTGCACGGCGCGCATGTCGCGATGCAGCATGAGCGGCAATCCGGCACGGGCGAACAGGCCGATGAACGGCTGCAGCGCGGGCGACGCGTCGGCCGCGAGCGTGCCGGCCGACCCCTGGTGAAACGCACCGGGCCCGCGCTCGATCACGTTGAACGGCACCATGCCGGCCAGTACGGTCGCTTGCGGTAGCGCATCGCGCAGCGTGTCGGCGTTGTGCAGGCCGTTCTGGAAGCTGATCACGATCGTGCCGGGCCGCAGCACGCCGGCCAGTTGCGCGGCGGCCTCCCGCGTGGCGGCCGACTTCACCGCGACGAGCACGAGCCGCGCGTCGGCCGCGGCGGCCGGATCGGTTGCGAATCCGATGTCGGCCGGCGCCAGCGCCGCACGATAGCCGCGTTGATCGGTCAGCGTGAGCCCGTGCAGACGAATCGCGTCGCCGATGCGCGCGCGGCCGACGAGCATCACGTGCGCGCCGCCCGCCGCGAGGCGGCCGCCGAGATAGCAGCCCACCGCGCCCGCGCCGAACACGCAGACCGGCCCGGCCGGCCCATCAGACATGCGAATGCGCGCCGCCATGCACGGGGCCCGCGCGCCGCTCGACTTCGCGGCGCACGTCGCCGCGCAGCCCCGCGAAGAACGCGACCTCGGCGACGACGAACAGCGGCCCGACCATCAGGCCGACCAGATCGTCGACGAACGCGGGCTTGCGGCCTTCGAACCAGTGCCCGACGAACTGCACGATCCAGCCGACGACGAACGCGCCGCTGCCGATCGCGAGCCATTGCGCGGTCGGCAGCGGCGCCAGCGACTGCGCGGCCCACAGGCCGAGCGCGAACAGCGCGGTCATCACGATCCCGAACCGCAGGTCGAGACGCAGGTAGAACAGCGCGAACGCGACGGCGAGCAGCAGCGCCGGCGACAGCGCGACGCCGGCCAGCATCCCGAGCGCCGGCCGCGACAGCAGCACCTCGACCGCGAACACGATCATCGGGATGCCGATTAGATGCGTCGCGATGTTGCGCGCGTCGCGATGGTAGGCCGCATACTGGGAAAGATGGTCTTCGAGGGTTTTCATGGCGTCTCCTGATCGGTTATTGAGCGCTATGATGCGCGTCACGCCCGAGAACCTCTGTCAGCTACCCGACATCGCGTGCCCATGCCTGCCTCGCTCGCCCCGTACCTGCCGCAGATCGAAGCGAACCCGTGGTTCGCCGCGCTGCCGCCCGCGCTGCGCGTGGAGCTGATCGCCCGTGCGACGCTGCGCCGTCTGCCGGCCGGCCACGCGCTGTTCCGGCGCGGCGACCCGCCGTGCGGGCTGTACGCGGTGCTGGCCGGTTCACTCACGATAGGTGCGGTCGATCCGCAGGGCAAGGAAGCGCTGCTGACGGTGGCCGAGCCCGTCACCTGGTTCGGCGAGATCGCATTGTTCGACGGCCAGCCGCGCACGCACGACGCCATCGCGCTCGACGACACGCTGCTGCTGCACGTGCCGCAGGCCGCGCTGCTCGCGATCCTCGATACGACGCCGCAATACTGGCGGCAGTTCGCGCTGCTGATGGCGCAAAAGCTGCGGCTGAGTTTCCTGACGGTCGAATCGATGAGCGTGATGCCGGCCGCGCAGCGGCTCGCCGCGCGGCTGCTGATGATCGCCGAAGGCTACGGCGGCATCAGCGCCGGACGCACGCACATCCGGCTGTCGCAGGAAACGCTCGCGTCGATGCTGTCGCTGACGCGGCAGACCACCAACCAGTTGCTGAAGGCGCTGCAGGCCGACGGCGTCGTGCGGCTGCACGTCGGCGAGATCGAGCTCGTCGACATCGACGCATTGCGCCGCGCGAGCGGGCTCGGCGACGGCACGCACTGAACGCCGCGTAACGAACACTATCGGCCTCTGTCGACGCTACGCGCTGCCCGCGGCCGGCGAGTTGCGCTATCGTGGCGGCTCGCTCCTTCCGCCGCGCGCACCGCCTTGAACACGTCGACCGTTCCCGCCCCCGCCCGTCATCCATGGCCCGTCTTCATCGCGTTCCTGCGGCTCGGCCTCACGTCGTTCGGCGGGCCGGTCGCGCATCTCGGCTACTTTCGTGCGGAATTCGTCACGCGGCGCGGCTGGCTCACCGAGCGTACCTATGCCGATCTCGTCGGGCTGTGCCAGTTCCTGCCGGGGCCGGCGAGCAGCCAGGTCGGGATGGCGATCGGTCTCGCGCGCGCCGGCTATGCGGGCATGTTCGCCGCGTGGCTCGGTTTCACGCTGCCGTCGTCGCTGCTGATGATGCTGTTCGCGCTCGGCGTCCACGCAACGGGCGCACCGATCGAAGCCGGCGCGCTGCATGGGCTGCGCATCGTGTCGGTCGCGGTGATCGCGCAAGCGGTGTGGGGCATGGCGCGCACGCTGTGCCCGGATGCGCGGCGCGTCACGCTGATGGCCGCGGCCGCATGTGTCGCGCTGCTCGCGCCGGCCGCGTGGACGCAGGTCGCGGTGATCGTCCTGGCCGGCGCGGCCGGTCTCGTGCTGCTGCCGCAGCCGGCACGCGACGCACACGAACCGTTGCCGCTGCACGTATCGCGCCGCGCGGGCGTGCTGTGGCTCGCGCTGTTCGCTGCGCTGCTCGTCGCGCTGCCGTTCGCGGCCCGCGCGCTGCGCTCGGATACGCTGGCCGTCGTCGATGCGTTCTTCCGCACGGGTGCGCTCGTGTTCGGCGGCGGCCACGTGGTGCTGCCGCTGCTGCAGGCGGCCGTGGTCGCGCCCGGCTGGGTCGGCGATTCGGCGTTTCTCGCCGGGTATGGCGTCGCGCAGGCCGTGCCGGGGCCGCTGTTCACGTTCTCGGCATTCCTCGGTGCGTCGCTGCGCGATGCGCCGAACGGCTGGCTCGGCGGCACGCTCGCACTCGTGTCGATCTTCGCGCCGTCGTTCCTGCTCATCGCCGGCACCGCACCGTTCTGGGAACGCCTGCGCCGCAGCGCGCACATGCAGGCCGCGCTCGCCGGCGTGAACGCGGCCGTCGTCGGGCTGCTGCTCGCCGCGCTCTATCATCCGGTGTGGACCGACACGATCGTCGCGCCGCGCGACCTGGCCGCCGCGCTGGTCGCGTTCGTCGCGCTGGTGTTCTGGCGCGTGCCGCCGTGGGCCGTCGTAATCGCGAGCGCGGCGCTCGGCTGGCTGCTCGGCATGGCCGGCTGATCCGGCGAACGCCGCACGTTCGGGCCGCGCAAAAAACAAAAAGCCCTCGAAACGAGGGCTTTTTTCGATGCCGCGCGCCGTGGCGGCGCGCAGGCGCCGGACTTACGCGAAGTTCTTCGCGGCGAAGTCCCAGTTCACGATGTTCCAGTACGCTTCGACGAACTTCGGACGGGCGTTGCGGTAGTCGATGTAGTACGCGTGTTCCCACACGTCGATCGTCAGCAGCGCCTTGTCGGCGGTCGTCAGCGGCGTGGCGGCGTTGCTCGTCGACACGATGTCGAGCGAACCGTCGGCCTTCTTCACGAGCCATGCCCAACCCGAACCGAACGTGCCGACCGCGGCCTTCGTGAACGCTTCCTTGAATGCGTCGTACGAACCCCACTTCGCGTTGATCGCGTCGCCGAGCGCGCCCGTCGGTGCGCCGCCGCCGTTCGGCGACAGGCTGTTCCAGAAGAAAGTGTGGTTCCAGACTTGCGCGGCGTTGTTGAAGATGCCGCCCGACGACTTCTTCACGATCTCTTCCAGCGGCAGATTTTCGAATTCCGTGCCCGGGATCAGATTGTTCAGGTTCGTCACATAAGCCTGATGGTGCTTGCCGTAGTGGTACTGGATCGTCTCGAGCGAGATGGTCGGCGCGAGTGCGTCTTCAGCGTACGGGAGCGGCGGGAGCGTATGAGCCATGGCGATTCCTTCGTTGAGTATGTAGGGAGGCTGTGTTGGATGCTGCCGAGCGTCCGATTGTAGGCGAGGAAGAATAACCCCGCAAACTCACGGGCCATTTATCCGCGGTATGCGAAAAAGCGATGCTGGCGCGACGTCCGGCAGGACGAACCCGACGATGCGCAGCATTCGTTCCCGCCGCGAGGCGGGCGTTGCGACGACGCGCGTTTCGCTTGGCGCCCGTTACGTCAGATCGTATCGGTCAGCCGCGGCTGCACGTCGGCGAGCGACACGTCGGCCGAGCCTTCGGCGAGATGCACGGTCAGTCGCCGCTGCGGCTTCAGCGCGTTCGGCGCGCGCACCGCGCGGCCCGTCTGCGCATCGATCAGCGCCGCATAGCCGCGCTCGAGCGTGCGCTGCGGGCTCAGCACCTCGAGCCGTGCCGCACAGGCTGACACACGCGCCGTGTCGCGTTCGTGACGGCGCTGCAACGCGCTCGCGAGACGCTGCGACAGCCCGGCGAGCGCCTGGCGCGCCTGTGACGGATCGGGCCGTGCACGCTGCCAGCGCAGTTGCGCGAGCGCGAAACGCGCACGTGCGTCGCGCACCGGCCGCGAGGCGGCCGACGCCAGCCGCGCCGCGAGCTGCTCGACGTGCGTGCGCTGCCGCTGCAGCCGCTCGGCCGGGCTCACGAGCCGGCGCGCGAGCCAGTCGAGCTGCTGCGCACGCTGTTCGAGCCGGCGCGCCATGCCGCGCGCGAGCGCACGCTGGCGCTCGTCGACCTCGCGCAGCAGCAGCGCGCGCTGCGGGCTCGCGAGTTCGGCCGCGCCGGTCGGCGTCGGTGCGCGCAGGTCGGCCGCGAAGTCAGCGATCGTGAAATCGGTTTCGTGCCCGACGCCGCTGACGACCGGCAGCTCGCTCGCCGCGATCGCGCGCGCCAGCGCTTCGTCGTTGAATGACCACAGATCCTCGATCGAGCCGCCGCCGCGGCACACCAGCAGCACGTCGACCTCGCGCCGCGCGTTCGCGGTTACGACGGCCGCGACGAGCTTTTCGGCGGAACCGGCGCCCTGCACGGGGGCCGGATAGACGATCACCGGAATGTGCGGCGCGCGCCGCGCGAGCGTGGTCAGCACGTCGCGCAGCGCGGCGGCCTGCAGCGACGTGACGATGCCGATCGCGCGCGGATGGGCCGGCAACGGCCGCTTGCGCTCGGGAGCGAACAGCCCCTCGCCCTCGAGCTGCGCCTTCAGCCGCAGGAACGCCTCGTACAGGCGCCCCTGCCCGGTGCGCCGCACGGCTTCGACGTTGAGCTGCACCTCGCCGCGCGGCTCATACATCGTGACGACCGCGCGCACCTCGATGCGGTCGCCTTCGCGCGGCGTGAATTCCGCATATTGCGCGCGGCCGCGGAACATCACGCAGCGCATCTGCGCCTGCTGGTCCTTGATCGAGAAATACCAGTGGCCGCTCGCGGCGCGCGTGAAATTCGACACTTCGCCGGAAATCCACAGCAGCGGAAACGAACGCTCGAGCATCGTCGAAATCGCGCGATTGAGCGCCGAAACGGGAATCACTTCGTCGCCGCCGCGGGTGGCGCCGGGTGCGGAAAAAGGGGAATCGGAAAGCATGGGCGGTCGGATGAATGCTGGCGGCGTCACGATAGTCCGACATGCGATCGGCGTCCAGCGCCGCCGCATTCGCCGCCGCGCACGGAAGGTGTCCACACGCTGGCATTCGTCCGCGTAAAACGCCCGGAAACCGCTGGAAAAACCAGACGATTCTTCGTAACGCGTTGATTTTAATAATTTTTTAAACCTTTCGAAATGATTCTCATCCGATTCGATGCCCGCCGGACGGGCGTTTGAGGCAATCGACCGGCAAGTTTTTCACAGAGTTATCCACAGGCCGCCTCGATCCGGCCCCACGCGCTGCGGCGGCCGGTCGCGCTTGCCGCGCCGGCGTGCGGCGCGCTAGAGTGCCGCCTTCCACGGACCCTGCGGCATGCGCCGCCCAACGGAGAATCCGCCTTGACGAATCCGTCCCTCGCCGCGGCGCACGACGCGCCGCGCCCGGCCCGATGAGCGCGCCCGGCGGCCCGCTCGCGCGACTCGAAGCGCGCCTGACACGCGAATGGCAGCGGCGCGGCGCGCTCGCGTGGGCGCTCACGCCGTTCGCCTGCGTGTTCGGCCTGTGCGCGGCGCTGCGGCGCACCGCTTACGCGCAGGGCTGGAAGCAGCCGGTCGACGTCGGCGTGCCGGTCGTCGTGGTCGGCAACGTGACCGTCGGCGGCACCGGCAAGACGCCGACCGTGATCGCGCTCGTCGACGCGCTGCGCGCGGCCGGCTTCACGCCCGGCGTCGTGTCGCGCGGCTACGGCGCGAACGTGAAGGCGCCGACCGCCGTCACGCCGGCGTCGCGCGCGGGCGCGGCCGGCGACGAACCGCTGCTGATCGCGCGCCGCACCGGCGCGCCCGTGTGGGTGTGCCCGGACCGCGTCGCGGCCGCGCAGGCGCTGCGCGCCGCGCATCCGGACGTCGACGTGATCGTCAGCGACGACGGCCTGCAGCACTACCGCCTCGCGCGCACCGTCGAGCTGGTCGTATTCGACCACCGGCTCGGCGGCAACGGCTTCCTGCTGCCGGCCGGCCCGCTGCGCGAACCGCTGTCGCGGCACCGCGACGCGACGCTCGTCAACGATCCGTACAGCGGCGCGCTGCCGCCGTGGCCCGATACCTACGCGCTCGCGCTGACGCCGGGCGCCGCGTGGCACCTCGACCAGCCCGCGCTGCGCCGCCCGCTGTCGCAATTCGCGAACGAGCGCGTGCTCGCCGCGGCCGGCATCGGCGCGCCGGAACGCTTCTTCGCGACGCTGCGCGCGGCCGGTCTCGCGCCGGCGACCCGCGCGCTGCCCGACCATTACGCGTTCGCCGACAATCCGTTCGTCGACGATGCCGTCGATGCGATCCTGATCACCGAGAAGGATGCAGTAAAATTGGGCGCTTCCTGGCGCGACGCCCGACTGTGGGTGGTCCCCGTCGAAGCCGCGCTCGACCCTCGCCTCATTGCCCTCGTTGTGGAGAAACTCCGTGGACGCTCGCCTGCTTGAAATCATTGTGTGCCCTATCTGCAAAGGCCCGCTCCACTACGACCGTGCCGCGCAGGAGCTGATCTGCAACGCGGACAAGCTCGCGTACCCGATCCGCGACGGCATCCCCGTGATGCTCGTCGACGAAGCGCGCCAGACCGTCGAAGGCACGCCGGTCGACCCGGCCGGCCGCTGAACCGCCGCGCCGCTCGCCCGGCGCACCGATTCGTACCCGACGGCCCGGCCCCGGCCGGGCCGCCGCACTCCGCCGGGCGACCGGCTTCCGGCGTCGCCCGCCCCGTCCTTCTCAGCGCTTCCCGATGACTCACCCGCAACCCTTCATCGCCGTCATTCCCGCCCGGCTCGCGTCGACGCGGCTCCCGAACAAGCCGCTCGCCGATCTCGGCGGCAAGCCGATGGTCGTGCGCGTCGCCGAGCGCGCGCGCGAGGCGGGCGCGCAGCAGGTGCTCGTCGCATCCGATGCGCAGAGCGTGCTCGACGCGGCGCGCGATCACGGCTTCGAAGCGGTGCTCACGCGCGCCGACCATCCGTCCGGCACGGACCGGCTCGCGGAAGTCGCGGCGGCCTTCGGCTGGCGCGACGACACCGTCGTCGTCAACGTGCAGGGCGACGAGCCGCTGATCGACCCCGTGCTCGTCCGCGACGTAGCGTCGCACCTGGCCGCGCATCCGGCGTGCGCGATCGCGACCGCCGCTCACCCGATTCACGACGCGGCCGACGTATTCAACCCGAACGTCGTGAAGGTCGCGCTCGACGCGCAGAGCGTCGCGCTGTACTTCTCGCGCGCGCCGATTCCGTGGAGCCGCGACGCGTACCAGCCGCACTGGCCCGACGTCGCGGCCATGCCAGCACCGGCTTTCCCGGTCTACCGGCACATCGGCCTCTATGCGTATCGCGCGCGTTTCCTGCGCACCTATCCGTCGCTCGCGCAGGCGCCGATCGAACAGGCCGAGCAGCTCGAACAGCTGCGCGCGCTGTGGCACGGCGAGCGCATCGCAGTGCTGATCACCGAATCCGCGCCCGAAGCCGGCATCGACACGCCGGCCGATCTCGCGCGCGTGCAGGCCCTTTTTCAGCCGGGTTCAAAATAACCCATGGCATAATCAGGCGATTGTGCGAGCCGTCCGCGACCAGCGCGTCCTCGCTTGACCCCGCCCGTGGCCCTGCCGGCAGCCGCGCGTCGCTCGACCGACGCGCCGCATCGGACCGGTCCGCCACGCGCCGGGCAAGCCCCGCGCCCGCCGTCGCCGACGCCTTTGTGTCTCGCCACACGAATCTACATACTTGGAGATATCACCATGCGTTTGATCCTGTTGGGCGCGCCCGGCGCGGGAAAGGGCACCCAGGCAAACTTCATCAAGGAAAAATTCGGCATCCCGCAAATCTCGACGGGTGACATGCTGCGTGCGGCCGTGAAGGCCGGCACGCCGCTCGGCGTCGAGGCGAAGGGTTACATGGATGCCGGCAAGCTCGTGCCGGACGCGCTGATCATCGGCCTCGTGAAAGAGCGCCTGAAGGAATCCGACTGCGCGAACGGCTATCTGTTCGACGGCTTCCCGCGTACGATCGCGCAGGCTGACGCGATGAAGGACGCCGGCGTCGCGATCGACTACGTGCTCGAGATCGACGTGCCGTTCTCGGAAATCATCGAGCGCATGAGCGGCCGCCGCACGCACCCGGCATCGGGCCGCACGTACCACGTCAAGTTCAACCCGCCGAAGGTCGAAGGTCACGACGACGTGACGGGCGAACCGCTGATCCAGCGCGACGACGACAAGGAAGAAACTGTCAAAAAGCGTCTCGAAGTGTACGAAGCGCAGACCAAGCCGCTGATCACGTACTACGGCGACTGGGCGCAGCGCGGCGAGGAAAACGGTCTGAAGGCGCCGCAGTATCGCAAGATCTCGGGCCTCGGCACCGTCGACGAGATCCGCGAGCGCGCATTCGACGCACTGAAGTAAGCAGCGCGTCGCGCACCCGCAAGCCGCCCGTTCCGGGCGGCTTTTTTTTCGCCTGCCGCGAGTTGCACGAGCCTGCAGCACGCGCGCAATAAAAACGCCCGCGAAGCGGGCGTTCTTTCCGTGTGCGAGCCGTGGCGCGCCGCGGCTCAATCCTCGCCGTCGCGCTGCATCCGCTGCCGCAATTCGCTGACCTGCGACTCGACGACAGTCGCGTCTTCCGCCTCCGGCCGCTCGCCGAGATACTGCTCGAGATCCTCGAGCGCAGGGCGCAGGTAGTCGAGCCGCGCATACGCGAAGCCGCGGTCGCGCACCTCGTCGAGCTGCTCGGGCAACAGGATCACGAGCCGCTGCTGCACCGCGAGCAGCCGCTGCCAGCGTTCCGTCTGCAGATAGATCGTCTTCAGGTTGCGCAGCATCCGCGCGATGATCTCGCGGCTCGTCGCGGGCTGCAGCAGCGCGCGCAACGCGCTGTCGACGGCGCCCGCCGCCCGCGCGACGTACGGCTCGAGCATCTCGACCATCTCGGCTTCGGACAGCGAATGGCCGTTGGTCGGATCGATGATCAGGTCGCCGTCCGGCAGCGTCACGCGCAGCAGGAAATGGCCGGGAAACGACACGCCGCGCGCCGGTACGCCGATCTGCTCCGCGAGCTCCAGGTACAGCACCGACAGCGAGATCGGGATCCCTCGCCGCCGTTTCAGCACGGCGTTCAGGTGGCTGTTATCGGGGTCGTAGTAATCGTTGTGATTGCACGCGAAGCCGAGCTCGCGGAAGAAGAACTCGTTCAACGCCGCGACGCGGCCCTTCAGGTCCGTATCGTCGGCGAGCCGCCGGCGCAGCCGCGCCGCCAGCATGTCGAGTTCGGCCAGCGTGCCCTGCAGGTCGAGGTCGGGATACGCGTCCTGCGCCAGCGACAGCGCGGCTTCCGTGACGGGCAGACTGTCGTCGTCCGCCACGAGCGTGCTGAAGTAGTCGAGGACGCGGGTCATTGCGGTCGTCACTTGGCGCGCCTTCTGAAATAAGCGTATTTGAAGCCCATCACCCACAACATACCGAAATATAGTGCAGCAAACAGCACGAGGCACGCGGCCATCAGCGCAATGCGATCGAGCGGCTGCGCGCGCATGCCGGTCCAGTCGAAACTGATCGCGCACCAGTGCATCACGCCCGCGAGCACGAGCGCCGCGCCGACGAGCTGCACGAAGAAGCGCAGCCAGCCCGGCGACGGCTGGTAGATGCCGCGCTTGCGCAGCCCGAGGAACAGCAGCAGCGAATTCAGGCACGCGCCGACGCCGATGCTCAGCGTGAGGCCCGCGTGGCCGATCAACGGCACGAACACGTAGTTCGACAGCTGCGTGACGATCAGCACGCCGATCGCGATCTTCACGGGCGTCTTGATGTCCTGCTTCGCATAGAAGCCCGGCGCGAGGATCTTGATCAGGATGATGCCGACGAGGCCGATCCCGTAGGTCGCGAGCGCGCGCGCGACCATCGTGACGGTATGCGCGTCGAACTTGCCGTAGTTGAAGAGGGTCGCGGTGAGCGGCGTCGCGAAGAAGAACAGCGCGAGCGCGCTCGGCGCCGCGAGCAGGAACGTGACGCGCAGCCCCCAGTCGAGCAGCGCCGAATATTCGTGCGAATCGGCGTCGACGTGCGCCTTCGACAGGCTCGGCAGCAGGATCGTGCCGAGCGCGACGCCGAGCAGCGCGGTCGGGAATTCCATCAGGCGGTCGGCGTAATTGATCCACGACACGGCGCCCTGCCCGAGCCGCGACGCGATGTTGGTGTTGATGATCAGCGACAATTGCGCGACGGACACCGCGAACGTCGCCGGCACCATTTTCGCGAGCACGCGTTTCACGCCCGGATGACGCAGCGCGCGCAGCGGGTTGACGCCGATCAGCGGCACCATGTCGATCTTCTTCAGGCCCGGCAACTGCACGAGAAACTGCAGCACGCCGCCGACGATGACGGCCCACGCGAGCGCGTAGACCGGCACCTTCAGGTGCGGCGCGACGAACACGGCCGCGGCGATGAACGCGACGTTGAGCAGCACCGGCGCGAACGCGGGCAGCGAGAAGCTCTTGTACGTGTTCAGCACGCCCGACGCGAGCGTGGTCAGCGAAATGAACACGATGTACGGGAACATGATCCGCGTCATCGTGACCGCGAGCGGAAACGCCTGGCCGTCGCTGTGCAGGCCGGACGCGACCGCGAACACGACCCACGACGCGCCGGCGATCCCGACGACCGACAGCACGGCCAGCGCCCACGCGAGCACGGTGGACATCGCGTCGACGAGCGCCTTCGTCGCGTCGTGCCCCTGCTGGTTCTTGAACTCGGCGAGGATCGGCACGAACGCCTGCGAGAACGCGCCTTCGGCGGACAGGCGGCGCAGCAGGTTCGGGATACGGAAGGCGACGTAGAACGCGTCGGTGTATTGACTGGCGCCGAACGCACGGGCGATCAGCGTTTCGCGGGCCAGTCCGGTCACGCGCGACAGCAGCGTGAAGCCGCTGACCGTCAGCAGGGCTCGGAATAGATTCATGGGGCGCTTATTATACGGACGTTGCGCGACCCGGCCACCGGCCGATGCCGAAAAGCGCACCGGCCGCCGACGGCCCCATCCGGCCGACATCACGTTGAACTTGCCACTCGCTTGATTTTGTTGCTATAATCGCCGGTTTCTGGGCTCGTACATGCACGGCAACTGCCGTTTTCATGTCCCGGCCTCGGTTAAAATCACCGTTTTTTTATGCGCCCCTGGGCAATCGTTCTCAGGGGACGGATCGAAAAGCAGCGCTTGGCCGTCAGGCTCCAAGCTCTGGAAACAGGACAGGATAAGGAACCGTCATGGCTAACTCCGCACAAGCACGCAAGCGCGCCCGTCAGGCCGCGAAGGCAAACTCGCACAACTCGGCGCTGCGCTCGAAATTCCGTACCGCGATCAAGTCGGTTCGCAAGGCTGTTGAAGCCGGCGACCAGGCAAAGGCTGCCGAGCTGTTCAAGGCTGCCGTGAAGACGATCGACACGATCGCCGACAAGAAGATCGTTCACAAGAACAAGGCCGCTCGCAGCAAGAGCCGCCTGGCCGCAGCCGTCAAGGGCCTGCAGGCAGCAGCGTAACTCCGGTGCGCCCGCTCACGCGGGCGTTCCTGTTTCCTGCGATCGCGAAAAAGCCCGCCTAGGCGGGCTTTTTCGTTGCCTGTCGCCCGCGCATCGTGCGCGGTGGCAGTTGCCTGACGGCGGGCGCGGCACGCGCCCTCGCCCGTCGGCATCGCTCACTTCTTCGTGTTGTAGTCCGGCAGTTCGCACGCCTCGGTCACGACGAGGTTGTTGTCCTTCGCGAAATTCAGCACGAAATCGAACGCCATCGGCTCGATGTCGCGCAACCGCGAATCGAGGATCACGCATTTGAGGTCGCCGAGCATCGTCGGGCGCACGTACAGCGAATACTTGAGACGCGCGTTCGGCCCACTCGCCCCCGGCCCGAAGCAGGCCATCACACCGGCCAGACGTTCCGACCAGTCGCTCGGGCGAAACTTTTTCCCGTCTTTCGTGATGCCCTGGATGAAAAATTCGGTCGGAGGGGTTTCAGCCATGTGGTTACCCAAGTGACGGCCCGGCGATGTCCAGGCAACGGCGCCTGGATACGCGAACACAAAGCTGGAGGGTCGGCGGCGCGCGGCCATCGATATCCCGAAAACGGAGCGTCGATGCGCGCCGCCGGTGGACTGCACCGGATGTGTGCAGCGCACGGCTTGTGTCCGGCAGAGCGCGAAAAGCCTTGCCTGCCGGGCTGGAGAAAACTTTCGAATTATACCGCAGCGCGCCATCGCGCGGCGTCCCGACGCCCCTCTTCCCGCACCGCCGGTCGCGCGCGGCGATCCTGCTCCGCGTCGCGCCACGGCTCGTCAAAGCACAGAAAATCCTTTATGCTGCTTTGAGTTATCCACACCCGACGGCGGCGCCGTCCGGCCTCGCTGCCGGGTGAGACCCGCCGTATTTCGTTTCATGACCGCCAAAACCATTCGTCACTACCTGCAGTTCAAGGATTTCTCGCTGGAAGACTACGAGTACGTGCTCGAACGCACGGGTATCCTGAAGCGCAAGTTCAAGAACTACGAGACCTATCACCCGCTGCACGACCGCACGCTCGCGATGATCTTCGAGAAGAGCTCGACGCGCACGCGCCTGTCGTTCGAGGCCGGGATCTTCCAGCTCGGCGGCCACGCCGTGTTCATGAGCACGCGCGACACACAGCTCGGCCGCGGCGAACCCGTCGAGGATTCCGCGCAAGTCATCTCGCGGATGGTCGACATCATCATGATCCGGACGTTCGAGCAGGACGTGATCACGCGCTTCGCGCAGAATTCCCGCGTGCCGGTGATCAACGGGCTGACGAACGACTACCACCCGTGCCAGGTGCTCGCCGACATCTTCACGTACTACGAGCACCGCGGCCCGATCGCCGGCAAGACCGTCGCATGGGTCGGCGACGCGAACAACATGCTCTACACGTGGATCGAAGCCGCGCAGATCCTCGGCTTCAAGCTGCGCCTGTCCACCCCGCCCGGCTATGCGCTCGACATGAAGCTCGTGTCGCCCGACAGCGCGCCGTTCTACGAGGTGTTCGACGATCCGAACGAAGCGTGCAAGGGCGCCGATCTCGTCACCACCGACGTGTGGACGAGCATGGGCTTCGAGGCCGAGAACGACGCGCGCAAGCAGGCATTCGCCGACTGGTGCGTCGACGAGGAAATGATGGGCCACGCGAATCCGCATGCCCTCTTCATGCACTGCCTGCCCGCGCACCGCGGCGAGGAAGTGACGGCCGGCGTGATCGATGGCCCGCAGAGCGTCGTGTGGGACGAAGCGGAAAACCGCCTGCACGTGCAGAAGGCGCTGATGGAATTCCTGCTGCTCGGTCGCCTCAAGCACTGACGCGCCGCCCAACGCACACGCGTAAAAAAAGCGCCGGTCGACGATCGGCGCTTTTCGTTTGGGCGCGCCAAAACCGGCGCGCACTGCGTTACAGGCAAACCGGCTCCGCCTCCAGCTCGACGCCGAACCGCGCGCGCACGTCGGCCTGGATCGCCCGCGCCAGCGCCAGTACGTCGGCGCCCGTCGCGCCGCCGCGATTGACGAGCACGAGCGCCTGGCGGTCGTGCACGGCCGCCGCCCCGAGTGCGCGCCCCTTCCAGCCGCAACGGTCGATCAGCCAGCCGGCCGCGAGCTTCACCTGCCCGTCCGGCTGCGGATACGACACGACATCCGGCGCGCGAGCGCGCAGCGCATCGAACTGCGCGGCGTCGATCACCGGATTCTTGAAGAAACTGCCTGCATTGCCGAGCACCAGCGGATCGGGCAGCTTCGCGCGGCGGATCGCGACGACCGCATCGAACACGTCGCGCGGCGTCGCCGCATCCGGCGCGATGCCGCGCGCGTCGAGCTCGCGCGTGACGTCCGCGTAACCGAGCCGCGGCGTCCACTGCTTCGGCAGCCGGAACGTCACCGCGACGATCGCGAACCGGCCGCGCCCTTCCCGCTTGAAGAAGCTGTCGCGATAGCCGAACGCGCAGCGCGCGGCGTCGAAGCGCTCGCTGCGCCCCGTCGCCAGCTCGACCGCGACCAGCGAATCGAAATACGCCTTCATCTCAAGGCCGTACGCGCCGATGTTCTGGATCGGCGCGGCGCCGACGGTGCCCGGGATCAGCGCGAGATTCTCGAGGCCCGGCATCCCGTGCTCGAGCGTCCACGCGACGAACGCGTGCCAGTGCTCGCCGCCGCCGGCCTCGACGTACCACGCGTCGTCGTCCTCGCGCACGACGCGGCGGCCCGCGATCTCGTCGAGCAGCACGACGCCGTCGAAATCGCGCGTGAACACGACATTGCTGCCGCCGCCGAGCACGAGCTGCGGCAGGCTCACGACCCGCGGGTCGCGATGCAGCGCCTCGAACTGCGCGACCTGCGTGATGCGCGCGGCGAAGCGCGCGCGCGCGGCGATGCCGAACGTGTTGTGCGCGGCGAGCGGATGGTCGGGAAGCAGCGACAGGGCGGAATCGTCAGGGGGCATCGGCATTCGCGGTCACGTCGGCCCGGGCGGCGCATGGCCGGCCTTGGGCAAACGGAGGGGCATCGGTAAAATGGCAAACAGTCCGCAATTATAGCGAGTGCCCGCGCGCGAGCCGGGCGCCCGCATCTCAAGGGAGAATGCCATGCCATCGTTCGACGTCGTTTCCGAAGCGAACATGATCGAAGTGAAGAACGCCATCGAGCAGTCGAACAAGGAAATTTCGACGCGCTTCGACTTCAAGGGCTCCGACGCACGCGTCGAGCAGAAGGAACGCGAGCTGACGCTGTTCGCCGACGACGATTTCAAGCTCGGCCAGGTCAAGGACGTGCTGATCGGCAAGCTGGCCAAGCGCAACGTCGACGTGCGCTTTCTCGACTACGGCAAGGTCGAGAAGATCGGCGGCGACAAGGTCAAGCAGATCGTCACCGTGAAGAAGGGCGTGACGGGCGACCTCGCGAAGAAGATCGTGCGCCTCGTGAAGGACAGCAAGATCAAGGTGCAGGCGAGCATCCAGGGCGACGCGGTGCGCGTCTCGGGCACGAAGCGCGACGACCTGCAAAGCACGATCGCGATGCTGCGCAAGGACGTGACCGACACGCCGCTCGACTTCAACAACTTCCGCGACTGACCGCCAACCGCTGCGTCGCGTCATCCGGCCGGGCCACGCCTACGTGGCGCGCCCGGCGCGCGGCCCGCGCCGCGCGTTCTCAGGCTTTCCCGCCGTCCTGCGCGCCGCCGTCCGCGGCCGCCTTCTTCTTGTCGCCGATCCGGCTCTCCTGCCCCGCGAGCAGCTTCGAAATGTTGCCGCGGTGACGCCACACGAGCAGCACGCTCATCGCGAGCACGGCCCAGGCGACCGGGTTGTGGCCCGGCATGCCGAACAGGAACACGTCGAACACCGGCGCGAACACGGCCGCGACCAGCGCGGCGAGCGACGAATAGCGGAAGAAGAACGCGACGATCAGCCAGGTCAGCGCGGTCGCGAGCCCGAGCACCGGGTGCACGGCGAGCAGCACGCCGGCCGCGGTCGCGACGCCCTTGCCGCCCTGGAAGCGGAAGAACACCGGGTACAGGTGGCCGAGGAACACGGCGATCGCGACCCACGCGACCGCGACGTCGGGCAGGCCGAAGTGCCGGGCGAGCCACACGGCGATCCAGCCCTTGAACGCATCGCCGACGAGCGTCAGGATCGCGGCCTTCTTGTTGCCGCTGCGCAGCACGTTGGTCGCGCCGGGATTCTTCGACCCGTACGAACGCGGGTCGGCCAGGCCCATCACGGAACTGACGACGACGGCGAACGACACCGAACCGATCAGGTAGGCAACGAGGGCGGCGAGCAGGATCTGCATGCGGAGGACTCTTCTTTCAACGTATCGGGAAAGGGACGGCCGGGCGCGGCAAGCCGGCAGGCCGAAACGGCGCCCATTCTACCGAACGGGCGCGGGGTGCCACGAAGGTGAAACCCTCAGTCGACGCTCGCGCACTGCACGGGCTGCGCGCCGAGCAGCGACGTGAGCACCGCCGGCGCGAGGCTGACCAGGTAGCCGCGCCGGCCGCCGTTCAGGTAGATCGTCGGCAGTTCGAGGATGGTCGCCTCGACGTAGACGGGCATCGTCTTGCGCGTGCCGAACGGCGACGTGCCGCCGACCAGATAGCCCGAATGGCGGTTCGCGACGTCGGGCTTGCACGGTTCGACACGCTTCGCGCCAATCTGCCGCGCGAGGTTCTTGGTCGACACGGTGCGGTCGCCGTGCATCAGCACGATCAGCGGCTTCGCGTGCTCGTCTTCCATCACGAGCGTCTTCACGACGCTGTGCTCGTCGACGCCGAGCTGGCGCGCCGATTCGCCGGTGCCGCCGTGCTCGACGTATTCGTACGGATGCTCGCCGAATGCGACGCCATGACGGCGCAGCAACTGGGTCGCGGGGGTTTCGGACACGTGTCTGGATTTGCTCATGGCGGCATTTTAATGGCGAACGATCGGCGGGCGCGCGACGCCGTGCCCACGTCAACGGCCGCGCCGACGGTATACTCGCGGCCCGTTTTCCACCGGCCCGCCGCAGCGCCGTCACGATTGCACCCATCATCGTTGCGAACATCGTGAAGCGCTATTGCCCGATTGGCTGATTGTGGCGCGCGCGCCGTCATGGCACGATCGTTCGCAAATATCGTCGGCCGCCGCCGGCCCCTCATCTGGAGACGCCATGTCCTCGCCCGTCCGTTCATCCGAAGCGCTCGACGTCGATGCGCTGCTCGCCGCGCTGCCGCGCCGCATCGCCGACGTGCCCGCGCACCGGGCCGCGCAGTCGCCCGCGCATCCGGCGCTGATCGAGGATGCGCGCCGGCTGTCGTACGGCGAGCTGGCGCAGGCCGTCGACGCGGCGGCCGCGCGGCTGACGAGCCTCGGCGTGCAAGGCGGCGACCGCGTGATGATCGTCGCGGAAAACTGCGTCGCGCAGATCGTGCTGCTGTTCGCGGCCGCCCGCGTCGACGCGTGGGCGCTCGTGTCGAACGCGCGGCTGTCGGCCGCCGAGCTCGACGCGATCGCCGCGCACGCGCGGCCGAAGCTGATCGCGTTCACGACCGACGCGTCGGCCGACGCGCGCGCCCACGCCGAGCGGCTCGGCGCGACGCCCGCCGGCGCGCTGGCGGTCGACATCGGCGCGTGGTCGTATCGCGTCGATGCGGGCGCCCCTGCCGAACCGGTGGCCGCCGACGGCGCCGGGCAATGCGCGGCGCTGATCTACACGACCGGCACGACCGGTACGCCAAAAGGCGTGATGCTGTCGCACCGCAACCTGCTGTTCATCGCGGCGATATCGAGCACGCTGCGCCGCGTGTCGCCCGACGACGTCGTCTATACGGTGCTGCCCGTGTCGCACGTGTACGGGCTCGCGTCGGTGTGCCTCGGCAGCCTGTATGCGGGCGCGACGCTGCGGCTCGCGCCGCGCTTCTCGCCGGAAGCCGTGCGCGTCGCGCTCGCCGACGAAGGCGTGACGATCTTCCAGGGCGTGCCGGCGATGCACGCGAAGCTGCTCGAACACCTGCACACGCACGGCCACGCGTGGCGCGCGCCGCGGCTGCGCTTCGCGTATTCGGGCGGCTCGCCGCTCGACGCGAACCTGAAGGCCCGCGTCGAGCGCCTGTACGGCGTGCCGCTGCACAACGGCTACGGGATGACCGAGAGCAGCCCGACGATCACGCAGACGCCGCTCGACGCGCCGCGCGCGGACAGTTCGGTCGGCGTGCCGATCCCGGGCGTCGACATGCGGATCGTCGCGCCGGACGGCACCGACGTGCCGCAAGGCGAAGTCGGCGAGATCCGCGTGCGCGGCCCGAACGTGATGCTCGGCTACTACCGCAACGTGGACGCGACGCGCGCGGCCGTGTCGCCGGACGGCTGGCTGAGCACCAGTGATCTCGCGCGGCAGGACGCGGACGGCGCGATGACGATCGCGGGCCGCAGCAAGGAGCTGATCATCCGCTCGGGCTTCAACGTGTATCCGGTCGAGGTCGAACAGGTGCTGAACGCGCATCCGGACGTCGTGCAGGCAGCCGTGATCGGCCGCGCGATCGAGGGCAACGAGGAAGTGCTCGCGTTCGTCGAGCGGGTGCCGGGCGCGGCGGTGGACGAGGCAGCATTGCACGCATGGTGCGCGGATCGGCTCATCGCTTACAAACGCCCCGCGCACATCCGCGTGCTCGATGCGCTGCCGGCCGCGTCGACCGGCAAGGTGCTCAAGCACCGGCTGCGCGAGCTGGTCTGACGCGGCCGCCGCGGGCCGCGCAGCCCGCATCGGCGCGCGCGCCGCAGCGCGCCGCATGGACGGTCGCGCGTCAGCCGCGCGGGTGATGCTGCGCGTGCAGCGTCTTGAGCCGCTCGCGCGCGACGTGCGTATAGATCTGCGTGGTCGAGATGTCGCTGTGGCCGAGCAGCAGCTGCACAACGCGCAGGTCGGCGCCGTGGTTCAGCAGGTGCGTCGCGAACGCGTGCCGCAGCGTGTGCGGCGACAGGTGCGCGCGCACGTCGGCCTGCTGCGCGTGGCGCTTGATGATGTTCCAGAACTGCTGGCGCGTCATCCCGTCGCCGCGCGCGGTCACGAACAGCGCGTCGGCCGCGCGTGCACCGAGGAGCGCGGGCCGCGCGTCGCGCAGGTAGCGTTCGATCCAGCCGTGCGCGACTTCGCCGAACGGCACGAGCCGCTCCTTCGACCCCTTGCCCATCACGCGCACGACGCCTTCGTTGAGCCCGACCTCGACCGTCTTCAGCGTCACGAGCTCGCTCACGCGCAGCCCGCTCGCGTACATCAGCTCGAGCATCGTGCGATCGCGCAGGCCGAGCGGCGTGTCGATGTCGGGCGCGCCGAGCAGCGCCTCGACCTGCGCCTCGGACAGCGTCGACGGGAATCGGGCCGCCTGTTTCGCGGACGTGATGCGCAGCGTCGGGTCGGCGCTCGCGCGATGCTCGCGCACGGCCCAGCCGTAATAGCGGCGGAATACGGACAGCCGCCGGTTCGACGACGTCGCCTTGCCGTCGCTGCGCGCGGCGATGTAGCCGGTCACCATCGCCTCGTTGGCGGCATCGAGCGGCGCGTCGTGCGTCGCGGCCAGCCAGTGGGAAAACAGCGCCAGGTCGCGCCGGTACGCATCGAGCGTGTTGCGCGCGAGCCCGTGCTCGAGCCACAGCGCATCGCAGAACACGTCGATCGACGCGCGGCTCGCGAGCAGCGCGGGCGATGCCGCGGCGGTGTCGGTGTCGGCGGCGGCGTCGGGGGAAATCATCGGTTCGCTCATTGGTACGGCACGCCCTCGTGCGCCAGCAGCCAGCGCTTCACTTTCTGGTAATAACCGTTGTCGTCGTGGTTCGCGAACCCGCCGAGCCCGCCCGCCGCGACCACGCGATGGCACGGGATCACGAGCGGGAAGTAGTTCGCGCCGCATGCCTGGCCGACCGCGCGCGGCGCGCTGCCGATCCGCTTCGCGACCTGGCCGTAGGTCAGCACGGTACCGGGTGGGATATCGCTGATCACGTCCCACACGCGGTGCTGGAATGCGCTGCCGACGTCGGCGAGCGGCAGGTCGAAGCGCGCGGACGCACGCTCGAAATAACGTTCGATCTGCTCGACCGCGCGCTTCGCGAGCGCCGAATCCGGATCGACCGACTGCATCGATTCGGGCAGATAGACGATCTCGCGCACCACCGCGGCATCGGTGCGGATGCCGACCTTGCCGAACGGCGCGTCGATGACTGCGTTGAACATTGCCTTCTCCTACCGGGGATGCGCGCGGTCCTGCCCGCGCGCCGACGACACTTTACGCCGCCTTCACGCGGCTCGCAGCGCCCATTCGACATGCTCGCGCACGACCGGCGACGGATCGTCGGCGCGGGCGCGCAGCGCGGCGACGATCGCGTCGCGCGCGGGCGGCGCGAGCCGGTCCGCGCCGGCGCGCAACGCATTGCCGAGCCCGACCGCGAGATTGCGCAGCCAGCTTTCGTAGCCGATGCGCCGGATCGCGCTGCCCTGCATCCGCGTATCGAATGCTTCCGCGTCCCACGCGAACAGCTCGACGAGCGTCGCGCGGTCGAGGCCGTGCCGCACGTCGAAATCGGCGACGGGCGCGGCCTGCGCGAACTTGTTCCACGGGCACACGAGCTGGCAGTCGTCGCAGCCGTACACGCGATTGCCGATCATCGGCCGCAGCGGCTCGGGGATGCTGCCTTTCAATTCGATCGTCAGGTACGAGATGCAGCGGCGCGCATCGACGCGGTACGGCTCGACGATCGCGCCGGTCGGGCACGCGTCGATGCAGCGCGTGCAGCTGCCGCAGTGCGCGCCGGGCGTCTCGGGCGCGGTGTCGGGCGACGTGTGCGCGTCGGTCGGCAGCGGCAGGTCGACGTAGATCTCGCCGAGAAAGAACAGCGAGCCGGCATCGCGCTGCAGCAGCAGCGTGTGCTTGCCGCGCCAGCCGACCCCGGCCTTCTGCGCGAGTTCGACCTCGAGCACGGGCGCCGAATCGGTGAACACACGGTAGCCGAAGCCGCCGATCTCGCGCTCGATGCGCTCCGCGAGCGTCTGCAGCCGGTTGCGCAGCACCTTGTGATAGTCGCGGCCGCGCGCATAGATCGACACGACGGCCGCCTGCGGATCGTCGAGCCGCGCCCGTTCGCGCGCGCGCCAGTCGTGCGGCACGAGCGCGCCGGGCTCGCCGCCGGGCGCGTCGGCCGCGAGCGTTTCGGCCGGCAGGTAGGCGAGCCGCACGGAGATCACGCGTCGCGTACCGGCCACAAGTTCGGCCGGCCGCGCGCGTTTCATCCCATGTTTCGCCATATAATCCATCTCGCCGTGGTAGCCGGCTTCCAGCCAGGCGGCGAGGCCTGCTTCGGCATCCGAGAGATCGGTATCGCTGATGCCGATCGCGCCGAAACCCAATTCGCGCCCCCACGCCCTGATGCGCGCGGCGAGCGCAGTCAACGCCGCATCGTCGAGCGCGCACGGCGCCGCGCCTTCGCCCTGAGTCGAAAGCCTGTCGGATGCGGCGCGTTCCGGTAGTCGGTTCATCGCACTATTTTACGAGAATGCCAGCCACGTCCAGCCAACCGCCTCAAGCCACGTTGCCCGCCCCGCTCGCGGAGCGCGTGATCGCGCTCGCCGACGAAGCGGCGACCGAGGCTTTCGGCACCCGCTTCGCGCACGCGCTCGACGCGGCGCGCATCGAGCTCGGCCGCGCCCATGCGTTCGACGGGCTGCAGATCCAGCTGGTCGGCGATCTCGGCGCGGGCAAGACGACGCTTGTGCGCGCGATCCTGCGCGGCCTCGGCCACCCGGGGCGCGTGCGCAGCCCGACCTATACGCTCGTCGAGCCGTACGCGCTCGAACGCAGCGACGGGGAACTCGAGGTCTATCACTTCGATCTGTATCGATTCAACGATCCGGCCGAATGGTCCGATGCGGGCTTTCGCGAATATTTCAATTCCAGCGCGATCTGCCTCGTCGAATGGCCGCAACAGGCGGGCGCGCTGCTCGGCGTGCCCGATCTGGTTTTCTCGCTCGACGTGGAGGGCGACGGCCGTGCCCTCACCGTCCGGGCGTACAGCGCTTCAGGAAAGGCATGTCTCGAAAGATGTTGATCAAACCGTTCCGCTCGATCGAATCGGCGGCCACCGCGACGCACAACTGGCGGCGCCGTCAGATCCTGCGCGCGGGGGCGTCGACGCTGGTGCTCGGTCTCGTCGCGCCGCGGCTCGCGCACGCGTCGTCGGTGCTCGGCGTGCGCGTGTGGCCCGCACGCGATTACACGCGCGTCACGATCGAATCCGACCAGCCGCTGCAGAATAGCCAACAGCTGCTGCAGGGTCCCGATCGTCTGGTCGTCGACCTCAGCGGCCTCGATCTCGACCAGGCGCTGCGCGACCTCGTATCGAAGATCGCGCCGAACGATCCGCAGATCCAGTCGGTGCGCGTCGGCCAGTATCAGCCGCACGTCGTGCGGATGGTGTTCGACCTGAAAGGCTCGGTGAAGCCGCAGGTGTTCACGCTGCCGCCCGTCGGCACCTACAAGTACCGGCTCGTGTTCGACCTGTATCCGGCCGTCGCGCCCGATCCGCTGTCCGACCTGATCGCGCAGACGGAGCGCAAGGAACAGGCGCTCAACGACAACGCACGCGCGCAGCAGATGCAGCCGCCGTCCACGCTGGCCGGCCCGGGCACCCCGCCGCCCGGCGCGGGCGACAACAGCGATGCGTTCTTCCAGCGTTTCGCGCAGAACACGCCGGCCACGCCGCATGCGCCGCCGGCCGCCGGCGCGCCGTCGACGCCCGCGAAACCGGCCGTCAAGCCGCCGCCCGTCATCGCGCGCCGCGACGACAGCGACGACGACGGCGACACCTACAAGTTCACCGCGCCCAATGCTGGCAAAGGCGCCGGCAAGGGCGGCACGGTACGCCTGCTGACGGTCGCGATCGACCCCGGCCACGGCGGCGAGGACCCCGGCGCGATCGGCGGCGGCGGCACGTACGAGAAGCACATCGCGCTCGACATCGCGAAGAAGCTGCGCGCGAAGATCGACGCCGCACCGAACATGCGCGCGATGATGACGCGCGACGCCGATTTCTTCGTGCCGCTGAACGTGCGCGTGCAGAAGGCGCGCCGCGTCGGCGCGGATCTGTTCGTGTCGATCCACGCGGACGCGTTCACGACGCCGTCCGCACGCGGCTCGTCGGTGTTCGCGCTGTCCGACCACGGCGCGACGAGCGCCGCGGCGCGCTGGATGGCGAACAAGGAAAATTCGTCGGACCTGATCGGCGGCATCAACATCAAGACGGCGGACGCGGCGGTCAACCGCGCGCTGTTCGACATGTCGACGACCGCGCAGATCCGCGACTCGCTGCGCTACGGCAACTACGTGCTGAAGGAAGTGGGCGGGATCAACAAGCTGCACAAGGGCTCGGTCGAGCAGGCCGGGTTCGCGGTGCTGAAGGCGCCCGACATTCCGTCGATCCTCGTCGAGACCGCGTTCATCAGCAACCCGGACGAAGAGCGCCGGCTCAACGACGACAGCTATCGCGACGAGATGGCCGACGCGATCTTCCGCGGCATCAAGCGTTATTTCGCCGCGAATCCGCCGCTCGCGAAGAACCGGATGGCCTGAGCGCCATCCCTTCCCTGCCGCCGGCACGCGCTGCGTGCCGGCGCGTCACGACGCCGCGAAGCGGCTCAGCAGTTTCCCGCCGAACACGTTCACCGCGAGTCCGCCCATCACGAGCGCGGCGCCGATCAGTTGCGATTGCGTCAGATGCTCGTCGAGCAGCAGCGCCGACGACGCGAGCCCGACGATCGGCACCAGCAGCGAGAACTGCGCGACCTGAGCGGCCGGGTAGCGCGACAGCAGGCGGCTCCACAGCCCGTAGCCGAGCAGCGTCGCGACGAACGCCAGATAGACGACCGCGAAGATCGACGCGCCGTTCAGCCCGGCGAGCGCGGTCGCGATCCGCTGCGGCCCCTCGAACCACAGCGACAGCAGGAAGAACGGCACGGGCGGCACGAGGCTCGCCCACACCACGAGCGACACGAGGTTCGCCTTCCCGACCTTCTTCGTGACGATATTGCCGATCGCCCACATCGCGGCCGAGCAGATCGTCAGCAGGAAGCCCGCGAGCGTCATCGCGCGGCCGCCCTGCGCGGCGATCACGACGAGCCCGCCCGCGGCGATCGCGAGCCCGACCAGGTTCTGCACGCGCAGCCGCTCGCCGAGGAACAGCATCGCGAACACCAGCGTGAAGAACGCCTGCGACTGCAGCACGAGCGACGCGAGGCCGGCCGGCATGCCGACGTACATGCCGGTGAACAGGAACACGAACTGGCCGAGCTGGATCGTCGCGCCGTACAGCACCAGCAGCCGCCACGAAATCTGCGGCCGGCGCACGAAGAACACCGCGGGCACGGCCGCGAGCGTGAAGCGCAGCGCGCCGAGCAGCATCGGCGGCATGCCGTGCAAGCCGACCTTGATCACGACGAAGTTCACGCCCCACGCCAGGATCACGACCAGCGCGAGCAGCAAGTCCTTCGGGGCCATCATCGGCGTCTCCTCGATTGTCGAATTGTCGTTGTGAAGCCGGTCAGTCTACCGGGTTTCGCTGCCCGGCCCGATACCCGCGCGGCGGGCATGGAATCGGCGGAATCGGCGGTGCGCGGCGCTTGTGCAACGCAGCGGCTTGCGCGACGCGATGAATGCCGCACGACGCGTGCCTGCCGGGGCCGCCTCGCGCCGCGCGCCTTTCGCGTTCCCCGTCACGCGCGCCACCGTGCCACCGTGCCACCGTGCCGCCAGTACAATGACCGGCAATCCAGCCGTTCCCCACGAGGCCCCCATGACCGACTCGATCAAAGCCCTGCTGAAGCCGCACATCCGCGACATCGGCAACCTGCAGGTGCGCCGCACGCTGCCCGCGCTCGCCGCACGCCTCGTCGGCCCGTTCATCTTCTTCGACCACATGGGGCCCGCCGCGCTGCCGGCCGGCACGGGGCTCGACGTGCGGCCGCATCCGCACATCGGGCTCGCGACGGTCACCTACCTGTTCGACGGCGCGATCCTGCACCGCGACAGCCTCGGCTCGCTGCAGGAAATCGTGCCGGGCGACGTGAACTGGATGACGGCCGGCCGCGGAATCGTCCACTCCGAGCGCACGCCCGACGCGCAGCGCGCGAGCGGCCATACCGTGCACGGGATCCAGACCTGGGTCGCGCTGCCGCAGGCGCACGAGACGACCGAGCCGTCGTTCGAGCACCACGCGGCCGACACGCTGCCCAAGCGCGACGAAGACGGCGTCGCGCTGACCGTGATCGCTGGCGACGCGTTCGGCCTGCATTCGCCCGTGACGACGTTCTCGCGCACGCTGTACGTCGCGGCCGAATTCGCGGCCGGCGGCCGGCTCGAGCTCGATGCGTCGCACGAGGAGCGCGCGGTCTACGTGGTCGATGGCGAGCTCGCGATCGACGGCACGCCGGTGCCGGCCGAGCAGATGGCCGTGCTCGCGCCGGGCGCGACCGTCACGCTCGCGAGCGGCCGCGGCGCGCGCGCGATGCTGCTCGGCGGCGACAAGATCGACGGCGAACGCTTCATCGAATGGAATTTCGTCGCGAGCAGCCGCGACGCAATCGAGCGCGCGAAAGCGGCGTGGACGCGCCAGGAAATGGGCAAGGTGCCGGGCGAGACCGAGTGGATTCCGCTGCCCGAATCGAAGCCGCGTTGAAAAAGCGGCGCGCCGCCCCCATCCTGACGCTATTCGAACGGAAGAGAACGCCATGGACACCACGCTAGCCACATTCGAGAAAGACGTCATCGAGGCGTCGCTGGACACGCCCGTGCTGGTCGACTTCTGGGCCCCGTGGTGCGGCCCGTGCAAGACGCTCGGCCCGCTGCTGGAAAAGCTCGAAGCCGACTACGCAGGCCGCTGGAAGCTCGTGAAGGTCAACGTCGACGAGAACCAGGAACTCGCCGCGCACTTCCAGACGCGCAGCATCCCGCACGTGATCGCGTTCGCCGACGGGCGCCCGGTCGACCAGTTCGTCGGCGTGCTGCCCGAAGGCCAGTTGCGCGCGTTCCTCGACCGGCTGCTGCCGGCGGCCGAGGAAGCCGAGCGCCGCGCCGCGCAGTACGCGATGGCCGAGCAGCGCTTCGACGATGCGCTCGCGCACCTCGAAGCGGCGCTCGCGCTGAGCCCCGGCTACGACGACGCGCGCCTCGACCTGATCGAGCTGCTGCTCGCGCGCAACGAAGTCGACGCGGCGCGCGCGGAGACCGAGCGCCTGTCGCCGCAAACCGTGCAGAGCGGCGACCCGCGCTACCAGGCGATCAAGACCCGTTTCGACGCGCTCGAAGCCACGGCCGACCTGCCGCCGACCGACGCGCTCGAAGCGCGCATCGCGGCGAACCCGGCCGATCTCGACGCGCGCTTCGACCTCGCGCAGAGCCTGATCGCGCGGCGCGCGTACGAAGGGGCGCTGGAACAGTTGCTGGAAATCGTGACGCGCGATCGCGCATACGGCGACGATCTCGGCCGCCGCACGATGATCTCGGTGTTCGAGCTGGCCGGCGATCGCCCCGACCTCGTCGCCGCGTGGCGACGCAAGCTGAGCATGGCGCTCAACTGATGCACGAGCGGCCGGGCCACGAGAGGCCGGGCCGCGACGGCCCGGCTGACTCGCCGTAATCGCCGTAACTTTGCCGTATCGCGCGCGGCGCATCCGCCGCGCCGCCGTCATTCGCTGCCCGCGCGCCGCGGGCTCAGCCTGCCGCCTGGGCCGCGATCGCCCGCAGCGCATGCGCGGCGGCCGCGAAACCGAAGCTCGCGGTCACGCACACGCTCGAACCGAAGCCCGCACAGTTGAGCCCCGCGACATGCGCGGCCGCGGACGGCTCGGCGCCGTCCTCGATGTCGCAGGCCGCCGCTTCCGGATAAATCAGCGGCTCGTCCGAATACACGGCGCTGACCTTGAAGCGCGCCTTCGGCCCGCGCGGAAAACCGTGCTGCTTGCGCAACTGCGCGCGCACCTTCGACAGCAGCGGATCCTGGATCGTCAGCGCGAGATCGTCGATGCGGATGCGCGTCGGATCGAGCTGCCCGCCCGCGCCGCCGACCACCATCAGCGGCTGCCGTTTCGCGACGCACCACGCGATCAGCGCGACCTTCGTGCGCACGTTGTCGATCGCATCGATCACGTAGTCGAAGCCGCCGCCGAGCAGCGCGTCGAAGTTGTCGGGCTCAACGAAATCCTCGATCCGGTTCACGCAGCACGCGGGATCGATCAGCGCGATCCGCTCGGCCATCGCGTCGACCTTCGGCTTGCCGTAATTGCCGTCGAGCGCGTGGATCTGCCGGTTCGTGTTGCTCTCCGCGACGTTGTCGAGATCGATCAGCGTCAGCGTGCCGACCGCGTTGCGCGCGAGCGCCTCGGCCACCCACGACCCGACGCCGCCGATCCCGATCACCGCGACGTGCGCGCGCTCGAACGCGGCGGCCGCCGGCGCGCCGTACAGGCGCGCGACGCCGCCGAAACGCCGCGCGCGATCCACGTCAAGCTGGATTTCCGGGGTCGGGGTAAGATCAGAAGAACGGGGCGAGGCAGCGTCGGCGGAGGACATGGCAGCAAGGAAAACGTAAGTCGCGCAGCCCTCTATTCTGCCTGAACTCCCCGCCCGCACGCGCCACTGTGCACGCACGATTTTTGCGCGTTCGCTATACTGGCCCCCAGATTGAAGCGTTTGCATAACATGACGACTCTCGCCGATCTCCGCATCAACTATTCGCGTGCTTCGCTCGACGAAGCCGATGCCGCCCCCGACCCCTTCGCCCAGTTCGATCGCTGGTTCAAGGAGGCGCTCGCCGCCAAGCTGCCCGAGCCGAACACGATGACGCTCGCAACCGTCGGCGCCGACGGCCGGCCGTCGGCCCGAATCGTGCTCATCAAGGGCGTCGACGAACGCGGGTTCGTCTTCTTCACCAATTACGACAGCCGCAAGGGCCACGATCTCGCCGTGCATCCGCAAGCCGCGCTGCTGTTCTACTGGATCGAGCTCGAGCGCCAGGTGCGCATCGAAGGCCGGATCGAGAAAACCAGCGCGGAAGAAAGCGATCGCTATTTTGCGTCGCGCCCGCTCGGCTCGCGCATCGGCGCATGGGCGTCGGACCAGAGCGCCGTGATCGACAGCCGCGCGACGCTCGAAGCGCGCGAACAGGCGGTCAGCGAACGCTATGGCGACAACCCGCCGCGCCCGCCGCACTGGGGCGGCTACCGCCTCGTGCCCGACGCGATCGAGTTCTGGCAAGGGCGCCCGTCGCGGCTGCACGACCGTCTGCTCTATACGCGCGACGCCGCGGCGGCGCCGGGCTGGACGATCTCGCGCCTGTCGCCGTAAGCGCGGCGCCGGCGCGCGCCGGTCGTGTCTCGTGTTGCATCCGGGCGCCCGCGCCGCAAGCGGCGGGCGCCGGTCAAGATACTTGGCTGTATTCGATTCAACGAACAAACGGAGAATCCAAATGTTCTGGGAAAAGAAGCTGGCACAGTGGGCGGATGAAGTACGGGCAAAAGCGAACATACCGGCGCGACTGGTGCTGTGGAACGGCGATCAACTCGATTTCGGCACCTTCAGCGCGCCGCAGGTCACGCTGAAGGTGAACAGTGCGTCGGCGCTGCCGCTGTTGCTCGAACCGAGCCTCGACAATCTCGGCGAGGCGTACGTGAAGGGCAAGATCGACATCGAGGGCAAGCTGTCGGACATCATCAACATCGGCTATTCGCTCGCGCGCAGCACCGTGACGAGCGCGAGCAAGCTCGCACGCGTGAAGCGCTACTTCAATCACACGAAGAGCACCGACAAGAAGGCGATCCAGTACCACTACGACGTGTCGAACGCGTTCTACCAGCTGTGGCTCGACGAGAACATGGTGTACTCGTGTGCGTACTTCGAGAACGGCGACGAGGATCTCGCCACCGCGCAGATCAAGAAGATCGACCACATCCTGACGAAGATCCAGCTGGAGCCCGGCCAGCGCCTGCTCGACATCGGCTGCGGCTGGGGCGCGCTCGTGCTGCGCGCCGCGCAGAAGTTCGGCGCGACGTGTCTGGGCGTCACGCTGTCGCAGAACCAGTTCGACCTCGCGACCGCGCGCGTGAAGGCCGCGGGGCTCGAGGACAAGATCGAGATTCGTCTGCAGGATTACCGCGAGATCGAAGGCCAGTTCGACCGGATCACGAGCGTCGGGATGTTCGAGCACGTCGGCCGCAAGAACCTGCCGCTCTACTTCTCGCGCGTGCATGACCTGCTCGCCGACGACGGCATCGCGATGAACCACGGGATCACGTCGACCGACGCGGAAAGCGGCGAAACGGCGCTCGGCGGCGGCGAATTCATCGATCGCTACGTGTTCCCGGACGGCGAGCTGCCGCACATCAGCCTCGCGCTCGAAGCGGCGCAGCGCGGCGGACTCGAGGCGGTTGACGTCGAAAGCCTGCGCCGGCACTATGCGCGCACGCTCGATATCTGGACGGAAAACTTCGAGGCGAAAGCCGAAGAAGCGAGAAAGCTCGTCGACGACGAAAAATTCCGCATCTGGCGCGTGTATCTCGCCGGCTGCGCGTATGCGTTCGAGCACGACGACGTGTCGATCTTCCAGATCGTGTGCCGCAAGGCCGGACGCAGCGCGAAAACGCTGCCGTGGTCGCGGCGCTACATGTACGAACACGCGCTGCCGCGCTAGGCGGCGCTTCACGCTGGGCATGCATGGGTGACGGCAGGACGCGGCGCAAGGCGCCGCCGCAACGACAGCAGCGCGACGACGCCAACGAGTCGCACGCCGACGGACAATTCGACCTGTTCGGCGTGCCGACGGACGCCGCACGCGCGTCGCCCGCGGACGACGACCGCCCCGCCCGCCCCGACGAGCACGTGACGCCGGACGCGCAAGAAGACGCGCGACCGCCGCGGCCCGCCCGTACGACCTCCCGCCCCGCCGCCGATGACGACGAGCCCGCCCCGTCGTCCGGCCTGCTGTGGGACGAACCGTCCGCGCCGACCGCCGCGCCGAAGAAAGGCCGCCGCAAACGCGGCGTGCTGCCCGCGCCAATCCCGGCGGACGTGGCCGACGCCGCGGCCGGCCTGCCGCCGAACGTGCGGCTCGGCACGTCGTCGTGGTATTTCCCCGGCTGGAACGGCATCGTCTACGACGGCGATTTCGCGCAGACGAAGCTGTCGCGCGAAGGGCTCGAAGCGTACGGCGCGCATCCGCTGCTGAGGAGCGTCAGCCTCGACCGGTCGTTCTACGGCCCGCTGTCGGTGGCCGACTACCTGCGCTACGCGCAGCAGGTGCCCGACGATTTCCGCTTCGTCGTGAAGGCGCCGGCCGCGGTGACCGACGCGGTGATTCGCGGCCGGCGCGGCGAGCCGTCCGGGCCGAACCCGACCTTCCTCGATGCCCCGCTCGCGACCCGCGAATTCGTCCAGCCGTGCCTCGACGGGCTCGGCCGCAAAGCCGGCGTGCTCGTGTTCCAGTTCTCGCCGCTGCCCGATCAACTGCTCGCGGAGCCGGCCGCATTGATCGACCGGCTCGCCGCGTTCTTCGCGGCGCTGCCGCCGCTGCCGCCGGACGCCGACGGCCCGCGCTACGCGATCGAGATCCGCGACGCGAGCCTGCTCACGCCACGCTTCATCCGCGCGCTGGCCGCGCTCGGCGTGCGCTACTGCGTCGGCCTGCACGCGCGGATGCCCGACCCGCTGCGCCAGGCCGCCGCGCTCGCGTTGCTCGACGGCGACGCGCCGGGCCCGCTGATCGTGCGCTGGAGCCTGCACGGCGGCTTCAAGTACGAGCAGGCGAAAGCGAAATACGAGCCGTTCGACAAGCTCGTCGACGAGGATCCGGCCACGCGCTCGGCGCTCGCCGAACTGGCCGCGCGCTACGCGCTGGCCGGACAGCCGGTGATCATCACGATCAACAACAAGGCGGAAGGCTCCGCGCCGCTGTCGTGCATCGCGCTCGCGCGCGAAATCGCCGCCGCGTGCGCGCAGTGGCGCAACGAGGCGGCGTGACGCAGGCGTTCGCGGCCGATGCTTACGCGCCGCGCAGCGACTTCAGCCGGTGCGAGAACTTCTGCCGGAATTTCGCGAGCTTCGGCCCGATCACGACCGAGCAATAGCCCTGCCCCGGGTTACGCGCGTAATAGTTCTGATGATAGTCCTCGGCCGGCCAGTAGTTGCCGTCGAGCGGCACGACCTGCGTGACGATCGGCTGTCCGAACACCTGTTCGCGTTCGAGCTCGGCAATCACGTCGAGCGCCGTGTCGCGCTGCGCATCCGAATGCGTGAACACGACCGACCGGTACTGCGTGCCGACGTCGTTGCCTTGCCGGTTCAATTGGGTCGGATCGTGCGTCGCGAAGAAGATCTCGAGGATCTCGCGATAGCCGATGCGCGCCGGATCGAACGTCACGTTCACGACTTCCGCGTGGCCCGTGTCGCCTTCGCAGATGTCGCGATAGCCCGGGTTGCGCGTATGGCCGCCGGCGTAGCCCGACTGCACGGCCGTCACGCCGTCGACGTCGAGAAACACGGCCTCCGTGCACCAGAAACACCCGCCTCCCAGCGTCGCGGTTTCAAGCATCTCGTTCCCCATGGAATCAATCCCTCGTGGATGACGGCAACCGGCACGCAGGTGCCGGCGCCATCGTTTCGCATCGCCGCTGCGCGCCCGCGGTGCGGGACGCAGCGGCACTCCGGCAAGTATCTCACTCGCGCGCGAACCTGGCAGACCGGACAGGCGCCGTACGCGCCCCGACGCGTATTTCTCGTCTACACTTAGGCACGCGCAAGCGACGGCCAACCCGTCGCCCGCGCAGCGTCCGATGCATGCCCGCCCCCGATGCCAACATCATCTGCCGGAACATCGATATGCACGCCTTAACAGACATCGCCTGCGTCGCGGGCCCGGTCGCCGACATCTCGCGCGCCGACACGTCCATCGCACCATCGCGATGGCGCACGCCCGTTTCACCGCTGACGCCATGCGGCAGCCCCTCGCCTTTTCCCGCTTTCACGACCTGATGCACGGCATCGCGCGCGTCGCCGACGCGTGCCTGCGCCTGCCGATCGCGCCGCCGGCATGATGCGCGCCGCGCGGCAACCGCAGTCCGCACGCCCGCAACGAACGGCCGTGCGTCCACGATTCGACACCATCCGGAGGACATCACCATGAGCATGCGGCCCGACCCGACGTTTCACGCTTCGCCCGAGCTTGCGATGCAGGCGCCGGCGGAGGAGTTTGCCTATACGTTGTTGCTGAGCCCCGATTTTTCCAGACCCGACGCGCTCGCCGTGATCGACGTGAAGCCCGGTTCGTCGACGTACGGCAAGATCGTGCATACGGTGACGATGCCGAACACCGGCGACGAGTTTCACCACTTCGGCTGGAATGCGTGTTCGTCGTCGCTGTCGCCGCTGACCGGCCATGCGTTCCTCGAGCGCCGCTTCCTGATCATCCCCGGCCTGCGCTCGTCGCGCATCTACGTGATCGACACGAAGCCGCATCCGACGCAGGCACGCATCCACAAGATCATCGAGCCCGACGAGATCTTCGCGAAGACCGGCTATTCGCGGCCGCACACCGTGCATTGCGGGCCGGAGGGCATCTACGTGAGCACGCTCGGCGGCGCGGGCAAGGACGGCACCGACGGCGCGCCCGGCATCTTCATCATGGATTGCGAGACCTTCGACGTGCTCGGCCGCTGGGAGATCGATCGCGGCCCGCAGGACAAGCATTACGACTTCTGGTGGAACCTGCCGCGCGACTACATGGTGTCGAGCGAATGGGCGTTGCCGCCGCAATTCGAGAACGGGATCGTCCCCGAGGATCTGCTCGCGAACAAGTACGGGCACCGGCTGCATTTCTGGGACCTGCGCGCGCGGCGCAACGTGCAGACGATCGATCTCGGCGCGCAGCACCAGATGGCGCTCGAGGTGCGGCCCGCGCACGACCCGGTGCGCGAATACGGATTCGTCGGCGTCGTGGTCGACACGACCAATCTCGAAGGATCGATCTGGACCTGGTGGCGCGAAGACGGCAAGTTCCATGTGAAGAAGACCGCGACGATCCCGGCCGAGCCGGCCGCGGCCGACGAGCTGCCGCCGCTGCTGCAAGGATTCGGCGCGGTGCCGCCGCTCGTGACCGACATCGACCTGTCGCTCGACGACCGCTTCCTGTACGTGTCGTGCTGGGGCACCGGCGAGATGCGCCAGTACGACGTGTCGGACCCGCATAACCCGGTGCTCGCCGGGTCGGTGCGCATCGGCGGCATTGCGCGCCGTGCGCCGCACTCGAACGGCCGCGCGTTCGCGGGCGGCCCGCAGATGGTCGAGATCAGCCGCGACGGCCGGCGCGTGTACTGGACCAACTCGCTCTATTCGACGTGGGACGACCAGTTCTATCCGGACGGCGTGCCGGCCGCGCAGGTGCTCGCGCATGCGGGGCCGGACGGCGGGCTGACGCTCGCCGACGACTACTGGGTCGAATTCCCCGACGGCTATCGCGCGCACCAGATCCGGCTCGAAGGCGGCGACTGCTCGACCGACTCGTTCTGCTATCCGTCGGTCAAGCGTTGAGCACCGGTCTTCCCGCGCCGTTCGCATTGTGGGCGGCCGTGCTCGCGAGCGGCGTCTATCACGGGCTCAACCCGGCGATGGGCTGGCCGCTCGCGGTGTCGAACGCGCTGATGACGCGCCGCGGCGGCGCGCTCGTCGCGGCGCTCGGCTATCTCGCGCTCGGTCATGCGCTGGCCGTCTTCGCGGTGATGCTGCCGTTCGGGCTGCTCGCGGCGCTGCTCGCATGGCAGTCGGCGATCCGGATCGGCGCGAGCGCGCTCGTGATCGGCTTCGGCGCGGTGCTGCTGATCCGCCGCCGGCATCCGCGGGCGCTCGCGCGGATTCCGCCGGCGCGGCTCGGCCTGTGGTCGTTCGCGGTCGCGCTCGCGCACGGCGCGGGGCTGATGCTCGTGCCGATCTACCTCGGCCTGTGCGGGCTCGATCGCGATGCCGGCCACCGCGCGGCGGCGATGCTCGTCGATGCGCATCTCGGGATGGCGCTCGTCGTCGCGGCCGTCCATGCGGCCGCGATGATCGCCGCCGGCGGCGGCCTCGCGTGGCTCGTGTATCGCTATCTCGGGCTGAAGTTCGTGTCGCGAAGCTGGTTCAATCTCGATGCGGTGTGGGCGTCGAGCCTGATCGTGACGGGGGCGTTGTCGCTAGGATTGGCGGCGGCGCGATAGCGCGGGTAGCTCGGGTAACGCCGGTCGCGATGCCGGGCGGGTCAACATGGTGCCGCACGGAACGGTCGCAGCGTTGAAAAACGCGACAGAACGGCGCTGCGGGCCGCGCGACGCAGTGTTCGCTACGTCACCCTGCCGCCGCGATGCGCCGTCCGACCGGGCCCGGCGGCCCCGATTCCGCTAAAATCGGGCCATGCGCACCCGTTCCCCATCGACCGCCTCGTCGTCTTTCGTCCGCCGCGCCCGTCACGCCCGTGTCGTGTCGCGCCCGCCCGTTCCGTTCCGGATGGCTGCCCGATGAGCCTCGCCAATCCGCCGGATTTCGATGCGGGCGCCTTCCGGCAGGCGCTCGGCCAGTTCGCGACGGGCGTGACCGTGATCACGACGCGCGCGCCGTCCGGTCAGCTGATCGGCATCACCGCCAGTTCGTTCAATTCGGTGTCGCTCGATCCGCCGCTCGTGCTGTGGAGCCTCGCGCACAAATCGGCGTCGACGCCCGTGTTCCGCGGCAACAGCCACTACGTGGTGAACGTGCTCGCGGCGTCGCAGCTCGACCTGTGCAAGCGCTTTTCGACCTACAAGGGCGACCGCTTCGAAGGGATCGCGCATGCGGCCGGCAACTCGGGGATGCCCGTGCTCGACGGCGCGCTCGCGTGGTTCGAATGCCACAACCGCAGCCGCTACGACGAAGGCGACCACGTGATCTTCGTCGGCGAAGTGGAACGCTGCGGCGTGCGCGCGGTATCGGAAGCCGCGCCGCCGCTCGTGTTCCACGGCGGCGGCTTCCACGGCCTCACACCGCTTTGATCGCGCCCGTGCGCGCCAGCCCGACCGGCGCGCCGGCTTCGTCCTTCAGCGTCTGCAGCACGATGTTCGACCGGATGTCCATCACGCCCGGCGCCTTGTACAGGCGGTTCAGCACGAAATCCGAATAGTGCTTGAGGTTGTGCGCGAGCACGCGCAGCAGATAGTGGCTCTCGCCCGTCACGACGAACGCGCCGACCACCTCCGGCCATTCGCGCAGCGCTTCCGCGAAGCGCTCGTGCCATTGATTCTCTTCGTTGCGCATCGACACCTGCACGAACGCCTCGAGCTCGAAGCCGAGCTTCTCGCGGCTCAGGCACGCGCGATAGTGCTCGATCACGCCCTGCTCCTCGAGCAGGCGCATGCGGCGCAGGCAGGCGGATGGCGAAAGCGAGATGCGTTCGGCCAGGTCGAGATTGCTGATTCTGCCCTCCTCCTGCAGTACCGCCAGAATCCGGCAGTCGGTGGCATCGAGCGTGATCGCGTGCATTTTTGGTCCCCGTTTTCCCTCTGAGTCGAATTATCTGCCAATCCGGCGGATTGTCCATGTTTATTTCGCAAGCACTTTCTGCGAGCGTCCACCTATCATTCGAAGCATCGATTCACGCTTCGTCATGCCATGGACACACTCTGGGACATCTCGCCGCCGGTCAGCCCCGCCACCCCCGTGTGGCCGGGCGATACGCCGGTTTCCGTCGAACGCGTGTGGCGGATGGAGGCCGGTTCGCCGGTCAACGTCGCGCGCCTGACGCTGTCGCCGCACACGGGCGCGCACTGCGACGCGCCGCTGCACTACGACGCGGACGGCGCGCCGATCGGCGCGGTGCCGCTCGACACCTATCTCGGCCCGTGCCGCGTGATCCATTGCATCGGCGCATCGCCCGTCGTGCGCCCGGCCGATGTGGAAGCTGCGCTCGACGGCGTGCCGCCGCGCGTGCTGCTGCGCACGTATGCGCGCGCCGCGGTCGAGCAATGGGACAGCGATTTCTGCGCGGTCGCGCCCGACACCGTCGACCTGCTCGCCGCGCACGGCGTGAAGCTGATCGGCATCGATACGCCGTCGCTCGACCCGCAGGAATCGAAGACGATGGATGCGCATCACCGCGTGCGCGCGCACCGGATGGCGATCCTCGAAGGGATCGTGCTCGACGACGTGCCGCCCGGCGACTACGAACTGATCGCGCTGCCGCTGAAATTCGCGACGCTCGACGCGAGCCCCGTGCGCGCGGTGCTGCGCGCGCTGCCTGCACGTGCCGCCTGATTACCCCGACCTACGACCTCACACAATGATGATCAAGACCCGTGAAGATGCGCTCGCGCTCGACCGCGACGACCCGCTGGCCCCGCTGCGCGACCAGTTCTCGCTGCCCGACGGCGTGATCTACCTCGACGGCAACTCGCTCGGCGCGCAGCCGCGCGCGTCGGCCGCCCGCGCGCAGCAGGTGATCGGCGCCGAATGGGGCGAAGGCCTGATCCGCAGCTGGAACACGGCCGGCTGGTTCGCGCTGCCGCGCCGCCTCGGCGACAAGCTCGCGACGCTGATCGGCGGCGCGCCCGGCGAGACGGTCGTGACCGACACCATCTCGATCAACCTGTTCAAGCTGCTGTCAGCGATGCTGCGCCACCAGGCGGAGCGCGCGCCCGAGCGCCGCGTGATCGTGTCGGAACGCTCGAACTTCCCGACCGACCTGTACATCGCGCAGGGGCTGATCGAGCAGCTCGGCGGCGACTACGAGCTGCGCCTGATCGACGATCCGTCGGACTTGCCTGACGCACTCGGCGCGGACACGGCCGTCGCGATGATCACGCACGTGAACTACCGCACCGGCTACATGCACGACATGCCGGCCGTCACGCAGCTCGTGCACGACGCGGGCGCGCTGATGCTGTGGGATCTCGCGCACTCGGCCGGCGCGGTGCCGGTCGACCTGAACGGCGCACGCGCGGACGGCGCGGTCGGCTGCACGTACAAGTACCTGAACGGCGGCCCCGGCTCGCCCGCGTTCGTGTGGGTGCCGCAACGCCATCTCGCGCATTTCTCGCAGCCGCTGTCCGGCTGGTGGGGCCATCGCGCGCCGTTCGCGATGCAGCCGGCCTTCGCGCCCGATCCGGGCATCGCGCGCTTCCTGTGCGGCACGCAGCCGATCGTGTCGATGTCGATGGTCGAGTGCGGGCTCGACGTGTTCCTGCAAACCGACATGCAGACGATCCGCCGCAAGTCGCTCGCGCTGACCGACGCGTTCATCGCGCTCGTCGAGGCGCGCTGCGCGGGCCTGTCGCTGAAGCTCGTCACGCCGCGTGCGCATCACCAGCGCGGCTCGCAGGCGAGCTTCGAGCATCCGCACGGCTACGAAGTGATGCAGGCGCTGATCGCGCGCGGCGTGATCGGCGACTACCGCGAGCCGTACGTGCTGCGCTTCGGCTTCACGCCGCTCTATACGCGCTTCGTCGACGTGTGGGATGCGGTCGAGACGCTGCGCGACATTCTCGCCACCGACGCGTGGAAGGCGCCCGAGTTCGCCGAACGCGGCGCGGTGACCTGACCGGTTTTGCGTGGCGCGCCGCAGTTGCATGCGCAGCGCGCCGCGCGTTCGTCATTCAAATCTGGAGAAAGTCGTGAATTCTGGTCATATGCAGCCCCCCGGCGGCGACGCGCCGGCAGGCTGCCCGTTCTCGGGCGCACGCGCCGCCCAACCGGCGCAAGCCGTGCACGAAACACACGAAGCGCCGCACGTGCCGGGCGAGGCCGACGCTCAAGCCGGCTGGCACAACGCGCAGCTCGATTTCTCGAA
Source organism: Burkholderia sp. BCC0044 (assembly GCF_902832955.1). NCBI lineage: Bacteria > Pseudomonadati > Pseudomonadota > Betaproteobacteria > Burkholderiales > Burkholderiaceae > Burkholderia > Burkholderia sp. BCC0044. The sequence continues at coordinate 185,542 of NZ_CADFDO010000008.1, read as the reverse complement.
GTCGATGAGCTACGGCGACTACCTGTCGCTGAATTCGATCCTCGACGCGCAGCATCCGCTGTCGCCCGATCACAACGAGATGCTGTTCATCATCCAGCATCAGACGAGCGAGCTGTGGATGAAGCTCGCGCTGTTCGAGCTGCGCGGCGCGCTCGACGCGGTGCGCACCGACGCGCTGCCGCCCGCGTTCAAGATGCTCGCGCGCGTATCGCGCATCCTCGAGCAACTGGTGCAGGCGTGGAGCGTGCTGTCGACGATGACGCCGTCCGAGTATTCGGCGATGCGGCCGTATCTCGGCCAGTCGTCGGGCTTCCAGTCGTACCAGTATCGCCAGCTCGAATTCCTGCTCGGCAACAAGAACGCGCAGATGCTGCAGCCGCATGCGCACCGGCCCGACATCCTCGAACAGGTGCGCGCGACGCTCGAGGCGCCGTCGTTCTACGACGAGGTCGTGCGCCTGCTCGCGCGGCGCGGGTTCCCGATCGCGCCGGAGCGGCTCGAGCGCGACTGGACGCAGCCGACGCGGCACGACGAGACGGTCGAGGCCGCATGGCTCGAGGTCTATCGTCATCCGCAGCAGCACTGGGAACTGTACGAGATGGCCGAGGAACTCGTCGATCTCGAGGATGCGTTCCGCCAGTGGCGTTTCCGTCACGTGACGACGGTCGAACGCATCATCGGCTTCAAGCAGGGGACCGGCGGCACGAGCGGCGCGCCGTACCTGCGCAAGATGCTCGACGTCGTGCTGTTCCCCGAGCTCTGGCACGTGCGCACCACGCTGTAACGCCCGTCACGCGCCCGCCGTCACGACGACGTGCGGGCGAGTTCCTCCCCTTCGCGCGGCTGCGCGGGCGCGCGCGACAGCCGCGGAATGTGCCGCCGCACCGCGATCAGCGCGACGCACACCACGCCCATTGCAACGGCCAGCATCGTCAGGTACGCGCCCGCGCCGCCCGCCGTGATCACGAGCGCGCCCGCGAACGCACTGAGGATCGCACCGAGCCGGCCGAACGCGAGCGCACTCGCGGTACCCGTCGCGCGCACGGCCGTCGGGTAGATGTACGCGCAGAGCGCATACATCGTCGACTGCACCGCATTGACGAACAGCCCGTGCAGGCCGAGCCCGACGATCAGCCAGTTCGTATGGCGGCTCGCATCGACACCCATCAGCCACACCGCGCTCGCCGCGCCGCCGATGCTGCACAGCGCGAGCGGCCAGCGCGACCCCGCATGCGCGATCGCCCACGCGCATAGCAACGCGCCGATCACGCCGCCGAGGTTGTACGCGGTGAGTCCCGAGCCCGCGACCGACACGCTCAACCCGCTCGCCGCGAGCATCGTCGGCAGCCAGCTGAACGCCGCATACACGGCGAGCAGGCACATGAAGAACGCGCACCACAGCGCGATCGTGTCGCGCGCCTGCCCGCTCGCGAACAGCGCGCCGAAGCCGCCGCGGCCGCCCGGCGCGCGCGCGTCCTTCGTATCGGTGAACACGGTGCCCGGCGCGACCGGCCGCTGCATCCGCGCGAGTAGCGCGCCGAGTTCCGGCCAGCGTGCGGGGCGCCGCGCCAGATAGCGCGGCGATTCAGGCAACGCGCGCACGAGCACGAAGCCGAGCACGAGCGGCAATGCGCCACCCGCGAAGAACAGCCCGCGCCAGCCGTAGCGCGGCAGCACCTCGTGCGCGAACAGGCCGGCCAGCATTCCGCCGAGCGGCACGCAGACGATCGTCGCGGTCACCATCATCGTGCGACGCCGCGCGGGCGTGTATTCGGCCGTCATCGTCGTGGCCGTCGGCAGTGCGCCGCCGATCCCGAGCCCCGCACAAAAGCGCAGCATCGCGATCGTCGCGACGTCGGGCGCGAACCCGATCGCGCAGGTCGCGATGCCGAACAGGAACACGCTGCCGATCACGGCCTGGCGGCGACCGAAGCGGTCCGCGACGATCCCCGCGCATGCGCTGCCGATCCCCATCCCGACCAGCCCCGCCGCGACGGCCGGCGCGAACGCGCCGCGCGTGATGCCCCATTCGCGGATCAGCACGGGAATCGCGAAACCGATCAACTGGCCGTCGAAGCCGTCGAGCACGATCGCGAGCGCGGCGAGCAGCACCACGCCGCGCTGCATCGGCGTGAACGGGCCGTCGTCGAGCGTCGTGCCGATGTCGACCGACGGCGGCCGCCGTCCATTCAGTGCGTCGGGCGTGCTCATGCGGCCTCCGATGCACCGCGCGACGGCGGCAGGATGCGCGAACGGCGCGCGGCAAGACAACGGCATTCGATGGTTTTCATGGCGTCTCCTGTTGTCCGGGCTGGCGCGCGCACGCGCGCCCGGATCTCGTGCTGTGCAGCAGTCGACCGGCGCCCATCGATCGGCGCCGGTGTCTCGTCCCACCCTTCCCGATCCGGCGCCGTCGCTTCGCGCGCGCGGCATCCGTATCGTCATGCGGCGCCAGCCGGCCGCCGGCCTGTTGCTCAGTGCGTCCGTGCGTCGATCAACCGGACCAGCGCGAGCAGCGTCTCGGTATGCGGCACCGCGACGCCCGTTTCGCGCGCGGCCGCGACGACCTTGCCGCTGATCGCGTCGATTTCGGTGCGGCGGCCCGCGAGCACGTCCTGCAGCATCGACGGGCGATGGCCGCGATGGTCGCGGATCGCATGCTCGACATTGCGCGCGATGCGCGCGCCGTCGACCGCAATGCCCTTCGCGCGCGCGACGGCGGCGGTCTCGGCCGCGATCGCGAGCGCGAGCCGCGGCCCGTCGTGATGATGGCCGAGCTGATCGACGGTGCAGCCCGTCGCCGCGCACACCGTGTTGAGCGCCGCGTTGAACGCGACCTTCTCCCAGATCGCGGCCCACACGTCGGCGTCGAGCGTGCACGCGAGCCCCGCGTGCGACAGCGCGTCGGCCACGGCCGCCGCGAACGGGCGCGCCGCGCCGTCGGCCGTCATCATGCGGATCGTGCCGGCGCCGTGCGAGCGCACGTGCGCGGGCCCGGCCGCATCGGCCGGCCACGTCGTCACGCCGACCAGGATGCGCTCGAGCGGCACGAACGCATTCAGCGTCTCGACGTTGCCGAGCCCGTTCTGCAGCGTCAGCACGAACGTGTCCGAGCTCAGCAGCGCGCGCACGCCATCGAGCGCCGCGCGCGTGTGCAGCGATTTCGTGAAAACGATCAGCAGGTCGAACGGTGTGTCGGGCGCGGCGGCCGCGGCCGCATTCGCGGCTTCGGGCCGCACGGCGTGCAGCGTGCGTATGCGCCGTTCGCCGCGATCGTCGTCGATGCGCAGCCCGTCGCGGCGGATCGCGTCGAGATGCGCATCGTTCACGTCGATCAGCGTGACGGCGTCGCCGCTTTCGGCGAGCCGCCCGCCGAACAGCGAGCCCATTGCGCCCGCGCCCAGAATCGCGATTCTCATCGTCGGCGGCCTCGTCAGAACGGATAGTGGCGCGGCGCCGTCTGCACGGTGAGCCAGCGCAGGTCGGTGAACGCGGCGATGCCGGCCCGGCCGCCGAAGTGGCCGAAGCCGCTGTCCTTCACGCCGCCGAACGGCATCTGCGCCTCGTCGTGCACGGTCGGGCCGTTCACGTGACAGATGCCCGATTCGATGCGCGCGGCGACGCGCAACGCCCGCGCGACGTCGCGACTGAACACGGCCGACGCCAGCCCGAACGCGTTGTCGTTCGCGCAGCGGATCGCGGCCTCCTCGCCGTCGACGCGCACGATCCCCTTCACCGGGCCGAACGATTCTTCCGCGTAGAGGCGCATCGCCGGCGTCACGTGGTCGAGCAGCGTCGCCGGAAACAGCGTGCTGTCGGCCTGCCCGCCGCACCGCAGCGTCGCGCCGTGCGCGAGCGCATCGTCGATCAGCGCGTTGCAGCGCTCGACGGCCTTCGTGTCGATCAGCGAACCAAGAACGACCGGCCCGTGGCGCGGATCGCCGAGCGGCAGCGACGCGGCCTTGGCGGCGAGCTTCGCGACGAACGCATCGGCGATCGACGCGTCGACGACGATGCGCTCGGTCGACATGCAGATCTGCCCGGAATTCGCGAATGCGCCGAAGGCGGCCGCGGCGACCGCCGCGTCGAGATCGGCATCGTCGAGCACGACGAACGGCGCCTTGCCGCCGAGTTCCAGCACCGACGGCTTCAGGTGACGCGCGCACGCTTCGGCGACGATCCGCCCGACCCGCGTCGAGCCGGTGAAATTCACGCGGCGCACGGCCGGATGCGCGATCAGTGCGTCGACGACGGCGCCCGCATCGTCGGGGGCGTTCGTCACGAAGTTCACGACGCCCGGCGGCAGCCCGGCCTCCTGCAGCGCCTCGACGACCAGCCCGTGCGTGACGGGACACAGCTCCGAGCCCTTCAGCACGATCGTGTTGCCGCATGCGAGCGGCAGCGCGAGCGCGCGCGTCGCGAGAATCACCGGCGCATTCCACGGCGCGATGCCGAGCACGACGCCGGCCGGCTGCCGCACGCCCATCGCGAGCGAGCCCGGCACGTCGGACGGAATCAGCTCGCCGCCGACCTGCGTGGTCAGCGACGCGGCCTCGACGAGCCCGCTCGCGGCAAGCTGCACGTTGAAGCCGGCCCACAGCGCGGACGCACCCGTCTCGGCCGCCATCGCGGCGACGAACTGCTCGTGCTTCGCTTCGAGCGCGGCGGCCGCCTTCAGCAGCAAGGCACGCCGCGCGCCGGGGCCGAGCGCGGCCCAGCCGGGCAACGCGCGGGCGGCCGCATCGGCCGCCGCGCGCGCGTCGTCGACGGTGCCCGCCGGCGCGGCCGACGCGATTTCGCCGTCGAGCGGGTTGCGGCGCACGAAAGTCGCGCCGCTGGACGAGTGGCGGCGTTCGCCGCCGATCAGCATCGCTACGGTTTGCATGGAATCTCCGGAAAGACGCGCGCGGCGCGTCAGGCAATCTCGACTTCGACGACGACCGGCGTCGCGGCACGCAGCGCGTCGGTCAGCGTGTCGCGCAGGCGTGCGGCATCGGCGACGCGCACGCCGCGGCAGCCCATCCCTTGCGCGAGCGCGACGAAATCCAGGTCGGGCAGATCGGTGCCCTGCACCGGGTCGCCGGGGCCGAAGCCGAACACGGGCGCGAAATCCTGCAGCGCCGCATAACGCCGGTTGTTCAGGATCACGAACGTGATCGGCAGTTTCAGTTGGGCAGCGCTCCACAGCGCCTGGATCGAATACAGGCTCGAACCGTCGCCGATCAGCCCGATCACGCGCCGGCCCGGCTGCGCGAGCGCGACGCCGACGGCGGCCGGCATCCCGTAGCCGAGCCCGCCGCTGTCCATCGTGTAGAACGTGCCGCTGCGCGTGAACGGCAGATGTTCCTGCATCACCGGCCGCGCGCTCGGCGCCTCCTCGACGACGATGTCCTGTGCGTCGCGCACGTCGGCGAGCGTCTGCAGCGCGAACGCGACCGACATGCGCTCGCCGGCGGCGGGCGCGTCGACACGGACACGCGGCGCGCGCGGCGCGGGCATCGGCCGCTCGGGCGGCGCGGGCCGCGCCAGCAGATCGCGCGCGGCGAGCCGCAGGTTGCCGACGACCGCATCGCCCGACGGCGTCCACGCGGCGACGCCCGGATCGTCGACGAGCTGCACGAGCGTCGCGCCCGGCGGCACGTGCGGACCGAAGCCTTCGATGTGATAGGTGAACGCGGGTGCGCCGAACGCGAACACGAGATCGTGCCCGTCGAGCCGCGCGACGATCTTCTCGCGGATCGCGGGCAGGAAGCCGGCGAACAGCGGATGGTCTTCGGGGAAGCTGCAGCGCCCGGACATCGGCGCGACGTACACGCGCGCACGGTGCCGCTCGGCCAGGCGCACGACGTCGTCCCACGCGCCCGCGCGATCGACGGCCGCGCCGACCACGAACGCCGGGCGCCGCGCGGCGTCGAGCGCGTCGCCGAGCCGCGCGAGCGCGTCGGAGTCGGGCCGCACGACGCTGCTGACGTCACGGCGCGGCAGCAACTCGGCCGGCTGGTCCCAGTCGTCGACGGGGATCGACACGAACACGGGGCCGCGCGGCTCCTGCATCGCGATACGGTACGCACGCGCGATCGCGGCCGGCACGTCCTGCGCGCGCGCCGGCTCGATGCTCCATTTGACGTACGGCTTCGGCAGCTCGGCGGCCTGCGTCGCACCGAGGAACGGATCGAACGGCAGGATCGCGCGCGCCTGCTGGCCCGCGGTGACGATCAGCGGCGTGCGGTTCTTGAACGCGGTGAAGAGATTGCCCATCGCGTTGCCGACGCCCGCCGCCGAATGCAGGTTCACGACGGCTGCATTGCCGGTGGCCTGCGCATGGCCGTCAGCCATCCCGACCACGACGGCCTCCTGCAAGCCGAGCACGTAGCGGAAATCGTCGGGGAAATCGCGGAACATCGGCAGCTCGGTCGAGCCGGGGTTGCCGAACACGCGGTCGATGCCGAACTGGCGAAACAGGTCGATGACGGCGTCGCGGACGGTAATCGGTGCGGCGGAATGGGACGGGGTGCCGGACATGCTCGGGTGTCTCCTCGATGGCTTGGCGGTTTCCACAGTATCGAAGCGCAAGCCATTCGCGGATACTGTATTTTTTGCGAAAAGCCATTACGTCCCGGCATGAGTTTCGATCTCCGACAATTGCGCGCGTTCACGACCATCGTCGCGTGCGGCAGCCTCGGCCGCGCGGCCGACGCGCTGCATGTCACGCAGCCGGCGCTGAGCCGGATCCTGAAGCGGCTCGAGGAGCAGGTCGGCGCGCCGCTGTTCGAGCGCCATTCGAAGGGCGTGCAGCTCACCGCGTTCGGCGAAGCGTTGCTGCCGCATGCGACGCTGCTGCAGCACGAGGCCGAGCATGCGCGCGAGGAACTCGACGCGATGCGCGGGTTCGCGAAAGGCACGATCAAGGTCGGCACGGTGGGCAGCATCGCGAGCCTCGTGCTGCCGGTCGCGGTCGGCCGCGTGCTCGACCGCTGGCCGAACCTGCGCGTCGAAATCATCGAGGGTGTGTGGGACCGGCTCGCGGAAGGGCTGAACACGCACGAGATCGACCTCGCGCTGTCCGCGCACGGGCCCGATACCGACGAGATCGTCGCGATCCCCGAGTGCCGCTGGGAAGATCGCAGCCATATCGTTGCGGCGCCGCACCATCCGCTGCGCGCGCTCGGCCGGCCGCCGACGCTCGCCGATACGCTGCACGCGCGCTGGGCGGTTCCGCCGCGCGGCACCGCGCCGTTCGATCACATGCGCGCGACCTTCGATGCGCACGGGCTGCCGTTACCCGACATCGCGGTCGAGACGCGTTCGGTGATCACGCTGAAAAGCCTGGTCGCGCATGCGGGCTTCCTCTGCTGGATGGCCGAGCCGATGTACGGCGCCGAACGGCGCGCCGGCACGATCGACACGCTGCCGGTGCACGAAGTCGTCGCGGTGCGCACGCTCACCGCGTTCCGGCGCCGCCACGGGATCCTGCCGGGGCCGGCCGGCAAGCTGCTCGACGAACTCGTCGCGCTCACGCGCGAAGGACGCTGACGCCTTTTTCCCCCGGCGCCGCCGCGCCCGCCCTGCCTCGCACGCCGCCGCAGCGCACCATCGAAATGCCGTGCCCGCGCCTTGACTTTCGCTCGCCCGAATACGATCATTCGCTCACACAAAGAGCAAATGATCGTATTCGACAGGATAGAAGGCACGAAAAGGAGACACCGGTTGACGCCCTCCCCCGCCTAAAGGCGGAGGATTCCCACACCTGGCGATGCACGTCCGCATCGGAGAATGTTCAACGCAGCGTTGATATCACGATCATGCACGACACCACAGTCACTGCAGGCCCATTCTCTTATTCGCAGTCCCGCGATACCTTTCGGCCGCGTCGTGCTGTCTTTCGACCCGCACGACGAACAGGACTGGGTAGAACCGCTTTCGTCGACTTCCTCGAACGTGGCCCCGTGCGCGATCGCTTTGTAGCGGAGCTTGTTCCGGAAGGACGACCAGGATGCGTCGTAGACGCTCTTCGCCATCCTGGTTCTGGCGAGCTTCACGGCCGACACGTTGCCGACCGCGATGTAATCAAAACGCCGCACCAGATCGAGCGCGAGCTTATGCTGGAAATCGGCACGGGCATTCGCGACCTTGGCGTGCAGCTTCGCGATATGTCGCTTGTGCTTTCGCGCTCGCTGCGCTTTCGCCAGCTTTTCCGCCGCTCGTCGACCGAACTGGTCATTGGGCAGTTTCTCGCCGGTCGAAAGTGTGGCGAAGTCTTTCAGGCCGAGATCGATGCCCACACCGGAACGGATAGGTCGGGCCGGAACATCCGGCATCTCGATCACGATGTTGAGAAACCAGTTGCCACGCGCATCTTGCGCAAAGTTGCTGCCATCCTTGATCTTGCCTTCGGGAAGCGGTCGGCTGTTGAACACGCGGAAGGTGTTGCCGGCGAAACGGAACGCGTCACCCTCGCGCTTCAGGTCACGGCCCTTCAGCGGCACCCAGCCCAGCGACTTCCTGCCGCGATAGCGCAGGTAGGGCCGACGGCGCTGACTGCGCGACTTCGCGTATTGCTCGCACGTCGCGTTGACCGTGCCGGAGTGAATACCGAGTTCCTTGCTGCTGCCGGTCGTCAGCACGTTCAGGTCGAATCCTGTAGGCCACTTCTTGCCCCACTTGAGCGCGTGCTTCTGCGTGTCATTGCAGAAGTTCCAGACGTAGTTCACCGCGCGGCTCTGCTTGTTAAGCAGTCCGTTGAGCGATTTCACACGGTAGCGATAGACAAGGATCATGCAGGTGATCCTAACCCGTGGAAGAAGCTGCCTGTCAACAGCACGCCTTTCCTTCCCGCTATCCGCCCCGAAGGAAGTCCCCTTCGGCGAAATGGCAGGGTTTCACGGAGAAAATTCTGATGAGCGAATCGCCCTCCGCCCACGCGCCCGTGCTGCTGCACATCGGCGCGGGCTCGTTTCACCGCGCGCACCAGGCGTGGTATCTGCATCGCGTGAACGCGGCCGTGCCGGCCGACGAACGCTGGTCGCTGACCGTCGGCAACATCCGCGACGACATGCGCGAGACGATGGACGCGCTCGCCGCGCAGCACGGCGCGTACACGCTCGAAACCGTCACGCCGCAAGGCGAGCGCGCGTACGAGACGATCCGTGCGATCACGCGCGTGCTGCCGTGGTCGATCGATCTCGCCGCGCTGATCGACGCGGGCGCCGATCCGGCCTGCCGGATCGTGTCGTTCACCGTCACCGAAGGCGGCTACTACCTCGACGAACACAACCGGCTCGACGTCGCGAACGCCGATCTCGCGGCCGACCTGCAGGGCGCGCGCACGACGCTGTACGGTGCGCTCGCCGCGCTGCTCGCCGAACGCGTGAAGCGCGGCGCCGGCCCGCTCACGCTGCAAAGCTGCGACAACCTGCGCAACAACGGCGCACGCTTTCGCGCGGGGATGCGCGAATTCCTCGAACGGCGCGGCGAAGGCGGCCTGCTCGCGTGGTTCGACGCGCACGTCGCGACGCCCAGCGCGATGGTCGACCGCATCACGCCGCGCCCGACCGCCGACGTGCGCGAACGCGTGCGCGCGGCCACCGGCGTCGACGATGCGTGCCCGGTGATGGGCGAATCGTTCATCCAGTGGGTGATCGAGGACCGCTTCGCGGCCGGCCGGCCGCGCTGGGAACTGGCCGGCGCGGAACTCGTCGACGACGTGCATCCGTACGAGGAAGCGAAGATCCGCATCCTCAACGCGACGCACAGCTGCATCGCATGGGCCGGCACGCTCGCGGGCCATACCTACATCCACGAAGGCACGCACGACGCGGCGATCCGCCGCTTCGCGCACGACTACGTGACGCAGGACGTGATCCCGTGCCTGACGCCGAGCCCGCTCGATCTCGCGCGCTACCGCGACGTCGTGCTGGAGCGCTTCGGCAATCCGTACGTGCTCGACACGAACCAGCGCGTCGCGGCCGACGGCTTCTCGAAGATCCCCGGCTTCATCGCGCCGACGCTCGTCGAATCGTTCGCGCGCGGCGCCGCGCCGGTCGCCACCGCCGTGCTGCCCGCGCTGTTCCTGCGCTTTCTCGAACGCTGGGCGCGCGGCACGCTGCCGTATGCGTATCAGGACGGCGTGATGGACGACAGCAGCGCACGCGCGATCGTCGACGCCGACGACCCGGTCGTCGCGCTGTGCGCCAACCGCGCGCTGTGGGGCTCGCTCGCCGGCAACGCGGCGCTGTTCGAGGCATTGCGCGCCGGGCTCGCGCGCGTCGACGCGTGGCTCGCGGCGCGCTGACGCCCCGCGCGCCGGTGCCCGGTCGCGCCGCCGGGCGAACCCGCTTGGCACAGCCCGTGCGGCACGGCTAAAGTAGCGGCTCCTCACCGACCGAACGGATCGCTCATGTATCTCGGCATCGACCTCGGCACCTCGGAAGTGAAGGTGCTGCTGCTGGCCCCGGACGGCACGGTGGTCGGCACCGCGGGCTCGCCGTTCACCGTGTCGCGCCCGCACCCGCGCTGGGCGGAACAGCATCCGGACGACTGGTGGCAAGGCACGCTCGCCGCGCTCGCGGCGCTGCGCGAACGGCACCGCGAAGCGTTCGCGCAGGTGCGCGGCATCGGCCTGTCGGGCCAGATGCACGGCGCGGTGCTGCTCGGTCGCGACGACCGCGTGCTGCGCCCCGCGATCCTGTGGAACGACATGCGCAGCGCCGACGAATGCGCGCTGCTCACCGAACGCGCGCCCGACCTCCACGCGCTGGCCGGCAACCTCGCGATGCCCGGCTTCACCGCGCCGAAGCTGCTGTGGGTCGCGAAGCACGAGCCCGACGTGTTCGCGGCGACCGCGTGCGTGCTGATGCCGAAGGACTACCTGCGGTTCCGGCTGACCGGCGCGAAAGTGTCCGATCCGTCGGACGCGGCCGGCACGCTGTGGCTCGACGTCGCGCGCCGCGACTGGTCCGATGCGCTGCTCGCCGCGTGCGGGATGACGCGCGAGCAGATGCCGCGCATCGTCGAAGGCAACGCGCCGTCCGGCACGCTGCGCGCGGACGTCGCGCGCGAACTGGGGCTGTCGGAGGCCGTGCCGGTCGCGGGCGGCGGCGGCGACAACGCGACGAGCGCGCTCGGCATCGGCGCGATCCACGCGGGCGACGGCTTCGTGTCGCTCGGCACGTCGGGCGTGCTGAGCGTGGTCGGCGACCGCTTCATGCCGAATCCCGCGTCGGCCGTGCATGCGTTCTGCCATGCGATTCCCGATCGCTGGCAACTGATGAGCGTCGTGCTGTCGGCCGCGAGCTGCCTGCGCTGGGTCTGCAAGCTGACCGGCACCGACGAGCCCGCGCTGCTCGCCGAAGTCGAGGCGCTCGACCCCGACGCGCTCGCGGCGGCTCCGCTGTTCCTGCCCTACCTGTCCGGCGAACGCACGCCGCACAACGATCCGTACGCGCAAGGCGTGTTCTTCGGGATGACGCACGCGACCGAGCGCGCGCACCTCGGCTACGCGGTGCTCGAAGGCGTGACGCTCGGCCTCGCCGACGGCCTCGACGCGCTGCACGCGGCCGGCGTCGAAACCGACCAGTTGTCGCTGATCGGCGGCGGCGCGCGCAGCGCGTTCTGGGCGCAACTGATCGCGGACGCGCTGAACGTGCGCACGCAGCAGATCGGCGGCGGAGAAACGGGCGCGGCGCTCGGCGCGGCACGGCTCGGCTGGCTCGCCGTCGGCGGCGATCCGCATACGGTGCTGACCAAGCCGCCGGTGCGCGCCGAATACGCGCCGGACGCCGCCCGCCATGCGCGGCTGCGCGAACGCCTCGATGCGTTCCGTACGCTGTACCGTCACGTGCGGCCGCTGTACGAACCGTCGCGCGCACGGCTCGCGTAGGCGCGCTCCGTCGCGCGGCCGGCCGCCGGCCAGTCGCGCGACATGCGTTACAGTGGATGCCGTCATGCGGCCCGCCGGCCGGCCCGCGGGGCGGCCCCCCGATCCGAACCGAATCGCTATCGTGTCCAAGTCCTCAGAAAAACTCGATCTCGCCACGCGCGCCGCGTGGCTCTATTACGTCGCGGGCGACACGCAGAACGAAATCGCCGAAAAGCTGCAGGTGTCGCGCCCCGTCGCGCAGCGCCTCGTCGCGTTCGCGGTCGAGAAGAACCTGATCCGCGTGCGCGTCGACCATCGGCTCGCCGACTGTCTCGACCTCGGCGCGCAGCTGTCGAAACGCTACGGCCTCGCGATGTGCGAAGTCGTGCCGGTCGACGCCGATGCGCCCGACGCGATCGACCGCAAGCTCGCGGTCGCCGGCGCGCAGGTGATGGAGCGCTACCTGAACGAAACGCGGCCGATGGTGATCGCGGTCAGCAGCGGCCGGACGCTGAAGGCCGCGGTCGCGCAGATCGCGCAGATCGACCGCCCGCAGCACCGGCTCGTGTCGATGGTCGGCGCGATCGCGGCCGACGGTTCGTCGAACCGCTACGACGTCGCGCAGTACATCTCCGAGAAAACCGGCAGCAAGCATTTCCTCCTGCCCGCGCCGCTGTTCGCCGACAGCGACGCCGAGCGCGCGCAGTGGTGCAACCACCGGCTGTACCGGATCGTCGAGGCGCTGTCGGGCGAGGCCGACGTCGCGTTCGTCGGGATCGGCAACATCGGCCCGCACTGCCCGCTCTACGAAGACGGCTTCATCACCGAACAGGAGCGCGACGAGATGACCGCGCTCGGCGCGGTGGCCGAACTGCTCGGCGTGCCGATCGACGCGCAGGGCACGCAGATCACCGTGTCGACGAGCGCACGCGTGACGAGCGTCGCGCTCGCCACGCCGCCGAAGCTGCCGACGATCGCGTTCGCCGGCGGCCCGAAGAAACACGACGCGGTGATTGCCGCGCTGCGCGGCGGCTGGCTGTCGGGGCTCGTCACCGACGAAGCGTGCGCGCGCGCCGCGCTCGCGGCGAAGGCGGCCTGACGCCACCGTCGTCGCCGTCGCATACGCCGGCTCAAGCCGCGCGCGGCGCCGGAAACGCATGCCGGCGTGCGCGCCACGCGCCGACCCACGCTGCCGCCAGCAGCGCGACGAGCACCCACGGAATCGCACCGGCGCCGGTCGCGCCGAGCAGCATCCCGCCCGCGATGCCGCCGCCGGCGATCGCGAGATTCCACACCGTCACGAGCATCGACTGCGCGACGTCGGCCGATTCCCCCGCCGCGTTCGCGGTGGCCGTCTGGAACAGCGTCGGCGCGCCGCCGAACGCGAGTCCCCACAGCACGACGCCCGCATAGACGATCGCGATTCCCGAACCGGCGCCGAGCATCCCCGCCGCCAGTGCGAACAGCGCGATGCTCGCGAGCGTCAGCCGCCGCTGCGCGGCGCCGATCCATGCGCCCGTCAGCGCGATGCCGACCAGCGACGCGACGCCGAACACGAACAGCACCACATCGACCTGCGCGCTCATCCGCATGCCCGCCAGGAACGGCGCGACGTACGTGTACAGCATGTTGTGCGCGAGCACGTACGCGAACATCACCGTCAGCACCGGCCGTACGCCGGGCAGCGCCATCACGCCGAGCACCGGCTCGCGCGCGCCGGCCTGCTGGCCCGGATAGTCGGGCACGCGCAGGCGAATCCAGCCGATCAGCGCGAGCGCCGCGACGGTGATGCCCGCGAACGCGACGCGCCAGCCGAACATCGCGCCGAGCGCGGTGCCGGCCGGAATCCCGATCGACATCGCGGCCGGGATGCCGAGCATCGCGACCGCGATCGCGCGGCCGCGCAGCGATGGGTCCACCAGCCGGCTCGCATAGCCCGCCAGCAGTGCCCACAGCAGCCCGGCCGACATCCCAGCGACGAACCGTGCGGCCAGCGTGAGCGCGTAGTACGGCGACGCGGCCGTCACCGCATTCGACACGACGAAGCCGGCCAGCGCCGCGAGCAGCAGCCGGCGCCGGCGCATCGCGCGGGTCGCCGCGACGAGCGGAATCGCCGCGACGATCGAGCCGAGCGCATAGACGGTCACCAGCTGGCCGATCAGCGCCTCGGTCACGCGCAGGTCGGCGCTCATCAGCGGCAGCAGGCCGGCCGGCAGGGCCTCGGTGAGCACCGTGATGAAGCCGGCCGTGGCGAGCGCCAGCAGGTTCGCGACGGGCAGGCGCGCACGGCCCGGTGCAGACGAGACGGCCGCGGAATCGGCAGCCCGGTCGGCGGCGGACGCGGAAACGGACGGAGAAGCGGACGGGGAAGCGGATACGCACTCGGTCATGCCGCGCTCCGGTCGTCGACGCCATACACCGCATCGCGCACGTCGGTGACGATGCGCCCGTGCATCCCTTCGTATAACGTATTGGTCAGCGCGACGACCGTCAGCCCGGCCGCACGGTCGACGAACCACGCATGCCCGTATGCGCCGCCCCAGCGCCACGTGCCGACCGACTCCGGCGACTGCGCGGCTACCGGATCGTGCAGCACCGAAAAGCCGAGCCCGAAACCGAACCCCGGCGCATCCGGCAAGTCGTGCGCGCCCGGCTGCACCCGCGCCATCTCGTCGATCCAGCGCGGCGCGAGCCAGCCGTCGAGGCCCGTGCGCAGCGTGTCGAGCAGCGTCAGGCAATCGTGCGCGGTGCCGACCATGCCCGCGCCGCCCGACGGCCACGCGGTCGCATCGAACGCGCGCGCCGGCTCGAAGCGAATGCCGACCGTGCCGTCGAACACCGGCACGAGATCGTCGTCGGCCATCCGGCGCGGCGCGCCCGGCGTGCTCACGTACGGCGTCGCGACGCGCGCGGCGTCGTGCGCGACGAATCCGGTATCGGCCATCCCGAGCGGCGTCGTGACGAGCGCGGCCACCGCCTGCGCGAGCGGGCGGCCGTCGACCGCCTCGATCAGCGCGCCCACCACGTCGTTCGCGAGCGAGTAGCCCCACGACGTGCCGGGCGCGAACTGCAGCGGCACGCCGGCGATGCGCCGCACGTTCTCGGCAAGCGACAGGCTCGCGCGATCCATCCCGTCGGATACGCCTGCCCGCGCATACGGGCCGTCGCCGTCCGCTTCGAAGAAGCGATAGCCGAGGCCGGCCGTATGCGACAGCAGATGCCGCAGCGTGATGGTCGCCGGCGTGCCGTCCGCGAGCGTCGGCGTGAACGCGGGGAGCCAGCGCGCGACCGGCTCGTCGAGCCCGATGCGGCCGGCCGCGACCAGCCGCATCGCGGCGGCCGTCACGATCGGCTTCGACACCGACGCGAGCCGGAACACCGTGTCCTCGCGCATCGGCGTGCCGGCTTCGCGATCGGCCAGCCCGGCCGCGCGCGCATAGCGCAATTCGCCGTCGCGGGCGACCAGCACGACCGTGCCGACCACGCGCGCGTCGGCCAGCGCACGATCGAGCACGGCGTCGAGCCGCGCGCGCAGCGCGGCGTCCGGTTCTACGCGGTGGGCGGTGACAGGCAGGGATGACATGACGTGACCTCGAACGATGAAGGAACGCCCATCGTAGGGAGCCGGCGCGGGAAGAAAAACCGGGGTAGAGTTCCGGACACTCCGGACATCGATGTCCGCAATCGGGAACCTGAATGGAAAATCTTGGCGGCTTCGTCGTATTCGTCCAGGTCGCGGAAACGCGCAGCTTCGTCGCGGCCGGCCGCGCGCTCGGGCTGTCGGCGTCGGCGATCGGCAAGCGCATCGCGCGCCTGGAAGCGCGCCTGAACGTGCGGCTGTTTCACCGCAGCACGCGCAGCATCACGCTGACGGCCGAAGGCGCGCGCTTTCTCGAACGGTGCCGGCGCGTGATCGCGGAAATCGACGCGGCCGAGCAGGAACTGACGCACAGCGCCGAAGCGCCGCGCGGGCGGCTGCGCGTGAGCCTGCCGACGATCGGCACGCTGCTGCTGCCGGTGCTCGCCGATTTCATGGCCGCGTATCCGGAGATCGAGCTCGACATCGATTTCAGCGACCGGCTCGTCGACGTGGTCGACGAAGGGTTCGATGCGGTGCTGCGTACCGGCCGGCCGACCGATTCACGGCTGTCGTCGCGGCTGCTCGGCCATTTCCGCCAGCATCTCGTCGCGTCGCCCGGCTACCTCGATCAGCACGGCACGCCGCGCACGCCGGCCGATCTCGCGCAGCACCGCTGTCTGCATTACCGCTTCCCGAGCAGCGGCCGGCTCGAGATCTGGCCATTGCGCGCGCCGCGCGCCGGCACGCCGCCGGAGGTGCCGGTCTCGATGGTCAGCAACAACGCGGAAACACGGCTGTGCTTCGCGCTGCGCGGGCTCGGCATCGCGTGCCTGCCCGAGTTCTTCGTACACCACGCGCTGGCCGACGGCACGCTTCACACGGTGCTCGACGAACACGTCGTGAGCCGCACGCCGTTCTACGTGCTGTGGCCGTCAGGCCGGCACCCGACGCCGAAGCTGCGCGCGTTCGTCGACTACATGGCCGAGCACCTGCGGCTCTGAGCGCCGCAGGCGCACGTGCCGTGCGTCACGCCGCCTTCGCGTGCACGCTGAGCCGCCGGAACGCCTGCCCGTTTTCGTCGAACAGGTGACAATGCTCGGCCTGCGCATGCACGCGCAGCGCGTCGCCGGTGCGGTACGTGTCGAGCGGCGGAATCCGCGCGATCAGTCCGTCCGGCGCGACGGCCGACTCCGCATACAGATACGCAGCGTCACCGAGCGACTCGACGGCCATCGTCCGCGCGGCGACGCCCGCCGCCGCCGCATCGACCAGCAGATGCTCGGGCCGCACGCCGACGGTCACCGCGGCGCCGCGCTGCAACCCAGCCGCATCGACCGCGACCCGCTGCGTCTCGCCGCTGTCGAAGCGCACGAGCACGCCGCCCGCATCGGCCGATTCGACCGTGCCCTTCAGGAAGTTCATCTTCGGCGAGCCGATGAAGCCCGCGACGAACTGGTTCGACGGCGCGTGATACAGCTCGTTCGGCGTGCCGACCTGCTGCACCGCGCCGCCCGACAGCACGACGATCTTGTCGGCGAGCGTCATCGCCTCGACCTGGTCGTGCGTCACGTAGATCATCGTCGTCTTCAGTTCGTCGTGCAGCCGCGCGAACTCCAGCCGCA
The DNA here is from genome assembly GCF_902832955.1 of Burkholderia sp. BCC0044. Lineage (NCBI taxonomy): Bacteria > Pseudomonadati > Pseudomonadota > Betaproteobacteria > Burkholderiales > Burkholderiaceae > Burkholderia > Burkholderia sp. BCC0044. The sequence goes on along the minus strand of NZ_CADFDO010000008.1, from coordinate 168,483 downwards.
TCTTCACGCGCAGCGCGGCGTCGAGGTTCGACAGCGGTTCGTCGAACAGGAACACCTTCGGCTTGCGCGTGATCGCGCGGCCGATCGCGACGCGCTGCCGCTGGCCGCCCGACAGCTGCTTCGGCTTGCGGTCGAGCAGGTGATCGATGTGCAGGATCTTCGCGGCCTGCTTCACCGCCTGGTCGATCTCGGGCTTCTTCGCGCCGGCGAGCTTCAGGCCGAACGCCATGTTGTCGTACAGCGTCATGTGCGGGTACAGCGCATACGACTGGAACACCATCGCGATGCCGCGCTTCGCGCTCGGCACGTCGTTGACCTTCGCGCCGTCGATCAGCAGGTCGCCGTTCGAGATGTCTTCCAGGCCGGCGATCATCCGCATCAGCGTGGATTTGCCGCAGCCGCTCGGGCCGACGAACACGACGAATTCGCCGTCGGCGATGTCGAGGTTCACGTTGCGCAGCACTTCGGTGTCGTCGTAGCGCTTCGCGATGTTGCGCAGGAGCACGCTTGCCATGATCTGTCTCCGTTCGTTCGTGATGCGCCGCGTGACACGCGGCGCGCAATCGTTGCTAGTTCGGCAGCACCGCGCCCGTCGCCTGCCAGCGCGCGACGTAGCCGGGCAGCTCGTGCATGTCGTCGAATACGTGACGCGCGCCGATGCTGCGCAGCGCGTCGACCTGGGCCGCCGATGCGTGCCCGCCGCCGACGAAGCCGAGCACGGTCATGCCGGCCGCGGCGGCCGCGGTGATGCCGGTCACGCTGTCCTCGACGACCAGGCATTGCGCGGGCACCGCGCCGAGCGTGCGCGCCGCCGCGAGATACACGTCCGGCGCCGGCTTCGGCCGCGCGACCGAATCCGCGCAGAACAGACGGTCGCCGAAGAAGCGCGCGAGGCCGGTGCGCGCGAGCGCCGCTTCGACGTACGCGCGATAGCTGTTGCTCGCGCACGCGGTCGTCAGCTCGATCGCCGCAAGCGCCGTATCGATGCCTTCGACCATCGGCGCATTGACGGCCGCCGCCTCGACCGCGCGGCGGATCGCGTCGACGTCGTCGTTCGTCAGCGTCCGGCCCACCGCCTCGGAAGCGCCGGCCAGCACGCGCTCGATGCGCAGCCCGAGCAGCGGCATCACGGCCGGCCGCGCATCGACGCCCGGCCAGCGCGCATCGAGTTCGCGCACGATCACGTCGGCGGCGACGGCCTCGCTGTCGATCAGCACGCCGTCGCAATCGCAGATCAGCACGTTGATTCCATGCCCGGTCGTCCCTTTGCCGGCCGCGCTCACTTAACCGCCCCGAACGTGAGCCCGCGCACCAACTGCTTCTGCGACAGCCAGCCGACGATCAGGATCGGCGCGACCGCGAGCAGCGAAGCGGCCGACAGCTTCGCCCAGAACAGCCCTTCGGGGCTCGAGTACGACGCGATGAATACCGTGAGCGGCGCGGCGTTCGAGCTCGACAGGTTGATGCTCCAGAACGCCTCGTTCCACGACAGGATCACGAGCAGCAGCGCGGTGGACGCGAGCCCCGGCAGCGCCATCGGCATCAGCAGGTAGACGATCTCCTGCCACGTCGACGCGCCGTCGATGCGCCCGGCTTCCAGGATGTCCTTCGGGATCTCGTTGAAATACGTGAAGGTCATCCACACCGCGATCGGCAGGTTGATCAGCGTGTAGACGATCACGAGCCCCGACACCGTATCGAGCAGCCCCGCGTTCTTCCACAGCAGGTAGATCGGCACCAGTACGCCGACCGACGGCATCATCTTCGTCGACAGCATCCACAGCAGCACCTTCTGCGTGCGGTGGTTCGGGAAGAACGCCATCGCGTACGCGGCCGGCACCGCGAACAGCAGCGAGATCACCGTGACGCCGGCCGAGATCAGGATCGAATTCCACGCGAACCCGAAGTAGTTGCTGCGCGCGAACACCTCGCGGAAGCTGTCGAGCGTCGGCATGAAGAACAGCGACGATGCGTACGCCTGCTGCTCGGTCTTGAACGCGGTGATTGCCATCCAGAAGATCGGGAAGAACAGCAACAGCGCGATCAGCCACGCGAGCGTGCCGGGCAGCGCGCGCCGCACGAGGTCGAATGCAGCCGGCGTGCGCCGGCTTTCCAAAGTCAGGTCGCTCATTTCTCGTACTCCCCCTTCAGGTTGCGCGCGAGCATCCGCACGAGGAAGAACGACACGACGTTCGCGACCACGACGGCGATGATGCCGCCCGCGGACGCGAGGCCGACGTCGAACTGCTGCAGGCCGAGCGCATAGATCAGGTACGACAGGTTGGTCGTCGCGTCGCCGGGGCCGCCGCCGGTCGTCGTGTAGATTTCCGCGAAGATCGACAGCAGGAAGATCGTCTCCATCATCACGACCACGGCGATCGCGCGCTTCAGGTGCGGCAGCGTGATGTAGAAGAACATCGCGATCGGGCCGGCGCCGTCGATGCGCGCGGCTTCCTTCTGCTCCTGGTCGAGCGACTGGATCGCGGTGAACAGGATCAGGAACGCGAACGGCAGCCACTGCCACGCGACGATGATGATCACCGCGGTCAACGGGTAGTCGGCGAACCAGTCGATCGGCGTCATCCCGAGCGCGCGCATCGCGTTCGCGACGAGCCCGTACACCGGATGCAGGATCATGTTCTTCCAGATCAGCGCGGAGACCGTCGGCATCACGAAGAACGGCGCGATCGCGAGCAGGCGCGCGACGCCCTGCCCGTAGAACTTGCGGTCGAACAGCACGGCCATCAGCACGCCGCCGACCACGGTGATCGCGAGCACCGCGCCGATCAGCACGAGCGTGTGCCAGATCGCGGGCAGGAACGACGGATCGGTCGCGAGGAAGCGGTAGTTGTCGAACCCGGCGAAGCCCTTCACGTCCGGGTTCAGCAGGTTGTAGCGCGAGAACGAATACCAGATCGTCATCGCGAGCGGAATCGACATCCACAGCAGCAGCACCGCGACGGACGGCGACACGAGCCAGCTCGCGCCGCCGCGCGCACGGCGCGGCGCGCCGGGCGGCGACGACGCGTCGCCGACCGACGGCGCGTGACTCAGGGGAAGACGCAGGTGACGCATGATCGGAGTCCCTCCGGTTGATGCGCGGGCGCGAACGGCGCGCCCGCCTGTCAGCCTCGCCGGCCCGCGCCGTGTGCCACGGCGCACGATGCAGGCCGCGCGACGGCTTGCGCGTTACTTCTTGTAGCCGGCCTGCCGCACTGCGCGGTCGGCGGCGGCCTGGCCCGCGGCGAGCGCCTGGTCGACCGACATCTGGCCCGCGACCGCACCCGCGATCGACTGCCCGACCACCGTGCCGAACGACTGGAATTCAGGAATCCCGACGTACTGCACGCCCGTGTACGGCACCTTCTTCAGCGACGGATCGTTCGGGTCGGCCGTCTCGATCGCCTTCAGCACGAAGTCCGAGAACGGCGCGGCGGTCTTGTACTCGGCGCGCTGATACGTCGACGTACGCGTGCCCGGCGGCACCGACGCCCAGCCTTCGTCCTTGCCGACCATCTCGATGTACTGCTTCGACGTCGCCCACGCGATGAACTTGCGCGCGGCGTCCTGCTGCTTCGACGTCTTCGGCACGGCCAGCGCCCATGCCCACAGCCAGTGCGAGCCCTTCGGCGTCGCGGCGACCGGCGCGGCCGCGAAGCCGATCTTGTCGGCCACCTGCGACTGCTGCTTGTTGTAGAGCATCCCGGCCGCGACCGTCGCGTCGATCCACATCGCGCACTTGCCGGACGCGGTCAGCGTCAGGTTCTCGTTGAAGCCGTTCGAGCTCGCTCCCGGCGGGCCGTTCTTCTTCAACAGGTTCACGTAGAAATTGATCGCCTTCTTCCACTCGGGCGACGTCAACTGCGCGTTCCAGTTTTCGTCGAACCAGCGGCCGCCGAACGTGTTCACGACCGTCGACACGTACGCCATGTTCTCGCCCCAGCCGGCCTTGCCGCGCAGGCAGATCCCGTAGGTGCCCTTCGACTTGTCGGTGAGCTTGTCCGCGAATTCGGCGATCTGGTCGTAGGTCGGCTGGTCGGGCATCTTCAGCCCCTTCGCCGCGAACAGGTCCTTGCGGTAGAACGTCATCGAGCTTTCGACGTAGAACGGCAGCGCGTACAGCTGGCCGTTGTACGACAGGCTGTCGCGCGCGGTCTTCACGATGTCGTTCAGGTCGTAGTCGGCGGGCAGCCCCGTGATCGGCGCGAGCCAGCCGCGCTTGCCCCACTGCGGCGTCTCATAGGTGCCGATCGCCATCACGTCGAACTGGCCGCTGCCGGTCGTGATGTCGGTCGTCGCGCGCTGGCGCAGCACGTTCTCCTCTAGGATCACCCAGTTCAGCTTGATGTCGGGGTTCGCCTTCTCGAACGCCGGCGACAGCTTCTTCAACTCGATCATGTCGGGGTTGTTCAGCGTCGCGATCGTCAGCGTGCCGGCGGACGCCGCGCAGGCCGCCGTCGCGAGCGCGGCTCCGGCGAAACAGCGTGCGGCGGCGTCGAGCATCTTTCGTTGCATGGCATGTCTCCTGTGATTGTTCGAAATGTCGTCGGTCTTGCGTGGTGTTGCGTCGTTTCCTTCGCGGCCCGTCATGCCGGCCGCTGCATCCCGCACGCGCGCGCATAGTGCGCGATCACGTCGCGTATCCGGTGGCGCACCCAGGCGCGCGGCTCCTTCGCGAGGCCGCCCGCGCGGCATGCCGCGTAGACGTCCGGCAGCCACTGCGCGACGAGCGTTTCCGGCACCGGCTGCCGCGCGAGGTTGCCGAACAGCTGCTCGACCGCGGCCGCGACGGCCGGCTGCAGCCAGTAATAGCGGATGCGGTCGCTGTAGCTGAACTGGCGCGCGAGCCGCTGCGCGGTCTCGTCGCCGCGGTAGTACGGCGCCCAGTGTTCGGGCTGCGCGCGCATCGCCGCATCGACGACCTCGCGCAACCGCGAGCGCTGCGCGACGTCGTCGATCAGCGCGTCCTCGATGAACGTCAGCGCGAACAGCGCCTCGCGCAGCGCGAACGTCAGCGCGGGGCCGACCTTCAGCACCGCGAAGTGGTCGCGCACGAGCGCCGCGAGCGCGGCTTCGGTCTGATAATCGGTCGAATGCGCTTCGAACACGAGGCGCGGTGTTTGCAGGATACTCGCGCCGAGCGACGCCGCCTTCGCGCTGTCGTAATCGAGCACGTGGCGATCGTCGAAGTCGACGCCCGGCTGCGCGACGATCGCGACGACGCGCGTCCACGCATCGTCGAGCCCGGCCGCCGAGAACGCGCGGCGGTGCGCGTCGAGCGTCGCCGCGATGCTGTCGCCACGCGTGACCGCGATCTGCGCGATCGCATCGCCGCTCGCGTCGCTACCGGCGTCGCCGCTCACTTCGCCGCCCGGCGTCGGCACCTCGGTGCCGATCACGTAGACGGGCGCGATGCCGGCGCGCGCCGCCGCGTCTTCCGCGACGCGGCACAGCTCGGCCGCGCGCGCGGCGATCGTGCGATCGTCGAGCCGCGCCGGATCGTCCGCGCACGCCATGCTCGCATCGAGATGGATCTTTTCGAAACCGGCTTCGACGTAGGCCGCGACCATCGCGGCCGCTTCACGCATCGCGTCGGCCGCGCGGCGGTGCCGCCACGGGTTCGGGCCGAGATGGTCGCCGCCGAGCACGAGCGCCGACGGCGCGAGGCCGCAGCGCGCGGCGATCGCATCGACGTCGCGGCGGAAATCGGCGGGCGTCATGCCCGTATAGCCGCCGAGATGGTTCACCTGGTTGCAGGTCGCCTCGATCAGCAGCGGTGAGCCGTCCGCGCGCGCGGCTTCGCACGCGGCCTCCAGCACGAGCCGGTGCGCGCTGCAGATCGAATAGATGCCGCGCTGCGCGTCCGCGCGGTTCGCGTCGAAGATCATCCGCAGCACGGTGTCCGCGTGCGCGGTGCGCGTGCGCTCGGCAACGGTCGTCAGGCCGGACATGCGATACCTCGTTCGGTCAGGAAGCGGTCGATCTCGGCCGCGCTGCTGTTGCCTTCCATCGGGCCGCGCCGCGTGACCGCGATCGCACCGGCCGCGTTCGCGCGGCGCAACGCGACGTCGACGGCCAAGCCCGCGACGAGGCTCGCGACCAGCGTGCCGCCGAAGCAGTCGCCCGCGCCGGTCGGATCGACTTCGTCGACAGGATAAGCCTGCGCGTCGACGCGGCTCGCACGATCGAACGCGACACTGCCTTGCGCGCCGCGTTTGAGCACGACGCGCTCGAGCAGCGGATGCGTCGCGAGCAGGCCCGCGATCGCCCGCTCGGCCGGCTGCGGCCCGCAGAAGAACGGCAGGTCGGCTTCGCTCGGCAGGAACAGGTGGCATGCGGCGAGCATCTCGTCGAGCGCCGCGCGCATCGGGCGGAAGCTCAGCATTTCCGGCCGCACGTTCGGATCGAACGACACCTTCGCTCCCGCGCGCGCGGCCTCGATCACGCCGCGCTGCACGGCCGCGATCGCCGACTCGCTCGTCAGCGACGAGCCCATCACGTGAAAGTAGCGGCAGCCGTCGAACATTGCGGTGTCGACGTCGGACGCATCGACGCACGCGGCCGCACTGGTGGACAAGCTGAACACGAAACTGCGCGAGCCGTCGTCGCGATACGCGACGAACGCCGTGCCGGTCGGGCGGGCGACGCGGCGGATGCGCGCGACGTCGACACCGTCGCGTTCGAGCCGCGCGACGATCGCATCGCCGAACGCGTCGCGCCCGACGCAGCCCGCATACGCGACGCGCGCGCCGAGCCGCGCGGCCTGGTCGGCGAAGATCGCGGGCGCGCCGCTCGGAAACGGTCCTTCGAACAGGCCGGGCGTATCGAAACCCTGGCCGCGCTCGGCGGCGACGAATTCGGCCAGCAGTTCGCCAGCGACGACGATCTCGGCCATCAGGCGCGCCCTCCTCGTTCGACGGCGGCCGCGGCGTGCGGCGATGGCGCCGCGTCGCGGGCCGGCTGGCGACTGGCGCGTGCGAGCGGCGCCATGTCAGCTCATCCAGTTGCCGCCGTCGACGTTCAGCGTCTGGGCGGTGATGTAGTCGGCGTCGGCCGACGCGAGGAACAGCGCGGCGCCCGTCAGGTCGCCCGGCACGCCCATGCGCCCGAGCGGCACGGCTTCGCCCACGAGCCGCTTCTTCTCGCCGAGCGGCCGGTTCTCGTAGCGCGCGAACAGCGCATCGACCTGCTCCCACATCGGCGTGTCGACCACGCCCGGCGCGATACCGTTCACGTTGATCCGGTGCGGCGCAAGCGCGAGCGCGGCCGACTGCGTATAGCTGATCACCGCGGCCTTGGTCGCGCAGTAGTGCGAAACGAGCGCCTCGCCGCGACGGCCGGCCTGCGACGACATGTTGACGATCTTGCCGCCGCGCCCCTGCTCGACCATCCGCTGCGCGACCGCCTGCATCAGGAAGAACAGCCCTTTCACGTTGACCGAGAACAGCCGGTCGAACACGTCCCACGATTCGTCGAGGAGCGGGCGCATGTCGAACAGCGCCGCGTTGTTGAACAGGATGTCGACGCCGCCGAAGCGCTCGACCGCCGTGGCGACGATCCGCTCGATGTCGTCGCGGCGCGTGACGTCGGCCGTGACGGCCACCGCGCGGCCCGGGTTGGCCTCGATCAGCCGTGCGAGCGAGCCGCCTGCCGGCTTCACGTCCACGAGCACGCAGCGCGCGCCCTCGTCCAGATAGCGTTGCGCGACCGCCTCGCCGATGCCGCTTGCGGCGCCCGTCAGGATCGCGACCTTGTCTTCCAGTCTCACTGGTTGTCTCCGGTTCGTTCTGCTGCACGACGGCCGCGAAGTGAGCGAACGCTCGCGGACCGATCAATTGCTCTGTTAGTGATCGAATGATCGGATACGCGATACGCGCTGTCAAGACGACGTGACGGCTTTCTATGACGCGCTGCGGCACGACGGCACGCGACGACGCCTCGCCGCGCACGCCCCGCAAGGCGCGGGCCGCACGGTGCGGCGCAGTGGTATCGACGATGAAGGGGACGGAGCGAGGACGGGAAAAGGTGGAAACGGAATTCGCGCTGCACGGCGCGACGATACGTTATATCATCACGATACTGTGTTTCATCGCCCTGCTTCACGCCATGGCTACCTCATCGTCCATTGACGCCCGGCTGTCCCGGGCCGACGCATTCGCCGCCGAGCACGGGCTCGCGTGGACGCCGCTGCGCCGCCAGGTCTATGAACGCGTGCTCGTCGCGCAGCGCCCGATCGGCGCGTACGACCTGCTCGCCGAACTCGAACCGCAACGCGGCCGCGTGCCGCCGACGACCGTCTATCGCGCGCTGGATTTCCTCGTCGAGCACGGCTTCATCCACCGGATCGAATCGAAGAACGCGTTCCTCGCGTGCTGCGAGATCGGCGTGCCGCACGAAGGCCAGTTCCTGATCTGCGATTCGTGCGGCGACACCGTCGAGATTCCCGGCGGCGACCTCGCGAAGCAGTTGTCCGCGAGCGAGCCCGCGCACGGTTTCGAAGTCCACCACCAAGTCGTCGAGCTGAGCGGCCTGTGCGGGCACTGCAAGCGCAAGCCCGCGCAGCGCTGACGCCGCATCGCGCGGCGCACCCGCCGCCCTTCCAACGAGGAGTTCCATGTCCCTTGCCCTGAAGCGCGCGCCTCGGCGCGCCCTGTCGCCTGTCCGCTGGCTGGCCGCTGCCGTCGCCGCGCTGTCGTTCACCGCGCCCGTGGTCGCGCAGGCCGCGACCGTCAACGTCGTCGCGGCGGAGAATTTCTACGGCGACGTCGCGTCGCAGATCGGCGGCCGCCACGTCGCGGTCACCAGCATCCTCAGCAATCCGGATCAGGACCCGCACCTGTTCGAAGCGAGCCCGAAGACGGCCCGCGCGCTGCAGCACGCGCAGGTCGTGATCTACAACGGCGCCAACTACGACCCGTGGATGGGCAAGCTGCTCGGCGCATCGAAACAGGCGAAGCGCGCGACGATCGTCGTCGCCGATCTGGTCGGCAAGAAGGCCGGCGACAACCCGCACCTGTGGTACGACCCGGCGACGATGCCGGCGGCCGCACGCGCGATCGCGGCCGAACTCGGCCGCGCCGACCCGGCGAACAAGGCCGAGTACGATGCGAACCTGCAGAAGTTCGTTGCGTCGCTGAAGCCCGTCGACGACAAGGTCGCCGCACTGCGCGCGAAGTACAAGGGCGCGCCCGTGACGGCCACCGAGCCCGTGTTCGGCTACATGTCGGACGCGATCGGCCTCGACATGCGCAACCAGCGCTTCCAGCTCGCGACGATGAACGACACCGAGGCGAGCGCGCAGGACGTCGCCGCGTTCGAGGGCGACCTGCGCAAGAAGCAGGTGCGCGTGCTGATCTACAACAGCCAGGCCGAGGAACCGATGACCAAGCGCATGCTGAAGATCGCGCGCGACGGCGGCGTGCCGACCGTCAGCGTCACCGAGACGCAGCCGGCCGGCAAGACCTTCCAGCAATGGATGACCGGCCAGCTCGACGCGCTCGCCAACGCGCTTTCAGCCGGCAAGTAATAAGACAACCGTAACGACATGACCGCCACTCCCCACGCCCTCGCACTCGATCGCGTCACGCTCGAACTGGGCGGACGCACGATCCTGCGCGACGTCAGCTTCTCGGTCGAGCCCGGCGAATTCGTCGGCGTGCTCGGGCCGAACGGCGCGGGCAAGACGACGCTGATGCGCGCGGTGCTCGGCCTCGTCCCCGTGTCGGCCGGCACGCTGTCGGTCGGCGGCGTGCCGGTCGTGCGCGGCAACGCATCGATCGGTTACATGCCGCAGATCAGGAGCGGCCTCGCGAACCGCCGGATGCGCGGCTACGATTTCGTCGCGATGGCCGCCGACGGCCACCGCTGGGGCCTGCCGCACACGAACGCGGCCACGCGCCGCGACGTCGATCGCGTGCTCGATCTCGTCGGCGGCACGTCGCTCGCGCGCCGGCCGCTGTCCGAACTGTCGGGCGGCGAACGGCAGCGCCTGCTGCTCGCGCAATGCCTGCTCGGCAGCCCGAAGCTGCTGCTGCTCGACGAGCCGCTGATCAGCCTCGACCCGAACCACCAGCGCGGCGTCGTCGAACTCGTGCGCAACGTGCAGCGCGAGCTCGGCATCACCGTGCTGTTCTCCGCGCACGAACTGAATCCGCTGCTGAACGCGCTCGACCGCGTGCTGTATCTCGGCAACGGCGTCGCGGCGCTCGGCACCGTCGACGAGGTGATCACGAAGCCCGTGCTGTCGCGGCTCTACGGATCGCCGATCGACGTGATGCGCGTGAACGGCAAGATCTTCGTGATGTCGGGCGACGTCGAGATCGAGAAGCACGATCACGAACACGAGGACGACGACGGTCACTCGCACGGCGGTGGCGGCGGCCACGGCCATCATCACCACGGACACGCTCATCCCGGGCATTCGCACGATGTTTGAATACGACTTCATGATCAACGCGTTCGCCGCGTCGGGGATCGTCGCGGTGCTCGCGGGCATCGTCGGCTATTTCCTGGTGCTGCGCGGGCAGACCTTCGCCGGCCACGCGCTGTCGCACGTCGGCTTCACCGGCGCGACGGGCGCGGTGCTGCTCGGCATCTCGCCGATCTGGGGGATGGTCGGCTTCACGCTCGCGGCGGGGATCGGCATGGGCGCGCTCGGCGAAAAGCTCGCGGGCCGCGACGTCGCGATCGGCGTGATCCTGTCCGGCGCGCTCGGCTTCGGCCTGCTGTTCCTGCACTTCTACACGTCGTTCGCGACGCAGGTCACCGCGCTGCTGTTCGGCAACGTGCTCGCGGTCAGCCACGACACGCTCGCGGTGCTCGCGGGCATCGGCGCGGTGAGCCTCGCCGCGCTCGCGCTGATCGCGCGGCCGTTGCTGTTCGCGTCACTGCAGCCCGAACTGGCCGAAGCCAAGGGCGTGTCGCTGCGCATGGTGTCGGTGCTGTTCCTCGCGGTGTGCGCGCTCGCAGTGGCCTCGGCGACGCAGATCGTCGGCGTGCTGCTCGTGTTCACGCTGCTGGTCGGGCCGGCGGCGGCCGCGCAGAACGTGTCGACGCGACTGTCGACGGGCGTGCTGCTCGCCGCGCTGTTCGCGCTGTTCGAAGCGTGGGCCGGCATCGTGCTCGCGTATCACACCGACTGGCCGACGAGCTTCTGGATCACCGCGCTGTCGGCGCTCGTGTATGGGGCGAGCTTGTTGCGCAGGGCATGATGACTTGCATGCGCGTGGATGGCGTTACGAGATCGCTCTCCATGCGCACACCACCGTTGCCGCGAGGATTAGGAACCCGATCCAGGGTTTGGCACCTGTGGCCCTGGACCTCGCGAGCAACACGACCTGTGCGATCGCAACGACCATGAGCAATGCATAGCTGACCAGCGTATGGTCGCCAGTTTCGTCCTTGATCGCGTCGATCGCGACGGTTGGATCGATTTCATGCATCCACGCATACTTGTTCCCGGTGATCGTGATAACGACAAGCAATCCGACGACGCATGCGACATGAATGACGAAGCGAAGGAGACCCCGGTTCGGGGAGTTGTTTGATACCTCGCAAACCATGTCGCCCATTCAGGTCAAAGCCTCGCTCGAACAAATTCACCGCGATTAAATCGTCGATCATTATTCGGCGAATCGATTTGGCATCCTATAGAACGAGTACGAATTTGCAGCGACAGGTGATTTTTCCGGGCGGGCGCCCCGGCTGAATGCGTAGCGAAGGATGACAGCCACGTCGCCCGCTGAAGCGCAACGACGTGGCGTCAGGGCGGCTCACCGCGCAAGCACACGCGCATGATGCGCGAGGTGATCGGCGATGAACGTCGAGATGAAGTAGTAGCCGTGGTCGTAGCCCGGATGACGGCGCAGCGTCAGCGGCTGGCCGGCCTTCGCGCACGCGGCTTCGAATACGTCGGGGTTCAGCTGGTTCGCGAGGAACTGATCGGCGAGCCCCTGATCGACGAGGATGCCATCCGCGAACTTCGGCGCATCGGCACGCGCGACCAGCTCGCTCGCGTCATGCGCCTTCCACGCATCGCGATCGGCGCCGAGATAGCCGGAGAACGCCTTCTCGCCCCACGGGCAGCGGGTCGGCGCGGCGATCGGCGCGAACGCCGACACCGACCGGTACAGCCCCGGATGACGCAACGCGAGCGTCAACGCCCCATGCCCGCCCATCGAATGGCCGAAGATGCCGAGCCGCGCGCCGTCGATCGGCAGCTCGGCCGCGACCAGCTCGCGCAACTCGCCCGTCACGTACGACTCCATCCGGTAATGCGTCGACCACGGCGCTTCGGTCGCATCGACGTAGAAGCCCGCGCCGACGCCGAAGTCCCACGCATCGGTCTCGCCCGGCACGCCCGCGCCGCGCGGGCTCGTATCGGGCATCACGAGCGCGATCCCATGCTGCGCCGCGTATTGCTGCGCACCGGCCTTGATCGCGAACGTCTCGTCGGTGCACGTGAGCCCCGCGAGATAGAACAGCGCCGGCACGCACCCGTGCGCGGCCTGCGGCGGCAGATACACCGAGAACTTCATCGACAGGCCGATGGCCGCCGAATCGTGACGGTAGAAGCGCTGCTCGCCGCCGTGGCACGCATGCGAGGAAACGAGTTCGAGCATGGCGGTGCGCTCCCGGTCAGTACAGCACGACCGAGCGGATCGACTCGCCGGCCTTCATCAGGTCGAAGCCTTCGTTGATCCGCTCGAGCGGCAGCGTGTGCGTGATCAGGTCGTCGATGTTGATCTTGCCTTCCATGTACCAGTCGACGATCTTCGGCACGTCGGTGCGCCCGCGCGCGCCGCCGAACGCCGAGCCCTTCCACTCGCGGCCCGTCACCAGCTGGAACGGACGCGTGCTGATCTCCTCGCCCGCTGCCGCCACGCCGATGATGAACGACTGGCCCCAGCCCTTGTGCGTGCACTCGAGCGCCTGGCGCATCAACTTCACGTTGCCGACGCATTCGAACGAGTAGTCGGCGCCGCCGTCGGTCAGCTGCACGATGTGGTCGACGACGTTCTCGACTTCGTTCGGGTTGATGAAGTGCGTCATCCCGAACTTCTTCGCGAGCTCGACGCGCTTCGGGTTGATGTCGACGCCGATGATCTTGTCCGCGCCGACCATCTTCGCGCCCTGGATCACGTTCAGGCCGATCCCGCCGAGGCCGAACACGACCACGTTCGCGCCGGCCTCGACCTTCGCCGAGTACACGACGGCGCCCACGCCCGTCGTCACGCCGCAGCCGATGTAGCAGATCTTGTCGAACGGCGCGTCCTCGCGCACCTTCGCGACCGCGATCTCCGGCACGACGATGTAGTTCGAGAACGTCGACGTGCCCATGTAGTGGAACAGCGGCTTGCCGTCGAGCGAGAAGCGCGACGTCGCGTCCGGCATCAGGCCCTTGCCCTGCGTCGCGCGAATCTTCTGGCACAGGTTGGTCTTGCGCGACAGGCAGAACTTGCACTCGCGGCATTCGGGCGTGTAGAGCGGAATCACGTGATCGCCCTTCCTCAGGGTGCCGACGCCGGGGCCGACGTCGACCACCACGCCCGCGCCTTCATGGCCGAGGATCGCCGGGAAGATCCCTTCCGGATCGGCGCCCGACAACGTGTAGTAGTCGGTGTGGCAGATGCCCGTCGCCTTCACTTCGATCAGCACTTCGCCTGCGCGCGGCCCTTCGAGATCGACTTCCTCGATCGTCAGCGGCGCACCCGCCTTCCATGCAATCGCGGCTTTCGTTTTCATCGTGTCACTCCTGTGTGTCGGTGAGATCGGCCCGGGCCGGCGTGCGGCGCCGGCCGGGGTTTCATGCAAAGCGGTCGAAGCCGTGCCGCGCGGCACGGCGCAAGCATCTCGTGCTCGCCATGATGGCCGCTCCCGCCGCGCATCGCGTGCGGGAAACGGTCGTCGGCTTGCCAGGATGCGTCATCGCTGGCGCAAAAGAACAAGTGTCCGAGTTTAAACGCCCGTCGTGAACCATGCATCCGTGCGGGCGTACAGATCGACGAAACGTGCGTGGCGTACGGCCAGCTGGCAATCGTCGTGCGGTGCGGCAACCGGCGATGCGCTCGGCGCCAGCGCGCGCAACGCGTCTTCCTGCCAGTGCCCGATCGCGACGCCCGCGAGCAATGCGGCGCCGCGCGTCGCGGCGTTCGGGCAATCGATCGCGTGCAGCGACGCACCGAGCGCGTCGGCGAGCAACTGGCGCCAGCGCGGATCGACCGAGCCGCCGCCCGCGAGGCGCAGCGTCGTCACCGCATCGCTGCGATCGGCATCGCGAATTGCATCGAGCCCCGCGCGCAACGCGAACGCGACGCCTTCGAATGCGGCGCGCATCATCGCGCCGCGCGTGTCGCCGAGCCCGAGGCCGAGCCAGCCGCCGCGCGCATCGGGGTTCATCCACGGCGAACGCTCGCCGGTCAGGTACGGCAGGAAGCACAGCCGCTCGGACGCCGGCTGCGCGAATGCGTCGTCATACGCGTCGGCCCATCGCGCGTAGCCGAGCCAGCCGCGCACGGCTTCGAGCGCGAGCCCGACGTTCTGCATCGCCGCCATCGTGTAGTAGCCGCCGCCGGCCGCCGCGCGATAGCGATGCAAGCCGCGCCGCGCGGGCGGCAACGCATCCGCGAGCACGACGATCTGCCCGCCGCTGCCAGTCGTCAGCAGCGCATCGCCGGCCGCGGCCAGCCCGCTGCCGAGCGCCGCGCACGCGGTATCGGCCGCACCCGTCGCGAGCGGCACGCCGGCCGGCAGGCCGAGCGCGGCGGCAGCCTGCGCGCCGAGCACGCCGCAGCGCGCGGTGGACGCACGAACCGGCGCGAAGCGATCGGCCGGCAGGCCGAGTGCGTCGATCAATGCACCGTCCCACTCACCGTCGGGCGTCGCGAGCGCCGTTGCGCACGCGTCGCTCGGATCGGCGGCGACGTCGCCGCCGAGCGCGATGCGCAGCCAGTCCTTCGGCTGGACGGCCCAGCGCGCGGCACGCAGCGCATCGGGTTCGTGCAGCGCGAGCCAGCGCAACAGCGGTCCTGCCATGCCGGGCGCGACGGGGTTCGGTGGGACAGGCAATCCGGCGACGGGCAATCCGGCGGCGGGCAATCCGGCGGCGGCCCAGCCGGCCGCATCCGCCTCGCGCACCGCGCGCGTGTCGGGCCACAGCAGCGCGGGCCGCACCGGCTGGCCGGCCGCATCGATCAGCACGACGCCATGCATCTGGCCCGAAAAGCCGATCGCCGCGACCTGCGCGCGCTCGTCGGCCGGCAGCCGCGCGGCCGCGCGCACGAGCGCCTGCCACCAGGTGTCGGGCGCGATTTCCGCCCAGCCGGGCTGCGGCGACGACAACCCATAAGGTTCGCTCGCGACGGCCCGCTCGACGCCGTCGGCATCGAGCGTGACGAGTTTGACGGAGCCGGTGCCGAGATCGATTCCGAGCAGGCGCATGACGTGAGGGGGATTCGTATGAACGGATGTCGATGATAACGGGATCGCGATGTGCGCCCCCCCTTTTTGCCGCCGCTGCGACGCATCGAAAGTGCGCTCGGGCCGCCGCGTTCCACCGGGCCGCACCTTGCACGCAAAAGCGGGCGTTCGCGGGTTAACCCGGCACGATTTCCGCACACCGCTTTTTGCCACTATGCGGCCCACCCGATACACACCATAAAGCAGCCCATATTTGGCAGGGGGGCCGGCGCTATTTTGAAGCGCTATAAAACCGGTAGACCTCACTCCTGCGGCAGTTTCCCGATGATCGCGCCCCTGCTCCATACCGAAATGGCATATCGAACCAGCAAAGAACGGAATAGAACCCAGTGCTCTTGTTGCATGGATTCATTCCGAATAACTTCGTATCACCCCGAAAACAAGATCATGGAGTGAGACAGATGCAATCGAACACGGTCCATCCGTGCGATGAGGTGCTGCCGACCGGCAAGCTGGTAACGCTTGGCCTGCAACACGTCCTCGTCATGTACGCCGGCGCCGTCGCCGTGCCGCTTATCGTCGGCGGCGCGCTCAAGCTGCCGAAAGACCAGATCGCGTTCCTGATCAGCGCCGATCTGTTTTCGTGCGGCATCGCCACGCTGATCCAGACGCTCGGCCTGTGGATCTTCGGGATCCGCCTGCCCGTCATCATGGGCTGCACGTTCGCGGCAGTCGGCCCGATGATCGCGATCGGCACGAACCCCGGCCTCGGCATTCTCGACATCTTCGGCTCGACCATCGCGGCCGGCATCATCGGCATCGTGCTCGCGCCGACGATCGGCAAGCTGCTGCGGTTCTTCCCGCCGGTGGTCGTCGGCACGGTGATCGCCGTGATCGGGCTGTCGCTGATGGAAGTGGGCATCAACTGGGCGGCCGGCGGCGTCGGCAACCCCGAGTACGGCAGCCCGGTCTATCTCGGCCTGTCGCTGCTCGTGCTCACGCTGATCCTGCTGATCAACAAGTTCGGCCGCGGCTTCATCGCGAACATCTCGGTGCTGCTCGGCATCGTCGCCGGCTTCGTGATCGCGTTCGCGATCGGCCGCGTGAACACGGAAGGCGTGTCGCTCGCGCCGTGGGTCGGCTTCGTGATGCCGTTCCACTTCGGCTGGCCGCACTTCGACCCGCTGTCGATCGCGACGATGGTCACGGTGATGTTCGTCACGTTCATCGAATCGACCGGCATGTTCCTCGCGGTCGGCGACATGGTCGATCGGCCGGTCAACCAGGAGCGCCTCGTGCGCGGCCTGCGCGTCGACGGCCTCGGCACGCTGATCGGCGGCATCTTCAACTCGTTCCCGCATACGTCGTTCTCGCAGAACGTCGGCCTGATCGGCGTGACGGGCGTGAAGAGCCGCTTCGTGTGCGCAACGGGCGGCGTGATCCTCGTGCTGCTCGGCCTGTTCCCGAAGATGGCGCAGGTCGTCGCGTCGGTGCCGCCGTTCGTGCTCGGCGGCGCAGGGATCGTGATGTTCGGGATGGTCGCCGCGAACGGCATCAAGGTGCTGTCGAAGGTCGACTTCGTGAACAACTCGCACAACCTGTTCATCGTCGCCGTGAGCGTCGGCATGGGCCTCGTGCCGGTCGTGTCGCCGCACTTCTTCTCGAAGCTGCCGCCCGCGCTCGCGCCGATCCTGCACAGCGGCATCCTGCTCGCGTCGGCCAGCGCCGTGATCCTGAACATCGTGTTCAACGGCGTGAAAGGCGAAAAGGATGCGCGCTGCGAGATTCGGCGCGCAGGGCACGACTTCGACGGGCGGCCCGCCGACGTGCACCACTGATCGCGCCGCGCCGGACGATGGCGCGCAGCGGTAACGAAAAGCGCCACGGCATGCCGTGGCGTTTTGCTTGATTCCCCGCACGATTCGACAGCGCAAAAGAAAACGCCACGAACTGTCGTCCGTGGCGTTCTCGTTTCCGCATACAGCCGGTTCGAAGCGCAAGCGCGGCAAACCGCGCCCGCCCCTCTCTGTACTTACCCGTTCGTCGCAGTCGCCGACGCAGGCGCCGGAGCCGCCGCCTTGTCGTAGTCGACCGGTGCATCCGGCGCGCGCGGCGCTTCGCCTGCACGCTGGATCCACCCACCGCCGAGTGCGCGGTACAGGTCGACCAGGTTCGTCCAGCGCGCCAGACGCGCGCTGATCAGCGTCTGCTGCGCGGAGTACAGATCCGTCTGCGCGGTCAGCACCGACAGATAGCTGTCGACACCGTTCTTGTAACGCAAGTCCGACAGATCGAAGCGACGCTGCTGCGCGTGCTCGTTGCGCTCCAGCGCCGCGATCTGCTGGTCGTACGTGCCGCGTGCGGCGAGCCCGTCCGACACTTCGCGGAACGCCGACTGGATCGCCTTCTCGTAGTTCGCGATCTCGATGCGCTTCTGCACATGCGCGAGGTTCAGGTTCGCGATGTTCTGACCGCCTTCGAAGATCGGCATCGTGATCTGCGGCGCGAACGACCACGCCGCCGTGCCGGCCTTGAACAGCCCGCCCAGCGTCGGGCTGCCGGTGCCAAACGCGCCCGTCAGCGAGATCTTCGGGAAGAACGCCGCGCGCGCCGCGCCGATGTTCGCGTTCGCGGCCAGCAGCGTCTGCTCGGCCTGCATCACGTCCGGACGACGCGTCAGCAGATCCGACGGCAGGCCAGCCGGCACGTCCGTCAGCAGGTTCTGCGCGTCGAGCGGCATGCCGGCCGGCAGATCGTCCGGCAGCGGCTCGCCGATCAGCAGCACCAGCGCGTTCAGCGCCTGTGCGCGGGCACGCGCCTGCGCCTGCTGGTTCGCGAGCGCCGTCTCGACCACCGTCTGCGCCTGACGCAGCTCGAGCTCGGAGCCCGTGCCGTTGTCGAACTGCAGCTTGGTCAGGTCGTACGACGCCTGCGCGGTCTTCAGCGTGTCCTCCGTGACCTTCAGCAGATCGTCGGTCGACAGCAGCGTCAGGTACTGATCCGCCACCTGCGACACCAGCGAGATCTCGAACGCCTGCCGCGCGTACGACGTCGACAGGTACTGCGCGAGCGCCTGATCCTTCAGGCTCTGCACGCGGCCGAACAGGTCGAGCTCCCACGACGCCGACAGCCCGACGTTGTAGGCGCGCGAGATGTACGGCGCACCGGTCTGCGAAAGACCCTGCGGCACGCGCTGGATGCTGCCCGTGCCCGTACCGTCGAGCGTCGGGAACAGCCCCGCACGCGTGATCTGGTACTGCGCACGCGCCGCCTCGATGTTCAGCACCGACACGCGCAGGTCGCGGTTGTTTTTCAGCGCGATCTCGATCAGCCGCTGCAGGCGCGGATCGACGAAGAACTCGCGCCAGCCGATGGCGGTCGCCGCCTGGCCGTTCGCGCTGCGCGCGCCGGCCGCGCCCGGCTGCGTCGCGTAGACGCCGCCGGCCGGATACGCCTGCGCGACGGGTGCGTCGGGCCGCGTGTAATGCGGCGCCATCGTGCACCCCGTGGCAAAGAGCGCGACTGCGATTGCAGTCAAAGCGTGTTTTTGCATCATCACTGTCCCTTGTTGCCTTCGTCGCCGTTGCCCGGCTTCTCTTCGTGGTGCGAGTGCTCCTGAGCCAGGCGCAGCGCCTCGTCGGCATCTTCCTTCTCGCCGCTGAAGATCGCACGGATCTTCACGAAGAACATCGGGATCATGAAGATCGCGAGGAACGTCGCCGTGATCATCCCGCCGATCACGCCCGTGCCGATCGCGTGCTGGCTGGCCGACCCCGCGCCATTGCTGATCGCGAGCGGCATCACGCCGAGAATGAACGCGAGCGACGTCATCAGGATCGGACGCAGCCGCAGGCGCGCCGCTTCCAGCGCGGCCTCGATCGGCCCCATCTTCTCCGTCACCTGAAGTTCGCGTGCGAACTCGACGATCAGGATCGCGTTCTTCGCGGACAGGCCGACGGTGGTCAGCAGGCCGACCTGGAAGAACACGTCGTTCTCGAGGCCGCGCATCGTGGCCGCGAGCAGCGCACCGATCACGCCGAGCGGCACGACCATGATCACCGAGAACGGGATCGACCAGCTTTCATACAGTGCCGCGAGACACAGGAACACGACGAGGATCGAGATCGCGTACAGGATCGGCGCCTGCGAACCGGACTGGATTTCCTGGAACGACAGGCCCGTCCACGAATAGCCGATACCGACCGGCAGCTTCTTCGCGAGCGTTTCCATCGCGGCCATCGCCTGACCGGTCGACTTGCCCGGTGCGGCCTGACCCTGGATTTCCATTGCCGACACGCCGTTGTAGCGCTCGAGCTTCGGCGAACCGTACGTCCAGTGACCGGTCGAGAACGCGCTGAACGGCACCATCCCGCCCGACCCGTTGCGCACGTACCAGATGTTCATGTCTTCCGGCGTCATCCGGAACGGCGCGTCGGCCTGCACGTACACCTTCTTGATCCGGCCATCGGTGTCGAGGAAGTTGTTCACGTACTTCGACGCCCACGCGATCGAGAACGTCTGGTCGATCGCATCCGCCGTCACGCCCAGCGCATTCGCCTTCTCGCGGTCGATGTTGACCTTGTACTGCGGCGTATCGTTCAGGCCGTTCGGACGGACACCCTGCAGCGTCGGATCCTTCGACGCCATCCCGAGCAGCTGGTTACGTGCGGCCATCAGCGCATCGTGGCCGAGACCGGCGTTGTCCGTCAGCTCGAAGTCGAAGCCGGCGGCCGTACCGAGTTCCGGAATCGACGGCGGGTTGAACGGGATCACGAGCGCGTCCTTGTAGCTCCCGTAGCGCCCGAACATCCGGCCGATCAGCGCCTGCACCTTCTGGTTCGCATGCTGACGCTGCGAGTAGTCCTTCAGGCGCACGAACACGAGACCGGAGTTCTGACCGCGGCCCGCGAAGCTGAAGCCGTTGACCGTGAACGCCGATTCGACGATTTCCTTCTCGTCCTTCAGCAGGTAGTCGGAAATGTTCGCGAGCGTCTTCGCGGTCGTTTCCTGCGTCGAACCCGACGGCGTCTGCACGATCACGAACATCAGGCCCTGGTCTTCATCGGGCAGGAACGACTTCGGCAGGCGCACGAACAGCAGCCCGACCGCGACGATCACGACCAGATAGATGATGAGCCAGCGGCCCGAGCGCTTGATCACGTGGTGCACGCCGACGTGGTACTTGTCGCGGCTGTTGTTGAACGTGCGGTTGAACCAGCCGAAGAAGCCCTTCTTCTCTTCGTGATGGCCCTGCGGGATCGGCTTGAGGATCGTCGCGCACAGTGCCGGCGTCAGAATCAACGCGACCAGCACCGACAGCACCATCGCCGACACGATCGTCAGCGAGAACTGACGATAGATCGCGCCGACCGAGCCGCCGGAGAACGCCACCGGCACGAACACCGCCGACAGCACGAGCGCCACGCCGACGAGTGCGCCGGTGATCTGGCCCATCGCCTTGCGGGTCGCCTCCTTCGGCGACAGCCCCTCTTCCGCCATCACGCGCTCGACGTTCTCGACCACCACGATCGCATCGTCGACCAGCAGGCCGATCGCGAGCACGAGACCGAACATCGACAGCGTGTTGATCGAGAAGCCCACCAGCGACATGATCGCGAACGTACCGAGCAGCACGACCGGCACCGCGATCGTCGGGATGATCGTCGCCCGCAGGTTCTGCAGGAACAGATACATCACGAGGAACACGAGCACGATACCTTCGAGCAGCGTCTTGACCACTTCCTCGATCGACAGCTTCACGAACGGCGTCGTGTCGTACGGATACTTGACGACGAGGCCGTGCGGGAAGAACGGTGCGAGCTCGTCGATCTTCGCGCGCACGGCCTTCGCGGTCGCGAGCGCGTTCGCGTTGGTCGCGAGCTGGATACCGAGTGCCGCGGTCGGCTGACCGTTGTACTTCGTGTCGAAGTTGTAGTTTTCGCCGCCGAGGCCGATCTGCGCGACGTCCTTCAGGCGAACCTGCGAGCCGTCCTGATTGACCTTCAGCAGGATGTTGCCGAACTGCTCGGGCGTCTGCAGCAGCGTCGATTCGGTGATCGTCGCCTGCAGCACGGTGCCCGGCGTGGCCGGCGTGCCGCCGATCTGGCCGCCGGCGATCTGCACGTTCTGCGCGGTGATCGCCGAGCTGACGTCGACCGGCGTGAGGCCGTAGTTGGTCAGGCGGTTCGGGTCGAGCCAGATCCGCATCGCGTACTGCGAGCCGAACAGCGTGACGGTACCGACGCCGTTCAGCCGGCTGATCGGATCCTTCACGTGCGACGCCACGAAGTTCGCGAGGTCGTACTTGTTCATGCTGCCGTCTTCGGAGTTGAAGGCGAGCACCAGCAGGAAGCTGCTGCTCGACTTCGTGACCGACAGACCGAGCTGCTGCACGACCTGCGGCAGAACCGGCGTCGCGAGCGACAGCTTGTTCTGCACCTGCACCTGCGCGATGTCGGCGTTGGTGCCCGGCGCGAAGGTCAGCGTGATCGTTGCGTTGCCCGAGTCGTCACTCGTCGACGACATGTACAGGAAGTTGTCGAGACCGCTCATCTGCTGCTCGATCACCTGCGTCACCGTGTCTTCCACCGTCTTCGCGGAAGCGCCCGGGTAGTTCGCGGTGATCTGGATCGATGGCGGCGCGATCGTCGGATACTGCGAGATCGGCAGCGTGAAGATCGCCGCAATCCCGGCCAGCATCAGGATGATGGCGATCACCCACGCGAAGATCGGGCGATCGATAAAAAACTTTGCCATGAAACAGGCTCCCTGTTATTGCGCGCTCGAGGCAGCGGCAGCACTCGCCGGCGCGGCGCCCGATGCGGCGGCACCGGAAGCGGCAGCGGCGCCGGATCCGGCGGCAGCCGGCGCGGCGGGGGCAGCAGCACCCGAAGCGGCATCGGCCGCCGGGGCGAGCTGCGCGGGGACCGTCTTCACGGTCGCGCCCGGGCGCACCTTGTCGACGCCTTGCACGATCACGTGATCGCCCGCTTGCAGACCGCCTTCGACGATCCAGTTCTGGCCTTGCATGCCGGTGGTCTTCAGCGGACGCGGCTCGACCTTGTTGCTGGCGTTCACCACCATCGCGATCGCCTGGCCCTTCTGGTCGTGCGTGACGCCGATCTGCGGCACCAGGAACGCGTTTTCGTTCACGCCTTCCTCGATCCGTGCGCGCACGAACATCCCCGGCAGCAGCACGCGGCCCGGGTTCGGGAACACCGCGCGGATCGTCACCGAGCCGGTGGTCTGGTCGACCGTCACGTCGGAGAACTGCAGCTTGCCGGCTTCCGAGTAGGTCTTGCCGTCTTCGAGGATCAGCGATACCTTCGCCGCGCCCGGGCCGCTCGTCTTCAGGCGGCCGCTCTGCACGTCCTGACGCAGCTTCAGCCCTTCGAGGCTCGACTGCGTGAGGTCGACGTACACCGGATCGAGCTGCTGCACCGTCGACATCAGCGTCGCCTGGCTCGCCTGCACGTAGGCGCCCGGCGTCACCTGCGAGATGCCGACGCGGCCGCTGATCGGCGACACGACGTCCGTATAGCCGAGGTTGATCTGCGCGGTGTCGACCGCCGCCTTGCCGGCCGCGACATCCGCCGCGGCCTGGCCTTGCGTGGCGACCGCGTTGTCGTAGTCCTGCTTGCTCACTGCATTCGCGGCGACCAGCACCTTGTAGCGCGCGACCAGCGCGTTCTGCGTGACGAGGTTCGCCTGCGCCTTCGCGAGCGTCGCCTTCGCGCTGTTCAGCGCGGCGACGTACGGCGCCGGATCGATCTTGTAGAGGCGCTGACCGGCCTTCACGTCGGTGCCTTCGGTGAATTCACGGCGCAGCACGATGCCGTCGACCCGCGCACGCACTTGCGCGACGAGGAAAGCACTGGTGCGGCCCGGCAGGTCGGTGAAGACCGGTACGGCTTGCGGTTGGACGGTGACGACGCCGACTTCCGGCGTTTGCGGCGGCGGTGCCGATTCTTTTTTCCCGCACGCGGCCAGGAAAACGGCGGCCGTCGCGACAGTGATTAAGCGGTATGGAACCCGTTCGACGCGCATGGAGCGACCTCTGTGTATAACCAATGGAATGAGTGCCGCGCCCGACCCGAGCGCAACACGGATGCGCCTCGCGGCGCTGATCGAACACCTGAATTACTGGACTGCCGGATACAGCACGTCGGCACGAGACCTCCGTGCCGACGGGGATGCCGCGAACTGCGGACTGGTACTAGGGCGGGAATCAGCAGAGTGGGATATTAACTGATTGCCACTTGGGTCATTCGATCGTAGGGTGGTATTGTATATACATTCACGAATGTATGTAAAAAGCCCGTTTGTATTCCGCCCGCGGTCCAGTCTTACAGATTGTTACCCGCAGCAAGCATAGCCTGTCTGCATGACGGCGACGAGGGGTTGCGAACCCCATATTCACCCAAGATCGATCCAATCAGGCCTGCACATGGTCAGACGTACCAAGGAGGAGGCGCTCGAGACGCGCAATCGCATTCTCGACGCCGCCGAACACGTGTTCTTCGAGAAAGGCGTGTCGCACACGTCGCTCGCGGACATCGCCCAGCACGCCGGCGTGACGCGCGGCGCGATCTACTGGCATTTCGCGAACAAGAGCGAACTGTTCGATGCGATGTTCGACCGCGTGTTCCTGCCGATCGACGAGCTGAAGCGGATGCCGCTCGACGCGCCGGGCGGCAATCCGCTCGAGAAGGTGCGCCAGATCCTGATCTGGTGCCTGCTCGGCGTGCAGCGCGATCCGCAGTTGCGGCGCGTGTTCAGCATCCTGTTCATGAAGTGCGAATACGTCGCGGACATGGAGCCGCTGTTGCAGCGCAATCGCGCGGGGATGAGCGAGGCGCTGCACATGATCGACGCCGATCTCACGGTGGCCGTGGGGCTCAAGCTGCTGCCCGAGCGGCTCGACACGTGGCGCGCGACGCTGATGCTGCATACGCTCGTCAGCGGCTTCGTGCGCGACATGCTGATGCTGCCCGACGAGATCGACGCCGAGCAGCATGCGGAAAAGCTCGTCGACGGCTGCTTCGACATGCTGCGCTACAGCCCGGCGATGCTGAAGGACAACGACTGACGGCGCGGCAAGCGGCGCGCCCCGTCGCCGTGCGCGGTCAGGCCGCGTTCGCGCGCTGCGCGCGGGCCCGCCGGTTCGATGCGGCCACCGAATCGCGCGCCGGCATCGGCGCGCCGGCCAGTCCCGCGATCCATGCGTCGGTCGACATCACCGCCGCGAAATTCGACTGGAACACCACCCCATACGCGCGGTGAATCTCCTCGGCGCTCACCGCACCCGCTTCGTTCTCGTAAGGCAGCGTGCCCGTCGCGTCGTTCAGGTACTCGACCTTCAGCCCCGCATGCGCCGCGTGATAGACGGTCGACGCATTGCAGTTGTGCGTCATGTAGCCGGCCACCGCGAGCGTGTCGATCCCGTGCGCGTCGAGCCACGCGGCGAGATCGGTGCCGGCGAACGAACTCGCCTGCGCCTTCTCGATCCGATGCGCGTACGGGCGGCTCGCGACCACCGCGTGCAGCGCGACGCCGTCGCTGCCGGGCGCGAAAATCGGCGCGCCGGCCGGCGCGACGTGCTGAACCACGATCACCGGCACGCCGGCCGCATGCGCGGCGTCGATCGCGCGGCCGATGTTCGCGAGCGACACGTCGAGCGGCGGATACTCGATCGGCAGGTTGCCCGTCACGTATTCGTTCTGCACGTCGATCACGATCAAGGCACGGCGGGCAGCGGGACGGGAAGCGGAAGGCGGAACGGCGGTCGACATGGCGGGCTCCTGGTCGGGAGGCGCTGCCCCGCCCCGGAGCGGGGCGGCCAGCAGTGCGATGCGATGCATTGTCGGGCCGCGTGACTGGCGCCGATAGTGGCCCGATAGCCATTCTTCGATAAAATCGGGCCATCGCCGTTCCGGAGTCCGCCATGCTCGCCGCCGCCGCGTCCACGCCGTCCACGCCGTCCACGCCGTCCGCCCCGTCCGTTCCGACCGTCGTCGCCGTGATCGCGTACGACGGCATCAGTCCGTTCCACCTGTCGGTGCCGTCGGTCGTGTTCGCGAAGGAACGCGACGCGGCCGCGTCGCCGGCGTTCGAGTTCCGCGTCTGCTCGGTCGAGCGCGGCCCGCTCGCGACGACGGGCGGCTTCACGATCACCGCGCCGTACGGGCTCGACGCGCTCGACGATGCGGACATCGTCATCGTGCCGTCCTGGCGCGACCCGGACGAAGCGCCGCCCGACGCGCTGCTCGACGCCGTCCGTGCGGTCGCCGCGCGCGGCGCGGAGCTCGTCGGCCTGTGCCTCGGCGCCTACGTGCTCGCCGCGGCCGGCCTGCTCGACGGCCGCCCGGCCACCACCCACTGGGCGTGGGCCGACGATTTCGCCGAGCGCTTTCCGCGCGTGAAACTCGATCCGGACGTGCTGTACGTGGGCGACGGCAACCTGATGACGTCCGCCGGCACGGCCGCGGGCCTCGACTGCTGCCTGCACGTCGTGCGGCGGCGCTTCGGCTCGGACGCCGCGAACCGGATCGCGCGCCGCCTCGTGATCCCGCCGCACCGCCAGGGCGGACAGGCCCAGTACGTGCCGCAGCCGGTCGCCGCGCACCCGCGCGATGCGCGGCTCGCGGGCCTGCTCGACTGGGTACGCGCCCATCTCGACGCCGCGCACAGCGTCGATTCGCTCGCCGAACGCGTGCTGATGAGCCGGCGCACGTTCACGCGCCACTTCCGCCAGGCGACGGGCACGACCGTCACCGCGTGGCTGCAGGCCGAGCGGCTCGCACGCGCGCAGCATCTGCTCGAAACCACCGGGCAATCGATCGACGCGATCGCGCAGGCGGCCGGCTACGGCTCGAGCGTGTCGCTGCGCCAGCATTTCGCGGGCGTGCTCGGCACGTCGCCGTCTGCGTATCGAAGGGAATTTCGCGGCGCCGGCACCGGTGCCGACGCGGGACAGTGATGGCCGCCGCGCGGGCGCAGCGCAGGCCGTGACGCGGAACCGGGCGGCCGATCGGCCGCTCAGCCGCCGTTGATCCAGCGTGCCGCGTAAAGCAGCAGCGCGACGAACACGATCATCGCCGCCCACGCCCACACGGGCACCGTGCCGGAGTCGCGATGCCGGAGCGCGCTCGCCGCACGCCCGCTCAGCGCGCCGCCGAGATGCGGCGGCAGCGCACGCTTCGTCGCGGCCACCAGCGATGCCGGCCGCAGAAAGACATGCTGGCGTCGCTGCGCGGAGGCGCTCGCGCGATTCGGCGCGAGACCGTGCTTCGCCTGCACGACCGCGCAGAACTCGCGGAAGAACGTGTCGGTCCATTCGCGCAGCGCATTGTCGATCTGCCGCCCCGGCAACTCGGCGAGCGGCCCGCTCGCCGTCGCCCAGACCACGTACTCGATTCGCGTGGCGGTCGCATCGTCGTCCGGCATCAGCAGCAGTTCGACCTGGCCGCGCAGCGCGCCGAGGCCGTCGGCCCGCGCCTTGAAGTTGAGCACGCGGCGCGGCCGCCCTTCCGCGTCGCCCTGCTCGGCGGCCGCATGCGCGCGCACGTCGTAGCGGGCGCGCAGCGGGCCGAGCGGCACCGTGATCGTCAGCGCGAACTCGCCGTGCGCGAGTCTCACGAACGATTCGCAATGGTCGAAGCTCGCCCGCAGCAGCGCGAGATCCTCCAGCGCTTCCCGCACGACAGGCGGCGCGAGCGGTACGCGTAACGTGTCGTTCAGTTCCATGACGCCTCCCCGATGAACGCGCGCCGCATCAGGACGTCTCGACGAGACTGTCGACCCGTGCGACATCGAAGGCGACGTAGTGCGCAAGCACCGCGGCCGCCTCCTTCGGTTCCTCGTAACTCCATGCGGCGTTCTCGATCACGCCGTCTTCCGTCTGCAAGTCGAAATGCACGGCCTGCCCCCTGAACGGGCAGGCCGACGTGACGCCCGATTTCACGAGCCGGCGCATGTTGACGTCGCTGCGCGGCAGGTAATGGATGTCCGGGAGCCCCGCTTCGCGCACGGTCAGCGCGCCATGCGAATCGGCATAGGTGATGCCGCGATGGATCACGCGCACGCGATGACGGTTCGGCACGATTTCGAGTCGGGGGTCGGCTGCATCGGACATCGTTTCTCCTTCGGGCGGCCGCCAGGCCGGGGCAGGAAACGAAAAAGCCACGGCACGCATGCCGTGGCTTTCATTATGGGCGAAACTTCGTCCGATTGCGCGCCCGGGCCCGGGCCGCGCGCGGGCGGCTACTGCGCACTCCACTGGAACGCGGCTTTCGCGCCGCCCTTCGCGCCGACCGTGACGGCGCGCGATTCGTCGCTGCCCTGGTACGACGCGTGCACCGTATAGCGCCCCGGCGGCACCTTCACGAGCATGTACGGCCCGCGCGTATCGGTTTTCAGCACTTCGGCGCCCTTGCCGTCGACGATCCGGACATTGACGTCGGCCAGGAACTCGCCGCCCTTGCCGGTGAAGCGCAGCGCCAGCGGCCACTGCGACTCGTTGCGCTGGAACGCCGTCGATTCGTCCTGCCCGACGCCGCCGGACACGAAGGTGACGTCGCCCTGCTGGCGCGCGGCGGGCAAGCCGTCCGACTGCGCGTACGCGCCGGTCGCACCGGCCGCGAGGCCGGCGGTCAGCGCCGCGGCGACGGCAAATCGGGACACGTTGCGTAGATATTGCATGGCTCTCTCCTTGGGGTCGGAACACATACGGGGCGCAGCGTCACGCGAAGCGCACGGCGGCGGCGCCCGCCGCGGCCGGCCAGACCGGCCGTCGGCCGTGGCCGGTCAGCTCAGGTCGACCGGCACGAAGATCTGTGCATTATCGCGCTGGATCAGCAGAGCAAGACTGTTGCCCGCGCCCTTCACCGCGTCGCGCAACTGCTCGGGGCTCGTGACCGGGCGGCCGTTGACCGCGAGGATCACGTCGCCGGGCTGGATGCCCGCATTGGCGGCCGGGCCACCGGCCTGCTGCACGATCAGCCCGTGCGACAGGTTGTCGGCGTTGCGCTCCTGCGGCGACAGCGGCCGCACCGCGACACCCAGGCGGCCCTGCTCGACCGGCCCGCCGTCGTTCGACGCGAGCTTCGCATCGGCCATCGCGCCGAGCGTCACGCTGATCGACTTCTTCGACTTGTCGCGCCAGATCTGCAGGTCGGCCTTCGAACCCGGCTTCAGGTTCGCGATCTGCGCGGGCAGCGACGTCGAATCGGCGACCGGCGAACCGTTGACCGACAGGATCACGTCGCCCGGCTGCAGGCCGGCCTTCGCGGCGGGCCCGTTCGCGTCGACCGAGCTGACGAGCGCGCCGTCCGGCTTCTGCAGCCCGAACGAACTCGCGAGCGTCTGGTTCAGCCCCTGCACCGCGACGCCGAGACGGCCGCGGCTCACGTGGCCGGTCTTCACGAGCTCGTCCTTCACCTTGATCGCCTCGTTGATCGGAATCGCGAACGACAGGCCCTGGAAGCCGCCCGTCTGCGAGTAGATCATCGAGTTGATGCCGATCACCTCGCCCTGCAGGTTGAACAGCGGGCCGCCCGAGTTGCCAGGGTTCACCGGCACGTCGGTCTGGATGAACGGCGTGTAGTTCTCGTCCGGCAGCGCACGCGACTTCGCGCTGATGATGCCCGACGTGACCGTGTTGTCGAAGCCGTACGGCGAACCGATCGCGACGACCCACTGGCCGACCTTGCTCTGCGCCGGATCGCCGATCTTCACGGTCGGCAGGCCGCTCGCGTCGATCTTCAGCACGGCGACGTCCGACTGCTTGTCGGAGCCGACGACCTTCGCCTTGTATTCGCGCTTGTCGGTCAGCTTGACCGTGACGACGTTCGCGCCGTCGATCACGTGCGCGTTGGTGAGGATGTACCCGTCGGAGCTGACGATGAAGCCCGACCCGAGGCTCGCGCTCGGCTGGTCGTCCGGCTGCGCGTCGCCGCCCATGCCCGGCACCTGGCCGTAGAAGTGCTTGAAGAACTGGTAGAACGGGTCGCTCGGATCGATCGGCAGTTGCGGCTGCGGCGCGCGCCGCGACACCTGCTTCACGACATGCTTCGCGCTGATGTTCACGACCGCCGGGCCGTACGTCTCGACGAGCCCGGAGAAATCGGGAATACCGGTCTTGGCGGCGGCTTCGGCCGGCATCATGGCGGCCTGCGCGGGCGTGATGATCTGCGGATCGGCGCGGCGGGTGCCGGCGAAATAGCCTGCCGACAGGGCGGCCGCCACGGCGACCGCGACAGTGCCGCGCGCAAGGAATCGGGTGTTCATCGTAGGACCTCCTCGTTGTTAGGACGCAGCGTAACGACCCTGACTTAAAGGAGGCTTAATCAGCCTTAAGCGGGGCTTAAGCGGCTGCCGGCGTCCCGCCCGCACCGCCCTCGCCGGGCGCCTCCTTCAGACGGATTCGGAAGGTTGCGGCGCTTGAGCCGGCATCTCGGCATCGCGGAACACGACGCTGACGAGCA
Organism: Burkholderia sp. BCC0044; assembly: GCF_902832955.1. NCBI lineage: Bacteria > Pseudomonadati > Pseudomonadota > Betaproteobacteria > Burkholderiales > Burkholderiaceae > Burkholderia > Burkholderia sp. BCC0044. The sequence continues at coordinate 138,583 of NZ_CADFDO010000008.1, read as the reverse complement.
GCCCGCCCGCGGCCGCATCGCCGAGCGATACCGTCGCGCCCTGCTGCGCCGCCACGCGCTTGACGATCGCGAGCCCGAGCCCGCTGCCCGACACGTCGGTGCGCGCCCGCGCCGTGCTGTCGCGATAGAAGCGGTCGAACACGCGCTCGCGCTCGTCGGCCGGAATGCCCGGCCCGCTGTCGGCGATCTGCACGCACGCGCGGCCGGCCGCGTCGCGCGTCAGCGACACGTCGATGCGGCCGCCGTCCGGCGTGTACTTCACCGCGTTGTCGAGCAGGTTGCCGAACATCACGCGCAACGCGCCGACGTCCGCGACGACGCTCGCCGCGCGCGTTTCCTCGAAGCCGAGATCGATGCCGTGCCGCTGCGCGAGCGGCGCATGCGCGGCCACGCATTCGGCGAGCAGCGCCTGCAGGTCGACCGGTTCGCGCATCGTCGCGCCGTCCGGCTCGGCACGCGCGAGCGCCAGCAGTTGCTCGGTGAGACGCGTCGCGCGCGACACGCCGTCCTGGAGATCCGCGATCGCCTCGCGGCGCGACGCATCGTCCTTCGCGCGGGCGACGAGCTGCGCCTGGATCTGCACGGCCGCGAGCGGCGTGCGCAATTCGTGCGCGGCGTCGGCGACGAACGCCTTCTGCGTGTCGAGCGCCGACGACAATCGCGCGAGCAGCCCGTTCAGCGCCCGCACGAGCGGCTGCACCTCGAGCGGCAGGCGCGCGTCGGGCAGCGAATCGAGCGCTTCCGGCCGGCGCGCCTCGACCGCGCGCGTCACGCGGCCGAGCGGCGCGAGCCCGCGCCCGACGATCCCCCACACGGCCGCGCCGAGGAACGGCAGCAGCACGATCAGCGGCCACAGCGTGCGCAGCGCGACGTTCGCCGCGAGCCGGTTGCGCACCGACAGCGGCTGCGCGAGCTGCACGACGTTGTCGCCGACGATCGCGCCGTACACGCGCCATTCGCCGCGATCGGTGCGCTCGGTCGAGAAGCCGAGTTCCGCGCGCGGCGCGATCGGCGCACGCGGATGCGAGAAATACATCAGCACGCCGTTGCGATTCCAGATCTGGATCACGATGCCTTCGTCGCCGTTGGTGCGCGAGCCGAACACCTGCGAGAACGGCTCCGACGGCAGCGCCGCGGCGATTTCCTGCAACTGGTAGTCGAACAGCTCGTTCGCCTCGGCGAGCGCCTGGCGGTAGATGAGCCAGCCGGCCATGCCCACGCCCGCGACGACGATCGCGAGCAGCCAGATCAGCAATTGATGACGAATCGACCGCACGCGTCAGCTTTCCTTGACGACCATGTAGCCGAGCCCGCGCACGTTGCGGATCAGGTCCGAACCGAGCTTCTTGCGCAGCGCGTGGATGTAGACCTCGACCGTGTTGCTGCCGATTTCCTCCCCCCAGCCGTACATCTTCTCCTCGAGCTGGCTCTTCGACAGCACCGCGCCCGGCCGCGCGAGCAGCGCCTCGAGCAGCGCGAACTCGCGTGCGGACAGCGCGACGGGCGCGCCGTCGAGTGTCACCTGGTGCGAAGCGGGATCGAGCGTCAGCCCGCCGTGGCGGATCAGCGACTCGCTGCGCCCGGCCTGGCGGCGGATCAGCGCGCGCATGCGCGCGCCGAGCTCGTCGAGATCGAACGGCTTGACGAGGTAGTCGTCGGCGCCCGCGTCGAGCCCCTTCACGCGATCGGCGACGGCGTCGCGCGCGGTGACGATCAGCACCGGCAGCGCCAGCCCGCGCCCGCGCAGCGTGCGCAGCACGTCGATGCCGTCGCGCTTCGGCAGGCCGAGATCGAGCAGCAGCAGGTCGTACGTCTCGCCGCCGAGCGCAGTGAGCGCGGCGTCGCCGTCCTGCACCCAGTCGACCGCAAAGCCGTCCGAGCGCAGCGCCTTGCGCACGCCCTCGGCAATCATTCGATCATCTTCGACAAGCAGAATCCGCATCGGGCCACGCATCCATGGGGCGAATCAAACACGGCGATCATTGTAGCGCCGCGAATCGCGTGCGCGGCACCCTGCAATGCAACAGTAAGGCGGATTGCAAGGGGCCTGCCCCGACTTGTCTCTACAATGTGCGCTTCGGCGCCCGCGCGCGCCCTGCCCGAGCCCCCGCTTTTCCCGTATTCGCCCATGCCGATTTCCGATCTTTCCGCCCGGTTCGCCCCCCGCGCACGCGTCTGCCTGCGGGCGGCCGCCGTCGTCGCCACCTGCACGGCCCTCGCGTTCGCGCCGTCCGCGCAAGCCCGCAAGAAATCCCACAAGGAAGCGCGCAAGACCGCCGTCGTGTCGCCCGCGGCGCGCGCGGCGGGCCTGCCGGCATCGGTGCTCGTCGCGCTGCAGCGCGCGAAGGTGCCGGCGTCGGCGATGAGCGTCGTGGTCGAGCGCGTCGGCGATCCGCAACCGCTGATCGCATGGAATGCGAGCCGGCCGATGCTGCCGGCCTCGACGATGAAGCTCGTGACGACCTTCTCGGGCCTGTCGATCCTCGGCCCCGACTACCGCTGGCGCACGACCGCGTACACGGACGGCACGGTCGATCCCGACGGCACGCTGCAAGGCAACCTGTACATCAAGGGCACCGGCGATCCGAAGCTCGTGCCCGAAGAGCTGATCGACCTCGTCGACAAGCTGCGCAAGGCCGGCGTCAAGCGCGTGGCCGGCGGCCTCGTGCTCGACAAGAGCTATTTCGCGGCATCGACGCGCGACCTGCCGTCGTTCGACGACGATGCGAGCGCGCCGTACAACGTCGGCCCCGATCCGCTGCTGTATGCGTTCAAGGCCGTGTCGTTCACGGTCACGCCGGGCGAGGACGGCAAGGTCGCCGTCGACGTGCTGCCGCCGCTCGCGAACCTGTCGATCGACAACCAGCTCGTCGAGGGCGCGGGTTCGTGCAGCGCGGCCGCCGCGGCCGCACGCCCGACGCTGACGGCCGGCGGCGGGATCATGACCGCATCGTTCGCCGGCGACTACCCGCTGCGCTGCGGCGCGCACACGACCAACCTCGCGATCCTCGATCACACGACGTTCTTTGCGCGCGGCTTCCTCGCGCTGTGGCAGCAGGACGGCGGCACGATCGCGGGGCCCGTGAGCGAAGGCAAGGTGCCGACCACCGCGCGGCCGCTCGCCGTGCATCACAGCCCGGTGCTCGGCAGCATCGTCTACGACATCAACAAGTTCAGCAACAACGTGATGGCGCGCAACCTGTTCCTGACGATCGGCGCGGTCAGCGGCAAGCCGCCCGCGACGCCCGAACAGTCGAGCCGCGCGATCCAGGCATTCCTGCAGAAGAACGGCATCGCGATGCCCGACCTCGTGATCGAGAACGGCTCGGGGCTGTCGCGCGAAGAGCACGTGAGCGCGCTGTCGCTCGCCGCGCTGCTGCAGGCCGCGAACGCGAGCCCCGTCGCGCAGGCGTTCGTCGATTCGCTGCCGATCGCCGGCATCGACGGCACGATGAAGAACCGCCTCACCAACGCGGGCGTGCTCGGCAACGCGCACATCAAGACCGGCACGCTGCGCGACGTGCGCGCGATCGCCGGCTACGTCGCCGGCGCCGACGGCCAGAGCTACATCGTCGTCAGCTTCATCAACGACGATCACGCGGAAGGCGCGCGCGCCGCGCACGACACGCTGCTCGAGTGGATCTACGCGGGCGCGCACTGACGATCCGCGCAGCGCGCATCGGGCCGTCCTGGCAGGGCGGCCCGTGCGGCTTCCTCCACCACGCCGCCCGCGAAATCTCGCGCCGCGCGGTTTGAAACGCCTCCGTCACTCTCGCGCGACGCGCCGCGCGCGCACCGTTCCCACCAAACAGGGCCGCACCGCCCGGCCCCGCGCAGTACGGATTCCGTAGAAACCCTGTCCTCAGAGGGAACCCTCTACGCTGCCCCCTCGCCTAGCGCTTAGCGATTGCGTAGGCTGTTGGCCTGACGATATCTACAACGGGCCACACGCCCGGCCTGATGGCTTGCAGGGGAACGAAGGAGACACACGCCCATGCGATTCGACGTCGAATTGCTTCTGCTCGCGCTGGCGCCCGTCTTCCTGCTCTGCATCGCGTGGGAGGCCTGGCACCTCGCCCGCACCCGTGCGCAGGACCGCGTCTATGCGTGGCGCGACACGCTGTGCAACGCGGCGCTCGCGCTGATGCACCAGGGCGCCGACAAGCTCGCGTGGCTGTTCGTGATTCCCGTCTATGCGTACTGCTACCGGCACTATCGTGTGTACACGTGGCACGACGGCTGGCTGTCGTTCGCGGTGCTGTTCGTCGCGCAGGATTTCCTCTACTACGTGTTCCATCGCGCGAGCCATCGCGTGCGCTGGCTGTGGGCCGCGCACGTCGTGCACCACTCGTCCGAGCGGATGAATTTCTCGACCGCGTTCCGCCAGAGCCTGATGTACCCGGTCGCGGGCATGTGGCTGTTCTGGCTGCCGCTCGCGTTCGCCGGCTTTCCGCCGCAACAGGTCGTCGGCATCGTGCTGATCAACCTCGCGTTCCAGTTCTTCGTGCACACGCAGGCGATCGGCAAGCTCGGCTGGCTCGAATACGTGCTGAACACGCCGTCGATCCACCGTGCGCACCATGCGCGCAACCCGCGCTACATCGACCGCAATTACGCAGGTGTCCTGGTGATCTGGGATCGCCTGTTCGGCAGCTATGTCGACGAAACGCCCGACGATCCGCCGCAGTACGGGATCGTCGAGCGGCTCGGCTCGAACAACCCGCTCGTCGCGACGTTCCACGAGTGGGTGGCGATGGCGTCCGACGCGTGGCGCGTCGGCGGATGGCGCAACAAGCTGCGCGCGATTTTCGGCCCGCCCGAATGGGCGAGCGCTTATCATGCGCAGATTGCCGAGGCCGCGAACCAGGATCCGCGCACCGTGCCGCTGGCGGCTGCGCGCGACCGATAAACCGTTTCAGCCAACGGCCGCCGCGCAGCCCGGAACCGAGCAGGCACGCGGCAGATGAGAAATACATCAGGGCCATATCTACGAGGAGATCGAACGATGCAGACACAACAACACGCACCTTCCCGCACCCGGCAGCGCATGCTGCGCACCGCGCAGGTCGCGATCGCCGGCGCCGCGCTCGCGCTGCTCGCCGCCTGCGGCGGCGGGGACGACAACAACGGCAGCAGCGCGTCGACCACGCCGCCGTCGGGCGTGAAGATGCAGGTCGTGTCGTTCGGCGACAGCCTGTCCGACGTCGGCACCTACTCGCAGATCAAGCTCGGCTTCGGCGGCGGCCGCTTCACGACCAACCCGGGCCAGGTGTGGACGCAGAACGTCGCGCAGTACTACGGCGACACGCTGCAGCCCGCGAACCAGGGCGGCTTCGGCATCCCGCTGCAGGCCACCGGCGGCCTCGGCTACGCGCAGGGCGGCTCGCGCGTGACGCTGCAGCCGGGCATCGGCCATGCGGACGCCAGCGTGCCGAACCCCGACTACGCGCAGGCGACCACCACGCCGATCGCCGACCAGGTCAAGCAGTACCTGACGCAGCACGGCAGCTTCAACGCCGGCCAGATCGTGCTGATCAACGGCGGCGCGAACGACATCTTCTACCAGGCGCAGGTCGCGCAGGCGCAAGGCAACACGCAGGCCGCGCAGCTCGCGGCCGCGCAGGCGATCGGCCTGGCCGCGCAGCAGCTCGGCGGGATCGTCCAGCAGATCGTCGCGGCGGGCGCCACGCACGTATTCGTCGCGAACGTGCCGGACATCGGCGGCACGCCGCTCGCGCTGCAGGGCGGCACGCAGGCCGCGTTCACGCAACTGTCGGGCCTCTTCAACCAGACGCTGGTCGGCACGCTGGCCGCGCTGAAGGTCGACACGACGAAGGTCGCGGTGGTCGATTCGTTCACGTGGCAGGACGGCATCGCGGCCAACTACCAGGCGAACGGCTTCAGCGTGAAGAACACCGATACGGCCTGCAACCTGAAGGCGATGGTCCAGGCCGCGACGCAGTATGGCGTCGCGAACGCGACCGCGTTCGGCTCGTCGCTGTTCTGCTCGCCGCAGACCTACACGGTCGCGAACGCGGACCAGACCTACATGTTCGCCGACACGGTCCACCCGACGACGCACCTGCATGCACTGTTCGCGCAGTACGTCGAACAACAGATCGCGAAGTCCGGCGTCGGCAAGTAAGCCGCCGGCCACGCGCCCAAACGAAAACGCCCGACCGGTTCGCGCCGGTCAGGCGTTTTTTTATTCCCGAGCGGAAGGCAAAGACCGTGTCAGTCGCGCGCTTCGAACGCGGCCGCCGCGCGGCCGAGGCGATCGTTGACCGCGATCCATTCGACGGTCTCGGGCAGCTTCTCGACGAGGATGCGCGCGACCTGCGCGCGATCGAGCGCCCGCAGCATCCCGTACAGCTCGCGTGCATACGCCTGCGGATCTTCCGGCGCCGCGATGAAATGCACGCCGTCGGCCTGCGCCCAGTGCGCTGCCCGCGACGCGCGGGCGACGAGCGCGACACGCTCGCCGTCGGCTTGCGCGGCCGCGAGCAGCGGCTCGAGCGCGTCGAACGGCAGCAGCGCGAGCGGCGTGCGCGGCGCGTAATGCGCTTTCAGCGTGCCCGACGCGCGCGGCGCGGTCGCATCGCTGCCGTCCGGCAGCTTCGGCGCGCGGCCGAGCACGTCGGCGATCTGTTGCGGCGTCACGTGGCCTGGGCGCAGCAGCGCGGGGAAGCCGCGCGACAGATCGAGAATCGTCGATTCGATGCCGACTTCGGACGCGCCGCCGTCGAGCACGTGCACGGTCTCGCCGAATTCGTCGCGCACGTGTTGCGCGGTCGTCGGGCTCACGTGGCCGAACCGGTTCGCGGACGGCGCGGCCACGCCGCCGTGACCGTCGCGCCGCGCGCTGAACGCGGCCAGCAGCGCCTGCGCGACCGGATGCGACGGACAGCGCAGCCCGACCGAATCCTGCCCGCCGCTCACCGCATCCGGAATGCGCGCGTGGCGCTTCAGGATCAGCGTGAGCGGACCCGGCCAGAACGCATCGATCAGCGCGTGCGCGTCGGCCGGCAGGTCGTCGGCCCAGTAGCCCGGATCGCCGCCGGGCGGCAGATGCACGATCACCGGATGGTTCGCGGGCCGCCCTTTCGCCGCGTAGATGCGCGCGACGGCCTCGGGGTTTGCCGCGTCGCCGCCGAGCCCGTACACGGTTTCGGTCGGGAATGCGACGAGCTGGCCCGCGTCGAGCAACGCGGCGGCCGCGTCGATCTGCGCGGCCGTCACGTGCTTCGGGAGATCGATGGACATCGGCCCGCGCCTCAGTCGAGCGGCACGCGCAGCAGTTGCGCGCATGCGGTGGCGGCGGCGACGGCTTCGTCGCGCGTCTCGGCCGTGAAGTTCACATGGCCCATCTTGCGGCCGACGCGCGCTTCTTCCTTGCCGTACAGGTGCAGGTGCGCGGCCGGCATCGCGGCGACCGTGTCCCACGGCGGCGTGACGGCGTCGGCCGCCGCACCATCGGGAAACCACACGTCGCCGAGGATGTTCAGCATCGCGGCCGGCGAATGCTGGCGCGGGTTGCCGAGCGGCATGCGCGTCATCGCGCGCACCTGCTGCTCGAACTGACTCGTTGCGCACGCATCGACCGTGTAGTGGCCGGAGTTGTGCGGGCGCGGCGCCATTTCGTTCGCGACGAACGAGCCGTCTTCCAGCACGAAGAATTCGACGCACAGCACGCCGACGTAGCCGAGCGTATCGGCGATCCGTACGGCCGCCTGCTGCGCCTCTTCGACGCGCGCGGCGTCGGCCGCCGGCGCCGGCACGACCGTCAGCGCGAGGATGCCGTTGTGATGCACGTTCTGCGCGAGCGGGAACGCGGCCGAGCGGCCGTCGGCGCCGCGCGCGATCAGCGCCGACACTTCGTATTTCAGCGGCAGGCGCTTCTCCAGCACGCACGGCACGCCGCCGAGCGCGGCATGCGCGTCGCGTGCTTCCTGCGCGGTGCTCACACGCACCTGGCCCTTGCCGTCGTAGCCGAGGCGGGCCGTCTTCAGGATGCCCGGCAGCACCGCGTCGAGCGCGGTATCGTCGAGCGCGGCGAGCGCCGCCGCCGATTCGATCACGACGTGCGGCGCGACCGGCACGCCCGACGCCTCGATGAAACGCTTCTCCGCGATGCGATCCTGCGCGACCGCGACGCAGCGGCCGGCCGGCGCGACGAACGTGGTGCGCGCGAGGAAATCGAGGCTCGCGGCCGGCACGTTCTCGAATTCCGTCGACACGGCCTCGCACAGGTCGGCCAGTTCGGCGAGCGCGGCTTCGTCGTCGTACGCCGCGCGCAGGTGGCGATCGGCGACCGCGCCGGCGGGGCTCGTCGGATCGGGATCGAGCACGGCGACACGATAGCCCATCGACTGGGCGGCAAAGCAGAACATGCGGCCGAGCTGGCCGCCGCCGACCATGCCCAGCCACGCGCCGGGCAGGATCGGGGAAACGGAATCAGGAGTTGCGGTCATGTCAGTGGTCGGTCGCGGCGGAACGCGGAAATGCCCGCCGCAGTAGGAAAATCCGGCGCGGGCCGCGTCGCGCGGCCGCGCGCCATGCCGTCATTCCAGCGGCGGCAGCACCATCGCGTGCGCGGCTTCGTTCTGGCGCACGCGGAACGCGGCGAGCCGGTTCGCGTAGTCGACCGAATTGCCGGACAGGATCGACACCGCGAACAGCGCGGCATTCGCGGCGCCGGCCTCGCCGATCGCGAACGTCGCGACCGGCACGCCCTTCGGCATCTGCACGATCGAGTGCAGCGAATCGACACCCTTCAGGTACTTGCTCGCGACCGGCACGCCGAGCACGGGCACCGTGGTCTTCGCGGCCAGCATGCCGGGCAGGTGCGCGGCGCCGCCGGCGCCCGCGATGATCGCGCGCAGCCCGCGCTCGCGCGCCTTCTCCGCATAGTCGAACATCTCGTCGGGCATCCGGTGCGCGGACACGACTTTCGCTTCGTACGGCACGCCGAATTCCTGCAGGATCGCGACCGCATGCTTCATCACGTCCCAGTCGGAACTCGAACCCATGAGCACGCCGATCAACGGCGCGCTGTGCGTGTGGGCGGTCTGGACTTCACTCATTTCTTTTCTTCCCCGGTCAGGCGAGCGACTGGCCCGTGATGCGCTCGAGCGCTTCCTGGTACTTCGCGGCCGTCTTCTCGACGACGTCGGCCGGCAGCGCCGGCGCCGGTGCCGTCTTGCCCCACGGCTGCGCCTCGAGCCAGTCGCGCACGAACTGCTTGTCGAACGACGGCGGGTTCGTGCCCACTTCGTACTGGTCGGCCGGCCAGAAGCGCGACGAATCGGCGGTCAGCACTTCGTCCATCAGGTACAGCTTGCCGTGGTTGTCGAGGCCGAATTCGAACTTCGTGTCGGCGATGATGATGCCGCGCGTCGCCGCGTAGTCGGCCGCTTCCTTGTACAGCCTGATCGAGATATCGCGGATCGTCGCGGCCAGCTCGGTGCCGATGCGGCGCTCGGTTTCCTCGAACGTGATGTTCTCGTCGTGCTCGCCCATCTCGGCCTTCGCGGCCGGCGTGAAGATCGGCTCGGGCAGCTTCTGCGCGTTCTGCAGGCCTTCCGGCAGCTGCACGCCGCACACGGCGCCCGACGCCTGGTATTCCTTCCAGCCGCTGCCGGCCAGGTAGCCGCGCACGACCGCTTCGATCATGATCGGCTCGAGGCGCTTGACGACCACGCCGCGGCCCTTCACCTGCTCGACCTCGTCGGCCGCGACGACCGCTTCCGGCGCGTCGCCCGTCAGGTGGTTCGGCACGATGTGCGCGAGCTTGTCGAACCAGAAGTTCGCCATCTGGTTCAGCACGCGGCCCTTGTTCGGAATCGGCTCGCCCATCACCACGTCGAAGGCCGACAGGCGATCGGTCGTGACGATCAGGAGCTTGTCGTTGCCGACCGCGTAGTTATCGCGAACCTTGCCGCGACCGAGGAGCGGCAGCGAGCGGAGCGTGGATTCGTAAAGGGTAGACATCGTCTTTTCGCAGATAAGGAGCCAAACAAAAAGGGAAACGCCGTTCCCCGCGGCAGGCGGGAACGGCGGTCTTGCAATACGTCGGCGAACCGGCGGGCGCAACGCCCGGGCGGCTGCCGGCCGGCCCTCGTTCGGCCGGACGGAACGGCTGCCGGGGCCGGATCAGATCCGGCCAACCGGACGGCCAGCCCGTGCCCGGCGGCAGAACCGGGCGGGGCAATCGTACTACAGTCTCAGCGCACGACCTGGGCGAGCGCGCCCGACTTGTACTGCTCGGCGATCTTGTCGAGCGACACCGGCTTGATCTTGCCGGCCTGGCCTTCGCAGCCGAACGCGAGGTAACGGTCGACGCACACCTTCTTCGCGGCTTCGCGCGCGGGCTTCAGGTAGTCGCGCGGATCGAACTTGCCCGGGTTCTCGAACAGGTAGCGGCGGATCGCGCCGGTGATCGCCAGACGCAGGTCGGTGTCGATGTTGATCTTGCGCACGCCGTGCTTGATGCCTTCCTGGATTTCCTCGACCGGCACGCCGTAGGTTTCCTTCATGTCGCCGCCGAATTCGCGGATCTCGGCCAGCAGTTCCTGCGGCACCGACGACGAACCGTGCATCACGAGGTGCGTGTTCGGAATGCGCGCGTGGATTTCCTTGATGCGCTGGATCGACAGGATGTCGCCCGTCGGCTTCTTCGAGAACTTGTACGCGCCGTGCGACGTGCCGATCGCGATTGCGAGCGCGTCGCACTGCGTGAGCTTCACGAAGTCGGCGGCCTGCTCCGGATCGGTCAGCAGCTGCTCGCGGGTCATCGTGCCTTCCGCGCCGTGGCCGTCTTCCTTGTCGCCCTTCATCGTCTCGAGCGAGCCGAGCACGCCGAGTTCGGCTTCGACCGTCACGCCGATCGAGTGCGCCATCTCGACGACCTTGCGCGACACGTCGACGTTGTACTCGTACGACGCGACCGTCTTGCCGTCGGCTTCGAGCGAACCGTCCATCATCACGCTCGTGAAGCCGCTGCGGATCGCGGCCGTGCAGACGGCCGGCGACTGGCCGTGATCCTGGTGCATCACGACCGGGATGTGCGGATACGATTCGACCGCTGCTTCGATCAGGTGGCGCAGGAACGGCTCGCCCGCATACTTACGCGCGCCGGCCGATGCCTGCATGATCACGGGCGCGCCGACCTGATCCGCCGCCGCCATGATCGCCTGGACCTGCTCCAGGTTGTTCACGTTGAAGGCCGGCAGGCCGTAACCGTGCTCTGCCGCGTGGTCCAGCAATTGACGCATTGATACGAGAGGCATTGTGGAACTCCTTGGAATGAAAACCGGTGCGCCCTGACGCCGGCGCGGCGCTCGCTCCCCTCTGAACCGGGACGGCGCGGCGCGGCTGAGCGTCGAATAGCCGCATTTTATCGCGAAGCGCCTCCGATTCCGACCGCCCGGTGGGCCCCGCTCGCAATTTGTTACGTTCGCACGGCACAATCGGGCCAAAAAGGAGAAAAAAAGCCGCGCGGGGCTCCGGACCCCGCGCGGCTTTTGCGCAAAAAAAACGGTGCCAGATCGATTCCGGCCGATCCGGCCGCCGGCCCGCGGCCGGCTCGATGCGGCTCAGCCGGCGCTCAATAGTGCTCGCCGACCCGCACGATCTTCAGCGTGTTGGTGCCGCCCGCCTGCCCCATCGGCTCGCCGACGGTCAGCACGACCATGTCGCCGTGCTGCACGTAACCCTGCTTGACGACGATCTCGAGCGCGGCCTGCAGCGCCGAGTCGCGGTCGCTGTTGAAGTCGACGTGCAGCGGCGTCACGTTGCGGTACAGCGCCATCGTGCGCTCGCTGCCGACGCGCGGCGTCAGCGCGAAGATCGGCACGTGCGTGTAGTGACGCGACATCCACAGCGCGGTCGCGCCCGATTCGGTCAGCGCGATGATCGCCTTCGCACCGAGGTGGTACGCGGTGAACAGCGCGCCCATCGCGATCGACTGGTCGATCCGCGTGAACGTACGGTCGAGGAAATCCTTGTCCAGCTCGACGTGCTCCGACTTTTCCGCCTCGACGCACACGGCCGCCATCGTCTCGATCGTGACGACCGGGTACTTGCCGGCGGCCGTCTCGGCCGACAGCATCACCGCGTCGGTGCCGTCGAGCACCGCGTTCGCGACGTCCGACACTTCCGCGCGGGTCGGCACCGGCGCGTAGATCATCGATTCCATCATCTGCGTCGCGGTGATCACGAGCTTGTTCGACTCGCGCGCCATCCGGATCATCCGCTTCTGCAGCGCCGGCACGGCCGCGTTGCCCACTTCCACCGCGAGGTCGCCGCGCGCGACCATGATGCCGTCGGATGCGTCGAGGATGCTCTGCAACGCCGGAATCGCCTCCGCGCGCTCGATCTTCGCGATCATCTTCGGCTTGATGCCGTACGGCGCGCCCGCGATGTTCGCGAGCTGGCGCGCCATTTCCATGTCGGTCGCGTTCTTCGGGAACGACACCGCGACGAGGTCCGCGCCGAGCGACATCGCGGTGCGGATGTCTTCCATGTCCTTCGCGGTCAGCGCCGGCGCCGACAGGCCGCCGCCCTGGCGGTTGATCCCCTTGTTGTTCGACAGCTCGCCGCCCACCTTGACGGTCGTGTGGATCTCGTCGCCGAGCACGCGCTCGACGGTCAGCACGATCAGGCCGTCGTTCAGCAGCAGCAGGTCGCCCGGCTTCAGGTCGCGCGGCAGCTCCTTGTAGTCGAGGCCGACGCGCTCGTCGTTGCCGAGTTCGCAGCCCGCATCGAGGATGAACGGCTGCCCCGGCACGAGCGTGGTCTTGCCGTTCTCGAACTTGCCGACGCGGATCTTCGGGCCCTGGAGGTCGGCCATGATCGCGATCTCGCGGCCGACCTTGCGGGCGGCCTCGCGCACCATCTCGGCGCGCTGGCGGTGATCGTCGGCCGTGCCGTGCGAAAAATTGAGCCGCACGACGTCGAGGCCCGCCTGCATCATCTGCAGCAGAATCTCCGGCGAACTGGATGCCGGGCCGATCGTGGCGACTATCTTGGTGGCGCGCTGCATGAAACTCCTCATCTGGATCAAGGTGGATGCGCTGGGTGAAACGCTGCGAGAGCCGGAAGCGGCAGGCCCAGCGGCGGCCGTTCCGGGGGGCGTGCCGGTGCTGGCGCCCGGCATCGCTTTGTTCTGAATCTCGTGGTGCTGGTCGGCCGCGTCGCCGGCGGCCGCCGGTGCGCGCGGGGCGGTGTTCGCTCGCGCGGGCGCGCGTGTGCGCTTGCCCGCGCCGGCCGGCTGCTCCGCTTTCGCGGAGCGCGCGGCCTTCGTCACCCCTGCGCGCGCCGCCACGCTCAGGCCGCCCGCGTTTCGAGCACTTCCACCGCCGGCAGCTTCTTCCCCTCGAGGAACTCGAGGAAGGCGCCGCCGCCCGTCGAGATGTAGCTGACCTGGTCGTGGATGCCGTACTTCGCGATGGCCGCGAGCGTGTCGCCGCCGCCCGCGATCGAGAACGCGGACGATTTGGCGATCGCTTCGGCGAGCGTCTTGGTGCCGTTGCCGAACTGGTCGAACTCGAACACGCCGACCGGGCCGTTCCACACGATCGTGCCGGCCTTCTCGAGCTGGCTCGCGAGTGCCTTGGCCGTATCGGGGCCGATGTCGAGGATCATGTCGTCCGCCTCGATGTCGGCGACCTGCTTCACCGTGGCCGCAGCCGTCGGCGAGAATTCCTTGGCCGTCACGACGTCGGTCGGGATCGGCACCGATGCGCCGCGCTCGCGCGCTTCGTCGATGATCGCCTTCGCTTCCGCGACGAGATCGGCTTCCGCGAGCGACTTGCCGATCGACAGGCCGGCCGCGAGCATGAACGTGTTCGCGATGCCGCCGCCGACGATCAGCTGGTCGACCTTGCCGGCCAGCGACTTCAGGATCGTCAGCTTGGTCGACACCTTCGAACCGGCGACGATCGCCACCAGCGGGCGCGCCGGGTTGCCGAGCGCCTTGCCGAGCGCGTCGAGTTCGGCGGCCAGCAGCGGGCCCGCGCACGCGACCGGCGCGTACTTCGCGATCCCGTGCGTGGTCGCTTCCGCGCGGTGCGCGGTGCCGAACGCGTCGTTCACGTACACGTCGCAGAGCTTCGCCATCTTCTGCGCGAGCTCGTCGGAGTTCTTCTTCTCGCCCTTGTTCACGCGGCAGTTCTCGAGCAGCACGACCTGGCCCGGCGCGACGTTCACGCCGTTCTCGACCCAGTTCGACACGAGCGGCACGTCGCGGCCGAGCAGTTCGGCGAGACGCTTCGCGACCGGCGCGAGCGAGTCTTCCGGCTTGAATTCGCCTTCGGTCGGACGGCCGAGGTGCGACGTGACCATCACGGCCGCGCCGGCGTCGAGCGCGGCCTGGATGGCCGGCACGGACGCACGCACGCGCGTGTCCTCGGTGATGTTGCCGTGATCGTCCTGCGGGACGTTCAGGTCGGCGCGGATGAACACCCGCTTGCCGGCGAGCTGGCCGGCGGCGATCAGGTCGGTAAGACGCTTGACTTGGCTCATGTTGGACAGATTGAAGTAGTGGATGGGGAAAGGGGGTTCACGCTGGACGTGCGCGGGCTGCCGCGAAAGGGCGCCGGATGCGGCCGTGGCTGGCGGTTCGCATGACGCGCACGGGTAAAAAATCTCGAACGGGCATTCTAGCCGATCCACCCTGCGGACTGACCCGTGCGGCGGCGAATTCCGCCTATTTGGGATCGCGCGCCGGAACCGAAGCTCTGCCGCAATGCAGCAATCCGCACACGCAGGCGGGCAGCGCCCGGCAAGCCGGAAGGACCGCCCATCAGAAGATCAGGCGCAGCGCGGTGAACACGAGCATGCCGACGACGATCGTACCGAGCATGCTGCGCCGCCACAAAAACCAGCCGAGGCCGGCGAGCGCCGCGTAGAACGGATGATTGGACAGCGCGAACGACAGCCCGGCCGGCGTTTCGAGCACGTCGGGCAGCACGACGGCGACCAGCGCGGCGGCCGGCGCATAGCGCAGCGCGCGCTGCGCGCGTTCGGGCAGCACGGTGCGCTCGCCGCCGATCAGGAACAGCGCGCGCGTGACGGCCGTGACGATCGTCATCCCGACGATGACGATCCAGATCTCGGTCGCGCTCATTCAATGTCCTTGTCGTGCACGGTTTCGGTACGGATGCGCCGCCAGTCGGCGCGTTCGACGAAGAAATCGGCCGTGCAGCCGGCCGCGAGCGCGGCCAGCACCGCGATCGGCAGCGCGAGCCGGTACGGCAGGTCGAACGCGACGAGCGACACGATCCCGGCGACCGCGACGGCCGCGAGCGTCGAGCGGTTCGCGACCGCCGACACCATGATCGGGATCAGCGCGAGCGTGCCGGCCAGCTCCAGCCCCCAGCTCGCGGGAAAGACGCTCGCGAGCAGGATGCCGGCGAGCGACGACACCTGCCACGACGCCCAGCTCGCGAGCGCCATCCCCCAGAAATACGCTTCCTTGCCCGGCACGCGGCCGTACGCGAAGCCCTGTTTCTGGAACAGCAGATAGATCACGTCGCCGTTGAAATAGCCGATCGCGAGACGCCGCCACAGCGGCAAGTAGGAGAAATGGGGCGCCAGCCCCGCGCTGAAGATCACGAAGCGCATGTTGACCATCGCGGCCGTGAGCAGGACCGTCCAGATCGGCAGCTTCGCCGCGAGAAGCGGCAACACCGCGAGCTGCGACGAGCCCGCGTAGACGAACAGCGACATCGCGCTCGCCTGCCCGAGCGTCATCACGGACTTGCTCATCGCGATGCCGGTGACGAGCCCCCAGGACAGGATCGCCATCAGTGTCGGGGAATAGTCGCGCGCGCCCTGGATCAGCGCGAAGCGGTCGGTGGCGGACAATCGAGCGAACATGGGAAGCGGGCCGCAGCGGGCGGTTCGTCGGGACGCCGGCGCCTCCTGCCGGTGCGACCCATCGTTATTGGAATCGGTACCGGGCGATTATAGCGCCGGCCCCGCGCCGTCCGACCGGATCGCCCCCAAATGACGCTAAAATATGCGTCTTTCCGGTTCAACGCTGCACACAACCGGCAGCACATCCCCGCTTCCAGGAGAATCCTATGTCAATGGCCGACCGCGACGGCAAGATCTGGATGGACGGCAAGCTGATCGACTGGCGCGACGCCAAGATCCACGTCCTGACCCACACGCTGCATTACGGCATGGGCGTCTTCGAGGGCGTGCGCGCGTACAAGGCGGCCGATGGCGGCACCGCGATCTTCCGCCTGCGCGAGCACACCAAACGTCTGCTGAATTCGGCGAAGATCTTCCAGATGGACGTGCCGTTCGACCGCGAAACGCTCGAAGCCGCGCAACTCGCGGTCGTGCGCGAGAACAAGCTCGAGTCGTGCTACCTGCGCCCGATCATCTGGGTCGGCTCGGAAAAGCTCGGCGTGGCCGCGAAGGGCAACACGATCCACGTCGCGATCGCCGCGTGGCCGTGGGGCGCGTACCTCGGCGAGGACGGCCTCGCGAAGGGTATTCGTGTGAAGACGTCGTCGTTCACGCGCCACCACGTGAACGTGTCGATGGTGCGCGCGAAGGCGTCCGGCTGGTACGTGAACTCGATCCTCGCGAACCAGGAAGCGACCGCCGACGGCTACGACGAAGCGCTGCTGCTCGACGTCGACGGCTACGTGTCGGAAGGCTCCGGCGAGAACTTCTTCCTCGTGAACAACGGCAAGCTGTACACGCCGGACCTGTCGTCGTGCCTCGACGGCATCACGCGCGACACGGTCATCACGCTCGCGAAGGATGCCGGCATCGAGGTAATCGAAAAACGCATCACGCGCGACGAGGTCTACACGGCCGACGAAGCGTTCTTCACCGGCACGGCCGCCGAAGTCACGCCGATCCGCGAGCTCGACAACCGGACGATCGGCAGCGGCGCGCGCGGCCCGATCACGGAAAAGCTCCAGTCGGCGTTTTTCGATATCGTGTCGGGCAAGAACGCGAAGTACGCGCACTGGCTGACGAAGGTCTGAGCGCGCCGCGCCACCGACCGCCCCACACAAGAGTGATAAAAGAGAAAGTCTCATGAGTGAAATCAAGGAAATGCCGCTCGTCGAGCTGACGGCCAAGGATCTTCCCGCCTACTGCCCGAACCCGGCCATGGCGCGCTGGAGCGCGCACCCGCGCGTCTTCATCGACGTGTCGCACGGCGAGGCGCGCTGCCCGTACTGCGGCACGCGCTACAAGCTGCGCGACGGCGAGGTGGTCAAGGGCCACTGAGCCCCGTCAGCCGGGCTCTCGGGCCCGCCGTACGCGAGGCGGCGTAGCCGGAATGCCGGCGCGCCGCCCTTTTCCCGTTCTGAACAACCCGAACGCGGTGCGGTGCACCGTGCTTCATTACGACATCGGAAGTCGACCTGATGCGTCGAGCGCTGGTTATCGCACCGAACTGGATCGGTGACGCATTGATGGCGCAGCCGCTTTTTGCGCTGCTGAAAAAGCTCCATCCCCGCATCGCGATCGATGCCGTCGCACCCTCGTGGGTCGCGCCCGTGCTCGAACGGATGCCCGAGATCCACGATGTCTACGCGACCGATCTCGCGCATGGCAAGCTGCAGCTGCTGCGCCGCTGGCAGCTCGCGAGCGACCTGCGCGACGTCGGCTACGACGCGGCGTACGTGCTGCCGAATTCGCTGAAGTCCGCGGTGATCCCGTGGCTCGCGAACATCCCGCTGCGGATCGGCTATACGGGCGAGCACCGCTACGGGCTGTTGAACGTGCGGCACGCGAACCCCGACAAGTCGGGCGAGCGGCCGCCGATGACGACCCACTACGCGGCGCTCGCGTACGCGCCGGGCGCGAAGCTGCCCGAGTCGATGAAGACGCTGCCCGCGCCGCGCCTGGACGCCGACCTGAACGAGACGGCGCGCGTGTCCGCACGTTTCAATCTCGATACGCGCAAGCCGCTCGTCGTGTTCTGCCCCGGCGCCGAATACGGCCCGGCCAAGCGCTGGCCGCCCGAGCACTTCGCGTCGCTCGCGACCATCGTCCACCAGTCGTTCCCGTATACGCAGATCGTCGCGCTCGGCTCGCCGAAGGATTCGGCCGCCGCGCAGGCGATCGCCGACCACGCGCCGAACGTGCGCAACCTGTGCGGGCAGACGTCGTTGTCCGAGGCGTGCGCGCTGATCGCGCGCGCGAACGCGGTCGTCACCAACGATTCGGGGCTGATGCACGTCGCGGCCGCCTTGCGCCGGCCGCTCGTCGCGCTGTACGGATCGACCGATCCGCGCCACACCCCTCCGCTGTCGGACCTGGCGAAGGTACAATGGCTGCATCTCGAATGCAGTCCCTGCTTCGAACGCGAGTGCCCGCTCGGCCACCTGAAGTGCCTGCGCGAACTCGGTCCCGAGCAGGTATTCGGCGATTTGCGCGGCATGCTCGTCGGGCAGCGCTGACCCTGACCGGCAGCGTCGCACGGCGCGCCGGGCAATCCGATTCACCGGTGTACGGCGGTTCCATCCGGGCCGCCGTGCTGAATACGGCGCGCGACGCGCGCGAGAGACCACCCCGATGCCACGTTTTGCCCGCCTCTTCGAAGCCGCTGCCGATACGCTGAACGCCTACTACCAGGCCGTCGCGGATGCCAATCTCGACGCGCTGCTGGCGTTGTGGATCGACGAGGATTTCGCCAGCTGCGTCTGGGCGGACGGCGAGCATCTGCACGGCCTCGACCAGATCCGCAGCGGGCTGGGCAACCGCCTCGCGACGCGCCCGGTCACGATCGAGCCGCTCGACATCCGCGTGTACGACAGCCTCGGCACGGTCGTCTATACGATCGCCGAAGCGCATCAGCAGGCCGACCTGACGGCCGAACCCGACATGGTTTTCGCAACGTACGTGATGATCCACGAACGCGGCGAGTGGCGCATCGCGCACATCCACGCGAGCCCGATTCCTGAACAAGCGGCCGGACAATTCGCCGCGAAGATCCGTCACGGGCAGGGTCCGCTGCACTGACGAAAACGAAGTAACGCATTAGCGGGGCGATCATGAGTACGGCTTCTCCGCCCACCTCGCCGCTGACCGGGGCCCCGGCCCCCAACGACGATTCATTGCGCTATCGCGCACCGCGCTGGCTGCCCAACAGCCATGTGCAAACCATCGTGCCCGCGCTGTTCGCGCGGCGGCCGGTCGTCGCGTACCGGCGAGAGCGATGGGAAACGCCCGACCACGACTTCATCGATCTCGACTGGGTCGCGCACCTCGACAGCGCGGCGCCGGCGCCCGACGCACCGCTGTTCGTGCTGTTCCACGGCCTCGAAGGCAGCTCCGGCTCGCACTACGCGCTCGCGATGATGGCCGCCGCGCGCGCGCAGGGCTGGCACGCGGTCGTCCCGCACTTCCGCAGTTGCAGCGGCGAGATCAACCGGCAGCCGCGCTTCTACCATCTCGCCGACAGCGCCGAAGTCGACTGGATCCTGCGCCGGCTCGCCGCGCAGCATCGCGGGCCGCTGGTCGCGGCCGGCGTGTCGCTCGGCGGCAACGTGCTGCTGCGCTGGCTCGGCGAGCATCGCAGCGACACGTCGATCGTGCACGCCGCCGCCGCGATCTCGACGCCGATCGACGTGCACGCGGGCGGCCTCGCGCTGTCGCAGGGGTTCGCGATGGTCTATACGCGCAGCTTCCTGAAGACGCTCAAGCGCAAGGCGCTCGCGAAACTCGACCAGTATCCGGGGCTGTTCGACCGCGAAGCGATGCTGCAGGCCGTGACGATGCGCGATTTCGACGAGGTCGTGACCGCGCCGCTGCACGGCTTCGCGAACGCGGACGATTACTGGACCAAGGCGACCACGCGGCCGCTGCTGCCCGCGATCGACGTGCCGACGCTGATCCTCAACGCCCGCAACGACCCGTTCCTGCCCGAATCGGCGCTGCCAGGCCCGGCCGACGTCTCGCCGGCCGTCGAGCTCGACCAGCCCGCGCACGGCGGCCACGCGGGCTTCATGACCGGGCCGTTCCCCGGCCGCCTCGACTGGCTGTCGGCGCGGGTATTCGGCTATTGCTCGAAATTCGTCGACCATGGATGACATCGTCAGGCAGGCGCTCGCCAAATGGCCGAACGTGCCGCATTGCACCGGCTGGCTGCTGCTCGACCGGCGCGGCGCATGGCGGCTGCGCGACGACGCCGCGCAGGCGGCCAGCGAGCTCGGCTCGCCGATCCGGCATGCGGCGCTGAACGCGTTCATCGGCCGCAACTACGCATGCGACGCGCAGGGCCAGTGGTTCTTCCAGAACGGGCCGCAGCGCGTGTACGTCGAACTCGCCTATACGCCGTGGGTCGTGCGGCTCGTCGAACGTGACGGGCAGCTTGCGCTCACCGACCAGACGGGCGCGCCGTTCGAACCGGACGCAGCCTGGCTCGACGATGGCGGCGGCGTGCTGTTTCGCGATGCCGGCGCGCCTCCGCGCATCGCGGCGCTGCACGATCACGACCTCGGACTGTTCGCCGATCACGCGGATTTCGATACCGAGCCGCCCGTGCTGCGCTGGCGCGACGGCCGCACGCTGCCGCTCGGCAGCATCGCGTGCGCCGACGTGCCTAAGCGGTTCGGCTACATCGTGAGCCCGGCGCGTCACGCGCGCGACGCGGCCGACAGCGGCAACTGACCGGCCGCGTTTGCCGAGCAGCGGCCGCTAGCCGCGGCCGTTCTTCTCGTCGTCGCGCTCTTCCTTGTAGCGCGCCTCGAATTCCAGCAGCCGCGCACCGATGATCGACTGCTCGTAGAACGACACCTCCTTCGCGTCGCGCGCTTCCTTCAGTTGCCGGATCGCCGACGGCCACGCGCCATCGAGCGCCAGTTTCTCCGCCAGCGCGCGGCGCCGCGCGAGCACGTCGCCCTTGCCGTCGCTCGCTTTCGCGAGGTAATCCCACCAGTCCGGCTGTTCGGGGTCGGCCTTCGCCTGCGCCCGCGCGAGCGTCTGCGCTTCGGCAAAGCGGCGCGCGGCGATCAGCGCCTGCAGGTGCGCGACGATCGCCGCGTGCGACCGCGGCCAGCGCCGCTGCGCGAGCGCCGACAGCCGTACCGCGTCGTCGGTCCGGCCCGCGCGGCGGGCGATCTCGGCGGCCAGCACGTCGAGGCTCGGCGAACTGCTCGCCGGATCCTCGTCGCGCCGCTCGCTCGCATCGAACGCGCCGCGCGCCGATGCGAGCGCCTTGTCCGCCGCGTCGTACTGGCCGAGCAATGCGTTCGCGAGCGCGATCCCGTACCAGTTCGCCGCGACGTTCGGCGCCGTGCGATCGTCGATCTCGAGCTGCATCCGGCGCGCCTCGGCGGAAATGTCGGTCGGCGCCCGGTTCTGCAGGATGCGCAGCCGCGCCCGCACGAACCCGTATTCGGCCGACTGTCGCGGCTGCCGGTACGGCGCGCGACGCGCGCGATCCTCCATGTCGGCAATCCGCTCGCCGGTCAGCGGGTGCGTGCGCGCATAGGCCGGCACGCCCGCATCGCCCATCGACGCGCGGTCGAGCCGCTCGAAGAAACCCGGCATCCCGTACGGGTCGTAGCCGGCGCCGGCGAGCAGCTGGAAGCCGACGCGATCGGCCTCGCGCTCGGCCGAACGCGAGAAGCGCAGCTGGTTGTCGACCGCATACGCCTGCCCGCCCATCGCGATCGCGCTGCCGAGATCGCCGCTGCGCGCGAGCACGCCGGCCAGCACGCCGAGCAGCATCGTCGCGAGCGCCGTGTAGCCGCTCTTCTCGCTCGCGCCGATCATCCGCGCGATGTGCCGCTGCAGCACGTGGCCCATTTCGTGGCCGACCACCGACGCGAGTTCCGACTCCGTCTGCGTCGTCACCACCAGCCCGCTGTTGATCCCGATGAAGCCGCCCGGCATCGAGAACGCGTTGATCTGCGGATCGCGCACCGGGAACAGGTCGAAGTCGGGCGTGTAGCCGCCGATGTAGCGCGCCGCCGCCGCGGCCGCGAGCCGCGCGGCCATCGCGTTCAGGTAGTCGCGCACGAGCCAGTCGTCGAGATAGTCGGGATCGCGCCGCACCTCGCGCATCACGCGTTCGCCGAGCCGGCGCTCGGCCCGCGGCGTCAGCGAGCCGCCGGAGCCGTCGCCGAGATCGGGCAGCTCCAGCGCACGCAGCGGCGCGCGCAGGCTCGCGATCGGCGCCGACGCACCGTCCGTGCCCGAGAACCGGCTCTCCGCGCCGCCGTACGTGCCGAACACGCCGGTCGCGATGCCGGACGGCACGGTGGAAATCGACGTCGCGCCGCCCGCCGCCGGCTCGAGCGGCGGCGCGGCTGCACTCTGCGCATGGCCGCCCGGCGGCAGCGCGAGCGCGGCCGACAGCGACACGGCAAGCAACTGTTTGACACGCATGGCAGGATGAAAACGACGCCGTCCCGCGCGAGCGGCGCGCATCGCGGCGTTTGGTCTGAATATTCGGGTCATTGTACCGGCGCCGCGACGACTGTCCCGTGCCGCGCATGCGCCATCTGCGCCCCCGGCAACGCGGACGCCGCTGCTATGATAGGCGCCCGTCGAGCGGTTGGATCGGTCCGTCGCGCCCGCATCGGATTCGCTGTGCGGCCGATCGCGAAGCAGGATCGACGGACGTGCGCGCGCACGCCGTTCCACTAGAGGAAGACATGTCAGGACTCACCCATTTCGATGCCGCCGGCCATGCGCACATGGTCGATGTCGGCGACAAGCAGGAAACCCGACGCATCGCGATCGCACGCGGCACGATCCGGATGCTGCCGGCCACGTTCGCGCTGATCCGCGACGGCAAGGCCAAGAAAGGCGACGTGCTTGGCGTCGCGCGCATCGCGGCGATCCAGGGCGCGAAGCGCACGGCCGATCTCATTCCGCTGTGCCATCCGCTCGCGCTGACGCGCGTGGCCGTCGACTTCGAACTCGACGACGCGCTGCCGGGCGTGCATTGCGTCGTGCAGGTCGAGACGTTCGGCCGGACCGGCGTCGAGATGGAAGCGCTGACGGCCGTGCAGGTCGGGCTGCTGACCGTCTACGACATGTGCAAGGCGGTCGATCGCGGGATGGTGATCACGGATGTGAGCGTGCGGGAGAAGCGCGGCGGGAAGTCGGGGGATTGGAAGGCAGAAGACGCGGCGGGTTGAACGCCCGCTGCAACGCACTCGCGCGCGGTTTGCGGGGAATCGTTGGTCGTCGCGATGCCCCGATCAACGACAGACAGTCAGAAAAACACGTCGCCGACGGAGAGCGACTCGGTGAAACGTGCGCCGTTACAGGCAGCACGATCCGCTTTCCACGTGAACCGGATCTGACGGGCAAAAGCAGGGAAGCTGGCGCGATGGGTTGATTAACGGAAGCGCGATGGGTTCACCCCGTTCGGGCCGCGCAATGCAGCCGAGCGGACTGCCACGGCGCGAACCCGATATCACAGCATTCAATCTTGACCACGCTCGCATCGCGACTTCCGACGATGACGCGCCATAGCACGGGACACCCGCCCTCGCGTCACTGCCCGCGCTGCGGCTCGAACACGAACGGTTGCGTCAGCAAGAAAGGATTCGCGGTCGCGCCGGTTTGCACGCAGATCGCGTGCGTCATCGCGTCGACGGCCGCGCGATCGGCCGCCGCATTACGGCTGCTCGTCGTCACGGTCACGTTCTGCGCTTCGCCGGACGTCGTCATCAGCGCGCGCACGAGCACAGTAACCGGACGCGTGAGCGGCTTCGCGGTATCCGGATAGACGGCACGCGGAATATGGCAGGTCAGCTTGCTTTCCTGCGACGACGACAGCATCGCGCAGCCGGAAAACAGCATCGCGACGGTGGGCAGGATCAGGTAGGTCGAGCGAATGGCCATGGTCGAATATCGTTCTTCAGCACTGTTCTGGGCACACGCGGCGCGCGCCGGAAGCCTTTCGCCGGCCGCATCGCGTGTGTCGCACTGCGCCGCGGCCATCGGACCGGCGCCCCGTTACGGCCGCACGGTCGAGCAATGCCCGGCCGCGATCCTGCTCGGCGGAACGCCCGGATAACCGGGAAGTTTTCCGTATTCGCACCGGCTACGCCCCGCGCCGGCGCGCACACGAGCGCTTTCGCGCATTGTGCACGCGCCGCCCGGCCGGCGGCGGCGATTTGACAATGGTTGACGCGAATCGCCGCCCATTCGACCGGAATCCGCGCGATCCGCGACGTAATCGACAGCCGACCGGATGGGCGTGCGACACGCTGCGTCGTATTGCTCCGGCGTCAGTCGCCTTCAGCGCGGCGCGGTCGACGCCGGCATTCCCCGTTCCGGCGTGCACGACATGCGTCAATCCGAATCGTCGTCGTCCGAATCGTCGCCCTCATCGGCCGGCGCTTCGCCGTACTTCGCGACGACGGCCGCCCTGAACGTCTTCAGCGCCGGCTCCTGGTCGCACAGCTTGTACAACGCGGCCAGCTGCTGCGGCCAGTCCTTCAATTCCTTCGCAAACACATGCAGGCGCGCGACGGTATCGAGCGCGTCGGCTTCGCGGCCGGCCAGCGCCTGCAGCACCGCGTAGCGGCGCAGCACCGTCTCGCCCGGCAGCAGCGCGATCGCGCGCTCGTGCGCGGCGAGCTTGAGCGGCAGGTTGTCCGACGAAATGGTCAGCAGCGTCG
This sequence comes from Burkholderia sp. BCC0044, assembly GCF_902832955.1. Classification (NCBI taxonomy): domain Bacteria; kingdom Pseudomonadati; phylum Pseudomonadota; class Betaproteobacteria; order Burkholderiales; family Burkholderiaceae; genus Burkholderia; species Burkholderia sp. BCC0044. The sequence goes on along the minus strand of NZ_CADFDO010000008.1, from coordinate 113,963 downwards.
CCGCACCGTAATCGCCCCACGCGCCGAACAGCTGCGACGGCGCATCGCGGTACTGCGCGGCCGGGTTGCTGCCGTAATAGAGCACTTCCGCGCGCTGGTAGTCGCGCAGCACGGGCACCGCCGCCAGCACGCCGCCGAACGACAGCACCGCGAACAGCCCGAATGCCGCCCGCCCCGGCAGGACGCGCAGCGGCTTCACCTCGAGCAGCCCGATCACGAACATCGCCGGCAGCAGAAAGAACATGTATTGCTGCGGATACTCGACCAGCGCATGCATCAGCAGGATGCCGATCAGCGCGAAACCGAACACGCGCATGCTCGACTGCGGCGCCCGCACCGCGCGCACGAACCACGCGACGAGCGTGACGGCGAGCACGCCGAGCCCGACGAGACCGGACTTCGCGAGCAGATCGATGAAGATGTCGTGCGAATTGTTCGCGATCTCGACGCCGCCGAGCGTGCGCACGAGCGCAAACTGGTGCGACGGGAATTCGCCCCAGCCGACCCCGAGCAGCGGATGCTCGCGGAACATCGCGAGCCCGTACTTCCACAACGCGAGGCGCGGCGCGATCTGGCCGGCGTCGCGCATCCGGTCAGCGGCCGACTCCGCGAGATTCAGGTGGTAGTGCACGTTGGCCCAGCGCACCGCGACGTTCACCGCGATGAACGCGACCGCGAGCACGACCGGTATCAGCCACGCACGCGCATTGCCCGGCGTGCGGCGCGACTCGACCCACGCCATCCAGAAGCCCGCGACGACCATCACCGCGACCTGCAGCCACGGCCCGCGCGACACCGTCAGCGCGAGACCGACCGACAGCACGAGCGACAGCGCGAGCCATGCCCACACCGCGAGCCGGCGCGTCTGCACCAGATACAACGCAGCCGCGAGCGCGAAGGCGATGTAGCTGGCCAGGTGGTTCGCCTGCGCCATGTTGCCGTACGGACGACGGTCGACCGCGATGTTGTACACGACGACGAACGGCGAGACGGCCGATTCGAGGTGGAACAGCTGCACGATCTGGGTACCGACCGCGAACACGCCACCCACGAGCAGCGCACCGGCCATCATCCGCGACACGGTTTCCGCCATCCCGTCGCGCGCAAGCGCATAGCCGGCCTGCATCGCGACCAGCGCGGCCGCGAGGTAACCGACCGCCAGCCAGTTCATCGACGGCACCTTGAGCGGGATCAGCGCGACCTGCGCGATCAGCACCACCGCAAAGCCGAGCGGCACGACGAATGCAGCCGGCGCGGCAAACGGCTCGGCCGGGCGGCCGGTGCGCGCGAGCAGCACGACCGACACACCCACCAGCAAATACAGCACCAGCGCGGAAAACTCGGAATAGAAGGTCGGAATCGGATACGTGTGATTCGTGATCGCGTACGGCACGATCAGGGCGACAGCCAGCGCAACGAGCGACAACGAACGGGAAAAAGTAGAAGGCATGAGCGAACCGGATGTCAGCAACCGGCGCACTATACAAAACTTTCCCTGCTCTGTGCGGGGCTGTCGCTCCGCGAGCCGGCGCGGAGCCGCAGCCCCGCCGGCCGAAGCGGGCCGAAGCGGTGGCCGGCAGGCCGCACGCGCGGCCGGCCGCCTCCTCCGCCAGCCTTATGCACGGCACTCCGCAGGCGCGTATTTCGCGGGCAGCGTCGCGGCGTTACCCGGCAACGGTCCCGCTCCGGGCGCCGGCAGCGACGACGCGTCCTTGCCGGCCGCGAAGCATTCCCACGCAATCGCGCCCGCCTGTATCGCACCCTTTTTGAGCGGCACGCGCGCGGTGGGCGCATCGGCCTTGTCGGGCGCGGACGGCACGAGCACCAGCGTATTCGTGCCGGCCGCGGCGACGCGGGTGGTGAAAGAAACCGTGATCTGGCCGGTGGCGCCGTCGATCGCGACCGATTCGACGTTGCGGGTCCCGGCGGGCGGGCTGTAGCCGCCGTCGAGGCTCGCGCCGCTCGCGGCATTGTCGGCGACCGCGAGCCGCGCCGACGACGCGAGCGCCAGCCCCTCGCCGACACGCGAACGCGCGAGGTAATCCTGGTACGCGGGAATCGCATAGGCTGCGACCACGCCGACGATCGCCAGCACGATCATCAGCTCGATCAGCGTGAAGCCGGCCAGCCGCCAGCGCGGCGACGGCCGGTTCGCGCGCCGCAGATCGGCGGCAACGCGACGGAACAGGGAAACGGAAAAGGCTTCGAACATGGCAGGCTCCGGAAACGAAAAACGCCTGCCGACAAAGGCAGGCGTCTCGATCGTAGCCAGCGGGCCGCGAAACCGGCAGTCAGCCGGATGGCCAGTCAGGGCGCGTGCGGCACGCTGCGGCGTTTCCTGAGCGCGTAGCCGATCGCGACGACGAACAGGGCGCCGACGATGCTCGCGCCGTAGACCACTTGCGGCGTATCGAGCACCGGCCAGCGGTCGCCGACCGGGTCGTTCACGATCAGCCCGCCCGCGATCCAGCCGAGCAGCCCGGCGCCGAACGCCACGACGACCGGGAAACGGTCGAGCAGCTTCAGCACCAGCGTGCTGCCCCACACGATGATCGGCACGCTGACGACGAGCCCGAAGATCACGAGCGCGATCCGGTGCGACGGATCGGCCTGCTCGGCCGCGCCGGCGATCGCGATCACGTTGTCGAGGCTCATGACCGCATCGGCGATCACGATCGTCTTCACGGCGTCCCACAGCCGGTCGGCCGGCTTGATGTCGTCGTGCGCGTCGGCGGCCGGCGCCATCAGCTTGATGCCGATCCACAGCAGCAGCAGCCCGCCGCCGAGCTTCAGGAACGGCACGTCGAGCAGCGCGACCGCGAACGTGATCAGCGCGACACGCAGCAGGATCGCCCCCGCGGTGCCCCAGACGACGCCCCGCAGCCGCTGGTTCGCCGGCAGGTTGCGGCACGCGAGCGCGATCACGACCGCGTTGTCGCCGCCGAGCAGGATATCGATGATGATGATCTGGAGGATCGCGCCCCAGTGCAGCGAGGTCAGGAATTCGAGCATGGCGGAGAGGAAAGGACAACGGCCGCCTCGCGGGCGGCCCGGTTCATCGTAGGCGCATGCAGAACGCATGCCCGGTGCTTACGAATTCATTGCGGGAGCATAACAAAAAACGCCGGCTAAGCCGGCGTTTTCTGCAGGACGAGCCCGATGGAAATGATTACAGCGCCTTCTTCAGCAGACGGCCCATTTCCGACGGGTTGCGCGTGACGGTGATGCCGCACGCTTCCATGATTTCCAGCTTCGCTTCGGCCGTATCCGCACCGCCCGAGATCAGCGCGCCGGCGTGGCCCATGCGCTTGCCCGGAGGCGCCGTGACACCCGCGATGAAGCCGACGACCGGCTTCTTCATGTTGTCCTTGATCCACTCGGCGGCGTTGGCTTCGTCCGGACCGCCGATTTCGCCGATCATCACGACCGCATCCGTGTCCGGATCGTCGTTGAACATCTTCATCACGTCGATGTGCTTCAGACCGTTGATCGGGTCGCCGCCGATACCGACTGCCGACGACTGGCCGAGGCCCAGCGCCGTCAGCTGGGCAACCGCTTCATACGTCAGCGTGCCCGAACGCGACACGACGCCGATGCGGCCCTTGCGGTGGATGTGACCCGGCATGATGCCGATCTTCAGTTCGTCCGGCGTGATCGTGCCCGGGCAGTTCGGCCCGAGCAGCAGCGTCTTGCGGCCTTCGCGACGCATGCGGTCCTTCACTTCGATCATGTCACGGACGGGGATGCCTTCCGTGATGCAGATCGCGAGATCCAGATCGGCTTCGACCGCTTCCCAGATCGCAGCGGCTGCGCCTGCCGGCGGCACGTAGATGACCGACACGGTCGCGCCGGTTTCCGCCTTCGCTTCCTTGACGCTCGCGTAGATCGGAATGCCTTCGAAATCTTCGCCGGCCTTCTTCGGGTTCACGCCCGCGACGAATGCTTCGCGGCCGTTTGCGTATTCACGGCAGGCGCGCGTATGGAACTGACCGGTTTTGCCGGTAATGCCCTGCGTGATGACCTTCGTGTCCTTGTTGATCAGAATCGACATGTATTTTGACCTCTGTTCGATGGGCGTCGCGTGCAAACCGCGCCGCCATACGTGTTCATTAGCGCGTGCTTACTTGCCTGCGGCAGCCGCGACGACCTTCTGCGCAGCCTCTTCCATGCTGTCGGCCGAGATGATCGGCAGGCCCGAATCGGCCAGCATCTTCTTGCCGAGGTCTTCGTTCGTGCCCTTCATGCGCACGACGAGCGGCACGTTCAGGTTCACCGCCTTCGAACCGGCGATCACGCCTTCCGCGATCACGTCGCAGCGCATGATGCCGCCGAAGATGTTCACGAGGATCGCCTTCAGGTCCGGGTTCTTCAGCATCAGCTTGAACGCTTCCGTGACCTTCTCGGTCGTCGCACCGCCGCCGACGTCCAGGAAGTTCGCCGGTTCGCCGCCGAACAGCTTGATGGTGTCCATCGTCGCCATCGCGAGGCCTGCGCCGTTCACGAGACAGCCGATGTTGCCGTCGAGCGAGATGTACGCGAGGTCGAACTTCGACGCTTCGATTTCAGCCGGATCTTCTTCGTCCAGATCGCGGTACGCGACGATTTCCGGGTGACGGAACAGCGCGTTCGAGTCGAAGTTGAACTTCGCGTCGAGTGCGGTGACCTTGCCGTCGCCGGAGACGTTCAGCGGGTTGATTTCAGCCAGCGATGCGTCGGTTTCCCAGAATGCCTTGTACAGGCCTTGCAGGATCGCGCGCGCTTGCGGAATCGATGCGGCCGGCACGCCGATCTTCGCGGCGAGGTCGTCGGCCTGCGCGTCCAGCAGGCCCGTCGACGGCTCGACGATGACCTTGTGGATCAGTTCCGGATGCTTTTCGGCGACTTCTTCGATGTCCATGCCGCCTTCGCTCGAACCCATCAGCACGATCTTCTGCGAGATGCGGTCGACGACGAGGCTGACATACAGTTCCTGCTTGATGTCCGCGCCTTCCTCGATCATCAGGCGGTTGACCTTCTGGCCTTCCGGGCCCGTCTGGTGCGTGACGAGCTGCATGCCGAGGATCTGGTTCGCGTATTCGCGCACCTGCTCGATCGACTTCGCCACCTTCACGCCGCCGCCCTTGCCACGGCCACCCGCGTGAATCTGAGCCTTCACGACCCAAACCGGGCCGCCGAGCTCTTCCGCCACCTTGACGGCCTCGTCCACCGAGAACGCCGGCTTGCCGCGCGGTACCGCGACGCCGAATTTCCGCAGGATTTCCTTACCCTGGTACTCGTGAATCTTCATGCGTGATTCCCTTCAGTCTGAGAGTTGGATGAAATGTCGCTTAAGACGCTTCTTCGAATGATTTCCGTTCATTCCTTCGTGCTGCCTTCACCGGGCAGATCCGGCCGAATCGGGCCATACCAGCGCGGGTAGTACTGCCGCACGACCTCGCCGTCGAATCGCAGCGCGCGGCAGCGGCCGAGCTGGAAAGGCGGTTCGGCGTGCACGCCGTCATGATCCGGCCCTTCGCCGCCCTCCTCGCGCACGTTCCACACCTCACCGGCGAACGCCTGGATCGCGGCCGTCGGCAGCACGGCGCACAGTTCGGTGAGATGGGAACAGCCTGCGACGCCGGCGAGCAGCCGGTTCGCGTTGCGGCGGAAATTGCGGAAGAGATTGAGCCCGATGAGGGCCCGATAGGCAGGCGAGGCGGATTGACAGTGACCGGGATAGGGCACCCATTCCGAAGACGCTTCGGCGTCGACGACATTGAGGTCACGATCGATGGTCACGCGCAGCCAGAGTTCGTGGATCGGCAGGCCCTGGGGCCGGATGCCCGACGCAAGCGCGACATCGCGCGGCTTGTGGTCGGTCAGGCAGGCTTCGATGTCCCACAAGCCGTCGCCGCGCTCGTAGGCTTCCGCTCGGATTGCGCGTCGATGTCGCAACTGACGGGGCACGGGCTCGGATAGCGGCATGCTGGAGGTTGAGGCCGAAGAGGAAAACCCGTGGATTTTAGCATATTGGGTATTTGAGACAGTTTGCCGCAACGGCGGGTATTCCCGCCTGTCCAGAAGCGGTTGCAATGCAGCAAAATCGCGCGCCACGCGCGCGACCGGGTGGCTCAGTCGTCGATCGGGAAATCGTCGCCGACCTTCAGCAACTTCACGATGGTCGCACTCGAGAAGCCGCGCGCGGACAGGAAGCGCGCCTGCTTCGCGCGTTCGGCGGGCGTTTGCGGCAGTGCACCGAATTTCTTGCGCCAGACGGCCTGCGCGCGCGTCAATTCGGTCTCGCGCAATTGGGCATTCACCTCTTCGACGAGACCGTCGCCGACCGCATGGCGCTTCAGTTCGCTGACGATGCGCGCGACGCCCACGCGCGACGCGCGACGATGCACGAGGCTCTCGGCGAAGCGTGCGTCGGACAGCCAGCCTTCCTTTTCCAGCGCATCGAGCACCGGTTCGACGGATTCGTCCTCGCCGACGTACGGTGCGAGCTTGCGCGCGAGCTCCGCGCGGCTGTATTCGCGCCTCGACAGATAGCCGAGCGCGCGGCCCTTCAACGACCGCGGCGGCTTCGACGACTTGCGCTCGCCAGCGCCCGGAGCGTCGCTTGAAGCGGTACCGCCGGAAGATGCGCCGAAAGACGCACCGGCGGCGCGGCGTGTGCGGCGCGGATGCTGGCTGCTGCGCGTATAGACATCTTCCGTCGCGGGCGCATCGGCGGCGCGATCGCCCGGGAAGCGGACACCGGACACGCGACGGCGGGGGCGATCGTGTGCGTCGAACGACTCATCGTCGTCGAACGGATCGTCCGGTGCGGCGATCTCAAACGAAACGAGGGCATCGTCGGATGCCCTCGTCGCGGTGCGGTTCGCGGCGTTGCCGCCTGCGTCCCGCCGGTCGGCGCCCGAGGGTCCGGCTCGCCGGCCGGAGCGACCCGCCGTGTCGGGCGTGTCGTGCTCCTCCGGCTCGCCAGCCTGACCTCGGCGCGCAACCATCACTCTTCTTCGTCCAACGCCTCGGCTTCGTTGGCTACGCCATCGGGCATGCTGACGACACCGAGCGATTCGCGGATGCGGTTCTCGATCTCGCGGGCAATTTCCGGATTCTCGCGCAGGAATTCACGCGCGTTGTCCTTGCCCTGACCGATCTTCTCGCCGTTGTAGCTGTACCAGGCGCCGGCCTTGTCGACGATCTTCGCCTGCACGCCGAGATCGATGATCTCGCCCTGGCGGGAAATACCTTCGCCGTACAGGATGTCGAAGATCGCTTCGCGGAACGGCGGCGATACCTTGTTCTTGACGACCTTCACGCGGGTTTCGTTGCCGATCACCTCGTCGTTCTTCTTGATCGAGCCGATCCGGCGAATGTCGAGACGCACCGACGAATAGAACTTCAGTGCGTTGCCGCCCGTCGTGGTTTCCGGGTTGCCGAACATCACGCCGATCTTCATCCGGATCTGGTTGATGAAGATCACGAGGCAGTTCGTGCGCTTGATCGTGCCGGTCAGCTTGCGCAGCGCCTGCGACATCAGGCGGGCCTGCAGACCCGGCAGCGAATCGCCCATCTCGCCTTCGATTTCGGCCTTCGGCACGAGCGCCGCGACCGAGTCGATGACGATCATGTCGATCGAGCCCGAGCGCACCAGCGCATCGGTGATTTCCAGCGCCTGCTCGCCGGTGTCCGGCTGCGAGATCAGCAGCTCCGGCACGTTCACGCCGAGCTTCGACGCGTACTGGACGTCGAGCGCGTGCTCGGCGTCGATGAAGGCTGCGGTGCCGCCGATCTTCTGCAGTTCAGCGATGACCTGCAGCGTGAGCGTGGTTTTACCGGACGATTCCGGACCGTAGATCTCGACCACCCGGCCGCGCGGCAGGCCGCCGACGCCCAGTGCGATGTCGAGACCCAGCGACCCCGTGGAGACGACCTGGATATTCTCGGCCGCCTCGCCGTCGCCCATGCGCATGATCGAGCCCTTGCCGAACTGCTTCTCGATCTGCGCGAGCGCGGCCGCCAGCGCCTTGCTCTTCTCGGCGGTCATCCCGGAGCCCTTCTTGCTATCTTCCATGAATCGTCCTTTGCTATGATGAGCAGCGTCTGTTGGAGGCGCGCCCGCATCAAGCGCTGCCCACGAATGCAGACACTGTATAAAAAAACAGTAGTTTATGCAAGCCCGCAATTTGGGTTGCGTTGTACACGAATAACTTCGGAGACAGCCGCGCCGGCGTGAACGCCCTGCCGGCATCGGTCAGCAACATGCGAATTCTCATCGCCGAAGACGACAGCATACTCGCGGACGGCCTCACCCGGTCACTCCGCCAATCGGGCTATGCCGTCGATCACGTGAAGAGCGGCGTCGACGCCGACACCGCGCTGTCGATGCAGACTTTCGACCTGCTGATCCTCGATCTCGGGCTGCCGAAAATGTCCGGCCTCGACGTGCTCAAGCGCCTGCGCGCGCGCAATTCCACGCTCCCCGTGCTGATCCTGACCGCCGCCGACAGCGTCGACGAACGCGTGAAGGGGCTCGACCTCGGCGCCGACGACTACATGGCCAAGCCGTTCGCGCTCAACGAGCTCGAGGCGCGCGTGCGCGCGCTGACCCGGCGCGGCGCGGGCGGCGGCCCGACCGTCGTGCGCCACGGCTCGCTCGCGTTCGACCAGGTCGGCCGCATCGCGTATGCGAACGATCACGTGCTCGATCTCTCCGCGCGCGAACTCGGCCTGCTCGAGGTGCTGCTGCAGCGGATCGGCCGCCTCGTGTCGAAAGAACAGCTCGTCGATCACCTGTGCGAATGGGGCGAGGAAGTCAGCAACAACGCGATCGAAGTCTACGTGCACCGGCTGCGCAAGAAGATCGAACCGAGCGGCGTGCGGATCTCGACCGTGCGCGGCCTCGGCTATTGCCTCGAGAAGGTCGCGCCCGCGACGCCGGCCGACACGGCCGCGCCCCAGCCCGCGGCCGCCGGCACGCCGCTGCGCTGACGTCGGCGGCGCCGCGATGGCCACGCCGGCCCATTCCCCTTCCCGCCCCCCGACCGGCGCGCCGTCGTCGGCTGCGGACGAGGCGCGCGACGCGCGCTACGAGAACCCGTTCGCACCGCCCGACGAAACCGAATCGCCCGAGACGCCGCGCCCGCGCTCGCTGTTCGGCGAGATCCTCGACTGGATGCTCGCGCCGCTGCTGCTGCTGTGGCCGATGAGCATCGCCGTCACCTATCTCGTCGCGAAGACGATCGCGAACAGCCCGTTCGACCGCGCGCTCGAAACCAACGCCTATGTGCTCGCGCGGCAGATCCATCCGGTCAACGGCGTCGCCGAGCTGACGCTGCCGGAGCAGACGCGCGACTTCCTGCGGGCGGACAACATCGACAGCGTCTACTTCCAGGTGCTCGGCACGCGCGGCGAGCTGGTCGCGGGCGAGGCCGACATGCCGCTGCCGCGCGACGAGGACCGCCCGCCGCCGGGCGTCGTCGTGTTCCGCGACGACCTGCTGCGCGGCAACGACGTGCGTGTCGCGTATACGACCGTCGCGCTGCCGCAGGCGAGCGGCGCGCAGCCCGTGCTCGTGCAGGTCGGCGAGACGCTCGACAAGCGCAATGCGCTCGCCAACGACATCATCAAGGGCGTGATCCTGCCGCAATTCGTGATCCTGCCGCTCGCGATCCTGCTCGTCTGGTTCGGGCTGTCGCGCGGGCTCGCGCCGCTCAACGCGCTGCAGGCGCACATCCGCGCGCGGCGGCCCGACGACCTGTCGCCCGTCGAGGCGCAGCGCGCGCCGCCCGAGATCGAGCCGCTCGTCACGTCGTTCAACGACCTGCTCGCGCGCCTCGAACAGAACATGGCGCTGCAGAAACGCTTCATCGCCGATGCCGCGCACCAGATGAAGACGCCGCTCGCGGGCCTGCGCACGCAGGCCGAATTCGCGCTGCGCCACCCGGTCCCGCCCGACGTGCAGCGCTCGCTCGAGCAGATCGCGACGAGCTCCGAGCAGGCCGCGCGACTCGTCACGCAACTGCTCGCGCTCGCGCGCGCCGAGAACCGCGCGAGCGGGCTGACGTTCGAGCCGGTCGAGATCGGTTCGCTCGCGCGGCGCACGGTGCGCGACTGGGTGCAGGCCGCGCTCGCGAAACGCATGGACCTCGGCTACGAAGGCCCGGACGACGACGCGCCGCTCGACGTCGACGGCAATCCGGTGATGCTGCGCGAGATGCTCGGCAACCTGGTGGACAACGCGATCCGCTACACGCCCGAAGGCGGGCGCATCACCGTGCGCGTGCGGGCCGAGCCCGCGGCGCGGCGCGTGCATCTCGAAGTCGAGGATACCGGCCCCGGCATCCCGGCCGGCGAGCGCGAGCGCGTCGTCGAGCGCTTCTACCGGATCCTCGGCCGCGAAGGCGACGGCAGCGGCCTCGGGCTCGCGATCGTGCGCGAGATCGCCACGCAGCACGGCGGCACGCTGACGCTCGACGATCACGTCTACCAGAGCGCACCGCGCCTCGCCGGCACGCTCGTGCGCATCAGCCTGCCGCTGACCGACACCGCCCCGGATTAACCCTGACGCGCGCCGCCGCGGCGCGGCGCAAAAACGTCGAAACCGGCGATTTACCAACCGTTCGCGCCACGATCGGCGCGCGAAGCGGCCGATTCGACGCGGGTTAACGCGCAGTGGTTTTGTACGCGCGAGTCAGTGGGCCGTAAGTTTCCGTGCCAATAATCGTCGTCAGGCCCGCCCCTCCCAAGGCGGCCGCACATCTATATCAAGGGACTTGGAGACGATTCATGGCAACGTTAGGCGGGCAAATTTCGCACTCGCCGATGACGGGCGAAGAGAAGAAGGTGATCTTCGCGTCGTCGCTCGGCACCGTGTTCGAGTGGTACGACTTTTACCTGGCCGGCTCGCTCGCGGCCTACATCAGCAAGAGCTTCTTCTCCGGCGTCAATCCGACCGCCGCGTTCATCTTCACGCTGCTCGGCTTCGCGGCCGGCTTCGCGGTGCGGCCGTTCGGCGCGATCGTGTTCGGCCGGCTCGGCGATCTCGTCGGCCGCAAGCACACGTTCCTCGTGACGATCGTGATCATGGGCGTCTCGACGTTCGTGGTCGGCTTCCTGCCCGGCTACGCGTCGATCGGCATCGCCGCCCCCGTGATCTTCATCGCGATGCGGCTGTTGCAGGGCCTCGCGCTCGGCGGCGAGTACGGCGGCGCGGCGACCTACGTCGCCGAGCATGCGCCGGCCAACCGGCGCGGCTTCTACACCGCGTGGATCCAGACGACGGCCACGCTCGGCCTGTTCCTGTCGCTGCTCGTGATCCTCGGCGTGCGCACGTTCATCGGCGAGGACGCGTTCGGCAGCTGGGGCTGGCGCGTGCCGTTCGTCGCGTCGATCCTGCTGCTCGCGGTGTCGGTGTGGATCCGGCTGCAACTGAACGAATCGCCGGTGTTCCTGCGCATCAAGGCGGAAGGCAAGACGTCGAAGGCGCCGCTGACCGAAGCGTTCGGTCAGTGGAAGAATCTGAAGATCGTGATCCTCGCGCTGATCGGCCTGACGGCCGGCCAGGCCGTCGTGTGGTACACGGGCCAGTTCTACGCGCTGTTCTTCCTCACGCAGACGCTGAAGGTCGACGGCGCGAGCGCGAACATCCTGATCGCGATCGCGCTCCTGATCGGCACGCCGTTCTTCCTGTTCTTCGGTTCGCTGTCGGACAAGATCGGCCGCAAGCCGATCATCCTCGCGGGCTGCCTGATCGCGGCGCTGACCTACTTCCCGCTGTTCAAGGCGCTTACGCACTACGCGAACCCGCAACTCGAACTCGCGACGCAGAAGGCGCCGATCACGGTCATCGCCGATCCGGCCGCCTGCTCGTTCCAGTTCAACCCGGTCGGCACGTCGAAGTTCACCAGCTCGTGCGACATCGCGAAGAGCGCGCTCGCGAAGGCCGGCCTGAACTACGAGAACGTCGCGGCGCCGGCCGGTACGCCGGCCCAGATCAAGGTCGGCGACACGGTGATCCAGACCTACGACGGCAAGGCGGCCGACGCGAAGGCGCAGGGCGCGGCGTTCGACAAGACGCTCGCGTCGACGCTGAAGGGGGCCGGCTACCCGGCCAAGGCAGACCCGGCGCAACTCAACTGGCCGATGACGATCGTGATCCTGACGATCCTCGTGATCTTCGTGACGATGGTCTACGGGCCGATCGCCGCGATGCTGGTGGAGATGTTCCCGACGCGGATCCGCTACACGTCGATGTCGCTGCCCTATCACATCGGCAACGGCTGGTTCGGCGGCTTCCTGCCGGCGACGGCGTTCGCGATCGTCGCGGCGAAGGGCAACATCTACTCGGGGCTCTGGTATCCGATCGTAATCGCGCTCGCGACATTCGTGATCGGCCTGCTGTTCGTCAAGGAGACGAAGGACTCGGACATCTACGCGCAGGATTGATATTGCGCGTGGAGCGGGGGACCGCCGGCGGAGATGCGCCTTCCGGCGGCCGGCTCCCGCCCGGGATGGAGGCCGGCACGGGGCGGCGGCAACTTTTTTCGGGGAAGATGGAAAAAGGTATTGACAGCCGGCCGACCGATCGACATAATTTGGGTCTTCGGCGAATTAGCTCAGTCGGTTAGAGCGACGGAATCATAATCCGCAGGTCCGGGGTTCGAATCCCTGATTCGCCACCAAATGCGAAAGCCCTGTAAATCTTTGATTTACAGGGCTTTTTCACTAAGGGCTCTGCGGCTTCGCTGCGAGCCCTTTTCTTTTTACCGGCCCCTCGCGGTGCAAATTCGGTGCAATACGCGGTGCAGACCTCACGGAAGGAGCACCATGGCAGCACTGACGAAAACCCCCTCTGGTACCTGGAAAGCAACCATCCGGCGCGTTGGTTGGCCGACCGTCGCCAAAACGTTCCGCACGAAGCGCGACGCAGAGGATTGGGCTCGGCGCACCGAGGACAAGATGGTGCGCGGCGTGTTCATCCAACGCGCTCCCTCGGAAAAAACCACGGTAGCGGACGCCCTCGACCGATACGAGCGGGAAATCGTCCCCACCAAGAAAGCCAGCACGCAGCGTCGGGAAGGCGCTCGTATTCGAGAGCTGAAAGCGCACTTCGGGAAATACTCATTGGCGGCCGTCACGCCTGACCTCGTGGGCCGCTACCGCGACGACCGGCTCGCCCAAGGTAAAGCAAACAACACCGTCCGCCTCGAACTCGCCCTGCTCGGTCACTTGTTCAACGTAGCAATCAAGGAATGGCATGTCGGACTGGTCTACAACCCTGTCGCCAATATCCGCAAGCCCCGCCCCGGAGAGGGGCGAAATCGGCGTCTGTCCGGCCGTGAGCAAGCACTGCTACTCGCAGCTGTCGATAAACACACGAACCCCATGCTGGGATGGATTGTGCGCCTGGCGATAGAAACCGGAATGCGACAGTCGGAAATAGTTGGGCTACGGCGCGGCCAGATCGACCTGGAACGTCGCGTTGTCCGCCTGACCGACACCAAAAACAATGCTGCCCGCACAGTGCCCCTGACCAAGCTCGCGGCGTCGGTCTTGCAAAGCGCCCTTGCGAACCCGATTCGCCCTATTGACACCGACCTCGTCTTTTTCGGAGAACCCGGCCGCGACAGGAAACGGCGAGCGTACCAATTCACAAAGGTCTGGAACGCCATCAAAAAGCAGACAGGCCTGATCGACTTCCGCTTTCACGACCTCCGCCACGAAGGGGTTAGCCGGCTGGTCGAGGCGGGGCTGAGCGATCAGGAAGTGGCTTCGATCAGCGGGCACAAGTCGATGCAGATGCTCCGCCGGTACACGCACTTGCGTGCCGAGGACCTTGTCGGCAAGCTTGATGCCATCAAAACGGCCTCGCTGACCTAACGGAGTTCACGACCTATGCCCGCTAACGAGCAATGGGAACAATTGCTGACGCCAGCGGTGATGCAAGAAAAGCTCATCTCGGCGTCGCTCTACATCACAGCCTTTGAACTTCTGAGGCAATCAATCGTCGGGCGTATTCGCGATTTCTACAACATTGAAAGCATTGGTCTCGAGCCGGGTACGTATCAGCTGAGCGAGGAATATCGCTCGGAAGTTCTCGCTCGCAACAAAAGCACCCTGTACGCATCGCTCGATTGGCTGACCGAGCATGGCGCAATCGATCTTGGCGATCTTGAGACCTTCGAACGCATCAAGTCGATCCGAAACAAGCTAGCTCACGAACTGCCATCGGTCGTGATGGGCTCGGTGGATTTTGACCACGTCGAGATTTTCCAAGATTTGATCACCATCTTGAGAAAAATCGAGGTCTGGTGGGTGGTGAACGTTGAGATTCCAACCAATCCCGACTTTGACGGGCAGGAGATCGATGAGGCGGGGATCGTTCCGGGACCGGTCTTGATGCTTCAAATGATGGTGGAGGTCCTTTCCGGTAACGAAGATCTGTTAGAGCACTATCGAAAGGGCAAGACCTAAATCATCTCAAGCTCAACGCGGCTTTACGCGCAGAAGCGTATGCCGAAATGCCAGATGCGCTCGGCCCGTATAACTTGGGACGTCAGCGGACGGATACCGTCAGATCCGGCGAAGGCTTTTCAACCATGCACGTAGTGAACGCCGGTACCGACCCCGAAGCGGCACTCCGAATTTCCGGGACGCGGCCTTTTGAAGTCGCATGCAGCCACCGGAGAGCAATGAGGCGCTCTCCTCGGAAGCGCGATCTACGGTTCTAGCACGTTCTCTTGTGCATCCGTGGCATTGAACCATGTCGCCGATAATTGCATCCATTTCTCTACGTCTAAAAATTTCTCCTGCAAGACGCGACTGCAAGAATTTTTATGATACTAGGCTCAATCTTTCCTTCTGCGAAACCAACGCGATTAGCTCAAAAGTTATCCGATTCATCAAATGTAACATTCCAATCGTCAGACTCCTCATCATCTCCGCCATCGATGCCGTGAAAATTTTCGAAGAGTGTATTCGACACATAAGAACGTGTTCGCATATCTGGTAGCTCGGCACATATAGCGAGAACTGTGCACTTAATTAAGATCGCCTTTTTGTCTTCACTACGTGAGATGCTTCCTACACGACAAAAACTACCGACAACATTCCGGCCTGTTAGCCACACCGTATTGGCAGACGTCGATGTTGCCTCCCAACGATCGAATACAAACTCGATCTGAACTGAGTTTGCCGATCGACGTCCCCGGACTAATTGCCCTGGACCGAATGACACGTCATTGAGCTGCTTAAAGTTGTGCGCCCCTGCAACATAGATTAAGTCGTTTTGAATGATCGTGCTGGAAAGATCTCCCTTGTCGAGTCGATCCGAGATATTGATTATGGATATTCCTTCAAGTACGCGCATGAAAAGGTCTTTAGCATAGTAATACCTTAGCGGCGCGTGCGAACCTGAATACGCATATAAACTGTCCCTCTCTTCTGGTACCAAATGCCCGTGAGCATCCAAAATTCCAGCTATGCGCGCATCGACATAGTGAGGGAGTGTTTGTAAGTCGATATGCTCGTGCTCGGCGAACTCATACAATCGAAGAAGATTAAAGAAATACCAATATTCACCGATTGATTGAGCAGCCTTCTGTATCACCGCTGAGTCATCGATTTTTACCTCTGCTTCCCACAAGCGCTTTAATTCTCTGAGCCTATTCGGCGTTAGATTTTGGGTAAGGTCGCCTCTGCTGTGTGCTCTGCTGTGGTCGTTGGGACACAGCACAACCAAATTGTCTGCCTCATGTGACCGGCTGGTCGCCCACGGTTCTATGTGATGAACTACGACCGCGTCGTCGCGTGAACGACAAACACAGCAGACCCATTTGTTGTCATAGAGCAATTTCAGTAGACGGTCTTCGGGGATGGGCGTTCGTCCAGACCGAAGGCCCCGTGCAACGGGCTCAGATAGCCCGAGCGACAGAAGCTCGTCGAGCGCTTTTGTCTTGAGCGTGCCAATTTTGTGCCCTTCGGAAAACAAACGTTGTGCGAGTTCCGAGCTTACGCCCCGCGCTATCAGAGAGAGAACACTTCGATTCTTAATCGCGTTCACTTATGCCCCGTGCATGTAGCTATGTCGTACTTCCGCATGCCATCGAGCCGTGCCTTCCTAGCACTGCGACAGCCCGGCGATGCATTCAATATGGCGAGCCAGCGAGGGCTCGCCTTGGACCACACCCAGCATCGCGAAAAATGGGTTTTCGACGTAGGTGTACACATCGAACGGATGCCCCGTCGAATACCTTGTCTCAATAACGTCCGCATATTGGGGATGCAACCGAACCCGGTCACGCTCCATATCGATGATGTAGGACGCTAGATCATTCCATACGCCAAGACATCGAAGCACCGGTGACAGCTCCGCCATCGCAAGCCTAACCAACAGATATGCATCAACGCCATCCTCTGGACTCCCCGCTATACCGGCAAGCTCAAGTCGGTAAAGCACGATTGCGCGCCCGAGGTCTTCGAACTCAATCTCAACACCACAGCGCGAATCGCTCCATAGCTTCATCGAGAGCTCCGCGAGCACATCGGTAAAACTCTCGCTCGGCCCCCATAGACTATTCGGTGGGTAGATCTCCCACAGCTTCGACAAAGCCTCACTGTGTGCCCAAAGAGCCTCCCACAACCTACCGGGGCCGGCATCGTAAAGCTCGCGCACACGCATTGGTGCAGATCCGCGCGATACCGGATACGCAACTCTCGTTTCCTGCTCTCGCCCACACAAGCCAACGGCACTGTAGTAGCGACCATCTGGAAACAGTTCCTGCAAGTGCTCAATTGACTCCGGATTCAGCGCAACGCTGCCGGCGAAATTCTTGCGCCACTTGCCTGACTCTTCGGTCTCCCACGGAAGCAGCGGATGCTGCTTCCGCATGATCCCGTCGAACCAGCGTGCGAACTGGTTTGCATTCTCTACAGTGGTGACCCGCGTCAGCAGCTCATTCAATGTTGCGACCACGCGGATGCGGTCGCGCAAGCGCGCTTGGTCGTCCTTGATGGAACCAAGCGGCCGACCGCGCCTTGGCCGGACAGGCACCACACTTAACGTAGTCGAAAGAGCTTTGGGCATCGGCGGACTCGCGGCGAATTTCTTTTACCGCCCAATATAGCTGAGTTCAGCGAAAACTAGCGATACCAAACGTAACTTGCAGATGTCCCCGGAGCTACAGTGACAACGACGCTTGCCGCATTGAAGGAACGATATTCCGTGTTGCTAACGCTGGATCAGCTCGCGGAAATTCTCGACCGCAGCCCGGAAGGCCTGCGCATCAGCCTGAGTACGTCGCGCGCCGATTGGGCACGCCACATCAACGCGACGAAGGTTCATATCGGACGCCGGATTTATTTCCGCACCGAAGCGATCGCGAAGCTGATCGACGAGCAGTTCTCGGTGCAGCCATGAAGACCAACGTCATGCACGAGCAAGGCGACCTGTTTCGCGCGGAGACGACTTGGTTCCACGTGTTCCACTCCATGATCGAAACCGGCGATATAGCTCGCATGGGACCGTATGCGGTAACGGTCTGTCTCGTCATCAAGGCTCACACCAATTTCAATACCGGACGCTCGTTCCCCGCAATCGACACGATTTCTGCGGAGTCAGGCATCAGCCGCAGCCAAGTGATCCGCGAGCTGAAGACGCTTGAGGCATTCGGTTACATCACCAAGACACGCGACGGCCGGCGCAATGAATATCGGCTGCGCGAGAAAGTTTGCATTCAAGACGGCGCCGGTCGGCCAACCGCCGTGGCGACGTGGGACTACCTGCCCTCGTCGGTACAGGCCGCGACGGCCGACCTGAAAAACGTCTTGGTTTCGGGTGACTTCGCTGGATCGAGGATCGTTCAAATCGAACGGCTACAGGTCAACGTCACGCACGCGAGCGGCAACGCCGTCGTGTTCAACGCTCAGGACATCGCCTGCCTGCCGCAGGACATGCGAGACATCCTGATGTCGTTGCGAACGAAGATCGAGGCTCGACGCCAGGAGGAAGTTATACACAGCTCAGGCTGATACGTGTCTGCCTGACACTCGACATATCCACATTGGTGTCCGGCAGATACCGATTGGCCGCGAATCAGTGTCAGCCGGACACCCTAACAAGATAGATAAATCTATTTAACAAGAAGTACAGCTGCCAGCAGCAGGCTGTGGACAACCTGCGAAACCTGAATTGAGGGACGCACATGAAACGACTCACCGTCACCGTGAGTGACAAGACGGCAACCGAGCTCGACGAGCTCGTGAGGCTACTCAACGATCACCATGAATCCGTCGACCGGTATAGCAGTCACGGCCACCTTACCCGAGCGAGCCTTCTTGCCATGCTAGCTGAGGATGCCGGCCTGGTAGTCAGTCGGCCGGGAAGCTGGGAGGGAGCCAACATGGCCAATGTTCTGTCGTCTCACGGTTATACGGTCTGATGCCATGAAAACACTATCCGAGCGCATAGCAGAGAGGGCGCTGAAGCGCGCCGTTGGTCGCAATGCAAGGAACCGCGCAGCGTTTCTTCTCATGCGTACCGAAATTCAGGCAGCCATCGACGACGGACATTCGCTGATGAGCATCTGGGAGGCACTGGTGGAGGAAGGACACATCCACTACGGCTACCAGGCTTTCCGAAGATACGCCGACGAGCTGACGCGCAGTCAGGAAGTGGCCCGGTAATGGTCAGCAACCTTGCTGCATTCGGCCATTGCCTTCCTGGAGTCGAACAAAACAGGGCTTTTTTCGGCCCATGCGGCATTCGCACGTTGTTCTTTCGATTGATCGAAAGGGATATGGCAAATCAACACCGGCATGTCGATGGCGGAAAGGTCCGATCTCATTTCGAGAGCGATTGCATACCGGGCAGGATAGGTGAAGTTAGCTAACCGGCAAGCCGGCTATCTATCTTCACTCCCCTCATTCGCGCCCTCGGCGCTCAACGGGAATCCTGCTCTGCGAGGCAGCGGCTACCGCCGCTCAGTGCCGGTTCACACCGGCTTGGAGAAGCGATGAACGACGAGAAAAAGATGACAACGCGCAAGTATGGTCGTCACCTCCGCGTGCCGGTCTTGCCCGACGAAGAGGCAGCAATAAAGCGCAACGCGGCGGCCACTGGCTTGAGCATCGCCGCCTACTTGCGAAACGTGGGTGTGGGCTATGAGGTTCGCGGCATCCTCGATCTCGTTCAGGTCCAGGATTTGGCCCGAGTCAATGGCGACCTCGGTCGCCTCGGTGGCCTGTTGAAGCTCTGGTTGACGAACGATGAGCGGACGGCTGGGTTCACGCCAGCAACTATCCGTGCGCTGCTGGCGAAGATCGAGGCCACACAGGACGAATTGCGAGCTGTCATGAAGCGAATAGTGCTCGGATGATTTTTTTAGCCGCTAAAACGAGCATCCCATCGCTACTGATGTTCGGTTCGCAGCGCGGCGTCTCACAAATCGAAGGAGAAGCAAGATGCGTAGAGCAACGCGTCAGGCCACCAAGATGGCACTGGCTATCGGAATCACAGCAGCATTCGGTGGCCCGGTACACGCCGGCATCCCCGTTATCGACGCGACGAACGTTGTTCAAACGACGATCAGCGCCATGCAAAACGTGGCGGCGGTCGCGAAACAGATTCAGCAGTACGAGACGCAGTTGCAGCAATACCAAAACATGCTGCAAAACACGCTCGCGCCGGCTGCCTACGTGTGGGATCAGGCAAACCAGACCATCAGCAAGCTCCTACAAGCACAGGACACGCTGAACTACTACAAGAACCAGGCTGGGAGCATCGACGGGTATCTGTCGCGTTACCAAGACGTGGCCTATTACCGCTCGTCGCCGTGCTTCACCTCGACTGGTTGCACAGACGCGCAGCGGCAAGCACTGCTTGATGCGCAAGCGAACGGCTCTGAGGCGCAAAAAAAGGCAAACGATGCCGTATTGAAGGGCGTCGATCGGCAGCAACAAACGCTCGCGACAGACGCCGCGAACCTTCGCCAGTTGCAGTCACAAGCGACGAGTGCGCAGGGACAAATGCAGGCGCTGCAGGCAGCGAACCAGCTCGCTAGCGCGCAGACAAACCAGCTCCTGCAAATCCGGGGCATGCTGACAGCGCAGGCAACAGCGGCCGCCACCCGCGCACAGGTGATTGCAGATCGAGAGGCCCAGCAGGCGGCATCGGCAAAGCAGCTTCGTGATGGAAGCAACATCACCACCCCGACGCCGAAAAACTGGAGCTTTCAATAAGAGGCCGACGATGAAATTCATTATCTCGCTCTCACTGATTGGGCTCCTTGCAGGCTGCAATGATAAGGGCACCCAGACCGATTCCCAGCGGGCTGCCGCAGCGAAGCAACTGCATGATGGCAGCAACATCATCATCCCCTCTCCAAAAAACTGGTCATGGGGCGATACGCCGTCACAACCGAAGAAAAACGATCAATGACGAAGGACAGCGCTATGAAAACGATGTTTTCCAACGGCGGCAAACTCTCAGTGCTCGGCTTGATGGCCGTCGCGTACTCGGCGACTGTGACGGCCGCGCCGATGAATGCCGATGTGGTCGATTCGGTGATGGCGAAATACCAGGCTGCGGCCAGCGCGTGGGGCAGCGTCATGGTCAATTACGCATCGTGGCTCTTTTGGGGCCTCGCGTTGATAAGCATGGTGTGGACCTTCGGAATGATGGCGTTGCGAAACGCCGGCATTCAGGAGGCGTTTGCCGAAATCGTTCGTTTCTTCGCCGTGCTCGGCTTCTTCTGGTGGATTCTTTTCAATGGCCCTGCGATTGCCGACTCCATCGTCAAGTCGATGTGGATGATAGGTGCCAAGGCCATCGGCCAGTCAACCGGTTTTACGCCAGGAGGTATCGTGCAAATCGGCTACGAAATTTTTACCAAGGCGCTCGATCAGTCGTCGGTCTGGTCGCCCACGGACAGCGTAGTAGGTCTGCTCATGGCGTTGGTCGTGATGATCGTTCTTGCGATTGTCGGCGTGAACCTGCTCCTGGTCTTTGTGTCGGCCTGGATCATGATCTACGGCGGGGTGTTCTTTCTGGGCTTTGGCGGGGCACGCTGGACGTCAGATATCGCGATCAGCTACTACAAGCATGTCTTGGCAATCGGGGCCGAGCTGATGGTGATGCTGCTGCTCATCGGCATCGGCAGAACGTTCATCAACGAGTACTACGCCAGCATGAGAGCCGGCATCGATCTCAAGGAAATGGCGATCATGCTCATCGCCGCATTCGTGCTGATGTATCTCACAAACAAAGTGCCGCCGAGGATCGCTGGCATCGTCGGGGTTGGCGGCGCTGGGTCCATCGGTGGCGTAGGGGTTGGTTCGGTGATGGGTGCGGCCGCCATGACTGCGAGCGCGGCAGCTTCGGTCGGTTCCGCTGCGATGGCTGGCGCGACAAGCGCAGCGGGTGGGACGTCAGCCCTGAAGGCCGCGTTCCAGTCGGCCCAGCAGAACATGGCAAGCGGTGGCGGCATGTTTTCGAGCGGTGGTAACGGCTCTGTCTCGGGTGACGGCGTGAGCTCGTCATCGGGCGGCAGCAGCGGGTTCATGTCCGCAATGGGCACGGCCAGTCGATTCGCAGCTGACATGGGCGTGAATCTCGCCAAGGGAGCAGGCGAGATCGCCAAGGACAAAGCCGCGAACATGGCAGATACCACCAAGGAACGAATCGCACAGACGACGGGCGGCAAAATCGCATCGGCAATTTCGAACAAGAGCGGCGCCGGCATCGACGCCGGACCGAGTTTCGCCGGCGACAGTCTGAGTGGGGGGCAGCAAACTGCGACGGCCGGTACCACCATGAACGATGAGGTAGCCGCGTTCGTGAACAGGCAACGTCCAACGCAAGACGATGCTTAGAAAGCGCACCGGCCGGCGGCAACCGGCCGGCACTTCCAATATCAACACCTGCTAGAGAGGTGAAGCATGGCAACTACGCATAATATCGAAGCGCAGCAAGTTATCCATCATGCCGCAACGCAACTCGCTGACTTGGATTTCATGGACCAGCGCACCGCTCGGGAGCTGTCGAAAATGGCCGAGGCAGTTGCGAACTTGTTCATGGTCGTTTTCTATCAGGCCGAAACTGGACGAGCGACGCGCCTGGATTTCAGTGAGGCAATGGCTGCTGTACGCGAAACCTTGCAGCGCCATTGAGTCGTTGGCGAGCAGCATCTATCGGCACAAGGAGTTTCCATGAACCACTCCGACTTTCATATCGGCCTGGTCTTCATGGATTGCACCGGATGGTGGCGTTGCACCGATGTCGGGGCGCGAACCATCTTGGCGATCCGGTTGGACCACGACGATTCGCACTGGTATGAAGGCCCGCCCTATATCGTCAAAGAGGAGGTATTTGATGAAGACGACATTGCGCGTTGTCATCTTACAGTCGAGGAATCGATTCGGGCAGCGGTCCACGCCGCTGATAGCTCAGAGCATCCCGGCTTTCCTCACGAGGTCGTCGAACGGATGATGGCGACCCGGGGCGCACACCAGTACCCACACCAAGGACTTCTGCGATTTGACCGCAAGCGTTCGGATGGCGAAGTTCTTCACCCTTATGCTGGGCGCAAAGAAGGTGAATCGTGGGTTGTGGATTGCTACCTACCGTTTCGTGGCACCTACGAGACAATGGCCGAACTCGACTTCATATCGCTGCCGAGAGCCACGCCGGATGACCTTCGAGCCAGGGCACGCCGCTTGTGACCAGCACGCAGTGCATAGCGCCGTAAGAATATTATTCTCTTACCGGCTACCGCAACACAGTGCATCGCATTTGAACCGAGCTGGAGTGCCCCGATGCTTGAATATCAGCCCATTACCGTCTACGAAGCCGTCTCCTGCACGTGCGATCGCTGTACCCGCCGCCTCACGTCCGCCGATATGGAGTGGCACGAAAAATTGTCGCTCTCCTTCACGGGCGGTTACACGTCCGTTTTCGGGGATGGCAGTCAAATCAGTATCGACCTCTGTCAGCGGTGCCTGAAGGACGTTCTTGGCCCGTGGCTGCGTATCACGCACCCGTGAACGTCGATCTTCAACGGAGCCAAGACGCCTATGACCGTGAGCAGCGACGAAAAACAATCGAACCTCAATGACCACACCCAACAAAGCGGCAAGGCGGAGAACTCGACCGGTGCGTTCAAGGAGAATGTCTTGAGCGAGCAAGATGCCATCGCACGGGGTAAGGTCTCGGTCAACTTGGCTAACGCGCCAGAGCCAACTTTCTTAGACGACGAAGGCCCCAGCCTTGACGTTCCGCTGTTCATCACGAGGACTAATGCTCGCGAACTATTTGGCCTACTTCCCGGTGAGACGGTGGCACAAGCTGAAGCACGCAAGGCCTCGGAAGGTTAGGCCGGCCGGTCGCTCCCTCGGTGCCAAGGCGCTGCTAAGATGGCTGGCTATCCGACCTGCGCGCTGAGATGGAGCTATGACCGAGCACCTGTCTTACAACGACCAACCGATCGAAAGCCCAAGCGAGGATCGCTTCGGCGTTGACCCTTTTGCACGCGCCCTTGCTGCAAGCATTCGTAAGATGCAATCGCCCCAGGGGGCCGTGATCGGTCTCAACGGTCCCTGGGGTTCCGGCAAAAGCAGCGCGGTCAATCTTTGTAAGCACCATCTGGCCGAAGCAGTCAAGGCTAACGAGCTTGTCGTCATCGACTTCGCCTGCTGGTGGTTTAGGGGCGAAGATGCCCTTGCGCTCGCCTTTTTCCGAGAGTTGTACGCCGGCCTAGGCCCAAGCCTCGGCGACAAGGTAAAGAAGAAGCTGCCAAAACTCGGGGCACGCCTGCTCCGGGCCGGCGCGCTTGTCGGGAAAATCGCGGAGGCCGCCGGTGCAGTGATTGCGGGCGGTATCGCCGAAAAGGGCATGGAATGGCTCGCAGGCCTGATTGAGGAAGACGAAACCGTCGAGGCGCTTCACGCAGAGCTGTCGAAGGCGTTGCGAGAACAGAAGAAGCGCTTCCTCATCGTCATCGACGACATCGATCGTCTCTCACCTGACGAGGCCTTACTGATCTTCCGACTCGTCAAGTCGGTCGGCCGTTTGCCGAACGTCATGTACTTGCTGGTTTATGACCGGCCGCTCGCCGAGAGGATCGTCAGCGACCGCTACCCATCGGAGGGCCCGCATTACCTCGAAAAGATCGTTCAGGCTGCATTCGAACTACCCGATCCGGCAGCGCTTGATGTTCAGCAGCATTTGCTATCGCTGATCGAGTCGATCTGCGGCGCGCCCGCGGAGGCAGACATGGTCCGCTTCATGAACATCTTCTATGAAGGGATCTCGCCGGCGATGCGGACTCCGCGGGATGTCACACGCTTCACCAATTCACTGAGCGTGTCGTGGCCCGCCGTAGCCGGTGAAGTAGACCACGCCGATTTCCTTGCGCTAGAGATGCTTCGGCTTTTGCATCCCGCGATATATCGCGCCATCCGCCAAAACAAGGAGCAATTGAGCGGCAGTGGACGCGACGAAGGGCGTGACCGTGCGGCGGCAGCGCGACACTTCAACGAGCTATTGTTCGGTGCTACGCCACCCCCACAGCATGACCGGATGCGACGGGTACTGATGAGGCTGTTCCCGGTCTTGGAGTCCGCTTGGGCAAATATGGGCTACGGCGAAGGGTTCGCAAAGCAATGGGCAATGAAACGCCGTGTGTGTTCGCCTGCTCATTTCGACGCCTACTTCCGCTTCTCGATCGGCGATGAGGTGCTCACGAGCACCGAACTTGATGAGTTTGTAGCGCGCGCCGATGACATCGAATATGTGAAGGCGACATTGCGCCACGCCTTAACGGTGACTCGACGATCGGGTGGCACCAAGGCTGCTGTATGGCTCGGCGAGCTGATAACACACGCCGAACGTGTAGATCGCGACAAGGTTGGGGCACTCTTGACCGCGCTATTCTCGATCGCCGACGAGATCAACGTCGAAGCTGATTCCGCGAAAGCTTTCAGCATGGACAGCAACGAATTGCGTCTGCACTGGCTGCTGCGAGCGCTCACGAAAGAGCGGTACACGCTCGACGAACGCTCCGCGATCTTCCGGCACGCCTGCGACGCGGCTTCCCTTGGGTGGCTTGCCGACTTCACACGTTCCGCTTGGACCGACTACCACCCACGCGAAGGCCAAGAGCGCGAGCCTCCGGAAAACTGCCTGACCACAGAAGCCGACGCGGAGCATCTCCGCGCCCTCCTGCGCTCGCGAATCGAAGCGGCAGCAGCGGATGGCACGCTGCTCGCACACCGCGATCTATCGTACCTTTTGCATTGGTGGGCAGACTTAACTACTGACGATGGCGCGGCAGTTCATGCATGGACATCTGGAGTCTTCGCCAGTGATGATGGCGTTCGCCACCTCGCAAAAGCATTCACCTCATACGGCTGGACCCAATCGATGGGCTTCGGAGGAATGGGCGACGTTGTCGCCCAGCGCGTGACAAGAGTCAATCGGAAAGGCATGGCCCGATTACTCGACCTCGACGCGTTCCGATCCCGAGTCGAAGCTGTTGCCGGCGCAGGCCAGCCTCCAGAGGTCTTGGAATTCCTTGATGCTTGGCGGCGCGCTGAGCAAGGCAAAGACGACTGACCGCGCCGCGCCAGCACTGCACTTTTTCGAAGAGGACTGCCATGACGCAATCAGCCTGGACACGTGACGGTCGTCCGGTGGACGCAACCGCAATCGCTAGCGCCGAGTGGGATCGACTGAAGCAGACCGCGCCGCTAGGCGACTTCGTGATGCCATGCTGCAAGGCCCCAGCGGTGCTAAAGACGAGCATCAACGGCCTGCCCTTCTTCGCTCATCTGTCGGACGAGTGCATCACTGCACCCGAGACTAAATGGCATAAGGCCGGCAAAGCGGCGGTCCTAGCAGCTTTGAATAGCATGGGCATTGTGGGCAGCGAAGAAGCGCCTGGAAGATCATCGAGCGGCGACAAGTGGGAGGCCGACGTTTTCTTCTCCGTCCCTGGGCGTACCGTCGTGATTGAGCTGCAACGCTCGTACCAGCACTTACGCGATTTCATTCGCCGCCAAGAACGCTACACCGCTTCGGCCGTCGAATGTTATTGGCTGGTCCGCAAAGAGAACTTTCGCACGTTGGCGAAGGCAACGTCACGCCTGCTGCTAAAACGCGATTTCGGCAACGAGTTCCCACCGGGCGGAATCGGCACGGGCATGCTGCCAGAGTTACCGGTAGCGATGCTCGATACCGAGGGCTCGCAACTCGTCCTGTTCGGTGGTCTTAAGACAGCGACGGTATCGATGTGGCTGGCTGGCATCCTCAACGGCACCTACGGATACCGAGGCGGCTCATGGAACCTCGGCGATTGAGGCAAGCTGATTGACACTTGGGGGATCGGGATTTGAGCGGTATCGCCGGTGCAAGTCCCCGTCCCATCAACGAGTCGCCGAAGGCAGCCGCCAGGCGCACGGTGTCCCTCATCTGTCAACAACCCGAAGGCGGCGCAATGGGACGCGACAGACCACTTTCCACCCCAGAAATATTTAGCGGAAGACCGCCTCTGATCGACGTATGTATTGAACGAAGTCGATGCAAGGTACTGCAACCTCACGCATGGAACAAACGGAAGGTATCTTGCGTTTCGAGTTCACGTCCGGTGGATTGTTTTGTTGAGCCTCATTCGATATCAGCTCTCTCCCGTGGGCCCGAGCTGTAGCAATGATGAGCAAGTCGTTTTCGCCCACGCCCTTCGGGTGGTAGTTATCGCCCACCACTCCAAGTAGCGCCTTGATGCGCATGGCATCCTGCACAATTTCGTTGGTGACTTCCAATCGCTCGAGACCGGCCGTCACGAGCCAATCACCACAGTCCGGTGTCCCTGCGCATACCTCTCCGTAGGCCACGATAGACATCATGAGCCTCCGCGCATTGATCTCAGCCGCTATCCAGGTCCACAGTCCTGGAAATTGAGCTACGGGATAGTTGTCCCAGGCATAGATCATCGAAGAGGCGTCAAACACCTGCATAGAAGCGTTCCAATTGATGCAGGTCGTTGATCTTTAAGCCATCGAGATACCGACTCGCCTTTGCCAACGTAATGTATCGGCCATTCAGTGCATCCAATACCGTACGCACGAATCTGTCGCCGAAAATATGCGAGGGCTCCCGATGGCGGTACATCCGACTCCCGCTATCTTGCTCGGGCCAGGGCTGAGCAGCCCGCCACTGACGATAAGCAGCGTATTGCTCCTGCGGCAGTCGGCCCGCGTCAAGCAGCCGACGCAATATGACCTCGGTACTGACGCCCCACTGACGCCGCAGTGGCTTGAGCCACTCGTCGTACTCAGCAACTTGTCGCGGGCGACCCAGATCATCCACCCTGGCCAAGAACGCCGCAGGCACAAGCAAGTAACCGGCAAAAGCGTTCGCGTCCCGCTCGTTACCTCGGTGGGACTGCATGTCATGCTCATCGTCGATCGAACTGCTCCGATGCAGCAGTAGGTGCCCCAGCTCATGCATGAGCGTGAAGGATTGCTGGGGTTCATAGGCCTGCTTTTTTACAACGATGACAGGACAGTCAGGGCTGTAGATGCTGAAGCCGAGGATTGGGCTCTCTTTGGCAATCTGCCACTTGCCGTTGTACCCGTTGCTACGGAATACCAACACACCGCGCGCTTCCACAGCCGACCGGTAACTGTCAAACGTGTTGTCGTCGCCGAGGCCCAGCCACCGGCGAGCAATCCTCGCTGCCTCCACCGGATTGTCGCGGGGGAGATCCGGCTCCTCGAATCGAGGCAAGTCCGCGTCGTCCAAGTCCTCGCGAAGGCTCAGATATATCTCGCGCTGTCTCTCGACCCGCTCTATGAGCACCTTCAGCCTGGCCGTCAACTCCGGCTTCTGGTTCGCCAAGGTCCGGAAAGCCGGGGTATGTACCTGGGCTTCATCGACCGGCCCTGGCTCCAGGAAGAAAAGCGCTCCCCGACCAAAGAAACTTGCCACCTTGCTGAGCTGAGGAAACGTCAAGCCTCCCTCCCCCGCCATAAGACGGTCCATCGTCGTCGGCGCGATGCCGACAGCGGACGCGAGTTCCCCTGGCGTCGTGCCGTGATCGGCACAGCACCAAGCTATCCGCTCGGGGTTGATCGACTGTATGCGCTCCATAGCAGTTCATTATACCGGCGGGGTGCCGGCTTGCTGTGCCTCCGCCGCCGCTCAGAAGTGCATGGGCGGTGCATAGCTCAGCTTCTCTAACCCCGCCCAAATTACGGTAAACTACTGAGGCAAAACAACTTTTGATTTCGGTCGTTTACGGTCGAATTCTCTTAGTTTTCAGTAACTTACCGCGTCACACGCCGAATCATAATCCGCAGGTCCGGGGTTCGAATCCGTGATTCGCCACCAAATGCGAAAAGCCGCTGTTTCGAAAGAAACAGCGGCTTTTTTCATTGCTTCATCCGGCGCACGCGGTGTCGCGCGTGGCCCGCCTTCAGGCCGCGCGCTGCGCCGCGGCTACGCCACCACCGCTCCGCGCTGCGCATCCGGCGTCTCCGCCCGCAGCTTCCCCCGCCAATTCTCCCCACCCTCCAGCGACGGCGTCGACTCGAACACCTCCGCGATCCAGTCCGCGAACACGCGCACCTTCTGCGACAGATGCCGGTTGTGCGGATACACGATGGAAATCGGCTTCGGCTTCGGATTGCAGTCCGGCAGCACCTCGACCAGCGAGCCGTCGAGCAGGTTCGGCAGCACCATGAACAGCGTCGGCTGGATCATCCCGAAGCCTTCGAGACCACACGTCACATAGGCATCCGAATCGTTGACCGTGACGCTGGCGTTCATCCGCACCTCGAACGGCTTGCCGTCGATCATGAACACCCACGGAATCGGCCGCGCGCCGTGGCTCGCGCGGAAATTCACCGCATGATGTTCGACGAGATCGGCAATCTCGTTCGGCTCGCCGTGACGGGCGAGGTAGTCAGGCGACGCGCACGTCACGCGTTTCAGCATCCCGATGCGCCGCGCGACCATCGACGAATCCTCGAGCGGCCCGACCCGGATCATGCAGTCGATGCCCTCCTCGACGGGGTCGACGTAGCGGTCGGACAACCCCAGCTCGAGCGTGATGTCCGGATAGCGCTGCCGGAAGATCGACAGCGACGGCAGCACGATGCGCCGCCCGAGCGAACTGGGCATGTGAACGCGCAGCACGCCGCTCGGCTTGCGGTTGCCGGCCTGGAAACTCGCGTCGGCCTCGGCGATCTCCGCGATGATCTTCATGCAATGCTCGTAGTACGCGGCGCCCTCCGGCGTCAACGACAGCCGGCGCGTCGTCCGGTGCATCAGGCGCACGCCGAGCAGCGCCTCGAGATTCTGGATGATGGTCGTCACCGATGCGCGCGGCATCGCGAGCGTGTCGGCCGCCCGCGTGAAGCTATTCGCGTCGACCACGCGGGTAAAAACTTCCATTGCCTGGATTCGGTCCATGCTGCTTCCCCTTCGAATCGCCAACGGAACAGAATAGAGCGCGCGGCGGGCGCGGCACAAGCCCCCGCCTATTGTTCTCCGATCCTGAATAGTTTCGACGCTTCGGACTGGAAACCGACCGGTTTCCGTGCAGTTCCACGCAGCGCCGCGCCGGCCCCGCTCATCCGTCGACCGTTATCGCACGAACCGCTCGCGATATCCCTGCGGCGACACGCCGAGCACGCGCACGAAGCTGCGCCGCAGCGTCTCCTCGGAACCGAAGCCGCAGCGCCCGGCGATCCGCTTGACGGGCCACGCCGTTTCGCCGAGCAGGCGTTGCGCGGCCTCGACCCGGATCTGCTCGACCGCGCGTGCAGGCGTGCGGCCGGTTTCCGCGCGATAGTGGCGCACGAAGCTGCGCTCGCTCATGCTCACGCGCTCGGCGAGCGCGGGCACCGACAGGTCGGCCGTCAGGTGCTCGGCCATCCACGCGTGCAGCTCGCCGAACCGGTCGGCGGTGCGCTGCATCGACAGCATCGTGCTGAACTGCGCCTGCCCGCCCGGACGCTTCAGGAACACGACGAGTTCGCGTGCGACGTCGAGCGCGGTCGCCCGCCCGAGATCCTCCTCGACCAGCGCAAGCGCGAGATCGATGCCGGCCGTGACGCCGGCCGACGTCCACAGCGCGCCTTCGCGGATGAAGATCGGGTCCGGCTCGACGCGCACGTTCGGGTAGCGCGCCGCGAATTCGTCGCAGCGCGCCCAGTGCGTGACCGCGCGCCGCCCGTCCAGCAGCCCGGCCTCGGCGAGCAGGAACGCACCGGTGCAGACCGACGCCACACGCCGTGCGCGCGCGGCCTGCTGCCGCACCCAGCGCACCACCTGCGCATCCTTCGATGCCGCATGCACGCCCTTGCCGCCGGCGACGATCAGCGTGTCGGGACGGCGAGCGGCCGCGCGCAGCGACTCGGCCATCACGACGAGGCCCGACGACGTCTCGACGGGCCCCGCTTCGACGGCCACGACACGCGGCGCATACGGCGCCGGCTGCCCGCGCTCCAGCGCGAGCTCGTTGACGGACGCGAACACCTGCAGCGGCCCGGTCACGTCGAGCAGTTGCGCACGGGGAAACGCGAGGACCAGGATCGAACGCGGGGCGGCGGCAGGCATGGAGATTGGCTGAAAACGTGGGTGATATGGCAATTTCGCCAAACACTACGCGCCTAGAATCGATCTGTCCATCCCGTGCCGAACGGCGCGTTCCCTTCCCGTCGGAGCCTTCACATGACCCTGCACATCGGCCTTCTCGTCTTTCCCGGCGTCCAGCAACTCGACCTCACCGGCCCGCACGACGTGCTCGCGTCGCTGCCCGACGCGGCCGTCCATCTGGTGTGGAAGTCGCGCGACGCGGTCGCGTCGAGCAGCGGCCTCGCGCTCGCGCCCACCTGCACGTTCGACGACTGCCCGCCGCTCGACGTGATCTGCATTCCCGGAGGAATCGGCATCAATGAGCTGCTGCTCGATGCCGAAACGATCGCGTTCGTGCAGCAGCGCGCGGCCGCCGCACGCTACGTGACGTCGGTCTGCACCGGCTCGCTGCTGCTCGGCGTGGCCGGCCTGCTGCGCGGGCGGCGCGCGACGACGCACTGGCGGTTCCACTCGCTGCTCGAACCGCTGGGTGCGATACCGGTGCGCGAACGCGTCGTGCGCGACGGCAACCTGGTCACGGGCGGCGGCGTGACGGCCGGCATCGACTTCGCGCTGACGATCGCCGCGGAGCTGGTCGGCGACGAAGAGGCGCAGGCGATCCAGCTGCAGCTCGAATATGCGCCCGCGCCGCCGTTCGACGCCGGCTCGCCCGACACCGCGCCGGCCGCGGTCGTGACGCGCGTCACCGAACGGACGGCAGCCGGCTTCGCGAAGCGCAAGCAGATCGTCGAGCAGGCGCTGCGCGCAGCGTCGCGCTGAATGCGGATGTCGGAAAAATCGCGGGAAAGCGGCGCACGCGCGCGCCGGAGAACCCATCGATGAACATCATCCGGAGTGCCGCATTCACGGCCGATCGCGCGTGGGGCGCGCTCGACATCGCGAACCTGAACGGCATCACGGTCCGGCTGCACTGGACCGACCAGCCGTATCGCTGGCACGTGAACGACGGCGAGGAAGTGTTCGCGGTGCTCGATGGCCGCGTCGAGATGCGCTACCGCGCAGCAGGCGTCGAGCACGCGACGGTGCTCGAAACGGGCGACGTCTTCCACGCAACGGTCGGCACCGAGCACGTCGCGCATCCGCTCGGCGCCGCGCGCATCCTGGTGATCGAGACCGAAGGCAGCGTCTGACGGCGGGTATCGGTATCCCGATGCCGCGCGGATGACGAGCGCCTGCGCGCGGCGGAGCTCAGCCCGAGATCGTCCCGGTTGCCTGCGACGCGATCAGTTTCGGCTGCGGCGTGCACTGGCACAGGTCGTGTTCGAGCGCGACGACCTTGCCCATCACGGTCATCGTGCGCTCGCCGCCGTCCGACACGATCACGCCGGGCGACTTGCACGCCGCACAGAACACGGATGCGCCGAGATACGCGAGTTCCCGCCCGTCGAACGACGAATTGGCGATCCCTTCGAGCACGACGCCGCCGTGATCGGTCGTGTCGCCTTTCAGAATGAATTTGCGGCTCATGATGTCGGTTCTTCCCTCGGAAACGCCGCGCGACGCGGCCGCGCGCGGGCATCGCGAAACCGCCCGTCGGTCGCGGGCGTCCCGCGAGCATATCACCGCTCGCCGCGGCCACAACGCGGGCCCTCGGCATCGGCCGGCCGCTGCAAGACGTGTTCGTCGCGCACAGCTATCCGGCGCAACGACGTACTCACGCGCCGCGATGCGCTGAACACGGTTGCATGCGACTACTTGATCCACCGCTTCGTCGAGGCCGTGCGCCGGCACGATCGCGCGACGTCGCCGGGGCGATAGGGATGCATCCGGCCGGGCATCACCTTGCATCGATAACGTCTGATGCTTTAACGAAAAAATGAGTCTATATTTTCGTACAATTACTAAATACAAATCCATCAAAATGGTTTAATTGCAGGCGGAAATTCAATCACCGACTCAACGCCCCGCTCGCCCCGAAACCCATCATTCTCCGACCGTTCGCACACCCGATAAATACGCGATTCCATAATAATCATTCGTGAAAAACGGCCATTAAAGTTCGTCAATACGATAGATAGAATTCATTCAACCCTTTCTGTTTATCGATAAAAAATGGACGAACTTCTACCGATGCGACTATTCGTCAAGGTCGCCGAACTTCGCAGTTTCGCGCGCGCGGCCACGGAACTGAACATCTCCAATTCGTCGGCCACGCGCCTCGTGATGAGCATCGAGGATCGGCTCGGCGCACGCCTGCTGAATCGCACCACCCGCAGCCTGTCGCTGACCGACGCAGGCCACCTCTATCTGGCGCAGATACGTCACGTGATCGACGAAATCGACCGGGTCGAGGAAACGATCGCCTCGATGCATCACGAACCGATCGGCTCGCTGAAAATCGCCGCGCCGGTGATGTTCGGCATGCACGTGCTCGCGCCGGCCATCGACGCGTTCAAGACGCGCCATCCGGCCATCGTGCCGGAAGTCACGATCGTCGACCGTCACGTCGACCTCGTGTCCGAGGGCTTCGACATCGGGCTGCTGCTGTCGCAGCACATCAGCAACAACACGCTCGTGAAGCGCCCGCTCACGCGAATCAACCGGATCGTCTGCGCGGCGCCGCACTATGTCGAACGGCACGGCACGCCGGGCCATCCGCACGATCTCGCGTCGCACGCGGGCCTGGCATTCCACGCCGATTTCGCGGGCGAATATCTGTCGTTCGAACACGAACAGACGCGCGTCACCGTGCGCCCGAACAAGTCGGCATCGTCGAACAACGTCGGGTTGATCCGGAACTGGGCGCTGTCCGGCATGGGCATCGCGGTCCTGCCCGACTTCCTCGTCCAGCCGGATCTCGACGACGGCCGGCTGCTCGCGCTGCTGCCCGGCTATCGGCTCGAAACCCTCGAGATGAACGTCGCGTACCCGAGCCGCCGGCACTTTCCGCGCAAGGCGCGGCTTTTCGTCGATCACCTGATCGAGCATTTCGTCAGTTGAATGAACCGCGGAATCGCTCACCATTTTTGCACGCTGCCTCGCCGCCGCCCGCTCGACCCGCACATGTCCGGGGCAGCGCGCCGGCCATGCCTGGACGGGCTGAGGCCGTCGCCCGGCGGATGCGGGCACGCCTGTTGCGTCGGCGCATCTCGGTAGTCGACCGCCCTTGGCAGCCCGCCGCGGAGGACTACACTAATCCTTAATGGGGTGTGGCCGGACAACCGCGCCCTCAGGGAGACGCCGCCATGAATCGGCCGCTGAATCGTATCCTCCCGCGCGTGACCGGTCTCGCATCGGTCTGGACGTGGGTCAAGTGGTCTATGCTCGCCGCACTGCTGATCGCGGTGGCGATCGTCGCGCGGCTCGTGCAGACCGAGATCGAAACGTCCCGGCTGCAGGCGCGCTACCTGTCCGAGCTCACCCGCGACGTCGGCTACACGGTCGAAGCGGGCCCGAGCGACCACATCCGCTTCCCCGCGAACGGCCCGTACGACCAGCGCTTCGGCTACGCAATGATTCCCGCGTTCCAGCAGCGGCTGCTCGCGCGCGGCTTCGTCGTCAGCGAACAGGCACGCGATTCGCAGCGGATGCTGTCGCTCGGCGAGCGCGGGCTGTTCCTCCCTTACGAAGAGAAAGACCAGACGGGCCTGATGCTGTTCGATTCGACCGGCTCGCCGCTGTTCGCGACCGTGTTCCCGCAGCGCGTCTACGCCGACTTCGACACGGTGCCGCGCGTGATCACCGATTCGCTGCTGTTCATCGAGGATCGCTACCTGCTCGATGCGAACGAGCCGAACCGCAACCCGGCGATCGACTGGGGGCGCTTCAGCCGCGCGCTGGCGGACCAGGCGCTGCACGTCGTCAACCGTCATCAGGCGCGCCCGGGCGGCAGCACGCTCGCGACGCAGATCGAGAAGTTCCGCCATTCGCCCGAGGGCCGCACCGCGACGCCGCCCGAGAAGCTGCGGCAGATCGCGTCCGCGTCGGTGCGCGCCTACCTGAACGGCCCGCAGACGATGCTCGCGCGCCGCACGCTCGTCGTGCGCTACCTGAACTCGGTGCCGCTCGCCGCGCGGCCGCACGTGGGTGAAATCACCGGCATCGGCGACGGTCTCGCCGCATGGTACGGCCGCGACTTCAACGACGTGAACCGCGTGCTGGCCGCGCCGACGACCGGCGACAACGTCGACCAGCAGGGCAAGACGTTCCGCGAGGTGTTGTCGCTGCTGATCGCGCAGCGCGCGCCGTCGTACTTCCTCAACCGCGGCTATCCGGCGCTGCAGAAGCTGACCGACAGCTACCTGCGGCTGCTGTCGAACGGCGGCGTGATCTCGCCCGCGTTGCGCGATGCCGCGCTCGCCGCGCAGATCGAACGCAGCGCGCCGCCAGCCGCCGCGCGCGTGCAGTCGTTCGTGTCGCGCAAGGCCGTCACGTCCGCGCGCGCGTCGCTGCTGTCGGCGCTCGGCATCAGCGACCTGTACCAGCTCGACCAGCTCGACCTGCAGGCCACCAGCACGCTCGACAACGGCGTGCAGCAGGCGGTCGCCGAGCGGCTCGCGCGGGCATCGACGCGCGACGGCGCGCAGGCCGCCGGCCTGTACGGTTTCGAGATGCTCGCGCCGAAGGACGATCCGTCCCACCTCACGTACAGCTTCACGCTGTACGAGCACCGCAACGGCGCGAACCTGCTGCGCGTGCAGACCGACAGCGTGAACCAGCCGTTCGACGTGAATCGCGGCGGCCGCATCAACCTCGGCTCGACCGCGAAGCTGCGCACGCTGATCACGTACCTGCAGATCGTCTCCGACCTGCATGCGCGCTATGCACACCTGTCGAACGCGGAGCTGGCGCGCGTGAAGCCCGATCCGATCGACGGGCTGTCGCGCTGGGCGCTCGACTACCTGTCGCATACGCGCGACCGCTCGCTGCAGGCGATGCTCGATGCGTCCGTCGAGCGCAAGTATTCGGCGAGTCCGGACGTGTTCTACACGGGCGGCGGCGCGCAGGTGTTCTCCAACTTCGAGAAGTCGGACAACGGCCGCATCCTGACGCTGCACGCGGCGTTCGAGCACTCGGTCAACCTCGTGTTCGTGCGGCTGATGCGCGACATCGTCCACTACGAGACGCTGCAGGCGGCCGGCCCGTCGTCGTCGTGGCTCAACGATCCCGCGCAGCGCCAGCACTACCTGCAGCAATTCGTCGACGGCGAAAGCCAGGTCTACGTGAAGCGCTACTACGCGCGCTATGCGGGCAAGGCGCCCGACGACGCGCTCGCGCTGATGCTGCGCGACGTACGCAAGTCGCCGCCGAAGCTCGCGACCGTGCTGCGCAGCGTCGCGCCGAACGAATCGCTCGCGTGGTTCGATGCGCAGATGCGCGCGCAACTGAAAGGCACGCCGGCCGCGACGCTGTCCGACGACGATCTCGCCGCGCTCTACGCGAAGTACGCGATCGACCGCTTCAACCTCAACGATCGCGGCTATATCGCGAGCGTCCATCCGCTCGCGCTGTGGACGCTCAACTACCTGCGCGCGCACCCGGCTGCATCGCTCGCCGACGTTCAGCGCGACAGCCGCGATGCGCGTTTCTACACGTATTCGTGGCTGTACAAGACCCGCTACCATGCGACGCAGGACCGGCGCATCCGCCGCATGGTCGAGCTGCGCGCGTACGCGGAAATCACGAAGTCGTGGCGCGCGCTCGGCTACCCGTTCGCGGAAGTGACGCCGTCCTACGCGGCCGCGATCGGCGCATCGGGCGACCAGCCCGACGCGCTCGCGAAGCTGATCGGCCTGATCGCGAACGGCGGCCAGAAGGCGCCGACCGAGACGATCACGCGGCTCGATTTCG
Organism: Burkholderia sp. BCC0044; assembly: GCF_902832955.1. Taxonomy (NCBI): domain Bacteria; kingdom Pseudomonadati; phylum Pseudomonadota; class Betaproteobacteria; order Burkholderiales; family Burkholderiaceae; genus Burkholderia; species Burkholderia sp. BCC0044. The sequence continues at coordinate 77,533 of NZ_CADFDO010000008.1, read as the reverse complement.
CGAAGGGCACGCCGTACGAAACCCGCTTCGTGCGCGCGGCCGCGCAGCCGCAGCCGATGCTGGCGCCGGAGATCGTCAACGTGGCGCACACGCTGCTGCGCGACGTCGTGCTCCACGGCACCGCGCGCCGCCTCGCGGGCGGGCTCACGCTGCCGGACGGCAAGACGCTCGACGTGTACGGCAAGACGGGGACGGGCGATCAGCGCTTCAACGTCTATGCGCGCGGCGCGCGGCTGATCGAATCGCGCAAGGTCAACCGCAGCGGCACCTTCGTGTTCGCGATCGGCGACCGGTTCTTCGGCGTGCTGACCGCGACCGCGCACGAGCCATATGCGGCGCGCTACGACTTCACGAGTGCGATGGCCGTGCAGTTGCTGAAGTCGATGGCGCCGGCGCTCGCGCCGCTGATCGAACGCCCGGCCGATGCCGGCACGCGCACCGCGGGCCCGGCGCCGCAGGCGGAAACGCCTGCGGCGAACGCGGCGGCCGTGCAACCGTCCTGATCTGGTCGCGGCGCGCAGGCGCCCGCACCGAAGCGCCGCTCAGCGCGAGCGGCCGTCGTAGTGCGTGACGGGCAGCGCGTCGAGGTCGACGCCGTCGACGCAGCGCACGTTGATCGCGGCCATCGCGGTGCCGTCCGGAAGGACGCCTTCGCCGAACGCGTGAATCCCGCAGCGCTTGCAGAAGCGATGCCGGATCACGTGCTTGTTGAACAGGTAGGTCGCGAGATTTTCGTCGGGCGTCAGCAGCTTCATGTGGTCGCGCGGCACGAACCACATCAGCGCGCCCTTGCGCCGGCAGATCGAGCAGTTGCACGCCATCACGCCCTGCAGGTCGCCTTCCGCCTCGAACGTCACGTCTCCACAATGACAGCTTCCGCGATAAAGCATGGTCGTCTCCCGGTGCAGCCCGTGCACATCGCCGGCGCCCCAGCGGGACACCGTTGGCCGGACTGATCCAAACGCGTACAGTAGCGCTCGCATGCGCCGCCCGCAATGTCCGGACGGCGCCCATCCCACCGACCCAGGAGACCCCTCATGCTGGAACTGCGCCCCGGCTGCGAATGCTGTAACAAGGACCTGCCGCCCGATTCGGCGGAAGCACGCATCTGTACGTTCGAATGCACGTTCTGCGCGACTTGCGCGGACGACGTGCTGAAGGGCTGCTGCCCGAACTGCGGCGGCGACCTGGTCGCGCGGCCGCGGCGGCCGGCGAGCCTGCTCGCGAAGTACCCGCCGTCGACGAAACGCATCCACAAGCCGGGCGGCTGCGCGAACGCCTGACGGCGCCGCCTCGCCCCCGCTCCCGTCACGACATCTCGATCCGCGCACGCGTCACCGCGAGCAGCGACGCCATCGCGCGACGCGCGCCGCTCTCGTCGCGCACGCGGATCGCGTCGCTGACGGCCGCATGCTCGGCAAGCGACGCGTTGTACACGTCCGCCCGACGCGCATTCAACTGCAGTTGCGCCTCGAGCGTGCGATCGATCAGCGCGCCGAGCGGCACCAGCAGCTCGTTGCCGCCGGCCTCCAGCACGCTCAGGTGAAAGTGCAGGTCGGCGCGCACCCATTCGTCGACGTTGCGCGCGGCGGCCATCGCGCGCACCGCGCCGTCGATCGCGTCGAATGCTTCGGGCGTATGGGTGCGCGCGGCCAGCGCGGCCGCGTGCGGCTCGATCATCTCGCGCATCTCCTGCAGCTTCAGCGCGAACGCGAGCGGCGGCGCGACGCGCGCATACCAGTCGAGCAGGTCGGCATCGAGCAGGTTCCATGCACGGCGCGGCCGCACGCGGGTGCCGACCTTCGGCCGCGATTCGACCAGCCCCTTCGACGTCAGCGTGCGCAGCGCCTCGCGCATCACCGTGCGGCTCACGCCGTACATCTCCATCAGGTCGGGTTCCCTCGGCAGCAGCGATTCGGGCGGATAGTCGCCGCGCAGGATCGCCGTCGCGAGCCGGAAGGCCGTCTGTCCATGCAGGTCGCGTTGAATGATCGTTCTCCGTCGGGCGGGCTGCCCACTATCTGCACATTAATGCTATTAATACTATTTTTTATTCGGCTACGCTAGGATAACCGCGAAAGCACGGATCGTGCGCCGCGCCCGCGCCCGCGCGGGCGCGCCGGTCAATCATGGAGACTCGCGTCATGAAAATCACCCGCCTCGAAACGTTCGTCGTCCCGCCCCGCTGGCTGTTCCTCAAGATCGAGACCGACGAGGGCATCATCGGCTGGGGCGAACCGGTCGTCGAAGGCCGCGCGCACACGGTCGAGGCCGCCGTGCAGGAACTGGCCGACTACCTCGTCGGCCGCGATCCGCTGTTGATCGAGGATCACTGGCAGGTAATGTACCGCGCCGGTTTCTACCGCGGCGGCCCGATCATGATGAGCGCGATCGCGGGCGTCGACCAGGCGCTGTGGGACATCAAGGGCAAGCATCACGGCGTGCCCGTGCATGCGCTGCTCGGCGGCCAGGTGCGCGACCGCATCAAGGTGTATTCGTGGATCGGCGGCGACCGGCCGAGCGACGTCGCGAACAATGCGCGCGCGGTGGTCGAGCGCGGCTTCAAGGCGGTGAAGATGAACGGCTCCGAGGAGCTGCAGATCGTCGACACCTACGACAAGGTCGAACAGGTGATCGCGAACGTCGCGGCGGTGCGCGACGCGGTCGGCCCGCACGTCGGGATCGGCGTCGACTTCCACGGCCGCGTGCACAAGCCGATGGCGAAGGTGCTCGCGAAGGAGCTCGACCCGTACAAGCTGATGTTCATCGAGGAGCCGGTGCTGTCGGAGAACGCCGAGGCGCTGCGCGACATCGTCAACCAGACCAACACGCCGATCGCGCTCGGCGAGCGGCTCTACTCGCGCTGGGACTTCAAGCACATCCTCGCGGGCGGCTACGTCGACATCATCCAGCCCGACGCATCGCACGCGGGCGGCATCACCGAGTGCCGCAAGATCGCGACGCTCGCGGAAAGCTACGACGTCGCGCTCGCGCTGCACTGCCCGCTCGGGCCGATCGCGCTCGCCGCGTGCCTGCAGCTCGATGCGATCAGCTACAACGCGTTCATCCAGGAGCAGAGCCTGGGCATCCACTACAACCAGGGCAACGACCTGCTCGACTACCTGCGCAACCCCGAGGTGTTCCGCTACGAGGACGGCTTCGTCGCGATTCCGCAGGGCCCGGGACTCGGCATCGACGTGAACGAGGAGAAGGTGCGCGAGATGGCGAAGACGGGCCATCGCTGGCGCAACCCGGTGTGGCGCCACGCGGACGGCAGCGTCGCCGAGTGGTGATGAACGCGTGAGACAAGCACGATGCGTGGCGCGACGCGCGACGCGCAATGTGTTCGACACGGCCGCCCCGGCAAGGCGGCCGTTGTTGCATCCGCGCGCCGCCCCGCGCCGTTCGGCCGTCAGCCGAGCGCCGCGAACCCCGGCACGCTGAACGACAGCACGGCCGCCGCGACGAACACGCCGATCATCGTCATCCCTTCGAGATGCAGGATGTTGCGGAACGTGTATGCGTCCTCGGTCGACGCGGTGCGACGCAGGCGCGGCAGCGCCGAGAAGCGGTTGAGGCCGCCGAGTATGAGCGCCAACGCGACGAGCAGCAGCTTCAGCAGCAACACGCGGCCCCACGTGCTGCCGTCGAGCGGCGCGAGCGAGCCGCCGAGCCCGCGGATCGCGTTGAGCACGCCCGTGCCGAGCACGAACACGACCGCGACGATCGACGTGCGCGACAGGTGCTGGCCGATGCGGATCAGCGCGCCGCGCGCGACCGACGTCCCCAGCGCGGGCAGCACCGCGAGCCCGCCCGCGAGCACGAGGCCGCCCCATACGGCGGTGGCCAGCAGATGCAGCGTCTGCACACCGACTGCCGCGGACAGCACGCCGCTATCGGCCGCATGGCCGAGCGATGCCTTGCCGGCCGCGACCACGATCACCGCGAGCCACAGCACCGCATGCGCGAGCGGGCCGTCCGGCTTCGCGAGCGCGACGATCGCGAGCAGCACCGCGCCGGCGAACGCGACGCTCCAGGCGAAGCCCGTGTGCGTCTGCATCAGCATGACGGGAATCGCGGCGAACGCGCCGCCGAGCCCCGCGCCGCTCATCGTCGCGGCCTCGTAGACGAGCCAGCCGAGATCGGCGAGCACCAGCGCCAGCGCCGCCGCGACCAGCGAATGTTGCGCACGCAGCCATGCGGGGTGCGACGGCGCGATGACCGGCCGCGCGCCGTCCTTGCCGAGCCACGCCTTGAGCAGCGCCGAGCCGACCGCCATCGCGAACGCCGCATCCATCAGCGCCGCGAGCGCGACCTGACCGATCCACAAGCTGTCGAACTTCATCGCGCGCACCCTCCGGCAAGCGGCAGGCCGGCAGTGCGGCGGCGAGGGGACGGACAGCGGGACGGACGGCGTGAGGCAGGCAACGGCACGGTAGAAAACGTCATCGATGAATCCGGAAACGGGAGAAATGACTGGACCAGCGGCGGAGGCGGCGCCGCGCGACCCGCGAGTGTACGGTCTTCGATGGTGAAAACGCACGCCGGTTCACACACCCGCACCGCAATGCGCGTCAAATTGTCGCAAGTCGCAAACGGACAGGAACCGATGTCCTTTTGCCAAATAGCCGTCATTACCCATCGATGATAGAATGCCGCGTCGCAGCAGCCCGGCTGTCCTGCCGTCCATGCGCCGAGCCGATCGTAGCCCGGACAAGGTCCCCGACGAATAAACATGGAGTCTCGTGTGTCTTCAAGACGCCTCTTCCGTCCGTTGCTCGCCGTTCTCTTGATCGGTGGCGCGGGCCTTATGAGCGCTGCCCAAGCGCAGACCAAGCCCACGGAGCAAGCGCACGCCCAACAGGCGCCGCTCAAGGCACCCGATACGATGGCCGAGCGTGTGCGCGGCTGTACCGCATGTCACGGCGTTCACGGCCAGGGCACGGACAACGATTATTTCCCGCGTCTTGCCGGCAAGCCGGCCGAGTACCTGTACAACCAGCTCGTCAACTTCCGTGACGGCCGGCGCAAGTACCCGCCGATGAACTATCTGCTGACGTACCTGAACGACGACTACCTGCGCGAAATCGCCGAGCACTTCTCGGCCGAACGTCCGCCGTACCCGACGCCGGCGAAGCCGACGCTGCCGGCCGCGACGCTCGCACGCGGCAAGCAGCTCGTCACGCAGGGCGACCCGTCCCGCAAGCTGCCGGCCTGCGTGGCCTGCCACGGCGCGGGCCTCACCGGCATGCAGCCGGCGATCCCGGGCCTCGTCGGCCTGCACGCCGATTACCTGAGCGCGCAGCTCGGCGCATGGCGCTCGGGCAACCGCCACGCGAAGGCGCCCGATTGCATGCACGACATCGCCGCGAAGCTTTCCGACGAAGACGTGACGGCCGTGACCGCATGGCTCGCCGCGCAACCGGCGCCCGCCAACCCCGTGCCGGCCCCGGCGCGTTCGATGAAGACTCCGCTCGCCTGCGGCAGCGAACCGCAATAAGGCAAGGGAGACAGACACAATGAAACGCAAGTCCCTGTTTGCACTCTCGGCCGTCGCGATCGTCGCGGCTGCCGCCCTCGTGCCGGTCCTGTGGCCGGGCAACGACACGCTGCACGGCGCTGCCGCCGTCGCGGCCACGCCGGCCGACCAGGCCGCGCTGATCAAGAAGGGCGAATACCTCGCGCGCGTCGGCGACTGTATCGCGTGCCACACCGTGCGCGGCGGCAAGTCGTTCGCGGGCGGCCTGCCGATGGCGACGCCGTTCGGCACGATGTACACCCCGAACATCACGCCGGACGACCAGAACGGTATCGGCAAGTGGACGTCGGACGACTTCTACCGCGCGATGCACACCGGTCGCTCGAAGGACGGCAGCCTGTTGTATCCGGGCTTCCCGTTCGCGAGCTACACGAAGGTCACGCGCGCCGATTCGGACGCGATCTACGCGTACCTGCGCTCGGTCGCGCCGGTGTCGGTGCCGAGCCGTCCGCACGAACTGAAGTTCCCGTTCAACAACCGCAACCTGCTGATCGGCTGGCGCACGCTGTTCTTCAAGGAAGGCGAGTACAAGCCGGATCCGACGAAGTCGGTCGAATGGAACCGCGGCGCGTATCTCGTCGAAGGCCTCGGCCACTGCTCGATGTGCCACACGTCGATCAACATGATGGGCGGCCCGGTGAGCTCGTCGGCGTTCGCCGGCGGCCTGATCCCGCTGCAGAACTGGTATGCGCCGTCGCTGACGAACGACAAGGAACTCGGCCTCGGCGACTGGCACGTGCAGGAGCTGTCCGACCTGCTGCAAGCCGGCGTGTCGCAGAAGGGCGCGGTGTTCGGCCCGATGGCGGACGTGGTCCACAACAGCCTGCAGTACATGACCGACGAAGATACGCGCGCGATGTCGACGTACCTGAAGTCGATCCCGCAGAAGGCTGAGGCGCCGAAGAACATGCAGTACGAGCCGTCGAAGCAGTTCGGCAACGCGCTGTTCGACCAGGGCAAGAAGATCTACGCGGACAACTGCGCGACCTGCCACGCCGAAACCGGCGCCGGCAAGCCGCCGGCCTATCCGCCGCTCGCGGGCAACCACTCGATCATGATGGAATCGGCCGTCAACCCGATCCGCATGGTGCTGAATGGCGGCTACCCGCCGAGCACGTTCAAGAATCCGCGTCCGTATGGGATGCCGCCGTTCGCGCAGTCGCTGTCGAACCAGGAAGTCGCGGCGGTCGTCACGTATATCCGGATGTCTTGGGGTAACAACGGTACGCCGATCTCGCCGCAACAGGTGAGCGATCTGCGTTCCGCGCCGCTCGACTAAGAAGCGGCTCACACACACGGGGCGCGGCTGCGGGAAACCGCGGCCGCGCCCTTTTGCTTTTTGGCTGTTTAGCGATGCAGGTTTGCCGCGCGGGCCGCGCGATGCGTCGCCGATCATAAAACTCAAGAGTGGTATCTATGTCTTTCGAATCTCTCGGCCTGGCCGAACCGCTGGTCAAGGCGGTCAACGAGCTCGGCTACACGTCGCCGACCCCGATCCAGCAGCAGGCGATCCCGGCCGTCCTCGGCGGCGGCGACCTGCTCGCCGGCGCGCAAACCGGCACCGGCAAGACCGCCGGCTTCACGCTGCCGATCCTGCAACGCCTGCACACGTTCTACGCCGAGCACCGTGGCGCGAAGCGCGCGGTGCGCGCGCTGATCCTCACGCCGACGCGCGAACTCGCCGCCCAGGTCGAGGAAAGCGTGCGCGCGTACAGCAAGTACCTGAAGCTGCGCTCGACCGTGATGTTCGGCGGCGTCAGCATCAATCCGCAGATCGATGCGCTCAAGCGCGGCGTCGACATCGTCGTCGCGACGCCGGGGCGCCTGCTCGACCACATGCAGCAGAAGACCATCGACCTGTCGGATCTCGACATCCTCGTGCTCGACGAAGCCGACCGGATGCTCGACATGGGCTTCATCCACGACATCAAGCGCGTGCTCGCGAAGCTGCCGCCGCAGCGCCAGAACCTGCTGTTCTCGGCGACCTTCTCCGATGAAATCAAGGCGCTCGCCGACAGCCTGCTCGATTCGCCCGCGCTGATCGAGGTCGCCCGCCGCAACACGACCGCCGAGAGCGTCGCGCAGAAGATCCACCCGGTCGACCGCGACCGCAAGCGCGAGCTGCTCACGCACCTGATCCGCGAACACAACTGGTTCCAGGTGCTCGTGTTCACGCGCACCAAGCACGGCGCGAACCGGCTTGCCGAGCAGCTGACGAAGGACGGCATCAGCGCGATGGCGATCCACGGCAACAAGAGCCAGTCGGCGCGTACGCGCGCGCTGGCCGAGTTCAAGAACAGCACGCTGCAGGTGCTCGTCGCGACCGATATCGCCGCGCGCGGAATCGACATCGACCAGTTGCCGCACGTCGTCAACTTCGACCTGCCGAACGTGCCCGAGGATTACGTGCACCGGATCGGCCGCACGGGCCGCGCGGGCGCGACCGGCGAAGCCGTGTCGCTCGTGTGCGTCGACGAGAAGCAATTGCTGCGCGACATCGAGCGGCTGATCAAGCGCGAGATCCCGCAGGAAGTGATCGCGGGCTTCGAACCCGATCCGAACGCGAAGCCGGAGCCGATCCAGCAGCGCCGCGGGCAGCAGCAACCGCGCAGCGGTGGTGGCGGCGGCGGCAATCGCCAGCCGCGTGGCGGCGGCTCAGGCCAGCCTGCCGCGAAACGCGACGGCAATGCGCAACCGAAGGCATCGCAACCGAAGGCTGCACAGCAGAAGGCCGCGAAGCCGCGCACGCAAGGCGGCGCCGGCGGCAATGGCGGCGGACGTCCGGCAGGCGGCGGCAACGGCGCCCGCCCGGCAAGCGGCAACGCCGCGCACCCGAACCGCAACCGTTCGTCGCGCAGCGGCCAGCGCGGTCACTGAAGCCGCGCGGCCGCGCGCCGCAGGTGCTCGATCTGGCGTTGCCAGCGTGCGAGCACCGCGGCGCGCTCCCCTTCCAGCGTGAACGTGACGCCGGTCGCGAGACGCGCATAGCCGACTCGCTGCGCATCGCCGTGCGCGATCGTCGCAGCGAACCCGGCCAGCCCGCCGAAGTCCCCTTCGAGCGGCGCCATCTCCAGTTGCGCCTGAAAGAACGCATCGTCCGCGACGAGCGTCAACGCGGCCGTGCGCCGTTGCGCGATCGCGCGCGCCGCCCGCGACTGCGGCCAGAGCGCGATCAGCAGCGTGCGCGCATCGTGTGCATAGATCTCGCCGACGCCGAGCAGCGTCGTGCGCAACTGGCCGTCGTCGGTCGCGACGATCAGCGACGCGGCGATATCCGCATGACGCTCGAGTGCGGTGCCGTCGAACAGCGACACGACGGCGGGCGGCCACGCGTCGAACGTCCAGTGTTCGAGCGCGTGGCGATGGGTATCGGTCATGATGGCGTGGCCCCGGTGCGGATCGGATGAGGATGCGCCAGCATACGCGCGCCGGGCCGCGCTGCGGCGATCAGCGCAGGAAAACGTGACGCGTGATCTTCGTGAGCGGATAGTGGACGCCCGGCTGGATCTTCGCAGGCAGGTCGAGCGGCTTGAGCAGCATCTTCACGCACATGTCGGCCGACAGGTTGCGCCGCACCAGCGAATTGATGCGCGCGGCGCGCTCGCGGTTGTACTGGCTGTCGCCGACGCGGTCCGGATAGCGGATCGCGAACACGTGACGCAGCGCGATCTCGGAATCCTCGTTCTTGATTTCCATCACGCGGCGCGCGAGTGCGCCGAGCACCGCGAGCCGGCCGTTGCCTTCGACCTGGTTGTACTTCTTGAAGAACTTGAAGAAGTGCTTGTAGTGACGCACTTCGTCCGTGCGGATGTTGTCGGTGATTTCCTTCAGCACCGGCTCGTCCGAGCATTCGTTGATCGCGCGATAGAGCGTGGCCGTGCCCGTCTCGACGACGCAGCGTGCAACCATTTCGAGCGCGCGGGTTTTCTCGAACGCCTCGACCGAGCAGGTCTTCGAATACTCGGCGAAGAAATTCGCGAAGGCCGTATCCCAGTCGAACTCGGGCCACACGTGCGCGATGTACGCCTTCAGCGCGCGGCCGTGCTGCAATTCTTCGGGCTCCCATGCATTGTTGAGCCATGCGGAGACTTCCGGATCGTCATTGAAGAATTCGCTCAGATTGCTCGTATAGAGATCCGAGCCGCTCTCGATGAACGACGACGCGCACAGCAGCAGCAGCAGATCCTCGTTCGCGGCGGCACGCTGACGATCGATCCGGTTCAGGTCGATGTCCTCGATACGCCACGGCATCACATGCGTCGTTTTGGTGTCCATGGTAGTGCGCTCCCAGTCGTCGCGCGGAGGCCGGCCCATGCCTGGGGCACAGGCGCCAGCCGATCCGCAGGCGGCGTTTTACTTGCGTTTATAGTGAATCGGTCCGGCCGAACCATCCTGGCATCTTAGCCGGACTTTGAAGTTCGTGCTCCAGAGCACTGACCATACCCGACAAGCGCAGTTCCACGGCGTCTGTTGCCGTTCGTTAGATGAGTCCTTCAAACCGCTTGCGCGCGTCCGACGGGATGCGCCGCGTCAAACGAAAACGGGCGGCCGCCGGGCCGCCCGTGATGCCGGGAAACTGCCGGGAAAGCTGGAAGCGATCCGTCAGAAACCGGCCGCCAGCCCGTCGCGCCGGCTGTCGCTCGCGGCCACGTAGCCGCGCTCCGGATCGTCGGGATCGAGGCGCCACACGAACTGCCCCGAACCGAAATCCATGTAAGGATCGTCGATCGACTTGATCGTATGGCCGCGGGCGGCCAGCGCGTCGACCGTCGCGCGGTTCATCGTCGCCTCGACGTCGAGCGTGAAGTCGCGGTTGACCTTCCAGCGCGGCGCGCAGCACGCGGCCTGCGGCTGCTGGCCATAGCCGAGCATCCGCACGACGGTCTGCAGATGGCCTTGCGGCTGCATGTCGCCGCCCATCACGCCGAAGCTCATCACGGCCTCGGTGCGGCCGTTGGCTTCCTCGGTGACGAACGCCGGGATGATCGTGTGGAACGGCCGCTTGCCGCCTGCGACGACGTTCGGCGAAGCCGGGTCCATCGAGAAGCCGTGCCCGCGGTTCTGCAGCGCAATGCCCGTGCCGGGCACGACGAGCCCCGAGCCGAAGCCCATGTAGTTCGACTGGATGAAGCTCACCATCATCCCGCGCTCGTCGGCCGCCGACAGGTAGATCGTGCCGCCGGAATGCGGGCGGCCGGCGGCGAAGTGCGTTGCGCGCGCGGGATCGATCAGCTTCGCGCGTTCGGCGAGATAGGCGTCGTCGAGCATCTGTTCGGGCGTGACGTCCATCGCGCGCGGATCGGCGACGTAGCGATAGACGTCCGCGAACGCGAGCTTCATCGCCTCGATCTGCAGATGCTGCGAATCGACCGAGTCGACCGGCCATTCCGTCACGCCCGCATGCTCGGCGATGCCGAGCGCGATCAGCGCGGCGATGCCCTGCCCGTTCGGCGGGATCTCGTGAATCGTATGGCGACCGAAGCGCTTGCCGATCGGCTCGACCCATTCCGGCCGGTACGCGCGCAGGTCGGCTTCGGTCAGCGCGCCGCCGCCTTCGCGCGCGAACGCGGCGATACGCTCGGCGAGCGCGCCTTCGTAGAACGCCCGGGCGCCGTCCTTCGCGAGCGTGCGCAGCGTCTGCGCATGACCGGGCAGGCACACGCGTTCGCCGACCAGCGGCGCGCGGCCGTGCGGCATGAAGGTGTCCGCGAAACCGGGCAGGCCCTGCAGTTCGGGGATGGCCGCCGCCCACTTGTGCGCGACGATCGGCGGCACCGAATAGCCGCGCTCCGCGATCTCGATCGCCGGCTCGAGGAGGTCCGCGAACGGCAGCGAACCGAACTTCGCGTGCAGCGCCTCCCAGCCCGCGATCACGCCCGGCACGGTGACGGTGTCCCAGCCGCGCGTCGGCTTGTTCGCGAGGCCGCGCGCGTCCTCGCCGTGGCGCTTGCGGAAGTAGTCGACGTTCCACGCGGCCGGCGCGACGCCCGATGCGTTCAGCCCCGACAGTCGCTCGCCGTCCCACACGAGCGCGAACGCATCGCCGCCGAGCCCGCACGACACGGGCTCGACGACCGTGATCGCGGCGGCCGCGGCCAGCGCCGCGTCGACCGCGTTGCCGCCCTTCCACAGCATCCGGAGCCCGGCCTGCGCGGCCAGCGGGTGCGACGTCGACACGACGTTGCGCGCGAACACCGGAATGCGGGTCGACGGATACGGGTTGTGCCAGTTGAAGCCACTCATCGATGCCACCTCGTCGAAAGCTGAATGAACGCGCCCGCATGAGCGGGGCAATCCGCCATTGCAGCGCGATCGGCACGATCGCACAAATTCATTTGTCACATGAATCCATGCCATTTCCGCATGAATCATGTATACCGACGTCCACCATGCCGGCCGAACGCCGTTACCGCCCTTACAATACCCGCTCCGTCTCACGACACGACCATCGAGCCATGACCCGAGATCCCCGCCTCACCCTCAACGCGCGCCAGCAGGAATTGCTCGAATGGGTGCAGCGCGACGGCTTCGTGACCGTCGACGATCTCGCCGCACACTTCGCGGTCACGCCGCAGACGATCCGCCGCGACGTGAACTGGCTCGCCGACCTGAACCTGCTGCGCCGCTACCACGGCGGCGCGAGCCTGCCGACCAGCTCGGAGAACGTGTCGTACACCGCGCGCCAGCGGATGTTCCACGACGAGAAGCGGCGCATCGCGGCGCTCGCGGCGTCGCACATCCCCGACCAGGCGTCGCTGTTCATCAACCTCGGCACGACGACCGAGGAAGTCGCGCGCGCGCTGAACCGCCATCACGGGCTGCACGTGATCACGAACAACCTGAACGTCGCGTCGATGATGAGCGGCTATCCCGACTGCGAGGTGCTGATCACCGGCGGGATCGTGCGGCCGTGGGACAAGGGCATCGTCGGCGAGCTCGCGATCGACTTCATCCGCCAGTTCAAGGTCGACTACGCGATCATCGGCACGTCGGCGATCGAGGCCGACGGCACGCTGCGCGATTTCGACACGCGCGAGGTGCGCGTCGCCGAGGCGATCATGCAGCATGCGCGCACGGTCTACCTCGTCACCGACCATTCGAAGGTCGGCCGCCCGGCGCTGGTGCGCCAGGGCCATCTGAGCCAGGTGCACGCGCTGTTCACCGACAAGCCGCTGCCGCCCGAAATGGCCGATACGGTGGCCACCGCCGGCACCCAGGTGTACGTCGCGGAATGACGGTTGCGATGCTGCACCGCACCTGAAACTTCAAGTGAAATCAAGAAGTTGGCGCCGCGTGCGGACCGCTCGTGGGGTGCGTTTCTGTCAAACGGAAAATTAACGGGGCACGATTTGTCGTTGCCCGCGCACTCGACTAGACTCCAGTTCCCCGGCCCGTTCGCCGATCCGCCTGTGCCAGGGCGGAGCGAATCGCAGGCCGGCGAATGCAGCTTTTCCCCCCAAGCCATACCCCCGCGGGGTATCGCGCGGCGGCGTATGCGCCGCCCGCGCGGGCAGTCTGATTGCCACGGAGAGAACGATGCTGAGTCCGCATGAATTCGCCACGCTCTTGCTTGTAAAGGACGCGCCTGACCAGCGCGACATGGATCGGGATGAACTGGACATCCTGCTCGAACAACAGCTCGTCCGCCTGGAAGGGCTCGGCTCGGGGCGCAAATACTGCGTGACCGAGACCGGCGACGCCGCGCTGCGATCCATCAAGTACCGCTATTCGTAAGCCCCGCCGTTCCTGACCTGACCTGATCGCGCGGCCGCCATCCGGCCGCGCGGTCGTTCCTGCCCTCCGTTCCGCCCGTTCGCCGCCGCCGGCTTCAACCGCCGCGCAGCGTCGGATCGACTGCCGCCCGCCAGCTGATGGCCTGCGCGCGTGCGCCGTTGAAATACGCGATCCAGCCGGCCCGCGCCGCCGCGTCAGGCGCCACATAGTGGGTCGAAAGTTCGTTTACGAACGCACAATAGTTCGCTTCGGTCAGCCCGCGATACCGTTTCGCCACGTACGCGTCGTACAGCGTCGAGTAGACCGGCTGCGCGTCCGCGCCCCAGTCGCGCGCCGCGCCGCCGCACGACGTCTGCAGGTCGACGAACGACGGCGCGCGCCAGTTGCCGGCGAGCGGCGGCGTGCCCGCGCCGCACCCCGCCAGAAGGACGGCGCACGCGCCGGCCCACATCCCAATCCGCATGATTCACCTCGCGAAACGATCGATTCCGCCAGTATCGTCCGGGATCGTGTCACGCGCTACTGGCCCCGCTTTTTCGAACTTTACTTTTTCGATTTCGTTCGTTAAATTTCGAATTCGAACATTTCGTGTTCATCAACTTTCAACAGACGATAAGGACAGCAGGTGACCCAACCGAATCGCTACGATCTGCTCGTCGTCGGCGGCGGCATCAACGGCGCGGGCATCGCGCGCGATGCGGCCGGCCGCGGCCTGTCGGTCATGCTCTGCGAGCAGGACGACCTCGCGTCGCACACGTCGTCGTCCAGCACGAAGCTGATTCACGGCGGCCTGCGTTACCTCGAGTACAACGAGTTCGGGCTGGTGCGCAAGGCGCTGCAGGAACGCGAAACGCTGCTGCGCGCGGCGCCGCACATCATGTGGCCGCTGCGCTTCGTGATGCCGCACATGCCGAACCTGCGCCCGGCCTGGCTGATCCGCATCGGCCTGTTCCTCTACGATCACCTCGCGAAGCGCGAACTGCTGCCCGGCTCGCGCGGCATCGACATGCGCCGCCATGCGGCCGGCGCGCCGCTGATCGACTCGATCAAGCGCGGCTTCGTGTATTCCGACGGCTGGGTCGACGACGCGCGCCTCGTCGTGCTGAACGCGATGGATGCGAAGGAGCGCGGCGCCGAAATCCTGACGCGCACGAAGCTCGTTTCCGCCGAACGCCGCGGCGACGAATGGGAAGCGCGGCTGCAGCACGCCGACGGTTCGATCCGCGTCGTGCATGCGCGCGCGATCGCGAACGCGGCCGGCCCGTGGGTCGGCGACGTGCTGCACGGTGCGCTCGGCCGCGGCGCGCATCACAGCGTGCGGCTCGTGAAGGGCAGCCACATCATCACGCGCCGCCTGTTCGATCACGATCACGCGTACATCTTCCAGAATCCGGACAAGCGGATCATCTTCGCGATTCCGTACGAGCACGACTTCACGCTGATCGGCACGACCGACGTCGAATACACGAACGATCCCGCGAAGGTCGCGATCGATCGCGACGAGACGCAGTACCTGTGCGATTCGATCAACCGCTACTTCAAGCGCAAGATCTCGCCGGCCGACGTGCACTGGACCTATTCGGGCGTGCGCCCGCTGCTGGAAGACGAGAACGCGGCGAATGCGTCGGCCGTCACGCGCGACTATCGCCTCGAACTCGACGACGGCGCGGGCGCCCCGCTGCTGTCGGTGTTCGGCGGCAAGATCACGACGTTCCGCAAGCTCGCGGAAGAAGCCGGCGACATGCTGTGCCGCGCGCTCGGCCGCGACGCGAAGACCTGGACGGCCGGCGTCGCGCTGCCGGGCGGCGACATCGCGGACGCGAAGTTCGACGGGTTCGCCAGCGCGTTCGCGAAACGTCATCCGTGGCTGCCCGCCGCGCTCGCGCGCCGCTATGCACGTGCGTACGGCACGCGTGCGGAGCGCGTGGTCGACGGCGCGACCTCGCTCGCCGATCTCGGCGCCGAAATCGCGCCGGGCATCCACGACGCCGAACTGCGCTACCTGCGCGACGCCGAATGGGCGACCTGCGCGCAGGACGTACTGTGGCGCCGCTCGAAGCTCGGCCTGCACGTCGCGCCCGGTACGCTCGATGCGGTGACCGCCGCGGTCGATGCGTGGTTCGCCGCGGCGCATGCGCCACACGCCTGATTCGAATGCAGTTGCAGTGGTAGTTTTGCCTGACCGACGTTGATTCACCGACGCGCCGCCCCACATGCGGCGCGCATCACAACTAAGCCAATCCACGGATGGAGATGAGAGACATGCAGGACCAGTACATCCTCGCGCTTGACCAGGGCACCACGAGTTCCCGCGCGATGCTGTTCGATCGCCAGGGCAACATCGTATCGATCGCCCAGAAGGAATTCGAACAGATCTACCCGCAACCCGGCTGGGTCGAGCACGACCCGCAGGAAATCTGGTCGACGCAAGCCGGCGTCGCCGCGGAAGCCGTCACGCGCACGGGCCTGAACGGCACGTCGATCGCCGCGATCGGCATCACGAACCAGCGCGAGACGACGATCGTCTGGGATCGCGAGACGGGCCAGCCCGTCTACAACGCGATCGTTTGGCAGGATCGCCGCACCGCCGACTTCTGCGACTCGCTGAAGAAGCAAGGGCTCGAAGCGAAGGTGCGCGCGAAGACCGGCCTGCCGATCGATTCGTACTTCTCCGCGACGAAGATCCGCTGGATTCTCGACAACGTGCCGGGCGCGCGCGACAAGGCACGCCAGGGCAAGCTCGCGTTCGGCACCGTCGACAGCTGGCTCGTGTGGAACTTCACGAAGCACGAACTGCACGTGACCGACGTGACCAACGCGTCGCGCACGATGCTGTTCAACATCCACACCCGTGAATGGGACAGCGAGCTGCTCGAACTGCTCGACATCCCGCGCAGCATGCTGCCGGAAGTGAAGGCATCGTCGGAAATCTACGGCCACACCAAGACCACCGTGTTCGCGTCGAAGATCCCGCTCGCGGGCATCGCCGGCGACCAGCACGCGGCGCTGTTCGGCCAGATGTGCACGACCTCGGGCATGGTGAAGAACACCTACGGCACCGGCTGCTTCCTGATGATGAACACCGGCGACAAGCCGATCGAATCGAAGAACAACCTCGTCACGACGATCGCCTGGCAGATCGGCGACGACGTGCAGTACGCGCTCGAAGGCAGCATCTTCATCGCGGGCGCGGTCGTGCAATGGCTGCGCGACGGCGTCGGCATCATCAAGACCGCCGCCGAGATCGAGGCGCTCGCCGCGACCGTGCCGCACACCGACGGCGTGTATCTCGTGCCCGCGTTCGCCGGCCTCGGCGCGCCGCACTGGAACGCGCGGGCGCGCGGCTCGGTGTTCGGCGTCACGCGCGGCACGACGTCCGCGCACCTCGCGCGCGCGGCGCTCGACGCGATCGCGTACCAGTCGCTCGACGTGCTGGCCGCGATGGAAGCCGATTCGGGCATCAGCATCGGCGAGCTGCGCGTGGACGGCGGCGCGAGCGCGAACGACCTGCTGATGCAGTTCCAGGCCGACCTGCTCGGCGTCGACGCGGTGCGTCCGCAGATCACCGAGACGACCGCGCTCGGCGCGGCCTATCTCGCGGGCCTCGCGATCGGCTACTGGAAGAGCCTCGACGAAGTGCGCGACCAGTGGCAGCTCGATCGCCGCTTCGCACCGTCGATGCCGAAGGAGCAGGTCGAGCAGCGCATGGCTGGCTGGCAGCGCGCGGTGCGTGCCGCGAAGGCATGGGCCGACGACGCGCAATAAACTGAAGCAAACCAAACGAAATACAACAACACCGGCGGACCGCGCAGCAGCACGCGCGAGTCCGCCGTGATATTCGAGAGACAACCATGTCACCTTATATTGCAGAATTCATCGGCACGGCGATCCTCGTGCTGCTCGGCAACGGCGCGGTCGCAAACGTGCTGCTTGCAAAGACCAAGGGCAAAGGCGCGGACCTGATCGTGATCGTGATGGGCTGGGCGATGGCGGTGTTCGTCGCCGTCTACGTGACCGCGTCGTTCAGCGGCGCGCACCTGAACCCGATCGTCACGATCAGCCTCGCGCTCGCGGGCAAGTTCGCGTGGTCGAAAGTCGGCGGCTACGTGCTCGCGCAGATGCTCGGCGGGATGGCCGGCGCGTTGCTCGTGTGGCTCGCGTATCGCCAGCACTTCGCGAAGGAAGCCGATGCGGACCTGAAGCTCGCGGTGTTCTGCACGGCGCCGGCGATCCGCAGCACCACGCACAACGTGCTGACCGAAGCGATCTGCACGTTCGTGCTGATCCTCGGCGTGCTGTATCTCGCGTCGCCGCAGGTCGGCCTCGGCGCGCTCGACGCGCTGCCCGTCGGCCTGCTCGTGCTCGGCATCGGCATCTCGCTCGGCGGCCCGACCGGCTATGCGATGAGCCCCGCGCGCGACCTGTCGCCGCGCATCATGCATGCGCTGCTGCCGATTCCCGGCAAGCGCGACAGCGACTGGCGCTATGCATGGGTGCCCGTCGTCGGCCCGCTGCTCGGCGGCGCCGCGGCGGCCGGCCTGTATCTGCGCCTGCACGCGATGGCCTGATCGCGGTCTGAACGAAGCGCGCGGCGCTCACTGCCGCGCGCTTCACTCTTCTCCTTTCTTCTGCCGGTCATTCACGGCCGTCACCAGCGATTTCAGCTTCACCGCGACGTCCGCGACCTCATCCGGCGTCACGTCGATCCCGCGTTCGACCAGCATTCTCGCCACGCGCATTTCCTTCACGAATCCCGCGGCACGGCCGAAGCCGCTCGCCGCGACGAGCCGCCCGCCCGCATCGAAATGGAAATGGATTTCCGCATCGTCGCCGAGCACGCGCGCGACCGACTGCGTGCCAAGCGCCGGCTCCCCAGCCACCTGCAACTGCGCATCGTATTGATCGGACCAGAACCACGGTATGTCGCGATACGGTTGGTTCGCGCCGAGCATGTTGCGGGCGACGACGGGCGCCTGCGTCTCGGCGCCGTGCCACGTCTCCTGTCGAACCGGCAAGCCCGATAACGCACTCGGAAACACCGCGACGTCGCCAGCCGCGTAGATGCCGCGTGCCGACGTCTCGAGCTGCGCGTTCACGACGATCCCGCGCTCGACCGCAAGGCCCGCATCGCGCGCCAGCTCGTCGGCCGGTTCGATGCCGATGCCGGCCACGACCGTGTCGGCGAGCAGCGTATCGCCGTCGTCGAGCACGACGACGAGCGCACCGCCCGACGTCCGCTCGATCGCCACCGGCTTTCGGTTCAGGCGAATCGCCACGCCCTGCTCGTCGTGCAGCGCATGCACGCGCGTCGCGATGGCTTCCGGCACCGCGCGGCCGAGCAGCCGCGGCGCCGCGTCGAGCACGGTCACGCGGCAGCCGCGCTGCTGCGCCGACGCCGCGACTTCGAGGCCGATGAAGCCGCCGCCGATCAGCACGATCCGCGCGGCGGGCACGAGCCGCGCGCCGAGCGCGGCCGCATCGTCGAGCGTGCGCAACGCGACTACGCCGTCGAGCGCCGCACCCGGAACGGCCAGACGGCGCGCACGGCCGCCTGTGGCCAGCAGCAGCGCGTCGTAGCCGAACATGCGCCCGCCCGACACGCGCACTTCGCGTGCGTGCGGATCGATGCGCTCGACGGTCGCGACGATCCGCTCGATGCGATCGGCCGCCCATGCTTCGGCATCGCGCAACCGGCATTGCGCGGCACTACGCTCGCCCGTCAGCACACCCTTCGACAACGGCGGCCGCTCGTACGGCCAATGCGGCTCCGCGCCGATCAGCACAATGCGCCCGCGCCAGCCGGACGCGCGCAGCACCTGCGCCGCACGCCCGCCCGCATGGCCCGCGCCGACGATCGCCATCAACCCGTCGTGGCTCATCGCGTCACACCTCGATCAGGATGCGGCCGTCCTCGATCTTCGCGCGGTACGTACGCAGCTTCTCGCACGCGGGCGCCGACAGCGGCCGGCCGTCGCGCACGTCGAAGCGGCCGTTGTGCTTCGGGCACTCGATCACGTGATCCATTACGAGCCCATCCGCGAGATGCACGTGCTCGTGCGTGCACAGCCCGTCGCTCGCATACACCTCGCCGTCGATCCGGTAGATCGCGTAAGTGCGGCCGGCGTGATCGAAGCGCGCGACGTCTTCGTCGTCGATGTCGTCGAGCGCGCCGGTGTCGATCCATTGCGTCATGGTGCGTGTCTCCTTCGTTGTGAGGTTCGATAGCGGTCAGGCGCGCGCCGCGTCCGGCACCGGCCGCACGACGTAATCGGACGGGTCGCGCGTCTGCCGGATCAGCGCCGGCACGATCTCCGCATACGCCGCCAGCGTGCTGCGGTACGGCGGCGGCATGTCGGCCTTCACGGCTTCGTGCAGCTGCGGCAGCGCATGGAACGGCACCATCGGAAACATGTGGTGCTCGACGTGATAGTTCATGTTCCAGTACAGGAAGCGGAACACCGGGTTCATCATCACGGTCCGGCAGTTGCGCCGGTGATCGAGCACGTTCTCCGGCATGCCCGCGTGCTGCGTGAGGCCGAAGTACAGGTACAGCCACGCGCCGTAGAGGCTCGGCAACCCGATGTAGAGCAGCGGCAGGATCGTGTGCCAGTAGAGCGCGGCGCCCGTCACGAGCGCGTAAATCGCGAGATGGATGCGCGACTCGCGCACGACCTTCGGCCATTCCGATTCGGGCACGTAGGTGCGCTCCTCGTCGTCGAGCCGGCCGGTGAACGACACCGCGAGCATCTTGCGCAGCTCGCCGGCCACGTGCTTCAGCGCGACGACGTTCAGCGCGAGCGCGAGCCAGTCGGTCGGCTTCGGCGCGGCGATTTCCGGATCGCGCCCGACGACCAGCGTATCGGTGTGATGGCGCGCATGGCTCCAGCGCCAGGCGGTCGCGCGGCGGAACACCTGGAACGACGCGACCTGGTACAGCGCGTCGTTCATCCAGCGCGTGCGGAACGCGGTGCCGTGTCCGCATTCGTGCCAGCGCGAATCGGCCGGGCTGCAGTACAGCGTGCCGTACACGAAGAACGCGGGAATCGCCCATGCCGAATGCGCGCGCCACGCCAGCCACCCGAGCGCGCCGCTGATCGCGATCGCCGCGTACCAGATCAGCGTGTCGCGGATCGCCCGCGCATCGCCGCGCTGCATCAGTTGCTTCATCAGCGGCCGCGGCACCGCGCACCGGTACCACGCGGCGTTGACGAGCCCGGCCGCGTGCGCGCGCTCGCCGGCGCCGCCGATCATTCGGTATGCCTGACGGCGCGCCGCCGTGGGTTCGCGTGCCGGGTCGTCGGGTTGGGCCACTTCTGTCTCCTGGGGTTCTTGTGCGCGGGAAGCGCGGCAAGCGCTTCGCCATAAGAGCGAAATTAGGCGACCGGCCGCCCCGCCTCAATCGAAACGTTGACGAAATTTCGCCATCGCTTTAGCGTTCCCGACAACGCCACGCGATCGATGGCGACCCTCACGATGGAGACGACCATGGCAGGTGAATCCGGGCCGCGCTGGCGCAAGCGCACCGCGCGCTTCGACGAGATCGCGGCGCTCGCCGGCGTCAGCACGACGACCGTCGACCGCGTGCTGAACGAGCGCGGCAGCGTCTCCGCGCAGGCGCGCGAACGCGTGGTGGCGGCCGCGCGGCAGCTCGGCGTGCCGCGGCAGCTGCCCGACACGCGGCACGGGCTGATCCACGTCGACGTGCTGCTGCCGGACACCGACGCGCCGTTCTTCCGGCGGTTGCAGCAGGCGCTGCAGCGCTCGCTGCAGATGCTCGACCGGCGCGTGGTCGTGCACCGGACGATCCTGCCGGCCGCGGACGACGCGCGCGCCGCCGCGCTGATCGAACGGCCCGCGTACCGGCGCGCGGCGCTGATCGTCACCGCGCACGACACGGCCCGCATGCGCGACGCGCTGGCCGGCGCGATCGCCCGGGGCGAGACCGTCGTCACGATGGTCACCGACATCGGCGGCATCGACCGCGCGCATTTCGCCGGCATCGACAACTATCGCGCGGGGCGCACGGCCGGCTACTACATCGGCCGCCTCGCCGCGCGCCCCGGCCGCGTGCTGCTGCTCGGCGGCCGCATGGGCTACCGCGCGCACGCCGACCGGATGGCCGGCTGCCGCGACCAGCTCGCCGACGCGTTCGCCGCCATGCGCTGCGACGATGAGCCGGTCGAGACGCTCGACCAGGACGATCGCTGCTACCGCGCGGTGTCGAAGGCGCTGCAAACGCACGACGACGTGGTCGCGATCTACAACAGCGGCGCCGGGTCGGCCGGCATCGAAGCGGCGCTGCGCAAGGCCGGCGCGATCGGCCGCGTGGTGTGGATCGGCCACGAGATGATCGATCTGCACCGCACCTTCATCGAAGCCGGCGCGATGGATCTCGCGATCGACCAGGATCCGGACGGGCAGGCGATTTCCGCGGTGCAGCACGTGCTGCATGCGTGCGGCATCGTCGAACAGCCGCCGCCGGACGACCCGGTCGAATTCCGCGTGTTCTGTCCGGCGAACGTGAGGACGAGCGCGTACCTGCAGCCGTGAATCGCGCCCCGCGACGCACCGCATGCGCGCGGCGAAAAAATCGACCGCGGCATGGGCGATTTTTCGTCAACGTTTGTCATGCAGCCCGCGCCGCGCATCCGTACATTGATCAGCCATCCACGGACAAAAACGGACAGGAGACGATGGCTGAACCGATCCTCATCGGCGTGAACCTCGACGGCGTGCTCGAACACGACGGGCTGCCGCCGCCCCCGCCCGCCGAGCGCTTCCGGATGGTCGCCGCTGCCCGCGTGTTCGATTACATCGAAAAGAATCCGGCGCGCGGCGAGGACCTGTCGCCGTATTTCGCGCTGGTCGAGCGCCACGCGCTGCCGATTCGCGTGATCGGCGGCATCTGGTGCGCGGGCCGCGACGAAGCGCAGGTCGCCGAGACCGTCGCGGCAGGCGTACGCTTCGGCAGCACGGTGCTCAACTGCCAGCTGTTCGCGCATCACGCGGACGGCCATCCGCTGTCGGATCGCGAAGTCGCCGATTTCTATCTGCGCGCGTACGCATTGGGCGAGCCGGTCGGCTGCCTGCCGAGCCTCGAAGTGCACGTCGACATGTGGAGCGAGGCGTTCGCGCGCGTGGCGCGGGTCGCGCAACTTGTCGAGCAGGCCGGCGCGCCGTTCCGGATCACGCTCGATCATTCGCACCTGCTGTTCAAGATCGGCAACCGCGCCGAACTCGACGCAGCGGGCCTGCGCGAGTCGGCCGACGGCGGCCGCTCGCTGCTCGACCCGGCGTCGCCCGACGCGATCTACGCCGACTGGATCGCGCGCGGCTGGGTCCGGCATGCGCATGCGCGCAGCGTGACGCCGAACAACCCCGACAACCGCAGGATGCGCCGCGCGGACGGCAGGCCCGGCCGCGGCATCCAGTACCCGTTCGTCGCCCCGGCGCCGGGCGCGTATCACGGCGAATGGCATGCCGATGCGCTCGACACGTGGAAAGCCGCGGTGCGCCAGTTGCTGCAAGCGCAGGCTCACGCGCAGCCGCCGCTGCTCGAACAGATCAGTTGCGAGTTCATCCCGTTTCCCGACTACGGCGGCGGCGCACGCTATTCGATCTTCGACAACAACATCGCGTGCGCGCACTGGCTGCGCGACACGTGGCACGCACTCGCCGCACGCACCGGCACCTGACTCGGACCCGCCCCACTCCAGCCCCAAGGACAGAACGATGACGCAAGCCTTCCACTTTTCGCTGAACCGGATGAGCGCGCCGCGCTTGCCGCTCGACCGCTACGTCGCGCTGTGCCGGCGCCTCGGCGTCGACACGATCGAGATCCGCAACGATCTCGACGGCGTCGAGCTCGCCGACGGCACGCCGGCCGCCGCGGTCCGCGCGACGGCCGAAGCCGGCGGCGTGACGATCCTGACGATCAACGCGCTGCAGCGCTTCGAGCAATGGAACGCCGAGCGCGCGGACGAGGCGACCGTGCTGGCCGACTACGCGGCGCAATGCGGCGCGCGTGCGCTGGTGCTGTGCCCGACCAACAGCCGCAACGACACGCGCAGCGCGGACGCCCGCCATGCGGATCTCGTGACGGCGCTGAAGGCGCTGAAGCCGATCCTCGCGGCTCGCGGCCTGCTCGGCTTCATCGAGCCGCTCGGCTTCGAGGAATGCGCGCTGCGCCGCAAGTCGGATGCGGTGAAGGGCATCTACGCGGCGGCGGGCGAACCGGTGTTCCGGCTCGTGCACGACACGTTCCACCATCACCTCGCCGGCGAGGACATCTTCTTCCCGAACCTGACGGGCCTCGTGCACATCTCGGGCGTCGAGGAAACCGACCTGCCGATCGACCGGATGCGCGACGGCCATCGCGTGCTGGTCGGCGGCGCGGACCGGCTCGGCAACGTCCGGCAACTGCGCGAGCTGCTCGCGCGCGGCTACCGCGGCGCGTTGTCGTTCGAGCCGTTCGCGAGCGAAATCGCCGAAGCGGACGACATCGAAGCCCGGCTGCGGGCGAGCATCGACTACGTGCGCGGCGAACTGGCGGATCGCTGAGCGGACTACCGTGCCGATGCGCGACCCACGCCGGTCGCGCATCGGCAAGACAAGAACATCGACAGGAGAACGGCATGATCGAATTCGCTTTGTTCGGCGCGGGCAGGATCGGCAAGATCCACGCGGCGAATCTCGCGCGCCATCCGGGCGCGAAACTCAAGTACGTGATCGACCGGCATGCGCCGTCGGCGCAAGCGCTCGCCCGCACGCACGGCGCGCAGGTCGCCGACATCGAGCGCGCGCTCGGCGATGCGTCGGTGCAGGCCGTCGTGATCGCGTCGAGCACCGACACGCACGCGGACCTGATCGTCGCGGCCGCGAACGCGGGCAAGGCCGTGTTCTGCGAGAAGCCGGTCGACCTCACCGTCGAACGCTCGCGTGCGTGCGCGGACGTCGTGCGGCGCAGCGGCGTGACCTGCATGATCGGCTTCCAGCGCCGCTTCGACCCGACCTTCGCGGCGCTGAAGGCACGCGTCGAGCGCGGCGAGATCGGCGCGCCGGAAATGCTGGTCGTCACGAGCCGCGATCCGGGCGCGCCGCCGGCCGACTACATCCGCAGCTCGGGCGGCATTTTCAAGGACATGCTGATCCACGATTTCGACGTGTTCCGCTGGATCCTCGGCGACGAAGCGCAGACGCTGCACGCGACAGGCAGTTGCCTGACCGATCCGGCCGTGCGCGACGCCGGCGACATCGATTCGACCGCCGTGACGATCCGCACGCGGCGCGGGCTGCTGTGCCAGATCAACACGTCGCGGCGCGCGGCCTACGGCTACGACCAGCGCTTCGAACTGCTCGGCAGCCACGGGATGCTGCAGGCCGGCAACGTGCGGCCGACCGAGGTGAGCGCGTGGCTCGCCGGCGGCATCGCGACGGACGTGCCGGAGCCGTTCTTCCTCGAACGCTACCGGCATGCGTATGCGGCCGAAATCGCGCACTTCGTCGACGCGCTGCGCGACGGCACGCCGGTCCGGACCACGATCGACGACGGGCTCGCCGCGCTCGAGCTGGCCGAAGCCGCGATGACGTCGTGGAAAACGGGGCGCGTGATCGAGCTGTAACGCGGCAAACGGGGGCGGCGGTCCGGGCACGCGGGCCGCGGCTGCCGCATCGGGCACATTTACCGCCGCGTCGCGCGGCCCGTGCGTGAAAGCACGTATGATGGCGAATCGATCGGCGTCGCCGATATCCCGCGTTTTCATCACCATGCTCGATCACCTCATCTGCGACTGCGACGGCGTGCTCGTCGACAGCGAAGTCATCGCCGACCGCGTGCTGCTCGACACGCTGTCCGCCACGTTCCCGAACCTCGATTTCGAAGCCGCCGCGAAGTCGGCATTCGGCCAGCAGACGTCGCGTTTCCTCACCGGCATCGAATCCCGCTTCGGCATCGAAATGCCCGCCAACTTCATCGAGACCATCGAGCACAACATCGAGGTCGCGCTCGCGCAATCGCTCGCACCGATCAGCGGGGTGCGCGATGCGCTGCTGAAGGTCACGCTGCCCGCCGCCGTCGTGTCGAACAGCCGGCTCGTGCGCGTGCGCAACTCGCTCAAGCGCGCATCGCTCACCGAGATCTTCGGCGAGCGCGTGTTCAGCTCCGAACAGGTCGCGCGGCCGAAACCCTACCCCGACGTCTACCTGCACGCGGCGCACACGCTCGGCGTCACGCCGGCGCGCTGCGTCGTCGTCGAGGACAGCATCTCGGGGTTGAATGCCGCGCGGGCGGCCGGGATGAAGACGATCGCGTTCGTCGGCGCGAGCCACATCCCCGACAACTACGCGGACGCGCTGCGCGCGATGGGCATCACGCGGATCATGCGCAGGATGGACGAACTGCCGGCGCTCGTCGAAGCCGGCATGCGCGGCGAATTCGGCGACGTGCAGTCCTGACCGTCATTCGGGCCGGATCGGTCGATCCGGCCGCGCCACGGGCGCGCGAACGCGCCCGCCTTTCCTTCGCTCAGGCCGGCTCGCAGCAGCGTTCGCGCGCGGCCGCCAACGCCTCGCGGAACTCGACGAGTTCCGCGATCGTCAGCATCGGCAGCCCATGCCGTTGCGCGAAGCGCTCGACATCGTCGCCGCGCGTCATCGTGCCGTCCGGATTCATCAGCTCGCACAGCACGCCGGCCGGCTTCAGGCCCGCGAGGATCGACAGGTCGACCGTGCCTTCGGTGTGACCGCGGCGCGCCAGCACGCCGCCCGGTTGCGCACGCAACGGAAACACGTGGCCGGGGCGCACGATATCGTGCGGCTTCGCGCCGTCGGCGATCGCCGCGCGGATCGTCGTCACGCGATCGGCCGCCGACACGCCGGTATGCACGCCTTCGCGCGCCTCGATCGACACGGTGAACGCGGTGCCGTTGCGGCTTTCGTTGATCTGCACCATCGGCGGCAGTTCGAGCGCGCGCACCGTGTCGTCGGTCAGGCACAGGCACACGATGCCGCTGCACTCGCGGATCAGCAGCGCCATCGTCTCGGGCGTGATGCGCTCGGCGGCGACGATCAGGTCGGCTTCGTTCTCGCGGTCGTGGTCGTCCTGCAGCACGACCGCGCGGCCTGCGCGCATCGCGTCGAGCGCGGCGGCGATGCGCGGCGGCACCGGTTCGGAATCCAGCAGAGGGAGATCGGCAAAGGCGTCGGCGGGCGCCGACGAAACGGACATCAAGGACATGTGAAACGCTCCTCGCAAATACGATTTGGGCGAAAAACGTTTCAGGGCATTGCAAACAGACAGAACGACAACCCGCTTCGCATGCAGCACGAAGCGGCCCTGACGGACATGACTATCTGCACATCTTCTCTCATCCGGACTGTGACCGTCGGCTCTGGCATTCGACCAGATCTGCTGACCCCGCGCGGATGCGCGGGCGCTCGCGGGCTCGCCGGCTTACGCCAGCCTACCGCCGGTGGGGAATTTCGCCCCGCCCTGAAGACGCACTGATTGCCGGACGGGAACGCCCCGTCATCGGCGGGCCAAGCATACAACAGCCGCGCATGAAACGCAGCGAACGACCGGTAAAACCTTACTGACGACCCCGTCTAACGGCATCGTCCGAGCGGCCGGCGGACGAACCCGCGATCCCGCGAAAGCCGGGAACGCAGTCGCGCCGCGGCCCGCGCGATCAGTTGGCGGCCGCGTGCGCCGCGTCGGGCACGAGCCAGCGCGGCGGCACCTCGGGGCTCACCGTCACGCGGAACGCGCGCGCTTCGCTGTCGCCCGGGTTGCGCAGGCTGTACGGCTGGTCAGCGTCGAACACGATCGCGTCGCCGGTCGCGAGCAACTGGCGGCGGTCGTGCACGCTGACTTCGAGCGTGCCTTCGCTGACGACGAGATTGACCGTCGTGCCGGGCGCGCGGCGCACGCCGGGCTCCGTATGCAGCGGCGCGATCCGCAACTCGTGGAATTCGGCCGCGGCCGGCTCGCCTTCCGGGTACAGCGCACGTGCCGAAAAACGGCCGTTCGAGCTGACCACGCGCGACGCGCGCTCGGCCGCCAGGTGCTCGAAACCGTTCACCGCATGGCGCCGCAGGAACGCGGCGACCGACACCTTCAGCGCCGCCGCGATCTTGCACAGCACCTTGATCGACGGCACGCTGCGCGCCGATTCGATCTGCGCGAGCATCGCGCGCGACACGCCGGACAGCCGCGCGAGCGCATCGAGCGACAGTTGCCGCTCGGCACGCAAGCGCGCGAGGTTCACGCCGACGACCTGCTCGAGGACGTCGAGCGACGCGGCGCCGCGCCCGTCGGCGGCATGGCCGGACTCGAAGGAAGACACGTCGCGCACGAGCGCCAGGGATGAAGACATAGCATTGCCTCCGGGCCGCTGCGCGGCCCTGCGTAGGGGTAAGCCGGAATCGGAATCGGGTTGCGCCGGTCATTGGCGCGTATCGAGACGCTATCACCCGGCCTGGTACGGGCAAACGAAGTTATCTTCACACCGTTATCAGCATCGCGGAGGAATACGTTTCTCGCGAACCTTTTCCTGCCGCTATGGCGTCGCCGCGCAGGGCGCCGTGGCGACCGCTCACTGCGCCGCCGGCGCCGCGCCGCGCGCCGGGCCGCGCGCATCGAGCCGCATCGCGAGCCACGTGACGACCAGCGCCGCGAACGTCACCGCGACCGCGACCCACGGCAGCGCATCGAGCGCGAAGCCGTGTTCCAGCGCGAGACCGCCGAGCCACGCGCCGCCTGCATTGCCGACGTTGAACGCGCCGATGTTCAGCGTCGACGCCAGATGCGGCGCGCTCGCGGCCTTCTCGACCACGCGCGCCTGCAGCGGCGGCACCGTCGCGAACGCGGCGATCCCCCAGACGAATACGGTGACGGCGGCCGCGACCGGCAGGTGGCTCGTCTTCGCGAACACGGCCATCACGGCCATCAGCGCGACGAGGATCGCGATCAGCGACGGCATCAGCGCGCGGTCGGCGAGCTTGCCGCCGATCGTGTTGCCGACCGTCAGCCCCGCGCCGAACAGCACGAGGATCAGCGCGACCGCGCGCGGCGAGTAGCCCGACACGGTCTCGAGAATCGGCGCGATGTACGTGAACACGACGAACACGCCGCCGAAGCCGAGCACGGTCATCAGCAGCGCGAGCCACACCTGTGGCTCCTTCAGCACGCGCACTTCGTGGCCGAGACCGACCGGCCCGGCGTCGTGGCGGTTCGGCACCAGCGCGGCCACGCCGCCGAGCGCGAGCACGCCGAGCGCGGCGACGATCCAGAACGACGCGCGCCAGCCGAGCAGCTGGCCGACGAACGTGCCGAACGGCACGCCGAGCACGTTCGACAGCGTGAGCCCGGTGAACATCAGCGCGATCGCGCTCGCGCGCTTGTCGGCCGGCACCAGCGACGCGGCGACCACCGCGCCGATCCCGAAGAACGAGCCGTGCGCGAACGACGTGACGACGCGCGCGACCATCAGCATCGCGTAGCCGGACGCGGTCGCGCACAGCACGTTGCCGACGATGAAGATCGCCATCAGCAACTGCAGCGCGGCCTTGCGCGGCATGCGGCTCGTCAGCACCGCGAGCAGCGGCGCGCCGACCGCGACGCCGAGCGCGTAGCCGGTGACGAGCAGGCCGGCCGACGGCAGCGACACGGCGAGGTCGTACGCGACTTCGGGCAGCAGGCCCATGATGATGAATTCGGTAGTGCCGATGGCGAAGGCGCTGATCGCGAGCGCCAGGAGCGGAATGGGCATGACGTTCTCCGGAAGGCGGCGGCCGCGGCGCAGTGTCAGTGCCGCACCGCACAAGAAAGCGGGATGTGCGCGCATTGTCCCGAAGACGCCTATATTTGATAATTGGCGTGGCCTTTGAACCATTTTCAAATATTTCTGGAAAATCGCATGGACCGACTGGGCGACATCCGGCTGTTCGTCGAGGCGGCGGAGCTGGGCAGCCTCACCGCCGCCGGGCGCAAGCTGAACCTCACGCCGGCCGCCGCGAGCGCGCGGCTCGCGAAGCTGGAGGCGAAGATCGCGACGCGGCTGTTCGAGCGCTCGACGCGGCAATTGCGGCTCACCGACGAAGGCAAGCTGTACCTGAACTGCTGCCGCCAGGCGCTGCAGGCGCTCGACGACGCGGATGCGATGCTGCAGGAAGGCCGCAACGTCGTGAGCGGCAAGGTGCGGCTGTCGTCGACGTCCGATTTCGGCCGCCACCAGCTGCTCGACTGGCTCCACGAATTCACGACGCTGCATCCGGGCGTCACGTTCTCGCTGACGGCGTCCGATTCGTCATCGAACCTGTGGCAGGACGAGATCGATCTCGCGATCCGCTTCGCCGCGCCGCCCGACGGCGCGCTGATCGCCCGCCGGCTCGCGACCAACCGGCGCGTGCTGTGCGCGGCGCCGTCGTTCGTCGAACGCCATGGCCTGCCGGCCGATCCGCACGATCTGGCCCGCTTTCCGTGCAACGTGATCACGATCGCGTCCGGCCCGATGAACACCTGGCACTTCACGCGCGGCGACGAAGTGCAGATCCACACGGTGCCCGTGTCGACCGCGTTCGAGACCAACGACGGCGGCCTCACGCGCGAATGGACGCTGCGCGGCCACGGCATCGCGCTGAAGTCGCTGTGGGACATCGCCGACGACGTCCGCGCGGGCCGGCTGCGCGTGCTGCTGCCCGACTGGCGGCACCAGGACGCGCCGCTGCATGCGATCTATCACAGCAAGCGCTACATGGCGCCGCGCGTGCGCGTGCTGCTCGACTTTCTCGCCGAACGCTTCGCGCGCGAGGAAGCGGCGCTCGACGACCTGCTGAACGCGTGCCGATGACGGCCGCTTCGCCGCTATCGCGGGGTCCGAACCCGGAAGCCGGCGTCGCGCGCCCGCAACCTGTCGCCCGTCCGTCGTGGCGTGAAAAGCTATAATGGAAGGCTTTCCCGACGGCCTTTCCTGCCCGATGCGCGCGATTCGCGTGCCGCGCCCGGCCGTCCCGATTCACTCTTGACGACGCCCCCAGGTCAACCACTGCGAACGGCGAATCCCCATGACCAAGAAAGTTTACGTAAAGACCTTCGGCTGCCAGATGAACGAGTACGACTCGGACAAGATGGTGGACGTGCTCAATGCCGCCGAAGGCCTCGAAAAGACCGACACGCCGGAAGACGCGGACATCATCCTGTTCAACACGTGCTCGGTGCGCGAGAAGGCGCAGGAAAAGGTGTTCTCCGATCTCGGCCGCGTGCGCGAGCTGAAGGAAGCGAAGCCGGGCCTGCTGATCGGCGTCGGCGGCTGCGTCGCGAGCCAGGAAGGCGCGTCGATCGTGTCGCGCGCGCCGTACGTCGACCTCGTGTTCGGCCCGCAAACCCTGCACCGCCTGCCGCAGATGATCGACGCGCGCCGCGCGAGCGGCCGCGCGCAGGTCGACATCACGTTCCCCGAGATCGAGAAGTTCGACCACCTGCCGCCCGCGCGCGTCGAGGGGCCGAGCGCGTTCGTGTCGATCATGGAAGGCTGCTCGAAGTACTGCAGCTACTGCGTGGTGCCGTACACGCGCGGCGATGAAGTGTCGCGCCCGCTCGACGACGTGCTGACCGAAGTGGCCGGCCTCGCCGACCAGGGCGTGCGCGAAGTCACGCTGCTCGGCCAGAACGTGAACGCCTACCGCGGCGCGCTGACGGCCGGTTCGACCGACATCGCCGATTTCGCGACGCTGATCGAATACGTCGCCGACATCCCCGGCATCGAGCGGATCCGCTACACGACGTCGCACCCGAAGGAATTCACGCAGCGCCTGATCGACACGTACGCGAAGGTGCCGAAGCTCGTGAGCCACCTGCACCTGCCGGTCCAGCACGGCTCCGACCGCATCCTGATGGCGATGAAGCGCGGCTACACGGTGCTCGAATACAAGTCGGTGATCCGCAAGCTGCGCGCGATCCGCCCGGACCTGTCGCTGTCGACCGACATGATCGTCGGCTTCCCCGGCGAGACCGAGGACGATTTCGACAAGATGATGGCGCTCGTGCACGAGATGGGCTACGACACCAGCTTCTCGTTCATCTACAGCCCGCGCCCCGGCACGCCGGCCGCGAACCTCGCCGACGACACGCCGCGCGAGGTGAAGCTCAAACGCCTGCAACATCTGCAGGCGACGATCGAGGAGAACGTCGCGCGCATCAGCCAGTCGATGGTCGGGAAGGTCGAGCGGATCCTCGTCGAGGGCCCGTCGCGCAAGGACCCGAACGAGCTCGCGGGCCGCACCGAGAACAACCGGGTCGTGAATTTCCCGGCGCCGCTCGCGTCGCACCCGCGCCTGATCGGCCAGATGATCGACGTGAAGATCAACCATGCGTACCCGCATTCGCTGCGCGGCGAGCTCGTGCTCGTCAGCGACGACGCGAGCGCGGCCACCCACTGACCGACCGACGCCCCGACAGGAGCCCGACGCTACTTTGAAGACCGTCCAAGCACTGGAATTCACCGCCCCGCGCGACGACAACGCGCGCCTCGCCAACCTCTGCGGCCCGCTCGACGAGAACCTGCGGCAGATCGAACAGGCGCTCGACGTCACGCTCGCGCGGCGCGGCCACCGGATCACGATCCGCGGGCGCGGCGCCAAGCTCGCGCTCGCCGCGCTCGAAAACTTCTACAACCGCGCGCGCGATCCGCTGTCGGTCGACGACATCCAGCTCGCGCTGGTCGAAGTGCGCCACACGGCCGGCAACGGCCGCCAGGACACGGTCGACGTGCGCTTTCGCGGCGACCCCGATCATCCGTTCGACGAGCCCGTCGCGCAGCTCGACGCCAGCGAGCCGGAGGAAGAGCCTGGGCCGAAGCTCTACACGCGGCGCGCCGACCTGCGCGGCCGCACGCCCGCGCAGCGCGAATACCTGAAACAGATCCTTCAGCACGACGTGACGTTCGGCATCGGGCCGGCCGGCACCGGCAAGACCTACCTCGCGGTCGCGTGCGCGGTCGACGCGCTCGAGCGCGACCAGGTCAAGCGGATCGTGCTGACGCGCCCGGCCGTCGAGGCCGGCGAGCGGCTCGGCTTCCTGCCGGGCGATCTCGCGCAGAAGGTCGACCCGTACCTGCGGCCGCTATACGACGCACTGTACGACCTGCTCGGCTTCGACAAGACGGCCAAGATGTTCGAGCGCCAGATGATCGAGATCGCGCCGCTCGCGTACATGCGCGGCCGCACGCTGAACCACGCGTTCATCATCCTCGACGAGGCGCAGAACACGACGCCCGAGCAGATGAAGATGTTCCTCACGCGGATCGGCTTCGGCTCGAAGGCGGTCGTGACCGGCGACACGAGCCAGGTCGACCTGCCGCGCGGCCACAAGAGCGGCCTCGTCGAGGCGCAGCAGGTGCTCGGCGGCGTGCGCGGCATCGCGCTCACGCGCTTCACGAGCGCGGACGTGGTGCGCCATCCGCTCGTCGCGCGCATCGTCGAGGCGTACGACGAATTCCACGCGCAGCATCAGGACGGCTGAGCCGCGGCGTCGCCCGCATGCTGCCCCGGCCTCCCGGCCCGGCCCGCCAGACGACGCGCCGGGCTTTTTTTCGCCCCGGCGCGGCCGGTCCGAATTCGGGCGCGATCGGCCGTTTGGTGTATCCTCAACGCGTTCCAATCGCCGCACGCGTCATGAAATCCTCCCGTTCCCGCAAGTCCGGTCGCGCCCCGTCCGCCGCGTCCGAATCCCCCCGCCTTTCGCTGTTCGACGCGAAGGGCAAAGCCCGGACCGTCAACGCGCAGGGGCTGCGGATCGACTTCCCGGACGGCCGCAGCCTGATGTTCGACCTGTCGGGCAGCTCGGGCGACGCGGCCGTCGCGATCGTCGCGCAGCACAACGATCCGGCGATGCGCGCGAAGCTCGCGCTGCAGCCCGAGCACTACGACAGCGTGACGCTGCACGTCGGCGCCGAATTCGCGCCGCGCGAGGACGACCCCGAAGACGAGCCGCGCGCGCTGGAATTCGACCTGTCCGTCCAGTACGGCGACGAGATCACGAGCGACGTGCGCAAGACGCTGCCGAAGCGCAAGCTGATCGCCGAATGGATCGAGCCGGCGCTGTTCGCGAGCGCGCAGCTCACCGTGCGCTTCGTCGGCGAGAACGAAGGCCGTACGCTGAACGCCGGCTACCGCCACAAGGACTATCCGACCAACGTGCTGACCTTCGCGTACGACGCGGCGCCCGACGGCACCGTGATCGGCGACCTCGTGCTGTGCTGCCCGGTGGTCGAGAAGGAAGCGCACGAGCAAGGCAAGCCGCTCGCGGCCCATTACGCGCACCTGCTGGTGCACGGCGCGCTGCACGCGCAGGGCTACGACCACGAGACGAGCGACGAGGACGCGGCCGAAATGGAAGCGCTCGAAGTCGACATCCTCGCGAAACTGGGTTTCCCGAACCCGTACCAGTAAGCCGTCCGCCCGATGCGCAACGCCGCGATGCTGCCGCCCGCCTACCCGCCGTCGATCGGCGAAGGCCGTCTGCTGACCGAAGACGAGCTCGCGGCGTCGCTCGCGCATACGATGCGCGACTGGGACGGCCGGCAGGATCTCTGGCTGTTCGGCTATGGCTCGCTGATCTGGAACCCGGGGCTGC
Source organism: Burkholderia sp. BCC0044 (assembly GCF_902832955.1). Classification (NCBI taxonomy): domain Bacteria; kingdom Pseudomonadati; phylum Pseudomonadota; class Betaproteobacteria; order Burkholderiales; family Burkholderiaceae; genus Burkholderia; species Burkholderia sp. BCC0044. Next base: position 43,631 of record NZ_CADFDO010000008.1, on the reverse strand, counting down.
CGACCGTCGCCGCCGTGCGCGGCAAGGTGCACGGCTATCACCGCGGGCTCTACCTGTGGTCGCGCGTGAACCGCGGCACGCCCGAACGGCCAGGCCTCGTGCTGGCGCTCGATCGCGGCGGCTCGTGCTCGGGCATCGCCTTCCGGCTCTCCGGCCCGACCGCGCAGCCGCATCTCGAGACGCTGTGGAAGCGCGAGATGCCGATGGGCTCGTACCGGCCCGCATGGCTGCCGTGCTCGCTCGAGACCGGCGAACGCGTGAATGCGCTCGCGTTCGTGATGCGCCGCGACGCACCGACCTACACCGGCAAGCTGACCGACCCCGTCGTGAAGGAAGTGTTCGGCTGCGCGGCCGGCCGCTACGGCACGACGCTCGACTACGTGAGCCGCACGGTCGACGCGCTGCGCGCGAGCGGCATCCCCGACCGCGCGCTGGAAGGGTTGCTGGCGCGATGCCGGTGATCCGGCACGACGCGCGGCCTGCCGCCATGCAACACCGCGCCGCCCGCGCATCAGAACGAGGACACGCCCGATGAAACCGTCACGCTGGTCGCGTTGCAGGATCGCCGCGCTGCTCGTCGCCGCGAGCGTCGCGCTGTCCGGCTGCGGGATACTCGGCTGCGGCGGCGCCGCGACCAACGGCGCGGCCGCCGGCGGCTGCTCGGCCGGCATGCGGTTCTGAGCGGCGCGCCGGTGTCGGCCGCCTGCGGCAGAATGCCGCCGTCGCCGGCCGTTTCCCGCGTCGGGCCGCGCCGCCCTTCCCGCCACCGTTTTTTTGCCGCCGCGCCCCGCCGACCCTTTCTGCGATAGGATGGACCCGACGACGATGTCGCGCCCGGCGCGGCCGTCCGCGAGCGGGGCCCGCGCGAGCCGCCCACCCTGGCCGACCGGCCGGGTGACACGGTCGCGTCGTGCCCTTGGTGTATCCTTGCCTACTCCGTGACCGCGCGCCCCGGCATGACCCGGGCGCACCACCATGAACGATTCGTATCCCAGTCGTAAGTCAACCGACAAACCGCAAGAAAAGCGCTCGCTGCTCGAGCGCCTGACCGACTTCATCTCGCCCGAGCCCGAATCCCGCGGCGAGCTGCTGGAAATCCTCCAGGACGCCCACGAACGCAACCTGATCGACGCCGATTCGCTGTCGATGATCGAAGGCGTGTTCCAGGTATCCGATCTGTGCGCCCGCGACATCATGGTGCCGCGCGCGCAGATGGACGCGATCAACATCGCCGACAAGCCCGAGGATTTCATCCCGTTCGTCCTCGAAAAGGCGCACTCGCGCTATCCCGTGTACGAGGAAAACCGCGACAACGTGATCGGCGTGCTGCTCGCGAAGGATCTGCTGCGTTTCTATGCCGAGGACGAGTTCGACGTGCGCGGGATGCTGCGCCCGGCCGTGTTCATTCCGGAATCGAAGCGCCTGAACGTGCTGCTGCACGACTTCCGCGTGAACCGCAACCACCTGGCGATCGTCGTCGACGAATACGGCGGCGTCGCGGGCCTGATCACGATCGAGGACGTGCTCGAACAGATCGTCGGCGACATCGAGGACGAATACGACTTCGACGAGGAAGCCGGCAACATCATCTCGGGGCCGGACGGCCGCTACCGCGTGCGCGCGCTCACCGAGATCGAGCAGTTCAACGAGGTGTTCGGCACCGATTTCCCCGACGACGAAGTCGACACGATCGGCGGGCTGATCACCCATCATTTCGGCCGCGTGCCGCACCGCGGCGAGAAGCTGCAGCTCGGCAACCTCGTGTTCGAGATCCAGCGCGGCGATGCGCGCCAGGTCCATGTGCTGCTGGTGCGCCGCAACCCGCTCGCCAGCCGTCGCGCCGAAACCTCGCACGAAGACTGACCGTTCCGCGCCAGCCGCGCCTCCTTCAACCGCTCGCCCTCTTCCGCTTCACATGGACGATCCGATCCCGTCCCGCCCGGCTGGCGGCCTTCTCGCGCCGGCGCCCGGCCGCGCGCTGCCGCGCTGGCACTATCCGGCCGCGCTGCTCGCCGGCGCGGCCAATACGCTCGCGTTCGCGCCGACGCCGCATGGCGGCTGGCTGCAGCTCGTCGTATTCGTCTGGTTTTTCGCGCAGCTGACGCGCACGTCGAGCTGGCGCGGCGCCGCGCTCACCGGCGGCGCGTTCGGCTTCGGCAACTTCATCAGCGGCGTCTGGTGGCTCTACATCAGCATGCACGTGTACGGCGAAATGGCCGCGCCGCTCGCGGGCGGCGCGCTCGTGCTGTTCGCGCTGTACCTGTCGCTGTACCCGGCGTTCTCGGCCGGGCTGTGGTCGTTCTGCGCGGGCCATGCGTGGCACCGCCGCGAGCCCGACCCGCGGCCGTTCTCGCCGACCTGGCACGGCGCCTTTGCGTTCGCGAGCGCGTGGGCGCTCGGCGAATGGCTGCGCGGCACCGTGTTCACCGGCTTTCCGTGGCTCGGCAGCGGCTACCCGCAGGTCGACGGCCCGTTCGCGGGCTTTGCGCCGGTGGTCGGCGTGTACGGGATCGCATGGGTGCTCGCGCTGTTCGCCGCCCTGGTCGTGCAGGCGCTCGCCGCCGCGCGCCCGTCGCCGGTGCGTGACGGCGAAGCCGGCGCATCGAGCGGCAACGCGCGCGTGCGCATCGCCGCGCCGGCCGGCATCGCCGTCGCGCTCGTCGCGGCCGGCGTCGGGCTGTCGCAAGTCACGTGGACGGTGCCCGCGAACGCGCCGCTCACCGTGCGGCTGCTGCAGGGCAACGTGAAGCAGGACATCAAGTTCGAGCAGGAAGGCATCGACGCGGCGATCAAGATGTACCAGCAGATGATCGTCGAGAAGCCGGCCGACCTGATCGTCACGCCCGAGACCGCGATCGCGGTGATGATCCAGGAGCTGCCCGAGCCGTTCGCCGTCGCGATCCGCAAGTTCAGCGACACGACCGGTTCGGCCGTGCTGTTCGGCGCGGTCGGCGCGTCGGTGACCGAGGACGGCCGCTACGTCGACTACACGAACAGCCTGTACGGCGTGACGCCGAATTCGCGCGACATCTATCACTACGACAAGCACCACCTCGTGCCCTTCGGCGAATTCATCCCGTGGGGCTTCCGGTGGTTCGTCAACCTGATGAAGATGCCGCTCGGCGACTTCGCGCGCGGCGCGCCGGTGCAGAAGCCGTTCCTCGTGCACAACCAGCCGGTGATGGCCGATATCTGCTACGAGGACTTGTTCGGCGAGGAAATCGCCGCGACGATCCGCGACAACCCGCAGCCGCCGGGCGTGCTCGTCAACGTGACGAACCTCGCGTGGTTCGGCGACACGATCGCGCTCGACCAGCATCTGCAGATCGCGCGGATGCGCTCGCTCGAAACGGGCCGGCCGATGCTGCGCTCGACCAACACCGGGATGACGGCCGCGATCGACGCGCACGGCCGCGTGCTCGGCCAGCTCAAGCCGTTCACGATCGGCTCGCTCGACGTGCGGATCGAAGGCACGAGCGGCTTCACGCCGTACGTGACGAGCGGCAACAACATCGTGCTCGCGGTGTCGTTCGTGCTGCTCGCGTTCGGCTTCACGTTCGGGCCCGGGCTGCGCCGGCGCAACGGCCGGCAACCCGGCAACGGCGAGGCGAAATGAAACGACGGGCCGCTGCCGCGCGCGGCGGCCCGTGAGCGCGAACCGGCCGTTCAGGCCTGCCGGGACGACCGGGACGACCGGGACGACCGGGACGACCGGGCCGATTCAGCCGGTTGATCCAATGGTGCCGGCTGCGCGGCGAGGCCCCGCAGGTCGCGGCTCACTTCTTCCATCACCGGCGCCCACGCGCCGAACGTCGGTTGCCGGTACAACGTCGCGGTCGGATACCACGGGCTGTCCCGGCGCTCGAGCAGCCACGGCCAGTGCGGATTCACGTCGAGCAGCACCCAGGTGCGCGCGCCGAGCGCGCCGGCCAGATGCGCGACCGACGTGCACACGGTGATCACGAGGTCCAGCGCGCCGATGAACGCGGCCGTATCGTCGAAGCTCTTCAATTCGGCCGTGTAGTCCTCGATCGCGAAGCCGGCCGCGCGCGCGGCGGCGACGTCCGCGTCCGCCCCCGGCTGCAGCGAATAGAACGTCACGCCGTCGATCCCGCGAAACGCGTGCGCGTAGCGCTCGAGCCCGACGCGCCGGAACGGATTGCGCTGATGGCCCGCACTGCCCGTCCACACGAGCCCGACCTTCAGCCGGCCGTCGCCCGCGAGCCGCGCGCGCCACGCGTCGCGTGCGCCCGGCTCGGCGCGCAGGTACGGCACCGACGTGGCGAGCGTCGACGCCTCCAGCCCGAGCATCAGCGGCAGGCCGATCAGCGGCACTTCGTAATCGAATGAAGGCAGCGCGTCGATGCCGCCGCCCGCGCCGAACACGTCCGCGTGCGCGCCGAGGCTGCGCTGCATCAGCGTGCCGAGCGCCGGAAACGTATTCCACGCGAGCCGGCCGCCCTCGCGATGCACGCGTTCGGCGAGCGGCGCGACGAAGCGGCAGAACTGCAGCACGTCGCCGAGCCCCTGCTCGCCCCACACCAGCAGCGTCTTGCCGGCGAGCGGCTCGCCCTGCCAGCGCGGGCCCGGCAGCGCCGGCCGGCGGCCGCGCAACTCGCCGGCGCCGTCCCAGCGCGCCTCGTGGCCGCGCCAGCCCGCCGCATGGTTGCCGCGCACGAGCTGGATGATCGCGAGATTGAAACGGAACGACGCGTCGTCGGGCGCCAGCTCGCACGCACGCGCCGCATGGCGCTCGGCGTCGTCCCAACGCTGCGCCTCCTTCATCGCCATCGCGACGTTGTTCATCGCGAGCGCGTTGTCAGGCGCGAGATCGACGAGCCGCGCGGCGCACGCGAGCGCGCCGTCGAGGTCGTGCGTCGCGATCCGCGCGACGACGAGGTTGATCCATGCCTGCGCGTCTCGCGGATCGTGCTTCACGGCCGCGTCGAGCAACGCGATCTCCTCCGCGCGATCCGCGCCCGACAAGCGCAGCGCGATCGCGAGGTTGTTGCGCAGCGACGGCCAGCCGGCATCGATCGCGAGCGCCGCGCGGTATGGCGCGACCGCATCCGCGTGACGGCCGGCCATCTGCAGCGCGTAGCCGTGGTTGAAGTGCGTGGCCGCGCCCGGCTGCGCACGCGCCGCGCCTTCGGCGAGGGCAATCGCGTCGTCCGTGCGCTGCCGCGCGACCAGCGTGGCCGTGAGCTGCGCGATCGCCGGCGCATCGACCGCATGCAGATGGGCGGCGGCGGCGAGCCACAGTTCGTGCGCGGCGCGCTCACCGCGCGCGTGCGCGTCGGCGGCCTGCCCGAGCAGCGCGAGGAACGGCGGAAGCAGTGGAATCAGGATGTCGGTCGGTTCGTCCATGCAGTGAGCGTCGGCAAGCGGTGACGCGGCGCGCATGGCGCGCGCCGCAATACGCGCATCTTACCGCCCGCGCGAAGCGCCGCGGCACGCGCGTCGCGGCAGGCCGCACGCGGCCGCGCGGCGCATGCGGGCCAGGTGCGCGCAGGCCGCCGGAAACGGGCCGGCGGCGGCCTCGCCCGCGTTCCGGCCGCATCCGGTCGCCGATCCGGTAAAATTACGCGTTTCTGCACACTAACAAGCCGCGCCGCCGCGCGAGCCGACCCTCCGGGCCCGCCCGGAGCGCCGCCCGCAACGGAGCGCCAGCGCCACGAAGGCTCTTCATGCTTACGTTTCAGCAAATCATCCTGACGCTGCAGTCCTACTGGGACAAGCAGGGTTGCGCCCTGCTCCAGCCCATCGACATGGAAGTCGGCGCGGGCACGTCGCACGTCCACACGTTCCTGCGCGCGGTCGGCCCCGAGCCGTGGCGCGCCGCGTACGTGCAGCCGTCGCGCCGCCCGAAGGACGGCCGCTACGGCGAAAACCCGAACCGCCTGCAGCACTACTACCAGTACCAGGTCGTGCTCAAGCCGGCGCCGGAAAACATCCTCGACCTGTACCTCGGCTCGCTCGAGGCGCTCGGCTTCGACCTGAAGCAGAACGACGTGCGCTTCGTCGAGGACGACTGGGAAAACCCGACGCTCGGCGCGTGGGGCCTCGGCTGGGAAGTGTGGCTGAACGGGATGGAAGTCACGCAGTTCACGTATTTCCAGGAAGTCGGCGGGCTCGAATGCAAGCCGGTGCTCGGCGAGATCACGTACGGCCTCGAGCGCCTCGCGATGTACCTGCAGAAGGTCGAGAACGTGTACGACCTCGTGTGGACCGAGTGGGAAGAGCAAGGCCCGAACGGCCCCGAGCTGCGCCGCCTGTCGTATGGCGACGTGTACCACCAGAACGAGGTCGAGCAGTCGACCTACAACTTCGAGCATGCGAACGTCGACCTGCTGTTCACGTTCTTCAACAGCTACGAAGCGGAAGCGAAGAAGATGATCGACGCGCAGCTCGCGCTGCCCGCGTACGAGCTCGTGCTGAAGGCCGGCCACACGTTCAACCTGCTCGACGCGCGCGGCGCGATCTCGGTCACCGAGCGCGCGGCGTACATCGGCCGCATCCGCGCACTGTCGCGTCTCGTCGCGCAGGCTTACTACGACTCGCGCGAGAAGCTCGGCTTCCCGATGCTCGGCAACCCGCCGGGCGTGCCGGGCCTCACCACCGACGCCCAGGACGCCGCGCAACCGGCATGGGCGCCGCCGCTCAAGGTCGAACGCAAGATCGATCAGGACTGACGAGACGAGATTCAATCCAGACATGACGCACAATCATCCCGCCCCCCTGCTCGTCGAACTGCTGACCGAAGAGCTGCCGCCGAAGGCCCTCGCGCGCCTCGGCGACGCGTTCGCCGAAGGCATCGCACAACGCCTCGCCGCGCGCGACCTCATCGAAGGCGAACTCGTGTTCGAGCGCTACGCCACGCCGCGCCGCCTCGCGGTCGTCGTGCAGAACGTGCGCGCCGTCGCGCCTGACAAACAGGTCCGCGAAAAAGTCCTGCCCGTGTCGGTCGCGCTCGACGCCGAAGGCAAACCGACGGCCCCGCTCGCGAAGAAGCTCGCGGCGCTCGGCCACCCGAACGCATCGATCGCCGATCTCGAGCGCGCGCAGGACGGCAAGGCCGAAGCGTTCTTCATCAACTACTCGGCGGCCGGCGCCACACTCGCCGACGGCCTGCAGGCCGCGCTCGACGAAGCGCTCGCGAAGCTGCCGATCCCGAAATTCATGACGTACCAGCGCCCGGACGGCTCGGACGTGAAGTTCGTGCGCCCGGTGCATCGCCTGACGGTGCTGCACGACGATCGCGTCGTGCCCGTCACCGCGTTCGGCGTCGATGCCGGCGACACGACGCTCGGCCATCGCTTCCTGTCCGACGGCCTGGTCGCGATCCAGCATGCGCGCGCGTATGCCGACACGCTGCGCAACAAGGGCCGCGTGATCGCGCACTTCGCCGATCGCCGCGAAACGATCCGCACGCAGCTGAACGAACATGCGAACGGCGACACGGTCGTGATGCCCGAATCGCTGCTCGACGAAGTCACGTCGCTGGTCGAATGGCCGGTCGTCTACCCGTGCCGCTTCGAGGACGAATTCCTGCAGGTGCCGCAGGAATGCCTGATCCTCACGATGCAGACGAACCAGAAGTATTTCGCGCTGACCGACGTCGCCGGCAAGCTGCGCTCGCGCTTCCTGATCGTGTCGAACATCGAGACGAAGACGCCGGGCGAGATCATCGAAGGCAACGAGCGCGTCGTGCGCCCGCGCCTCGCCGATGCGAAGTTCTTCTTCGAGCAGGACAAGAAGAAGCCGCTCGCCGACCGCGTGCCGCAACTCGCGAACGTCGTCTATCACAACAAGCTCGGTTCGGCGCTCGCACGCGTCGAGCGTCTCGAGGCGCTGGCCGGCGAGATCGCCCCCGCGATCGGCGCCGACACCGCGCACGCGAAGCGCGCCGCGCGCCTCGCGAAGGCCGACCTGCTGACCGACATGGTCGGCGAGTTCCCCGAGCTGCAAGGCACGATGGGCACGTACTACGCGCGCCACGACGGCGAAGCCGACGACGTCGCACTCGCGTGCGCCGAGCACTACCAGCCGCGCTTCTCCGGCGACGCACTGCCGACCACGCCGGTGTCGACCGCCGTCGCGCTCGCCGACAAGCTCGAGACGATCGTCGGCATCTGGGGCATCGGCCTCGCGCCGACCGGCGAGAAGGATCCGTTCGCGCTGCGCCGTCACGCGCTCGGCGTGCTGCGCCTGCTGCTCGAGAAGCAACTGCCGCTCGATCTGGTATCGCTGCTGCGCACGGCCCACGCACGATTCGACGGCGTGCCGGGCGTCGCCGAATCGACCGACGCGATCTTCGCGTTCTTCATGGATCGCCTGCGCGGGCTGCTGCGCGAGCGCGGCTATTCGGCCGGCGAAATCGACGCGGTGCTGAGCCTGAACCCGACGCGCATCGACGATCTCGTCGCACGCCTCGACGCGGTGCGCGAATTCACGCGCCTCGCGGAAGCCGAAGCGCTCGCGGCCGCGAACAAGCGGATCTCGAACATCCTGAAGAAGTCGGAGGGCGGCGCGAACGGCACGGTGCAGCCGACGCTGCTCGTCGAGGCCGCCGAGAAGGCGCTGCACGAACAGCTCGCGGCCGTCACGCCGCACGTGCAGTCGCAGCTCGAGGCGCGTGCGTACACGGGCGCACTGTCGGCGCTCGCCGCGCTGCGCGCGCCGGTCGACACGTTCTTCAACGACGTGATGGTCAACGCGGAAGATCCGGCCCTGCGCGCGAACCGTCTCGCGCTGCTGTCCGCGCTGCACCAGCAGATGAACTGCGTCGCCGACATCTCGAAGCTCGCCGCATAAGGGCCGCACGATGCCGACCAGCCCCAACCGAAAGCTCGTCGTCCTCGACCGGGACGGCGTGATCAACGTCGATTCGGATGCGTTCATCAAGACGCCCGACGAATGGATCGCGCTGCCCGGCAGCTTCGAGGCGATCGCCCGGCTCAACCACGCGGGCTACCGCGTGGTGGTCGCGACCAACCAGTCCGGCATCGGTCGCGGGCTGTTCGACATGGCCGCGCTCAACGAGATGCACCTGAAGATGCATCGCGCGGCGGCCGCGGTCGGCGCGCGCATCGACGCGGTGTTCTTCTGCCCGCACACGGCCGAGGATCATTGCGAGTGCCGCAAGCCGAAACCCGGCATGATGCAGATGATCGCCGAGCGCTTCGAGATCGATCCCGCTCACACGCCGGTCGTCGGCGATTCGCTGCGCGACCTGCAGGCCGGCGTCGCGGTGGGCTTCCAGCCGCACCTCGTGCTGACCGGCAAGGGCAAGAAGACGCTCGCCGCGGGCAATCTGCCGGACGGCACGAAAGTCCACGACGACCTGCGCGCGTTTGCGCTCGATTTTCTTTCACACGAACACGAGTGATGCGGCTGCCGCGCGCATCCTCCCCAACACCAGACTCACGCCGATGCGCTTCGTCCGCTCCCTGCTGCTGCTGATCTACTTCATCGTGTACACGGTGCCGTACGCCACCGCGTGCTTCATCGCGTTCCCGTTCATGCGCCCCGACGCGCGCTACTGGATGGCGGCCGGCTGGTGCAAGTCGACGCTGTGGGTCGTGCGCTGGCTGAACGGCATCCGCTACCGGATCGAAGGGTTCGAGAACCTGCCCGACGGCCCGGCCGTGCTGCTGTCGAAGCACCAGTCCGCATGGGAGACGCTCGCGTTTCCGGCGCTGATGCCGAAGCCGCTGTGCTACGTGTTCAAGCGCGAGCTGCTGTACGTGCCGTTCTTCGGCTGGGCGCTCGGGCTGCTGCACATGGTCAACATCAACCGCAAGGAAGGCAAGAACGCGTTCAATTCGGTGATCCGCCAGGGCAAGAAGCGCCTGTCGGAAGGCGCATGGATGATCATGTTCCCCGAAGGCACGCGCACGCCGGTCGGCAAGCAGGGCAAGTACAAGACGGGCGGCGCGCGCTTCGCGATCGAAACCGGCACGCCGGTCGTGCCGATCGCGCACAATGCAGGTCGTGTGTGGCCGCGCAATTCGTTCACGAAATTCCCGGGCGTCGTCACGGTGTCGATCGGCAAGCCGATCGCGAGCGAAGGGCTGACGCCCGATGCATTGAACTCGCAGGTCGAAGCATGGATCGAAGCGGAAATGCGCCGCATCGACCCCGATGCGTATCGTCAGGCGGGCAACGCCGGCACCCGCGATGCCGCGCGCGCCTGACGCCCCGGACTGCAGCCGTTGCGTACGACAAAAAGAAGCGAACTGATGAAACAGCGTCCGCGGCCACGGCCTGCCGTCGTGGCCCTCGATCATCGACAGATGGATCTGCCGCTCTTCGACGGGCCGGCCGCGGCGCCGTCGGCGCCTGCCGCCCCGCCGGCGCCGCCCGAAGCCGCCCCCGCCGCGCCGCTCGATCCGGGCCCGGCACCCGATCGCTCGCGCGTGCGCACGTTCGCGCTCGACAGTCGCGTGCTCGAATACCGGCTGAAGCGCTCGGCGCGCCGCACGATCGGCTTCACGATCGACGGCAGCGGGCTGTCGATCACCGCGCCGCGCTGGGTCACGCTCGCCGACATCGAAGCGGCGATCGCCGAGAAACAACGCTGGATCTTCGCGAAGCTCGCGGAGTGGAAGACGCGCACCGAGCAGCGCGCGCTGCCGCAGATCGACTGGCGCGACGGCGCGCAGCTGCCGTATCTCGGCAAGACGGTGACGATCGCGCTCGGCGCGGGCGCCGTCGCGTTCGATGCCGACGCGCTGCGGCTGTCGCTGCCGCTACCCGCGCAGGCCGACATGCAGCAGATCAAGGATCGCGTGCAGGGCTGGCTGCAGGGCGAAGCGAAACGCATCTTCGGCGAGCGCCTTGTCGTGTATGCGGAAAAACTCGGCGTCACGTATTCGATGTATGCGCTGTCGTCGGCCGCGACGCGTTGGGGCAGTTGCTCGAGCGACGGCAAGATCCGCCTGAACTGGCGGCTGATCCATTTCCCGATGTCGATCATCGACTACGTCGTCGCGCACGAGCTGTCGCACCTGCGCGAGATGAACCACAGCCCGGCCTTCTGGCAGACCGTCGAATCGATTTTCCCCGAGTTCCGCGAAGCGCGGCACACGCTCAAGCATCACCCGCCCGAGCTGCTGCCGTCGCTTTGACGCGCGCGGCTTCGGCGCCAATGAAAAAGGGCGATGCGGATTACGCCGCATCGCCCTTTTTTGCTGCCGCGGCGTACATCGCACGCCGCCGCCCGGTTCGTCCGGCGCTTACTTCTTCTGGATGAACTCGATCTTGTAGCCGTCCGGATCCTCGACGAATGCGATCACGGTCGTGCCGTGCTTCATCGGGCCCGCCTCGCGCGTGACCTTGCCGCCTTGCGCCTTGATCTTCTCGCAGGCCGCGTACGCGTCTTCCACCGCCACGGCCAGATGGCCGAAGCCGTTGCCGAGATCGTAGGACGGCGTCTCCCAGTTGTGGGTCAGCTCGATCACGGTGCCCGTGCTCTCGTCCTCGTAGCCGACGAACGCGAGCGTGAACTTGCCTTCCGGATAATCCTCGCGACGCAACAGCTTCATGCCGAGCAATTCGGTGTAGAACTTGATCGAGCGGTCGAGATCGCCGACTCGCAGCATCGTATGCAGCAAACGCATGTGTTGTACTCCTGTGGGGACTTTCCAGAACCGGAAATTCTACCGGAGTCGGGTGAAATTCGCCGGGGGCGCCTAGCCGGGGGTGCCTAGCCCGGGGGCCGCAGCTATCTGTCGTGGTTCCGGCTGCTGACGCGCTACAGCGCGTCCCGGCGGTCCGTCTTCACGTTCCTGTCGCCGCTGTTCAGCGGCGTCGCGTTCGGCGTGCTGCTGCTCGGCGAATCGGTCGGCTGGCGCTTCATGTCCGCGGCCGCGCTCGTGCTGACCGGCATCGCGCTCGTCAACGCGCCGCCGCGCCGGCGGATGTGACGACCGCGCACGACGCGCGGACCACAAAAAAGGCTGCCCGCCGGGCAGCCGTCTTCGATACAGCTGGTGGGCAGCTCGCGCCGCGCGCGTCATCCGGCCTTGCGCAGCGCCGCCAGCGCCTGCGCCACGCCGACATATTCGGCCACGCTCACATCCTCCGCACGGCGCGCGAGATCGAAGCCGAGCGCATCGAAATCGATCGTCTCGCGGTAGTCGCCGAGCGTATTGCGCAGCATCTTGCGGCGCTGCGAGAACGCGGCCGTGACGATTTCGCCGAGCAGCACGGGATCGACGTCCGGCAGTTCGTGCGGCTCGTACGGAATCATCCGGACGATCGCCGAATCGACCTTCGGCGGCGGCTGGAACGATTCCGGCGGCACGTCGAGCATCTTTTCCATCACGTAGCGGTACTGCAGCATCACCGACAGCCGCGAAAACGCCTTCGTGCCCGGCTCCGCGACCATCCGTTCGACGACTTCGTTCTGCAGCATGAAATGCTGGTCGATGACCGCATCGGCGAACGTCATCAGGTGAAACAGCAGCGGGCTGGAGATGTTGTACGGCAGGTTCCCGACGATGCGCAGCGACGGCTTGTCGCCGGGCGCCGCGAGCGAACGGAAGTCGAACGCGAGCGCGTCGCCCGCGTGCAGTTCGAGCAGCGCGCCGAAGCGTTGCTGCAGGCGCCCGATCAGGTCGCGGTCGAGCTCGACCGCGTGCAGCGGCGACTCGGGCGTCGCGAGACGCTCGATCAGCGGCCCGGTCAGCGCGCCGAGCCCGGGACCGATCTCGACCATCCGCTGGCCGCGCGCGGGGCCGATCGTCGAGACGATCGAGTCGATCACGCCGTGATCGACGAGGAAGTTCTGCCCGAAGCGCTTGCGCGCGAAATGGCCTTGGTGCTGTCTGCTGTTCGACATCGACTGAGTAAAACGAAAAATACGACGAATGGGGTAAGCCGGCAGCGTCAGGCTGCGCGGCGATGGCGCGCCATCGTGACGGCCGTATCGAGCGCGGCGATCATGCTGCCCGGATCCGCGCGGCCCGTGCCGGCGAGATCGAGCGCGGTACCGTGATCGACCGACGTGCGGATGATCGGCAGGCCGAGCGTCACGTTGATGCCCTCGCCGAACGTCGCGTACTTCAGCACGGGCAGGCCCTGGTCATGGAACATCGCCAGCACGCAATCGGCATCGGCCAGATGGCGCGGCTGGAACAGCGTGTCGGCGGGATACGGGCCGCGCGCGTCGATGTGTTGCGCGTTCGCGCGGGCCAGCGCCGGCGCGATCACGTCGATCTCCTCGCGGCCGAGATAACCGTTCTCGCCCGCATGCGGGTTCAGGCCCGTCACGAGGATGCGCGGCGCGGCGAGACCGAAATCGCGCCGCAGGTCGCGATCGATGATCGCGAGGGTCTCGACGAGCCCGTCGATCGTCAGCGCGGCCGATACGTCCTTCAGCGGCAGGTGCGTGGTCGCGAGCGCGACGCGCAGCGGCCGGTGGCCGGTGCCGGCCAGCATCATCACGACGCGCGGCGTATGCGTGCGTTCGGCCAGGTATTCGGTATGACCGGTGAACGGCACGCCCGCATCGTTGATCGTGCTCTTCTGCAGCGGCGCGGTGACGATCGCGTCGTACCGGCCCGCCAGCGCGCCGTCGATCGCCGCGTCGAGCAGCCCGAGCACGTAGCGGCCGTTCGCCGCGTCCAGCTTGCCCGCCTGCGCGGGCGCGGCCAGCGCGTGATGCGCGACCGACACCGGCGCGCCGCCGGCCAGCGTGGCCGCGTCGGCGCCGACCGCCGCCGCCCGCGCGTCGAGCAGCGCGGCATCGCCGAGCACGGTGAAATGCGCGTCGGGCCAGCGCTGCGCGGCGTCACGCAGCGCCTGCACGGTCAGCTCCGGGCCGACCCCCGCGGGTTCGCCGGTGGTGATCGCGATCTGCAGCGCGGGCGTGGTCATCCTGGGCTCGCTCAGTTCGCCGGGCCGACGCCGCCGATCTTGTACTGCACGTACGACGAATCGCGCAGCTCGCGCAGCCAGTCGGCATACGCCTGTTCGGCCTTGCGCTGGCCGATCGCCTGACGGGCGATGTCCATCTGCTGCTGCACCGAGCCTTCCGCCTCGCGACGCTCGACCACCTGGATCAGGTGGTAGCCGTACTCGGTACGAATCGGCTGGCTGATCTGGCCGGCCTGCAGGTTGTTCATCGCGCGCTCGAATTCCGGCACGGTCTCGCCCGGGCTGATCCAGCCGAGATCACCGCCCTGCGATGCGGAACCGTCCTGCGAGTAGGTACGGGCGAACTTCTCGAAATCGCCGCCGGCCTCGACCTGCTTGCGGATGTCCTGCAATTGCTGGCGCGCCTGGCCTTCCGACTTGCCTTCGCCGACGCGCAGCAGGATGTGGCGCACGTGCGTCTGGACGATCTTCGGCGCCGCGGCGCTTGCGCCCTGGCTCTGGCGGCGATCGACGAGACGAACGATCTCGAAGCCGTCCGGCACGCGGATCAGCGTCGGGTTGACCTGGCCCGGGCGCAGCTTCGACGCGGCGTCGACGACGTCGGGCGGCAGCGCGCTCGGCGACTTGAAGCCGAGATCGCCGCCCTTCTTCGCGTCGTTCGCCTCGGAGTTGTTCTTCGCGAGGCGCTCGAAATCGGCGCCCGACTTCGCCTGCTGCAGCAGCGCGTCGGCCTTCTTCTGCGCGGCTTCGATGTCGGCCTGCGGCGCGTTGGTGGGCGCCTTGATGAAGATGTGCTGGAAGCGCAGGTCCTGCTGCTGCGACGCGTTCGGCCCGCGCTGGCTCGCGATGTAGTTCGCGACCTCGGCGTCCGACACCGTGATCTTGCCGTCGACCTCGCGCTCGCGCAGCTTCGACAGCATCAGCTCGGTGCGCGCATCGCTCGTGAAGATGCTCCAGGGCACGCCCTGCGCCTCGAGACGCGCGCGGTACTGGTCGAGCGTCATCCCGTTCGCCTGCGCGAGACGCTGCAGCGTGGCCTGCACGGTCGCGTCGTCGATGCGGATCCCGTCGTCCTTGGCCTTCTGCACCTGGATGCGCTCGAGCACCATCTGGTTCAGCACCTGCGCGCGCAGCTGGTCGGCCGGCGGCACCGGCGCGTTCTGCTGCTGCAGCCGGCGCGCGATCAAGCCGACGCGCTGGTCGAGTTCGCGGCCCGTGATCACGTCGTTGTTGACGACCGCGACGACTTCGTCGGCGAGCTGCGCGCCTTGCGAACCGAGCGCCTGCGCCGCGGCCGGCGCGGGGGCGAGCAGCGCGGCGGACGCGGCGAGGCTGGACACGACTGCCGCGAAACGAAGGGTTTTCTTCATTGCCACTGAAACTCCATTGAAATCGTGCTGACCGGTGCAGACATGCCGGCGTTACTCGTAGTTGCTGAAGCGGGACATCGGCGGCGGCGGCGGCGGCAACGGCGTGTAGCCCGGCACCCCGGCGCGGAATGCGGACACGAGGCCGTTGTCGACGGTCGACAAGCCCTTGAGCGTCAGCTGCATCATGAATCGCGTCGACGAGTTCTGCTGTCCCGACGTATTGATGCCGTTCGCAAACCGCTGCACCCCGACCCCGAGCGCCCAGCAGTCCGCGTCGTATTGTAAGCCGAGCAGACCGTCGACCACGCGATCGGCGGCGAGGTCGTAGTTGAAGCGGCCGATCGCATACAGGCGGCGCGTGAGCGGCCACTGCGCGGACACCAGGAACTGGTTGATCGGCTGGTTGTCGAGCGTGGTGTTCGCGCGCGTATAGCGGTAGCCGACGTTGATCACGCGGCGCTCGCCCGGGCTGTAGCCGAAACCGACGCTCGACTTCACGAGCTGGTTGTTGTTCTGGTTGTACTGGAACGCCGTTTCCGACATGAAGCCCGAGCCGAGCTTCAGCGCGGCGCCGACGATCAGGTCCGAGTGGCGCGCCAGCACGGCGCTCTGCCCGGGGTTCAGCGTGACGCGCTGATCGGCGAAGTAGTACTGCTGCGCGATCACGAACCGCGCGCGCTCGTCGCCGGTGCGCGGATCGATGAAGCGCGACGTGAGGCCTGCCGTGATCCGGTTCGCATCGGCGATCCGGTCGTTGCCGACGAACGTGTTCGGCTGGTAGATCTCCGCGAGGCCGAAGTCCGATTCCGCGGTGTCGAACAGCGGCGCGTTCGATTGATCGCGATACGGCGTGTACACGTAGTACAGGCGCGGCTCGAGGGTCTGGATGAAGTCCTGGCCGAACAGGCGCACCGAACGGTCGAAGATCAGGCCCGAGTCGAAGCTCACGGTCGGGATCGACTCGGTGAAGCGCTTCGGGTTGTTCGGCGTGGTCGACGACAGGTAGTTCAGGTCGTACGACGCGAAGTGGTACTGGACCTTCGGCACGACGAAGTAGCCGGGGCCGTACACGCCGTACGAGATGTACGGGTTGAAGACGATCCGGTCGCCCTGGGTCGCATCGGCGGTCGTGATGCGGAACCGCGAATAATCGGCTTCCGCGCCGAAGTCGAAGCCGCCGACGTTGTACTTCGTGTACTTCACGTTCAACTGCGGCTCGCGGCTGTACGGCGCGATCGACGGCGGCAGCGTCTGCCAGTGCTGGTAGCGCGCGAGCACCGACCACGGACCGTTGTTGTACGTGAGGCCGGCTTCCTGCTGGTACAGCGTCTGCGTCCCGTTGACGAACTGGTTCATCGACCCAAGGTCTTCGGGATACGTGTTGTCCGAGACCTTGTTGAAGTAGACGTAGCCGCCGAAGCCGCCGCCGAAGTTCTGCTGGTGCTGCCAGTAGATCGCGTAGCGGTTGCGGTGCGCGAGCCGGTCATCCGGCAGGTAATTGGCCGTAAACGTGCCCGAATACGACGGCGACAGGTAGCGGAACGTCGCCTCGGTCATCACGCCGCGCCGCGAGATGATGCGCGGCGTGAGCGTCAGGTCGCGGTTCGGCGCGATGTTGAAGTAGTACGGCAGCGTCAGCTCGAAGCCGTTGCTCGAGTTCATCGAGAACGTCGGCGGCAGCAGGCCGCTGCGCCGCTCGCCCGACAGCGGGAACGTCATCCACGGGCTCGCGAAGATCGGCACGCCCTGGAAGAACAGCACGCCGTTGCGCGCGGTGCCCTCGTCGGCGCCCGTATCGAAGTCGAAGCGGCTGCCCTTGATGTACCACGCGGGGTTCGTCGAGCACTGGCACGCCGTGTACGTGCCGTTGACGAACACCGAGCGCTCGTTGTCGACCATGTCGACGCGCTCCGCGCTGCCCGACCCGCCCGTCATGTTGAAGTGGTACTTCGGCGCGGTCATGAAGCCCTGGTTCGCCTCGATCTTCAGGTGCGCCTCGGGGCCCGCGAACGACGTGCCGCCATTGACCACCTTGACCTGGCCGTACGCATCGGCCATGTCGGTATCCTGATCGTAGTGGAGCGCGTCGGCCTTCACGACGGCGTCGCCGCGCCGCAGCTCGGCCGAACCCTTCGCGGCGAGGTCCTGCTCGGCGGTGCCGCTCGTATGGTCGGCGATCACGAAGGCGGCCGGCTTCGCGCCGTCCTTCAGCGGATGATCCTCGAGCTGGGGCGCGAGACGCAGATCCCACGGCGAGTCGAGCGGCTGCGGCTGCGCGGCCGCGCCCGACAGCTGCGCGTACGACACGGCCGGCACGAGGCCGGGCACGGCCAGGAGCGCGAGCGCGAGCCGCCGTTTGCGCGGCGCCCCGTCACCGGGGAAAACATTCGGGAATAGCGGTTTGGGCGGCATCTATCGTTTGGCGAATCGCCCCTTGTCAACCGCGCCTGCACGGCACCTTCGCGCGCGGCGGGCCGCGCCGTCGAGCCGCGACTGCGGCTCTTCGCAAACCGGGGAGGCGATCGGGCGGACGGCGCGACAGGCGGCGGGCCTGCACGGCGGAAGCTGACGCGGGGCGCGTCAAAAAAGTCGTGGGGTATTATATGGCAAGACGTTCCCCCCTCCGCCGAGTTTCATGACGCCCCCATCCGCCGCATCCCAGCCCGACGCCCGCCTCGACGCGCTCACCGCATGGCTGCACCCGCTCGCCGGGCGCTACGCCCTCGATCTGTCGACCCTCGCGCCCGCCTCGTCGGACGCCAGTTTCCGCCGCTATTTCCGCGTCGCGTCGGCCACGAGCCCCGGCGGCTCGCTGATCGCGGTCGATGCGCCGCCGCCCGAGAAGTGCCGCGAGTTCGTCCAGGTCGCGCAGCTGCTCGCCGCGGCCGGCGACCACGTGCCGGACGTGCTGGCCCACGATTTCGACGCGGGCTTCCTGCTCGTGACCGACCTCGGCCGCACGTCGTACATCTCGGTGCTCGATCCGGCCGACCCGATTGCGGCCCGCCCGCTGATGCGCGCCGCGCTCGACGCGCTGATCCGCTTCCAGCTCACGTCGAAGCCCGACGTGCTGCCGCCGTTCGACGAGGCGTTCCTGCGCCGCGAGATGGAGCTGCTGCCCGAATGGTTCGTCGGCCGCCACCTCGGCAAGCCGGTCACCGACGCGATGCGCGGCACGCTCGACCGCACCTTCGCGCTGCTGGTCGCGAGCGCGCATGCGCAGCCGCAGGGCTTCATGCTGCGCGACTTCATGCCGCGCAACCTGATGGTCTGCGAGCCGAACCCGGGCGTGCTCGACTTCCAG
Source organism: Burkholderia sp. BCC0044 (assembly GCF_902832955.1). Taxonomy (NCBI): domain Bacteria; kingdom Pseudomonadati; phylum Pseudomonadota; class Betaproteobacteria; order Burkholderiales; family Burkholderiaceae; genus Burkholderia; species Burkholderia sp. BCC0044. Next base: position 25,076 of record NZ_CADFDO010000008.1, on the reverse strand, counting down.
GACGCCGTCTACGGGCCGCTGACCTACGACGTCGTGTCGCTGCTGCGCGATGCGTTCATCAGCTGGGACGAGGAGTTCGAGCTCGACTGCTTCGCGTACTACTGGGAAAAGGCGAAGAAGGCCGGCCTGCCGGTCGACCCGGATTTCGGCGAGTTCTACCGCCAGCTCGAATGGATGGGGCTGCAGCGCCATATCAAGATCCTCGGCCTGTTCGCGCGCATCAACTACCGCGACGGCAAGCCGCACTACCTGAACGACCTGCCGCGCTTCCTGACCTATGCGCGCAAGGTCGCGCTGCGCTATCGCCCGCTCGTGCCGTTCGCGAAGCTGCTCGACGAGCTCGAGGGCAACGCGCCGGCCGACGTCGGCTATACGTTCTGACCGTTCTCACACCCAGTCGAACATGAGCACTACCCTCACCACGGCGATGATCTTCGCCGCCGGGCGCGGCGAACGGATGCGCCCGCTGACCGATACCCGCCCGAAGCCGCTGCTCGAGGCCGGCGGCAAACCACTGATCGTGTGGCAGATCGAAGCGCTCGCGCGGGCGGGCATCGAGACGATCGTGATCAACCACGCGTGGCTCGGCGAGCAGATCGAGGCCGCGCTCGGCGATGGTTCGCGCTGGGGCGTGCGGCTCGCGTATTCGGCCGAAGGCGAAGCGCTCGAAACCGCGGGCGGCATCGCGCAGGCGCTGCCGCTGCTCGAGCGCGACGGGCAGCCGACGGTGTTCGTCGCGGTGGCCGGCGACGTGTACTGCGCATTCGACTATCGGACGCTCGCCGCACGTGCGGCGCACATGGCCGCGCTCGATACACCCGCGATGCATCTCGTGATGGTGCCGAACCCGCCGTTTCATCCGGCGGGCGATTTCGTGCTCGGTGGCGACGGGCGCCTGTCGCTCGACGGCGGCGAACGCGTCACGTTCGGCAGCATCGGCCTGTACGACACGCGGATGTTCCGCGACATCGTGCCCGGCACGCACCGCGCGCTGTCGCCCTACTTCAAGGCAACGATCGAGGCCGGACTGGCGACCGGCGAACTGTACGAAGGGATCTGGGAAAACGTCGGCACGCCCGCGCAGCTCGGCGAACTCGACGCGCGGCTGCGCGCCGCGGCAAGCTGATCGTTTCGCGACCGACTGCCGGTTCCCCGGCGTGGCGGCCGATGGGCTGACAGGCCGTTGACGGCGCGCGGTCGACCAGCCGCGAACCGATCCGGGAGCGGATGCCGGAGACGCTCCGCCGGCTCGCCCAGCCATGACGGCGCCACGCCGCAGGTTGCCGGACAGCCGGCACACCGCCCGCTCCCGCTCTCGCCGCGCGCCACTGCACGCAGCACGCCGCCAAGCCGTTACGCGGCTTCGGCCTCTTCCCCGCCCGCCGCCGCGCGCTGCTGCTGCAGCGCCCACATCTGCGCATACAGCCCATCGGCGCGCACGAGTTCGTCGTGCGTGCCGCGCTCGACGATTCGCCCGTGGTCCATCACGAGGATCTGCTGCGCGTGCACGACCGTCGACAGCCGGTGCGCGATCACGAGCGTCGTGCGATGCCGCGCGATCTGGTCGAGTTCGTGCTGGATCGCGCGCTCGGAGCGCGAATCGAGCGCCGACGTCGCTTCGTCGAACAGCAGCACCGGCGGGTCCTTCAGCAGCGTGCGCGCGATCGCGACGCGCTGCTTCTCGCCGCCGGACAGCTTCAGCCCGCGCTCGCCGACCGGCGTGTCATAGCCCTTCGGCAACGTTTCGATGAAGTCGTGGATATGTGCGGCGCGCGCGGCCGCGACCACCTCGTCGCGGGTCGCCGTCGGCCGGCCGTACGCGATGTTGTAGTAGATCGAGTCGTTGAACAGCACGGTGTCCTGCGGCACGATCCCGATCGACGCGCGCAGCGATTCCTGCGTGACGTCGCGAATGTCCTGCCCGTCGATCCGGATCGCGCCGCCCGTCTCGCGGTCGAGATCGTAGAAGCGGAACAGCAGCCGCGACAGCGTCGATTTCCCCGAACCGCTGTGACCGACCACCGCGGTCGTCGTGCCGGCCTCGATCGTGAACGTCACGTCGTGCAGGATCTGCCGCGACGGCTCGTAGGCGAAGTTCACGTGCTCGAAGCGCACCTGCGCGCCGGCCACCGCGAGCGGCCGCGCATCGGGCCGGTCGGCCACCTCCTTCGGCGCCGACAGCAGCCCGAACATCCGGTCCATGTCGGTGAGGCTCTGCTTCAGCTCGCGATAGACGACGCCGAGGAAGTTCAGCGGAATGTACAGCTGCAGCATGAACGTGTTGATCAGCACGAGATCGCCGAGCGTCAGCTTGCCCGCGAGCACGCCCTGGGTCGCGCGCCACAGGATGAACACGAGCCCCGTGCCGATGATCGCCTGCTGGCCGAAGTTCAGCACCGACAGCGAGTTCTGCGAGCGGATCGCGGCCTTCCGGTAGCGCTTCAGGTTCTCGTCGTAGCGCTGCGCTTCCCACTCCTCGTTGCCGAAGTACTTCACCGTCTCGTAGTTGATCAGCGAGTCGATCGCGCGCGAATTCGCACGCGAATCGAGTTCGTTCATCGTGCGGCGGAAGTGCGTGCGCCAGTTGGTGACCTTCACGGTGAACACGATGTACGTGACGAGCGCCGCGAACGTCACGTACGCGTAGTACGCCTCGTACTTGACCACGAAGAAGCCGAGCACGAGCCCGACCTCGACGAGCGTCGGCAGGATGCTGTACAGCGAGTACGAAATCAGTTGCTGGATGCCGCGCGTGCCGCGCTCGATGTCGCGCGACATGCCGCCGGTCTGGCGTTCGAGATGGAACCGCAGCGACAGCCCGTGCAGATGCCGGAACACCTGCAGCGCGAGCTGGCGCACCGCGCTCTCGGTGACCTTCGAGAACAGGATCTCGCGCAGCTCGGTGAAGAGCGACGTCGACAGCCGCACGAGCGCATACGCGACGACCAGCAGCCCGACGCCGCCCGCGAGGATGATCCCGGCCGACTGCTCGGCACGGCCGAGCGCGGTGAGCTGCTGCACGGCGGACAGGTGATCGACGATGCGCTTCATCACGACCGGCACGCCGAGGTTCGCGACCTTCGCGCCGATCAGGCAGCCGAGCGCGAGCGCGACGCGCCATTTGTAGGTGGTCAGGTACGGCAGCAGCGACCGGATGGTCTGCCAGTCGTTGCGAGGCCCGGTCGAAGCCGGCGCGGGCTCGCCGGAAGCGGGAAATCGGCGCATGGGGAAAAGGTCCTGCGGCGATGCCGGACGCGCGTATCGACGGCCGGCTCGCGCGCTTTCTCGTACAATTTGCGAACGTTGTATTGTCGCAGAAGCCGCTTCGCGCCGCTGCCGGCGGCCTCGCCGGCCAGCCTGCGCGCGGCGGCTCATTTAATTACAGGATGAAAGCCCCCGCCATGACCGATTCGACCCTCGAACTCCCGCAGAAGCAGCCCGCGCTGCGCGTCGTCCCGCAACCGCACGACGCGAACGTTCACGGCGACGTGTTCGGCGGCTGGATCATGTCGCAGGTCGACATCGCCGGCTCGATTCCGGCGAGCCAGCGCGCGAACGGCCGCGTCGCGACGGTCGCGGTCAACTCGTTCGTGTTCAAGCAGCCGGTATTCGTCGGCGATCTGCTGAGCTTCTACGCCACCATCATGCGCACCGGCAACACGTCGATCACGGTCGACGTCGAGGTGTACGCGCAACGCATGCGCCTGATGGGCGAAGTCGTCAAAGTTACCGAAGCGACGCTCACCTACGTCGCGACCGGCCCGGACCGCAAGCCGCGGCAACTGCCGCCGCTCTAACGCGGGCAAGCGCTGCGCCGCGGCACAGCATGCGGCCGTCAGTGCGTGGCCGTCAGCCCGAATTCCCGCATCGCGGGCACGAAATCGTGATTCAGCGTCGGCTTGCGCGACAGCTTGACCAGCACGTAGCGCTGGAACGGCGCGAGCCGCTGCCACTGCGCGAGCGCGGGCGCCGGCAGCCCGGCCAGCGCGCTCTGCTGCACGAGCGACGCCGGCACCGTGTCGACGGCGCGCCAGGCCGGCTGCTCGTCCGGCTGGAACCATGACGGCTCCAGATCGGCATGCGTGCGCAGCATTTCGAACAGCGCGTGATCGAAGTTGGGCTCGATCGCGGTGTCGTCGTCGGCCGGAAAGCGCGCGAGCAGCTTGCGGTCCTCGAGCGGCAGCAGTTGCCACTGGTCGAGCGAAATACGCAGCCCGAAGCGGTCGAGATTGAAACGCACGATCATCGGGATATACGTGAAGTTTTCCGACGAATCGTGTTCGAAGTTGAAGAGCAACGGAGCGTCGCTGAGTCCCATGGTCGTTACCTGACGTGGCGGATGCCGGCGCGGCCGGCTTGCCTGAGGTATTTTAGAACCTCTGCGCGCGGGCGGCGGCACGATCGTCGCCGGCCGCACTTCGAATCAACGGGAGTGCTCGTGAATCCGACCCAATCAGACGCACCGCGCGACGCATCGCGCGACGAACCGCGCGGCGCGATCGAGCTGCCCGTGCGCCGCACGCGCGGCGGCGCGGTCGAAACCGCGTACGACTTCGTCGGCCAGGAATGGCCGGTCGCACTCGTCTTCAACGGCATCTCGCACGCGGTAATGATGTGTACGCCATGCGACCTCGAAGCGTTCGCGGTCGGCTTCGCGATCTCGGAAGGGATCGTCGCGCGCGGCAGCGACATCAAGGACATCGAGGTGATCCTGCACGCCGACGCGCCGCTGCCGCATGCGGAAGTCCACCTGGAAGTCGTCCAGCAGGCGTTCGCCGCGCTGAAGGACCGGCGCCGCGCGCTCGCGGGGCGCACGGGCTGCGGCGTCTGCGGCATCGAGAGCATCGACCTGCTCGACCTCGCGCCCGAACGCGTGCCCGATACCGGCTTTCTCGCGCGCCTCGCGCCCGACGCGCTCGCGCATGCCGCGCATGCGCTGCCGGCGCATCAGGCGCTGACGAAACTGACCGGCGGCCTGCATGCGGCCGCGTGGTGCGATGCAACAGGCGCGATCCGCATGGCATTCGAGGACGTCGGCCGCCACAACGCGCTCGACAAGCTGATCGGCTCGCTCGTGCTGGCGCGCGCCGATACCACCGACGGCTTCGTGTTCCTGTCGAGCCGCGCGAGCTACGAGCTCGTGCGCAAGGCCGCGCGGGTCGGCATCCCGCTGGTCGCGACCATCTCCGCGCCGTCGTCGCTCGCGATCGACATCGCGAAGGCGGCCGGCTTGCGGCTCGTCAGCTTCTGCCGCGAAACGGGCCACGTCGACTACGGCACGGCCTGATCGCGCTCCAGGCCGCGCACCGGCGATCCGCCGCCGGCGCGGCCTGCTCCATCAGTCAAACTGACGGAAATCCGGCTTGCGCTTCTCGAAGAACGCGGTCATCGCCTCGCGCGCTTCCGGCGCGCGCAGCATCTCGGAGAAGTGCGCGGCTTCCTTGGCCATCCGCGCGGGCGTCGCCACGCCGCCGGTATCCTTGAGCAGCGCCTTCGTCACACGCAACGATGCCGCCGGCAGCGCCGCCAGCTTCGCCGCCTGCTTCGCCGCGAATGCGTCCAGCTCGGCCGCCGGCAGCACGCGGTTGACGATGCCGATCCGGTGCGCTTCCAGCGCGTCGAACGCCTCGCCCAGCAGCAGCTTCTCGGCGGCGACCTGATGGCCGGCCAGCCGCGGCAGCAGTGCGCTCGACGCGGCTTCCGGGCACAGCCCGAGCTGCACGAACGGCAGCGAGAACGTCGCGGTGTCGGCCGCGTAGACCAGATCGCAGTGCAGCAGCATCGTCACGCCGACGCCGACCGCGATGCCCGGCACCGCCGCCACGACCGGCTTGCTCGCGCTGCTGATCCGCGCCAGGAACTGGAACACCGATGCGGTGTCGTCCTTCGGCGGGGCCTTCAGGAAATCCTCGAGATCGTTGCCCGCGCTGAAATTGCCGTCGCTGCCGCGCAGCAGGATCACGCGCGTCGCCTTGTCTTCCTGTGCGTCCGCGAGCGCATCGGCCATCGTCTGGTACATCGCCGCCGTCAGCGCGTTCTTCTTCGCCGGGCGTGCGATCGTGATCGTCATCACGCCGTCGGCGCGTTCCACTTGAATGTCGGCCACAACCGTCTCCTTTGAGTGTCTCTACCGGAATGAAAAAACGGTGCGCGAGCTCGTGGCCCGCGCACCGTCGTCGCTTGTCGTCGCGTCCCGCTTACAGGCGTTCGATGATGCCCGCCGCACCCATGCCGGTGCCGACGCACATCGTGACCATCCCGTACTTCAGGTTGCGGCGGCGCAGGCCGTGCACGACGGTTGCCGCGCGGATCGCGCCGGTCGCGCCGAGCGGGTGGCCCAGTGCGATCGCGCCACCCATCGGGTTGACCTTCGACGGATCGAGGCCGAGATCGCGCATCACCGCCAGCGACTGCGCGGCGAACGCTTCGTTCAGCTCGATCCAGTCGAGATCGTCCTGCTTCAGGCCGGCGGCCTTCAGCGCGGCCGGAATCGCTTCCTTCGGGCCGATGCCCATGATTTCCGGCGGCACGCCGCGCACCGCGAAGCTCACGAAGCGCGCGAGCGGCGTCAGGTTGAATTCCTTCAGCACCTTCTCCGACACGACGAGCAGCGCACCGGCGCCGTCCGACGTCTGCGAGCTGTTGCCGGCCGTGACCGAGCCCTTGTTCGCGAACACCGTGCGCAGCTTCGCGAGGCCTTCGAGCGACGTATCCGCGCGCGGACCTTCGTCGAGCTTGATCTCGCGCGTCTTCACGTCGACTTCGCCGGTCGCGAGGTTCGGGAACCGCTCGGTGAGCGTGTACGCAGCGATTTCGTCGCCGAATTCGCCGGCCTGCTGCGCGGCGAGCGCCTTGCGGTGCGACTCGACCGAGAACGCGTCCTGGTCGTCGCGGCTCACCTTCCACTGCTCGGCGACGCGCTCGGCCGTCAGGCCCATCCCGTATGCGATGCCGAAGTCTTCGCTGCGATCGAAGATGTGCGGCGACATCGACGGCTTGTTGCCCATCATCGGCACCATGCTCATCGATTCGCAGCCGCCCGCGAAGATCGCGTCAGATTCGCCGACGCGGATACGGTCGGCCGCCATCGCCAGCGCGGTGATGCCCGACGCGCAGAAGCGGTTGACCGTCACGCCGCCGACCGTCTGCGGCAGCCCGGCGAGCAGCGCGCCCATGCGCGCGACGTTCAGGCCCTGCTCGGCTTCCGGAATCGCACAGCCGATGATCGCGTCCTCGATCACCTTCGTGTCGAGACCGGGCACCTGCGCGACCGCCGACCTGATCGCGTGAACCAGCAGCTCGTCGGGGCGCGTGTTCTTGAAGACACCGCGCGGGGCCTTGCCGATCGGGGTGCGGCTGGCGGCGACGATGTATGCGTCTTGCAGTTGTTTGCTCATTTCAGACTCCTTGTCTGCTCGCTCAGTTACGCACCGGCTTGCCGGTCTGCAACATGCCCATGATCCGTTCCTGCGTCTTCTGCGTGCCGAGCAGCTCGACGAACGCGCGGCGCTCCAGCGCGAGCAGCCATTCTTCGTCGACGAGGCTGCCGGCTTCGACGTCGCCGCCGCACACGGCTTCGGCGATGCGGCTCGCGATCAGGTAGTCGTGGTCGCTGATGAAGCGGCCGTCACGCATGTTGACGAGCGACGCCTTGATCGTCGCGATCGCCGAACGGCCCGCGACCGGCACGTCCTTCGCGCGCAGCGGTGCGCGATAGCCGGTGTCGGCCAGCGCACGCGCTTCCTTCTTCGCGGTGTCGAGCAGTTCGAACACGTTGAAGACGATCGTGTCGGACGGCTTCACGTAGCCCATCGCACGGGCGTCGTGCGCGGACGCCGACACCTTCGCCATCGCCGCGTTCTCGAACGACTTCGTGACGAACTTCAGGATGTCGGTGGTCGCGTTCGCGGCCGTCGCGGCGTCCGCTGCACGCAGCGCCGCTTCCTTCAGGCCGCCGCCCGCCGGCACGAGGCCGACGCCCACTTCGACGAGACCGATGTAGCTCTCGACGTGCACGACGCGCTTCGCGCTGTGCAGCATCAGCTCGCACCCGCCGCCGAGCGCGATGCCCGACACGGCCGCGACGACCGGCACGTTCGCGTACTTCACGCGCAGCATGCCTTGCTGGAACTTCTTGACGAACGGCTCGATGCCCTTCGCGCCGCCCATCATGAACGCGGGCATCGCCTCTTCGAGGTTCGCGCCGGCCGAGAACGGGCCGCCCGGCGTGCCGAGCTTCAGCGACGTCGGCTGCCAGATCACCACGCCCTTGTAGTCCTTCTCCGCGAGTTCGATCGCCTGCACGAGGCCGTCGATCACGCTCGGTCCGATCGTGTTCATCTTCGACTTGAACGACACGATCACGACGTCGTCTTCACCGGCACGATCGTCGACCCACGCGCGCACCGCGTCGGTTTCGAACAGCGTCTTGCCGTACGTCTTCGGATCGGCACCCGCTTCGCCCAGCAGCGGCGCGCGGAACACCTGCTTGCCGTACACGGCCAGGTCCGAACGCGGCACGAAGCGCTTCGATGCCGGCGCCCACGAGCCTTCGGCCGTGTGCACGCCGCCCTGCTCGGCGACCGGGCCTTCGAGCACCCACGACGGCAGCGGTACGTTCGCGAGCGCCTTGCCGGCCGCGATGTCTTCCTGCACCCACTCGGCGACCTGCTTCCAGCCGGCGGCCTGCCAGCCTTCGAACGGGCCTTCGTTCCAGCCGAAGCCCCAGCGGATCGCGAGGTCGACGTCGCGCGCGTTGTCGGCGATCGACTCGAGATGCACGCCGATGTAGTGGAACACGTCGCGGAAGATCGACCACAGGAACTGCGCATGCGGATGATCGGTCTCGCGCAGCAGCTTCAGGCGTTCTGCCGGCGGGCGCTTCAGGATGCGGCCGACCGTTTCGTCCGCCTTCGCGCCCGAATCGACGTAGCTGCCCGTCTTCGCGTCGAGCACCTTGATCGCCTTGCCTTCCTTCTTGTAGAACCCGCCGCCTGTCTTCTGGCCGAGCGCGCCCTGCTTCACCAGTTCGGCGAGCACGGCAGGCGTCTGGTAGACCGGGAAGAACGGATCGTCGGCGAGGTTGTCCTGCATCGTCTTGATCACGTGCGCCATCGTGTCGAGGCCGACCACGTCCGCGGTGCGGAACGTCGCCGACTTCGCGCGGCCGAGGCGGCTGCCCGTCAGGTCGTCAACTTCGTCGAAGCGCAGGCCGAACTTCGCGGCCTCGGTGATCACCGCGAGGATCGAGAAGATGCCGACGCGGTTCGCGATGAAGTTCGGCGTGTCCTTCGCGCGCACGACGCCCTTGCCGACGACGCTCGTCAGAAAGGTTTCGAGCTGGTCGAGGATCTCCGGACGCGTGTGCGCGGTCGGGATCAGCTCGACGAGGTGCATGTAGCGCGGCGGGTTGAAGAAGTGCACGCCGCAGAAGCGCGCCTTCAGCTCGTCCGAGAATCCTTCGGACAGCTTCGTGATCGACAGGCCCGACGTGTTGGTCGCGAAGATCGCGTTCGGCGCGATGTGCGGCGCGACCTTCTTGTACAGGTCGTGCTTCCAGTCCATCCGCTCGGCGATCGCCTCGATCACGACGTCGCATTCGGCGAGCTTCGCGATGTCGTCTTCGTAGTTGGCGGCTTCGAGGTACTTTGCATCATCCTTCACGCCGAACGGCGCGGGCGACAGCTTCTTCAGGTTCTCGATCGCCTTCAGCGCGATCGCGTTTTTCGGGCCTTCCTTGGCCGGCAGGTCGAACAGCAGCACCGGCACGCGCGCGTTGACGAGGTGCGCGGCGATCTGCGCGCCCATCACGCCGGCGCCCAGCACGGCGACCTTGCGAATCAGGAAATTGCTCACGGGATGTCTCCGGATAGTGTCGTGCAGCGCGGAATGTGAGGGCTGCACGGCGAAGTGAGTACCAGGAACCGTTGCGTTCGGGCGGCGCGGCACGCGGCGCGCACCGCCCGGACTCGCGTCAGAACAGCGATTCGTCGACTTCCATCAGCGTCTTCGAACCGGCGCGCGCGGCGCGGATCGTCGATGCCGTTTCGGGCAGCAGACGCGCGAAGTAGAAGCGGGCCGTCGCAAGCTTCGACTTGTAGAACGGGTCTCCGCTACGGTCGCCCGACGCTTCCTTGTCGAGGGCGAGACGCGCCATGCGCGCCCAGAAGTACGAGAACACCAGGTGGCCGACGGTGCGCAGGTACGGCACGGCGGCCGCGCCGACTTCGTCCGGGTTCTGCATCGCCTTCATGCCGATTTCCATCGTCAGCTTCTGCACCTTTTCACCGATGTCGGCGAGCGGGTTGATGAACTCGGCCATTTCCGGCTTCACGCCTTCGGCTTCCGCGAATTCGGTCACGAGCTTGCCGAACTTCTTCAACTTTGCGCCCATGTCGCCGAGCACCTTGCGGCCCAGCAGGTCGAGCGACTGGATCGAGTTCGTGCCTTCGTAGATCATGTTGATCCGCGCGTCGCGCACGTATTGCTCCATGCCCCACTCGGAGATGAAGCCGTGGCCGCCGTAGATCTGCATCGCGTGGTTGGTCGACTCGAACGCGTTGTCGGTCAGGAACGCCTTGATGATCGGCGTGAGCAGCGCGACGAGGTCGGCCGCTTCCTTGCGCACCGCTTCGTCCGCGTGCGACAGCTCCTTGTCGATCTGCAGCGCGGACCAGTACGTGAACGCGCGCGCGCCTTCGGCGTAGGCCTTCTGCGTGAGCAGCATGCGGCGCACGTCCGGGTGCACGATGATCGGGTCGGCCGGCTTGTCCGGCGCCTTCGGGCCCGTCAGCGAACGCATCTGCAGGCGTTCCTTCGCGTACGTCAGCGAGTTCTGGTACGCGACTTCCGTGAGGCCGAGGCCCTGCATGCCGACGCCCAGGCGTGCAGCATTCATCATCACGAACATCGCGTTCAAGCCCTTGTTCGGCTCGCCGACCAGCCAGCCCTTCGCGCCGTCGAGGTTCATCACGCACGTCGAGTTGCCGTGGATGCCCATCTTGTGTTCGATCGAGCCGCACTTGATGCCGTTGCGCTCGCCCGGCTCGCCCGAGGCGTCCGGAATGAACTTCGGCACGATGAACAGCGAGATCCCCTTCGTGCCTTGCGGCGCGTCCGGCAAGCGCGCGAGCACGAGGTGGACGATGTTCTTCGACATGTCGTGCTCGCCGCTCGAGATGAAGATCTTCGTGCCGCTGATCGAGTACGAGCCGTCGCCGTTCGGTTCGGCCTTGGTGCGCAGGATGCCGAGGTCGGTGCCGCAATGCGGCTCGGTCAGGCACATCGTGCCCGTCCATTCGCCCGACACGAGCTTCGGCAGGTATTGCTGCTGCAGTTCCGGCGCGCCGTGCGCGTGCAGGCATTCGTACGCACCGTGCGACAGGCCCGGATACATCGTCCATGCCTGGTTCGCCGAGTTCAGCATTTCGTACAGCGCGTTGTTCACGAACGCGGGCAGGCCCTGGCCGCCGTAGTCCGGATCGCAGCCGAGCGCCGGCCAGCCGGCCTCGACGTATTGTTGGTAGGCTTCCTTGAAGCCGGTCGGGGTCTTCACGACGCCGTCGCCTTCATAGGTGCAGCCTTCGCGGTCGCCGACCTGGTTCAGCGGGAACAGTACCTCGGAGCAGAACTTGCCCGCTTCCTCGAGGACCTGGTTGATCGTGTCGGCGTCGAGGTCCGCATGCTTGGGCATTTGCTTGACTTCGGCTTCGACGTTCAGAAGCTCGTGCAACACGAATTGCATGTCGCGCAGCGGCGCGGCGTACTGTCCCATGACTCTCTCCAAAGGTGGGCTACGGCTCGAGCTCCTGGCGGGCGGGTCACGCGCCGCTAACGGCTCTCGCTCTGATACGAAACAATCGTCTTTTCCAGCGCGGCCCACGTGAGGCGCACGGCGTCCGGCGAATGCAGGAAGCGTGCGTCGTGATGCAGGCCGAGCGTGAAGCTGTACAACTCGAAGAGCATCAGGTCCGGATCCGTATCCGCGCGCAGATGCCCTTCTTCCATCGCCTGCGAAATGGCGCGCAGCAACGCGGCACGCCAGGCGGTCACGCTCGCGATCAACTGCTCGCGCACGGGGCTGTCCGGCCGGTCGTCGTACTCCACTGCGCCACTGATGTAGATGCACCCGGTCGTCACCTCCTGGATGCGCTTCTCGATCCAGCGCGCCAGCATCGCCCGAAGACGCGGCAGACCGCGCGACTCGCGCAGGCTCGGAAAGAACACCTCGTTCTCGAAACGATGGTGGTACTCGCGGACGACCTCGACCTGCAGGTCCTCGCGCGATCCGAAGTGCGCGAACACGCCGCTCTTGCTCATCTGCATGCGCTCGGCCAGCAGGCCGATCGTCAGCCCCTCCAGCCCATCACGGCTGGCGAGGTCCAAAGCAGCTTCAAGTATCGCGGCACGCGTCTGTTCGCCTTTTCGCATAGCTATTTCTGTAACCGTTCGGGGGTTCGAATAAAATCGAACGGCCGTACTATTATTGAGTGCGGCCGCTCGCGAAACAAGGAAATTATTAGAAACCGGTGTCTAACCGAGCCGCTATTTTGCGCGATTCCGGCGGGACCGGAGCGGCTTTTCCGCACGAACGTGCGGACAGATTTTCTGAAGCGAATACTTAGTCGGCGTCAGTCGTAACCGCCGACCGTCAGCGCCTTCATCACGAGGCGGTACGTGTTGTACGCCAGCCAGTTCAGCAGCCGCTCGATGCGCGGGCGCGCGGCGTAGTGCGCGGCGTCGATCTCCCGGCCTTCGGCGAATGCGGTGGCGATCGCGTCGCGCAACTGGTTCGTCACTGCATCGTAGCGCACCAGCACGACGTTCGCTTCATTGTTCAGCATCAGGCTCAGCGCGTCCAGGTTCGACGAGCCGACCGTCGCCCAGTTGTCGTCGATCACGGCGACCTTGCCGTGCAGGATCGTCTTGTCGTATTCCGCCACGCGCACGCCCGCGCGCAACAGCGAGTGATACAGGAACGGCACGGCCGTATCGAGCGCCGTGAATTCCTTGCGGCCGATCAGCACCTGCACGTCGACACCGCGCCGGGCCGCGCCCGTCAGCGCGCGGCGCAGCTTGCGGCCCGGCATGAAGTACGGATTCGCGAGCAGGATCCGCTGGCGCGCCTGGCCGATCGCCGCGAGATACGCCTTCTCGATCGCGCGCCGGTTCACGACGTTGTCGCGCGCGACGAACGCGACGCTCGGCTCGGTCACGACCCGCAGCGCGCCGGCCTTGATCCATCGATGGCTGCGCATCCAGCGCCGGAACATGTCCGGGAACGCTTCGCCGCCGTGCAGCCCGGCCGCGTACTGCGCATACGGCTTGTGGCCGAACTGGATCCGGTGCCACTGCAACTCGAACGCCGCGCGCACGTCGGACACCGCGGGCCCGGCCATCTCGACCGCGAAATCCCAGCGCGGGAACGGCAGCGTCGCGCTGCCCTGCGTGAAGTCGTCGACGATGTTGATGCCGCCGCAGAACGCGGCCGTCTGGTCGATCACCGCGAGCTTGCGGTGGGTGCGCGAGAAGCCGAAGCGGCCGAACAGGAAGCGGTTGTAGATGCAGTGCTCGACGCCGGCTTCGGCCCATGTGTCGAACAGCGGCAAGCGCGCGGTGCCGATGCCGTCGGTGATCACGCGCACGCGCACGCCGCGCTGCGCCGCGCGGATCAGCGCGTCCGACACCGGGCGGCCGGCCGCGTCGTCGCAGAAGATGTAGGTTTCGAGCATCACCTGCTCGCGGGCCGCGTCGATCCGCTCGATCAGCGCGTGAAAGAATTCGCCGCCGGTTTCGCACAGCCGCACCGTGTTGCCGGCGGTAAACGCGAGCCGCGACGCGGAGCCGCGCTCCTGCAGGAACATCTGCCGCAATTGCGCGAAGCGCTTGCGGGTCTCCGCATTCATGCGGACGAGCCGTGCGGCGCACGCATGAGGGCCACGCGCGCGGGCAATTGCAGGATCGCCTCGGCGTTCGACGGCGAGAAGCAGCGCGCGGCCGCCTCGCGGAACGGCAGCCACGCGTGGTCGACGTGCTCGCGCGGCGACAGCGTCACGTCGACGCGCTGCGGCACGCACAGGCCGAACCAGTGCTCGACGTTGCGCGTGACGCCCGGCGCATAGCGGTGCAGGTATTGCGGATAGATCGTGTATTCGATCCGGTGATGCCAGTCGACGAGCGCGCTGGCCGGCACGTCCGGCGTGCCGACCGCGATGCCGGTTTCCTCGGCCACTTCGCGCGCGGCGGTGAGCGCGAGCGGCTCGTCGAGCGCGTCCTTCGAGCCGGTGACCGATTGCCAGAAATCGGGCTGGTCGGCACGCTTGATCACGAGCACATCGAGGTCGGGCGTGTAGATCACGACGAGAACGGATTCGGGAATTTTCGGCGGCTTCGTCATCTTGGTTTCATGCGGCACGAGGCCGTGCGTCGACCCGGTGCTCCGAACGTACGGCAAGTGCTGCGACTGTACCGCAAAAAATGAAAAAGGCGCATCGCTGCGCCTTTTTCATGGGTGTCGTGTGCGCGTGACCGCACACACGACCTGCGAGAAGCGCGTTACGCCTTCGGCTGTTCCGGCTGACGCAGACGGATGTGCAGCTCGCGCAACTGACGCTCGTCGACCGGGCTCGGCGCCTGCGTGAGCAGATCCTGCGCGCGCTGCGTCTTCGGGAACGCGATCACGTCGCGGATCGAATCGGCGCCGGCCATCATCGTGACGATGCGGTCGAGACCGAATGCGATACCGCCGTGCGGGGGCGCGCCGTACTGCAGCGCGTCCAGCAGGAAGCCGAACTTCAACTGCGCTTCTTCCGCACCGATCTTCAGCGCGCGGAACACCTTGCTCTGCACTTCCTCGCGGTGGATACGCACCGAGCCGCCGCCGATTTCCCAGCCGTTCAGCACCATGTCGTATGCCTTCGCGAGGCAGCGGCCCGGGTCGGTCTCGAGATACTCGAGGTGCTCGTCCTTCGGGCTCGTGAACGGGTGGTGCGCGGCAACGTAGCGCGCGTCTTCGTCGTCGTATTCGAACATCGGGAAGTCGACGACCCACAGCGGCTTCCAGCCGGCCTGGACGAGACCGTTCGCCTTGCCGAACTCCGAATGGCCGATCTTCAGGCGCAGCGCGCCGAGGCTGTCGTTGACGACCTTCGCGCGGTCGGCCGCGAAGAAGATGATGTCGCCGTCTTCAGCGCCGGTGCGCTCGAGGATCGCCGCGATCGATGCGTCGTGCAGGTTCTTCACGATCGGGCTTTGCAGGCCGTCGCGGCCCTTCGCCTTCTCGTTGACCTTGATCCACGCGAGGCCCTTCGCGCCGTAGATGCGCACGAATTCCGTGTAGCCGTCGATGTCGCCGCGCGACAGCTCGCTGCCCTTCGGCACGCGCAGCGCCGCGACACGGCCGTCCTTCGCGTTGGCCGGGGTGCTGAACACCTTGAAGTCGACGTCCTTCATCGCGTCGGTCAGCTCGGTGAATTCGAGCTGCACGCGCAGGTCCGGCTTGTCCGAACCGAAACGCGCCATCGCTTCCGAGTACGGCATCACCGGGAATGTCGCGTCGAGTTCGACGTCGATCGTCGTCTTGAAGATGTGACGGATCATGTCTTCGAACAGGTCACGGATTTCCTGCTCGCCGAGGAACGACGTTTCGCAGTCGATCTGCGTGAATTCCGGCTGACGGTCGGCGCGGAGATCCTCGTCGCGGAAGCACTTGGTGATCTGGTAGTAACGGTCGAAGTTCGCGACCATCAGCAGCTGCTTGAACAGCTGCGGCGACTGCGGCAGCGCGAAGAACTGGCCCGCGTTCACGCGCGACGGCACGAGATAGTCGCGCGCGCCTTCCGGCGTGCTCTTCGTCAGCATCGGCGTTTCGATGTCGATGAAGCCCTGCTCGTCGAGGTACTTGCGCGCCTCGATCGCGACGCGATAGCGCAGACGCAGGTTGTGCTGCATCTGCGGGCGGCGCAGGTCGAGCACGCGGTGCGTGAGACGCGTCGTTTCCGACAGGTTGTCGTCGTCGAGCTGGAACGGCGGCGTGACCGACGCGTTCAGCACGTTCAGCTCGTGGCACAGCACTTCGATCTTGCCGCTCTTCAGGCCGGCGTTGACCGTGCCGTCCGGACGGTTGCGCACGAGGCCCTTGATCTGCACGCAGAATTCGTTGCGCACGCCTTCGGCGGTCGCGAACATCTCGGCGCGATCCGGGTCGCACACCACCTGCACGAGGCCTTCACGATCGCGCAGGTCGATGAAGATCACACCGCCGTGATCGCGGCGGCGCTGCACCCAGCCGCACAGCGACACGGTTTGGCCCAGCAGGTGTTCGGTCACGAGACCGCAGTATTCAGTACGCATCGACATGATGTTTGCTTTCGTTCGGTTTGATCAACGGGCGCCGCAACGCGCGGCCCGGGCGATGATTCTTTACTTACAGCGGCGGCTCGACGGGACGGCGGGCGGGCGCCGGAGCCGGCGCCGAAGGCGCCACGACGCCCATCGAGACGATGTACTTGAGCGCGGCATCGACCGACATGTCGAGTTCGATGACTTCGCTCTTCGGCAGCATCAGGAAGAAGCCCGACGTCGGGTTCGGCGTCGTGGGCACGTACACGCTCACGTACTCTTCCGTCAGATGGTTGACCACGTCGCCGCCGGGCGTGCCGGTCAGAAACGCGATCGTATACGAGCCGCGGCGCGGGTATTCGATCAGCAGCGCCTTGCGGAACGCGTTGCCGCTGCTCGACAGCAGCGTGTCCGATACCTGCTTGACGCTCGTGTAGATCGGCCCGACGACCGGGATGTGACGCACGACCGCGTTCCACCACGTGACGAGCTTCTGGCCGATGAAGTTCTGCGTGGCCAGCCCGACCACGAAGATGAACGCGAGCGTCAGCACCGCGCCGATCCCCGGCAGATGGAAGCCGAGCATCCGCTCGGGCTGCCACGATTCGGGCAGCAGGAGCAGCGTCTGGTCCATCGTGCCGATGATGAGGCCGAGCACCCACAGCGTGATCGCGAGCGGGACGAGAACCAGCAAGCCGGTCAGGAACACCGTTTTCAGGGTCGTCTTTTTCATCATCTGCCGTCAATGAACCGCGCCGGAAGCGCGGGTTGGTCGCGACCCGGCCGGGCCGCGACGGTCAACTGCCGGCGGCGGGCGTCGCGGCCGGTGCCGGCGCGGCGCTCGTCGTCGTGGTGCTGCCCGCACTGCTCGCCGCAGCCGGCGCGGCCGCGGCGGGAGCTTCCGCCGCGGGTGCTGCCGGCGCCGCGTCGCCCGACGCCGTCGCCGGTGCGCTGGCGCCGCCCGAGCCGCCGCGGAAATCGGTGACATACCACCCCGAGCCCTTCAGCTGGAAACCGGCGGCGGTCACCTGTTTGCGAAAAGCATCCTTCCCGCATTCAGGGCATTGCGACAGCGGCGCGTCGCTCATCTTCTGGAGCACGTCCTTCGCGAAACCGCACGCTTCGCATCGATAGGCGTAGATCGGCATGATATTTTTCCCGCAGAAACTGGAAACGGCTTGCAAAACCTTGAATTATAGCCGAAACCCCGGCGCGCTCCGGCAATCGCCGCGACGCCCGCGCATCAGCGGCGACGCCACGTGAGCCAGCGCTCGTGACCGTCGAACACGGCCAGCGAATCGGTCACGGGCAAATCCTCGAGCAGCTCGAAGTGCGGCGCGAGCAGCGCGTCGAGTTCCGCGCGCTCGATCCCGAACGGCGGCCCCTTCGGTTTGGCCACCACGAAGAAATAGCCGGCCAGCAATCCGCCCGTGGGCAGCAGCTCGGCCATCCGCGCCGCATAACCGGCGCGCAGGCTCGGCGGCAACGCGCACAGGAACGCGCGCTCGTACACCCACTGCACGTCGAACGGCGGCCGGTACGCGAAAAAATCGGCCTGCTCGACGACGTCCGCATGCGCGCCGAGCTGCGCCTTCGCCGCAGCGACCGCCTGCGCGGCGAAATCGATCGCCCGCACCGGCCAGCCGGCCTGCGCGAGCCATCCGGCCTCCTGCGCACTGCCGCAACCGGGAATCAGCACCGCGCACGGCTCGCGCCGCTGCGCGAACACGCGAAAGCCGTCCGGCACGCCGCCGAATTCCCACGGCGTCACGCCGCGCGCGAAGCGCTCGTTCCAGAACGACGCACTGCCCGGGTCGCGCGTCGCGAAATCGGCGGCCGACGGCGCGGCCGGTTGCTTCGGATCGGACATCGCCGTGCTCCTTTCGGTCAAGCGCCGTACGCGAGCGCGAGCAGCACGCGCGCGACGAGCGCCCCGACACCGACGGCCAGGCCGAAGATCAGCAACGCCTGCAGCAGCCGGTTCGTCCGCTTCTGCTCGACGAGCACCTGACGCATCAGCTCCTCGCTCGCGGCGCGCGGCGCATCGTGGCGCGCGGCCAGCACATGGTGGATCAGGCGCGGCAGTTGCGGCAGCGTCTTGCTCCACTGCGGCGCCTCGACCTTGAACCGCTCGTACCAGCCGCGCAGGCCGATCTGCTCGGTCATCCAGCGCTCGAGATACGGCTTCGCGGTCTTCCACAGGTCGAGTTCCGGGTCGAGCGAGCGACCGAGCCCTTCGACGTTCAGCATCGTCTTCTGCAGCAGCACGAGCTGCGGCTGGATCTCGACGTTGAAGCGGCGCGACGTCGAGAACAGGCGCATCAGCACCTGGCCGAGCGAGATGTCCTTCAGCGCGCGATCGAAATACGGCTCGCACACCGCGCGGATCGCGCTTTCGAGTTCCTCGACGCGCGTCTCGGGCGGCACCCAGCCCGATTCGAGGTGGAGCGTCGCGACGCGGTGGTAGTCGCGCTTGAAGAACGCGAGAAAGTTCTGCGCGAGGTAATTCTTGTCGAAATCGGACAGCGCGCCGACGATCCCGAAATCGAGCGCGATATAGCGGCCGAACGTGTTCGGGTCGAGGCTCACCTGGATGTTGCCGGGGTGCATGTCCGCATGGAAGAAGCCGTCGCGGAACACCTGCGTGAAGAAGATCTCGACGCCTTCGCGCGCGAGCTTCTTGATGTCGACGCCGGCCGAGCGCAGCGTCTCGACCTGGCTGATCGGCACGCCGGTCATGCGCTCCATCACGAGCACCTGCGACGTCGAGAAATCCCAGAACATTTCCGGCACGAGCAGCAGGTCGAGGCCCGCGAAGTTGCGCCGCAGCTGGCTGCCGTTCGCGGCCTCGCGCATCAGGTCGAGCTCGTCGTGCAGGTACTTGTCGAATTCGGCGACGACCTCGCGCGGCTTCAGGCGCCGGCCGTCGGCCCACATGCGCTCGGTCCACGTCGCGATGTCGCGCATCAGCGCGAGGTCGGAATCGATCACCGGCAGCATGTTCGGCCGCAGCACCTTGACGGCCACCGCCTTGCCCGCGTGCACGCCCTGCTTGAGCTTCGCGAAATGCACCTGCGCGATCGACGCGCTCGCGATCGGCTCGCGCTCGAATTCGTCGAACAGCTCGTCGACCGGCGCGCCGAGCGACTTCTCGATGATCGCGATCGCGACGGCCGAATCGAACGGCGGCACCTGGTCCTGCAGCTTCGCGAGTTCGTTCGCGAAATCGACCGACAGCAGGTCGCGGCGCGTCGACAGCACCTGGCCGAACTTCACGAAGATCGGGCCGAGGCTTTCGAGCGCGTGGCGCAGCCGCACGGCGGGCGGATCGGAGAAGCGGCGGCCGATCGTCGTGATCCGCAGCAGCAGCTTCACGCGCCGGTCGTCGATCCGGGACAGCATCACTTCGTCGAGACCAAAGCGGATGACGGTGTAGACAATCTTGATGAAACGGAAAATGCGCATGCCCTGCGGCCCTCAGTGCGCGCCGCGCGGGCCGGAACCCGTGCGCGCGCCGATTTTTTGTTCGAGTCGCTCGACCCGCTTTTCGACCCGCGCGAGCGCATCGCGTGCGCGCGCCAGTTCGGCGTCGAAGCCGCCGAGCGACGCGCGCCGGACGACTTGCGGGTTTTCGTCGAGCCAGTATTCGGCGACGGAATCGAGCACGTTGCGGCCGGTGCGGCGCGCGCGCGCGCCGGCGTCGCGCACGACCGTCGCGATCCGGTACGCCGCCGCGTCGCCAACCAGCTTCGCGAGATCTTCTTCCGGTTCCCAGCGCAGGTGCTCGGCCAGCTTCGCGATCTGCGTCGCGAATTCCGCGTCGCCTTCGATCTTCACGTGCTTCATCACGGCCGCCTGGCCGCCCTGCAGGAACGCGGCGACCGTGTCGCCGGCAAGCGCGATCGACACGTCGACCTGTTGCGCATCGTGCGCGTCGACGGCCGACAGATAACCGTCGGGCTGCACCAGCAGCGTGAGCGTGACGGGAGGCACGTCGATCCGGGCAGTCTTGCCCGCATAGGGAATCAGGCGGTCGCGCGCCCACGATTCGCGCGCGAGCAGGTGATTGACGGCAGCGGCAAAAGGCTTGGCGGCAAAGGTCATCGGGCTGGGAAAGAAAAAACCCGCGCAGGCCGGGCGCCCACGCGGGTTTCTATTGTAACGTCGGATCGGCGGCAGACCGTGCCTGACCGTACACCCGGGCGGCAAGCGGTCGCAGTGCGGCGGCCGTCGCCCGGGTGCGCGGCGGCGCCGGCCGCCGGTCACGCTCAGTGCGTGTTGATCTGCTGGATACCCGCGAGCAGCCAGCCCTGGCTGCCCGACTTCGACAGGTTCCACACCTCGTCGAACGGCGCAGCCGACGTATTCGCCGCTTCGCGGATCAGGCCGTGGAAGCGCACGCTCGCCGACTGCTCGATGCCGCGATCCTCGATCGCGACCAGTTCCGCGTCGAGCTGCACGACGTCGGTCTGGTTCGCGTCGTTGCCGCGCGAATCGAGGTCGATCTTGATCTCGGCGAACATTTCGGGCGTCGTGAACTCGCGGATATCGGCCAGGTTGCCCTGGTCCCACGCCGCCTGCAGGCGCACGAAGTAGACCTTCGCGCTGCGCAGGAACGCTTCGGTGTCGAAGCCGGCCGGCACCTGGAGCGGTGCAGCCGCCATCGCGCCTGCTGCGCCGGCGGCCGCTGCGCCACCGCCGAACACGCCCTGCGCTTCGTTCGCATAGCTGCTGCCGCTACCGGCATAGTTGCTGCCGGTGTTGCTTTGCTGGAACGACGGGCTTTGCGAGTAGCCGCCCGACGACGACGACGCGCCGCCGACCGAATACGCCGGCTCCTGCGGACGACGGCGGTTCATGAACTTGCGGACGAGCCAGATGCCGACCATCGCGAGCAACGCGATCACGATGACGTTCGCCATCATGCTTGCGAAGGCGCCGCCGAGACCGAAGTGCGACAACAGCGCCGCGATGCCCAGACCGGCCGCGAGACCGGCGATCGGCCCGAGCCAGCGCGAGCGGTTGGGCTGCGCGGCCGGCGTGGGCGCGGCCGGATTCGTACGCTGCGCCTGCGACGGCGCGGCCTGCTGCATCGGCTGCTGCGCGGGCGGCGTGGCCTGGCGCTGCGTGACGGAGGAATTCTGGCGGCCGATGCTGCGCCCGCCGCCCATGCGCCGGGCTTCGGCGTCGAGCGATGCGAACGTGCCGGCCGTGAGCAGGCCGACCATCAGCAGCGTGCCGACCCGTCGAGCCCACGGCTTCGACGGCTTGCTACGGTTGAACAACGAACGCGATTCAGACATCAGCTTCTCCGAATGTAAGACGAATGTAGGGAAAGAACCCCTTAGTACTTGGTCCCTAGGTGTAAAGCTACCACGCCACCTGACAAATTGTAATATTTGACGGCATCGAGGCCCGCTTGTTCCATCATCGTCTTCAGCGTGTCCTGATCGGGGTGCATCCGGATAGATTCAGCAAGATACCGATAACTTTCAGCATCTTTCGCGAACTTGTCGCCAAGCCACGGTAATACTTTGAAAGAATACAGATCGTACGCCTTTTTCAGCGGATCCCAGACTTTCGAGAATTCCAGCACCATCACGCGGCCGCCGGGCTTCGTCACGCGGCGCATCTCGGCGAGCGCGGCATCCTTGTGCGTCATGTTGCGCAGCCCGAACGCGACCGTGACCACGTCGAAGTAGTTGTCCGGAAACGGAATTTTCTCGGCGTCGCACAACAGCGACGGCGTCACGATGCCCTTGTCGAGCAGGCGGTCGCGGCCGACCCGCAGCATCGATTCGTTGATGTCGGTATGCCAGACCTCGCCCGTCGGCCCGGCCGCCTTCGCGAACGACTTCGTCAGGTCGCCGGTGCCGGCCGCGATGTCGAGCACCTTGAAGCCGGGGCGCACGTTCGCCTGCGCGATCGTGAACGCCTTCCACGCGCGGTGCATGCCCGCCGACATCAGGTCGTTCATCAGATCGTAGTTGCTCGCGACCGAATGAAACACGCCCGCCACTTTCTTCGCTTTTTCGTTTTCCTCGACGCTTTCGAAGCCGAAGTGGGTTTTGCTCATCGCGTTGATCCTCAGTAAATGGCAAGACGGCGCCGAGCGGGCGCCGTCGATTTCAGTGGCAGTGGCCGTGCGGCGCGCCGGCCGCCTGCATCGGGGCGTCGCGTTCGACGCCCGCCGCCTTCAGTTTGTCGAAATAGTCGCGCCACAGCGCGTCCTGCTGCGTCGCCAGTTCGTACAGCAGGTCCCACGAGTAGATGCCGGTCGAATGGCCGTCCGAGAACGTCGGCTGCAGCGCGTAGTTGCCGACGCCCTCGAGCGCGGTGATCGTCACTTCGCGCTTGCCGGTCTGCAGCGTCTCCTGGCCGGGCCCGTGGCCGCGTACCTCGGCCGACGGCGAATACACGCGCATCAGCTCGAACGGAATCCGGAAGTTCTCGCCGTTCGGGTACTGCAATTCGAGCACGCGCGACACCGCGTGCACGACGACGCCGGACGGAATCGGCGTCGTGGAAGTCAAACCGCTCATGGCTGCCTCGAATCGGTCATGCGTTGAATTTCCTCGCGCACCGCATTGTGCAGCAGCGAGGCCTGCGCCGCGCGCGAGCGCAGCAGCGCCTCGGACACGCTGCGCTGGCGCGGCGCCCACACGGGCTGCGGGAAATGGGCATCGTTGGAAAAGCGCGGAATCACGTGCCAGTGCACGTGCGGCACCATGTTGCCGAGGCTCGCGAGATTCACCTTGTTCGGCTGCATCACGCGGCGCACGGCCCGCTCGACCGCGTAGACCACGCGCATCAGATGTGCCCGCTCGGGCTCGCCGAGATCGGAGAACTCGGCCACGTGCGCGCCCCAGATCACCCGGCAGAAGCCCGGGTAGTCGTGCTCGGCCGTGGCCAGCACGACGCGCAGCGCATCGTCCTGCCAGAGCACCTCGCCGCCGTCTTCACGGCAAAACACGCATTCCATCGTCGCTCCCATGTGGACGGGCGCCGGCATGGTTATGCCGGCGCCCGCTCATTCCTGGCCCGGTCGGGCGATCGTCATGCCCGCATTAGACCAGCACGCGCTCGATCCCGCCATGGTTGGCCCGTGCGACATAATCGGCCATCCAGTTCTCGCCGAGCACCTGGCGTGCGATTTCGACCACGATGTAGTCGGCTTCGATGTTCGCGTCCTCGTTGTAACGCGACAGCCCCTGCAGGCACGACGGGCAGCTCGTCAGGATCTTCACGTCCGGACCGCTCGCGCCCGCCGCGGCCGGCGCAGGCGCCGGCGCTTCACCGGCCACCACCGGAATCGCGCGCAGCTTCGCCGCCCCCTTGCGGATCTCCTCTTCCTTGCGGAAGCGGACCTGCGTCGACACGTCCGGACGCGTCACCGCCAGCGTGCCCGACTCACCGCAGCAGCGATCGTTCTTCTCGATCCTGTAGCCGTCCTTCTCCGAACCCATCAGTTCGTTGACGAGCTTCACCGGGTCGATCGTCTTGATCGGCGTGTGGCACGGGTCGTGATACATGTAGCGCGTGCCCGTCACCCCGTCGAGCTTCATCCCCTTCTCGAGCAGGAACTCGTGAATGTCGATGATCCGGCAACCCGGGAAGATCTTGTCGAATTCATACCCGGCCAGCTGGTCGTAGCACGTGCCGCACGACACCACCACCGTCTTGATGTCGAGGTAGTTCAGCGTGTTCGCGACGCGGTGGAACAGCACGCGGTTGTCGGTCACGATCTTCTCGGCCTTGTCGTACTGCCCCGAGCCGCGCTGCGGATAGCCGCAGCACAGGTAGCCCGGCGGCAGCACCGTCTGCACGCCCGCCTCCCACAGCATCGCCTGCGTCGCGAGCCCCACCTGCGAGAACAGCCGCTCGGAGCCGCAGCCCGGGAAGTAGAACACCGCCTCCGAATCGACGGTCGTCGACTTCGGGTTGCGGATGATCGGCACGATCTTGTTGTCCTCGATGTCCAGCAGCGCCCGCGCCGTCTTCTTCGGCAGGTTGCCCGGCATCTTCTTGTTCACGAAGTGGATCACCTGCTCGACCGCCGGCGGCTTGCCCGTCGTCGCCGGCGGGTGCTGCGTCTGCTTCGTCACGACCTTCTTCAGCATGTCGTTCGCGAAGCGCTGCACCTTGTAGCCCACGCCCATCATCACGCCGCGCGCGAGGTTGATCGTCTGCGGATTGGTCGCGTTCAGGAAGAACATGCCCGCCGCATTGCCGGCGTTGAACTTCTTCTTGCCCATCTTGCGCAACAGGTTGCGCATGTTCATCGTCACGTCGCCGAAGTCGATCTTCACCGGGCACGGCGTCGCGCACTTGTGGCACACCGTGCAGTGGTCGGCCACGTCGTTGAACTCGTCCCAGTGCTTGATCGACACGCCGCGGCGCGTCTGTTCCTCGTACAGGAACGCCTCGACCAGCAGCGACGTCGCGAGGATCTTGTTGCGCGGGCTGTACAGCAGGTTCGCGCGCGGCACGTGGGTCGCGCACACCGGCTTGCACTTGCCGCAGCGCAGGCAGTCCTTCACCGAATCGGCGATCGCGCCGATGTCGGACTGCTGCATGATCAGCGACTCGTAGCCCATCAGCCCGAAGCTGGGCGTGTACGCGTTGCGCAGGTCCGCGCCGTCGAGCAGCTTGCCCTTGTTGAAGCGCCCGTTCGGGTCGACGCGCTGCTTGTACGCGCGGAATTCGGCGATCTCGTCGTCGGTCAGGAATTCGAGCTT
>NZ_CADFDO010000007.1:0-275029 GCF_902832955.1 Burkholderia sp. BCC0044 | reverse complement strand
GATCAGCTCGCTGCCATCAAGCGCCCACACTTATCGGCTGTTAATTTTTAAAGAGCGTTTCTGCGAGGACCCGGAGGTTTCTCAGCAGCGCTGCGTTTTCAGCAGCAGAGAAACGAGATTATGAACCGTGTTTCGCAGCTCGTCAACAACTTTCTGAACCACTTCGTTGCGACTGCGGGGCTCAACTTCTTGTACCGCCAAGGCTCGCTACGACCGAACCCCGACAGCACCGCTTCCCTTCCTTCCGCGCCGCGTTTCCGTTAGCGCGAAAGAGGCGTGATTCTATGCACCCGCCCCCATCCGTGCAAGCCCTTTGTGAAGAAAGTTTGAAAAAGCCTCCGTGCGCTGACGCGCACGGAGGCTTCGGGCTCGACGAACGATGTCGCGCTGCCGGCCCGCAGGCCGTCGGCAACCTTTCCCTCTATATATAGAAGCGCGTCACTTGCCGCCCACCGCAGCCTGCAGTTGCTCGACCGGCACCACGTCGGCCATCGCCGTATAACCGGCATCGCTCGGATGGATACCGTCGCCGCTATCGTATCGGCGCTGCAGCACGCTCGGGCGCGCCGAATCGCGCAGCGCCGCGTCGAAGTCGACCACGCCGTCGAACCCGCCGCCGCTCCGGATCCACCGGTTCACCTCGAGCCGGATCGCTTCGCGCCCGGCCGGCAACGCCGCCGGCGTGAGCGTCGCGCCGAAGACCTTCACGCCCTGGCGGTGCGCCGCGTCGATCAGCCGGCGATAGCCGTCGATCAGCGACGCGGCCGTCACCTGCGTATGCGGGTGGTCGCAATCGAGCCCCGCGTGCGGCGGCATCGCCGCGAAATTGATGTCGTTGATCCCGATCAGCACGATCGCCGCCTTCACGCCCGAACGCGACAGCGCATCGCGCTCGAATCGCGACGCCAGCGAGGTGCCGTAACACGCGGAATCGCTGAGCAGCCGGTTCCCGCTGATGCCGAGATTCACGACGCCGATCGAATCGGCGCCCGACGCCATCAGCCGGCGCGCGAGCGCATCGGGCCAGCGACGGTTGCGGTTCACGCTGGAGCGCAACCCGTCGGTGATCGAATCGCCGATCGCGGCGACGCTAGCGTGCGCGGAACCCGCCTCGACGGCCAGCTCGGTCACCCATGCATATTGCGTAAAACGGGTACGGAACGCAGCCGCACCCGAATCGCTCACGTGATCGCCCGGCGTGGACACATAGTTGAACTGGTTCGACACACGATGCCAGACGGTCATCCGCTGGTTCGGCCCCATCTGGAGACTGATCGCATACGGCTGCGCGGCCGTCACGTCGATCGCCACCGGGTCGCTTTCGAGCTCCTGGCCCGGCGCGAGCGTCACCGACGCCTTGCCGCCGAACCGGACCGGCGCCGCCGCGCCGCCGGCGAGCGCCGCCCCTTCGCCGGCGCGCGCGAGGCTCGCGGCCTCGACGACCAGCGGCGCGCGACCGTATGCGTTGCTCACGCGAAGCCGCGCGGCGCGCCCGGACACGGTCGGGTAGACGATCTGGCGCACGGTCCGCCCGGCCACGTCGGGTGCGCGGTACAGCGGCGGCGGTGCGGCGAGATCGGGAATCGGCTGCAGCGCGGTCGCCCACGCGGCGACCCACCCGGCCGGCGGGGCCGACGCCGCAAACGGCGACACGAAAACGGCCGCGCCCAGCACGGCCGCGGCGAAACTGCTTCGAAATGACATCGGCAAAATCCTCATCGGAAAGCGGGCATTGTGCCGCAGAAGACGCGAGATCCACGTGCGAGGCCGCACGTGGATCGCCCGATCGCGCCCCGACGTCCCTCGTTTACCCGAGTCCCGCTGCAAATCCGCAAGAAATTTATTAACCGACCGGTCGGTTGGTTTATACTGCGCACACATTCAACCGGACGAGAGCTTTCGCCATGTACACGCAATCCCTCGACATCCCCGGCAACGTCGCGCCGCTCGACGCCGCAGCCGAGTCGCCCGAGCAGGCGCGGTTCGATGCGGTGATGGCCGCGGACGGCAAGATCGAACCGCAGGACTGGATGCCCGACGCGTATCGCAAGACGCTGGTACGCCAGATCTCGCAGCACGCGCATTCGGAAGTCGTCGGCATGCTGCCGGAAGGCAACTGGATCTCGCGCGCGCCGAGCCTGAAGCGCAAGGCGATCCTGCTCGCGAAGGTGCAGGACGAAGCCGGCCACGGCCTCTATCTGTATAGCGCGGCCGAAACACTCGGCGTATCGCGCGATTCGCTGATCGACGCGCTGCACGCCGGCAAGGCGAAATACTCGAGCATCTTCAACTACCCGACGCCGACCTGGGCCGACGTCGGCGTGATCGGCTGGCTCGTCGACGGCGCCGCGATCATGAACCAGATCCCGCTGTGCCGCTGCACGTATGGCCCGTATGCGCGCGCGATGATCCGCGTGTGCAAGGAAGAGTCGTTCCATCAGCGCCAGGGTTTCGACGCGCTGCTGTCGATGATGAAGGGCACCGACGCGCAGCGCGAGATGGTCCAGCAGGCGGTGGACCGCTGGTGGTGGCCGGTGCTGATGATGTTCGGCCCGAGCGACGCCGATTCGGTCCACAGCAGCCAGTCCGCCAAATGGGGCATCAAGCGGATCTCGAACGACGATCTGCGCCAGAAATTCGTCGACGCGACCGTCGACCAGGCGAAGGTGCTCGGCGTGACGCTGCCCGACCCCGACCTGAAATGGAACGAGGCGCGCGGCCACCACGACTACGGCACGATCGACTGGGACGAATTCTGGCGCGTGGTCAACGGCGACGGCCCGTGCAACAAGGAACGCCTCGCGACTCGCGTGAAAGCGCACGAGGACGGCGCCTGGGTGCGCGAAGCCGCGCTCGCGCACGAAGCGAAGCGCCGCGCCCGCGCCGAACAGCACGCCGCCTGAGCGGCAACCCCCGAATTCAGGAATCAGGAGAAAGCGATGAACAAGGAATGGCCGATCTGGGAAGTGTTCGTGCGCAGCAAGCAGGGCCTCGACCACAAGCATTGCGGCAGCCTGCACGCCGCCGACGCGACGATGGCGCTGCGCATGGCGCGCGACGTCTACACGCGCCGCCAGGAAGGCGTGAGCATCTGGGTGGTGCCGTCGTCGGCGATCACCGCGTCGGATCCGAGCGAGAAGGCCGAACTGTTCGAGCCGGCGGGCGACAAGATCTACCGTCACCCGACGTTCTACACGCTGCCCGACGAAGTCAACCACATGTAACGGCCGCGCCATGACGATCACGCCCGAACACCTCTCCTACGTGCTGCGCCTCGCGGACAACGCGCTGATCCTCGGTCAGCGCAACGCCGAATGGTGCGGCCACGGCCCGATCCTCGAGGAAGACATCGCGCTCACCAACATGAGCCTCGACCTCATCGGCCAGGCGCGCATGCTGTACACGCACGCGGCCGAGCTCGAGCGCCAGCTCACCGGCGCGGCGAAGACGGAAGACGATTACGCGTACTTCCGCACCGAGCGCGAATTCGCGAACTTCACGCTCGCCGAGCTGCCGCACTATGGCCCCGTCTCCGGTACCGCGCACGCCGACAAGGACTACGCGGTGACGATCGTGCGCAACTTCCTGTACGCGGCGCTGATGCTGCACGTGTGGAGCGCGCTGGAAACGTCGACCGACACGCAACTGGCCGCGATCGCCGCGAAATCGGTGAAGGAAACCCGCTATCACGTCCAGCATGCGCGCGAGTGGCTCGTGCGCCTCGGCGACGGCACCGACGAATCGCACCGCCGCGCGCAGGCCGCGCTCGACTACCTGATGCCGTACACGCGCGAATGCTTCGCCGCCGATGCGATCGACGACGCGATCGTCGCATCGGGCATCGGCCCCGCACCGGCCGCGCTCGAAGCCGCGTGGCGCGCGGAGGTGGACGACGCACTCGCCGAAGCCACGCTCGCGCTGCCGGCGCCGGTGACGCATGTGACGACCGGCAAGCAGGGCGAGCACTCGGAACACATGGGCTACCTGCTCGCCGAAATGCAGAGCCTCGCGCGCCAGCACCCCGGCGCGAACTGGTAACCGGCCCACGCCACGGAGCCCGACGATGTCCGCCCAGACCGCCGCCCCTGCCCCCGCCGCGCACCGCGACGATCCGTTGCTCGCCCGCGCGTGGGACGTGCTGGAAGCCGTGCCCGATCCGGAGATTCCGGTCGTGTCGATCCGCGAGCTCGGCATCCTGCGCGACGTCCGCCGCGCGGACGACGGCCAGCTCGAAGTCGTGATCACGCCGACCTACTCGGGCTGCCCGGCGATGTCGCAGATCGCCGAGGACATCGCCGCCGCGCTGCAGGCCGCCGATCTGCCGCCGCACCGGATCGAGACGGTGCTCGCCCCCGCGTGGACCACCGACTGGATCACGCAGGAAGCGCGCGACAAGCTGCGCGCGTACGGCATCGCGCCGCCGGTCGGCCAGTGCGGCAGCGCCGCGCCGCGGGAGAACGTCGTGCGCTTCGTGCCGCGGCCGGTTGCGGCGCCCGCCTGCCCGCGCTGCGGCTCGGCGCGCACCGAACGTCTCGCGCAATTCGCGTCCACGGCCTGCAAGGCGCTGTATCGCTGCGTCGATTGCCGCGAACCCTTCGACTACTTCAAACCCTACTGAATATGGCGACCCCGCAATTTCATCCGCTGCGTATCCGCGACGTGCGGCCCGAGACCGCCGACGCCGTGACCGTCTCGTTCGACGTGCCGCCCGAGCTGCGCGACGCATACCGCTTCACGCAG
Organism: Burkholderia sp. BCC0044; assembly: GCF_902832955.1. Lineage (NCBI taxonomy): Bacteria > Pseudomonadati > Pseudomonadota > Betaproteobacteria > Burkholderiales > Burkholderiaceae > Burkholderia > Burkholderia sp. BCC0044. Next base: position 270,289 of record NZ_CADFDO010000007.1, on the reverse strand, counting down.
GGCCAGTTCGTCACGCTGAAGACCCACATCGACGGCGAGGAGACGCGCCGCTCGTATTCGATCTGCGTCGGCACGACGGACTACGACCGCGACGGCGAACTGCGCATCGGCATCAAGCGCGTGCGCGGCGGCCGCTTCTCGAACTTCGCGTTCGACACGCTGCAGCCCGGCCACACGATCGACGTGATGACGCCGGACGGCCGCTTCTTCACGCACCTGAACGCCGACCACGGCAAGCAGTACGTCGCGTTTTCCGGCGGCTCGGGGATCACGCCGGTGCTCGCGATCGTGAAGACGACGCTCGAGCTCGAGCCGCGCAGCACGTTCACGCTGATCTACGGCAACCGGAGCGTCGACGCGATCATGTTCGCGGAAGAGCTCGAGGACCTGAAGAACCGCTACATGAACCGCTTCGTCCTCTATCACGTGCTGTCGGACGACCTGCAGGACGTCGAGCTGTTCAACGGCGTGCTCGACCAGGCGAAATGCGCGGAATTCCTCGCGACGCTGACGCCGGCCGACGCGATCGACGAGGCGTTCATCTGCGGCCCGGCGCCGATGATGGACGCGGCCGAAGCCGCGCTGAAGGCGGCCGGCGTGCCGCAGGCGAAGGTGCACGTCGAGCGCTTCGGCACGCCGCTGCCGCAGGCCGGCGCACCGGTCGTCGAGATCACCGACCAGACGCCGGCCGCCGACCTCGAAATCGTGCTCGACGGCAAGAAGCGCAAGCTGCGTCTGCCGTACGAAGGCGTGAGCCTGCTCGACGTGGGCCTGCGCGCGGGCCTCGCGCTGCCGTACGCGTGCAAGGGCGGCGTGTGCTGCACGTGCCGCGCGAAGGTGGTCGAAGGCGAGGTGCGGATGGACAAGAACTACACGCTCGAGGAGCATGAAGTGAAGGACGGTTTCGTGCTCACGTGCCAGTGCCACCCGATCAGCGACAAGGTCGTCGTGAGCTTCGACGAGCGTTGAGCGGCGTCGGACCGTCGCGACGCACCGGTTTCTCGTCGTCACACATCTCGCTTACACTAGGGGCCGCCGGCCGGCTGGACATCGCAACGTCCGCCCGGCCGGCGGTTTTCTTTTGTTGACGACAGGCCGATGAGTACCATTCATGTGATTCAGGGCGGCACCGCCGCCGCGTCGCTGCGCGAGGCCCTTGCGCTAGCCGGACGCGACGAGCGCGTCGTCGGTTTGCTCGACGATCTCGGCGTCGGGCCGCTGAAGGGCGTCGACGAGACGCCCGACACGCGCGCCGCGTTCTGGCAGCACGTGCTCGGCGACCAGATTCCCGACTGGAACGCGGAAATCGAGGCCGAATTCGCGCGCCTCGACCAGCTCGCGATGGACACCGGCCAGGTCGTCGTGTGGCACGCGCCGAGCGTCGGCGACAAGCTGCTGCTGCGCCGGGTCGCGTATCACCTGCGCAACGTGCCGCAGCGCCTGAACGAGGTGCGGCTGTCGGCCGCCGACCTCGACGCCGCGCAACGCGCAGCGCTGTCGCGCACCGACCAGGCCTGCTCGACCGGGATGTTCTCGCCCGCGGAACTGGCGCGCAAGCGGCCGGCGGCCGCGCCCGTCTCGGTCCTGCGCATCGGCCGCCTCGCGCTCGAATGGCAGGAGGCGAAGCATCTGAACGCCGAACTGCGTTATTGGGTCAGCAACACGATCAAGAGCGGCTACTACGCCGATCTCGACGCCCTGATCGTCGCGCGCGCGGAAGCCGACTGGCAGCCCGCGCGGCGCCTCGTCGGCGGCATCATGGCCGCCGCCGACCGCGGCGGGCTGTTCGTCAGTGACGCGATCGCGTGGTGGCGCTGCCGCGAGCTCGCGGCAGCCGGCCGGCTCGAGCTGCAGGACGACGCGCCCGACGCCCTCTCTTCCACGCAGGTGCGCGCCGCCCACGCCGCCGCGCACCGCTAATCTTCCGCATTCGACCATGGCCCGAACCCGAGCGCCCGACCACGAATCCCAGCGCGAGCAGATCCTCGATCTGGCCGCCGAGAAATTCGCGCAGACGAGCTACCCGAGCACGTCGATGTCCGATCTCGCGACCGCGAGCGGCACGTCGAAGGCGCGGCTCTATCACTATTACGAGAGCAAGGAAGCGATCCTGTTCGACCTGCTCGACCGCTACACGAAACGGCTGATGCTGATCATCGCCGAGGTCGAGGGCGCGAGCCAGCGGCGCGGCCTCAGCGAGCGCGACGCGTTCGCCGAACTCGTGCGCGCGTTCCTCGCCGAGTACGAGACGTCGCACAGCCGCCATGTCGCGCTGCTCAACGACGTGAAGTATCTGGAAGATGCGCAGCGAGAAATCGTGCTCGATCGCCAGCGCGACATCGTCGCGGCGTTCACGCGGCAGCTCGCGCGCGCGTACCCGGACCGCATCTCGAAGGAGAACCAGACCTCGGTGACGATGATGGTGTTCGGGATGATCAACTGGACCTTCACGTGGCTGAAGCCGGGCGGGCGCCTCGGCTACCGCGACTTCGCCGAACAGGTGATCGACCTGATCGAGCGCGGGCTGTCGACGGCGGCCTGATTGCCGCGCAGCAGCATGCGTTGCGCGATGGGCACAGTGCGACCGCCCGCCGCGCATTTCATATGATGAATTTTAAATTCACTTAAAATCAATAACTTATAGAATGAACTAAGCGGTTTTAGAATTCTCCCTCAGCACAAATAACGTCAAATGCGGGTTTTCCCCAACCCCGCTCGGGTAAAATGCTGTTGCATTGCACAACCGGTTTGTGCACCCACACTGAGGAACCCACGATGAACACGCAATTCAACGGCCGTGCCGATGCTGTCGGCAAGGTCGGTACTGCGCCGGTTCTCGTCAGGGAACTGGCTTCCAAAGATCGTGAGCAGATGCTCACCCACTTTCTCTCGCTCGACGAAGAGGACCGCCTGCTGCGCTTCGGCCAGATGGTGCCCGACCACGTGATCGAGAACTATGTCCGCACGATCGATTTCGGTCGCGATACCGTGTTCGGCGTGTTCGACCACGACCTCGAACTGATCGGCGTCGGCCACCTGGCCTATCTGCCGGCCGAGGGCGACACGCGCACGGCCGAATTCGGCGTGTCGGTGCTCGAAAGCGCGCGCGGCCGCGGCGTCGGCTCGAAGCTGTTCGAGCGCGCGGCGATCCGCAGCCGCAACACGCACGTGACGATGCTGTATATGCACTGCCTGTCGCGTAACGCGACGATGATGCACATCGCGAAGAAGTCCGGGATGCGGATCGAGTATGCGTACGGCGAAGCCGATGCGTACCTGTCGCTGCCGCCGGCCGACCACTCGACGATCATCGCCGAGATGCTGCAGGAACAGGCCGCGGTGTTCGACTACGCGATGAAGCGCCAGGCGCGCCGCACGACGAAGTTCATCGAATCGCTGATGCCCTCCGCACTGACGGCCTGACGTCGATCACGTCGGCCAGCCGGGCCGCGCCTGCCGCGCGCCCGGCACCTTTCCTTCCCCGCCGCGCTAGCGCACCGAACGAATCGGCAACGCCGTCGTCTCCTTGAAGCAGTCGAGCGAGAAGCTCGTTTTCACGTCGATCACCGACGGGTGATGCAGCAGATGCTCCTGCACGAAGCGGGAGAAATGCGCCATGTCCTCGACCTGCACGCGCAGCAGGTAATCCATGTCCCCCGTCATCGCGTGGCACGCGACCACTTCCGGCCAGGTCTGCACGGCCGCGCGAAACAGCTCCGCGTGGGTCGCGCCCGCGCGCGCCGACGTCTCGTCGGCCCGGACCGGCGCGAGGCCGCCGCGCTTTTCGAGCCGCACGCTCACGTAGGCGAGCAAATCGAGCCCGAGCTTCTGCGGATTCAGCAGCGCGACGTAGCCGGTGATCACGCCGATTTCCTCGAGCCGCCGGATGCGCCGCAGGCACGGGCTCGGCGACAGGTTCACGCGCTCGGCGATCTCCTGGTTCGACAGGCGCCCGTTCTCCTGAAGAATCGCGAGAATTCGCCGATCGATGGCATCCAATTCGGCTTGCGCCATCTTCTGCCCTCCACTGATTATTTCGAGACTGGAAATTGCGCCATCGTAGGCGCGGGCGATTAAGTTCGCAAGTTTCCGCTCGCGGCCGCCCGCTACACTCTGTCGCATGTCTCGACTCGCCGCGCACGCTCATTGCGGGCGCGGCCGTCGACATCGAACCACGCCGGGCGCGCGCACGCCGCCCCGGCCGATCGCCCCGCACAGGAGACACGACATGCAGATCCCCACCTGGGACAACCCCGTCGGCACCGACGGCTTCGAATTCATCGAATACACGGCACCGGACCCGAAAGCACTCGGACAACTGTTCGAACGGATGGGTTTCACCGCGATCGCGCGCCACCGCCACAAAGACGTGACGGTGTACCGCCAGGGCGACATCAACTTCATCATCAACGCCGAACCCGATTCGTTCGCGCAACGCTTCGCGCGGCTGCACGGCCCGTCGATCTGCGCGATCGCGTTCCGCGTGCAGGACGCCGGCAAGGCATACCGGCACGCGCTGGAACTCGGCGCATGGGGCTTCGACAACAAGACGGGCCCGATGGAGCTGAACATCCCGGCGATCAAGGGGATCGGCGATTCGCTGATCTACTTCGTCGACCGCTGGCGCGGCAAGAACGGCGCGCAGCCGGGCGCGATCGGCGACATCAGCATCTACGACGTCGACTTCGAGCCGATTCCCGGCGCGAACCCGAACCCGGTCGGCCACGGCCTCACCTATATCGACCACCTGACGCACAACGTGCATCGCGGCCGCATGCAGGAATGGGCCGAGTTCTACGAGCGTCTGTTCAACTTCCGCGAAGTGCGCTATTTCGACATCGAAGGCAAGGTGACGGGCGTGAAGTCGAAGGCGATGACGTCGCCGTGCGGCAAGATCCGCATCCCGATCAACGAGGAAGGCTCGGACACGGCCGGCCAGATCCAGGAGTACCTCGACGCGTATCACGGCGAAGGCATCCAGCACATCGCGCTCGGCGCGAGCGACATCTACCAGGCGGTCGACGGGCTGCGCAGCAAGGAAGTGAAGCTGCTCGACACGATCGACACGTATTACGAGCTGGTCGACCGCCGCGTGCCGAACCACGGCGAATCGCTGGACGAGCTGAAGAAGCGCAAGATCCTGATCGACGGCGCGCGCGACGACCTGCTGCTGCAGATCTTCACCGAGAACCAGATCGGGCCGATCTTCTTCGAGATCATCCAGCGCAAGGGCAACCAGGGCTTCGGCGAAGGCAACTTCAAGGCGCTGTTCGAATCGATCGAACTCGACCAGATCCGCCGCGGCGTCGTGCAGGACAAGGCCTGACGCTTGCGCCGCGCGGCGGCGGCTGGCTCCGGGCAACCGGGCCGGGGCGGCTGCACGATCCGGCGGCACAAAGAAAAAGGGCGGGAATCCGAGGATTCCCGCCCTTTTTGCATGCCGGCGCAGCCCGCAGGCCGCGCGATCGCATCAACGCACGCTCGCCTTCGACTCGGCTGCACGCTCGGCCGACGGCTGGGCTGCGGCGCCCTGAGCCGGCACGATCTGCTGCATCTGCGCGCCGGCTGCCGCCAGTGCGCTCGCGCCTCGCGCGTGCACCGGGCCGGTCATCGAGAAAAACGCGGCGGACACGATCAGGAAACTCTGGATATGACGTGTGTTCATTGCACCTCCTGTAAAACTGCCGGCGCCTCCCCGACTGCGTCGGAACGAACCCACGCGGCCGGGCACCTCCGGCAGGCCGACAAGATTAACGGCATTTGCCGGCAGATCAACGCGGCTTTACATGCTTTTACATGATGTAACGCATCATCTCGCCCTGTTTCTCAATGCGCGGCCGCCCGCCTCCCCCGCGTTGCGACCGATGGGCGGCGGGTTTGCCCCAGTGCTACCATCGCTTAAAACCGGCGAACATGCCGGCCACTGCAGACGCGTCCAAAAGATGCCGACGCAACCGAAGTTTTGGTGATCCCAGACCGGGTGGAGGAGACAGTTAATGAATGCCCCGCTAGACGCAGACCAACGCGCGTCGCTAGAAGCCGCGCTGAAGTCCGTCACGCTTGACGACAAATACACGCTCGAACGCGGCCGCGCGTACATGAGCGGCATCCAGGCGCTCGTGCGCCTGCCGATGCTCCAGCAGGAACGCGACCGCGCCGCCGGTCTCAATACGGCCGGCTTCATCTCCGGCTACCGCGGCTCGCCGCTCGGCGGCCTCGATCTGTCGCTGTGGAAAGCCAAGCAGCACCTGGCCGCCCACCAGATCGTCTTCCAGCCCGGCCTCAACGAAGATCTCGCCGCCACCGCCGTGTGGGGCTCCCAGCAAGTGAACCTGTACCCCGGCGCGAAACACGACGGCGTGTTCGGCATGTGGTACGGCAAGGGCCCGGGCGTCGACCGCACCGGCGACGTCTTCAAGCACGCGAACTCGGCCGGCTCGTCGCAGCACGGCGGCGTGCTGGTGCTCGCCGGCGACGACCACGCGGCGAAATCGTCGACGCTCGCGCACCAGTCCGAACACATCTTCAAGGCCTGCGGGCTGCCGGTGCTGTTCCCGTCGAACGTGCAGGAATATCTCGATTTCGGCCTGCACGGCTGGGCGATGAGCCGCTACTCGGGCCTGTGGGTCGCGCTCAAGTGCGTGACGGACGTGGTCGAATCGTCGGCCTCGGTCGACATCGACCCGCATCGTACCGAGATCGTGCTGCCGACCGATTTCATCCTGCCGGAAGGCGGGCTGAACATCCGCTGGCCCGACCCGCCGCTCGTGCAGGAAGCGCGGCTGCTCGACTACAAGTGGTACGCGGCGCTCGCCTATGTGCGTGCGAACAAGCTCGACCGGATCGAGATCGATTCGCCGCATGCGCGCTTCGGGATCATGACCGGCGGCAAGGCGTACCTCGACGTGCGCCAGGCGCTGATCGACCTCGGCCTCGACGACGAAACCTGCGCGCGGATCGGCATCCGGCTCTACAAGGTCGGCTGCGTGTGGCCGCTCGAAGCGCAGGGCGCGCAGGCGTTCGCGCGCGGCCTCGACGAAATCCTGGTGGTCGAGGAAAAGCGCCAGATCCTCGAATACGCGATCAAGGAAGAGCTGTACAACTGGCCCGACGGGCAACGCCCGCGCGTGTTCGGCAAGTTCGACGAGAAGGACGGCGCCGGCGGCGAATGGTCGGTGCCGATGGGCAACTGGCTGCTGCCCGCGCACTACGAGCTGTCGCCCGCGATCATCGCGAAGGCGATCGCGACGCGGCTCGACAAGTTCGAATTGCCGTCCGACGTGCGCGCGCGCATCGCCGCACGGCTCGCGGTGATCAACGCGAAGGAAATGGCGCTCGCGAAGCCGCACGTGCAGACCGAGCGCAAGCCGTGGTTCTGCTCGGGCTGCCCGCACAACACGTCGACCAACGTGCCGGAAGGCTCGCGTGCGATCGCCGGCATCGGTTGCCACTACATGACCGTGTGGATGGATCGCAGCACGAGCACGTTCAGCCAGATGGGCGGCGAAGGCGTGCCGTGGATCGGCCAGGCGCCGTTCACCGAAGAAAAGCACGTGTTCGCGAACCTCGGCGATGGCACCTATTTCCACTCGGGCCTGCTGGCGGTGCGCGCGGCGATTTCGTCGAAGGCGAACATCACCTACAAGATCCTCTACAACGACGCGGTCGCGATGACCGGCGGCCAGCCGGTCGACGGCGTGCTGACGGTGCCGCAGATCACGCACCAGCTCGCGTCCGAAGGCGCGAAGAAGATCGTGATCGTCACCGACGAGCCGGAGAAGTACGACAGCCAGAAGGCGCTGCTCGCGCCGGGCGTGACGATCCATCATCGCGATCAGCTCGACGACGTGCAGCGCGAGCTGCGCGAGATCGAAGGCACGACGATCCTGATCTACGACCAGACCTGCGCGACCGAGAAGCGCCGCCGCCGCAAGCGCGGCACGTATCCGGATCCGGCCAAGCGCGTCGTGATCAACGACGCGGTGTGCGAAGGCTGCGGCGACTGCTCGGTGCAGTCGAACTGCCTGTCGGTCGAGCCGCTCGAAACCGAATTCGGCACGAAGCGCCAGATCAATCAGTCGAGCTGCAACAAGGACTTTTCGTGCGTGAAGGGCTTCTGCCCGAGCTTCGTCACGGTCGAGGGCGGCCAGTTGAAGAAGCCGAAGGCGGTGGCGGTCGACGGCGGTGCGCTGCCGCCGATTCCCGAACCGACGCTGCCGGACATCGACCGCGCGTACGGCGTGCTCGTCACCGGCGTGGGCGGTACGGGCGTCGTCACGATCGGCGCGCTGCTCGGGATGGCCGCGCACCTCGAGAACAAGGGCGTGACCGTGCTCGATGTCACCGGCCTCGCGCAGAAAGGTGGCGCGGTGATGAGCCACGTGCAGATCTCGCACGCGCCGACCGACATCCATGCCACGCGGATCGCGATGGGCGAAGCCGATCTCGTGATCGGCTGCGACGCGATCGTCACGGCCGGCGACGAATGCACGTCGCGGATGCGTCACGACACGACGCGCGTGGTCGTCAACAGCGCGCAGACGCCGACCGCCGAGTTCATCAAGAACCCGAACTGGGCGTTCCCCGGCGTGTCCGCCGAGAACGACATCCGTGCGGCGGCAGGCGTTGCGGTCGACTTCATCGACGCGAACCGCTTCGCGGTCGCGCTGCTCGGCGACGCGATCTACACGAACCCGTTCGTGCTCGGCTACGCGTGGCAGAAGGGCTGGCTGCCGCTGACGCTCGCGTCGCTCGAACGCGCGATCGAGCTGAACGCGGTGTCGGTCGACAAGAACCGCGCGGCGTTCGACTGGGGCCGCCGCGCCGCGTACGACCTGGCCAGCGTGAAGCAAGCCGCGGCCGGCGACGCCCGCCCCGCGCAAGGCGCGACGGTGATCTCGCTGCACACGAAGAAGGCGGTCGACGCGCTGATCGCGAAGCGCGTGGAATTCCTGACCGCGTACCAAAACGCCGCGTACGCGTCGCGCTATGCGGCATTCGTCGACAAAGTGCGCGCCGCCGAACGCGCGCTGGCGGACGGCGACACCGCGCAGGAGCCGCTGACCGAAGCGGTCGCGCGCAACCTGTTCAAGCTGATGGCGTACAAGGACGAATACGAGGTCGCGCGGCTGCAGTCCGATCCCGCGTTCCTCGCGCGCCTCACCGCGCAGTTCGAAGGCGACTGGAAGCTGAAATTCCACCTCGCGCCGCCGCTGTTCGCGAAGACCGACGCCCACGGCCATCTCGTGAAGAAGGCGTATGGCCCGTGGATGATGTCGGCGTTCCGGCTGCTCGCGAAGGCGAAGTTCCTGCGCGGCACGGGGCTCGATCCGTTCGGCCGCACTGCGGAGCGCCGCACCGAGCGCGCGCTGATCGGCGAGTACGAAGCGCTGATCGGCGAGCTGCTGGCCAAGCTGAACGCGGCCAACCGCCCGCTCGCGCTCGAGCTCGCGGTGCTGCCGGACGGCATTCGCGGCTACGGCCACGTGAAGGAGAACAACCTGCGCGCGGTACGGCAGAAGTGGGACACGCTGCTCGCGAAGTGGCGTTCGCCGGCAGGCGGGCAGTCGCAGCAGCAGGTCGCGTAAGCAACGGCGCGCGCGGCGGGTGGTCGCGGTCCGGACGATTCTGCTCCGGACGCGCCGCCGCCCCTTACGGTTCACGCAAAAAAAACGCCACGGAACGCAGGTTCCGTGGCGTTTTTCATTGCGCCGCGCGTGACGCGCGGCACACGCGGGCGTGGACTTACTTCGTGTTCACGTTCGCGGCGGCAACGGCCGTCATGTTGATGATCCGGCGCACGGTCGCGGCCGGCGTCAGGATGTGGACCGGCTTGGCCGCGCCGAGCAGGAACGGGCCGACCGTCACGCCTTCGCCGCCGACCATCTTCAGCAGGTTGTACGCGATGTTCGCCGCTTCGACGTTCGGCATGATCAGCAGGTTCGCTTCGCCCGACAGCGTCGTGCCCGGGAACGCCTGCTTGCGGATCAGTTCCGACAGCGCCGCGTCGCCGTGCATTTCGCCGTCGACTTCGAGGTTCGGCGCACGTTCGACGATCAGCTTGCGGGCCTCGGCCATCCGGCGCGACGACGCCGACGGCGCGCTGCCGAAGTTCGAGTTCGACAGCAGCGCGGCCTTCGGCGTGATGCCGAAGCGTTCGATCTCGGCCGCGGCCTGGATCGTCATGTCGGCGAGCTGTTCGGCGCTCGGCAGCTCGTTCACGTACGTGTCGCACACGAACAGGTTGCGGCCCGGCAGCATCAGCAGGTTCATCGCGGCGAAGTGCTCGGCGCCCTTCGCGCGGCCCAGCACCTGCTCGATGAACTTCAGGTGGCTGTGGAACGTGTCGATCATCCCGCAGATCATCCCGTCCGCGTCGCCCAGGTGCACGAGCATCGCGCCGATCAGCGTGTTGAACTTGCGCATCGCGGCCTTCGCGACTTCCGGCGTGACGCCGTCGCGCGCGCCGATCTCCTGATACGCCTGCCAGTAGCGGTGGTAGCGCGCGTCATCTTCCGGATCGACGATCTCGAAATCGGTGCCGGCCTTCAGCTTCGAGCCGATCTTCGCGAGGCGCATGTCGACGACCGACGGACGGCCGATGATGATCGGCTTCGCGATCTTTTCCAGCAGCACGAACTGCGCGGCGCGCAGCACGCGCTCGTCCTCGCCCTCGGCGAACACGATGCGGGCTTCCTTCTGCTTCGCGGTCGCGAACACCGGGCGCATCACCATGCCGGTGCGGTAGACGGTCGCGCCGAGCTGCTCGCGGTACGCGTCCATGTCCTGGATCGGGCGCGTGGCGACGCCCGAATCCATCGCGGCTTGAGCGACGGCCGGCGCGATCTTGATGATCAGGCGCGGGTCGAACGGCTTCGGAATCAGGTAGTCCGGCCCGAATTCGAGCGAATGGCCTTCATACGCCTTCGCGACTTCCTCGCTCTGGTCGGTTTCCTGGGCCAGCTCGGCGATCGCGCGCACGCACGCGAGCTTCATTTCTTCCGTGATCGTCGTCGCGCCGACGTCGAGCGCGCCGCGGAAGATGAACGGAAAGCACAGCACGTTGTTGACCTGGTTCGGGTAGTCCGAACGGCCGGTCGCGACGATCGCGTCCGGGCGCACGGCCTTCGCGTCTTCCGGGCGGATTTCCGGTTCCGGGTTCGCGAGCGCCAGGATCAGCGGGCGCTCGCCCATCGTCTTGACCATGTCCTGCTTCAGCACGCCCGCGCTCGAGCAGCCGAGGAACACGTCCGCGCCGACGATCGCGTCGGCGAGCGTGCGCGCGTCGGTGTTCGCCGCATAGCGCTGCTTCGACGGATCGAGGTTGCCGCGCCCTTCGTAGATCACGCCCTTCGAATCGGTGACGAGGATGTTCGACTTCGTCAGGCCGAGGTTCACCAGCAGGTCCAGACACGCGATCGCTGCGGCGCCCGCGCCCGAACACACGAGCTTCACTTCCGACAGCTGCTTGCCGACGACCTTCAGGCCGTTCAGGATCGCGGCCGACGCGATGATCGCGGTGCCGTGCTGGTCGTCGTGGAAGACCGGGATCTTCATGCGCTCGCGCAGCTTCTGCTCGATGTAGAAGCATTCCGGCGCCTTGATGTCCTCGAGGTTGATGCCGCCGAGCGTCGGCTCGAGCATCGCGATCGCCTCGACGAGCTTGTCAGGGTCGGACTCCGACAGTTCGATGTCGAACACGTCGATGCCCGCGAATTTCTTGAAGAGGCAGCCCTTGCCTTCCATCACCGGCTTCGCGGCGAGCGGGCCGATGTTGCCGAGACCGAGCACGGCCGTGCCGTTCGTGATGACGCCGACGAGGTTGCCGCGCGACGTGTACTTCTGCGCGTCGAGCGGATCGGCGTGGATCGCCTCGCACGCGGCGGCGACGCCCGGCGAATACGCGAGCGACAGATCGAGCTGGTTCGACAGCGGCTTGGTCGGGGTGACCGAAATCTTGCCGGGTTTCGGGTTCAGGTGATAAGCGAGAGCGGCCTGCTTCAGTTGTTCGTCCATGATTGACCTGCGAGAGACATGCGAAATATTGACGACTCAGTACACAGCACCTTCGGCCGCGTCTGCTTGAATCGAGGGGATGGTCGACTGCGAGACGGCCCGCGACGCGCCGGATGGGCACGCCAGCGAACCTTGGCGGGTGGCAAGAGGAAAGTACAAAGTACTGAACGATTTCTTAGGGTCGCCTAGTGTACACCCCCTAAATGACCTCCGTTGGTGCACCGCCGCATCCCCGGCATCAGGATCGGACGGGTCGCGCCCCGTTTGTTTCGCCGGTGGTGCGCGGTGCGGCGGCACGCGCGAATTCCGCCGAAAACCGGCCTGGATCGGGTAAAATAGCGGGCTACGCGCGCAGCGATGCGATTGGTCCGCCGATCGCGCCCCGGCCCTTCGGGCAGGTTCCCCTTGCTGCGCCACCGGGCCCGCGCCCGCTCTTCGCTCATCACCCAAGGAATGCCCATGACAGGCTACGATCGTCAGTCGATCTCGGATACGACCGCCAAAATCCTGCTCGAAGTGCAGGCGGTGCACTTCAATGCCGAAAAACCGTTCATCTTCACGTCCGGCTGGGCAAGCCCCGTCTATATCGACTGCCGCAAGCTGATCTCGTATCCGCGCGTGCGCCGTGCGCTGATGGAAATGGCGGAAACCACGATCACGCGCGACATCGGCTTCGAGCAGATCGACGCGGTGGCGGGCGGCGAGACGGCCGGCATTCCGTTCGCGGCATGGATCGCGGACCGCATGATGGTGCCGATGCAGTACGTGCGCAAGAAGCCGAAGGGTTTCGGCCGCAACGCGCAGATCGAAGGCCATCTGGAAGAAGGCTCGCGCGTGCTGCTGGTGGAAGACCTGACGACCGACAGCCGCAGCAAGATCAACTTCGTCAACGCGCTGCGCACCGCGGGCGCGACGGTGAACCACTGCTTCGTGCTGTTCCACTACGACATCTTCAAGGAAAGCGTGTCGGTCCTGAAGGACATCGACGTCGACCTGCATGCGCTCGCCACGTGGTGGGACGTGCTGCGCGTCGCGAAGGCCTCGGGCTACTTCGAGACGAAGACGCTCGACGAAGTCGAGAAATTCCTGCACGCACCGGCCGAATGGTCGGCCGCGCACGGCGGCGCGACGGCCCCGAAGGAATGACGCCACGCCGGCGCACGCGCCGGCACGCTGGCTGAAGAGCCGCCTGCTTCATCGCAGGCGGCTTTTTTTCGTCCGTCGACCGGCGCGCCGACCGATCGCAATCGCGGGCGCCGGCGTGCGTCGCTCATCGAACCCTAATGCTAGACTTGATCCATCGTCGCCATCGGCGGCGCGGGCAACACACAACGCCAACAACGCCGGGCAGCTCGGCCCGGCCCACGTGACGGGAGAAGCGCCATATGCGTGTGGATCGCCGGATCACTCCGCCTGCGCCATCGGGTCGCCCGTCTCCGTTCCTCCTCCCCGCCCTCCTGTGCGCCGCCGTCTTCGCAGCGCTGCCCGCCCATGCGGAAGGCCCGTTCACCGTGACGAGCGACGACCTGACGCCCGGCGCGCGCGTGCGGGCCGCGAACGTGTTCGACCGCGGCGACTGCAAAGGCGGAAACCGCTCGCCGCAACTCACGTGGCACAACCCGCCGCCCGGCACGCGCGGCTACGCGGTCACGATCTTCGATCCCGATGCGCCCGGGCATGGCTGGTGGCACTGGGCCGTCGCGGGCATCCCGGCGACCGTCACGAGCCTGCCGGCCGACGCGAGCGCATCCGGCTTCCTGCGCCGCATCGGCGCGAGCGAGGCGCGCAACGATTTCGGGACCGACGGCTACGGCGGCCCGTGCCCGCCGCCCGGCAAGCCGCATCGCTACGTGATCACCGTCTACGCGCTGAAAGGCACCGACCTGCGCGTCTCGCAGGGCCGCCCCGCGCCGATGTTCGAGCACGAGATCGGCACGCTCGCGATCGGCAGCGCGCAACTCACGGTCAATTACGGGCAGTAGCCGCGCCGCGTCCCGCCCGGCGGCAGCGCCGCGATTGCCGGCCGCCGCGCATTTCAGTGCGCCGCGCGCGCACGTCGTGTCGTCATTTCGGCTTGCTAGACTCGTCGGCACCGGTCGCGGCATGAGCTCATGAGCTGCCGCCCGACCGTCGCGCCGCCTGCCGGCGACGCATGACGCGGCGAGCCGCGGCGGCCCGCCGTTCCCGTCCCTTTCCGGAGAACGCTTCATGTCGAACATCGTCATCGTCTATCACAGCGGCTACGGTCACACGCAGAAACTGGCCGAGGCCGTGCATGCCGGCGCGCAGGATGCCGGCGCGAACGTGCGCCTGATCGCCGTCGGCGACCTCGACGACGCAGGCTGGGCCGCGCTCGACGCAGCCGACGCGATCGTCTTCGGCGCGCCGACCTACATGGGCGGCCCGTCGGCGCAGTTCAAGCAATTCGCCGATGCCACGTCGAAAGCGTGGTTCACGCAGAAGTGGAAGGACAAGATCGCCGCGGGCTTCACGAACTCGGCGACGATGAACGGCGACAAGTTCTCGACGATTCAATATTTCGTCACGCTGGCGATGCAGCATGGGATGGTGTGGGTCGGCACGAGCCTGATGCCGGCGAACTCGAAGGCGGCCACGCGCAACGACATCAACTACCTCGGCGGCTCGACGGGCCTGCTCGCGCAGTCGCCGGCCGATGCGACGCCCGACGAAGGGCCGCTGCCGGGCGACCTCGAAACCGGCAAGGCATTCGGCCGGCGCGTGGCCGAAGCGACCGCCCGCTGGGACGCCGGCGCCCGCTGAGCACGCCCTCTCCCGCGGCCCGCGCGCGTACCGGCGGGCGTCGAAGGGGCACAAGGACGGCCCGCGGGCCGTCTTTTTTCGCCCCGCGCGGTGCAGTGCCGCCGGATGACGTCTTAAAATGGCGGTTTCAGGGCGCCGCGGCTCCCGTTTCATTCAGTGAGAGCGAAATGAGCACCAAAGTTTTTGTCGACGGCCAGGAAGGCACCACCGGCCTCAAGATCTTCGAATACCTGTCGGCGCGCAGCGACATCGAGATCCTGCGCATCGATGAAGCGAAGCGCAAGGACGTCGACGAGCGCCGCCGCCTGATCAACGCGTCGGACGTCACGTTCCTGTGCCTGCCGGACGTCGCGTCGCGCGAATCCGCCTCGCTCGTCGAGAACCCGAACACCACGCTGATCGACGCGAGCACCGCGTTCCGCACCAGCGCCGACTGGGCCTACGGCCTGCCCGAGCTGACCCGCGCGCAGCGCGAGAAGATTCGTACGTCGAAGCGCATCGCGGTGCCCGGCTGCCACGCATCGGCGTTCGTGCTCGCGATGCGTCCGCTCGTCGACGCGGGCATCGTCGCGCCGACGTTCGCCGCGCACAGCTACTCGATCACCGGCTACAGCGGCGGCGGCAAGTCGATGATCGCCGAGTACGAAAGCGCGGCGCCGGGCGGCAAGCTCGCGAGCCCGCGCCCGTACGCGCTCGGCCTCGCGCACAAGCACCTGCCGGAAATGGCCGCGCACACGGGCCTCGCGCACGCACCGATCTTCACGCCGATCGTCGGCCCGTTCCTGAAGGGCCTCGCGGTGACGACCTACTTCACGCCCGAGCAGCTCGCGAAGCGGGCGACGCCGCAGGACGTGCAGCGCGTGTTCGCCGAGTACTACGCGGACGAAGCGTTCGTGCGCGTCGCACCGTTCGACGCGGAAGCGAACCTCGACGGCGGCTTCTTCGACGTGCAGGCGAACAACGACACGAACCGCGTCGACCTGTTCGTGTTCGGCAACGCGGAGCGCTTCGTCACGGTCGCGCGCCTCGACAACCTCGGCAAGGGCGCGTCGGGCGCCGCGATCCAGTGCATGAACCTCAACATCGGCGCGGCCGAGGACGCGGGCCTCAAACGCTGATTCAACATCGCACGCCATGCAAAGCCGGCCATTGGCCGGCTTTTTATTTATCCGTATCAGGCAATATAGAAAAACGCCGGCTCGCGCATTTACAAATATTTACAAGCTTTCCATTGCGAGATTACAGGCGAATTAATCCACCCCCTTCCTTATCCAGTCAATCCCGAATAGGGATAAACCGGATACCCGTCGATTTAAACGCTGCCGTTATACGCAGGAAGGCGCTGCGAGAACGTGCCGGGCGTCACGCATCCCCCACTCCGGCAGCTTTCGGCAGCCTGTCTCGCGTTTAAATTCTTACTCATTGCCTTATCGGGCAAGGATTCAAATCGCGGATCCCGTTTCAATCGCCTTTTTTAGACGGGTTCATCAATTGACAGCAAAAACCCAGGCAGCGACATTAGCTCGCACAATTAAACGATTGGAGACAGCGGCATGTCGCACGCCTTATCGAAGGGGGTGGCAACGGCCTTTGCCATTGCCCCTTTCCTGGTTGCATGTGGTGGGGGGGACTCCGGCGGCGCGCTCGCGCCGATCAACGCGCCCCAATGTTCCGGCTCGAGTTGCGGCACGCAAGGGCAGCCGCCTTCGCAGCCCATCAACGGCGCACTGTGCCCGGCCAACGCGGATATCGTGAAGAGCACGTATCTCGGCGGCGCGGGTAGCGGCGAGATCGTCAGCGTCAACATCGACGCAGTGGCGATGACGTACACGCTCAAGTGGCTCGAATCGCCGATTCCGCTGAAGACGGGCACCGTCACGCCGAGCCGCGTCGGCACGACCATCACCGGCAAGGTCATCCATCCGCCGACCGGCACGCTGCCGACCGCCGAGCAGACGCGCTGCGCGTTCGTCCTCACGCCGGGCACCGGCCCCGCGCCGGACGGCTCGACCTATTCGACGGCCGCCGACTTCAACCAGGCGAACCCGCCGATGCTGCTGGTCGGCATGGGCGTGGCGGGCGGCGGCATTCCCGGCGCGACGATCCAGTACGACGGGCTGACGATCATCCCGGGCGTCGTGCAGAACGTCGGCCAGGTGCCGAACCGTCACTTCGACTTCTATCCGTTCCTCGGCTTCGCGAACACGACGACCGACCTGTCGAAGCTGCCGGGCACGTACAACGCGCTGCTCTACCACCTCGTGCCGTCGGGCAACTACGCGACGAAGGGCACGAACTCGAGCGAGACGTTCGACGCGAACGGCGCGTGCACGTCGAGCGGCGCGGGCGGCTGCCAGACCACCGGCGATCCGTGGAAGACGAGCGCGAACGGCGGCTACTTCGACAGCACGAAGGCGCCGCAGACGCTGCCGCAGACGCAACTGCCGATCGTCGGCGCGACCGGCAAGTCGGCGACCGCGCACATGGTGATCGGCCAGCTCAACGGCGCGACGGTGCCGGTGATCGTGCGCACGGGCAACGTCAACCTCGGCACGCCGCCGCTGCACCTCGACGCGCAGGTCGACGACGAATCGGGCATCGCGGTGCTCGGCGCGGCGACGGCGATCACGTCGGGCACGATCGACGGCGGCTACGCGGGCGCGGACTCGAACTTCAAGTACACGGCCGCGCTGATCCGCGGCGGCAACGCGTCGTTCATCAACCCGTCCACGCAGGCCGAGGAAGACGGCTTCACGCTCGACTACGGCCAGACGACGCCGGGCCTGCTGAACGCGAAGACCGCCCCGCCGAGCGGCGCGAGCTACCCGTCCGCGTCGGGCGTGGTGATCGCGACGGGCGGGCTGTACGCGGCGTTGATCCAGGGCACGGTGAACGGCGGCGTCACGTCGACGTCGGCGAATTCGACGACGTCGTCGACCCCGTACTTCGGCGTGGGCGCGCAAATCAGCAAGTAGCGATCGAGGACGCGGCGGCCGCCCTGCCGCCGCGTGACGCAGGAAACGCATGACGGCGCTCGGCACGGCGCAAGCAGCACGAGCACAACCAACAGAAGCGGCCGACAGGGAGCTGGCCGCCGCACAAAGACAAATCTGGAGGAGCAACATGAAGCGCAACCTCATTCTGGCGGCGGCCCTTGCCGCCCCCCTTCTTTCCGCATGCGGCGGCGGCAGCGACAACCCGCCCCCGCTCGTCGAAGACCGGCTTTGCCCCGCCACGCTCGACTACAACACCGTGTTTACGGGCGGTGCGGGCAGCGGCGAACTCGCGAAGGTCCAGCTCGACACGACCAAGATGACCTGGCAGGTCACCTACGTCGAATCGGCGGTGCCGCAAAAGACCGGCACCGTCACGCCGACCCGCGCGGGCACCGTCGACAGCGGCACGCTCACGCAGGAAACGCTGCTGCCGACCAACAAGCTGAACCAGTGCGCATTCCGCCTGAACGGCGCGAGCCTCGATGCGTCGCGTCCGGCGCGCATCTTCGTCGGCTTCGGCGTCGCGGGCGGCACGATTCCCGGCAAGGAGATCCAGTTCGACGGCGTGCTCGGCCAGGCCGCGGTGCCCGATACGAAATTCCCGTACTACCCGTTCATCGGCTTCTCGTCGATCGAAACCGACATCACGAAGGTCGCGGGCACGTACAGCCACATCGGCTTCGGCGAAGTGCCGTCGCAGAAATTCGGGCCGGCGTCGATCGACGCGAAGGTGACGATCAACGCGGACGGCACGTGGACCAAGTGCGACACGACCGGCCAGTTCGCCGGCGGCGCGTGCACGCAGCAGGGCACGAATTTCGTGCAGTCGGCCGACGGCAGCGGCGCGTTCCAGTCGAACAACTACGCGAGCCAGTTGAAGCCGACGCTGTCGGCCACGCCGCAGGGCAAGGGCTTCATGGTCGTCGGCAAGCTGCGCAACCAGCTCGTGCCGATCCTCGTGCGCACGGGGGTCGCGAACCCGAACCCGACGCCGGACAGCAACGGCGTGCCGGGCCTGACCGCCGACGACGAATCGAGCATCTCGATCCTCGCGCCGCAGACGGCGATCGCGGCCGGCTCGCAGAACGGTGAATACATCGGCGTCGACAGCCAGTTCGATTACCGGACCACTGCGCTGATCGACAAGCAGGCCACGCTGCTCGATCCGTTCCAGCCGTCGCAGGCGTCGCTCACGAGAGTGCTCGACCTCGACTACACGCAGAAGGTGCCGGGCACGGTCACGACGATCCACACGGGTTCGAGCAGCACGTCGCCGACCGGCAAGTTCATCTTCTCGGGTGGCGTGTTCGGTTTCCTCGACAACGCGGGATCGACGCCGTATTTCACGATCGGCGCATTCGTCCAGTAAGCGGAGGGGAAAAGCCGTGATGAAAAAAACCCTTCTCTGCGCGGCGGCCGGCGCCGCCGCCGTGGCGCCGCTCGCGGCGCACGCGCAGAGCGCCGGCAGCAACGTCGTCACGCTGGGCTGGTTCCACATCATGCCGCAGCAGAGCAGCACGCCGATGACGACCAACGTCGCACCGACGCCGATCAACACGCCGCTGCGGCTGCCGCCGTCGTTCACGTCGGCGGGCACCGGGCTGCACACGAGCGGCGCCGACACCGTCGGCCTGACGGTCAGCCACTTCCTGACCGATCACATCGCGGTCACGTCGGTGGCCGGCGTGCCACCGGTATTCAAGGTGTCGGGCCAGGGCACGATCAAGCCGCCGGGCCCTGCCGGCGCGCTCGGCACGCAGAACATCGGGCTGGCCTCGGTCAACCCGATCGTGAAGAGCGTGCGGCAGTGGAGCCCGGCGGCGATCCTGCAGTACTACTTCGGGGCGGCGAATGCGAAGTTCCGGCCGTTCCTCGGCCTCGGCGTGTCGTACAACTGGTTCAGCGACCTGCAGCTCAACACGAACTTCATCAAGCAGACGCAGGACAACCTCGGCGCGATTCTCGCGGCGGGCGCGGGCAAGCCGGGGACCACGTCGGTGGAAGCGAAGGCGTCGTCGTCGTGGCAGCCGGTGTTCAACGCGGGCCTGCAGTACAACCTGACGGAACACTTCGGTCTGGTCGCGTCGGTCACCTACATCCCGCTGAAGACGACGTCGACGGTGACGATCAAGGCGGCCGACGGCTCGGTGCTCGCCGAGTCGAAATCGGACCTGAAGGCGGACCCGATCATCAGCTACGTCGGGATGACGTACAAGTTCTGAGCGCGGCGGCAGCCGGCGAATGGATGGCCGCGACAAAATCGCAGGCAAAAAAAAGCCCGCCTAACCGGCGGGCTGAATCCATATCAGAGGAGACATGGAGGAGACAGGTGCAATCATATCGAATCGGTTTCCGCAATGCAACATTTCCGTAGAGAAAATAAGGATTTTCCCTCGAACGCAACCTCTAGTTCGCCGTCGCGGCACCTGACCCCTTTCCGTTCTCCCGGTCGAGCACCTCGCCCAGCGCGTCGCGCAGCAGCGCGACCGGCCGCATCAGCCGGCCCGGCAACGTGCCGTGCACGATCCACACGTTGATCCGCGTTTCCAGCCCCGCCGTTTCCACCACCCTCAGCGCATCGCGATGCGCGCTGCGCGCCAGCGCGTTCGGCGGCGCGATCCCGATGCCGGCGCCGCGCGCGACGAGCGACAACTGCAACTCCGAGCCGAATGCCTCGACCGCGACGTCGAACGGCAGCCCGGCCGCGCCGAGCGCGCGGCTCAGCGCCGAACGCATCCCGCAGCCGTCCTGGCTCAGCACCCACGGAAAACCCGACAGCGTGTCGAGCGACAACGGGCCGTCCGGCAGCGGGAAATCGCGCGCGGCCACGAGCACCGTCGGCTGCGTGGCGAGCAGCGTCGCCGTGAGCGTGTCGGGCAGCGCCGCGCTCGCCGGCGCCATCACGGTCGCGACGTCGAGCGCGCCGCGCTCGATGCCCTGCACCAGCGCCGGCGACCAGCCGGCCGTCACCCGCAGCGTGAGGCGCGGAAACGCGTCGCGCAGCCGGTCGATCGGCCGCTCCAGCGCGAGTTCGGACAGGAACGGCGGCACGCCGATGCGCAACTCGCCCGACGGCTCGCTGTCCGGCGCGCCCGCCGCCATCAGTTCGTCGACCGCGCCGAGCACGTTGCGCGCGAGCGCGTAGACGTCGCGCCCGGCCGCGGTCGGCTTCAGCGGCTTGCTCTGCCGTTCGAGCAGCGGCACGCCGAGCAGCGTTTCGAGGTTCTGCACGCGCCGCGTCAGACCCGGCTGCGTCAGGTGGAGCTTCGCGGCCGCGGCGACCATCGACCCGCTGTCGACGACCGCGACGAACGCCTGGAGATCACGCGTATTCAAAACAAACTCGCATAATCATGTTAGACATATTTCAATTGTCGCATAAACATCGGACACCTACGATGGGAGTTCCTTCGATCGCCACTCCAGATTTCCGATGAACTGCCCTGCCAATCGTTGCTCCGCCCCCGTTTCCCCGACCATCACCGCGCCCGCGCCGCCCGCACTGAGCACCGGCATGACGCTGTTCTTCGCCGCGACGGTCGGCGTGATCGTGATGGACCTGTTCGCCGCGCAGCCGTTGACCGGGCCGATCAGCGCGGACCTGCACCTGCCGCCCGGCCTCGCCGGCCTGGTCGCGATGCTGCCGCAGCTCGGCTACGCGGCCGGGCTCGCGTTGCTCGTGCCGCTGGTCGACCTGCTCGAGAACCGCCGCCTGATCGTCGCGACGCTCGCCGTCTGCGCGGCCGCGCTCGCGCTGCCCGCCTTCACGCAGTCCGGCACCGTGTTCCTGCTCGCGACGCTCTTGGCCGGCGCCGCGTCGAGCGTGATCCAGATGCTGGTACCGATGGCCGCATCGATGGCGCCCGAAGCGCAGCGCGGCCGCGCGGTCGGCAACGTGATGAGCGGGCTGATGCTCGGGATCCTGCTGTCGCGGCCGCTCGCGAGCCTGATCGCCGGGTCGGCCGGCTGGCGCGCGTTCTATCTGCTCGCCGCGCTCGCGAACGCGGCGATCGCCGTGGTGCTCGCGCTGCGCCTGCCGGCGCGCACGCCGTCGATCACGGCCAGCTACCGCGCGCTGCTCGCGTCGATGGGGCGGCTGCTCGCCGACGAGCCAGTGCTGCGCCGGCATGCGCTGTCGGCCGCGCTCGCGATGGCCGCGTTCAGCGCGTTCTGGACCGCCGTCGGGCTGCGGCTCGCGCAGCCGCCGTTCGCGCTCGACCTGCACGGCATCGCGCTGTTCGCGTTCGCCGGCGCGAGCGGCGCGATCGTCACGCCGCTCGCCGGCCGCGCGGGCGACCGCGGCCACGGCCCGGCCGCACAGCGGCTCGCGCACGGCACGATGCTCGCGGCGCTCGTCGTGCTCGGCGTCGCCGGCGCCGGCTGGTTCGGCTTCGATGCGCATGCGCATCGCGGCGTCGCGCTCGCGCTGCTGGCCGGCGGCGCGGCGCTGCTCGACGCGGGCGTGATCGTCGACCAGACGATCGGCCGCCGCGCGATCAACCTGCTGAACCCCGCCGCGCGCGGACGCCTGAACGGGCTGTTCGTCGGGCTGTTCTTCGTCGGCGGCGCGCTCGGTGCGGCGCTCGCGGGCAGCGCCTGGGCGTGGGGCGGATGGAGCGCGGTATGCGGCGTCGGGTTCGCGTTCGCCGGCGCGGCGGCCGTGTTCGGGCTGGTGGGGGGACGCGGGGCCGGCGCGGCGGCGTGGGATCGGCCGGGTGCGTGAGCAAACATGAGCGGGCATGAGCGCGCGTGATGCAAGCGGCGGTGAAGCGACGATGAATCAGCGCCAAAAAGCCGAACGCCCCGCCCTCTCGCGAGGGACGGGGCGTTCGGAGCGCCGGCGTCGCGTCGGAATCAGTGACGAACCAGCGCCATCATCGCGCCGAAGCCGACGAACAGCCCGCCCGTCAGCCGGTTGAACAGCTTCGCGACGCTCTGACTCTTCAGCGTGGCGCCGATGCGCGTGCCGAACGCCGCGTAGACGAGATACCAGCTCACCTCGATCACCGCGAACGTGACGACGAGGATGCCGAACTGCGGCAGCGTCGGCTCGGCCGCGTTGATGAACTGCGGCAGCAGCGCGGCCGCGAACAGGATCGCCTTCGGGTTGCTGCCCGCGACCAGGAAGCCGTTGCGGAACAGCGCGACGCGCGAGGCCGATGCCGCTTGCGACGACACCGCCTCGACGTCGGCCGCCGGCGCGTCGTCCACGCGGGCGCGCCACGCCTTCACGCCGAGATAGATCAGGTAGGCCGCGCCCGCGAAGCGCAGCGCATTGAACGTCGCCGGCCACGCTTCGAGCACCGCGCCGAGCCCTGCCGCGGAAACCGCGAGCATCAGCACCAGCGCGCTCAGGCAGCCGGCCATCGTCGCGGACGAGCGCCGCAGCCCGTGCCGTGCGCCGTGCGTCATCACGAGCAGCATGTTCGGGCCCGGAATCGCCGACACGACGAACACCGTCGCCACGAAAAGCCACCACGTATGCAAGTTCATGCCTGCCTCTGCCTGGAAATGTAGGGAAAACGAACCGCCGATTATGCCGTGCGGGTCGCCCTTCTGTCGCGTGTCAGCGGCCCGCGCGGCGCAGCGCGACCTCGCCGAGCACCGCGAAATCCTGGTCGCCGCCGCCGTGCGCGAGCGCGTCGAGCAGGCTGTCGCGCACGACGCTCGCCACCGGCAGCGGCACCGACGTCGCGTCGCCGGCCTCCAGCGCGAGCCGGACGTCCTTCAGCCCGAGCCGCGCCTTGAAGCGCGCGGGCTCGTAGCGCCGCTCGGCGATCATCGCGCCGTAGCCTTCGTAGACGGGCCCCGGAAACACGCTGCCGGTGATCACGTCGAGGAAATCGCGCATCGCGACGCCGTGCGCGCCGAGCAGCGCGGACGCCTCGCCGAGCGTCTCGATCGCGGACGCGAGCGTGAAGTTCGCGGCGATCTTCGCGACGTTCGCGTGCTGCGGCAGCGAGCCGAACCGCCAGGTCTTCTGGCCGATCGCGTCGAACAGCGGCTGCACGCGGTCGATCGCCTCGGCCGGGCCGCCCGCCATGATCGTCAGGCGCGCGGCGGCCGCGACGTCGGGCCGCCCCATCACGGGTGCGGCGACATAGTCGATGCCGCGCGACGCGTGCGCGTGCGCGAGCGATTCGGCGAGCGCGACCGACACCGTCGCCATGTTCACGTGGATCAGCCCGCGCGGCGCCTGGGCCAGCAGCGCGTCGTCGAACACCGCGCGCGCGGCCGCATCGTCGCCGAGCATCGAGAACACCGCGTCGCCGCGAAACGCGTCGGCCGGCGTGTCGACGACCTGCGCGCCGAATGCCGCGAGCGGCTCGGCCCGCTCGCGCGACCGGTTCCAGACCCGCACCGTGTGGCCCGCCTTCAGCAGGTTCGTCGCGATCGCCTGCCCCATTTCGCCCAGCCCGATAAACCCGAGATCCATGTCCTGCTCCTTCGCTCCGTGAAGCCGCGAGTTAAACACAGATGCCGGCGCGCTGCAGCGCCTGCCGCCGGCCGGGCGCGGTGCGATACTGCCCGGATGGCGACCGCGACCTTCCGCTTTCACGGCGAACTGAACGCCTTTCTCGCGCGTCCGCAGCGCGACCGGGCGTTCGCGCATGCGTGCGCCCGCGATGCGACGGTCAAGCATGCGATCGAGGCGCTCGGCGTCCCGCATACCGAAATCGGCCGGCTGTGCGTCAACGACGCGCCGGCCGCGCTCGACCGGCCGCTCGACGACGGCGACCGCGTCGAAGTCTTTCCCGAACGCGTACGGGCCGCAGCCGACGGGGCGAGCGGGCGGCCACCGGCGTCATGGCGCTTCGTCGCCGACGCGCATCTCGGCGGCCTCGCGCAACTGCTGCGCCTCGCCGGCTTCGACACCTGCTACGACAACCACTACCGCGACGACGAACTCGCCGCGCTCGCCGAACGAGAGCACCGGATCGTGCTGACGCGCGACCGCGAGCTGCTCAAGCGGCGCGCGGTCGTGCGCGGCTGCTATCTGCATGCGCTGCAGCCGGCCGAGCAGTTGCGCGAACTGTTCGAGCGGCTCGATCTCGCGCCGCACATGCGGCCGTTCCGGCTGTGCCTGCGCTGCAACGCGCCGCTGCATCCGCTTGACGCGGCCGCCGCCGCGCCGCGCGTGCCGGCCGGCGTCCGGCAGCGGCACCGGCGCTTCGCCGCGTGCGACGTGTGCCGGCGCGTGTTCTGGGAAGGCTCGCACTGGCGGCGCATGCGCGCGGCGGTCGACGCGATGCGCATGCCGCCGCCCGTGCGGGTCGACGAACCGGGCGGACCCGACGAATTCGGCGGCTGAAAAGACAAAACCCCGCATGCCGGAGCATGCGGGGTCGGCCGACCGATGGCCGGCAACGCCGGCCGTGGCGGCAGAACCGCTTAGTTCTGCGTGCCTGCGTCGTTCGTGCCGGCGGCCGATGCGGCTGCAGCCTTCGCCTGGCCTTTCTTCGAACCGTGGTGCTTCAGCGCATGCTTCGGCTTGCTGTGATCCTTCTTGGCCGGTGCCGGCGCGGCGGCCGACGTGTCGGCTGCCGGCGCGGACGCCTGTGCGAATGCCGAAACCGATGCGAGCGCGAATGCCGCGGCGATGATCGAAGCGAGCGTCTTCTTCATTGTTCTTCCTTTAGCGGAGAAAAAATCAAACGTACCGGTAATCAAAGATGCGAGGCATTCGCACCGGAGCCCCAGGCCGCGAGGCCGGCTTTCGCCGTTCCGTCGCGACAAAACCTGACGCACTGGTTCCATAACGCACCGCGTTCGCGGCAAGTTGACACGTTGCTTGCATCCTCGGGTTTCCCCGGGGGCCGGCGCGTCAGCCGGCGCCGGCAGGCCGGACAGGCCGCCGCCGCCCGGCCCCGCAAACCGGCTCGCGCGGCGCCGGGGCGACGCTTATACTGGCGTCCATCCGTCCCCTTCCCCGGAAACCGGATCGCGGCCGGTCGCACGACCGCCGCCGTCTCGAGGCGCTCAAATTGCCCGATCACAATCTGGACAAACTGAAAATCGACCGGCGTCCGATCGCCCCGGTGCCGCGCCGGCGCCGCTGGGCGCGCTATGCGGTCGCCGCCGCGTTCGTCGTCGTCGCGATCGTCGCCGGCCTCGCGCTCACCGGCCGGCCGACCGTCGACACCACGTCTGTCACGTCCGCCTACCCGTACCAGAACGACACGCAACTCAACGCGACCGGCTACGTCGTGCCGCAGCGCAAGGCCGCAGTCGCGTCGAAGGGCCAGGGGCGCGTCGAATGGCTCGGCGTGCTCGAAGGCACGCGCGTGAAGCAGGACGAGATCATCGCGCGGCTCGAAAGCAGCGACGTGCGAGCGTCGCTCGCCCAGGCGCGCGCGCAGGTGCAGGTGTCCCGCGCGAACCTCGGCGTCGCACAGGCGGAACTGAAGGACGCCGAGATCGCGCTGCGCCGCACGTCCGCGCTCGCGCCGAAAGGCGCGGTACCGGCCGCGCAGCTCGACACCGACACGGCGCGCGTGAACAAGGCGCGCGCGACGCTCGACAGCGACCAGGCCGCGATCGTGTCGGCCGAGGCGAACGCGCAGGCCGCGCAGGTCGCGGTCGACCAGACGGTAATCCGCGCGCCGTTCGACGGCATCGTGCTCGCGAAGCATGCGAACGTCGGCGACAACATCACGCCGTTCTCGTCCGCGTCGGACAGCAAGGGCGCGGTCGTGACGATCGCCGACATGGAGACGCTCGAGGTCGAAGCCGACGTCGCCGAATCGAACATCGCGAAGATCCGCGCCGAGCAGCCGTGCGAGATCCAGCTCGACGCGCTGCCCGACCTGCGCTTCGCGGGCCGCGTGTCGCGCATCGTGCCGACCGTCGACCGCTCGAAGGCCACCGTGCTCGTGAAGGTGCGCTTCGTCGACCGCGACGAGCGCGTGCTGCCCGACATGAGCGCGAAGATCGCGTTCCTGTCGAAGCCCGCGACCGCGCAGGACCGGCAGCCGGTGACCGCCGTGCAGGCGAGCGCTGTCGTGGAGCGCGACGGCCGGCCGGTCGTGTTCGTCGTGAAGGACGACGCCGTGCATGCGGTGGCCGTGACGAAGGGCGCGCGGATCGGCGAGCTCGTCGCGGTGCGCGGCGTGACGCCCGGCGACACGGTCGTGCTCGCGCCGGGCGCGAAGCTGAAGGACGGCGCGAAAGTGACCGTCGCGAAGAAGTAGCGCGCGTGAACGACTCCCCGCCGCCCCTCGTCGAACTCAGCCACGTCGCGAAGTCGTACCGGCGCGGCAACCAGATCGTGCCCGTGCTGACCGACATCACGCTCGACATCGGCGAAGGCGACTTCGTCGCGCTGATGGGACCGTCGGGCTCCGGCAAGAGCACGCTGCTGAACCTCGTGGCCGGCATCGACCGGCCCGACAGCGGCGAGCTGCGCGTCGGCGGCCTCGACATCTCGCAGCTCGCCGAGGCGCAACTGGCCGAATGGCGCGCGGCGAACGTCGGCTTCATCTTCCAGTTCTACAACCTGATGCCGGTGCTCACCGCGTTCGAGAACGTCGAGCTGCCGCTGATGCTCACGCACCTGTCGCGCCGCGAGCGGCGCGAGCGCGTCGAGCTCGTGCTCGACATGGTGAATCTCGGCGACCGCACGAGCCATTACCCGTCCGAGCTATCGGGCGGCCAGCAGCAGCGTGTCGCGATCGCGCGCGCTGATCACCGATCCCGTGCTGATCGTCGCCGACGAGCCGACCGGCGACCTCGACCGCGCGTCGGCCACCGACGTGCTCGCGATGCTGCAGCGGATGAACGCCGAGCTCGGCAAGACGATCATCATGGTGACGCACGATGCGCATGCGGCCGGCGCCGCGCGCTCGCTCGTCCATCTGGAAAAAGGGGAACTGATCGATGGGCACGCCGGCTGAGCGGCGGCGGGAGCGCGCGCGATGTTCGTGCTGAAGCTGATCGCGCGCAACGCGCTGCGGCACCGGCTGCGCACGCTGCTGACCGTGCTCGGGCTGACCATCGCAGTGCTTGCGTTCGGGCTGCTGCATACGGTGGTCGACGCGTGGTACGCGGGCGCGGCGGCAGCCTCCAGCGGCCGGCTCGTCACGCGCAACGCGATCTCGCTGGTGTTTCCGCTACCGGTCAGCTACGAGAACCGGATCCGCGGCGTCGACGGCGTGACGGCCGTGGTCCGCTCGAACTGGTTCGGCGGCATCTATCGCGACCCGAAGAACTTCTTCGCGAGCTTCGCGGTGTCGGACAACTATCTCGACCTGTATCCCGAATTCATCCTGCCGGCGCAGCAGCGCGCCGACTACGACCGCGACCGCCGCGGCTGCCTCGTCGGCCGCCAGCTCGCGACGCAGTTCGGCTTCAAGGTCGGCGACGTGATCCCGCTGAAGGGCACGATCTATCCGGGCACGTGGGATTTCGTCGTGCGCGGGATTCTCGACGGCCGCGACGATTCGACGATCACGCGCCAACTGGTGTTCCACTGGGATTACCTGAACGAGACGGTGCGCAAGCGCACGCCGAAGCAGGCCGACCAGGTCGGTGTGTTCGTGCTCGGCGTCGCGAACCCGGACGACGGCGCGTCGATCGCGCGCAACGTCGACGCGGTGTTCAAGAACTCGCTCGCCGAAACGCTGACCGAAACCGAGCAGGCGTTCCAGCTCGGCTTCGTCGCGATGTCGAACCAGATCATCGCGGCGATCCGCCTCGTGTCGTACGTGGTGATCCTGATCATCATGGCCGTGATGGCCAACGCGATGGCGATGAGCGCCCGCGAGCGCACGGCCGAATACG
Organism: Burkholderia sp. BCC0044; assembly: GCF_902832955.1. Classification (NCBI taxonomy): domain Bacteria; kingdom Pseudomonadati; phylum Pseudomonadota; class Betaproteobacteria; order Burkholderiales; family Burkholderiaceae; genus Burkholderia; species Burkholderia sp. BCC0044. The sequence goes on along the minus strand of NZ_CADFDO010000007.1, from coordinate 241,718 downwards.
CGACGCTGAAGGCGCTCGGCTTCGGCCCCGGCTTCCTCGCGCTGATCGTGTTCGGCGAATCGGTCGTGATCGCGGTGGCCGGCGGCGGGCTCGGGATTCTCGCGACGCCGCCCGCCGCGAGCCTGTTCAAGCAGGCGGCCGGCGGCATCTTCCCGGTGTTCAAGGTGTCGACCGAGACGGTCGCGCTGCAGGCCGCGTGCTCGGTCGCGGTCGGCTTCGCGGCCGCGCTGGTGCCGGCGTGGCAGGCGGCGCGCGTACGTGTGGTCGAAGGCCTGCGGGCGATCGGGTAGAGAGACGCGCATGGCGATTCCGCTCACCTACATCGCACGCAACCTGTGGACCCGGCGGCTCACCACCGCGTTGACCGCCGGCGGGATGGCGCTCGTGATCTTCGTGTTCGCGACGGTGCAGATGCTCGATGCCGGCCTCACGAAAACGCTCGTGTCGACCGGCGAACCCAACAACGCGGTGGTGATCCGCAAGGGCGCCGAGACCGAGATCCAGAGTTCGATCGACCATCAGCAGGCCAATGCGCTGGAGATGCATCCGGCCGTCGCGCTCGGCCCCGACGGCCGGCCGCTCGTGTCGAAGGAAGCCGTCGTGCTGATCTCGCTCGTGAAGACGTCGACCGGCAAGCCGTCGAACGTCGTGATCCGCGGCGTGTCGCCGGCCGGCCTCGCGCTGCGGCCGCACGTGAAGCTCGTGGCCGGCCGAATGTTCGCGCCCGGCTCGTCGGAGATCGTCGTCGGCAGCGCGATCGCGAAAGGCTTCAGCGGCACCCAGCTCGGCGACAGCCTGCATTTCGCGCAGCGCGACTGGACCATCGTCGGCATCTTCGACGCGGGCGGCAGCGGCTTCGATTCGGAGATCTGGGGCGACGTCGACCAGTTGATGCAGTCGTTCCGGCGCACCAGCTATTCGTCGATGGTGCTGCGCATCCCGAGCGCGGACGGCTTCACGCGCTTCAAGGCCGACATCGACGTCGACCCGCGGCTGACCGACGAGGCGAAACGCGAACAGACGTTCTACGGCGACCAGTCGAAGGCGCTGTCGACGTTCATCAACATCCTCGGCATCACGCTGTCGACGATCTTCTCGATCGCCGCGATGATCGGCGCGATGATCACGATGTATGCATCGGTCGCGAACCGCGTGGCCGAGATCGGCACGCTGCGCGCGCTCGGCTTCAAGCGCACCAACGTGCTCGCCGCGTTCCTGCTGGAGGCGCTGCTGCTCGGCTTCGTCGGCGGCGTCGCGGGGCTCGCGTGCGCGTCGCTGATGCAGTTCGCGTCGTTCTCGACGACCAACTTCCAGACCTTCTCGGACCTGTCGTTCCGCTTCGTGCTGACGCCCGCGATCGTCGTGAAGACGCTCGTGTTCTCGCTCGTGATGGGGCTCGTCGGCGGGTTCCTGCCGGCGATGCGCGCCGCGCGGCTGAAGATCGTCGACGCGCTGCGCGCGCAGTGACGCGCGCCGCCGCCGCTCGCGTTCAACCTTCGCGCGGCACCCACGCGCCGTGGAACCCGGCCGGCACGCGGCGCGGCAGGTGCACGGTCGCGACCGGCCCCGCGTCGATCGCGCGCGCATCGAGGATCACGACGTCGCTCGTATCCGTCGCCGCGCGGTAGACCACCACCAGCAGCCAGCCGTCGTCCTCGTCGGCGCCGCCCGGGCGCGGCACGAACACCGGCTCGCCGTTCTGGTCGCCGGCCGGCACCGCGTAGTGCATCGTCGTGCCGCGCGCGTGGTCGAAGCGCATCACGCCGCGCATTTCCGCGTTGTTCGGCTGCTCGACCGCATACAGGTAGCGGTAGCCGCGCCCGGTCCGGCTTTCGTTGATGCGCGGCAGTTCGATGCCGCCGTCGGCGAGCGGCCCTTCGTCGATCAGTCCGTTCGCCGTGTCGATCACGTAGCGCCACAGCTCGCCGACCGGGTTGGCGGCGAAGCGGCCCGTGCGCGCGTCGAGCCGCAGGAACGACGGATAGCGCACCGCGTCGAGCACGATGCACGACGCGTCGCAGTCGTATGCGTTCACGACGTGCTGGATGAAGCACGGCTCGACGCCGAACCAGCGCACGTCGCCGCCGTGGCGCGGCAGCACGCCGATGCGCGCGGGCCGGTCGTCGTGCCAGCGCAGCGGCATCCGGTGGCCCTGCTTCAGCAGCGAGAAGTCGTAGCCGACGTTCAGGTCGAGCAGCAGGCTGCGGGTTTCGGTGATCGCGAGGTCGTGCATCATCGACGGCGCGCTCAGGTCGATCTCGAGATCGACGCGCGGCACGCCCTGCGCATCCGCGACGCCGTAGCGCAGCCACGGCGCCCGCCAGTCCGCGCGGAACGTGATCAGCTCGCCGGTCACCGGGTCGACCTTCGGATGCGCGGTCATCGCGCCGCCGAAGCCCGCGTGCCGCGCGGGCACGCCGAACGAATCGAGCGCGGCGGTGATCGCGAGCGGCGCGCCGCCTTCGGCCAGCGCGAGCAGTTCGCCCGCATGCTGCAGCACGTTCACGTTCGGATTGGTGTCCGGCAAATCCGCCGCCTGCCCAGGCGCGTGGACCGCGGCCCAGCGCCGCGTGCGCGCCCAGCGGTTCCGGTAGCCGGCCGCGCGGCCGTTTTCGAACGCGATCGCATGCAGCATCGCGGCCTCCGGCCACCACGACAGCATGTCGTTGCCTTCGAAGCGGCCGCCCGGCGGGTTCGGGCCGTTGCGCAGCAACGTGCCGTCGAGTTCGCGCGGAATGGCGCCCGTTACGCGCAGGTCGACGATGTCGACTTCGTCGGCGACCGGCGCGAGCGCGCCGCGGTTCAGGTCGAATACGGTCATCGCGTCGGTGCTCCGTCAGCAGTCGTCGGCGGACGGCGGCAGGTCGCCGCGCGCCAAGGCGAGCGCATGGTCGCGTACGTCGTCGGGCCAATCGGCGATCAGCTCGGCCAGCCGTGCCGGATCGTTCGCATACAGCGCCCGCGCCGCTTCCTCGAAACCGGGCAGGTCGCCCGCCATCGCCGACATGAAGTGGTACGCGCGCGCCTGCGCGTCGCGGTGCCGGTCGGCCGCCGCGTGCGTGCGCCGCGCGTCCTCGACGAGCTTGCGCAGCGCGACCGACGCGCCGCCCGGCTGCGCGCCGAGCCATTCCCAGTGACGCGGCAGCAGCGTGACCTCGCGCGACACCACGCCGAGCTTCGGCCGGCCGCGGCCGCGCTGTTCGCCCGCGCCTGCGCCCGCGCCGGCCGGTTCGCCGGCAGTCCCGGACGCGTCGCCCTGAGCAGCCGCATAGCGCGCGCGAATGTCGTCGGCCGTGCCGCGCAGGTCGAGGTCGATCGAGCGGCCGGTCGCGTCGTCGAAGATCAGGATCGTGCCGGGCGTCGCGTCGCCGGCCGCCTGCCGGACCGCGAGCGCGACCGTCGCGAGCGGGCCCGATGCGAGCCGCCGATGGCCGTCGAAGGCCGTGTACGAAGGGAGAAGCGTGGAAGAAGTCATCGTGGTCGCCCGCAGGCTGGAATCGGAATGACGCTATTTTTATCCGGGTATTAATTGGATGTCAATATTATCCGGGTAAAAATTGTCGCCATCTTCATCGAATTTCCTCCTGCGGGCGCGACCATGGCGGCCAATCAGATCGCCCGCGCCGGCGCCACGATCCCGCGCGCACTGGCCAGCGCGTCGTCGAGCGACACATGCCCTTCGAACGCCGACGACGCCGGCGGCGGCAGGTTCTCCTCGATCGCGTGCGCGAACTGCACGCCGGCATCGTCGGCGAGCCGCGCGCGCAGCGCGGCGACGCGCGGGAACGCATCGCGCTCGAACACCCCGTGATAGTCGGCCCAGCGCGCGATTCCCGTGAAGTACGCGTCGGCCAGCGTGCGTCGCGCGCCCAGCAGCCACGGGCCTTCGCCGCGCTCGAGCAGCGCTTCGAGCTGCCGGTGCGCCTTCAGCACCTTGCCGCGGCCGTACGCCTGCAGCGCCGCTTTCTCCGCGCCTTCGGTGTCGTGTTCGTACACGTACCAGAGCGCGCCGAACGCGTTGAAGAACGTCGTGTTCAGCCACGCCAGCATCCGGTTCAGCCGGTCGAAATCCGCGCTGCCCTGGCGAAACGCGAGGCCGCTATCGAGCGCCTGCGCGCCGATATGGCCGAGGATCGCGATGCTTTCGGTCAGCACGTCGCCGGCCGCGGTGACAAACGCCGGCGTCTCGGCGACGGGGTTCAGCACGAGGAACGCATCGCTCGTCACGGCGCCCGGCATCGTGATGCGCGACAGCCGGTACGGGCGGCCGGCCCATTCGAGCGCGACGATCGAGCCGAACGAGCAGCCGGCGGGAATACCGTAGAGAAGGATCGGGGACATCGGGGAATTCCGAGGAAGTTGAACGAGCAGTCATGCTCCCACGACGAACGATGACGCAGTAGCCGCTAAAATCGAAACTCGTCGTTTCCCCATATGGACGCTGGAAGTGAACCTGAACGATCTCTACCTGTTCGTGCAGGCCGTCGACGCCGGCAGCATGTCGGCGGCCGCGCGCCGGCTCGACCTGCCGAAATCGACGGTCAGCAAGCGCGTGGCCGAGCTCGAGCGCACGCTCGGCGCGCGGCTCGTACATCGCACGTCGCGCAGCTTCCGGCTCACGCCGGTCGGCGCCGAATTCTTCGAGCATGCGCGCGCCGCCGTGATCGAGGCCGAAAGCGCGCGCGACGCGGTGCTGCGGCAGGCCGCCGAGCCGGCCGGCGTCGTGCGGATCACGAGCTCGGTGCCGGTTGCGCAGCACATCCTCGCGCCGTGCCTGCCGGCGCTGGCGATCGCGCATCCGAAGCTGCTGCTGCAGATTCATGCGAGCGACCGCCTCGTCGACATCGCGCAGGAAGGCTTCGACATCGCGGTGCGCAGCCATTTCGCGCCGCTGCCCGATTCCGCGCTCGTGCAACGGCCGCTCGCGGCGTCGCCGATCGTCGTCGTGGCCGCGCCGGCCTATCTCGCGCGGGCCGGCACGCCCGACACGCCGGCCGATCTCGCGCAGCACGACGGGCTCCACCCGGGCCCGCAGCCATGGCGGCTGCAGCGCGGCGGCGACGCCGTCGACGTGACGCCGCGCCTGCGGCTGCAGGCCGACGAATCGACACTGCTCCTGCAGGCAGCGACGGCCGGCCTCGGCCTCGCGTGCCTGCCTGACTGGATCGCGGGCACCGCGCTCGCGTCCGGCGCGCTCGTGCGCGTGCTGCCCGGCTGGTGCGCCGGCACCGTCACGACGACGCTGCTGATGCCGCACCGGCGCGGCCAGTTGCCCGGCGTGCGCGCCGCCGTCGAGTTTCTCGCGCAGCACGTCGCGCGCGATCACGGCAGCGGCGCGGACGACGCACACGCATGACCGCGCATTGCGTTCGATCGATTCAAATGCTGAATCGATCAAGTCAGCAATTGGCATGAAAGCGCAAATATCGACATGACAGAATGGCCCGGACGCCCTGCCTGCCTCGGCGTCCGGTGCCCGGCCCCCGCCGGCGGCATCAACACACAACATGCGCGCACCCGATGCGCCAGCCGCCCGGCGGCACCTTCCGCCCTTCGGAGGAGACAAGTCATGAATCCGCTTCACGCGCTGCCGGCGTCCGCGTCGGCAACGGCCCGGCGCACCCGCGTACGCTGGCTGGTGCTGACCGTCCTGTTCGCGGTCACGACGATCAACTACGCGGATCGCGCGGCGATCGCGATCGCCGGCCCGAGCCTCGCCCGCGCGCTGCACCTCAGCCATGTGCAGATGGGCTTCATCTTTTCCGCGTTCGGCTGGTCGTACGTGATCGCGCAATTGCCGGGCGGCTGGCTGCTCGACCGCTACGGATCGCGCATCGTCTACGCATTCAGCATCTTCTTCTGGTCGCTGTTCACGCTGCTGCAGGGCGGGATCGGCTTCTTCGGCGGCGCGGCCGCGTTCGCGCTGCTGTTCGGGCTGCGCTTCCTGGTCGGCGCGGCCGAGGCGCCGTCGTTCCCCGCCAACAGCCGGATCGTGTCCGCGTGGTTCCCGGCCTCGGAGCGCGGCACCGCGTCGGCGATCTTCAACGCCGCGCAGTACGCGGCGACCGTCGTGTTCGCGCCGCTGATGGGCTGGCTCGTGCACGCGTTCGGCTGGCAGTCGGTGTTCGCGGTGATGGGCGTGCTCGGCTTCGCGTTCGTGCTGGTGTGGAACCGCACGATGTACGACCCGAAGGCGCACCCGACCATCAACCGCGCGGAACTCGACTACCTCGCCGAAGGCGGTGCGCTCGTCAACATCGACCAGGCGACCGGCGGGCGCGACGGCGGCCCGTCGATGCGCCACGTGAAGGCGCTGCTGCGAAACCGGATGCTGGTCGGCGTGTACGTCGCGCAGTACTGCATCAACGCGCTCACCTACTTCTTCATCACGTGGTTCCCCGTCTATCTGGTGCAGGCGCGCGGGATGTCGATCCTCAACGCGGGGCTCGTCGCGTCGATCCCGGCCGTGTGCGGCTTTCTCGGCGGGATTCTCGGCGGCGTCGTGTCCGATGCGCTGCTCAAGCAGGGCCGCTCGCTGTCGGTCGCGCGCAAGGTGCCGATCGTGATCGGCATGCTGCTGTCGATGTCGATGATCGTCTGCAACTACACCGATTCGCACGTGCTCGTCGTGCTGTTCATGGCGCTGTCGTTCTTCGGGAAGGGGCTCGGCGCGCTCGGCTGGGCCGTCAACGCCGACACCGCGCCGCGCCAGATCGCCGGCCTGAGCGGCGCGCTGCTCAACACGTGCGGCAATCTTTCCAGCATCACGACGCCGATCGCGATCGGCTATATCGTCGACCGCAGCGGCTCGTTCAACGGCGCGCTCGTCTATGTCGTCGCGCACGCGCTCGTCGCCGTGATCTGCTACCTGTTCGTCGTCGGCGAGATCCGCCGCGTCGAGCTTCAATGAACGGCGCGGGCCGCGCCGGCGCGTCCGGCGGCCCGCACGCCAACGGAACCAGGAGCGAACCGATGTCCGAACCCCGCCGTGCCGGCACCCCGCGCGTCACGCGCATGCAGGTGATTCCCGTCGCCGGCCGCGACAGCATGCTGCTCAACCTGTGCGGCGCGCACGCACCGTACTTCACGCGCAACCTCGTGATCCTCGACGACAGCAGCGGGCACACGGGCGTCGGCGAAGTGCCGGGCGGCGAAGGCATCCGCCACGCGCTCGAGCGCATGACGGATCTCGTGGTCGGCCAGTCGATCGGGCGCTACCAGGCGACGCTCAACGCGGTGCGCGCGGCGCTGTCCGGTGCGGGTGCCGGCGGCGGCCGTACGATCCGCCACGAAGTGACGTCGGCCGGCGAGGCGGCCGTGCTGCGCCAGCCGCACGAGATCAACCTGCGGCTCGACAACGTGATCACCGCGATCGAAGCCGCGCTGCTCGACCTGCTCGGCCAGCACCTCGACGTGCCGGTCGCGGCGCTGCTCGGCGAAGGCCAGCAGCGCGACGCGGTGCCGATGCTCGCGTACCTGTTCTATATCGGCGACCGGCGCCGCACCGATCTGCCGTATCGCGACGAGGCGCACGCGTCGGACGCCTGGTTCCGGTTGCGCAACGAGGCGGCGCTGACGCCGGCCGCGATCGCGCGGCAGGCCGAAGCCGCGGTCGAGCGCTACGGCTTCGCCGATTTCAAGCTGAAGGGCGGCGTGATGGCGGGCGCCGACGAGATGGAAGCGATCGCGGCGATCAAGGCGCGCTTTCCCGACGCGCGCACGACGCTCGACCCGAACGGCGCGTGGTCGCTCGACGAGGCCATCGCGCTGTGCCGCGGGCAAGGCCACCTGCTCGCGTACGCGGAAGATCCGTGCGGGCCGGAAGGCGGCTATTCGGGCCGCGAGGTGATGGCCGAATTCCGCCGCGCGACGGGGATTCCGACCGCGACCAACATGATCGCGACCGACTGGCGGCAGATGGATCACGCGGTGCGGCTGCAGGCGGTCGACATTCCGCTCGCCGATCCGCATTTCTGGACGATGCAGGGCTCGGTGCGGCTCGCGCAGCTGTGCCGCGACTGGGGGCTCACGTGGGGCTCGCACTCGAACAATCACTTCGACGTGTCGCTCGCGATGTTCACGCATGCGGCGGCGGCCGCGCCCGGCACGATCACCGCGATCGACACGCACTGGATCTGGCAGGAAGGCGACGCGCGGCTCACGCGCGAACCGCTCGCGATCGTCGAAGGCAAGGTGGCCGTGCCGGAACTGCCGGGGCTTGGGATCGAGCTGGACATGGCGCAGGTCGAGGCTGCGCATGCGCTGTACAACGCGGTGGGTGGTACGGCGCGCGACGATGCGGTGGCGATGCGGTATCTGGTGCCGGGGTGGACTTATGATCCGAAGCGGCCGAGTTTGGGGCGGGGGTGAGGGGACCGCTGGCGGCGGACGATGGTTGCCAAACGCGGAAAACGGCCGCATCCTGCGGCTGCCCGAATCCGGCCGCACTGCAACCGGTTCGGCACGCCTCCGTCCGACAGAACAACAACCGCTCGCCATGACGTCTCCCGATCCAAGCCTGCGACAGGTCATCGTCCTCGTCCCCTACTCGCTGCTGTGCCTGCCTGCGAGCATCACCGTCGCGGGCTACGCCGCGCTCGTGAAGACGCGCGACATTTCGCACTTCGAGGGCGGCGCCGGTTACGCATGGCTCTGGCTCACGATCGTGCTGACGCTGGTGTTCTATCTGCTGGGAATCGGGATCGGCTTGCTGCTGCGGAAAAGACCCGCAATTCTGGTGGCCATCATGGTGGCATTTGCTGCGTTATCGGTGCCGACGCTCAAGGCCGCCCACGAGTTGCTGAGCTAGCCGGTGCAAAGAACGTGAAGCTTGCCGCCGTCGCGGACGGGCCCTGAAACCAAACAGGCCCGATCGCTCGATCGGGCCTGTCCGGCGCCGGCGGGAACTCAAGGCATGCGCGACGATGCTTCATCACGCTGCGCCATCTGCATCCAACCCGCTGCTACCGGGCGGGGACGGCGTGCCCCATACCCCACGCGTTAAACCACTGCGCCGTCGGCTTTGGGTAATGCACCGCCGACCGAGTGGACGGTGATCGGTGCGGGTGCCGGTGCGTGCAGCGGTGCCGCCATCTCCGTTCCGACACCCGGCACCAGCCCTTGCAGCGAGCCGCCGGACAACCCGATCTCACCGAGCAGCGAATCGATCAACGGCGCATGTGCGCGATAGGACAACGCCGCCGACATCGCCTGCTCGGCCAGATTGCTACCGTTCGCAGGAGGCGCAGCGCCGTCCACGGCGCTACCGCCGCGGTTGAGCCCGTCGACCTGGATGATCTTGATGCCGTCGATCGCCTTCATCGGCTCGACCGTCTGCTGGATCACGGCCGGCAGGGCCTGCAGCAGCGCCAGCTTGAACTTGAGGCTCGTCTGGTCGGACGACAGTGCGTTGATCGCGTCGTTCAGCGCACGTTGCGCTTCCGCTTCGGCGAGCCCCTTCTTGCGCGCCGCCTCGGCCAGCTCGACCATCGCGGCCGCCTGCATCTGGGCCGCATCGCGTTCCGCCCGTGCCTGCGTCGTGATGTGGACGGCTTGCGTTTCCGCCTCCTGCGCCGCCTCGATCAGCGCGACCTGCTTCGCCCGATCGGCTTCCGCGGTGCGGCGCGTCGTCTCGACCTGCTGCTCGGCCCGCACCGCATCCGCGAGCGACTCGCTCGCGCGCGCCTGCGCCTGGGACTGTGCCTCGGACTTCTCTGCGATCACGATAGCCTTTTCCTGCTGCGCGATTTCGGTCACTTTCGCCTGCTCGATCGCCGCCATCTGCGTGACGCGCGTCTGTTCGATCTCCTTCACGCGCACCTCGCGCTCCGCCTCCACCTTGCGGGTGCGCACCGCCTGCTCGCGCTCGATCTCGGATTCCTGGATCTGCCGCTCGGCGCCGATCCGGCTCTGCTCGGCCTCCTGGTGCCGCTCGGCCTCGTACGCGGCGATCCGCGCGTTCTGCTCGGCCGTGCGCGTCTTGACCTGCTGCTCCTGCTCGAGCTTCATGAACGCTTCCTGCTGGTCGATCTCGAGCTTGCGGGACAGCGCGTCACGGTTCTTTTCACGCACGGCCACCTCGGTGTCCTGCTCGACCTCGTTGCGCTCCTTGCGGCGCCGCTCGGTTTCCTGCGTGAGCTTCGTCAGGCCTTCCGCGTCGAACGCGTTGTTCGGATCGAAGTATTCCTTCGACGTCTGGTTGAAATTGGTCAGCGACACGCTTTCCAGCTCCAGCCCGTTCTTCGTCAGGTCTTCCGCGACCGTGTTCTGCACGCCCTGCACGAATTTTTCGCGGGCGTCCTGCAGATCCTGCATCGTCATCTGCGCCGCAGTCGAGCGCAGCGCATCGACGAACTTGTCATCGACGAGGGCACGCAGGTTTTCCGGTGCAAGCGTGCGCTGACCCAGCGTCTGCGCCGCAGTCGACACGCCCTCTTCGGTCGGCGCGACCCGCACGAAGAACGCCACGACCACGTCGACACGCATCCGGTCCTTCGTGATCAGGCTGTCACGCGTCGCCCGGCTCACTTCGAGCTTCAGCGTGTTCATGTTGATCGGGATCACCTCGTGAAACACCGGCAGCACCACCGCGCCGCCGCTCATGATCACCTTCTGTCCGCCGAGACCGGTACGGACAAACGCGCGCTCTGCGGATGCTCGCACGTAAAGACGCGCGAATATCATGCCGATCACGCAGATACCCACCACCACTGCCAATGCGACAGCGCCCCAGAATGAGAGTGCATTCATCATGATGTTTGTTCGACTCCTGTGTACGGATGGTGACAGCAACGTGCGCCAACCCGCGTCGCCCGGAACGGCGGCCGGCTGGTGAAACGGGATTCAGAGCAATTCGGGCCGGGGATTTTCGATGGCGTGATAGCGCGAACCCGAAACGCGTGACACGAGCAGGACCGTCGTGCCTTTCGCGAACGTCCGTCCGGCCTCGTCCGGCTCCACCCGGACGTAGTGCTGCTGACCGTGCTCGTCGACGAGCCGCGCTTCGGCCGGATTGCCGAACGACGCTTCGCCCGTGACGATCCGCGCCGTACGGCCGATGAAATCGGCTTCGGACACCGCCGTCGTTTCGCTTTGCGGGAGAAAATGAGCGACGAACTTGCCGGTGTGGCGGACGAACGGCAGTGCCGCGACCGCGGACAGCCCTACGGCCAGCGCCGTGGGCATCATGAAGCCGGCCAACGCCTGCAGCGAGGTCTGCAAGGCGAGCCCGACCACCGAAAAGCCGAGCAGGAAGAGGATCAGCAGGATCAGCAGCGGAACCCGGCCCACATGCAGCCAGCCGAGAAACTGGCCGAAGACGCCGGCATCGGGGCCGGCGTCCGCGTGGTCGAGCCCGAAATGCATGACGAGCAGGTTGCCTGCATGCTCGGTCAGGCTCAGCCCCATCAGCATCGACACACATTCCAGCACGCCGATGACGATCATCAACCCGATCGCGACGACGAACGGTGCATTGCCCGGCAGCATCAGTGAAGAAGTCATTGTTGTCTTGCTCTCAGGTTCGGGAGCGAATCATCACGACATGTCGTCCGCCAACGTTCCCGATCGTGACTTCAGGCGGGCGACTCGTTCCTCGATTCGTTGCTCCTTGTGCAGCGTTTCCAGACGATACAGCAGCGACGGGTCCGCCGACGAGGGGCTGGTGCCCAACCCTGCCGTGCCGGTCGCGCCGGCCATCGTCCGGTTGAAACCCTGTTCGAGCTGCTCCGCCCGCGGATCGGCGCTCGCGGCGCCTTCCGCCGGACGCTCGCCGTCACGGGCCGTACGCGCCGCGATCAGTTCGCGCAGCCCCGCTTCCATCTCCACGCGTTTCGCGCGCAGGCCCAGCAGGTCGGCCTCGGCTGCCTGCGCGCGCTCGCTCGCCTCGTGAAGCGATTGCTGGAGCACGCCGAGCTGATCCTCGAGCTCGATCTGCCGCTCCGCGCCGGCACGCACGGCCGCATCGTCGTTGCGGGCCAGCGCGGTGCCAAGCAGGTCGTTCAACCGCTCTATCTCGTTGTTGATGCGCGCGATCGCCTTGGCCGCCTGGTGCCGTGCCGCTTCGTGCCGCCCCAGCGCAACCCGCGCTTGTGCGATCACCTCGTCGAATTCGCGCAGGTACTGCTCGAGGATGGCTTGCGGCATGCGGCTTTCGAGCGAACCGATCAAAGCATGCACGTTTGCAGTCAGCAACCTTTTGACTCGGATACCGAAATGTTCTGTCGTCACGACGTGTCACTCCTTCAGGGATTCAAGCGGGCCAGCCGCCAGACGCCGGATTCGCGGGCCGATTACGGATTGGCCTGAGCCGGTTGAATGAGATTCGCCAATTCCTTGACCTCGTGCACGTACGCATCGAGCACGGCCGGATGATAGGCGGGAGGATTGCCGGTTACGGCAAGACGAAGCAGGCCGAGCAGCAGGCGCATGCTCTTCGCGGTCAGCCGCGCTTCGAGCTCGGCAGCGGCTTCGCCGATCGGCTTGCCCGGTGGCGCCGCCGTCACAAGGCTGGCCATGAGTTCCGGGAGTTGCGACGCGAGCAGCGTCACAATTTCAGAGCGGTGATGCGTGGCGTGTTCGTACGCGTCGATCGCGTCGAGCACCGGCCGCACCTGCTCCCTGAACAGCGCGGCGCATCGGACGAAATCATGGGCGCCCTTGACTCGGCGGCGCGCGTCGGCAATCAGCGCGCGAATCTTGTCGCTGGGGCTCGTCGCATCCGGCAATTGCAGTTCGACCAGCCACGCGAGATCGTCCTCCGGAATTCTTACCGATACGGTTTGCATGACGTTCATCCTTCGAGTCGCTTGCTCAAAGCATAGTGCGTCCGTATGCAAATGTATACGTTTGTATTTCGAGATAAATCCGGGAATCTGGCGCGTCAAAAACAAAAAGGCCTGATCTCGCGATCAGGCCTTTCAAATTCCGTTGGTGGAGCGGAGGAGGATCGAACTCCCGACCTTCGCATTGCGAACGCGACGCTCTCCCAGCTGAGCTACCGCCCCATCAGTCAAGCATCATACACACGCATTTCTGCGCTTGGCAATAGGGGGTTGAATCGCCCCTGAAACCTTACTTCGACGGCGCGCCGGCCAGCACCCATTCGACCACCGACCGGACGTCGGCGTCGCTCATGCGCGGATGCGCGGGCATCGGAATCGCGCCCCAGACACCCGAGCCACCGTCCTTCACCTTCTTCGACAGCTTCGTGACGGCCTGCGGATCGGACTGGTAGCGCGCGGCGATATCCTTGAACGACGGGCCGACGAGCTTGCGGTCGACCGCGTGGCAGCCCATGCACGCGTTGCTGCGCGCGACCTTCAGGCCGTCGCCGACGTCCGCGTGCGCGGCGCCCAGCGTGCCGGCCGCGAGCGCCGCGGCCGCGGCGCCCTGCACCATCCATCGTTTCATCTGCTTCATCTGCCTGCCCGTTATTGCGCCTTCGCCTTCGGATTGCCCGGATGCACGTTCGACGAATTCGAGATCGGCGCGGGCGGCTGCAGCGGCGCGGACTGCACCGACGCGTCGGGTACCGCGCCGACCGTCGCGCTGTCTGCCGGTGCGGCAGCCGCCTGCGCGCCGGATGCGCCGCTTGCGGGCGACGCGTCCTGCAGCGCCTGCGCGTCCTGCGGCTTCACGTACTGGAACACCTTCACGACCTTCTCGACGCCCGGCACCTGGCTCGCGGCTTCCGCGCCGCGATTGCCTTCGTCCACCGTCACGAGGCCCATCAGGTAAAGATTGCCGCGTTCGCTGACGACCTTGTAGTAGTTCGACGAGATGCCCTTCGTCGCGATCAGCTCCGACTTCACGCGCCCTTCGAGGTACGAGTCGTTCGCGCGCGACGACAGCGACGACGCCGGCCCGACCGACAGCTCGTTGACGATGCCGTTCACGTTGTTGATACCGCGCACGATTTCCTCGGCGCGCTGCTTCGATGCATCGTTCGGCACTTCGCCCGTCAGCAGCACGCGGCGGTTGAACACCGTCACGTTCACGTGCGACTGATCCGGCAGCCCGTTGTTGATCTGCGTGAGCGACTTGACCTGGATCTCGCGATCTTCCGTCTGCGCGCCGAGCGTACGCCGATCGGTCGCGATCAGCGCGCCGCCGCCGGCCGCTGCGCCCACGACCCCGAGCACACAACCCTGCAGCGACACGGCGAGGCCCGCCGTCAGCGCGGCGAGCAGCGTGGTTCTGACGAGCGTCTGTTTGACGCGGCTTTGATTCATCGACGGCTCTCCTTCGTTCAATCCTCACCCAGCAGCATCGCGTCGATGCCGTCGCACAGGCAGTGGATGGTCAGCAGATGGACTTCGTGGATGCGCGCCGCGCGAACGGCGGGCACGCTGATCGGAATATCGGTATCGGACAGCGCGGCCGCGACCGTGTGGTCGCTGCCGCCCGTCAATGCAACGACGGTCATCTCGCGCTCGTGCGCCTCGTCGATCGCCGCGAGCACGCGCGGCGACGCGCCGAGCGCGTCGAGCACCAGCAGGATGTCGCCGGTCTGGCCCAGCACGCGCACCTGCTGCGCGAACAACTGCTCGGCGGCCGCCGCGCCCGCGAGGCCGGCCTGCGACGCGTCGGTGGCCAGCGCGATCGCGGGCAGGCCCGGACGCTCGCGCTCGAAACCGCCGACGAGCGACGCCGCGAGATACTGCGCGGCGGCGGACGACGGGCCGTCACCGCACGCGACGATCTTGTTGCCGTTCGCCAGTGCGGCGAACATCGCATCGACCGCGGCTGCGATCGGCAGCGACAGCGCGTCGGCCGCTTCGGCGTGAAGCGCGGCGCTGTCGCGGAATTGTTGCTGAATACGTTCGACTGACATCGATTCCTGGTGAACTGGGCGCGTGGCACAACGTGGCACCACTCGCGCGACATCGTGGGTGCGGCGAGTTTACCGTACTCCGGCGCCCTCTCCGGGGGTCCGGCAAGAACTCTTTACATCTCGTCACAGCTCGCGGCTACGCATCGTCGGTACGAAATGCATCGCGCAACCACGCAAGCCGTCCGGCCTCGAACGCGACGACGTCGAAACGGCACGCGGCGCCGGCGCCGTGCCGCGACCAGAACTGCAGTGCGGCCGCGACCAGACGCCGCCGCTTGCGCCAGCCGACGCTCGCGGCCGCGCCGCCGTGCCGGGTGCTGCGCCGCGCGCGCACTTCGACGAACACGAGCATGCCGTCGGGCTCGCGCATCACGAGATCGAGCTCGCCGCCGCGCATCGTCACGTTCGCCGCGACGAACCCGAGGCCATGACGCTCGAGAAACTGCCGCGCACGCTGCTCGAACGCCGCGCCGACCGGCTTGGATCGCGCCGCGCCGGAAAAGTTGTCGCCCGAATGCGGCCGATCGCGCGCACCCTCCGGCCGGGCCGGCGCCGCGTGGCACAATGCCGTCCTTGTTCCGCTCGTGCCGCGATTGCGTGCATTGCCTGCCATGACTGCCCTCCTCGAACTCGCGCATACGCAGCACTACCCGGACGCCACGCTCTACGTGGTCGCCACGCCGATCGGCAATACGGCCGACATCACGCTGCGCGCGCTGCACGTGCTCGGCCTCGCCGACCGCATCGCGGCCGAAGACACCCGCAACACCGGCCAGCTGCTCGCCCGCTACGGGATCTCGAAGCCGCTCGTCGCCGTGCACGAGCACAACGAACGCGAAGCCGCGCAGCGCGTGATCGAACTGCTGCGCGGCGGCGAACGCGTGGCCTATGTATCGGACGCCGGCACGCCCGGCATCTCCGACCCCGGCGCGCGGCTCGTCGACGCCGTGCGCGCGGCCGGCTTCGCGGTGGTTCCGCTGCCTGGCGCGAGCGCGGCCGTGACCGCACTGAGCGTGGCCGGCGACTGGGCCGGCGCGTTCACGTTCGCAGGCTTCCTGCCGCCGAAGGCGAAACAGCGCGCGACCGCGCTGCAGGCGCTGGCGTCGCACCCGTACGCGCTGGTGTTCTACGAAGCGCCGCACCGGATCGAAGAAACCGTCGCCGCGCTCGCCGACGCGTTCGGCCCCGCGCGCCGGCTGCTGATCGCGCGCGAGCTCACCAAGCTACACGAGCAGTTGTTCCAGGGCACCCTGGCCGAAGGACAGAGCTGGCTCGCCGGCGATGCGAACCGGCAGCGCGGCGAGTTCGTGCTGGTCGTCGAAGGCGCGCCGGCGGCAAGCGGCGAAGCCGACGACACCGCGCACGACGCGCTGCTCAGGCTGCTGCTCGAAGAGGTGCCGGTGAAGAGCGCGGCCAAGCTCGCGGCCGCGCTGACGGGCGCATCGCGCAACACGCTGTATGCGCGTGCGCTCGCGCTGAAGGAAGCCAAGGAAGGCTGACGCGCGACACCGCCGCACGGAAACGACAAAGGGCTGCCGGAAGGCAGCCCTTTGCGCATGAGCGGAGCATCCGCCCGGGGTATTGCGCCGCGTTACTTCGCCGAGATCGACGCGAACATTTC
Organism: Burkholderia sp. BCC0044; assembly: GCF_902832955.1. Taxonomy (NCBI): domain Bacteria; kingdom Pseudomonadati; phylum Pseudomonadota; class Betaproteobacteria; order Burkholderiales; family Burkholderiaceae; genus Burkholderia; species Burkholderia sp. BCC0044. The sequence continues at coordinate 225,264 of NZ_CADFDO010000007.1, read as the reverse complement.
GTCGCGCGCCTCGCGCGCTTCCTGCGGCGACAGCCCTTCGATCTTCACGCGGCCCGTGCCGGCGTGCACGAGGCCGATCACCTTGGCCGCCGCATACGACAGGTCGAGCACGCGGCCGCGCTTGAACGGCCCGCGATCGTTGACCTTCACGACGACCCACTTGCCGGTCGAGGCGTTCGTCACCTTGATGTACGACGACAGCGGCAGCGTGCGGTGCGCGGCGGTGAACGCGTTCATGTTGAAGCGCTCGCCGTTCGCGGTGCGGCGGCCGTGGAAATCCCGCCCGTACCACGATGCGCGGCCGTTCTGGCGGAACTCGGACACATCCTTGCCGTCGATCGGCTCGGCGTCCGCCAGCGACGACTTCTTCGCGTCCTTGCTGTCGGCAGCCGGCATCGACGCCAGCGCGGAATCGAAACTGAGCGGCTGCTTGTCGTCGTCCGCCTTCGCGGCGGCGGCGGTCTTGTCGACCGCCTTCTTCTGGCTCACGCTGCCGGTGGTCTGGCTGGATGGCACCGCACAGCCCGTCAGCGCAAAAAACAATGCAATGGTTCCGAATCGGCTCGGAAAACGTAAATTCATCGACGTGTCGCCTTGTGGTTCGGGCCGCATCGATACAACGCTGCTTCACAACGCAGAGATACGGCCCGGACGGCAAATGCGTGCACGCCCCGCTCGAATGCGAGCAGGCGGCTAGCATGGGCGCGGCGTTCGTCTAGGCCGCAACCGTCCTGATTAGCTTTCACGTCTGGCGCAACCTGTCCCCAACAGCCTGACCAGACCCCACATGCCGCCATCGAACATGGCTTCACGTTCGCGCGCGTCGCTACGACCAACGCACAGGAACGGCGGCACAGGCCTCATCCGGCGGCGCGGCAGCAGGGCCGCAGGCGGGCGCGCAGCACCCGGCCGGACAAGACGTGAGCACCGACTGCTCGGTGCTGGATACACCGCCGGACTCCCCGGCGGCTGATGCTTGACGGTGAATCGGACGCCTCGTTTAACGGGGCCGAAACACCAGCGAATTGCGTGAAATTCACGTGCAATGGAGCGCATTATACATAAATCAAAACCTTGTCTCGAAAAGCACCCCCGGCGCACCATTGATTCTCTCTATGGCTGTAACAATCGGCATGCTCCGGGAATGCCCTCACCAGCGCGCCGCGGCATGCATCGCACGCGCGGCAGGCCACGCGCGCGACCGGTACAATCGCTCCTTTTAGCCGCCGGTGCCCCCATGAAAGTCACGCTCATTCCGGTCACGCCGTTCCAGCAGAACTGCTCGCTGCTCGTCTGCGAGAAGACGGGCCGCGCCGCCGTCGTCGATCCGGGCGGCGACCTCGACCGGATCGAACAGGAAGTCGCGCGGCAGAACGTGCAGGTCGAGAAGGTGCTGCTCACGCACGGGCACATCGACCACTGCGCGGGCGCGAAGACGCTCGCGACGCACTACGGCGTGCCGATCGAGGGGCCGCAGGAAGAAGAGCGCTTCTGGATCGAGAAGCTGCCGATGCAGAGCGAGCGCTTCGGCTTTCCGGCCGCCGACGTCTTCGAGCCCGACCAGTGGCTGAACGACGGCGACACCGTGCGGTTCGGCGACGAGACGCTCGAGGTCTATCACTGCCCGGGCCACACGCCCGGCCACGTCGTGTTCTTCAGCCGCGCGCATCGCGTCGCGATCGTCGGCGACGTGCTGTTCGCGGGCTCGATCGGCCGCACCGATTTCCCGCGCGGCAATCACGAGGATCTCGTCCGTTCGATCAAGGAAAAGCTGTGGCCGCTCGGCGACGACGTCACGTTCGTGCCCGGTCACGGGCCGGTGTCGACGTTCGGCGACGAGCGCCGCACGAACCCGTTCGTGTCCGACAAGGTATTCGGATGAACCAGACCGCCATCCCGGAAATTTACGTCAGCACCGACGTCGAAGCCGACGGCCCGATCCCCGGCCCGCACTCGATGCTGAGCTTCGCGTCGGCCGCCTACACCGAGGACAAGCAGCTGATCGCGACGTTCTCGGCGAACCTCGAGACGCTGCCCGGCGCCAGCGCCCACCCGGTGCAGGAAGCGTGGTGGAAGACCGAGCCCGAAGCCTGGGCCGCCTGCCGGCGCGATCTGCAAGCGCCCGAGGCGGCGCTGGTCGCCTACGTCGAATGGGTCGAGGCGCTGCCCGGCAAGCCGGTGTTCGTCGCGATGCCGGCCGGCTTCGATTTCACGTTCATGTTCTGGTACATGATGCGGTTCGCCGGGCGCTGCCCGTTCTCGTGGTCGGCGCTCGACATCAAGACGCTCGCGTTCGCGATGACGGGCCTGCCGTACCGCAAGGCGATCAAGCCGCGCTTTCCGAAGCACTGGTTCGACGACCATCCGCACACGCACGTCGCGCTCGACGACGCGATCGAGCAAGGCGCGCTGTTCTGCAACATGCTCGCCGACCTGCGCCGTCAGCAGGCCGCGCTCGCGGGCCTCGCCGTATCGGATACCGATCGGTCGGACAGCGCGGGGGCAGGACAAAATCCCACGGATCCGCGAGCAAATTAGCGAATCTCGCTCAACGGCGCGTCGCCAGATTGCCTTTCCTTTCCCGGCCCTCTAACATTCAGCGTGTTGTAGCTGCCGCATGGAGGCACAGGTGACGCTCGATTCCTTTTCGCAAAAAATCCTTCGCCTGTTGCAGCTCGACGCGCGCCGTTCCGTTCAGGAAATCTCCGACCAGGTCGGGCTGTCGAGCACGCCGTGCTGGCGCCGCATCAAGGACATGGAACAGTCGGGCGTGATCCAGCGCTACACGGCGCTGCTCGATCGCGAGAAGCTCGGCCTGCACGTCTGCGCGCTCGCGCACGTGCACCTGACGCGCCACAACGAAGGCGGCGTCGAGCAGTTCGAGCGCGAGATCGCGACCTGCCCGGAAGTCACCGAGTGCTACAGCACGACCGGCGAGGCCGATTACATCCTCAAGATCGTCGCGCCGGACATCAAGGCCTACGACGTGTTCCTGCACGAACGCATCTTCAAGATCCCGGCCGTGTCGCAGGTGCGCACGAGCGTCGTGCTGCGCGAAATCAAGTTCGACACGCAACTGCCGCTGTAACGCGCGCGCCTGCCCCAGCGACGGGCCGCGTTCGCGGTTGGCGGTTGCCGATTACGTCTGCACGGGCAACGTGCGCGTGAAGCCGATCCGGCGCGCGCCGAACTCGCGCTTCAGCGTGTCGATGTCGAGCCGGCCGGCCAGCGCCGCATCGGTGTCGCGCGGATCGCTGTCGAGCGTCACGTCGACCTCGAGCCCCGTACTCAGGTAATGCAGGTTGATCGCCGCCGCGCGCAGCCCGCGCTGCGCGAGCGCGGCCTCGAGGCGGGCCGCCAGCTCGCCGCGCGGCGGCAGCGCGAGCGCCGGACGGCGCGCCGCGTCGTTCTCCGGGTCGACATGGATCAGCGCATCGAGCACGCGCGGGTCGGACAGCACGCGCGCCCGCGCGGTCTCGGCGATGTAATGCCCTTCGGAGACGGAGATCTTCGGATCGACGAGGATGTGCGCATCGACGAGCGCGGCATCGCCCATCTTGCGCGTGCGCAGGTCATGCACGTCGCGCACGCCGGGCGTCGCGACGAGCAGCGCGCGGATCTCGGCCGTGTCGGCCGTATCGAGCGCGCGGTCGGAGAGGTCCTGCAACGCGTCATAGCCGAACGTCCAGCCCATGCGCGCGACCATGAAGCCGACGATCGCCGCTGCGATCGGGTCGAGCAGCCGCACGCCGGCCAGGCTGCCGACGATGCCGATTGCGACGACGAGCGACGACGCGGCATCCGAACGCGCATGCCACGCGTTGGCGACGAGCATCGCCGAGCGCACGCGCCGCGCTTCGCGCAGCATGTAGCGAAACAGCGCTTCCTTCGACACGAGCACGGTGAGCGCAACGAGCAGCGCGGAGAAATGCACGGCCGGAATGTTTTCGAGATTAACGAGGCGGTCGCCGGCACGCCAGAGCATGCCGATACCGACTGCTATCAGGATCGCGCCGAGAAACAGCGACGCGACCGTCTCGTAGCGGCTATGGCCGTAATTGTGGTCGGCATCCGGCGATGCGCCGCTATGCCGATTCGCAACCAGGACGACAAAATCCGAGATCAAATCGGAAATCGAATGCACACCGTCGGCAATCAATGCCTGCGAATGCGCAATCACGCCGACGGCGATCTGAAATGTCGCAAGCACGACATTGAGGACAATACTGACGAGCGTGCTCTTGCGCGCAACGGCGTGCTTATCTGCGCTCTGCGCGTCGCCGGAAAACGTGGACATGAAATATGAGATATCGGTGTGTGGTACCCAATTCTATCAAAGGCGCCCCGCAAGCCCTTCCAATATCCACAAATTTCTCATTTAAATCAATCGCTTATACGAACGTGTCGCATTTTCATTCACACGCCCATTCTTACACTTTCATGACATCGCGGATGGGCCCGCCGGTGTCCCGAAAACAAAAAAGCCGCGCTCCTCGACGGACACGCGGCTCTTTCGAAGAGCGGACAACCTAAACGAACGTTTAAATCGCAAACTGTTCGCGGTTCTTGCCGGCGATCCAGCGCGGCGGCTTGCCACGACCCGACCACGTCGCGCCCGTTTCCGGATCGCGGTATTTGGCCGCCACGCCTGCGCGCGGACGACCGACCTTGCCGGCCTTCGCGCGGCTGAGGCCGAGTTCGGCGAGCGAAAAGCCGTAGTCGGCAATTTTCTGCTTCACGTCATTCAGCACTTCAGCGTATTCACGCGACTTCGCTTCTTCGATTTGCTTCTCCAGCTTCTCCCGCTGGGCCAGCAGGTCCTTGTAAGAAGACATAGTTTCCCTTTCTATCTATCTGACCAATGGCGCCGGTCTGCAGCCAGCTCACCATTCATGAAATATATGTGCCTCGGATTTTCGAAGGCAGAGATTAGCACAAAAAAGATTTGATAGAAGCGAGATTCATGAAAATCCCGAGGTCAATTGTAATTCGCACGTGTCATTTTGACCGGCCGCGGCCTTTTCTCAAATTTTTACGCGCTTGCATAGAGATTAGGACATTAGCGATTGGCTATTCGGTCTATCAACATACGCAATTACCCGCATTCGAAAAAATCAAAGCTTTCATCGGACGACAGTTTTGCGAAAACCACATGACGCGGTTTGCTAAACGGACAAATCCCTGACCCGTGACGTCACGTCACATCCTTCGCACAGGCGAGCAGCCGCTCGCGCAGCACAGCGGTATCGGCCGACGGCGCGTCGAACGGCGTGCGCACGCGGCGGTCGCCACATCGCCAGTCCGCGCCATGGCGATCGACGCCGAGCAGGTCGAGCCCGTCGCGGCGTGCGTCGCCCGCCTCGTAGGCCTCCCACAGCGCCCGTTCTTCGTCGAACGCGAGCGGCGGCAGCGCATCGAGCTGCGTGCCGTCGACCCAGCCCATTCGCCCGAACCCGGCGATATAGCGCAGCCGCTCGATCTCCAGCGCCCAGAACCCGAAATCGCCGAGCGCGAGATAGCGCGCGGCGTCCGGCTCGTAGCGCAGGTAACGCGCGGTGACGTGCGGATCGTCGCCGAGCGGCACGAACCGGCCCAGCAGCGTCGCGCGCTCGGCGTCGAGGACATCGCCGTCGCTCGCATCGACGACGAGGAAACCCGCGCGCGGATCGGCGGCGAGATTGCGCGTGTGCTCGGCCAGGCCGCTCACCAGGATCACGGGCCGATGGCTTGCATCGGGTGCGAACGGCACGACCGTCGGATACGGGAAGCCCTGCGGTTCGCGCGTATGGGTGGCAAGCGTGCCGAGCGCGCAGCGGTGCAGCAGATGCAGCGCGAAGGCGGGATCGATGTTCAAGGAGACTCCTGCGGTCGAAAGGCGGCGCGTCGGCCAGGGTTTCGATGTTACCCGCGGGCGCCGCACGCCGTGCATCGGCCAAACGGCCAATGCGGCACCGGGCCGCGGCGGCGGGATGCCCCGATCGCCCGCGCATCGGCCGAACGGCCGGCGCCCGGCAAGAACGTAAGCGGTTCGATAGAATCGGACAAATCCGACGGGCGCCGTGTGCGCCCGCGCATTTTCCTGACGAGCCTTCCCGTGTCCGAATCCTCCTCCCCCGAATCGTCGTCCCCGTTCGCCGCGCCGCCCGACGCGCATCGCGTGCTGCCGCTGCCGGCCCGCCAGCGTGCGCGCACGGCGTCGATGGCGCTGTTCTTCGTCGCCGGCATGATGTACGCGTCGTGGGGCGTGCACGTGCCGACCGTGCGCGACAAGTTCGCGCTGAGCCCCGGACTGCTGTCGATCGCGCTGTTCGCGGTCGCCGGCGGGTCGATCGCCGCGATGCTGACCATCGCGCGCTGGATCGCGCGCGTCGGCTCGCGCACCGCGTGCGTCGCCGGCGGGCTCGTGATGTCCGCGTGCGCGGCGCTGATCCTCGTCGTGCCCGACTACTGGATGCTGCTCGCGGTGCTCGCGCTGTTCGGCTTCTCGATGGCGACGCTCGACGTCGCGATGAACGCCGAGGCCAGCGCGGTCGAAATCGCGCTCGGCAAGCCGATCATGTCGTCGCTGCACGGGATGTTCAGCCTCGGCGGGATGGGGGGCGCGGCGGCCGGCGGCGCGCTGCTGTCGGCCGGCATGGCGCCGGCCGCGCATCTCGCGCTCGCGGCGGCGGCGAGCGCCGCGGTGCTCGTGGCCGCAAGCCCGGCCGTGCTGCCGCACGTGCCGCACCACGAACAGGCGCACGGCGGCGGCAACCGCTGGCGCTCGCCCGCGTTGTGGATGCTCGGCGGCATCGCGCTGATCGCGCTGATCGCCGAAGGCGCGATGTACGACTGGGCGACGGTCTACATGCGCGACGTCGTCGCGGCGAGCCCCGCGCTCGCGAGCGCCGCGTACGCGGCGTTCTCCGGCGGGATGGCCGTCGCGCGCTTCGCGGGCGACGCGGTGCGCGCCCGCTTCGGCGCGCCGCAGCTCGTGCTCGCGAGCGCGTCGCTCGCCTGCGCGGGGATGATCGGCGCGCTGCTGCTGCCGAAGCCGGTCGCGGTGCTGACCGGCTTCACGCTGATGGGGCTCGGGCTGGCCAACATGATGCCCGTGCTGTTCGCGGCCGCCGCGCGCGTGAAGGGCATCCACGCGGCCGAAGGGCTCGCGCACGTGGCCGGGCTCGCGTATTTCGGACTGCTGTTCGGTCCGGTCGTGATCGGCGCGGTCGCGCAGGCCGCGAACCTGACGGTCGGCCTGTCGGTCGTCGCGCTGTGCGCGGCGCTCGTCGCGCTCGTCGCGCCGAAGGTGCTCGCGCACCTGAAGATCTGACCGCGCGGCCGCGCGCGCCGGCCCAAAAAGAAAGCGCGCATGCGTTGCCGCATGCGCGCTTTCACCCTCCTGTCGACCGCTAGCCGACCGCTTTATTGCGTTACATCTTCACTTCGTCGAGCAGCGACTTCTTGCCGCTCTTGTAGTTGTACAGCGAAATCACGCCGTGCTGCAGGTCGCCCTTCGAGTCGAAGGTCGTCGTGCCGATCACGCCCGTGTACTTCGTCGCCGGCATCGCCGCGAGGATCTTCTCCGGGTCCGTCGAGTTCGCGCGCTTCATCGCGTCGGCGATGATGTACACGGCGTCATACGTGAACGGTGCGTAGATCTGGATCGGCTGGCCGAAGCGCTTCTCGTACTTCGCCTTGAACGCGCCGCCGCCCGGCATCTTCTCGAGCGAGGCACCGGCTTCCGAGCACACGATGTTGTCGGTCGCGTCGCCGGCCAGGTCGGCCAGCTTTTCCGTGCACACGCCGTCGCCCGCGAAGATCTTCGCGCGCAGGCCGAGCTGCTTCGCCTGTTTCGCGAACGGGCCGCCGGTGGCGTCCATGCCGCCGTACATGATCGCGTCGGGGTTCTCGCCCTTGATCTTCGTCAGAATTGCGCGGAAGTCGACCGCCTTGTCGTTCGTCGCGTCATGCGACATCACCTTCAGGCCGAGCGCCTTCGCCTTCTTCTCGAACTCGTTCGCGAGACCCTGGCCGTACGCGGTCGAATCGTCGACCACCGCCACGCTCTTGATGCCCTTCGAGTGCGCGTAGTTCGCCAGTGCCGGGCCCTGCTGCGCATCGGTCGCCACCACGCGGTACGTGGTCTTGAAGCCTTGCTGCGTGTAGGCCGGGTTGGTCGCCGACGGCGAGATCTGCACGATGCCCGCATCGCTGTAGATCTTCGAGGCCGGGATCGACGTGCCCGAGTTCAGGTGGCCGACCACCGCGACGACCTTGTCGTCGACGAGCTTCTGCGCAACCTGCGTCGCCTGCCGCGGGTCGGCCGCGTCATCCTGCGGATCGAGTTGCAGCGTGATCTTCTGGCCGCCGATCGTGAGACCCTTCGCGTTGATCTCCTCGACTGCGAGACGCGCGCCGTTTTCGTTGTCCTTGCCCAGGTGTGCAATGCCGCCCGTCAACGGCGCGACGTGGCCGATCTTGACGACTTGATCGGCGGACGCGTTGCTTGCAGCTGCAGCGCACAGCATCGCCGCTGCGGTGATCGGCAACAGCTTTTGCATCTTGATATTCATGTAAGTCTCCAGTTCGGTCCCAAAAAACGCCATCGCCCGGTGCCCCGCTGCCATCCCCGTGTTTGCAATCACTGGACGATTCGCCGGTTGCATCGTTCATGCACTTGGCCTCAAGCACGTGAAAACCGCCGCTTTTAGCAGCCGCCCGCTCGTACTTGCGCGCAAGTGTAGGCGATCAAATTAATTTGTGGGACTTTTTTAGGATAGTGGTGACACTACCGATATACGCGCTTTGGAAGGATGACTCGAATAGCGCTGCAAGCCCCGACGGATAAGGGTTTCCGCTAATTCCTGGCGGTCTGTCGAAAGGTCGTTTCAATCCATTCCCGGGGCATTTCGATTCGGTATTTTGTGCCCGGGATCATTGAATGAAACGCGCGTGACAACACGCGCGTTTCGTCGTCGGATATCAATGGTCGTGACGGTCGAAGCCGCGTTCAGGCCGCCGATGCGCGCCATTCCGCGTCGAGCGCGGCGACGAGTTGCGACGTCGTCAGCGCATCGCCGCGCCGCCGCGCGAGCGGCGCGCCCTGGCCGGCCCACAGCGACAGATAGTCGCCGTCGTTCGCGCGCGCGGCCGCCTGGCGCAGCGGCTGGGTCAGCGCGTTCTGCACCGGATACGGCGGGACGTCGGCCACGTGCTCGCCGAGCCGCGCCATCAGCATGTTGCGCAGCCCGCGTGCATGACGGCCGGTGATCGCGCGCGTGACCTGCGTCGACGTGTCGGTGCTCGCGAGCAGGCGCGCCTTCCAGTCCGCGGCGATCGCGCTTTCCGCGCACGTGAGGAACGCGGTGCCGAGTTGCGCGGCCTGCGCGCCGAGCGCGAGCGCGGCCGCGATGCCGCGGCCGTCCATGATGCCGCCCGCGGCCAGCACGGGCAGGCCCGTCGCGTCGACGAGCTGCGGGACGAGCGCGAGCGTGCCGATCAGCGCATCGTCCACGGAACCGATGAAGGTGCCGCGATGGCCGCCCGCCTCGGCGCCCTGCGCGGAGATCGCGTCAGCGCCGGCCGCCTGCCACGCGAGCCCTTCGGCCACGTGCGTCGCGGTGCCGATCACATAGGTGCCGGCGGCATGCAGGCGGGCGACGTCGGCCGCGTCGAGCACGCCGAACGTGAAGCTCGCGACCGGCACGCGCAGCGCGACGAGCGCATCGAGCTGCGCGCGGAAATCGGGCGCGTAGCGCGCGGGCGCCGTGCCCGGCGGCAGGCCGAGCGCGGCATGCAGCGGGGCGATCGCCGCGAGTGCGCGCGCGACGGTCGCCGCGTCCGGCGCGGCGTCATCGGGCAACACGAACAGGTTGATCGCGAACGGGCGATCGGTCGCCGCGCGGATCGCGGCGACCTCGGCCTCGATACGTTCGGGCGCGAGCGCGCCGGCGCCGAAGCTGCCGAGCGCACCGGCATTCGACGCGGCCGCGGCCATCGCGGCCGTGGTCGCGCCGACCATCGGCGCCTGCACGAGCGGCAGGCGCAGGCCGAAGCGTTCGGAAAAGGGCGTGGAAAACGAGCGGGCGGACATGGCGAATCCTTCGATGACGATGCGCGAAAGCGCTTTGTAAAGGCCGACACATCGACTTTATCGAAGCCGCGCGGCGCCGAAAAATGAATAATCGAGATCGAAACGATCGCTGCGCGAGAAGCGCCCACGTGCGCTGCAGCACCGGGCGATTGGTGGCACACTAGGCCGCCCTCTTTCACCCCCGGGGCGCCTCGCGCACCCCGCACGCCAGGAGTTCAGAACGTGACTGCCCAATGGATCGACATTCCGACCGGTAACGACAGCTTCGGCGGCTATCTCGCACTGCCCAAGCGCGGCAAGGGCCCTGCCGTCATCATCATCCAGGAGATCTTCGGCGTGAACGCGCACATCCGTGCGGTCGCCGACCAGTACGCGGCCGACGGCTTCGTCGCGCTCGCGCCGGACGTGTTCTGGCGCACGCAGCCGCGCGTCGAACTGACCTACGAAGGCGCGGATCGCGACAAGGGCATCGAGCTGATGAAGAAGACCGACGTGGGTCTCGCGGTCGCGGACATCGGCGCGGCGGCCGACGCGTTGCGCGCACGCCCCGAGGTGGCCGGCAAGCTCGCCGCGATCGGCTACTGCTTCGGCGGCCAGCTCGCGTACCGCGCGGCGGCAAGCGGCAAGCTCGATGCCGCGGTGTCGTATTACGGCGGCGGCATCCAGAACGCGCTCGACCTCGCCGGCCAGATCACGCAGCCGATCCTGTTCCACTACGCGGAAAACGACCACGGCATTCCGCTCACCGCCGTCGACCAGGTGAAGGCCGCGTTCGCCGGCCACGGCGATGCGTCGTTCCACGTGTACGCGGGCGCCGAGCACGGCTTCAACTGCACGGACCGCGCGTCGTACAACCAGCGCGCCGCGGCGCTCGCGCACGGCCGCACGCTGACCTTCCTCGCCGAGCACCTCTAAAAAACGCCCGGCCGCGGGCCGGCCACGCCGGCCCCGCGTTATGCTCGCACCATCGCCACGAGTCACAACGGGGGTGACCGCGATGCACTCGGACTATCTCGCGCATGATGCCATCGGCCTCGCCGCGCTCGTGCGCGACCGCCACGCCAGCCCGCGCGAGCTGCTCGACGCCGCGATCGGCCAGGCCGAAGCGGTCAACGGCGCGATCAACGCGATCGTGCTGCAGGACTACGAAGCCGCGCGCGCGCGCGCGGCGGCCGCGCCCGAACCGGGCGCCGATGCGCCGTTCGCGGGCGTGCCCTATCTCGTCAAGGATCTCGGCGCGGCGGTCGCCGGGCTGCCGCTGTCGATGGGCAGCCGGCACTATCGTTACTTCGTGCCGGCCGACGATTCGCCGGTGATCGCGCGCAGCCGCGCGGCGGGCCTGAACGTATTCGGCAAGACCAACACGTCCGAGATCGGCCAGATGCCGTACACGGAACCGGAACTGTTCGGCGCGTGCCGCAACCCGTGGAATCTCGATCACACGCCCGGCGGGTCGAGCGGCGGCGCGGCGGCGGCCGTCGCGGCCGGCATCGTGCCGCTCGCGCATGCGTCCGACGGCGGCGGCTCGATCCGCATTCCGGCGTCGTGCTGCGGGCTGTTCGGCCTGAAGCCGAGCCGCAACCCGGTGCTGGTCGACCTGCCGTCGAACGGCGAACTCGTCGTCCAGCACGCGGTGTCGCGCAGCGTGCGCGACAGTGCGCTGCTGCTCGACGTGACGACCGGCCAGACGCTGCCGCCGGGCGCGCCCGGCACCTTTCTCGGCGCGCTCGACACGCCGCCCGGCCCGCTGCGGATCGGCCTCGTCGTCGATCCGATGCTCGCGCCGGCGCTCGCCGACGACACGCGCGCGGCGCTCGACGACGCGGCCGCGCTGCTCGAATCGCTCGGCCATCACGTCGAGCCGGCGACGCTGCCCATCGACTACGCACGCGCGGCCGAAACCTTCCTGACGCTATGGGCGACGATCGCCGAGGAGATGGTGCTCGGCGCGCGCGCACTGACGGGCCGCACGCCGCGGCGCGGCGAATTCGAGGCCGCGACGTGGGCGATGGCGGTGGTCGGCCGCCGGCTCGCGCGCACGCGCCTGCCCGACGTGCTCGAATGGCAGCGCCAGCTCACCGTGCAGGTCGCCGGCCTCGTGTCGCGTTACGACGCGATCCTGTGCGCGTCGCTCGCCGGGCCGCCGGTGAAGATCGGCGAATTGCAGCCGACGCCGTTCGAATCCGCGCAGATGAAGCTCGTCTCTGCGCTGCCGGTGAAGCCGCTGCTGAAGGAGATGCTCGCGAAGTCGTCGGAGAAGGCGTTCGCATGGGCCGGCTGCACCGAGCTGTTCAACCTGACCGGCCAGCCGGCGATGTCGGTGCCGCTGTACTGGAATGCGCGCGGGCTGCCGATCGGCGTGCAGTTCGCCGCGCGCCACGCGGACGAAGCGTTGCTGCTCCGGCTCGCGCGGCAGCTCGAACAGGCGCGGCCGTGGTTCGACCGCCGCCCGCCGCTGATGCAGGCGCAGCGCTGACGCGCGCGGCCGTTTCCGCCTCGCGGCATGCGCGGCGCGTCACGATAAAAAAGCCCCGCCGGCGCAACCCGGCGGGGCTTTCACGCATGCAACCGCGTGACGGCGCTCGTTACACCGCGAGCCGTTCGCAGATCGTCCGCGTGGCGGTCGCCAGGTTCAGCGTGTAGAAATGCAGCCCCGGCACGCCCGCGTCGATCAGGCGCTGGCACAGGTTCGTGACGACGTCCGCGCCGAACGCGCGGATCGAATCGCGATCGTCGCCGAAGCTCTCGAGCCGGCGCGCGACCCAGCGCGGCACTTCGGCGCCGCACATCTCGGAGAAGCGCATCAGCTGCGAGAAGTTCGTGATCGGCATGATGCCCGGCACGATCGGCACGTCCACCCCCAGCTTGCGCGCATCGTCGACGAAGCGGAAATACGCATCCGCGTTGAAGAAGTACTGCGTGATCGCGGAATTCGCGCCGGCTTTCACCTTGCGCGCGAAATTCTCGAGATCGGCCTTCGGCGAGCGCGATTGCGGGTGGTACTCCGGGTAGCCGGCGACCTCGATGTGGAACCAGTCGCCATGCTCGGCGCGGATGAAGCTGACGAGCTCGGACGCGTAGCGCAGCTCGCCGACCTCGCCCATCCCCGACGGCAGGTCGCCGCGCAGCGCGACGATGTGCCGGATGCCGTGCGAGCGGTACTGGTCGAGGATCGCGCGCAGGCTGTCGCGCGACGAGCCGATGCACGACAGGTGCGGCGCGGCCTCGAGGCCGTCCTTCTGCATGTCGAGCACCGTATCGAGCGTGCCCTGCTGCGTCGAGCCGCCGGCGCCGAACGTCACGGAGACGAATTTCGGCTTCAGCGGCAGCAGCTGCGCACGCGTGGCGCGCAGCTTTTCGACGCCGTCCGCCGTCTTCGGCGGGAAGAATTCAAACGAGAGTTCGATCGGTTTCATGATTCGATGGGGTTGGGCCTGCGCCCGCTCGCCCTCAGCCGATGTCGCGCTGGCCGAAGATCAGGGCGGACAGCAGCCACGACACGATGCTGTACAGGATCGAACCGAAGAACGCGGACCAGAACCCCGACACCTCGAAGCCCTTCAGCAGCGACGACGCGAACCAGAAGCACAGCGCGTTCACGACGAGGATGAACACCCCGAGCGTGACGATCGTCACGGGCAGCGTCAGCAGGATCAGCACCGGACGGATCACCGTGTTGATCAGGCCGAGCACGACCGCGATGATCAGCGCGGTGCCGAAGCTCTTGATGTGGATCGACGGCACGAGGTACGTGATGATCAGCAGCGCCAGCGCGTTGATGACCCAGGTGAGGATGACGCTCATGGAGGGCTCCGGTTCGGTTGTCGATCGGTACGATCGGTGAGCGCCGCCGCGCCGTGCGCCCGCAACGGGCGCGCGGCGCGGCGGCAGCGCATCAGTACATCAGTAGCGGTAGTGGTTCGGCTTGAACGGGCCGTCCTTCTGCACGCCGATGTACGAAGCCTGCTCGTCCGACAGCACCGACAGGTTCGCGCCGATGCGCGCCAGGTGCAGGCGCGCGACCTTTTCATCGAGATGCTTCGGCAGCACGTACACCTTGTTCTCGTACTGCTCGCCGCGCGTGAACAGCTCGATCTGCGCGAGCGTCTGGTTCGCGAACGAGTTCGACATCACGAACGACGGGTGGCCGGTCGCGCAGCCGAGGTTCACGAGGCGGCCTTCGGCCAGCAGGATCACGCGCTTGCCGTCCGGGAAGATGATGTGGTCGACCTGCGGCTTGATGTTTTCCCACTGGTACTGGCGCGTCGACGCGACGTCGATTTCCGAGTCGAAGTGGCCGATGTTGCAGACGATCGCGTTGTGACGCATCGCCTTCATGTGATCGTGGTTGATCACGTGGTAGTTGCCGGTCGCCGTCACGAAGATGTCGGCCTTGTCCGCCGCGTATTCCATCGTCACGACGCGGTAGCCTTCCATCGCCGCCTGCAGCGCGCAGATCGGATCGATTTCGGTGACCCACACGGTCGCGCCCAGGCCGCGCAGCGACTGCGCGCAACCCTTGCCCACGTCGCCGTAGCCCGCGACGACCGCGACCTTGCCCGCGATCATCACGTCGGTCGCGCGCTTGATGCCGTCGACGAGCGACTCGCGGCAGCCGTACAGGTTGTCGAACTTCGACTTCGTGACCGAATCGTTCACGTTGAACGCCGGGAACGGCAGGCGGCCGTCCTTTTCCATCTGGTACAGGCGGTGCACGCCGGTCGTGGTTTCTTCGGTCACGCCCTTGATGTGCGCGAGGCGCTTCGAGTACCAGTTCGCGTCGACGTCGAGGTGCGCGGCGATCGACTTGTACAGCGCGACTTCTTCCTCGTTGGTCGGCTTCGCGATCACCGAACGGTCCTTCTCGGCCTTCGAGCCGAGGATCAGCAGCAGCGTTGCGTCGCCGCCGTCGTCCAGGATCATGTTCGCGAATTCGCCGTTCGGCCATTCGAAGATGCGGTGCGAGAACTCCCAGTATTCGTCGAGCGATTCGCCCTTGAACGCGAACACCGGCGTGCCGGCTTCGACGATCGCGGCCGCTGCGTGATCCTGGGTCGAGAAGATGTTGCACGACGCCCAGCGAACATCGGCGCCAAGCGCCTTCAGCGTCTCGATCAGCACGCCCGTCTGGATCGTCATGTGCAGCGAACCGGCAATGCGCGCGCCCTTCAGCGGCTGCTGCGCCTTGTATTCGTCGCGGATCTGCACGAGGCCCGGCATTTCGGTCTCGGCGATGTTGAGTTCCTTGCGGCCCCAGCCGGCCAGCGCCATGTCGGCGACGACGTAATCGTGGGAAGCCTTGGAATCGATAATGGCGTTCATCACGCCCTCCTTTCTAAAAAGTTTCTAGATTGGTGACGTGAGCGCCGTTCAGGAAGCGGGGCCGGCGCGAAACGCGAAACGTCTGTCTCGCCGCACGGCTGCTTGGTGAAGCCTTCCGAGCCTGGCGGACGCAGATGGTCCGTCGCAACGCTCCTCGGAAAACGGAGGGGATTGTAGCAAATCGGCGCGTGAAATGCGCAAGCACGGCGCGCAAGGACAGCGCACCAGCGGCACGGGCGTGCGGCGCCGGCGCGCGCAGCCGTGGCCGAAGGGTCGGGACTTCGGGGTCAGGACTCCGCGCCGACCCACGCCTGTTCGCGCAGCCGCGCGCGCAGGCGCGCGACGGCCTGGCTGTGCAGCTGGCACACGCGCGATTCGCTCACCTCGAGCACCGCGCCGATCTCGCGCAGATTCAGACCCCGTTCGTAGTACAGCGACATCAAGAGCTTCTCGCGCTCCGGCAGCCGCTCGATCGCCTCGACGAGCGCCTCGCGCAGGTGCTCGTCGAGCAGCGCCGACAACGGATCGGCGTGATCGACGCGATAGCGGTCGAGGAACGGTTCGTCGTCGGCCGCGCGGTCGAAATCCTCGTAGTAGATCAGCTGGCTGCCGTGCAGGTCCTGCAGCATCCCCTGGTATTCGTCGAGCGGCATGTTCAGGTGCTGCGCGATCTCGGTCTCGCTCGCCGAGCGGCCGAGGTGCTGCTCGACCTGGTGCACCGCGTGCTCGACCTCGCGCGACGTCTTGCGCAGGCTGCGCGGCAGCCAGTCGTTGCTGCGCAGCTCGTCGAGCATCGCGCCGCGAATGCGCTGCGTCGCGTAGGTCTCGAACTGCGCGCCCTGGTCTTCCTTGTAGCGGCCGGCCGCGTCCATCAGGCCGATCATGCCGGCCTGGATCAGGTCGTCGAGATCGACGCTCGCCGGCATCTTCGCGACGAGCTGCAGCCCGAGGCGGCGCACGAGCGGCGCGTATTGCGCGAGCACGTCGGCCTGGGACATCTTTCCTTGAGCGTTGTACATCGTGGCTCTCTCCTTCGGGTGGCGCTCACGCGGCGTGTGCCGCGCCCGCCTCATACGACGGCTTGCCGCCGGCGTGGACCGCGCGGCCCGCACCCGAACGCGGGCGCATCGGCCAGTACAACAGGTCGGCGGCAATCTGCCGGTAGTCGCGCGCGGCGGCCGACGACGGGAACGCGTCGACCACCGCATGCATCAGTTCGCGGGCATGCTCGACGAGCGGATCGGCGTTCACGCAGCCCGCGTCGGCGATCGACACGGTCAGGTAGCGGCTCGCGACGCCCGCGAGGTTGTCGAACGCCGTCTTCGCGTCCGCGTGGCTGCCGACCTGATTGGTCAGCACGCGGAACTGCGCGAACGCGTGCGCGAAATGCAGCCGCTTCATGCACGCATACGCCTCGGTGATCGCCTGCGCGGCGACCCGCGTGACGACCAGCACGTCGTGCGCTTCGCGCGCGAGCGCCGAGAACGAGCCGTCGGCGCCGAGCTGCGCGTCGACGAGGACGATGTCGGCCGGGCCGTCGATGAAGTCGCTCAGTTGCGCGTCGCTGTAGCCGACGCGCGCGAGCCGCGCGGCGCCGCACAGGCCGAAGCCCGCCGCCACCCGCGTGCGTTCGCCGTCGCGCAGCCACGCGCCGGCGAGCGTCGCGCTCGCCGAATGCACGTCGGCGCGCTCGTCGACGACGAGCACGTCCTTGCCGAGCGACGCGAGCGCCGCCGCCAGGTTCACCACGGTGGACGTGCAGCCGACGCCCGCCGGCCCGCCCGTCACCGCGACGATGCGCGACGCGCGCCCGGCCAGCAGGCGCCGCAGCCCTTCGGCCTGGTCGATGATCCGTTTATCCAAATCGCACCTCGTGCAGCTCGGCGGTGGAACGTGCGGTCAGTGCGGAAAGCAGCGTCGGCATGTCCTCGTCTTGCGGCACGAAGGGCGAGCCGTCGCGCGGCACACAGAACGCGCTCTTCAGCAGGAATCGGGTCGACGCGACGTACAGGTTCTCCGGCACCTTCTGGCCGGTCGACACGTAGTGGACCGGCAGCTTGTAGCGGATCACCGTGTCGAGCACGCCGCCGAGGTGGGTCGCCTCGTCGAGCTTCGTGAGGATGCAGCCGGCCAGGTCAGGCCCCGCGAGATCCGGATGCTCGCCCGCGCTGCGGTACGCCTGCACGACTTCGTTCAGCGTGTCGCCGTGGCTCGTCGCGTTGAGCAGCAGCAGGCGCTGCACCGGCGCATTCGCGCCGTGCAGCATCGCGATCTGGTCGGACACCGCGCGGTCGCGCTGGCTCATGCCGATCGTGTCGATCAGCACGATGTGCTTGTTGCGCAGCTCGGACAGCGCGAGCGCGAGGTCGCCCGCATCCTTCACCGCGTGAACCGGTACGCCGAGGATCTTGCCGAAGATGCGCAGTTGCTCGTGGCCGCCGATCCGGTAGCTGTCGGTGGTCAGCAGCGCGACCTTGCTCGCGCCGAAGCGCATCACGCAGCGCGCGGCCAGCTTCGCGGTGGTGGTCGTCTTGCCGACGCCGGTCGGCCCCATCAGCGCGAACACGCCGCCGCGCTCCATCAGCGCGTCCTCGCTGTCGAGCACCGGCAGGTTCGACGCGAGCACCGACTGCGCCCATTCGGCGGCCTGCTCGAAGGTCTGCGCGCCGTCGCCGGCCGGCAGGTTGTCGACCAGCATCCGCACGAGCTGCGCGGAGAAGCCGGCCGCGAACAGGTGCTTCGTCAGCGCGCTGTGGACGGCGCTGCGACGCTGGCGGTCGTGCCACATCAGGCTGTCGAACTGCTCTTCCATCATCCCGCGCAGCTCGCCGAGCTCCTGCATCACCGTGTCGTTGACGATCCGCTCGATGCGCGACTTCACCGCATCGGCCACCACGGCGGCCGCGTCGGCGGACAGGCGCGTGCGGTCGGTCGCCCTGGCGCCGTACGCGACACCCATGTCGAGGGCGCGCTTCGCGGCGGCCGGCGCTCCGGTGGTCGGTGCTGCGGCGGCCGGCATCCGGCGCTCGGCGTCGCGCACGATGTCGCGCGCCCAGTCGGGCGGCGTCGCGCCGGCCGCGGCTTGCGGCGCGGGCGCGCTCGCCTGCGGCTCGGCCGGCGCCTGCGCACGGGCGATCAGCGCGTCGCGCTGCTGCGTCAGGCGCTTCGCGTGCTCGACGAGCCACGGTGCGGGTTCGGAGGCCGGGGCAGGCGATCCGGCGGCCGACGCAGCGATCGACGGCACGGCCGCAGCCGGCGCGTCCGCATCGATCGGCGCGGCATGCGCATCCGCCTCGTGCGCATCGGCGCTCGCGCCGAACACGGACGAGAACACGTCCGGCAGCCCGCCTTCGCCCGCCGCATACGGATTGACGGCCGGGCGCGGGGCGATGCCCGGACGCGACACGATGCCCGGCACGGCCGCGGCCGGCACGGATTCCGGCACGCGCGGCGTGGCGAAGCGCGGACGCGCGGCCGGCGGCGCCACCGCGGCGAGATCCGAATCGGCGAGTGCAACGATTTCGACACTGCCGTCATCGAGCGTGCGGTTCGACAGCACGACCGCGTCGGCGCCGAGCGCCTCGCGCACGAGACGAAGTGCGTCGCGGCTCGTTGCGCCGGTGAATTTGCGAATGTTCAAGCGGAACCCCCGATGACGTTAACGACTTTGATCGTGCGTGTGTCCGGCACTTCGGCGTACGACAGCACTTTCAATTGCGGCAGGCTGCGGCGCAGGAAACGCGCGAGCATCGCGCGCAGCGCGTGCTGCACGAGCAGCACGGGCGGCAGCCCGAGATTCTGTTGACGCAGCATCGCTTGCTGCGTGCCGGTCAGAAGGTTGTGCGCGAGGCCGGGTTCGAGGCCCGGGTTCGCGCCGGTGGCGAGCGCCTGCGACAGCACGCGCTCCAGGTTCGCGTCGAGGCCCATCACCTGCATTTCGCCGGCGCCCGGATACCACTGCTGCGTGATCGCGCGGCCGAGCGAGAGCCGCACCGCGGCCGTGATCTCGAACGCGTCGCCGCGGCCCGCATGCTCGGACACGGCCTCGAGGATCGTGCGCATGTCGCGGATCGGCACGCCTTCCTCGAGTAGGTTCTGCAGCACCTTCTGCAGCGTGGTGAGCGAGATCGTCTTCGGCACCAGGTCCTCGACGAGCGACGGCGCGTCCTTGCCGGTGCGCTCGACGAGCGCCTGCACTTCCTGGCGGCCGAGCAGCTCGGCCGCGTGCTGGACGACGAGGTGGTTCAGGTGCGTCGCGACGACCGTGCTCGCGTCGACCACCGTGTAGCCGTACACCTGCGCCTGCTCGCGCAGCGCGACGTCGATCCACACGGCCGGCAGCCCGAACGCCGGATCCTGCGTGACGGCGCCCGGCAGCGCGGCCGTCACCTGGCCCGGGTTGATCGCGAGCCACTGGCCGGGGAACACTTCGCCGACGCCGATCTCGACGCCCTTCAGCGCGATCCGGTACGCGTTCGGCCGCAGTTCGAGGTTGTCGCGGATATGGATCACCGGCGGCAGGAAGCCGATTTCCTGCGCGAATTTCTTGCGGATGCTCTTGATGCGCTTGAGCAGCTCGCCGTCGCTGTTCTTGTCGACCAGCGGGATCAGCCGGTAGCCGACTTCGAGGCCGAGCGGGTCGATCAGCTGCACGTCGTCCCAGGTCGCTTCGTGGCTGTCGGCCGGCAGCACGGCGGGCGGCGCGATGTCGGTCACGTCGCCGGCCGCCTTGCGGGCCGCCGCGCGCTTGGTCTGCGTGCGTGCCAGCCAGATCGCGCCGCCGCCGAGCGCGAGGAACGCGAAGTGCGGCATCCCGGGGATCAGCCCCATCAGCACGATGATCGCGCCGGTGATGTTCAGCACGCGCGGGTTCGTGAACAGCTGGCCGGTGATCTGCGTGCCGATGTCCTCGTCGGTCGCGACGCGCGACACGATCACGCCGGCCGCGGTCGAGATCACGAGCGACGGGATCTGCGCGACGAGGCCGTCGCCGATCGTCAGCAGCGTGTAGTTGGTGCCGGCCGCGGCGAACGACATGTCGTGCTGGACCATCCCGACGATCAGCCCGCCGATCACGTTGATCGCCATGATGATCAGGCCGGCGATCGCGTCGCCGCGCACGAACTTCGACGCGCCGTCCATCGACCCGTAGAACTCGGCTTCCTGCGACACGGCGAGGCGCCGCTTGCGCGCCTGTTCCTCGTTGATGAGGCCGGCGTTCAGGTCGGCGTCGATCGCCATCTGCTTGCCGGGCATCGCGTCGAGCGTGAAGCGCGCGGACACTTCGGCGATCCGCCCCGCGCCCTTCGTGATCACCATGAAGTTGATGATCATCAGGATCACGAACACGACGATGCCGACCGCGAAGTTGCCGCCGACGAGGAAGTGGCCGAACGCCTCGATCACCTGGCCGGCCGCGTCGGGCCCGGTGTGGCCTTCGAGCAGCACGACGCGCGTCGACGCGACGTTCAGCGACAGGCGCAGGAGCGTCGAGAACAGCAGCACGCTCGGGAACGCCGCGAAGTCGAGCGGCTTCATCGTGTACATGCTGACGAGCAGCACCATCACGGACAGCGCGATGTTGAACGTGAACAGCAGATCCAGCAGCATCGGCGGCAGCGGCAGGATCATCATCCCCAGGATCATGCAGATGAGGATCGGGCCCGCGAGCGCGCGCAGGTTGGCGCCCGCGAACGGGTTCGGGCGCTTCGCGAACAGGCCGGTGGTCGGGGTGCTCATGCTGCGGTCCCTTGCTTGCCGAGGGTGTCCTCGGCTTCTTCACGTTCGTCGTCGGCGGCGACCGACGTGCCCTTGTCGAGGTCGGCCGGCACGTCGAGATCGACCGGCATCGCCGGGAACGCGCCGCCTTCCGAACGGAAGCGCTTGAGCTGGTAGACCCACGCGAGCACTTCGGCGACCGCCGAGTACAGCGAACCGGGAATCTCGCGCTCGATTTCGACGTTGTGATACAGCGCACGCGCGAGCGGCGGCGCTTCGAGCAGCGGCACGTTGTGTTCGGCCGCGAGCTCGCGGATGCGCGCGGCGACGAGGTTCACGCCCTTCGCGACGACCTTCGGCGCGCGCATCTCGCCATCCGTGTATTGCAGCGCGACCGCGAAGTGCGTCGGGTTCGTGACGACCACGTCGGCCTTCGGCACGGCCGCCATCATCCGGCGGCGGGCGATCGCGCGCTGCTGCTGGCGGATCCGCCCCTTCACGTGCGGATCGCCTTCGTTCTCGCGATGCTCGCGCTTCACTTCTTCCTTCGTCATGCGCAACTTCTTGTTGTACTGCCAGAGTTGGTAAGGCACATCGAGCCCGGCGACCACCAGCATCCCGGCGACCGTCGTGCCGCAGCACACGGCGACCAGATGCAGCGCATCGGGCAGCGCGGCGCCGAGCGGCTGCGTGGCGAGGCCGAGCAGTTCGTCCTTGCTGCGCCAGATCGCGATGCCGCCGATCCCGCCGACCACCAGCGTCTTCGCGATCGACATCCCGAGCTGGATCGGCCCCTGGATCGAGAAGATCCGGCCGAGGCCCGAGATCGGGTTCAGGCGGTCGAACTTCAGCTCGAACGTCTTTTGCGAAATCAGCCAGCCGCCGAGCGCCATCGGCGCGAGCAGCGCGGCGACGCCGGTGAGCGCGAGCAGCGGCAGCAGCGCGGCGAAGCCTTCGAGGCTCGCGCTGCCGGCCGCCGACAGCATCCGGTGGGTGTCGAACGCGGTCGCGCGATCGAACGTGAACGCGCCGCGCAGCATCGCCTGCAGATGCCCGCCCGACGGGCCCGCGAGCAGCCATGCGCCGTAGAACCCCGCCGCGAGCAGTGCGAACGAAGCCAGTTCGCGCGAACGCGCGACCTGCCCCTCCTCGCGCGCCTTTTCGCGGCGCCTGGGAGTGGCGGCTTCGGTCTTGTCGAGATCGCTCTCGTCTGCCACGGGGCCTCCGGTCGGGTACGGCGGAATGCCGCTTTCCAGTGACACCGATTATTCATGGAGGCGTCAAACGCCGATCGGTCGAGCAAAGCCGGGAAAGGGGGGTATTTCGGGGAATCGGGCGAGCCGCCGCGAACGCGGCTGGAACGGCGCGGAATGGGGGCGGAGCGACGTGCGGCGCGGCGGGAAACGGGCCGCTCGGCGCACGGGCGAAGCGACGGCTGCAAGCGGGACAGCCGCGGCGGAATGCGAGGGGAACGGTGAAACGACGGGCGGGAACGGCGTGGGAAATCGGCCCCGACGCAACGGCGTCGTGGGTCGGGCGTCGGCGTCGTGGGTCGGCGTCGGGACGGCCGGACGGCCACCGCCGGCCTGAATGACCTGAGCGGCCTGAGCGACCTAAGCGGATTCGCCGGCCGCCGCCCGCTGCAGCGCGCCGAGATCGAGCTTCTTCATCGTCATCACCTGCGCCATCACGCGCTCGGCGCGGGCCGGGTCGCCCGTCATCAGTTCGGCCATCTGCACGGGCACGACCTGCCACGACACGCCGAAGCGGTCGCGCAGCCACCCGCATTGCTGCGCACGCGCGTCGCCGCCTTCGGACAGGCGCGCCCAGTAATGGTCGATCTCGGCCTGGTCGCGGCAGTTGACGACGAACGACACGGCCGGCGTCATCTGGAACATGGGGCCGCCGTTCAGCGCGACGAACGCCTGCCCGTCGAGCTCGAACGCCACGGTCATCACCGCGCCCTCGGCGTTGCCGGACGCCTGCGCGCCGGCCTTGCCGTAGCGCGCGACGTGCACGATGCGCGCGTTGTCGAACACCGAGACGTAGAAGCCGGCCGCCGCCTCGGCGTCGCGGTCGAACCACAGGAACGGCGTGATGCGCTGGATATGCGAGTTCATGCGCTGTCTCCTCTCATGTCGTGCCGGCACCGCTGCCGGTCTTACATCGTAGACGCTATGCCGGCGCCTGGCGGTGCGCCGATCCGTAGCCGCGCGCCCGCCGGGTCGAAAAAAAGGGGGCGATCGCTCGCCCCCTCGTTCCCGCGTCCGCCGTGCCGCGTCAGAACGCGACGAACGGCTGCGCGCCGCCGCTCGCGGTCTTGTCCATCCCGAAGTAGATCGTCTTGCCGTAGAAGTGCGGCATGCCGATGTCGAGCCAGTTGGACGAGCCGAACGGGCCGGCAATGTCGTTGAACGCGAACGTCGACGAGTTCGAGAACAGCGAATCCGCGTTCGCGACCGGCATCGACACGGTGCCCGACGCGCCGTTCTGGCCGCTCAGCGTGGCCGAATAGGTGGTCGTGGATGCCGGGCAATAGAACTGCGTGTTCCGCGAACAGACCGTCTGCGCCGAATCGTTGAAGAAATACGCGTTCGAGCCCGTATCGAAGAACGCGGTCACGCTGCGCCCCTGGAACGTCGCGCTGACGTCGCCGGTCGTGGTCGACGTCAGCACCGTTTTCCCGCTCAGGCTTGGCAGGCCGAACGTCAGCGTGCCGGTCGCGCTCGCCTGCCCGTTGCTCGAGATGGTCGGCATCTGCACGCTCACGCCGTCGTTGTTCGCGAACCGATGCACCGGGTTGGCCACCTGCTGCGCCAGCGGCACGAGCGCGACCGCGCAGCGCGCGTTGTCGCCGTTCGGGCACGCGTAGTAGTTGTTGCTCGTCGACGTCGACGTCGCACAGGTCGTGCCGCAGTCGTACGGCGCCGGCCCGATGCCGAGGATCCCGTTCGCGCCGAGCGCGCTCGTCGAGTTGGCCGACGCGCCGCCGTTCGTGCACGAACTCGGCACGTTGGTCGTGCCGAGGTCGCCGATGATCTGCACGGGCAGCGACGTCGCCTGCTCGGTGCCGATCGACAGGTCGACGGTGCGCACCGATCCCCACGTGTAGCTCGACACGAACTTGCCGCATTCGGCGACCGGCGCGCCGCCGCTCGTCACCTGCGGCAGGCTGTCGTGCACGCCCGCCACCGCGCTGCCGACGAGCCGCAGCCCGTAGGACGCGGTATCGACGAGCACGTTGTTGACGATCTGGCAGTTCGACGTGCCCGGCACGCAGATCTTCAGGCTGATGGTCGGGATGTTGATCACGTTCGCGGCGCCGGCGGCGACCGTGACGACGGCCGTGTTGCCGCTGTTGCCGTCGGATCCGCCCGAGCCGTTGTTGCCGGTATTGCCGCTGTTGCCCGAACTGCCGCCGCCGCCATCGCCGCCGCCGCATGCCGTCACGAGCACGGCCGTCGCGGCCAGGAGGCCCAGCACGCCGAGCCAGCGCTTGAATGTACGAGGAATGCTCAAGATCGCTCTCCCGCTGTCACTGGATATCGGTGCCGGCCACGCCGGCAGGCAGCGCCGACGGCAGCCATGCCTGGCCGGAGAAGGCGCCCATGTGGCCGCCCGTCCGGATCACGAGGCCGCTCGTCTCGACGGCCACCGGCGCGCGCCAGCCGCGCGCCTGGTGCGCCGCCTGGACGCCGGCCGTGTACTGCGGGAAATAGCTGCCGAGCAGCGACGCGAGATCCGGCATCGTCGGCCCGCGCCACGCGAGGCCGAACACGCTGCCGGCGGCCGACGTGTATTCGTGGATGACGGTGCCCGATCCGAGCGTGATTTCGCGCACGGTATAGGCGGCCGTGCTCGTCTGCACGCCGTCCGCCGAGCGCATGGCGCGCTGCAGCGCGCGCACGGTGGCGGCCTGATCGTCCGCCGGCGGCGACATCGGCGCGCCGCCCAGTTCCGCATGTGCGTGGACGGTCCACAGCACACCCATTGCAGCCGTCGCATGCGCGACGGTCCAGCCCAAGCGTTTCAGCTTCACGTTCCCCCCCAAGGGACTGGCTTCGTTGCCGACGATGCCGCCGCCGGCCCGCGCCGCCTGCCAACTTATGAATCTTACGAATGACGCCACGTTGCTGCTGACGCGTAGTATGCCTGCGGAGTGTGTCGAAGTGTCAATTCGACGCAGGAAGACGCCGCGCCGCGCAGCGGCGGCGGGCACGGGGAAACCGGGCGGGGACGGGGAATGCGCGCGTCGGGCGGCCCCGAGGAAGGGGCGCCCCGGGGCGCGCGGCTGCGCTACGGCAGGATCAGAAGCCGAGGCTAGCGAGCAGGTCGTCGACCTGCCCCTGGTCCTGCACGACGTCGGATTTGCCTTCCGGCGCGATCTGCGGGCCGTTGAGCAGCGATTCGGGGCTGCCGGTCGCGCTCATCTGCTCGGCCGCGAGCGCGGCCGCGGTGGCCGCGAACTGCTCGCGCCGCTCCGGCGCGATGTTCTCGACGAGCACGGTGAGAAGCTGTTGCTCGATCAGGTAGACCATGTCCATGATCTTCTTGATCACCTGCCCGGTCAGGTCCTGGAAATCCTGCGCGAGCATGATCTCCAGCAGTTGCGCGCGGGTCGCCGCCGTCGACTCAGGCAGCGTGCGCAGGAACGCGCGCGTATCGTCCATCAGCTCGCGCACTTCCGCGTGCTCGATCGGCGCGGCGTACCACTGCGCCCAGCGCGCGTCGAGCGCCTCGGCCTCGTTCTGCACGCGCTCCTGCATCGGCTTCGCGATCTCGATCGCATTCAGCACGCGCACCGCGGCCTGCTCGGTCATCGTCGCGACGTAGCGCAACCGATCACGCGCATCGGGCACGGCTTCGGCCGCGCGCTCGACGTGCTTGTCGAGCCCGAGTTCGCGCATCGAATCGCGCAGCGTGCGCGTGACGTGGCCGATGCGCGCGAGGATCCGGTCGCTCGCGTAATCGGCGCCCTCGGCATGGCCGTCGGCGTTGACCGCCGCACCGGCAAGCGCCGCATGGATCGGCTCGTTCACGTTCAGCTCCCGGCCTTGGCCATCTTGTCAATGATCTTGTTCAGCTTCTCGTCGAGCGTCGCGGCCGTGAACGGTTTCACGACGTAGCCGCTCGCGCCGGCCTGCGCCGCCGCGATGATGTTCTCCTTCTTCGACTCGGCCGTGACCATCAGCACCGGCAGGTGCGTGAGCGTCGCGTCCGCGCGGATTTCCTTCAGCATCGCGAGGCCGTCGAGGTTCGGCATGTTCCAGTCCGAGATCACGAAGTCGAAGCCGCCGCCGCGCAGCCGCGCAAGGCCGGCCGCGCCGTCCTCGGCCTCGTCGACGTTCGTGTAGCCCAGTTCCTTGAGCAGGTTGCGGACGATCCGGCGCATCGTCGGGAAATCGTCCACCACCAGGATTTTCATGCTCTTGTCCATCGTCGTTCCTTTCCAGATTCGTTTGTGTCGGGACGCGCAGCGTGGCACGCGCCCCGTGACAGTCCATTCACACGCGCTGCACGCGATCGCCCATCGTCGCCAGGCGCGCCATCACGCGCCGGCTCATGTCGCCGAGCGGCGCGACCTCGTCCGCGCCGCCGAGCGCGATCGCCTCGCGCGGCATTCCGAACACGAT
This sequence comes from Burkholderia sp. BCC0044, assembly GCF_902832955.1. NCBI lineage: Bacteria > Pseudomonadati > Pseudomonadota > Betaproteobacteria > Burkholderiales > Burkholderiaceae > Burkholderia > Burkholderia sp. BCC0044. The sequence continues at coordinate 198,516 of NZ_CADFDO010000007.1, read as the reverse complement.
GCAGCTTGCCTCGTCCTGCGCGAACGTGTGAGCGCCCGCGCGTTTCATTTCCAGCAGGCCGGCCGCGCCGTCGCGGCCCATCCCGGTGAGGATCACGCCGATCGCGTTCTTGCCCGCGTGCGTCGCCGCCGAGCGGAACAGCACGTCGACCGACGGGCGGTGCCGGTTCACCGGCGGCTCGTCCGACAGTTGCGCAATATAGTTCGCGCCGCTTCTCGCGAGCAACAGGTGCGCGTGGCCCGGCGCGATGTACGCATGGCCCGGCAGCACGCGTTCGCCGTGCTCGGCTTCCTTCACCGCGATCCGGCACAGGCCGTTCAGCCGCTGCGCGAACGATTTCGTGAAGCCGGGCGGCATGTGCTGCGCGATCAGCACGGCCGGCGCATCCGGCGGCAGCGGCGTCAGCACTTCGCGGATCGCCTCGGTGCCGCCCGTCGACGCGCCGATGATGATCAGCTTCTCGGTACTGACGAGCGGGTTGTTGATCATCGGCGCGGCCGCGGCGCTATCCGCCGAGCGCGCGGCGGCCTGCGGCTGCGGCGTCTGGCGCACCCGCGCGCGCGATGCCGCGCGGATCTTGTCGGCGAGCTTTTCCGCGTAGTCGAGCATCCCGTCGCGAATCCCGACGCGCGGCTTCGTGACGAAATCCACCGCGCCGAGTTCGAGCGCGCGCAGCGTGATTTCGGAGCCGCGCTCGGTCAGCGACGACACCATCACGACCGGCATCGGCCGCAGGCGCATCAGCTTCTCGAGGAAGTCGAGCCCGTCCATGCGCGGCATTTCGACGTCGAGCGTGAGCACGTCGGGGTTGTGCTGCTTGATGAGCTCGCGCGCGACGAGCGGATCGGGCGCGGTCGCGACCACCGTCATGTCGGGCTGGCTGTTGATGATCTCGGTCATCAGGCTGCGGATCAGCGCCGAATCGTCGACGCACAACACTTTGATCTTCTGCACTGCGGTCATGCCTCCTGCTTTCTGGATAGGTTCGCCGCCCGTCCGCCGCCGGCCCCGCCCGCGCCGAACAGCTCGATGCGCGGGCGCGCCGGTTGCGGCGCCGCAGGCCGCTTCGCGGCAAACAGCTCGACGTGCGCGCGGCGGGCGCGATCGGCCTCGCGCGCGAGCGCGGCTTCGCGCTCGGTCACGCCCGGCACCTGCAGCCGCAGCTTCTTCACCATCGCGCGCCCGCTGTGCGGCATGAACGCGACCTTGCGCGGATGCACGCCCTGCAGGTCTTCCGCGGTGATGCGGATGCGCTCGAGCGCGAGATAGCGGCGCACGAAATCCGCGTTGCGATCGCCGATGTTGATCGTCGTCATCCCGGCCAGCACGGCCGCGCCGCCGAACACCTTCGCCTCGAAGCGCTCGCGGCGCCCGCCGGCCTTGATCAGCTCGTTGATCAGCACTTCCATCGCATACGCGCCGTAGCGCATCGATTCCGACGCGGCCGCGCCCGGATCGGCGCCGTCGTCCGGCAGCATGAAGTGGTTCATCCCGCCGATGCCCGCGTACGGGTCGTGCAGGCACGCGGCAACGCACGAGCCGAGCACGGTCATCAGCACCATGTCCTCGGCCGTCGTGTAGAACTCGTTCGGCAACAGCTTCACGCCGGGGCGCTCGAAGTGGTTGTCGAAGTAGCGATTGGTCGCGATCGGCAGTGCGCTCATCCGCGCTCTCCATAGGCGGGTGCGCCGCCCGCGGCCCGCGCGCGCCCGGGCGACGGCATCGCGGCCGCCGCGCTCGGCTGCGCGGCGCGCGGGCGCGCACCCTGCGCGGCGTCGCGCGTCAGTTCGTACACCGTCTGCCCGCGCAGCCGGAACGCCTGCGTCACGTACGTGAAGTTCTCCGAATGGCCGGCGAACAGCAGCCCGCCCGGCTTCACGAGCGGCTCGAAGCGCGACAGCACCTGTCCCTGCGTCGGCTTGTCGAAATAGATCATCACGTTGCGGCAGAAGATCGCGTCGAACGGCTTCGCGATCCCGTAGTCCGCATCGGTCAGGTTCAACTGCTCGAAGCGGATCATCGCGCGCAGCTCGGGGCGCACCTTCACGCGGCCGGCCTGGGCGCCCGTGCCCTTCAGGAAGAAGCGCTTGAGCCGCTCCGGCGACAGGTGCTTGACCTGGTCGTACGTGTAGATGCCGGCCTCGGCCTTCGCGAGCACCTGCGTGTCGAGATCGGTCGCGAGGATCGACGCGTTGCGCGCCGCCGTTTCGCCGAGCGCCTCGATCAGCGTGATCGCGATCGAATACGGCTCCTCGCCGGTCGACGCCGCCGAGCACCAGACCGACACCGGCGCGGGCCGCGATTTCACGAACGCCGACAGGATCGGGAAATGGTGCGACTCGCGGAAAAACGCGGTCAGGTTGGTCGTCAGCGCGTTGGTGAACGCTTCCCACTCGAGCGGATCGTCTTCCTGCTCGAGCAGGTCGAGGTAGTCGCGGAACGTGTCGAGGCCGCGCGCCCGCAGCCGTCGCGCGAGACGGCTGTAGGCCATGTCGCGCTTGTGCTCGGACAGCGAGATGCCCGCGCGTTGGTGGATCAGCGCGCGGATGCGTGCGAAATCCGCGCCGGTGAACGCGAAGTCGCGCCCCGGCTCGCCCGCGCGAGGCGGGGCATCCGGTGCATCGGGTCGAAACGGCGCGCGCGCGTGCGGCATGGTTTAGAAGGTCTCCCAGTCGTCGTCCGACGCACCGGCGGCCGCCAGCGCCGGCTTCTCGCCGTTCAGCGCCGGGCGCACGAGCGCGGGCTTCGCGGCCGGCTTGTCCGCCGGCGCGGCCGTCTTCGCGAGGCGCGGGCCGTAGCCGCCTGCGGCGGTACCGCCACGGGAAGCCGGGGCATCCTTCTGGGTACGCGCGGCGGCATCGCCAGCATGTTTCGGTTCGGGTGCCGCAGCCGCAGCCGCAGCCGCGGCAGCCGCGCGCGACGCCGGCGCGGCGCGCCGTGCGGCCGGTTGAGCCGCGGCCGGCGCCGGCAGCGCGGCGACCGGCGCATCGCGGCGCGCTGCCGACGGCAGCGCCGCCGGTTCATGGGCCACCGGCCGCGCGACGCCGCTGGCCGGCGCGAGCGCGATGCCGCCCGTGACGCGCCAGCCCGACACGATCGCCTTCATCTGGCGCGTCTGCTCCTCGAGCGACGCGGCCGCGGCGGCCGCCTGCTCGACGAGCGCCGCGTTCTGCTGCGTGACCGCATCCATCTGGCCGACCGCGCGATTGACCTGCTCGATGCCGGTCGACTGTTCTTCGGACGCGGCGCTGATCTCGCCCATGATGTCGGTCACGCGGCGCACGGCCTGCACGATCTCGTCCATCGTCGAGCCGGCGCGCGCGACGAGCGCCGACCCGCTGTCGACCTTCTCGGCCGAATCGCCGATCAGCTGCTTGATTTCCTTCGCGGCGCTCGCGCTGCGCTGCGCGAGCGAGCGCACCTCGCCCGCGACCACCGCGAAGCCGCGGCCCTGCTCGCCGGCCCGCGCCGCCTCGACGGCCGCGTTCAGCGCGAGGATGTTGGTCTGGAACGCGATGCCTTCGATCGTGCCGATGATGTCGACGACCTTGCCCGAGCTCGCCGCGATGTCCTGCATCGTCGACACGACCTGGCCGACCACCTCGCCGCCCTGCGTCGCGATGTCCGACGCGTTCACCGCGAGCTGGCTCGCCTGCCGCGCGTTTTCCGCGTTCTGGCGCACGGTGCCCGTCAGTTGCTCCATGCTCGACGCGGTTTCCTGCAGCGACGCGGCCTGCTCCTCGGTGCGCTGCGACAGGTCGATGTTGCCGGTCGCGATCTCGCGCGCGCCGACGTCGATCGATTCGGTGCCGCGATGCACGGCCTGCACCATCGTCGTGACGGCGTCCTGCATCCGCTTGATGCCGCCGAACAGCCGGCCGATCTCGTTCGTGCTGAACACGCTCACCGGCTGCGTGAGATCGCCGCCGGCGATGCGCTCGAAGTGCGCGATCGCGTCCTCGATCGGCTGGACGATCAGCCCGCGCAGGACGAAGCGGATCGCGATCACGACGACGAACGCGAGCGCGATGCCGGCCGCGATCAGCGCGATCATCATCGAGATCTGCGACTGCGTCGCGGCCTGGCGTTCTTCCGCGCGCTTTTGCAGCGCGGCGATCACCGCTGCCGCCGTCTGGTCGAACGCGACGAACATCGGGCTGATCTTCGCGTCGGCGATCGCGTGGTACGCGGCCATGTCGCCCGCGCGCGCCGCGGCGAATTCGGGCTCGACGCCTTCCTTCATGATCGTCGTGTAACGCGCGATGAGCTCGTCGACGAGCGCCTGCTCGACGCCGAGCTTCGGCGTCGACTGGAACGTCTGCCAGTTCTGGTTCGACTTCGCATACAGCTCCTGCGCGCGGTCGAGCACCTTCGCCGCGTCGGCCGCATTGCCGGCTTCGGTCAGCGTACGGAAGCGGTCGAGCGCCACGCGCGAGCGCAGCAGGTACGCGGCCGTGTCGTCCAGCGTGTGGATCGCCGGCAGGTCGACGTGCGCGATCTCGTCGAGCGAACGGCTCGCGTGATTCAGCGCGTAGAGGCCGAGCCCGCCGACCGCGGCGGCCAGGCACACGAGGATGAGTCCGACCGCCGTGAGCGTCGTGCGGATCGACCAGTTATGCAACATTGCAGATTCTCCCGAAATTGCTGCGCGCGCGGCGCGCTTACCCGCCGAGTGTCTCGATCAGCGCCATTTCACGGCTCGACATCAGCTTCTCGATGTCCATCAGGATCAGCATCCGGCCGTCGACGGTGCCGAGGCCCGTCAGGTACTCGGTCGTCAGCGTCGCGCCGAATTCCGGCGCCGGCATGATCTGGTCGGTCTGCAGCGTCAGCACGTCCGACACGCCGTCGACCACCATCCCGACCACGCGGTTCGACACGTTCAGGATGATCACGACGGTCTGGTGGTCGTACTCGACGCGGCCGAGGTGGAACTTGATCCGCATGTCGACGATCGGCACGATGATCCCGCGCAGGTTGATCACGCCCTTGATGAACTCGGGCGCGTTCGCGATGCGCGTGACGCTGTCGTAGCCGCGGATTTCCTGCACTTTCAGGATGTCGATCCCGTATTCCTCGTCGCCGAGCGTGAAGACGAGGAATTCCTGGCCCGTCGCGTCGCCGTGTGCGGCGTCGCGGCGGCTGGTCGCCGCCGCGTTCGCCGCGGCGGTATTGATCATTTGGACTTCAGCAGACACGTTTGCCCCCAATCGGTTGAATGGCGAGAGTCAGAAGACGGCGAGCTCGGCGCCGGCTCGGGCGCCGTGCATCGCACGGGTTTCGCGGTTCAGCGCCGCGACGTCGACGATCAGCGCGACGCTGCCGTCGCCGAGAATGGTCGCCGCCGAGATGCCATGCACCTTGCGGTAGTTCGTTTCGAGGTTCTTCACGACCACCTGCTGCTGGCCGACCAGCTCGTCGATCAGCATCGCGAAACGGCGCCCCTCGGTTTCCATGATCGTGACGATTCCCTGGGTCGGGTCGGTGCGCGCGTCCTCGACCGAGAACACCTCGTGCAGCGCGACGAGCGGCAGGTATTCGCCGCGCACGCGCACCACGCGCTCGCCGTTGCCGACCGTGTAGATGTCGTCGTTCGACGGCTGCAGCGACTCCATCACGAAGTTCAGCGGCAGGATGAAGATCTCGCTGCCGACCTTGACCGACATCCCGTCGAGGATCGCGAGCGTGAGCGGCAGCACGATCCGCGTGGTCGTGCCGCGGCCGGCCTGCGACGAGATTTCGACATGACCGCCCATCGACTGGATGTTGCGCTTCACGACGTCCATCCCGACGCCGCGGCCCGACACGTCGGTCACCGTCTCGGCGGTCGAGAAGCCCGGCGCGAAGATCAGTTGCCACACTTCGTCGTCGCTGATGTTCTCGGAGATCTGCATGCCCTGCTTCGCGGCCTTCGCGAGGATCCGCTCGCGGTTCAGGCCCGCGCCGTCGTCGCTCACCTCGATCACGATGTTGCCGCCGTGATGCGCGGCCGACAGCACGAGCTGGCCGACCGCGTCCTTGCCGGCGGCGACGCGCTTGTCGACGGTTTCGATCCCGTGGTCGAGGCTGTTGCGCACCAGGTGCGTGAGCGGATCGATGATCCGTTCGATCAGACTCTTGTCGAGCTCGGTCGCCTGGCCGAACGTGACCAGTTCGACCTGCTTGCCGAGCTTGCCGGCGAGGTCGCGCACGAGCCGCGGGAAACGGCTGAACACGTAGTCCATCGGCATCATGCGGATCGACATCACCGCTTCCTGCAGGTCGCGCGCGTTGCGCTCGAGCTGCGCCATCCCGTTGAACAGCCGGTCGTGCAGCGCCGGATCGAATGCGGTCGCCGTTTCGGCCAGCATCGCCTGCGTGATCACCAGTTCGCCGACGAGGTTGATCAGCTGGTCGACCTTCTCGACGCCGACGCGGATCGAGCTGCCTTCGGCGCCCGCCGCGGCCGCGGCGGCCGGGCGCGCGCGCTTGTCGTCGTGATGCGCGGCGGCCGGTGCTGCGTGTTCGGCGGGCTGCGGTTGAGCGTGTTGCTGCGGCTGCGTGGCGGCGGGTGTCGCGGCGGCGGCCGGCTCGGCCGGCGCCGGTGCCGGCGCGGCCGGTTGCGGGGCGGCGGCCTGCGGCGCGAACACCTCGACGCGCGCGGGCGGCGCGGCGGCGGGCGGTTCGGCGGCTTCAGCGGCCACGGCGGCGTCCTGCGCGACGGCCGGTGCCGCCTGCGCGGCCGGCGCCGTGCCGTGCGCGACGCGGATCTGGCTTTCGTCGATCACGAAGCAGCACACCGCGACGATGTCGTCCGACGGCACGTCCGATTCGACCCACAGCGACAGGTCGGCGCCCACTTCCTCGCGCGCGACGATCCGGCCGAGGTTGCCGAGTTCTTCGGTGAGCAGCGCCTGATCCTTCGCGTCGACGCCGACCAGCGTGATCTTCAGGTGCGGGCCGCCGGCATCGGCGTCGGCCGCCGGATGCGCGGCCGCGACGGCCTGCTCGACCACGTGATCGGGCGCACGGTCGCCGGCGGCAGCGGGCTCGGCCGCGGGCGCGACGGCGGCGGCAACCGGCGCGGCCGGCGCAGGCGCGACCGGCGCGGGCTCGGCTGCGGCGGCGGGCGCGCCCGCACCGCTTTCGGCCTTCAGCCGTTCGAGCTTCGCGCAGATCGTCGCGGCGGCGGCCGCGTCCGGTTCGGCGCTCGCGCGGTAGTCGACGAGCTGGTCGGACAACACGTCCTTGGTTTCCAGGAACGCGTCGATCATTTCCTTGGTCAGCGTCAGCTCATGGTTGCGCGCGCGGTCGAGCAGCGATTCGAGGATGTGCGTCGTATCGGTCAGCGCGGAAAAGCCGAACGTCGCCGCGCCGCCCTTGATCGAATGCGCGGCGCGGAAGATCGCCGCCAGATCCTCGGGATCGGGCGAATCGACGTCGAGGTTCAGCAGCAGCTGCTCCATCTGCGCGAGCAGCTCGTCCGCTTCGTCGAAAAAGGTCTGGTAGAACTGAGTGATGTCGAGAGTCATGCCCGGTCACCGGTTGAAATCGTCGCGTTCATGTCAGGAGGCAGCCGGCTCGGACAGCGTGGCGACCAGGTCGACCAGCACGCCCGGGTCGATCGGCTTTTCGATCCAGCCGGTCGCGCCCGCGTCGCGTGCGGCGTCCTTGAACGCATCGCTGCCCTCGGTCGTCAGCACGAGGATCGGCGTGTGCGCGTACGCGCTCAGCTTGCGCAGCGCGGCGATCACCTCGAGCCCGCTCTTGCGCGGCATGTTCTGGTCGGTCAGGACCAGGTCGTACGGCGCCGTCGCCGCCATGTCGAAGCCGGCTTCGCCGTCCGGCGCCACCGTCACGTCGTAGCCGGCCTGCGCAAGCGTGGCCTGCAGCAGCGCACGCATGGTCGCGGAGTCGTCGATGGCGAGAATGGTTCGGATCATGTCTGTCTCGGAAACGTCAGGGTTTCGGCGCCACGGCGACGGCGCTCGCCACGGCCGGACGCACCGCCGGCGCCGGGCCGCCGAGCTGCTGCGCGAGCAGCTTCGAGCCGGCCGCGTCGGCGGACAGCGTCGTCGTCGTCGCGTCGTCGCGCATCAGCGCTTCTTCGGATTTGCGATTCAGCACGATCACGCTGATCCGGCGGTTTTCCGGATCGAGCGGATCGGCCTTGTTCAGGTTCTGCGTCGACGCGAGGCCCAGCACGCGCAGCACTTTCGCCTCGTCCATGCCGCCGGAGATCAGCTCGCGGCGCGACGCGTTCGCGCGGTCGGCCGACAGCTCCCAGTTGCTGTAGCCGCCCTCGCCGCCCGCGTACGGCACGGCGTCGGTGTGGCCCTGGACGATGATCCGGTTCGGCACGTCGTTCAGCGTCTTGCCGATCTCGCGCAGGATGTCGCGCATGTACGGCTCGACGTGGTCGCTCGACATCGCGAACATCGGCCGCTTCTGCGTATCGACGATCTCGATGCGCAGCCCCATCAGCGTCGAATCGATGCGGATCTGCTGCTTGAACTGGCGCAGCGTCGGATTGGCCTCGATCGCGGCCATCAGCTTGATCTGCAGGTCGTGCAGGCGCGTCTGCTCGAGCCGGTCCTGCGCGCCCTGTGCCTGCGACCGGGAATTGTCGTCGCCCGCCTTCGTGAGCCGCTCGGCGAGCGACGTCGTGCCGTCGGTGCGGCGCAGCGTGCCGGCGTCGACGCTCGACAGGTCGCGGCCGCCGCCGTTGATGATGCTGGACTCCTGCGAGCTGCGGTCGCCGCTGCCGAGGATCGCCGCCTTCAGCGGCATGTTGAAGTATTCGGCGATCCCCTTCAGCTGCACCGGCGTGACCGAACTCAGCAGCCACATCAGCAGGAAGAACGCCATCATCGCGGTCATGAAGTCCGCGTACGCGAGCTTCCATGCGCCGCCGTGGTGGCCCTTCTTCGCCGGGGCCACCCGTTTGACGACGATCGCGCGATCCTTGCTCTTGCTCATCGGTCGCTCCGCGTCACTTCGCCTTCACGCGGCGGACATGTTCCTCGAGCTCGGAGAACGACGGACGCTCGGTCGAGAACAGCACCTTGCGGCCGAACTCCACCGCGATCGCCGGCGCATAGCCGTTCAGCGTCGCGAGGATCGTCACCTTGATGCACTGGAACATCTTCGTCGACTCGGCCACGCGCTGCTCCGCGAGGCTCGCGAGCGGCCCGATCAGCCCGTACGACAGCAGGATCCCGAGGAACGTGCCGACCAGCGCCTGCGCGATCATCGCGCCGAGCACCGCGGGCGGCTTGTCGGCCGAAGCCATCGTGTGCACGACGCCCATCACGGCCGCGACGATCCCGAACGCCGGCATCGCGTCGCCGACGCGCATCAGCGCGTGCGCCGGGCCTTCGCCTTCCGCGTGGTGCGTCTCGATCTCCTCGTCCATCAGGCTTTCGATCTCGAACGCGTTCATGTTGCCGCCTACCATCAGGCGCAGGTAGTCGGTCAGGAATTCGACGATGTGGTGATCGGCGAGGATCTTCGGGTATTGCGTGAAGATCGGGCTCTTTTGCGGATCGTCGATGTCGGCCTCGAGCGTCAGCGTGCCTTCCTTGCGTGCCTTCGCGAGCAGCACGTAAAGAAGCGCCATCAGCTCCATATAGACGTCCTTCGTGTATTTCGAGCCCTTGAAGAGCGTCGGCAGCACGCGCAGCGTGGCCTTGATGGTCTTGCCGCCGTTGCCGAGGATGAACGCGCCGACGCCGGCGCCCACGATCATCAGGATCTCGACGGGCTGGATCAAGGCGCCCAGATGCCCGCCTGCCAGCGCATAACCGCCGAAGACGGACAACAGCGTCACGAGTGTTCCCACGATAATCAGCACTGCCTGTCCCTCACGAAAGACCGGCGGGGAGACCGCCGTTAAACAGGTTTACGGCAGTCGGCAGGAAAACTTTCGCGGCCGCGCGGCGGCGGCCCGACGGTGTTTACCAGCAATGCGCAGACGATTCGCGCGGCCCGCGGGCGTCGCTCGCGCCCCGCTTGCGCCCCGTCCGCCGGCGCTCAGGCCACGGCGGCGGCCAGTTCGGCGCGCGCGGCGGCGGCCTTGCGGGTCTTGCCGGCGCGCGACGGCGGCTGGCACAGCCCGCACACGAAACCTTGATGCGGATCATGCGCATGCGCGACGAAGTGGCCGCCGCAGCGCGTGCACGGCGTCATCTGCAGCATCCCGGAATCGAAGAAACGCACCAGCGTCCATGCGCGCGTGAGGCTCAGCGCGGCCTCGTCGCCGGACAGGTTCACGTGCTCCAGATAGAGCCGGTACGCCTTCACGATCGACTGGATCGGCTCGCAGCGGCCGTGGTCCTGCATGAACCGGTAGATGTTGTAGAACAGCGACGAGTGGATGTTCGGCTGCCACGTCATGAACCAGTCGGTCGAGAACGGCAGCATCCCCTTCGGCGGCGACACGCCCTTCAGTTCCTTGTACAGCTTGATCAGACGGTCCCGCGACAGGCTCGTCTCCGCCTCCAGCAGCTGCAGCCGGGCGCCCAGTTCGATCAGTTCGATGGCGAGGGTGATTTCCTTCACCTCGATCACGACGCTTTTGCTTGCCATGGTGATAACCGTCCGCTTGACGTTGTGCGAATGAATGGCCAATACGCTGCCGGCCGGCGCGGCACGCCGGGACACACGCAAGGCGGGATGGATCAGCGGACGCCTTCGACCTGCTGCCCGGCCATCAGGATGGCCGAGTGGGCGTGCGCGACGACGTCGCTGCGGCCCTTGTCGGCGAGCGACGACAGCAGCGCGTGATCATCGAAGCGGAAGCGGCACAGCATCTGGTTCGACGCGGCCAGCTTCACGGTCTGCGCGAGCGTGAGGTTGGCGAGCACGTCGGCGAGTTCCTGGGAAATGCCCATGCGGAACATGCCCATCGCCTTGTCTTCCCGCAGCAGTCGCTGCGCGAGGAGGAGGTACGACAGGTTGACCTCTTTGATCTCACTGAGCATTTCGCTGGTAGCGCTCATGATTCCCCCGTTAAAAAGCTTTGCTTTGGCCATTCATGTTATGAAAACGTTTGCTCGATCAGTTCGCACCGGGCGCTCAGTCGGCTCGTTTATAGTCTTACAGGGCGAATTTTGGCCAAACGGGATTTATGTCGGTATCAGCGAAGTGGCGTATGCCACGCAGGATTTGTCTGTAAACCGTGTAGGAATTTTTCCGACAAGGCGAATTGAAAGGGACGATTGGAAAAACGGGTTGCAACGCGGATTCGGTTGCGAGGGGCCCCGATGGCCGCCGCGCCGGTGGCGGAAGGCTTGCCGGCAGGCTGCCGACAATCGGATCGGTAAAAATTATAGTGCTTTTTCACGATAGCGCAACAATAGTTATGGCTGTCGCGATTCATGTTTCCGCGCCCTTTTTCTCGGGGTTTTCGCGTATTTCATCGTGTAACAAGCCTTAAGTGTTTGAAAAAACACTCGAACCCCTCAGGGCGATATCGATAATGGACTCCAATGGGCGGCGGCGCGAGCCGTGCCGGCCCGCCCCGCAGCTTGCCGTCCGGCGCCCCGCGCACCCCGCCCAGGGCCCGGCCACGTACCGCGAACCGCGTGCGTCGGCAAGTTCCGCAACCTTGTACGGGATCCGCATCGGCGCCGTCGCGCGCTCGGATCGACACAGGAGAACATCCATGCGAATTGCCCAGATCGCGCCGCTTTACGAAGCCGTCCCGCCGAAACTCTACGGCGGCACCGAGCGTGTCGTGTCCTACCTCACCGAGGCGCTCGTCGAACTCGGCCACGACGTGACGCTGTTCGCCAGCGGCGACTCCGTCACGTCGGCCCGTCTCGAGGCGGCGTGGCCGCGCGCGCTGCGGCTCGACCCGTCGGTCCGCGATTCGATGGCGCCCCATATGCGGCTCCTCGAGCAGGTCGCGCGGGTCGCGCACGAATTCGACGTGCTGCACTTCCACCTCGACTACCTGCCGTTCCCGCTGATGTCGCGCCTCGACACGCCGTACGTGACGACGCTGCACGGCCGCCTCGACCTGCCGGAGCTGCAGCCGGTGTTCGACGCGTTCCCGGATTCGCCGGTCGTGTCGATCTCGAACAACCAGCGCAAGCCGCTGCCGCAGGCCGCGTGGGCCGGCACCGTGTACCACGGGCTGCCCGACACGCTGCTCACGCCGCAGCCGGACATGAAGCCCGAATATCTCGCGTTCCTCGGCCGGATCTGTCCCGAAAAGCGCGTCGACACCGCGATCCGGATCGCCGCGCAAAGCGGGCTGCCGCTGAAGATCGCCGCGAAGGTCGACAAGGCCGACGCGGACTACTTCAAGGAAGTGATCGAGCCGCTGCTCGACCAGGCGCACGTTGAATTCATCGGCGAGATCAACGAAGCGCAGAAGCCCGCGTTCCTGTCCGGCGCGAAGGCGCTGCTGTTCCCGATCGACTGGCCGGAGCCGTTCGGCCTGGTGATGATCGAGGCGATGGCCTGCGGCACGCCGGTCGTCGCGTTCAACCGCGGCTCGGTGCCGGAAGTGATCGAGGACGGCGTGACCGGCTTCATCGTCGAGGACGTGCAGGGCGCGGTCGGCGCGCTGCACCGGATCGACAGCCTGTCGCGCACCGCGATCCGCGAGCGTTTCGACACGCGTTTCAGCTCGAAGGCGATGGCGCAACGCTACGTCGAAACTTACGAATCGCTTTGCGCGGCAACCAAGCAACCGGCATTGCGCCGGGTCGCGGGCGCCTGACACGGAAATCCGCGCGGAAAATAGCCGGTAAATCCGCGCCGAAATCGGCGCGCAAAACCAAAAGAGCCGCATCGACGATGCGGCTTTTTCTATTGGGCTTTCGGTCACTCGATCAGGAAACGATCGCGGTTTTTACCGACGATCCAATTCGGCGGCTTGCCGCGGCCGCTCCAGGTTGCACCCGACTTCGGATCGCGGTATTTCGGCGGCAGCGGCGCCTTCTTCGGCGGACGCCCGCGCCGCGCCCGCTCCGCGAAGCCCAGGTCCTGGGCCGTCAGGCCATATTCGGCAATCAGTCGCTGGACGTCGGCGATCACCGCCGCCACTTCCTGGCGGCGCACGTCGTCCGCCTGGGCCTGCAGATCGGCGATCTGCGCCTTGAGTTTCGCGTATTGAGACATTTTTCGACTCCCCTTTTCGATGATGCGGCCCCGGCGAATCCGGCCGGAACACCAACATCCGTTACGTCATCCGCACTGCCGCCCTGCCCTTCGAAATTAATGCTGCCATCTTTAACCGAATCGTCTAAATCGAGAATGCGGACTTATTCTAATAAAAGGCATTCGTCAGCCATTCAAATTTAACAATCGTTTACCCTCCTGGGCCCGATTCATTTCCTATAATCCAGACCAATTCCGGACGACGCAATAAATTCGTTGGGTCGTCCGGGTCTTCAACCCACTTGGACGAGGTCCTTACATGAATCTTTCTCAGCGTCTCGCTGCAGAGGTATTCGGCACGTTCTGGCTGGTGCTCGGCGGGTGCGGAAGCGCCGTGCTGGCCGCCGCCTTTCCGGGCCTCGGCATCGGTTTCGCCGGCGTCGCACTCGCCTTCGGCCTGACCGTGCTGACGATGGCATTCGCCATCGGCCACATCTCGGGCTGCCACCTGAATCCGGCGGTGAGCGTCGGCCTGACGGTCGCCGGCCGCTTCCCGGCGCGCGATCTCGCGCCGTACGTCGTCGCGCAGGTCGTCGGCGCGACGCTCGGTGCATTCGTGCTGTACCTGATCGCAACCGGCAAGCCGGGTTTCGACGTGGTCGGCAGCGGCTTCGCGACGAACGGTTTCGGCGATCGCTCGCCCGGCCACTACTCGCTTGCCGCGTCGTTCATCTGCGAAGTCGTGATGACGGGCTTCTTCCTGTTCGTGATCCTCGGCGCGACCGACAAGCGCGGTGTGCCGGCCGGCTTCGCGCCGATCGCGATCGGGTTGTGCCTCACGCTGATTCACCTGATCTCGATCCCGGTCACCAACACGTCGGTGAACCCGGCGCGCTCGACCGGCCCGGCGCTGTTCGTCGGCGGCGACGCGATCGGCCAGCTCTGGCTGTTCTGGGTCGCGCCGCTGATCGGCGCGGTACTCGCAGGGATCATCTACCCGCTGGTCGCCGGGCGTGACGACGCCGTCGACCTGCTGCCGGCATCCGCTCGCACAAGCGAATAAAACACTACGGGGTCAAGCGAGCAGAGCAGCGAGCCTCACGCTGTCGAAGAACATCGAGGCAGGCAATTTCGACGGGCGCCCCTGGCGCCCGTTTTTCATTTCCGCGCGGGAAACGCGCGGGGCGGGCGCTCAGGATGCGACGACGTCGTCTTCGAGCGAGAACAGCGTGCGCAGGTGGCGGGCGACGCCCGCGTCGAAGTTGTTGCCGATCCGCGGAATGTGCGGCAGCCGCGCGACCAGGTCGGGGTTCGCGTTGTTCATCATGAACGCATGACCGGCGGTTTCGAGCAGGTCGATGTCGTTCATGTTGTCGCCGAACGCGATGCAGTGGCCGGTGTCGACGCCGAGCCGCGCGAGCACCGTGCGCAGTGCACGCCCCTTCGACACGTTCGCGGTCATCACTTCGAGGCAGTCGGGCAGCGAGTACGTGACGTACAGCGTCTCGCCGAACTGCACGCGCATCTGCTCGGCGACGACCGCCAGATCGGCCGGTTCGCCGATATACAGCACCTTCGCGATATCCGCGCCGTCGTGCGCGGCCATGTCGATCACGTCGTACCGGAAGCCCGAATCCTGATGGAATTCGAGCAGGTGCGGCGCTTCGCGGTCGATCAGCCAGCCGTCGTTGGTGAACAGGTTGACGATCACGCGGCCGTGCGCGCCGACGACTTCCGGCTGCACGAGGCGGCGCACGATCGCCGCGTCGACGTCCTGCGCGTGGATGGTCGTGTCGTCCGGCGCATGCACGCGCGCGCCGTTCGACGTGATCAGGTACGGCCGGATGCCGAGCACGTCGCGAATGCCGGCGACGTCCGCATAGTGGCGCCCCGTGGCGATCACGAACTGCACGCCGTCACGGTCGAGCCGGCGAACGGTGTCGATCGTGTACGGGTCGAGCTGGTGGTCGCTGTTCAGCAGCGTACCGTCGAGATCGGTGGCGATGACTTTGTACATGGGGCGGGAGAGCGGCGCTCGCGGCACGGAGGAAGCGTCATTTTAACGTCGTGCCCGGCAGCGCGCCCGGCCGTTGCCGTCAAGCGCCGCCCGGGGCGCTGCTTCGACGTGCGATCCACCCGCCTCGCGTCGCCCCAGGCTTCAGCCGCCTTCCGCCGCCCGCAACGCCTGCAGCGCGAGCCGCAGCGCGCCATGCGCCGAATCGTCGAGCGGCGCGCGCAGCCGGGCGGCGTGCCGCGCCGGCACGGCCGGCGTGAGCGCGTCCGCCAGCCCGCCGCACAGCGCGACCGGCAGCGCCTGCTGCGGATCGAGCGCGTCGATCATCTTGCCGATCTCGTCGCCGGCCTGCGCGATCAGCGCGCTCGCGACCGGATGCGTGCGGTGCGCGAACACGATCGGTGCAAGACGCGCGTAGATCGTCTGGTTCGCATCGCACGACCACTGGACGAGCGCGTCGCGATCCTGCGCGCCCGTTTCCGCGAGCAGGGCGGCGGCGAACGCGTCGCGCGGCACGCGGCCGTCGAGCGCCTGTTGTGCATAGGCGAGCGCGCGCACGCCGAGCCACGCGCCGCTCGCCTCGTCGCCGGACGGAAAGCCGAAGCCGCCCGCGATCCGGCACGCACCGGCAGCATCGAGCGCCGCCGCGATGCTGCCGGTGCCGAGCGCGACGATGAGCCCCGGCGCGCCGCCATGCGCGCCGACGACGGTCGTGTACGCGTCGCTCTCGATCGCGAGCGCGCCGAGCGGCGCCTGCGCGCGGAACGCGGCGAGCCACGCCGCGTTGTTGACGCCGGCGAGCCCGCAGCCGAGCGCGCACTGCGACCACTCGAACGCGAGACCGGCCTGCGTGAACGCCGCCGCGCAGGCCGCGCCGATCGACGCCCATGCCCGCTCGATGCCCAGACCGAGCCCCGACGGGCCGCCGCGCCCCTGCGCCAGCTCGCGCCCATGCCGGTCGGCCAGCACCGCACGGGTGCCCGTGCCGCCGCCGTCGATGCCGATCGCAAAAAGTAGTGCCGCCATGCCTTCATCCCGCAGATTCGAACAGGCGCCAAGCTTAACCGGATCGGCGCCGCGCGCCCATCTGCCGTTCGGCCGGCTATCCCGCCAAAAGGGCTTCCGCTATGCTGGCGCGATCGAATCGACACTGAGAACGAGGCAGACGATGTCGCAGCGGTGCAACTGGGTGAAGACGGAAGCGGACGCTCACTATCACGATACCGAGTGGGGCGTGCCGTCGCACGACGATCGCCACCTGTTCGAAATGCTGATCCTGGAAGGCGCGCAGGCCGGACTGTCGTGGTCGACGATCCTGAACAAGCGCGCGGGCTATCGCGAGGCGTTCGCCGATTTCGACGTCGATGCCGTCGCCCGCTTCACGCCCAAGCGCATCGAGAAATTGCTGGAGAACCCGGGCATCGTGCGCAACCGCGCGAAGGTCGAATCGGCGGTGGCGAACGCGCGCGCGGTGCAGCGCATCCGCGAAGAGCACGGGTCGCTCGCCGCGTTCCTGTGGTCGTTCGTCGGCGATACGCCGGTCCAGAATGCGTGGCAGTCGTACCGCGACGCGCCCGCATCGACCGAGCAGTCCGACGCGCTCAGCAAGGCGCTGAAGGCGTACGACTGCAAGTTCGTCGGCTCGACGATCTGCTATGCGCTGATGCAGGCGACCGGCATGGTCAACGATCACGAAGCCGGCTGCCCGTGCCACGCGCAATGCGCGGCGCTCGGCGGCAAGCAGCCGGCACGCCGGCGCAAGGCGGGCTGACGGCGCAGGCGCATGCGTGGCGCCGGCGCTGCGCCGCTGACCCGCGGCGGTTGCACCGCTCGTTCGCCGCTCGCCGCTCGCCGCTCGCCATTCGCCATTCGCCATTCGCCGTTCGCTACTTGCTACTTGCTACTTGCTACTTGCCGCTTGGCCCTACCGCGCGGCGCGCGACGACGCCACCGGCACGGCCGGCCGCGCGCTCCGCGCAGCCCGCACGCGTGCGCTGCGCTTCTTCACCCAGATGCAGACGCCCGTCACGCTCAGCATCGCGATCACGATGCCGAGCACGCTCACCGCGACACGTCCGGCGACACCGGCGATCCGCCCCGAGTGCAGCGGAAACTGCGCCTGCATGAACAGGTCGCCGGCCGAACCGCGGCCCGGTACCTGCGTCGCGACGGGCTTGCCGGTCACCGCATTCCAGTACAGCCACGCGTTGCCGAGCCCGACGTCGCCATGGTCGTTGCCTGGCGTGAAGAACCCGACCGCGTACGCGTTCATCGCCGGAGCGAACAGCAGCGCACCCGGCGGCGCGGCGATCCCCGCGTCGCGGCCCGCCGAGCGCGCGATCTCGACGATCCGCTCGCGCGGCAGCACCTGGCTGCCCGGCGGCGCCGGCGGGAAATGTTCGGGATTCGTGTACGGCGTTTCGGCGAGCGGCGAAACCAGCGAGACCAGCGGGCGCACGACGGGAACCGCGAGGTTCATCGAGATCGATGTGATCGCCACGACCAGCAGCAGCCCCCACACCCACACGCCGCCCGAGCGGTGCAGGTCGAACACGAGCGGATAGCCGCCGCGCCGCACGCGGAACGCGAACGACTTGCGCCAGCTTTTCAGGTTCGGAAACGCGAGCACGAGCGCGATCAGGCTGTCGATCGCCCATACGATACCGACGACGCCCATCACCCAGAACCCGAAGTTGATCCCGCCGTACACGGGCAGGAACAGCGAGTAGTGCAGCCGGTAGATGAACGGCATCAGGTCGAGCCGCGCGAGCGACAGCACGCCCCATTCGCGGCGGCCCTGCACCGCGCCGGTCGCGGGATCGACGGCGACCTGGCTGAAACCGAGTGCGTACGGCCGGCCGGTCGCCGGATCGGTGCGCGGCATCACGCCCGCCTGCAGCGTGTGCCCCGGTTCGATCGCGAGCGGCAGATAGGTCACCTGCACGCGCGGATCGGCGGCCTCGATGCGCGCCGCGAGTTCGAGCGGCGCCAGCGGCGCCGCGCCGCTGCGCGCGGTATAGAAATCCGGGTTCAGCGCCGCGTCGAGTTCATGGTCCCACGCAATCAGCGCGCCGGTGAGCCCCGCGACGAACAGGAACAGCGCGATGGCGAGCCCGAACCAGCGGTGCAGGCGCACGAGAAATGGTCGCAGGAACGCATTCATCGCGTGCGCAGCGAACGGAAAGCGGGCCGGCACGAGCGGCGGCCCCGATTCGACGGGAGGCAGTTCATTGATGTCGGGCGCCGCGCAACGGTCATCCGGCCGGTCAGGCAAGGCAACGCCGGATGCGCTTGCATGCGGCATGGATTGTTGCGCGTTCGGCGAGTTTTGATACGATCCGCGACATTTTAACTCAATGCGAATGATTCTTACTCGCATTTTTCGCACGAGCGAGCACGCGCGCTGGCACTCGACCGCCGGACGCCTGTCGCCGGGCCTCGACAGTCCGCGGGAACGGACCCGCCGCAACGGCCCCGGGATTTTCCCGGCCCGCAAAAGCAAAACGGCGGAGCGGCCTCTTTCGAGGCACACTCCGCCGTTTCGCGGCGAACCGTCAGACGCTCTTAGTGGAGCTTCTTCGGCAGCATCTGGCTGCGCAGGCGCTTGTGCAGGCGCTTGACGGCTGCTGCCTTCTTGCGCTTGCGGACTGCGGTCGGCTTTTCGTAAGACTGGCGCTCACGCAGTTCAGCGATCAGGCCATTTTTTTCGATAGCGCGACGAAAGCGGCGAATCGCCACTTCGAACGGCTCGTTTTCTTTCAGAAGAATCGTCGTCATGTCGTTCCTAAATTGCTTAAACGGTCAAAAACGTAGCGGCCAAGCGCCACGCACCGGCCATCCGAGCGTCCCCACAACAGGCGAAACGAGCGGAAATACGGCCTCGGAGGCCGGAAAAGAGAGGCGGAAAGCACCGCGAGTACGCTTCACAACCGCGTGCAGCGCCGCGTTTGACTGCCAGCAGACATGCCGAAACCGGCAAAGGCGTGACAGAAAATCTCAATTCAGCCCGCCATCATAGCAGGGAATCACAGACAAAACCACCCTTTTGTCGGTCGTGTGTGCACAGCGTCACGACTGAGTGCCGGGACCGTGCCGGGCCGGTTTCTGCCCCCGTTTAATCCCGGCGTCGCGCCGGGCCCGGTCCGAAATGACAAAGAAGGATAAAAATTCGGGCCGAATCTCCAAGTGCCCCTCAAGTTTTGTTTTGGTACGCCGAAATCCTGCTCTGAGGCGGCCAGCAATGAACGAGTGCTTCCGCCGACGCCAAAACGGCTTTCCAGGGCTTTCGGCTTAAACAGGAGATTTTCCATGCTCGGAATTAACAGCAACATCAACTCGCTGGTTGCACAGCAGAACCTCAACGGCTCGCAGAACGCCCTGTCCCAGGCCATCACGCGCCTGTCGTCGGGCAAGCGCATCAACAGCGCAGCGGACGACGCGGCAGGCCTCGCGATCTCGACCCGGATGCAGACCCAGATCAACGGTCTGAACCAGGGCGTGTCGAACGCCAACGACGGCGTGTCGATGATTCAAACGGCATCGAGCGCACTGTCGTCGCTGACGAACAGCCTGCAGCGTATCCGCCAGCTGGCCGTCCAGGCGTCGACGGGCACGATGTCCACGACCGACCAGGCAGCGCTGCAACAGGAAGTTTCGCAGCAGATCCAGGAAGTGAACCGTATCGCGTCGCAAACGACGTACAACGGCACGAACATTCTCGACGGCTCGGCAGGCATCGTGTCGTTCCAGGTCGGCGCGAACGTCGGCCAGACGATTTCGCTGGACCTGAGCCAAAGCATGTCGGCTGCGAAGATCGGCGGCGGCCTGGTGCAGAAGGGCCAGACGGTGGGTACGGTGACGGGTCTGAACCTCGACGCCGCAGGCGCATACACGTCGGCTACCGCAACGATCTCCGCGATCAACGTGATTTCCGACGGCAAGGGCGGCTATTCGTTCACCGACCAGAACGGCCAAAGCATCACGGCAACGGTCGCGCAAGCAGTGTTCGGTGCCAACGCAACCGCCGGCACGGGCACCCAAGTTGGCGCACTGTCGCTGCAGGCCGGCGCAACGGGTGCTGGCACGACCTCCGCTCAACTCACGGCGATCAATAACGCGATCGCGCAGATCAACGCGGTCAACACTCCGAAGACCGTGTCGGGCCTCGACATCAGCACCGTCAGCGGGGCGAACGTCGCGATGGTGTCGATCGACAACGCGCTGCAGACGGTGAACAACGTGCAGGCGGCACTCGGCGCGGCACAAAACCGCTTCACGGCAATCGCCACGTCGCAGCAGGCAGAATCGACCGACCTGTCGTCGGCACAGTCGCAGATCACCGACGCGAACTTCGCGCAGGAAACCGCGAACATGTCGAAGAACCAGGTGCTGCAACAAGCTGGCATCTCGGTGCTCGCACAGGCGAACTCGCTGCCGCAGCAGGTCCTGAAGCTCCTGCAGTAATCGCGTAGCAACCGACGGCCGGGCCCCGCGTAACGCGCGGCCCGGCCGCAGTCACTTGGCGCGCGGGGCCCCGCTCCGCCGCCAGGTCTTCACCCAGAATTCCACGGATCACCCGCCGCACGGAGCACTACGATGTCGACGATCAATTCCGCCGTCACTGCCGCCAACAATTCGGCCAACAGCCAGCTGCAACAGGCTGCCCAATCGATCATCAGCGGTTCGACCGGCAACTCGTCGATGGACGTCAACTCGCTCGTGACGGCACTCGTCAACGCGAAGACCGCCGGCCAGGCCGCCGCGCTCAACGCGCAGCAAAGCAGCGACAACACCCAGATTTCCGCGTACGGCGCGCTGTCGGCCGCGCTGAGCGCACTGCAGGCGAGCCTCACGACGCTGTCGAACGGCTCGCTGCAGAACACCTTCACCGCGACCGCGAGCGGCACCGGCCTCACCGCGACCGCGGGTGCCGGCGCAGTGGCCGGCAGCTATTCGGTCGGCGTCACGCAGATCGCGACGTCGCAGTCGCTGTCGTCGGCCGCGTTCGGCGCGTCGACCGCGCTCGGCACCGGCACGATGACGCTGTCGCTCGGCAGCCAGTCGTTCACGGTCGACGTGAACAGCACCAACAACACGCTGTCCGGCATCGCCGCCGCGATCAACACCGCGACCGGCAACCCGGGCATCGTCGCATCGGTCGTCAACGGCAGCGACGGCGCCCACCTCGTGCTCAGCTCGACGCCGACCGGCGCGGCGAGCACGATCGGCGTCGCGCTCAGCAACGTCGCCGGCGACAACGGCCTGTCCAGCCTCGGCGTCACGTCGACGGCCAGCACGACGGGCGGCCAGTCGACGATCACGTCCGCGAACGGCAGCGCCGCGTGGAAGCAGAGCACGGCCGCGCAGGACGCCGCGTTCACGATCAACGGGATCGCCGGCACCAGCGCGAGCAACACCGTGACGAGCGCGATCACCGGCGTCACGCTGAACCTGACCAGCGCCGCCGTCAGCGCCACGCAACCGCAAACGCTGACGGTCGCCACCGACACGAAATCCCAGGCCGCCGCGATCAACAACTTCGCGACGCTCTACAACACGCTCGTCACGACGATGGGCTCGCTGTCGAGCTTCACGTCCGGCTCGTCGTCGCAAGGCCCGCTGCTCGGCGACTCGACGCTGAACACGATCAAGAACGCACTCGCGTCGATCGTCGCGAGCGGCGTGACCAGCAACGGCTCGACGGTCAACCTCGCGTCGATCGGCGTCACGCTGCAGGCCGACGGCACGCTGCAGGTCGACAGCACGGCGCTCAACGGCGCGCTGCAGAACAATCCGACTGGTGTCGCGTCGCTGTTCAACTCGACCAACGGGATCGGCGAGCAGTTGACGACGAACATCACGAACTACACGAAGACGAACGGGCTGATCGCCGCGCGCACGACCGCGCTCAGCAACGATCTGAAGAACGTCGCCCAGCAGCAGACGACGCTGTCGAACTACGCGGCACAGCTCACGAGCCAGTACCAGGCGCAGTTCACCGCGCTCAATACGCTGATGGCGACGATGAACAGCAACTCGCAATACCTGACCCAGTTGTTCGGCGGCGCGAACAGCGGCGGCGCGCTGGCGAACAACAAGAGCTGACCGCTAGCCGGACCGGAGAGCCCAGATGGAACAGACCGAACTGATTGCGCAGATCGACGCGTTCACCGACGCGATCGAACACGCGGCCGCGATGGCCGACTGGGCCGAGGCCGTGCGCCTCGTCGATGCGCGCGGCTCGCTCATCGCGCTGCTCTCGGCCGACCAGCCGCCCGTCGGCATCGCCGCGATCCGCCGCATCCAGACCAGCAACGACCGCATCTTCGCCGACGCGCAACGCGCGCAGCAGGAACTGACCGACGAATACCAGGCGGCGATGAGCCGCGTGCAGGCCGTCGGCCAGTACCAGAGCATCGCGAACCGCTAAGACCCGCCGCGCGGCGTGCCCGGCACGCACGCGCCGCCCACCCGACAACAAGAACTACGCGCTGATGTGAGGGCGTGCTCGTTCGCCTCCCCGCCCGCCTCGTGCGGGCGTTTTTTTCGTCATAGCACGACGGCCCGCACCGCCAACACGCCAATCAAGCAAACTGGCGCGGCTTTTGGCGTCATCTCGCTGCATTGGCTTGCCACCACACTGCAGATAATGATAACGACCGATTTCCCGTGACCATCATCATGTCCTCGTCCGATTCGCCCGTCGCCGCGCCGGCATCCGACCAACAGTTCGAGCACGATATTGCACTCGTCCTGCAAAGCGCTATCGAGCGTCACCATGCCGGCGCACTTGATGATGCAAAGGCGTTGTATGAAGCGATACTCGGCGCGCTACCCAAGCACGGCGACACGAATTACAACCTTGCAATCCTAAAGGTCGACACGGGCAATCCCGAATCAGCTGTTTCGCACTTTGAAGTCGCACTCGGAACGGCACCGAACAACGGCAACTACTGGATCGGCTACATCAACGCGCTGTATCGCAGCGACCAGACGCAGGCCGCTTGGATTGCGGTGGAAATGGCGCAGCAGCGAGGCGTACACGGTCCCGCGCTTGATGGTCTGATCGCGCAGATGGCCACGCCGTCTGTCGTGCTCCCGACCGCACCAGCCTCGCCCGCGCCCGCGACGCTGGACGTATCCTTGGTGACACTGACCGTCAACGACGCCACGCAGACGATATCGCCGACGACGACGCATACGGTTCTTCATCGAGTGCCGCAGCGCAAACTGCAAGCTCACACGGCGCTGTTCAACAGAGGACGCAACAGCGAAGCGATCGCACTCGCCAGAGAACTGGTCGCAGCATATCCGACGGACGCAGCGAGTTGGCGGGCACTTACCGTCTCGTTGTATCGTGATCACCGCTACCGCGAAACCATCGACGCCGGTTATGAACTGATCAAGCGCGAGCCTCACGACCTGATGACGCGCACGCTGCTAGCCGAGGCACTACGCACGGCAGACCGATCAACCGAGGCGGAAACGCAATGTCGGCACATCATTGCGATGCAGCCTGACAACGCGGAAGGCCACCGTATTCTCGGCCTTGTCCTGCATAGCCTACGTCGGCATGACGAAGCGATTGCGGCATGCCGTCGCGCTGTCGAACTGGCGCCGCAGGTCGCGTCGATGCATTCTGCACTCGGCTTCCTGTTGCTCGATCAAGGCGCATCGATCGAAGCCATTCAGTGGCTTCGGCGCGCGATCGAAATCAATCCGATGGACAGCATCACGCACAGCAGCCTGCTGTTCTGCTTGATTCATGACAATTCAATCGACGATGAATTGTTGATGCGCGAACATCGTGCATTCGGGAAACTGCACGAGGCGCGCGTCAAGCCCATACGCCATACTAACCGGCGGGACCCGCGCCGTAAGCTGTGCGTAGGTCTCGTTTCCGGCGACCTATTTAATCACGCGGTCTCGTCGTATCTCGCCCCTACCGTCCGCTATCTCGCGGACGATCCCAGCCTGTCGCTGCACTTCTATTCCAATCACCTGTTCGAGGATCATGTAACGGCAACGTTGCGTGAGCAGGCAGACTCCTGGACCGACGCCACCGTACTTAACGACGACGCCTTTGCCGACAAGATTCGACGCGACGGCATCGATATCCTGATCGACCTGTCCGGCCATACCGGCCACAACCGTCTGCCGGTATTTGCCCGCAAGCCGGCTCCCGTCCAGGCATCATGGATTGGCTATCCCGGAACGACTGGCCTGAACTCGGTCGATTATGTCCTGAGCGATCGCTTTTTCTCTCCGCCTGGCTTGCTCGACTCGCAGTTCGTTGAAAAACTCGTGCGCCTGCCCGCCGTCGCGCCATTCTCACCGCCGCCGCATTGCCCGCCGGTCAATGGGTTGCCAGCGCTGCATGCCGGACACGTCACGTACGGAAGCTTCAACCGCCTAAACAAGTTGCGCCCCGAAGTGATCGCGCTGTGGGCCAAAGTCTTGCGCGCCGATCCGCTGGCACGGATGGTGATCGGCGCGATCGGGCAGGACCGGGACCAACGCACATACGTCGACTGGTTTGCCGCGGAAGGCATCTCCGCGCAACGACTCACATTTCAGCCGCGCGCCCAGACCGCAGTCTATCTACAGCAGCATCACCACGTGGATATCTGTCTCGATACCTTCCCGTATGCAGGCTCGACCACGACGCTCAATGCACTCTGGATGGGCGTGCCAACCGTCACGATCTCGGGACGCAAACTGCCGAGCCGAGGCAGCGAAGCGTGGTTGAGTCATCTCGGACTCGACGAGTTCATCTCGAATGACGCCGATGACTTTGTCGACCGCTCGCTCGCGCTATCGAAGGATCTCGGCCGACTGAGCGCATTGCGCGCCTCGATGCGTGAACGCTGCCTGGCATCGCCGGCATTCCAGCCCGCGACAATTGCAGCCGGTTTGTCCACCGCATGGCGCACCATGTGGGCACGATGGTGCACGGGCGAACCGCCCGTCTCGTTCGACGCCGTGCCGGCCACGCCGGACGATGTCTCCCGGCCCGCGTGACCGATTCGCGTAGAACACACATGTACTTGGGGAAATGGACATCATGACCGCCAGCCTTCCCGCCTCGTCCGTCGCACAACTGCCGCGCGACAGCATCTACGTCACGCAACCGTACCTGCCGCCACTCGACGAATTCATACCGTACCTCCAACAGATCTGGGATAGCCGGGTTCTCACCAATGGCGGCCCGTTTCACCAGCAATTCGAACGGGCACTATGCGACTACCTCGACGTGCCTCACCTATCGCTTTTCGCGAACGGTACGCTCGCGCTCGTCACCGCGCTGCAGGCGCTAAGAATCACCGGCGAAGTGATCACGACGCCATACTCGTTCGTCGCGACTGCGCACTCGTTGCTGTGGAACGGCATCAAACCCGTGTTCGTCGACGTGGACCCCGATTCGCTGAATCTGGATCCTGCGAAGATCGAAGCCGCCATCACACCGCAAACGACCGCGATCATGCCGGTGCACTGCTACGGCCGGCCATGCGACGTCGAAGCGATCCAAAAAATCGCGGACAACTACAACTTGCGCGTGATTTACGATGCAGCACACGCGTTCGGTGTTCACACGCCGACGGGCAGTCTGTTGCGGCATGGCGATCTATCGGTACTGAGTTTCCACGCGACCAAGGTATTCAATACCTTTGAAGGAGGCGCGATCATCTGTCCCGATGCGAAAACGAAGCAACGCATCGATCACTTGAAGAATTTCGGGTTCGTCGACGAAGTCACGGTCGTCGCGCCCGGCATCAACGGCAAGATGAGCGAGATCAACGCGGCATTCGGATTGCTGCAACTTCAGCATGTCGATACGGCAATCGAGCGTCGCGCGCACATCGATGCCATGTATCGCGAGCAACTGAGCGGGTTGCGTGGACTTCGATGCATCGAGCACGGCGACGACGTACGACACAACTACTCGTACTTTCCGATTCTCGTCGACGACGAATATCCGATCAGCCGCGACGCGCTCTATAGCAAGCTTCGTGCACACGAAATTTATGTGCGCCGTTACTTCTACCCGCTCATCTCGGAATTTCCGATGTATCGCGGGTTGCCGTCGGCGCACAAGTCGCTGCTGCCAGCCGCCGCACACGCATCCGAGCGCGTGCTGTGCCTTCCGATCTACCCGGCACTGCGCGACGAAGACGTCGAACGAATCGTGAAGGTCATCAAGGAGCGCGCGTGACGTCGGCGGCAATCAGTGACCTGTCGCGGTCGTCCTCATGCACTTCCAGCGCCATCGCATTCAGCTCGATTCGCGATCTGATCAAGCAGGAACAGGTGCGAAACGCGGACTTCATCCGTACCGCGCTACCCGCTTATCTCGAAAAACTGGAGACGCGCGCCGAGTTCATCGCCGAAGGAATAGATGGCATCTGTCACGGTTTCGTCGCGTTCTACTGTAACGACTACGCGACGCGAATACTGTACGTGACCCTGATCCTTGTATCGCCGACGCGCCGCCGTACTGGTCTTGGCGAACGCCTGCTTACCAGAACCCTCGAACTCGCCCATGCACGAGGTTTCCTGCGATGCCGCCTCGAGGTGCATCCGGACAATCCCGGCGCTCGCGACTTTTACGCGCGGCTGGGTTTCAAACCAATCGATGCGCGATCGGACGCTATCGTGCTCGAACGCATGTTGTGACATTTCTCTAACCCGGTACGCCCGAAGCCCGGTGTCACTGAACACGGCTCCGCCACCCAGCGGCCGCCTATCGCATCACTCAGCAGAAAGAGAGCGCGACAAAATGAAGTGCATGATTTGCGACGCCGAAGGCGACTACTATTTCTCGAAGACCTATACCGAGCGACCTCTTTCCGACTTCATGAGCTCAATCGGCAAGGTCGACTATCACAAATGTCGGCAATGCGGCTTCGTTTGGTCCGGTACACATCAATCGCTGCCGGCCGAGAAATGGAGCGAATTGAATCGCCAGTTTCATCACTACATCGAGAATCCCGCCAACGAAACGAAGGGCAACCAGCCGCCGTACGCCGAACAAGCGATGATGCTCGCCCTGCTCGGAAAGAACGGCGTGATTCGTTTGGACAACATGGTCGACTATGCTGCCGGGTACGGTACATTGAGCAACGTTCTGGCGAAGTACTACGATCTTGAACTGCCGATCTTCGATCTCTACGTGAAAAACGACGGCTCGGGCAGATATATCGATCCATCCAACCTCGGTCGCTACAAGACCGTGATCAATTCGGCGATGTTCGAGCATGTCCTGCACCGAAGCGATCTCGATTTCGTACATGACATGGTCGATCGCGACGGCGCACTGGTCATCCATACCGTCGTCTGTGAACGCGTACCGAACGACCCGGAATGGTTCTACTTGCGCCCTCCCGTGCATACCGCCTTTCATACCAATCGAAGTATGACCATCCTGATGGAGCAATGGGGCTATCGGGCATCACTCTACTGTCCTCAGGCCAAGTGCTGGGTTCTGCTTCGCGACAAATGCGCACATATCGGCGAAACGGTCGCATCGATCAATCGCGAACTCCAGACCACGTGGTTCCATTACAAGGAAGGATTCGTCGACTACTGGAAGGGATTCTAGATCGGCCTGCATGTGACGAAATGTATCGATGCCCCGTCCTTCACGTGAGCTGACAGGACGACCCGCGCATACCGGCGGGCAATGCGTGGCCGGGAATCGAATGCCAGCTTCCGAAGCAGGCAACGCACTCGACGTCGGGTGGCGACCGACGCTCTCCGGTTTATCTGCGCAATTACAAGCAAAACCTAAATTCCGGGACAGAACTACCGTTATAGCAAAAGTAGGTATGGTGTCATGCAACGAATGCAATTCCGAAAGGAATCGACGTTTGTGCATTTCGCCGACACTTACGCCACGGGCCTGAATCGCTGCCGGGGCGAGGCAACCGTATCGCGCGTCAATCAAGCATCGGGCGCGACGCATACCACCGGATTCCCCTCCTCCTATCGCGCTTCGCCAAGAAGTGCAATCCAGGCAAGAGAAACCGGTTTTCCGGTGCACTCTCGGTAACGCCGGGCACATACCAACTAATTGAATATTGAGAGAACTCGACTGATGCGTATCAAACTGATCGCCACCGCGCTCACGGCCATGGTTTCTTTGACGTGCAGCGCAGCCACCAGCGTCGTGATCGATGCAAAAGCCAATTGCCTTTCCAGCTTCGTCGGGACCGTCTCCGGCGGCACGTCGGCAAAATTCAGGCTCGCAAGGGGCCAATACGCCGTCTCTCTTGTGTCGAACACGATGAGTTGCGGTGGCGGCTCACTCGATAATGGCTGCAACATCGATACCGTGATGATGCAAGGCGGCTACGGCTACGGAAGCATCCGATGGGGCACCGCAGTCACGGCCAAACCCACCGTCATCCTGATGACCAGCGACCTCAACGATGTTTTCGCCTACGTCAGCGATGACTACTGTGGCGACAACGTCGGACAGGCGACGCTCCTAATTCAGCCGGTAAACTAAGCTCAATTTGCACGGTGCACGCAGCGCGCGTGCGTATCGCCCTACCTGCACAAGCAAGGCCAGCAGCTCGAACGGCCGCGTCCCCGACAGGACACGGCCGTGACCGGTCACCCCGATACCCGCTGCACCGCGTCGGGCATCGCGACCCCGTCCGCAGGGACTGCCTGAGTCAAATCGTATTCCGTCAGCATGCCCCTTACTTCCGCAACGGAGTTGAACATCAGCAGGTCCACGATCGACAGCCAGGGAACGAACGGCGCCCCGAACTGAACGTATTCGATCGGCCTCGACCGGAGAAACCGCAGATCAATGCCGCGCGCCGCAAAATCTTCGTGCGAGTACAAATCAACACCGCCGATCGCGTTGACATACGTCGTCGCCCCCAGCGACTCGCAGATCGCGAGTACGCGACTCTGCCCCTTCAATGACGGATCAACGTCGATCGACGACGACACATCGATACGCGTGTCGATGCCGAGCCGATCCACGACGACATCGATCGATCGCTTGATGAACTTGAACAGGTTCGGCTCGTCAGAGTCGATCACGGCGCTCACGAGGTTGAATCCTTGCTCAAAGAACGGCGCACGAACATAGGCTCCCTTCAACTGGGCGGCAAGTTTCACGGGATCGTAATCAGACGACACCTCGCGATCACGAACATCGAGCGAATCGGCATCTCGTTTCAGCGGAATACTGAACAGCGCATCGCTGCCGTTGAGCAGGAAGCGGTTCCGGTTGAACCACCCCTTCTTCGTGTACTTGATGTTGTCGTATACAACAAACCGGTCAACCGCTCCAATCAGTTGAAAGTAGCCGATATACGGCAGGAAATACGGTTGCATGATCGCGACTTTCATCGCCTCACCCCTGACGGACAAACGGCACAAAAAATGGCTGGAGAGCGGCGCGGCATGCCAAACAGGCTACGCATCGACGCACTCTCTGAAATGCGCGGCAAACGCCGCCCGCAGCCGCTCGGCCATTTGAATCCAGCTGTCGCCGCGCCCGCGACGGAACAGCCGCATCGTGCCCGGATACCACGGCGAATCGTCGCGATCGTGCATCCAGCGCCAGTCCACGTCCTGATTCGGCAGCAGCACCCAGCAGGGCTTGCCGAGCGATGCGGCCAGATGGGCCGTGGACGTGTCGACGCACACCACGAGATCGAGTTGCGCGACGATCGCGGCCGTATCGGCGAAATCGCCAATCTCCGAGCCCAGGTGCAGCAACGGCAGACCGCCCGGCGGCTGGCGCGCCTCGTCCTCGCCCTGCCCCTTCTGCAGGCTCACGAAGTTCACGCCCGGCACGCTCCACAGCGGCGTCAGCAACGCCAGCGACGGCAGCGAACGGTGCGCGTCGTTGTGATGCTTCGGGTTGCCTTTCCACACGAGGCCGACGCGCGGGCCGGCCGGCAGCGCATCGAGGCGCGCGCCCCAGCGGGCGACACGCGCCGGATCGGGTACGAAACGCACCGGCGGCGGGATCGTGTCGAGCGTCGTGCCGGCGTGCATCGGCGCGCTCAACAGGCTCGTCCAGTAATCGAATTGCGCGGCCTGAGCGGTGGCCGTCTCGTGATCGAGCACCGCGTCGACGCCGTCGACCGTCGCCATCAGACGATGCAGCGCGGGCTGGCACGCAAACACCACACGCGCCGCCCGCCGCGCGCGAAATTCCGCGAAATAGCGGCTGAACTGCAGCATGTCGCCGAGGCCGTCCTCCTGCCACACGAGCAGCGTCTTGCCGGCCAGCGGCTCGCCTTGCCACTGCGCGCACCGCAGCACCTCGCGGGTCCGACGGTGCACGAAAGTCGACTGTTCGTAGCGCGATTCGTAGCGGCGCCAGCCTTCGTCGAACCGTCCGCGGCTGAGCAGCAGCGTCGCCAGCCCGAAGCGCGCATCGTCGTAGTCCGCGCGCAGGTCGAGCGCGCGGCGGTAGGCGCGTTCGGCTTCGTCGAGCTGGCCCGCATGCGCGAACGTCGTGCCGAGGTTGTAGTGCGCCTCGGCCATCTGCGGCGCGAGCGCCAGCGCGTCGGCGAACGCGATGGCCGCTTCATCGTGGCGGCCCTGCGCCCGCAGGACGCAGCCGAGATTGTTGTGCGCCTGCGGCAGGCCAGGCCGGCAGCGGATCGCGTCGCGATAGGCCGCTTCCGCTTCGGGCAGGCGATCGAGGTTCTGCAGCGCGACGCCGAGGTTGTAATGCGCTTCCGGGTGATCCGGACACAGCGCAATGGTCTGCCGGCTGGCCGCTTCCGCTTCGGGCAACCGCTGCATGTCGACGAGAATCGCGCCGAGATTCGCGTGCGCGAGTACGTGGTCGGCGCGGACGGCGATCGCGAGGCGGTACGCGAGCTCCGCCTCCGCCGGCCGGACGAGCACGCGAAGCAGGTTGCCGAGATCGGTCAGCACGTCGGGCGACTGCGGCTCGATCAGCAGTGCGTGACCGAACGCCTGTTCGGCCTCGTCGAGCCGGCCGAGCGCTTCGAGCACCTTGCCGAACCGGTGATGGTGCGACGCGCGTAGCGGCGTGATCGACGCGATCTGCCGGCGCAGCAGCGCTTCGGCTTCGGGCAGGCGGCCCTGCGACACCAGCAGCGCGCCGAGGCCGTCGTAGGGCGGTTCGAACGCCGGCATCGCGTCGATCGCGCGCCGCCACCAGGCTTCCGCATCAGCCAGCCGGGTCAGGCCGAGCGCGCTGACGGCTGCGACGTGCAGCGCCGCGACGGCCGGCGACGGCTGCTCGAGCAGCGGCGCGATGCGCGACAGCGCGTCGGCAAACCGTCCGTTCTGGCACAGGGCCGCGGCGTGTTGAACCGGTGCGGATTCGTCGGAAGCAGGTGTCGTCATGAAAGGCTGGGCAAGGCGGCGGACAGTCATCGCATCCGGCCGTCGTGGCGACGGCCCGGCATGCGCGACGCGTGCCGCGCCCGGGCGACCGTTTCGGCACGGAGAGCGTCGATTGACAGGTTACCGAAGCGGGCATGCGCGCAATGCGGCGATCTGAGCCCATTCCGCGCGGCTGTTCGGGCGATGGGTCTGCCGCGTCGCGCGTGGCCGGGCCTCGCCGTGCGGCGCCGGCCGTGCGCTCAGCTCGACGAACAGCCGCCGGAGCTGCTCGAACTGCTCGAACTGCACGAGCTGGAACTGCACGAACTCGACGAACCGTAGCTCGACGACGAGCCACTGCTGTCCGACGAATCGAACGACGTGCCGCCCCCGTTTTCGCCGCGGCAATCGACGTCCCTCGCGGCGGCGGCGATCGACGCTTGGAGTAGTCGTTGCGGGCGATTCTCGAACAATGAAACGGCGGGGGAATAGCGGGGGAAACGGTGCGGGAAATGACGACGCGATGCCGATATACGCGTGCAACGACGCTACGCTTGGACGACTTCAGGAAAACGGATCGGGAAATTCGACGCCTGGAATCAGGCTATTTGGCGCGCCCGGCTGGGATCGAACCAGCAACCCCTGCCTTCGGAGCTTTACCGACACTCCATGACCCTTTGAAAATCAAAGCCTTACACGACTCGCAATCGGCAAAACCAAGGCTAATCAAGGTCAATCAGGGCTGTCCAAGCTCATCCAAACTGTAATTCCACTGTACCCCATCGCTATATAGCGAAACAGCTTTAAGCACTTTCTCCCCGCGCGGCAACCGTCCCGCCCTAGCGACTCTGACAGGTCCGTGTCGCCACTGAAACACAATCGCGCCGGTCCCAAACTCAAGATTGGCTGCGGTTGGCTGTTCGGCATGCGGTCCTGCCGCATGACTTCGCATCTCCGTATGCGCTACGAGGTCGGCGGCATCGAAGGAATCTCGTAATCGTGCAGGCCACGACTACGACCTCATCTCCAAGCCAGCCGCTCAGATCCACCGCTCCATTCGTAACCGCCAAGAACTTGACCTCCATCAAGTGTTGATGTAGCTTCCCTACAAATGCAAATGATAATTATTCGCATTTGCAATGTCAGCGGGTGTCCGCACCATGGCCACCCGTTGGCGAGCGAATCAAGCATAGAAATAGATTCGGTAATTCATGTGACATTAAATTTAAATATTTTATGACCACGGGATAAAATGAAGAACATATTCGCATCAATATTGCTCTTACTTAGCGCACTGCTTTGCATCGATGTGACGCATGGACAAGAGGTTCTCCCAACTATCAATGTAAGTGCATCCAGACCAAACCTCAACTCGTTCACAATTGATTTTATAGGCGATATAGGTCCACCGGCAAAAGGACCAACCGTTTTCGGTGTAGCCTTCATGCCTGTCAGCCCTAAACTTCAATGTGAATTTACTAAATCACTCAGGCAAGACCTGAAAAACTGCAATTTTGCCAATCCGCCAAATATTGGTGAATTCAAACTTGACAACAAGGTCGGAAAAAAGGAACCGTTTACAAAGGCAGTTTTTTTCACACCAAATCCAGCAGCACTGCAAAATGGGTGTGGGCCGGCCAATGGCTGGATGAAGCATGTCATCCCCAATGCCCCGTTCGGATATGACTTCACCAATGCATGCAATAATCACGACGTATGTTATGGCAGCAGATGGGGCAAGAAATCCTGTGACGACGCATTTGAGCGAGACATGATGCAAACGTGCGGCGGTTCCGGAGTGTGCGAAGCGACGGCGCGAAACTATGCTGACGCCGTTCGGAAATTTGGTGACGGTCCATATCAAGACTCAGTAGACCAATGGTTTTGCGCGCTTTTTGGTTACATGCGCAATAAAGTTGGTCAATATTATGGCGCAAGCCTTTGTATTTTTTAAGAGGTTTCCATGAAACACAGATGGGGAATATTGATCGTTCTCGCAATAGCAGTGTTGGGCTACTTCGGCTATAGATCAACGATTAAATCCACGCCACCTTTAAAAGATGCACGGGAAATTGTTTCAAACGACAGCCCTCGTCCCGCCGCAGATTCGATCAGCAAAACGACGGCGAAAGATGGAGAAATTGTCATTCCGAAAAAATATCAACTCACTGAAGCAACAGCGCCCAAAGATTTTCGCAACGACGAGGACTTGCGGAATTCATTTAACGGATCGGACCGTTTGATTATGGACGACTTCTACGGAAAATTCGATCAGAACGCCATCGCGTTTACCAAACCAGAACAATACGATTGGCTTGTGAAAAATGGATACCCAATGCCGCAAGATGTTATCACCGCGCAAAAAATGAGCATCAGCGAATTAGGAAATCTTGTCGACCAAGGGAATATTAAGGCGAGTTACTTTTATCTAATGAGGGAGGTCTACGGAAAAGATAGCGAGAGCGTTCTTGACAAGATTAATAAGACCGGCACCGATAGCCAATGGTCTCAAAGATTAGTCAATGCAGAAAGACTTGTCAGGGCAAGCGGCTCGCCATTCGCCGGATACATTTTTGCAGCCCGTGCCGCTAAGGAGGGAAATACCCCTGAAGGCGTCTATGCTGGATACGCCTTGGCCAGCGTTATGGGTGATACGCGTGCGTTAAATGCTCTTGCTCATGCAGAGAATGTTGATACTCGATCTTTGGTATCCGCTTTGTCGGTGCAAATGGACATGATGCGCCTAGCAAATCCCAACGTATTTCTCGGAAAGCCTGCCGAGTTTCCAGATAGATACTCTGTCGGAATAAGGTACTGATTCGATCACCACCACGGGCCCGCCGTGCGCTGTCGCACCTGCGGGCTCGAGCCGCCGGCCGGCCGCTCTCTCTGAGCGGTGCCAGAACGCGCCCAATCGGCGCACGGGAAATAGACGAAAAAAAGCCGCCGGCACCGAAGTGCCTGGCGGCTTTTTGCTGCTGGTCGACTGCTCGTCAGACGTCGAGCTGCGTGTCCGTGATGCCGAGCGCGGCGGCGATCTTCTCGCGCGTCGACTTGCGCAGTTTCTCGCTGCTCTCCTGTTGAGCGTGGGCGGACTGGCTGATGCCGAGCCGCGTCGCGACTTCGGCCTGCGTCAGCCCGAGATATTCGCGCCACGCGCAGGGGCGTCGCCCCGTCGACCGTTGCGCTGACGACTGCATGCGGAATCAGGTCGCGCTCTTCGTTGCGCTGCGCCATGTATTCCGCGTAGGGGATCACTACAAAGGCCGGCGCGCCGTCCGGCCCGTTGATGATCTGAACGGAAAGTGATTTGCTCATCCGGTGATGGTCGGGCGCGATGCGATGCGGCTACTCCTGGTTTCGGTCGATAGGCTCGAGCGGCGTCTTCAGGCGGACTTCGAGCACGTCGAACCGGATCAGCGAAGGGTTGCGCCGGGCCGGATGCGCACGCGATCGATAACCGCCATGACGCCAATCGGCCGGGATGTTACTGCAAGCGGGAAAACGACGATGCGGAGAAACCGCTGAACGCCTGAACAGGCATGTTTTTGGCGCGCCCGGCTGGGATCGAACCAGCAACCCCTGCCTTCGGAGGGCAGTACTCTATCCATTGAGCTACGGGCGCGTGAGACAGTGAAGCGACCCCATATACAGGCCGCCCACAATTGGCAAGACGGCAAGGATACCCGGTTTCCCAAGACGCGTCCACCTTGCCGGCCCAATCGCCGCCGGGCACCGCTGCGTGCGGGTAAACACGCGCCATCGCGCCGCTCGCCGTGATGTAAACGTTCCGTCTATAATCGTCCGTGCTTCATTGGACTGCCATTTTGCCGTTGCACCGCGCTCACAATTCCTATTCACGGAGACGAGGCAAGCATGAGCGAAGCACCCCACGAATCTCCCGTCAAAACCCCCGGGCAGCTGATTGCCGTCATCATCGCGTCGTTCGCGATTCCGATCGTCCTGATCGTCCTGTTCGCCAATTACGCGAACCATGCGTTCCGTTCCGGCGCCGGCACGGACGCGCTATCCGACGAGCAGGTCGCCGCACGTATCGCCCCGATCGCGAAGGTCGACGTGAAGGACGCCAACGCGCCCCGCACGTACAAGACCGGCGAAGAAGTCTACAAGGCCGTCTGCGTGACCTGTCACGGCACCGGCGCCGCCGGCGCGCCGAAGTTCGGCAACAAGGACGACTGGGCGCCGCGCATCTCGCAAGGCTTCGACACGCTGTTGAAGACGGCCCTCGCGGGCAAGGGCGCGATGCCGGCGCGCGGCGGCACGAGCCCCGACGACGTCAGCGACTATGAAATCGCCCGCGCGATCGTCTACATGGCGAACAACGACGGCGCGAACTTCCCCGAACCGGCCGCACCGGCCGCCAACGCGGCGCAGCCCGCCAGCGGCGCGGCCGCGTCGGGCGCCGACGCGTCGAACGCGCAGGCCGCCGCCGCGATGGCCGCGATCGCCGCGATCCCGAAGGCCGGCGAGAAGCCCGCGGCCGCCCCGGCCGGCGCCGATGCGGCAACGGCCGGCAAGGCGCTGTACGCGTCGACCTGCCAGGCCTGCCACGCGGCCGGCGTGCTCGGCGCGCCGAAGTTCGGCAGCAAGGAAGACTGGGCGCCGCGCCTGAAGGACTCGATGGATACGGTCTACAACTACGCGCTGCACGGCAAGGGCGCGATGCCGCCGAAGGGCGGATCGAACGCATCCGATGCCGACGTGAAGGCGGCCGTCGACTACATGGTCAACTCGGCGAAGTAACGCCCGCCTCCCGCCATCCGTAAAAAACCCCCGCGACGCCTTTGCATCGCGGGGGTTTCGTTTTGGCGTTGCCGGCTCGTCGCGCCATCGTGCTTACGGCGGCGGCGCCATCGCGTCACTTCTGCAGCAACGCCTTCAGGCTCGCGAGCCGATCCTTCGGCGACATCGGCGCTTCTTCCGGCGTCGGCGGCGGCGCTTCGTCGAGCCCCATCTCCGGGATGAAGCGCGACGGTTCGCACACGACCGTCTCGCGCGCCCGCTTGCGCTTCTTGCACCAGTTCAGGTGCAGGCTGCGCTGCGCGCGCGTGATCGCGACGTACATCAGCCGGCGCTCTTCCTCGATCCGCTCGTTGTCGATCGGGCCGTCGTCCTCGCTGCCGCCGCGGTGCGGCATGATGCCTTCCTCGACGCCGACCAGGAACACGTGCGGATACTCGAGCCCCTTCGACGCATGGACGGTCGACAGCCGCACGGCGTCCGGGTCCTCGTCCTTGCCTTCGAGCATCGACATCAGCGCGACGGTCTGGATCAGGCCGAGCAGGTTCTTGCCCGTATCGGCGAGCCCGTCCGCGTTGTGGAAACCTTCGGCCTCGCCGTCGACGGCTTCCGTCTCGGGCTTCGTGCCCTTGCGCTTCAGCCATTCGAGGAATTCGAGCACGTTCTGCCACTTCGACTGCGCCTGCCGCTCGTCGAACGCGTCGTACAGGTACGCCTCGTAGTGGATCGCCTCCATCATGTCGTCGAGCACGACGGTCGCGGGCTCCTTGTCCGCGCGCTCGGTCAGGCGCTGGATGAAGTCGCAGAACATCCGCAGCGGCTCGACCTGGCGCGCCGACAGCCGCGCCTCGATGCCGCCCATGTACACGGCCTCGAACAGCGACACCTTCGCCTGCCCCGCGAACGAGCCGAGCGCTTCCAGCGTCGTGTTGCCGATGCCGCGGCGCGGCGTCGTGACCGCGCGGATGAATGCGGGATCGTCGTCGGCGTTCGCGATCAGCCGCAGGTACGCGCACAGATCCTTGATCTCGGCCTTGTCGAAGAACGACTGGCCGCCCGACAGCACGTACGGGATCCGCTCGCGCCGCAGCACCTGTTCGAAGATCCGCGCCTGGAAGTTGCCGCGATACAGGATCGCGTAGTCGCGGAACTGCGCGCGCCGCTCGAACTTGTGCGCGGACAGCCGGAACACGACCGATTCGGCCTCGTGTTCCTCGTCGTTGCACGCCGTGACGGTAATCGAATCGCCCATCCCGTGCTCGGACCACAGCTTCTTCTCGAACAGCTTCGGGTTGTTCGCGATCACGTTGTTGGCGGCGGTCAGGATTCGCACCGTCGACCGGTAGTTCTGCTCGAGCTTGATCACGTGCAGCTTCGGGAAATCCTTGCCGAGCTGCGCGAGGTTCTCCAGCGTCGCGCCGCGCCAGCCGTAGATCGCCTGGTCGTCGTCGCCGACCGCCGTGAATGCGGCGCGCGGGCCCGCGAGCTGCTTCAGCAGCTCGTACTGGCACGCGTTGGTGTCCTGGTACTCGTCGATCAGCAGGTAGCGCAGCTTGTTCTGCCAGCGGTCGCGCACCTGCTCGTTCTTCGCGAACAGCTCGGCGGGCAGGCGGATCAGGTCGTCGAAGTCGACCGCCTGGTACGCGTGCAGCGTGGCCACGTAGTTCCGGTAGACCAGTGCGGCCTGGTGCTCGTCCTCGTTGGCCGCGATCGCCATCGCCTCGT
Organism: Burkholderia sp. BCC0044; assembly: GCF_902832955.1. Classification (NCBI taxonomy): domain Bacteria; kingdom Pseudomonadati; phylum Pseudomonadota; class Betaproteobacteria; order Burkholderiales; family Burkholderiaceae; genus Burkholderia; species Burkholderia sp. BCC0044. Next base: position 160,595 of record NZ_CADFDO010000007.1, on the reverse strand, counting down.
CGGGCATGATCAGGCCGTTCTTCCACAGCGAGATGATGCTCTGGATCTTGCGGATCAGCCCCTTGTCGGTCGTGCCGAGCTGCTCCTGGATCATCCCGAAGCAGTCGTCCGAATCCATGATCGAGAACTGCGGCTTCAGGCCGACGTGCTCGGCCTCCTGGCGCAGGATCTGCACGCCGAGCGAGTGGAACGTGCAGACGGTGAGCTGGTTGACGGGCACCTTGCGGCCTTCCTTGCCCGGCGTGGTGAGCGTCTTGCCTTCCAGCAGCTTCGACACGCGCTCGCGCATTTCGGCGGCCGCCTTGTTCGTGAACGTGACGGCGGCGATATGGCGCGGCTCGAAGCCTTTCGCTTCGATCAGGTGCGCGATCTTCTGCGTGATCACGCGGGTCTTGCCGCTGCCCGCGCCGGCGAGCACGAGACAGGGACCGTCGAGGTAGCGCACCGCTTCATTCTGAGCGGGATTGAGGCCTGCGGACATGATGGCGGATGGTGTTGCTGGTTGACGGCGGAAACCGGGAGGATGCCGTGCGCGGCAGGCTGGCGAAGCAGGCGGACACGCGGGCAGGACGCGCATGTTAACACGTCGCCGGCGCGGTTTTCGGGAGCGCCGCCGGACGGGGGCGCGCAGCCTTGCCGGGCGGGCGCCCGCTGTCCGTTCGGCAGGGTCGTGCCTGTCCGCTCGGCCAATCTGGCCCCGTCCGCGCTGCATTCGGACACAATACGTACTCCCCCGGCGCCACCCGTGCCGGCCCGCTTCAATTCACCTGAACCGTTACCGGATCCAGCTTATGGGATACCCGTTCGCCACCGCCGCCCTGGGCCCGCTGCTGTTCGCGCAGGGGCGCTACGTACGCCGCGTCACGCCCCGGCTGCCCGAGGCGGCCGGCCCGCGCGACGGCGTGGCCGGCGACGGCCCGCCGCTGCGCGTGCTGGTGGTCGGCGATTCGGCCGCCGCGGGCGTCGGCGTCGCGACGCAGCACGATGCGCTCGCCGGGCAACTGGCGAACGCGCTGGCGGCCACGCATCGCGTGCACTGGAAGCTGCTCGCGCGCACCGGCCTGACCACGCGGGAGCTCGTCGACTGGCTCGCCGCGGAGCCGGCCGAGCCGTTCGACGTGGCCGTCACGTCGCTCGGCGTCAACGACGTGACGGGCGGCGTGCCGCCCGCACGCTGGCTCGCGCAGCAGACCGAGCTGCTGCGGCTGCTCGCTACGCGGTTCCAGGTCGGGCACGCGATCCTGTCGGCGGTGCCGCCGATGGAGCGCTTCCCGGCGCTGCCGCAGCCGCTCGCGTGGTATCTCGGGCGGCGCGCGAAGCGGCTCAACACGGCGCTCGCCGACTGGGCCGGCGCGCAGCCGCACTGCACGTTCCTGCGGGTCGACCTGCCGCTCGAACGCCACCTGATGGCCGCCGACGGCTTCCATCCCGGCGCATCGGCGTGCGCGGTGTGGGCCGCGCAGGTCGCGGCGGCCGTGCGGCAGCGGGCGGGCGGATGATGCGGCGCGCTCCGGGGCGGGTTGGCCGCCGCAGTTCGGCGCGCCGCGCCGAGAGCCGAGAGCCGAGAGCCGAGAGCCGAGAGCCGAGCGCCCAGAGCCGAAAGCCGAGCCGCGAGCCCGACAGTCGCGCCGCAGGGGGCACGATCCCGCGCAAAATGCCGGCACTCCTCGCGCAAGCGCCGCATCGCGTCGCGCGTTTCGCCCGACGCGTCTGTGCAAGCGGCGGCGCCATGCCAAAATAGCCGGTCGTCTTCGCGCCGCTTCGGCGCGCCATCCTTTAGTTTCCTTCGCAGCCAGGAATTGCCATGTCGTCATTGCTCAGGATTGGTTTGATGGGTTTCGGTTTCGCCGGCGCGACATTCCATGCGCCCGTGATCGCCACGAGCGGCCGCACTGAAGTCGCCGCGATCGCGACCGGTCAGTCCGATCGCGCGCACGCCGCGTATCCGGGCGCGCGCATCGTCCCCGACCTCGACACGCTGCTCGGCCTCGACGATATCGAATGCGTGGTGATCGCCACGCCGAACGACACGCACTTCGCGCTCGCGCGCCAGATGCTCGAAGCCGGCCGCCACGTGGTCGTCGACAAGCCGGTCACGCTCACCGCCGACGAGGCGCTCGCGCTCGCGCGGCTCGCGAACGCACGCAGCCGGCTGTTCGCGCCGTTCCACAACCGCCGCTGGGACGGCGATTTCCTCACCGTGCGCCGCGTCGTCGAATCGGGCGAGCTGGGCCGCCTCACCTACTTCGCGTCGCACTTCGACCGCTTCCGGCCGACGCCGCGCACGCGCTGGCGCGAGGACCCGGCCCGCGGCGGCGGCCTGCTGCTCGACCTCGGCCCGCACCTGATCGACCAGGCGCTCGCGCTGTTCGGCACGCCGGAAACGGTGAGCGCCACCGTCAAGACGCGCCGCGAGAACGGCACGGCGCCCGATTTCGTGCACCTGCTGCTCGGCTATCCGGACAAGGACGTCGCGCTGCATGCGAGCGCGCTGTCGGCGATCGAGCCCGCGCGCTTCACGCTGCACGGCACGCGCGGCAGCTACCAGAAGTTCGGGCTCGACACGCAGGAAGACCAGCTCAAGGCCGGCCTCACCGCGAACGACGTCGAATTCGGCGGCGGCAACCCGCCCGGCCTGTTGCGCGTGCTCGACGGCGAGGTCGAGGTCGAACGGCCGGTCCCGACGCTCGACGGCCAGTACGCGGAGTTCTACCGCGCGCTCGCCGCGTCGATCCGCGACGGCGCGCCGTTCCCCGTCACCGCGCAGGACGCGGTCGACGTGATGACGATCATCGAGCTCGCCGCGCAGAGCGAACACGACGGCCGCCGGCTGCCGTTCGTGCGCCGTACGGTCTGATGGCCGCCGGCCGGGTCGGTGCCGGCCCGGCTCCCCACCGCGCCACGCCGCCACGTGCCGGCCACGCCGGCAGCGGCGCGGCCGCGTCTGCCGCCACACCGCCCCGCCGGCACGGCCCCCCAACATTCCGTTACAAATGGTGCGGGAACGAAAGTCAGCGGTCGTCCGGTCTGACGCGTTTCTCAAAAAGTCGATTCGACACTTATCCGTCAGGAGAATGTGATGCAACGGTTGATTCGCGCAGCGGCATGCTGCGTCCTGGTTTCCTCGCTCGCGGCCTGTATCGTGCAGCCGCAGCGGCCGGCCCGGCAGGCGCCTCCGCCGCCGCGACCGAATCCGCAGGTCGTCGCGAACGACCGCATGCAGGAGGTCCAGGGCCGGATCGACAATCTGCATCGCCGGATCGACGCGCGCGTGAACGGCGGCTACTACCCGCCGCCGTACGGCGCGCAGTTGCACCACCGCCTCGACGTGATCCGCCAGGAAGCGAACGACATGTCGGCCCAGCACAACGGCGGCCTGTCCGGCGACGAGCAGCGGGTGCTGAACCAGGAGCTCGACACCGCCGCGCGCGCGATCGGCGAGTAACGCGCCGGCGCCCGCCGGAGCGCAGAAAAGCGGCGGCGCTGGCCTCTGCCGCTTGTCGCGAAGCGACATTCTTTTGCTCAAATTGACAAGGCCCACCCGCTCGCGTACAGTCGCCCGCACGCGTCGGGAGAGCGTGTGACCGGGGTTGTTCCGACACCGGTTGCGCCGCCGAAGGGGCACACCCGCAAACTCTCAGGCAAAAGGACCGACCGCGTCGGGGAATCGCGTCCGCGCATTGCGCGGGCACCTACTCTCCCCGCACTCTGGAGAGCGGCAGTAGCCCGCAGCGCATTGGCTGCGCGGGCAAGCTGCCCACCGAAGGGGCGCGCGTTCGCCGGGCTTGGCCCGCAGCGCAATCTCTCAGGTATCGAGGACAGAGGGGCATGTACCGGATCGCTCGAGGCCATCGGCCGCGGCGGTCGGCACATGGCCGTTCTGATCCGCGCGCAAGCGCCTTGCCTGAGGCCTCGATGACTGCACTGAATCACACCCCGCTCAACGCCGCGCACCGCGCGCTCAATGCCCGCATGGTCGACTTCGGCGGCTGGGACATGCCCGTCAACTACGGCTCGCAGATCGAAGAACACGCGGCCGTGCGCACCGACGCCGGCATGTTCGACGTGTCGCACATGTGCGTCGTCGATTTCACCGGCAGCCGCGTGCGCGCGTTCTTCGAGCACGCGATCGCGAACCACGTCGGCAAGCTCAAGACGCCCGGCAAGGCGCTCTACTCGTGCCTGCTCAACCCGCAGGGCGGCGTCATCGACGATCTGATCGTCTATTACTTCACCGAAGAATTCTTCCGCGTGGTCGTCAACGCCGGCACCGCCGAGAAAGACATCGCGTGGTTCAACCAGCTGAACGAGCAAGGCGGCTACGGCCTGACGATCGCGCCGCGCCGCGATTTCGCGATCGTCGCCGTCCAGGGCCCGAACGCCCGTGAAAAGGTCTGGGCGACGGTGCCCGCCGCCCGCGCCGCCACCAGCGAACTGAAGCCGTTCAACGCCGCGCAGGTCGCCGGCACGCCGTTCGGCGATCTCACCGTCGCCCGCACCGGCTACACCGGCGAAGATGGCTTCGAAGTGATCGTCCCGGCCGTGCACGTCGAAGCACTGTGGAATGCGCTGCAGCAAAACGGCGTGCGTCCGTGCGGGCTCGGCGCGCGCGACACGCTGCGCCTCGAGGCCGGCATGAACCTGTACGGCCAGGACATGGACGACACCGTCTCGCCGCTCGACGCCGGCCTCGCGTGGACGGTCGACCTCACCGCGCCGCGCGACTTCGTCGGCCGCGCCGCACTCGAAGCCAACGGCACGCGCGCCGCGTTCGTCGGCCTGATCCTGCAGAAGGAAAACGGCAAGGCGGGCGGCGTGCTGCGCGCGCACCAGAAGGTCGTCACGCCGCACGGCGACGGCGAGATCACGAGCGGCTCGTTCTCGCCGTCGATGCAGGAATCGATCGCGTTCGCGCGCGTGCCGACGGCCGTCCAGATCGGCGACATCGTCCAGGTGCAAATTCGAGACAAGAATCTTCCCGCGCGCGTGGTAAAACTGCCGTTCGTGCGCAACGGCAAGGTCCTCGCTGCGTAACGACCGAGAGGCGGCCGGCGCCGCCTCCCGGCCAGCCGGGAGATGGCGCCCGGCGCAACCCCATCCGGCGCACCATGGCGGCGCGCCAGCAAAACGAACACACCCTTTTATCCAGGAGCATCCGATGAGCAACGTCCCGGCCGATCTGAAGTACACCGACGAACACGAGTGGATCCGCACCGAGTCAGACGGCACGCTGACGGTCGGCATCACCGATCACGCGCAGAGCACGCTCGGCGACATCGTCTTCCTCGAGCTGCCCGAAGTCGGCAAGTCGGTGAACGCGGGCGACGCCGTCGGCGTCGTCGAATCGGTGAAGGCGGCATCCGACATCTACTCGCCGGTGTCCGGCGAGATCGTCGCCATCAACGAAGCCGCCACCGATGCGCCGGAAGAAGTGAACGGCGACGCATACGGCGTGTGGCTGTTCAAGATCAAGCTCGCGGCCGGCGCATCGACCGACAAGCTGATCGACGCCGACGCCTACAGCAAGCTGATCGACTAATTTCCCTACCCGAACCGCGCGGCGCCGCCCTCGGCCCGCGCGGGACCAGAGTCACGCCATGAAGCTCGAACACCCGGACCGCCTGATGAACCGCACGCCCCTCTCGCTCGCCGCGCTCGAAACGCACGACGCGTTCGCCGAACGCCACATCGGCCCCGACGCCGCCAGCCAGCAGGCCATGCTCGACACGCTCGGCTTCGCGTCGCGCGCCGCGCTGATCGACGCCGTGATCCCGGCCTCGATCCGCCGCGCCGAAACGCTGCCGCTCGGCCCGTTCGCGCAGCCGAAGAGCGAGGCCGAAGCCCTCGCCGCGCTGCGTGCGCTCGCGGACAAGAACCAGGTGTTCCGCTCGTATATCGGCCAGGGCTACCACGACACGCATACGCCGGCCGTGATCCTGCGCAACGTGCTCGAAAACCCGGCGTGGTACACGGCCTACACGCCATACCAGCCTGAAATTTCCCAGGGCCGCCTCGAGGCGCTTCTGAACTTCCAGCAGATGGTCGCCGACCTGACGGGCCTTGCGATCTCGAACGCGTCGCTGCTCGACGAGGCCACCGCCGCGGCCGAAGCGATGACGCTGCTGCAGCGCACCGGCAAGCCCAAGTCGAACGTGTTCTACGTGGCCGACGACGTGCTGCCGCAAACGCTCGAAGTGATCCGCACGCGCGCGCAGCCGGTCGGCATCGAAGTGAAGACGGGCCCGGCCGCCGAAGCCGCGCAAGCGAACGCGTTCGGCGTGCTGCTGCAGTACCCGGGCGTGAACGGCGACGTGCGCGACTACCGTGCGCTCGCCGAAGCGATCCACGCGGCCGGCGGCCACGTGGTCGTCGCGGCCGACCTGCTCGCGCTCACCGTGCTGACGCCGCCCGGCGAATGGGGCGCGGACGTCGCGATCGGCAACACGCAGCGCTTCGGCGTGCCGATGGGCTTCGGCGGCCCGCACGCCGCCTACTTGGCCGTGCGTGACGAATTCAAGCGCCAGATGCCGGGCCGCCTCGTCGGCGTGACGGTCGACGCGCAGGGCAAGCCCGCGCTGCGCCTCGCGCTGCAGACGCGCGAACAGCACATCCGCCGCGAGAAGGCGACGTCGAACGTGTGTACCGCGCAGGCGCTGCTCGCGATCATGGCCAGCATGTACGCGGTCTACCACGGCCCGCACGGCCTGAAGACGATCGCGCTGCGCGTGAACCGCATCGCGGCGCTGTTGGCCGCCGGCGTGAAGCAGCTCGGCTTCGCGACCGTCAACGACACGTTCTTCGACACGCTGACGATCGACACCGGCGCACGCACCGCGCAGGTTCACGAATTCGCGAAGGCGAAGCGCATCAACCTGCGCCGCGTGAGCGACACGCAAGTCGGCGTATCGGTCGACGAAACGACGACGCGCGACGACCTCGCCGATCTCCTCGACGTGTTCGCGCAAGCCGCGGGCGGCACCGCGCCGGCCGTCGATGCGCTGGACGCGGGCCTCGCCGGCGTCGCCGCGCTGCCGGCCGGCCTCGAGCGCACGAGCGCGTACCTGACGCACCACGTGTTCAACCGCCACCACTCCGAAACCGAAATGCTGCGCTACCTGCGCAGCCTGTCGGACAAGGATCTCGCGCTCGACCGCTCGATGATCCCGCTCGGCTCGTGCACGATGAAGCTGAACGCGACGTCGGAAATGCTGCCGGTCACGTGGCCCGAGTTCGGCGGCATCCACCCGTTCGCGCCGGCCGAGCAGACCGTCGGCTACCGCGAGATGATCGACCAGCTCGAACAGATGCTCGTCGCGGCCACCGGCTACGCGGCCGTGTCGCTGCAACCGAACGCGGGCTCGCAGGGCGAATACGCGGGCCTGTTGATCATCCACGCGTACCACGCATCGCGCGGCGAAGGCCATCGCGACGTATGCCTGATCCCGGCATCCGCGCACGGCACGAACCCGGCGTCCGCGCACATGGCCGGCATGAAGGTCGTGGTCGTCGCCTGCGACGCGCAGGGCAACGTCGACATCGCCGACCTGAAGGCGAAGGCCGAGCAGCATTCGGCGAACCTCGCGGCGATCATGATCACGTATCCGTCGACGCACGGCGTGTTCGAGCAGAACGTCCGCGAGATCTGCGAGATCGTCCATGCGCACGGCGGCCAGGTGTACGTCGACGGCGCGAACATGAACGCGATGGTCGGCCTGACCGCGCCCGGCCAGTTCGGCGGCGACGTGTCGCACCTGAACCTGCACAAGACCTTCTGCATCCCGCACGGCGGCGGCGGCCCGGGCGTCGGCCCGGTCGCGGTCGGCGCGCACCTCGCGAAGTTCCTGCCGAACCAGCGCTCGACCGGCTACGCGCGCGCGGAAGACGGCATCGGCGCGGTGTCGGCCGCGCCGTACGGCTCGGCATCGATCCTGCCGATCTCGTGGATGTACATCGCGATGATGGGCGCGAAGAACCTGACCGCCGCGACCGAAACCGCGATCCTCAACGCGAACTACATCGCGAAACGCCTCGCGCCGCACTACCCGGTGCTGTATTCGGGCCCGGGCGGGCTGGTCGCGCACGAGTGCATTCTCGACCTGCGTCCGATCAAGGAAACGAGCGGCATCAGCGTCGACGACGTCGCAAAGCGCCTGATGGACTACGGCTTCCACGCGCCGACGATGAGCTTCCCGGTGCCGGGCACGCTGATGGTCGAACCGACCGAATCGGAATCGCAGGAAGAACTCGACCGCTTCATCGCCGCGATGATCGCGATCCGCGAGGAAATCCGCGCGGTCGAGGAAGGCCGCGCCGATCGCGAAGACAACCCGCTGCGTCACGCGCCGCACACGGCGGCCGTCGTCACCGCGAACGAATGGCCGCACGCGTACTCGCGCGAGCAGGCCGCGTACCCGGTCGCGTCGCTCGGCACGAACAAGTACTGGCCGCCGGTCGGCCGCGCGGACAACGCGTACGGCGACCGCAACCTGTTCTGCTCGTGCGTGCCGGTGTCGGACTACGCATAACGCGCGCCTCGCACCGGAGCGTCCGACCGTGACCCCACCGCACGCAGCCACCGGTTGCGTGCGGTTTTTACGTTCGCCGCCCGGCCAACCGTTTCACGCTTGCCCGCCAATCCGGCTAACATCACACGCGATCCAGCCAATGAAGGAGTTCCGCATGGTGCGTCCGATGTTTCCGGGCCATGGTGCAACCGCGCGGCGGCCGCGCACGCGCGCAGGCCGCTACGTGCCGATGCTCGTCGCCTCGCTGTCGCTGGCCGCCGCCGGCCTCGGCGTGGCCGGCAGTGCGCGCGCGGCGATGAATTTCTGCGCGTCGCCGGCGCTGCAGGCGAGCGAGACGACGCAGGCCGAGCCGGGCGTGCAGGCGCTGATCCGCAGCGTCGACGCGCGCATCGGCGAGCAGCCGAAGGCGATGGCGCGCGTGCACACCGAGGGCACGCTGCCGCACGAAGGCATCTACGACCAGAGCGAAGCCGCGCTCAAGGACATGGACCTGATGCGCGATGCGGCGCTCGCGTGGCGCGTGACGAACGCGCCGCGCTACCTGCAACTCGTCGACCGCTTCCTGTCCGCGTGGGTGTCGACCTATCAGCCGAGCTTCAACCCGATCGACGAGACGCGCTTCGAGAGCCTGATCGTCGCGTACGACATGACCGCGAGCGCGCTGCCGGTGAAAACGCGCAACGCGACGGCCGCGTTCATCGCGAAGCTCGGCGCCGGCTACGTCGCGCAGGTCGACGCGCAGAAGCGCCCGCTCACCGGCACCTGGCGCAACAACTGGCAGAGCCACCGGATCAAGCTGATCGCGCTGTCCGCGTTCACGCTCGGCGACCGCAAGATGATGAACGCCGCGCAGCGGCTGTTCGTCGAGCATCTCGCCGACAACATCGGTCCGGACGGCAAGACCTGGGATTTCGAGGAACGCGATGCGCTGCATTACGCGGTCTACGATCTGCAGCCGCTGGTGACGGCCGCGCTGGCCGCGCGCCGCTTCAACCGCAACTGGCTGCGCGAGCGCGGCGCAAACGGCGCGACGCTCGAAGCCGCGCTCGACTGGCTCGTGCCGTACGCGCTCGGCGAGAAAACGCACGAGGAATTCGTGAATTCGCCGGTGCCGTTCGACGCGAAGCGCCGCGAGGCCGGCTTGCCGGGTTACACGGGGCAGTGGGACCCGAAAAACGCCACCGAACTCTTTCATCTGGCCGCGCGGCTCGACGGACGCTATGCCCGCGTCGCGCGGCAGCTTTCCCCAACGCCGCCCGCATGGCTCGCCGCGTGCCTGCCGTTGCAGGCGCGCTAGCACCATTCTTATAGCAAGGCAGGTATCGAAATGGCAGTCAGCGTGTTTGACCTCTTCAAGATCGGCATCGGTCCGTCCAGTTCGCATACGGTCGGGCCGATGCGCGCGGCGCTGATGTTCGTCCAGGGCCTCGAGCGCGACGGGCTGCTCGACGCGACGGCCCACGTGAAGGTCGAGCTGTACGGCTCGCTCGGCGCGACCGGCAAGGGCCACGGCACCGACCGCGGCGTGATGCTCGGCCTGCTCGGCGACGCGCCCGACACCGTCGATCCCGACACGATCGACGCGCGGCTGGAAGACATCCGCAAGACGAAGCAACTCGCGCTGCTCGGCACGCATCCGGTGCCGTTCGTGCTGAAGGAGAACATCGCGTTCTACCGCCAGGCGCTGCCCGAACATCCGAACGGGATGAAGCTGCGCGCGAGCGACGCGAACGGCGCGGTGCTGGTCGAGCGCACCTATCTGTCGGTCGGCGGCGGCTTCGTCGTGACGGCCGGCGCGCCGAACACCAAGGTGCTGAGCGCGGCCGAGCAGATGACGCATCCGTTTCGCACGGGCGCGGAGCTGCTCGCGCTGACCGCGTCGACGGGCAAGTCGATCGCGCAGCTGATGTGGGACAACGAGCGCGCGTGGCACACCGAGGAAGAAACGCGCGACGGGCTGCTGAAGATCTGGGCCGTGATGCAGTCGTGCGTGTCGCGCGGCTGCGGGATCGGCAATCCCGATGCCGACGGTAACCTGCCCGGCCCGTTCCAGGTCAAGCGCCGCGCGCCGCAGCTGTACCGCACGCTGACGGGCAGCCCGGAGCGCGCGCTGCAGGACCCGCTGTCGATGATCGACTGGATCAACCTGTACGCGATCGCGGTCAACGAGGAAAACGCGGCCGGCGGCCGCGTCGTCACCGCGCCGACCAACGGCGCGGCCGGCATCATCCCGGCCGTGCTGCACTACTACACGCGCTTCACGCCCGGCGCGAACGAACAGGGCGTGATCGACTTCCTGCTGACGGCCGCCGCGATCGGCATCCTGTACAAGCTCAACGCGTCGATCTCGGGCGCGGAAGTCGGCTGCCAGGGCGAAGTGGGGGTGGCCTGCTCGATGGCCGCCGGCGCGCTCGCGGCCGTGCTCGGCGGCACGCCGCAGCAGGTCGAGAACGCCGCCGAGATCGGGATGGAGCACAACCTCGGCCTGACCTGCGACCCGGTGGGCGGGATGGTGCAGATCCCGTGCATCGAACGCAACGCGATGGCGTCGGTGAAGGCCGTCAACGCGGCGCGCATGGCGCTGCGCGGCGACGGCTCGCACTACGTGTCGCTCGACTCCGTGATCAAGACGATGCGCGAGACGGGCGCCGACATGAAGACCAAGTACAAGGAAACGTCGCGCGGCGGGCTGGCGGTGAATATCGTCGAGTGCTGATGTCCGGCCCGGCGGTGGCGCGGGGTGGATCGATACCCCGCATTGCCGCCGGGCATGGCGCCCGACGCTAGTCGTTCAGCCAGTTCTCCAGTCGCAACCCCGGATAGCTGACGAAATCCCGCTCGTTGTTGGTGACGAGGACGACATCGAGCGACACCGCATGCGCGGCGATCAGTTTGTCGAGGTGATCCTTCTTCCGCTCGCGAGTCGCCTCCCGGATCGGACCATACGCTTGCGCTGCCGGGGCGTCGAAAGGCGCGACGGGAATATCCTCGATCAATGCGGCGAGATGGCGGCGCTCCCGGGCAGGGCTCGCACATGCGGTCACGCCGTACTCGAGCTCCGCATAGGTGATCGCCGACATGACGACGTCGCCCGTGTAGCACTGCGCAAATCGTCTCGCGACCTGCTCCGGCTGATTTTTCATCAGATAGATGCACATGTTGGTGTCGAGCATGAAGCGCGGCATCACAAACCCTCGCGTTCGGTCTGCTCCTGGTCGCCACGTCCTTCTGTCATGAAGTCCGGCCCGAATTTCGCGAACTTCTCCAGTACCTGAGTCAAAGGCCGCCGCACCGGCCGAATGCGGATTTCGTCACCGACGCGCTCGATTTCCAGTTCGATATCGCTGCGCTCATAGGCAAGGTCCGCAGGAATACGCACGGCCTGCGAGTTGCCGTTCCTGAATACCCTCGTGGTATGCATGTCGATCTCCGACCGGATGTACATTGTATGTACATTATCCGATGCGGGCCGAGATGTAAATCCATGTGTGTACATAACAGGTACTCCTTCGGCTGACGAGCCGGCAATGAATACGCACATCACGGCCACTGCCGCCGCGCATGCAGTACGCGGAGAATCTCCACGATGGCCCGTCCGGCCGGATGCGATAGACGAGCACATAGTTCGGCGCGACCACCAGCTCACGCGTGCCGGCCACCCGCCCTTGCCGATACAACTCGGCATGGGCCGGTAGCGCCGCCGCCCTTTCTTCCAGCAGTTCGTCGAGTTCGAGCGCGGCCAGCGGGTCGCCATCCATCGCGCTCACTTTCGGCCGTCACACAAGCGCGCACAAGCTGGCCGGATGGCCAATCGAAGCACGCACGCACTCGCCGCCCCCTCAGCGTTCCGACACTTTTCAGCGGCCGGCCAACCGGCGTAAGCTGTACGTCCCGCTACCCAGGGAGACGGCAGCCCATGTCGCATTCCAAGGATCTCGAGCCGCGCGCCACCTCCGGTGCGCGACTGCTCGTCGATGCGTTGCTCGCCAATCACGTCGAACGCGTGTTCTGCGTGCCGGGCGAGAGCTTCCTCGCCGTGCTCGATGCGCTCGCGGACGACACCGCCCGCATCCAGACGGTCGTCTGCCGCCATGAGGCGGCCGCCGCGAACATGGCCGAAGCGGTCGGCAAGCTGACCGGCCGCCCCGGCATCGCGTTCGTCACGCGCGGGCCCGGCGCGACGCACGCGTCGATCGGCGTGCACACCGCGTTCCAGGATTCGACGCCGATGATCCTGTTCGTCGGCCAGTGCGCACGCGAACACCTCGACCGCGAAGCCTTCCAGGAAATCGACTACCGCCGGATGTTCGGCCAGATGGCCAAATGGGTCGCGCAGATCGACGACCCGCGCCGCATTCCCGAATACCTGAGCCATGCGTTCCACGTCGCGACGTCCGGCCGGCCCGGCCCGGTCGTGCTCGCGCTACCGGAGGACGTGCTGTCCGACGCGTGCGCGCCGCAGCCCGTCGTGCCGGCCGCGAAACGCGTCGCGGCCGCGCCGTCGGCCGCGCAGATCGACGAATTGCGCGAGCGGCTCGCGCGCGCGGAACGACCGTTCGCGATCGTCGGCGGCAGCGGCTGGACGCCGGACGCCTGCGCGAACCTGCGCACCTTCGTCGAACGCTGGCAATTGCCGGTCGCGTGCGCGTTCCGCTTCCAGGACACGATCGACAACGCGCACCCGAACTACGCGGGCGACGTGGGGCTCGGGATCAACCCCGCGCTCGCGAAACGCATCCGCGACGCCGACCTGCTGCTCGTGATCGGGCCGCGCCTCGGCGAAGCGACGACCGGCGGCTACACGCTGCTCGACATCCCGAAAACGCGCCAGACGCTGATCCACGTGCATCAGGGCGCGGACGAGCTCGGCCGCGTGTACGCGGCCGACCTGCCGATCGTGTCGGGCATGCCCGAGATCGCCGCGCCGCTGGCCGCGCTCGAGCCGCCCGAGCGGCCTGCCTGGGCCGGCGCGGCCGCCGACGCGCATCGCGCGTACCGCGAATGGCACGCGCCGCTGCCGATGCCCGGCGACGTGCAGCTCGGCGACGTGATGGTGCAGTTGCGCGAGCGCCTGCCGCACGACGCGATCCTCACCAACGGCGCGGGCAACTATGCGATCTGGCTGCATCGCCACTTCGCGTACCGGCACTTCCGCTCGCAGCTCGCGCCGACGAGCGGCGCGATGGGCTACGGGCTGCCGGCCGCGCTCGCCGCGAAGTCGCTGTATCCGCAGCGCGCCGTCGTCGCGCTCGCCGGCGACGGTTGCTTCATGATGGCCGGCAACGAACTCGCGACCGCGATGCAGTACGGGCTGAACATCGTCGCGATCGTCGTCAACAACGGTCATTTCGGCACGATCCGCATGCATCAGGAGCGCAACTATCCGGGCCGCGTGCACGGCACGGGGCTCACGAACCCCGATTTCGCCGCGTATGCGCGTGCGTTCGGCGCACATGGCGAGACGGTCGAGCGCACCGCCGATTTCGCGCCGGCGCTCGAACGCGCGCTGACCTGCCGGCTGCCCGCGGTGATCGAGATCCGCATCCCGCAGGATGCGAGCACGCCGGCCGCGACGCTCGAACAAATTCGCGAGCAGGGCCGCCGCGCGCGCGGCGCATGACGACGGTGGACAGGCACACCGCGCCGCCAGTCGCCACGCTGTCGCACGACGACGCGCTGGCCTGCCCCGGCACGCTGCTCGCGCCCGACGGCACGCTCGTCGCGCCGTACGACCTCGAATACGGCGACGTGCGCACCGAAGGCCACGTGCCGGCCGCGCCGGCGCTCGGCCTGCTGCACGCCGCGCACCGGCCGTTCCGGCTCGACTATGGCGATACACGACACGTGCACGTGATCAACGGGATGGGCGTCACGCTCGGCGATTCGGTGATCGGGCTGACGGCGCTCGCCGCGCTGCGCGCGGCCCATGCGAGCCTGCGCTTCACGCTGCACCGGCCGGCGCGTGCGCCGCGCTATGTCGATGCGTTGTACGCGCTCGCGGCCGACGTCGTCGCGCCGTCGCGCGCGCTGCCGTACGCCGCCGAAGCACTGCCCGCCGACGCGCACTGCATCGACGTCGGCAATCACCTGTACTGGCCCGCGTTCGCGCGGCTGCCGATGATCGACTTCTTCCTCGACGCACTCGGTGTCGACCCGGCCGCCGTACCGGCCGCCGCGAAGCGCAACCGCTGGCTCGCGCGGCTGCCGCTACCCGCGCTGCCGGCCGAGTGGCAGCGGCCGTACGTGCTGTTCTGCCCGGCTGCGAGCACCGCCGTGCGCAGCGTGCCGCCCGCGCTGCGCGTCGCGTTCGTGGAACGGCTCGCGCAGCGTTACGGGCTGCCGGTGGTCGGCTTCGGCCCGCTCGCGCATCCCGCTTACGTGGACGTGAGCGGCGACGCGACCGACACCGCGCGCTTCATCGCGTGGATCAAGAGTGCGAGCCTGCTGTTCGCGCCGGACACGGCGGCCTTGCATCTCGCGGACGGTTTCGACGTGCCGACGCTCGCATGCTTCACGACGATCGGGCCGGCGCTGCGCGTGCGCGACTATCCGCATTGCGTGCCGGTCACGCTCGACGTGCCGGCCGAATTGCACGGGCTGCATCGCAGCGAGCGGCCGGAGGATCTGGCGGCGGTCGAAGCCGCTTACCGCGCAATCGACTGGGACGCGCTGGCGTGGCCCGCACCGCGCGACGTGGCAGCGACGGTCAGCTGAGCGAAGCCCGCGCGGCAGCGAGCGCACGGGGCGCACCGTCAGCAGCGCACGCCCTGGCGCCAGCACCGCCGCGAACGCCGCCCCGGGGCCGCCCGCCTCACCCTGCCGAGTGCCTCACGCGCGATCGCGCAGCGTCTCCGACGGCCGCTTGCCGAACAGGCGCCGGTAATCGGTCGCGAACTGGCTCAGATGCCAGAAGCCCCACGCCGCCGCGACATCCTGCACCGAGCCGGCCGCGCGCCCGCACAGGTCGCGCCGCGCGCCGTTCAGCCGCAGCGTGCGCAGGTAGGTCGCGGGCGCCATCCCGAGCACGTCCTGAAAACAGTACTGCAGCGTGCGCCGGCTCACGTGCAACTGCTCGCACAGCTCGGGCACGCCGACCGGCCGCGTGCGGTGCGCGAGCACGTAGTCGCGCGCCTGGTCGACGATCCAGCGGCGCGTCGACGGCGCAGCGCCGCTGCCGTCGTCGGCCGGTTGCGCGCACGCATCGAACAGCGCGGCCAGCACTTCGGCCTGCAGGTCGTCGCGCTGCGCATCGGGCAGCGGGCCAGCCATCGCCACCGCACCGTCGAGCCGGCGGCCGAGCAGCGCGCACAGGCGCGCGAGCCGCGCGTCGCCGACCTGCATCACGCGCTGCGTGAACAGCCGCTCGTCCAGTGCGCGGCGCTCGACTTCCTCCGCATAGCGGCGCAGCACGTCGCCGCGCACGACGACGCCGTAGATCGAGAACTGCGCGGGCGTCACGAGTTCGAATTCGACGTTGCCGGGCCGGAACGCGAGCGCGCCGGGGCCGATGCGGCACGCATCGACGCGCGCCGAGCCGTCGCACACGAGCGGGATGCCGAACCAGTACGCGTCGCCGCGCACTTCGCACGCCTGGCGCAGCAGGTGGCTGGTCGATTCGCGAAACAGCTTCATCGTGTCGAGCGGCAGCTCGGTCAGCGTGCCGACGAAGCGGCCGGCCGCGAGCTGGTCGTAGGTTTGCCGCCAGCCGATCAGGTTGCGCGCCTGCTCGTCCGCATCGTGCGCGACGCTGACGACGGCCTGCCCGGCGAACGCGTCGTCGCCCTGCGCGCTGCGCCGCGTGTCTTCGGCGGTCGGTTCTTCCGTACACGCCACGTGTTGGTCCATCGTGCCCTCCCTCACCTGCTGCGCGGAACCCTGCGTATCACGCAAGTCCCGTGCCGAACCGCACGGCCCGGCGCGCCGCCCGCCATTGCACGCTGTCCGGCCGATGCGCGCCATGCGGGCGCACCCGAAGGCGGCATGCCGCGCACGCCACCGGTGCGATTCGCGCGGCGACCGCGCATGCGCGCCGCCGCCCGCGCCCGGATGCCGGCTACCGGGCCGGCTTCAGCCGCACGACCCGCGTGCCGCAATTGCCGTATGCCTGCGCGATCGCCAGTTCGACGATCTCGCTGCCCGCCGCCCACGGCGCCGCGTCCGCTTCCGGCAGATCGGCGCGCAGCGTGGCGCGACCGTTGATCCGGTAGCGCAGGCCGCGCACGAAATCGACGAACAGCAATCCGACCCCGCTGCCGTCGCAGGCGGCCGCGTCGAGCCGGCCGCCGTCGCCGTCATGCGCGGCCGGCAACGCGAACCGCAACGTCTTCGTGTCGATCACGCGCACGACCGGCAGCAGATCGCCGCTCGCGTCGCGCCGGCTCTGCACGATGTCGCAGGTCATCGATGCGCCGGCGCCGGATGCCATGCCGACGAACATGAACGGCTGCGATTCGACGAATTGCCGCACGCCAAGGCTCAGCCGCGTGGTCACGACGTCGCTCATCCGCTCGGCTTCGTCGGCGACGCCGAAGCGGTGTTGCGCGTCGAGTTCGCCCGGATGAAATACCGGGTGACGCGGAAAGGATCGGGGCAGGTCTGCCATGCTGGTTGCCGTCGCACGCGCGGGCGCACCAGGCCGCCGCGAGCCCGCGACGACCGGAATCGTTACCGGCGCCGGCTGCGCAACGAAGCGCGACCGGCGCCGACCGTCGAACAAGGAAATCGAACCGCGCGAAGTGCCGGGCCCGACCGGCCCCGACACTTCGCCGCGGCTTCGGCGATCAGAAGAACCCGAGCGCCTCGGCCTGGTAGCTGACCAGCAGGCACTTCGTCTGCTGATAGTTCGACAGCGCCATCTTGTGCGTCTCGCGGCCGATCCCCGACTGCTTGTAGCCGCCGAACGCCGCATGCGCGGGGTACAGGTGGTAGCAGTTGGTCCACACGCGGCCGGCCTCGACCTCGCGGCCCATCCGGTACGCGCGCGTGCCGTTGCGGGTCCACACGCCCGCGCCGAGCCCGTAGAACGTGTCGTTCGCGAGTTCGATCGCTTCCTGCTCGTCCTTGAACGTCATCACCGACGCGACCGGCCCGAAGATCTCTTCCTGGAACACGCGCATCTTGTTGTTGCCGAGCAGCATCGTCGGCTTCACGTAGTAGCCCGTGCCGAGTTCGGCGGCCGGCGCCGTGCGCTCCCCGCCCGTCAGGCATTGCGCGCCTTCGCCGCGGCCGATGTCGATGTACGACAGGATCTTGTCGAGCTGCTGCTGCGACGCCTGCGCGCCGATCATCGTCTGCAGGTCGAGCGGGTGGCCGGACCTGATGCGCTCGACGCGTGCGACGGCCTTCTCGATGAAGCGGTCGTAGATCGATTCCTGGATCAGGATCCGCGACGGGCACGTGCACACTTCGCCCTGGTTCAGCGCGAACATCGCGAGCCCTTCAAGCGCCTTGTCGAGGAACGCGTCGTCCTGGTCGAGCACGTCGGCGAAGAAGATGTTCGGGCTCTTGCCGCCCAGTTCGACCGTCGACGGGATCAGGCTGTCGGCCGCCGCGCGCAGGATGTGCTTGCCGACCGGCGTCGAGCCCGTGAACGCGATCTTCGCGATCCGCTTGCTGGTCGCGAGCGCTTCGCCCGCTTCCTTGCCGAAGCCGTTCACGATGTTGATCGTGCCCGCCGGGAACAGGTCGCCGATCAGCTCCATCAGCACGAGCACCGACGCGGGCGTCTGCTCGGCCGGCTTCATCACCACGCAGCAGCCGGCCGCGAGCGCCGGCGCGAGCTTCCACGCGGCCATCAGCAGCGGGAAGTTCCACGGGATGATCTGGCCGACCACGCCGAGCGGCTCGTGGAAGTGGTACGCGACGGTGTTGTCGTCGATCTCGGAGATGCCGCCTTCCTGCGCGCGGATGCAGCCCGCGAAATAGCGGAAGTGGTCGATCGCGAGCGGCAGGTCGGCCGCCATCGTCTCGCGCAGCGGCTTGCCGTTGTCGATCGTCTCGGCCACGGCCAGCAGCTTCAGGTTCTTTTCCATCCGGTCCGCGGCGGCGAGCAGCAGGTTCGCGCGCTCGGCCACGGACGTCTTGCCCCACTTGCGGCGCGCGGCATGCGCGGCGTCGAGCGCCAGTTCGATGTCGTCGGCGCCGGAGCGCGGGATGCGGCAGAACGGCTGGCCGTTGATCGGCGACACGTTCTCGAAATACTCGCCCTTCACCGGAGGAACCCACTTGCCGCCGATGTAGTTGTCGTATTGCTGACGGTACGGGTATTCGACGTCGAGGCCCAGTTGTTTCAGGTCAAACGGGTTCATACATGTCTCCTGTTCATCGTGCTTGTGTGAGTACAGCGCCGGTTGGAATGCGCTGGTCCCGTTCATGCAACATGCGTGCCAAACGGAACGGGCGGGAACGGGAACACGTCGATCGCGGCCGGCGCGCGCTCGCACCGTGCGGTGTTCATGCACGCAACACGGCCGGTGTACCGATTCTGAACACCGCGATTGCGCAGCGATGGCGCCGGTGTTCGGAATTTCCACAGTGCGCGGCGGCGCGCTGCCCGCGCACGCGCCTCGTGCCGCGTGGCATGTCGCTTGCGTGCTTGCTGCGGATTCACACGCCACGGCGCACGCGCCGACCGATACCATGAACGATCGCGGCCCCCTGACCGACGACGCCATCGCGTTCATCCGCGAGCAGGCTTTCCTGATCGTCGCGACCGCCGACGCGGCCGGCAACGCCGACTGTTCGTATCGTGGCCGCCAGCCGCGCGCCGACGGCTCGTTCGCGCCGCTGGTCGATATCCCGGACCGCCGCACGCTGGTGCTGCCCGACTTCGCGGGCAACAACCTGCTCAACACGATCGGCAACCTGCTCGTAAATCCGGCCGTCGCGCTGCTGTTCGTCGATTTCGTCCGTCAGACGACCTGGCTCGTGCAGGGTCGTGCGACGCTCGACGAGGATGCGCAAGGACGCGCGCATCTGTGGCCGGATGCGTTGCGCTATCTGGTGATCGAGGTGGAATGCGCAGAGGCGCGTGCGGATGCGGGGCTGCCGCCGCTCGTGCTGGCGTGACGCGCGGCGGCGGGTAGGGCTTTAACGAGCGGACGACGCCGGCACGGCGGCTGCCGTGACCAAAACACCGAAGCGCCCGAGCACCGAGCACCGAGCACCGAGCACCGAGCACCGAGCACCGAGCACCGAAACATCGAAACACCCGTGCTCCACGATGCAACCCTCAACGCCCGTGCGTCTCCACACACGCCGGTTCACGCCAGCTGCCCGCCGACGCATCGGCTTGCGCATGCCCGTCCGCCTCAACGCCCGTTCGTCTCCGCACACGCCGGTTCACGCCGACTGCGCGCCGCCGACGCACCGGCCTGCGCGCGGCCATCTGCCTCGTCGCCCGTTTCATCGACGGCCGCCCGCCCGCCGAGAAACCCGAACACCACCACCGCGCACAGCACCGTGACGACGGCCAGCCCGGTCAGCAGCCGGTCGAACGCGTGCGTGTAGCTCGCGATCAACGCCGCACGACCGACGCCCGGCAACGCGGCAGCCGCGCCCGCGAGATCGCCGGTCGCGAGCCGCGCGGCGGCCCGCAGCGTCGCGTCGGGCATGCCGGCAGCCCCTGCCGCCTGCGCGAGCCCCGTTTGCGCGAGCGCGGCCAGCACCGCGCCGACGATCGCCAGCGCGATCCCCTCGCCGGCCACGCGCGTCGTGCTGAAAATGCCCGTCGCCATCCCCGCGCGCTCCTTCGGCACGACGCTCACCGACAACCCGTCCATCAGCCCCCACGGCATGCCGGCGCCGACGCCGATCGCGAGCATCGGCGCGATCGCCGCCGGCCCCGCGCCGCCACGCAGCGCGATGCCGAGCCACACGAGCCCCGCCGCGGCGACCAGCAGCCCGAGCCCCGAAATCACGCCGGCCGACAGCCAGCGCGTGAGCGTCGCCGCGACGAGCGGCACGACCAGCATCGGCGCGGAGATCGCGAGCATCAGCCAGCCGGCGTCGATCTCGCTGAAGCCGTCGATGCCGATGAAGCGCAGCGGCAGCACGACGAGCAGCACGATGTAGCAGCAGCAGGTCGACACCGGCAGCACCTGCACGCCGACGAAGCGCGCGATGCGGAACAGCGACAGGTCGAGCATCGGCCGCGCGACGCGCGTCTCGATCGTCACGAACGCGCACGCGCCGAGCGCCGCACCGGCCAGCAGCGCGATCACGAGCGGGCTCGACCAGCCGCGCGCGGGCGCCTCGATCACGCCGAACGTGAAGAGCGTCAGCGCGGCCGTGAACGCGGCCGTGCCGGGCCGGTCGAGCCCGGTCGCATGCGGGTCGCGCGACTCGTGCATGCGCGGCAGCCCGAACACGAGCGACAGCGCGCCTGCCACCGCGCTCGTCACGAAGATCGCGCGCCAGCCGTAGTGCCCGATCAGCCCGCCGGCGAGCACGGGCCCGAACGCGAGCCCGATCCCGAACGTCGTGCCGAGCAGGCTGAACGCACGCGTGCGCGCCGCGCCGTCGAATTCCTGCGCGAGCGCGGCCGTGCCGCCGGCCAGCGCCGCGGCCGCCGCGAGCCCTTGCGCGGCGCGCAGCAGATCGACCGCGAGCATCGACGGCGCGAACGCGAGCGCGACCGACATCAGCGTGAAACCGCCGACGCCGATCGCGAACAGGCGCTTGCGGCCGAACTGGTCGGCGAGCGCGCCCGACGCCATCAGGAAGCTGCCGAACGCGAGCATGAACGCGTTGGTGATCCAGTTCATCGCGACCGGGCTGCCGTGCAGCGCGCGGCCGATCGCCGGCGTCGCGACCGCGCCGCCCGAAAACGACAGCGGCAGCGCGACGGCGGCCATGCAGACGGCGGCCAGCACCCATGCGCGCCGGCGCGCCGCGTGGGCCGAAACGGCTGAAACAGGGTGATCCATCATCGCTCCTCGAAAAGCCGGCGCGGATGCGCCATCAGAGCGACAGAAGATAAATCGGATTCAATCCGCGAAAAACCACGCAAAGCTCCGCATATAACGGACTAAAATTCTGCAATACACCTGCCAGCGTGCGTCACCGCACGTCCTTCGATTCGATGGAAAGATGGAAAACCTCACCGGCATCGTCGCGTTCGTCCGTACCGCCGAAGCGCTGAGCTTCGTCGCGGCCGGGCGCGCGCTCGGCATTTCGGCGTCGGCGGTCGGCAAGACGATCGCGAAACTCGAGCAATCGCTCGGCGTGCGCCTGTTCAATCGCACGACGCGGCGCGTGACGCTCACCGACGAGGGGCGGCATTTCTACGAGCGCTGCCAGCGAATCCTCGAGGATTTCCGCGACGCGGAGGCGACCGTGACGGCGTCCGCGCAGCGCCCGCGCGGCAAGCTGCGCGTGAGCCTGCCGGTGATCGGCTACCGCTTCCTGCTGCCGGTGCTGCCTGAATTCCGGCAGCGCTATCCGGACGTCGAACTCGATCTCGATTTCAACGACCGGATGGTCGATGTCGTCGAAGGCGGCTTCGACGCGGTGATCCGCAGCGGCCCGCTGTCCGATTCGAGCCTGATGTCGCGACGGCTCGGCCCGTTCGCGTTCGTGCTGTGCGCGACGCCCGCGTATCTCGCGCAGGCCGGCACGCCACGCACGCCGCGCGAGCTGGAAGCGCACGACTGCGTGCGCTACTGCTTCCCGACCACCGGCAAGCTGCAGGACTGGGCGCTCGCGGCCGACGACGGCACGCCGCTCACGCTGCGCACCGCGATGACCTGCAACAACATGGAGGCGCTGCGCGGCGCCGTGCTCGCGGGGCTCGGCATCGGCTACATGCCCGACTTCCTCGCGCGCGACGCGCTCGAACAGGGCACGCTCGTCACCGTGCTCGACGACTACCGGATCGCGCCGGGGCAGTTCTCGATCGTGTGGCCGTCGAGCCGGCAGTTGTCGCCGAAGCTGCGCGTGTTCGTCGATTTCCTGTGCGAGCGGCTGTTCAGGTAACCGCCCCGATCCGCTCCGCTTCCGCCGGCGGCAGCAACGCGTCGCTGTCGTCCTTCAGCCCGACGCCCGTGAGCCCCAAGCGGCGCGCGTGCGTCATCAGGTAATGCAGCTTGTGCGCGGCGGCCGCGTGCGGCAACCCTTCGGGCCGTACGTTCGAGATGCAGTTGCGCAGCGCGTCGTGGCAGCCGACCTTCGGCGCCCACGTCAGGTACACGCCGAGGCTGTCCGGCGAACTGAGGCCGGGCCGTTCGCCGATCAGCATCGCGACCACCTTCGCGCGCAGCAGCTCGCCGATCTCGTCGCCGAGCGCGACGCGCGCCTGCGTCGCGACCACCACCGGGCCGATCCGCCAGCCGTCCGCGTCGAGCCGCGGCCGCACGGCCTGCAACAGCGGCAGCGCCTGCTTCGCGGCCGCGAATGCCGACAGCCCGTCGCCGACCACGAACACGACATCGGGCGCGTCGTCGAGCGCCGCCCCGTAGCCGGCCAGCAGCCCGCGGCTGTCGTCCGACAGCTTGCGGCCGAGATCGGGCCGGCGCAGGTAGTGATCGCGGTCCGGTGCGGCGCTCTGCACGCGCAGCGTCGGCAGCAGGCCGGCCGCCTCGATCTCGCGCCGCAGCGCATCCGCATCGAGCGGCTGGTGCACCGCGTCGCGCGCCTGCGCATGCGACAGGTTGAAGGCCAGCAGCGGCGCGGTCGGCAGGCTGTTGCCCGCGCGGCCGAGCGCGATCCGCGCGTTCGTGAACGACTTCAGTTGCGCCCACGGATTCTTCTCGACGGCGTCGCTCATGCGGAAATCCCCATCCAGTCGTTCGCGCCCGCGAGCAGCGGCACGCGTGCCGTCGCCGCGCGCAACGCGCCGTGCGCGTCGGCGATCTCCATCGTCTCCAGCCACTCCTCGAACTCGGGCGCGCGGCGCAGGCCGAGCACCTCGCGCACGTAGAGCTGGTCGTGGAACGACGTGCTCTGGTAGTTCAGCATCACGTCGTCCGCGCCCGGAATCCCCATGATGAAGTTGATGCCGGCCGCCCCCAGCAGCGTCAGCAGCGTGTCCATGTCGTCCTGGTCGGCTTCCGCGTGGTTCGTGTAGCAGATGTCGCAGCCCATCGGCACGCCGAGCAGCTTCCCGCAGAAGTGATCCTCGAGCCCCGCGCGGATGATCTGCTTGCCGTCGTACAGGTATTCGGGCCCGATGAAGCCGACCACCGTATTCACGAGGAACGGTTCGAACTTGCGCGCGACCGCATACGCGCGCACTTCGCAGGTCTGCTGATCGACGCCGAAATGGGCGTTCGCCGACAGCGCGCTGCCCTGCCCCGTCTCGAAATACATCAGGTTGTTGCCGACCGTGCCGCGCTTCAGCGCCAACGCGGCCTCGCGCGCCTCGCCGAGCAGCGCGAGCGAGATCCCGAAGCTCGCGTTCGCCTTCTCGGTGCCGGCGATCGACTGGAACACGAGATCGACCGGCGCGCCCTTCTCGATCGCCGCGATCGTGTTGGTCACGTGGGTAAGCACGCATGACTGCGTCGGCACGCCGTAGCGTTCGCGGAACCCGTCGATCATCGCGAGCAGCTTCACGATCGCCGCGAGGCTGTCGGTGGCCGGGTTGATGCCGATCATCGCGTCGCCGCAGCCGTACATCAGCCCGTCGAGCATCGACGCGGCGATGCCCTTCACGTCGTCGGTCGGGTGGTTCGGCTGCAGCCGCACCGACATCCGGCCGGGCAGCCCGACCGTGTTGCGAAAGCGCGTGACCACGCGGCGCTTCCTCGCGGCCGCGATCAGGTCCTGGTTGCGCATCAGCTTCGACACGGCCGCGACCATCTCGGGCGTGAGGCCCGGCGCGATCCGTTCGAGCGCCGCGCCGTCGGCCGCGGGCGACAGCAGCCAGTTGCGGAAATCGCCGACGGTGAGGTGCGAGATCTCGGCGAACGCGTGCGCGTCGTGATCGTCGATGATCAGGCGCGTGACCTCGTCGTCTTCATACGGGATCACCGCTTCGTTCAGGAATGCCTTCAGCGGCACGCCCGCGAGCGCGATCTTCGCGGCGACGCGCTCCTCCTCGCTCGCCGCCGCGACGCCCGCCAGCTGATCGCCGGAACGCAGCGGGCTCGCCTTCGCGAGCAGCGTCTTCAGGTCCGCGAAGCGGTACGTGCGCGGACCGATCGTCTCCGTATAGGACATCGTTCGAATCTCCTTGCCAAAAGCCGACGGCGCGCCCGTTCGACGGGGCGCGCCGGATGCCGTCAGGAACGGCCTTTCACGTTCACCGTCGTCACCGCGCTCACTCCTCCAGCAGCGCGTCGCCGGGCGCGCTCGCGCGCTGCGAACGGGTCGCGAGGAAGTATGCGTAGCCGACCGCGAGGAAGCCGACGAACACCAGCGCCACCAGCCCGTTGAAATACACCATCGTACCGAGGCAGACGAGCGCCGCCAGGATCGCGAAGGCCGGGAAGATCGGGTACAGCGGCGCGCGGAACGGCCGCGCCATGTTCGGCTGCGAGCGGCGCAGCTTGAACAGCGCCGCCATGCTCACGATATACATCACGATCGCACCGAATACCGACATCGTCACGATATTCGCGGTGAGCGTCTGCCCGCCGAACTGGATCAGCTCGTCGCTGTAGATCGCGGCAATCCCGACCACGCCGCCCGCGAGAATCGCGCGATGCGGCGTCTTGAAGCGCGGATGCACCTTGCCGAGCCACTCCGGCAGGTAGCCTTCGCGGGCCAGCGCGAAGATCTGGCGCGAATAGCCGAGGATGATCCCGTGGAACGATGCGACGAGCCCGAACAGCCCGAGCCACACGAGCATGTGCATCCAGCCGCTGTTCGCGCCGACGATGTACTTCATCGCCTGCGGCAGCGGGTCGTTGATGTTCGCGAGCTTGGTCCAGTCGCCCGCGCCGCCGGCGAACACCATCACGCCGATCGCGAGCACCACGAGGGTCAGGATCCCCGCCACGTACGCGATCGGAATCGAGCGCTTCGGGTTCTTCGCTTCCTCGGCGGCCATTGCCACGCCTTCGATCGCGAGGAAGAACCAGATCGCGAACGGAATCGCCGCGAACATCCCGTGGAACGCACCCACGCTGAAGTGATCGGCGCCCGACCAGCCGCCCTTCGCGAAATTGCTCCATGCGAAGCCCGGCGACACGACGCCCATGAACACCAGCAACTCGAAGATCGCGAGCAGCGTGACGACGAGCTCGAAGGTCGCGGCGATCTGCACGCCGACGATGTTCAGCGCCATGAACACGAGATACGCGCCCATCGCCGCGTGTTTCGGTTCGAGCCCCGGAAACTGCACGTGCAGGTACGCGCCGATCGCGAGCGCGATCGCGGGCGGCGCGAACACGAATTCGACGAGCGTCGCCGCGCCGGCCAGATAGCCGCCGGTCGGGCCGAATGCGCGGCGCGCATACGCGAACGGGCCGCCCGCGTGCGGGATCGACGTCGTCAGCTCGGTGAAACTGAAGATGAAGGTGGTGTACATCGCCGCGACGAACAGCGCGGTGATCACGAAACCCAGCGTGCCCGCGCTCGCCCAGCCGTAGCTCCAGCCGAAGTATTCGCCGGAAATCACGAGGCCGACCGCGATGCCCCACAGTTGCCAGGTCCCGAGCGTCTGCTGCAGCGCGGGCTGGCCGGAGGACTTGGCGCCGGCGGCGGGCCGGCCATTCGACTCTGCTTTCATCGGACTCTCTCCTCAAGGGCGCCGGGCCTGCGGGCCCGCGCGACTGAGAATCGATGCTAGAGAGTCATTAAACGACGTGTTATCGAAATTCGGCAAAGATCGCGGCTGACATTTCGCTTGCAGAAACGCTTGCGGTACCGATCGCGGTACCGCTTGCGGAAACGCCGGCCGCGCGGGTGGCGGCGGCGATCCGGCCCGCGCGATGCGGGCCGGATCGGCCGTGCCGGCTGGCCTTACTGGCCGCCGCCGCGCTGGTTGAACCAGCGGTCGAGCAGCTTGCCGGCCGCGTCCCGGCCGCCGAGGCCGAACGACAGCGCAACGGCCACCGCGATCGCGCCGAGCACGAGGCCGAACGCGAGCTGCACGATTTCGTTCGCGATGCCCATCGCGCGCAGCCCCATCGCGAACACGAGGCCGAGGATCGCGAACTGCGCGATGCGCGCGAACAGCACGCTGTGCTCGCGGTCGGCCTGCTCGATCACGCGGCGCGCGAGGCCCGCGAGCCACACGCCGATCACGAGGATCACGCCGCCCGTCAGCACGTGGCCGCCGAATTCGATGAACAGCGTGACGACGTCGCGCACCTGCGTGAAGCCGAGCCGGTTCGCGGCCTCGACCGACGCGAACAGCATCGCGAAGAACACGATCAGCCGCGCGACCAGCACCGACGGCTGCAGGATGCCCGAGAACACGCGCTCGACGCCGAGCACGGCCGGCAGCCCGTCGACGCCGGCGGCTTCCAGCAGCTTCTGCGCGAGCGACGCGACGAAGCGCGCGAAGTAGAACGTGACGAGCACGATCACGATCGCCGCGACGATGTCCGGCACCGCGCCGAGGAACTGGTTCAGCATGTTGGTCGCGGGGATCGAGATCGCGTCGATCTTCAGCGCGTCGAGCGCGGAGATCAGCGTCGGCACGAACACGAACACGTAGACGATCGTGCCGACCAGGCTCGACACGCGCACCGGCGTCGGGCTGTCGATTCCTTGCGTGAGACGATCGGCGCCGGCGGCGACCAGCAGGTTCGTCACGAGGCCGCGCAGCACGCGCGCGACGATCCAGCCGACGAAGCCGATCACCGCGGCCGCGAAGATGTTCGGCACGATCGCGAGCAGCTTGTCGACCATCCCCTGCACCGGCGACAGCAGGCCCGACAGCGCGAACGACGCGAGGATCGCCGGCAGGAACATCAGGATCACGAGCCAGAACAGCACGTCGCCGAGATAGCCGCTCATCGGCTGCATGCCGGCGCTTTCGGACAGCGTGGCGTCGATCTTGCTCGCCTTCAGCGCGCGGTTCGCGAGGCTGCGCAGCAGCGACGCGATCAGCCACGCGATCAGCGTCAGCGCCGCGCCGCCGATCAGGTTCGGCAGGTAGTTGACGATGTGCGTGACGAGCAGCGAGAACGGATTGGACACCGCATACAGGTTGAGCACGTTGAAGATGCCCACCGCGGTGACGAGCAGCACGAGCCAGAACAGGCCGCCGGCGATGATGCGTTCGACGCACGCGCCCTGGCCGGTGCTGTCGGTGATCCGCTGATCGACCTTCAGCGCGTTGAGCAGCCGCAGCGCACCGGCCCGCACCGCGACGGCGATCAGCCAGCCGATCACCAGGATGCCGATCGCGCCGGCGATCTTGGGCAGGTATCCGCCTAGTGTGGCCTGCAGCGACGTGATGAAGCTGGAAGCATCCATTTCTTCTTCTCCCGAAAACGTGGTGTGGCGATTGAACATCGACGAACGACCTGCGTAATTCGAAAAGCGTGCTGCTGCCCCGTCCGAGCAACTTACCCGAGAAAAATGACGCGATCACCCGATTTCACCGTCTTTAACTTTAGTTCTACTTCTCGGCGGGACAAGACCCTATTTCGTTGAAAATTAAAAAGGGTCTGATGCGAGACGGCTACGCATTTCCGCAAGATTTGTCCATTCGGCCCGTGCTACCGTGGCATCGGTTCCAGCCCGGACACGCCGATGACCCCAGCCGAAACGAAACCCGACCCACCCGCGTGGGCGCGCTATGCGGCGAGCGTGGCGCGCGTCCATGCGTACATCGGCGCGCATCTCGACGGCCCGCTCGACCTGAACCGGCTCGCCGAAATCGCGTGCCTGTCGCCGTATCACTGGCAGCGCGTCTACCGCGCGCTGTACGGCGAGTCGATCGTGGTGACGGTGCGGCGGATGCGGATCGTGCGGGCGTCCGAGGATCTGGTCTGTACCGCGCGGCCGCTCGACGAGATCGCGCGGCGTGCGGGCTACGGTTCGACGCACGCGTTCGCGCGGGCGTTTCGCGACGCGTACGGCGTGCTGCCCGCGCAGCACCGGCGCACCGGCACCCACCGGCCGATTTATCCGCTACAGCGAGGAGAGGAAGACATGTTCAAGCACGAGGTCGAGATCCGGCGCCTGCCGGCACTGCACGGCTACGCGGTCGCGCACACCGGTGCGTACATGAAGGTCGGCGACGCGTTTGGGCGGATCGGCGCGTGGGTCGGGCAGCATGGGCTAATCGGGCCGGGCGCGAAGATGATCGGGATTTTCTACGACGACCCGGACACGACGCCCGAAGCGCAGTTGCGCGCGCAAGCGTGCTTCGTGCCGGCCGACGGCGCGCCGGACGTCGCGCCCGCGCCGCCGGTCGAGCGTGTGACGATCGCCGGCGGCGAATACGCGGTGCTGCTGCATATGGGGCCGTATGCGGATCTGAAAACGGCCTACCAGTGGCTGTACGGCGACTGGCTGCGTCACTCGGGCCGCGAAGCCGCCGACGCGCCGCCGTTCGAGTTGTACCTCAATACGCCGATGGACACGGCGCCGGCCGACCTGCGCACCGAAATTCACCTGCCGCTGCGCTGAGCGACGGGTGCGTCGTGGCGCCGTGTATCTGAACGGATCGCGACGATATTGCCGGTGCGGGCATGCCCGGGACGACATCGGGCATGCCAGTGCGCCGGCCGTCGAACGAAGCTTGCCGGCCTGTGCTTATGTGCAGCCGGCGCGAACGCACGGAGAGCCTCAAGCCGCCTGCGTCCCGCAGCCGGGACAGAACCGCGCGTCGGCCGCCAGCGCCGCATGGCAGCGGCTGCAGGCCTTGCCGCGTTGCGCCGCGCCGCACTGCGCGCAGAAGCGCGCGTCGGCTGCATTGAGCGCGCCGCAGCCCGCGCAGGCGAGCTGGCTCAGCGCCGGATTGCCGCCCTGACCACCGTTGCCCGCGTCGGCCGGCGCCTGCCAGCCCCAGCCGTGACGATCGCGGCCGCGCGCATCGTGGCCGCCCTGGCGCGACCCGCCGTGATGCCCGCCGCCGTGTCCCCCGTTTCCGCTATTGCCATGGCCGCCGCCGTGGCCGCCGAGAATCCGTTTCAGAAAACTCATCGTCCGCTCCTCAACGCTTGACCTGGGCGCCGCCTAACGCGCCGGAGGACGACAGCAGCCGCAAGCCGTTGGCCACGACGATCAGGCTCGCGCCCGCGTCGGCGAAGACCGCCATCCACATCGTGCCGAGCCCCGCGACCGTGAGTCCGAGGAACACGACCTTCACGCCGAGCGCGAAGCCGATGTTCTGCACCAGCACGCGGTGCGTCGCGCGCGACAGCCGCACGAACGCGGGAATCTTGCGCAGGTCGTCGTCCATCAGCGCGACGTCGGCCGTCTCGATCGCCGTGTCGGTGCCCATCGCGCCCATCGCGAAGCCGATGTCGGCGCGCGCGAGCGCCGGCGCATCGTTGATCCCGTCGCCGACCATCCCGACCGCGCCCGCGCCGCCCGCCGACAGTTCCTCGACCGCCGCGAGCTTGTCTTCCGGCAACTGGTTGCCGCGCGCGTCGTCGATGCCGGCCTGCCGCGCGATCGTCTGCGCGGTATGCGGGTTGTCGCCCGTCAGCATTGCGGTGCGGATGCCGAGCGCATGTAGATCGGCGATCGCGTCGCGGCTCGTGTCCTTGATCGTGTCGGCCACCGCGAAGATGCCGAGCACGCGCGTGGCGTCGACCAGCACGACGACGCTCTTGCCCTGCCGCTCCAGCGCGTCGAGCTTCGCCTCGAGCGCGGCCGAGCAGCGCTCGAGTTCCTCGACCAGCCGGTGATTGCCGAGCCAGTAGCGCGTGCCGTCGATCGTGCCGCGCACGCCGCGCCCGACGATCGCTTCGAAGTCCTGCACGTCCGCGAATGCCGTCGTGCCGGCGTCTCGGGCCGCGGCGGCGATCGCCTGCGACACCGGGTGATCGGAGCGCGCCGCGAGGCTCGCGCCGAGGTGCCGCACGCGCGCCGCATCGGCGTCGTCAGCATGCACGTCGAAGTCGGTCTGCACCGGCTTGCCGTGCGTGATCGTGCCGGTCTTGTCGAGCGCGAGCCACGCGAGCTTGCGCCCTTCTTCCAGATAGACGCCGCCCTTCACGAGAATCCCGCGCCGCGCCGCGGCCGCCAGGCCCGACACGATCGTCACCGGCGTCGAGATCACCAGCGCGCACGGGCACGCGATCACGAGCAGCACGAGCGCGCGGTAGATCCAGTCGTGCCATGCGCCGCCCATCACGAGCGGCGGCACCACCGCGACCAGCAGCGCGACCGCGAACACGATCGGCGTGTAGACGCGCGCGAACCGGTCGACGAAGCGCTGCGTCGGCGCCTTCGCGCCCTGGGCTTCCTCGACCGCGTGGATGATCCGCGCGAGCGTCGAGTTGGCCGCGACCGCCGTCACGCGGTATTCGAACGAACCCGATTCGTTGATCGTGCCCGCATACACGGCGTCGCCGGCCGTCTTGTCGACGGGCAGGCTCTCGCCGGTGATCGGCGCCTGGTTGACCGTCGAACGGCCCGCGACGACTTCGCCGTCCAGCCCGATCCGCTCGCCCGGCTTCACGCGCACGACCGCGCCGAGCGCGACCTGCGCGGCCTCGATCGTGCGCCACGCGCCGTCGGCCTGCTGCACGGTCGCGGTATCCGGCGCGAGCTGCATCAGCCCCTGGATCGCATTGCGCGCGCGGTCGAGCGACTTCGCCTCGATCAGCTCGGCGATCGTGAACAGCACCATTACCATCGCGGCTTCCGGCCACTGGCCGATCGCCATCGCGCCCGTCACCGCGATGCTCATCAGCGCGTTGATGTTCAGGTTGCCGTTGCGGATCGCGATCCAGCCTTTCTTGTACGTGGTGAGCCCGCACGCGAGCACCGCGGCGAGCGCGAGCGCCGCCGACAGCCACACCGGCAGCCCGGCCCAGGTCGCGCCTTCGGACGCGATCGCGGCGACGCCGGCGAGCGCCAGCGGCCACCACGGCTTCGCGGGCGGCGGCGCGATGGGCGCTCCCGGTGCATCGGCCGACGCGGCTTCCGGCGTCATGCCGAGCGAGCGGATCGCGCTTTCGAGCGCCGGTTGCGCGCCGGGCACGTGCTCGACGGTCAGCATCCGCTGCATCAGGTTGAATTCGAGCGCCGACACTTCGGTCATCCCGCCGAGCTTCTTGCGGATCAGCGTTTCCTCGGTCGGGCAGTCCATCTGCATGATCCGGAACGCGGAACGCACGTGGCCCGACGCGGTCGCCTGCGCGACCGGCAGCGGCGCGAGCGTCAGCGCGGCCGGCGCGCAGCAGTCGCCGGCCGCGTGGTCGTGGTCGTGGTCGTGGTCGTGACCGGCATGGTCATGCGCGGCGTGGTCGTGCGAACACGTGGCGCCATGTTGATGCGTATCGTCACGCGCCTCGTCGTGATCGTGGTCATGACCCGCATCGCCGTGCGCGGCGTGATCGTGCCCGTGGCTGTGATCGTGGTCATGGCCGTGCGCGCGCTCACCGGCCGCCGGCACCGCATCGGCAACGGTCGCCGTCTGCGTGTCGCGCGCCTCGGCGCAACAGGCATCGGCGCCGCCGGCATGACGGTGTCGTGGGTCGTGGGGACGCTGGGCGTCGGTCATGACAACCTCCTTTCGTGGCTTGACGGTGTAGAGTTAACACCCTGAAGCCACTACAAGGTCAACCCTTACACGGGAGAAAGGCATGAAGATTGGCGAACTGGCCAAAGCGGCCCGCTGCACGCCCGAGACGATCCGTTTCTACGAGAAAGAGGGGCTGATGCCAGACGCGGAGCGCACCGATTCGAACTACCGCAACTACACCGACGTGCACGTCGAACGGCTGCGCTTCATCCGCAACTGCCGCGCGCTCGACATGGCGCACGACGAAATCCGCGCGCTGCTGCGGCTCACCGACACGCCGGCCGACCGCTGCGATTCGATCAATTCGCTGCTCGACGATCACATCGGACACGTCGATGCGCGCCTCGCGGAACTCACGCATCTGCGCGACCAGCTCACCGAATTGCGCCGTCAGTGCGTCGGCGAGCATTCGGTCGAGGATTGCGGCATCGTGCACGGGCTCGCGACGATGGAAACCGTCGCGCCGGCCGCGAAGCGCTCGCACCTCGGCTGAAACCCTTGTCAAATCAGATATTCTGATCGAGAATAGTTATATTCTTACTAGGTATACTTTAACTATTCATGTCTACGAGCCGCCCGTCCCCGCTCGCGCTGGCCGTCCTCGCGACGCTCACCGAAACGCCGATGCATCCGTACGGGATGCTGCAACAACTGAAGGCCCGCGGCTACGACGAAGTCGTCAACGTGCGGCAGCGCACGAGCCTGTACCAGACGATCGACCGGCTGCTGCGCGACGGGCTGATCACGGTCCACGACACCGAGCGCGACGGCGCGTTTCCGGAGCGCACGGTGTATGCGCTGACCGAAGCCGGGCACACGGCCGGGCAGGCATGGCTGCATGCGCTGCTCGCGGAGCCCGCGCGTGAATTTCCCGCGTTCGGCGCCGGCCTCGCGTTCCTGCCGCTGCTCGACGCCGAGGATGCGCGCCACCAGCTCGAGTTGCGCATCGCGCGGCTCGACGCCGAACGCGAGCGACTGGAAGCGCTGCGCGCGACCGCGCAGGCCGACCAGGTGCCGCGCCTGTTCCTGCTGCAGAACGAGCATGCGCTCGTGCTGCTCAATGCGGAGCTCGACTGGGCGCGCAGCGTCGTCGAACACCTGAAGATCGGCGCGCTGCGCTGGGTGGACGGCTGACGCGTCGCGCCGGCCGCTTTACGTCGGCAACGAGCGTCAGCCGCGTCAAAGTACCTTGCCGGGATTCAGGATGCCGCGCGGGTCCAGCGCGGCCTTCAGGCGTCGCATCAATCCGATTTCCGCGTCGCTGCGCGTGTGCGCGAGATAAGGACGCTTGAGCACGCCGATCCCGTGCTCGGCCGACACCGAGCCACCCATGTCGCGCACCACCGCGTACACGCAATGATCGAGCGCATCGGCGTCCGCGTCGGTCATCGCGGCCAGCGACACGCCAATATGCACGTTGCCGTCGCCGACATGGCCGAAGAACAGGCACGTGACGTCTGGCCAGCGCGCGCGCAACGCCGCCTCGCAGCGTTCGGCGAACGCGCCGAGTTCGCCGGTCGGCAGACTCACGTCGAAGTTGACGAGATGGGGCAGCGCATCGATCGCGAGGCCTTCGCGCAGCGTCCATAAATCGCGCGCCTGCCGCTCGGAGCTCGCGAGCACCGCATCGTCCACGAGCCCGGCATCGAACCCCGCAGCCAGCCCCGTTTCCAGCGCCCGGTGCGCATCGCCGCCCGGCGCGCTCGTCGCGCATTCGATCAACACCGCGAAACCGCCATCGCCGACGAACGGCGCCGACACACCGGGCGTATGCCGCGCGACGTAGTCGTAGAACGCCGGCCACATCGCCTCGAAACTGACGACTTCCGGCAGCGTGCGCATGCGGTTCCACAACTCGACCACCGCATCGTAGTCGCGCACGCGGCAGAGCGCCGTCGCCGGCGCCGCGAGCAACGGATGCAGCCGCAGCACCGCGCGCGTGACGACGCCGAGCGTCCCTTCGCTGCCGATGAACAGTTGCTTCAGGTCGTAGCCCGCGTTGTTTTTCAGCATCCGGTTCATCGACGACACGACCGTGCCGTCCGCGAGCACGGCCTCGAGCCCGAGCACCTGTTCGCGCATCATCCCGTAGCGGATCGCGCGCGTGCCGCCCGCATTGGTCGCGAGCATGCCGCCGATCTGGCACGAGCCGCGCGCGCCGAGATCGACGCCGAACGTGAAACCCGCCGCTTCCGCGGCCTCCTGCACCGTCTGCAGCGGCGTGCCCGCGCGCACGGTGATCGTGCCGGCCGCCGCGTCGAGCGCCTCGATGCCTGAGAAGCGCTCCATCGACAGCACGACCTCGCCGCCCAGCGCGACCGCGCCGCGCGCGAGCCCGGTCAGCCCGCCTTGCGGCACGACCGGCTGGCCGAGCCGCGCGCACAGCGCGAGCGTGCGCGACACGTCGTCGACGCTGCGCGGGCGCACCAGCGCGCGCGGCCGCACGCCGGCCGGCTCGTTGTACGCGGTGAAGTAACGCGGGTCGATATCGGCCGCGCGCGTGACGAGTGCGTCGCCCAGTTCGGCGGCGAGCACCGCATCGATGGCGTCGTCCGGCAGCGGCATGCCGCCCGGTTCGCTGCCCGCGGCGGTCGGGTTGGGAGTCGGCATCGTGCGCGACCCCGCTTACTTCGTCGAGATGTCGATATCGCCGAAATACTTCAGGCCGAGCGACTTCACCGTGCCGTCCGCCTTCAGCTTGTCGATCGCCGCGTCGAGCTTCGCCTTCAGCGCATCGTCGCCCTTGCGCAGGCCGAACGCGATGCCGCTGCCGAGAATCTTGTCGTCGTGCACCGGCTGCCCGACGAACGAGAAGCCCTTGCCGTCCGGGCGCGACAGGAAGCCGCGCTGGCCCGACGGCGCGAGCACGAGCGTCGCGTCGAGGCGGCCCGCGACCAGGTCCGCATACGCCTGGTTCTGGTCCTGGTACGCGACGACCGCGACGCCGGCCGGCTCCCAGTGCGCCTTCGCGAAGGTTTCCTGGATCGACGCCTGCAGCACGCCCACGCGCTTGCCCTTCAGCGATTCGGGCGTCGGCAGCAGGCCGCTGCCGGTGCGCGCGATCAGCTGGGTCGGCACGCGATAGATGATCGTCGTGAAGTCGATCGCCTGGCGCCGCTGCTCGGTCGCGTTCATCGCCGAGTTGATCGCGTCGAACTTGCGGCCCTTCAGCGCCGGAATCAGCCCGTCGAACGACGTCTCGACCCATTTGCACGACAGCTTCGCCGTCTGGCAGACGGCATTGCCGACGTCGATGTCGAAGCCCTGCAGGTCGCCGTTCGGCGCCTTCGATTCGAACGGCGGGTATTGCGCTTCGAGGCCGAAGCGCAGCGTCGGCGCATCGGCGAGCGCCGCGCCGGAGCCGATGGCGCACGCGAGTGCGAACGCGAGTTTCAGAGTAGCCGTGTGCTTCATGTGATCTCCTGGGTCTGGTCGATGCGACGTCTCCGCCGCCGGTTTCCGTATGGGCCTTACAGCGAACGCAGCCGCCGCGCGCCTTCGACCAGCGTCGCGTCGTCCTTCGAAAAACTGAGCCGGATCACGCCGGCGTCGGTGCCGTCGGTATAGAACGCCGACAGCGGAATCGTCGCGACGCGCGCGTCGCGGATCAGGCGCAGCACGAAATCGCTGTCGCTCTCGTCCGAGAAGTGGCGAAAGCGCGCGAGCATGAAGAACGAGCCTTCGCTCGGCAGCAGCTCGAAACGCGAATCGGCCAGCTCGCGCGCGAGCAGGTCGCGCTTGGCCTGGTAGAACGCCGACAGGCCGAGATAGCTGTCCGGCCGCGCGAGGATCTCCGCGAACGCGACCTGCATCGGCGTATCGGCCGAGAACACCATGAACTGGTGCACCTTGCGGATCTCGTCCATCAGCTCGGCCGGCGCGAGGCAATGGCCGACCCGCCAGCCGGTCACGTGGAACGACTTGCCGAACGACGACACGATCACGCTGCGCTCGGCCAGCTCGCGGTGGCGCGCGACGCTCTGGTGCTGCGCGCCGTCGAACACGACGTGCTCGTAGACTTCGTCGGACAGCACCACGATCCCCGTGTCGCGCGTGAGCTGCGCGAGCCGCTCCAGATCGTCGGCGGAGAACACGGTCGCGGTCGGGTTGTGCGGCGTGTTGACGATGATCATCCGCGTGCGCGGCGTGATGGCCGCGGCCACCTCGTCCCAGTCCACGCGGAAATGCTCGGGCGACAGCTTGATCGCGACCGGCGTCGCGCCCTGCAGCCGCACG
Source organism: Burkholderia sp. BCC0044 (assembly GCF_902832955.1). NCBI lineage: Bacteria > Pseudomonadati > Pseudomonadota > Betaproteobacteria > Burkholderiales > Burkholderiaceae > Burkholderia > Burkholderia sp. BCC0044. Next base: position 124,235 of record NZ_CADFDO010000007.1, on the reverse strand, counting down.
ATCGGCGCATAGCTGTCGAACGACGGCTCGAAATAGATCACCTCGTCGCCCGGATGCACGAGCGCGCTGATCGCCGCATACAGCCCCTCGCTCGCGCTCGCGATCACCGTGATCTCGGTCGCCGGGTCGTAGCGCGCGCCGTACAGCGCCTCGGTCTTCTCGGCGAGCCGCTCGCGCAGCGCGATCACGCCGGCCATCGGCGCGTACTGGTTGTGACCGTCGCGCATCGCGCGCGCGACGCCTTCGACGAGCGCCGGATCGGGCGCGAAATTGGGCGCGCCCTGCGACAGGTTCAACGCGTCGTGTTGAGCAGCCAGTTGGCCGATCACCGTGAAGATCGTCGTCCCGACGTCGGGCAGTTTCGAACGGGGCGCGGTGGCGCTTCGCATGACTCCTCCTCCTGATGTCCTTCGGGCGGGGCCGCGCCATGTGCGGCCCCGCATCTGCCGCATGATTTAGCCCGAGCCAATATCGGCGGACAATCGAAAGTTCGTCATGGCGGCCATGCATTTTTCTCATGGCTCGCGAGGAGAAGCATGCAACGGCACGGCCGACTCGAAGGCCCCGCATGCAAATCAGGCATTTTCCCTACGAAAGGCTAGGCGTCCGCCTCTGCGAGGTACGCGAGCAGCACGGCCCGCAGTTCGCGGCGCTGCGCGGCGAAATCGAGCGCGGGCCCGAGCGTCAGCAGCGCCTGCGACAGGCCGCCGTAGCAGATCGTGTGGGCCATCCGCGCGAGCCCGTCGAGCCGCGCGGACGGCGGCGGATCGGCCGCGCGAGCCAGCGCGTCGCGCCACAGCGCGACGTAGGCGTCGTAATGCCGGCGATAGGCGGCCAGCGGCGACACCTGCCGCTCCAGCGCGAACAGCGCGCCCCACAACGCCGCGTCGGCGGCGATCGTGTCGACCTGGAGGTCGACCAGCGCGGCGGCGAGTTCGGCCCGCGGCGCGCCGTGCAGCCGCTGCGCCGTGTCGCGCAGCCGGTCGGCCAGCGCCTGCACGCGGCGGTGGATGCAGAGCGCCGCGAGGCTCTGCTTGTCGCCGAAATACTCGTAGAACGTGCCGATGCTGACGCCCGCGACGGCCGCGATCTCGCGGATCGTCGCCTTCGCGTAGCCGCGTTCGAGCAAAAGCTGAACGAACGCCTGTTGCAGCGCGTCGGAGCTCGCCTGCGCGCGCGACTGGCGCGGCCGGCGGCGCAATGCGGGCGCGGGTTGCGCCGCCGGCGAGCCGGGCGGCGCCGGAACCTGAACATGTCGCGGCGGCATATTTGCTACTCTGAATTCAGCAGGGAATACGTTTTACCGGCAGCCGGAATCCGCGCCGAAGCGCGTTGCGCGCGGCACGACGCCGGCTGACCGTGAAGCATGAGACCGGAGACAAACCGCGATGACCGACTCGACTCACGCCGTCACGAACCAGTTCGACGAACTCGTCGACTATAACCTCTTCGCGACGGACCTCGCGCTACGCGACGCGCTCCCCCGGGCGGGCGCCGACTGGGCCGTGCCGCAGCTAGACGCGTACGGCGCGTGGCTCGGCAGCGCCGACACCGCGCAACTCGCCGACGAAGCGAACCAGCACACGCCGGAACTGCACGCGTTCGACCGGCGCGGCCGGCGCATCGACCGCGTCGACTTCCATCCCGCCTGGCATACGCTGCTTGGCCAGTATCGTCACGAAGGCTTCGTGTCGCTCGCGTTCCGCGATGCGCGCCGCGGCCGCTGGGCCGCGACGGCCGCCGGCTTCTACCTGCATGGCCAGATCGAGGCCGGCACGCTGTGCCCGGCGACGATGACGCAGGCCGCGATCCCCGTGCTGCAGAAGGAGCCCGCGCTGTGGGACCTGCTGCGCGACAAGCTGTACAGCGACGACTACGATCCGCGCGACGTGCCGGTCGCCGACAAGCGCGCGATCTGGTTCGGCATGGGCATGACCGAGAAACAGGGCGGCTCCGACGTGCGCGCGAACACGACGCTCGCCACGCCGGTCGGCGCGGGCGGGCGCGGCGGCGAGTACCGGCTGCGCGGCCACAAGTGGTTTTTCTCCGCGCCGATGTGCGATGCGCACCTCGTCGTCGCGCGCACCGAGGCCGGCGGCCCGTCGTGCTTCTACGTGCCGCGCTGGCGGCCGGACGGCACGAAGAACGCGGTCGAGATCCAGCGGCTGAAGGACAAGGTCGGCAACCGCAGCAATTCGAGCAGCGAGATCGAGCTGAACGACGCGTGGGGCATCATGCTCGGCGACGAAGGCCGCGGCATTCCGACCATCATCGAGATGGCCACCTATACGCGGCTGAACTGCGTGCTCGGCAGCGCGGCGATGCTGCGCCAGGGCGTCGTGCAGGCGATCGCGTACACGCGCCAGCGCCACGCGTTCGGCCGCGCGCTCGCCGAACAACCGCTGATGCGCACCGTGCTCGCCGATCTCGCGCTCGAAAGCGAGGCCGCACTGTCGCTCGCGATGCGGCTCGCCGACGCATTCGAGCGCGACGACTCGCCGCGCGAGCGCGCATGGAAACGGATCGTCACGCCCGCCGCGAAATTCTGGGTCTGCAAGCGCGCGGTCGAGCTGACCGGCGAGGTGATGGAAGTGTTCGGCGGCAACGGCTACGTCGACGACGGCCCGATCGCGCGCCTCTTCCGCGAGGCGCCCGTCAACTCGATCTGGGAAGGCTCGGGCAACGTGATGTGCCTCGACGTGCTGCGCGCGGTGTCGCGCGAGCCCGACGCGGCCGCCGCGCTGTTCGACGAACTGGCCGACCTCGGCGCGGGCGAACCGCGCATCCGCGCGGCGCTCGACGCGTTGCGCGCAATGCTCGCCGCCCCCGCCGACACGCTCGAAGCGTCGGGCCGCGTGTTCGCGCAGCGGCTCGCGCTCGTCGCGCAGGCGTGCCTGCTGCGCCGCGATGCGCCGGCGGCCGTCGCCGACGCATTCGTCGCGACGCGGCTCGCCGCGCCCGACTGGGGCCGCATCGCGGGCGGCTTCGATCCGCATGCGATCGACGTCGCCGCGCTGCTGCAGCGCGCGTACCCGGCCTGACGCCGGCCCGTTCACCCGAATTCCCGTTCGTTCGCCCGCCCGGAGCCTCGATGAACCTCGTCGCCGCCCTCGACCGCGCCGCCCGTGCGACGCCCGACAAGCCGTTCCTCGTCAGCGAATCCGCGACGATCACGTATGCGGCCGCGCGCGAGCGTTCGCACCGCGCGGCGGCCGTGCTGAGCGCGCTCGGCGTCGCGGCCGGCGACCGCGTCGCCGCGATGTGCTTCAACACGCCGGCCTTCGTCGACCTGATGTTCGGCGCATGGCGCCTCGGCGCGGCGTTCGTGCCGATCAACCACAAGCTGCAGGCCCCGGAAGTCGACTACGTGCTCGAACACAGCGGCAGCACCGCGCTGCTGTTCGACGTGGCGCTCGCGCCGGTGGTCGAGCGCATCGTGCATCCGGCACGGCGGCTCGTGACCGAAGGCGAACTCGACGGCGTGCCGAACTTCGACACGATGTGCGCGACGATGGACGGCCTCGCGGGCATCGAACCGGCCGACGACGACGCCGCGCAGATCCTCTACACGTCCGGCACGACCGGCCGCCCGAAGGGTTGCGTGCACAGCCATCGCACCGTGACGCTCGCCGCGATGCAGGCGGCGCTCGCGATCGGCATCGGCCGCAACGAGCGCACGCTGATGGCGATGCCGATCTGGCATTCGTCGCCGCTGAACAACTGGTTCGGCGGCACGCTGGTCGCGGGCGGCACCGTCGTGCTGCTGCGCGAATACCATCCGCTGCGCTTCCTGCAGACCGTCGAGCGCGAGCGCGTGACGCTGTATTTCGGCGCGCCGGTGTCGTACACGCTGCCGCTCGACACGATCGACGGCTTCGCGGCATTCGACCTGTCGAGCGTGCGCGCGTGGCTGTACGGCGGCGGCCCGATCGGCGCCGCGCAGGCCGAACGGCTTGCACTGGCGTATCGCAGCCGCGCGTTCTTCCAGGTGTACGGCATGACGGAAACCGGGCCGGCCGGCACGACGCTGTATCCGGACGAGCAGATCGCGAAGGCCGGCTCGATCGGCCGCCAGGGCGGCCCGGGCGTCGACCTGCGGGTCGTGCGAATGGACGGCGTCGATGCGCAGCCGGGCGAGACCGGCGAAATCTGGCTGAAGGCCGACAGCATGATGCTCGGCTATCTCGACGACGCGGCCGCGACGCGCGCCGCGTTCGCGCCGGGCGGCTGGTATCGCACCGGCGACGTCGCGCGGATCGATCAGGATGGCTATCTGTTCATCGTCGACCGGCTGAAGGACATGATCGTCACCGGTGGCGAGAACGTCTATTCGAAGGAAGTGGAGGACGTGCTCGGCGCGCACCCGGACATCGCCGAGGCGGCCGTCGTCGGCGTCCCGCATCCGGACTGGGGCGAGACGGTCGTCGCGCACGTCGTGATGCGGGCGAACGCGACGCCCGATGCGGATGCGCTGCGCACGTTCTGCGGCGAGCGGCTCGCGGCGTACAAGATCCCGCGCGCATTCACGTTCGTGCAGGCGCTGCCGCGCACGCCGACCGGCAAGGTGCAGAAGTTTCTGCTGCGCGTGCGCAGCGAGTAGCCGCCGCACACGCCGATAAAAAAAGCCACCCGGCCGTCATCAAGGCCCGGTGGCTTTTTTGCATGCTCGATCGGCCGGACGGCGACGTTCGCCCCCGCCCGCACATCACATCAAGCTGCTTACTTCCCGCCGATGCTCTTCAGCGGCTTCCAGTCGCCCTTCTCGACCTTGTACATCGTGATGCCGCCGTTCTTCAGGTCGCCCTTCGCGTCGTACGCGACGTGCGTCGACGTGACGCCGGCCATGTCGGTCTTCGCGAGCACCGGCAGGTACTTCGCCGGATCGGTCGAATCGGCCTTCTTCATCGCGTTCAGCATCGCCATCGCGCCGTCGTACGCGTACGGCGAGTACGTCTGCACGTCTTCGCCGAAACGCTTCTTGTACTTGTCGGCGTAGGTCTTGCCGCCCGGCATTTCTTCCAGCGGGAGGCCGGCCAGCGAAGCGATCGTGCCGTCGGCCGCGTTGCCCGCGATCTTCAGGAACGTCGGCGTCTTCACCATTTCGCCGCTCATCAGCGGTGCGTTGAAGCCGAGCGCCTTCATCTGCTTGACCATCGGCGCTGCCTGCGAATCCGCGCCGCCGTAGTAGACGAGGTCCGGCTTCGCCGCCTTCAGCTTGGTCAGAATCGCCTTGAAGTCGACCGCCTTGTCGTTCGTGAATTCGCGGTCGACGATCGTCGCGCCGCCGGCCTTCGCGGCCTTCTCGAACTGGTCGGCGAGACCCTGGCCGTAGGCCGTGCGGTCGTCGACGATCGCGATCTTCTTCATGCCGAGATCCTTCGACGCGAACGTGCCGGCCACCGAGCCCTGCTGCGTGTCGGACGTCATCATGCGGAAGGTCGTCTTGTAGCCTTGCTGCGTGTATTCCGGCGCGGTCGCCATCGCGATTTCCGGAATGCCCGCGTTCGCGTAGATGCGCGAAGCGGGAATCGTCGTGCCCGAGTTGAAGTGGCCGAGCATGCCCTTGATGCCGTCGTCGACGAGCTTCTGCGCGACCGTCGTGCCCGTGCGCGGGTCAGCCTGGTCGTCCTGCGTGCTCAGCACGAACTTCACCGGCTTGCCGCCGATCTTCGGGTTCGTCGCGTTGAAGTCTTCCAGCGCGAGCACGATCCCGTTCTGCATATCCTTGCCGTAGTGCGCCTGCGCGCCCGTCATCGGCCCTGCGTAACCGATCTTCACGTCATCCGCATGGGCCGTCCCCGCCAGCGACATGACGGCGACGAACGTCGCGCCTGCCACCTTTTTCATCGTGTGTTGCATAGCATCTCCTTGGTACCAGGGTAAATGGAGCGGCTTCGGGATCGCCTGGCCGCTTCCTTTGTTTGATCCGAACGGCAAGGATGATCAGCCGATCGTCATCAAATTCGCATTGCCGCCCGCCGCGGCCGTATTCACGCTCACCGAGCGTTCCGTGAGCAGCCGCTCGAGCGCGTAGTCTTCCGCGTCGCCGTTCTCGAACGCGCCCGCCGACACGCCCTGCACCGACACGATCGGGCCCGGGCGCTGCGCGACGTCCTTCACGAGCGTCTGCAGTTCGTCGCTGTCGCCTTCGAACAGCACCGCGTCGAACGGCGCGTCGGCCTGCTTGCGCACGGTCGCGTGCGCCTTCAGCGACGCCGGCAGCGCGGCGACCAGCGCCTCGCCCGCCGCGCCGGCGAACAACGCACGGTTGCCCGTCGCCAGCACCGCCGCGAATTGCGCGCGCGCGCCGCCCGGCGTGGCCGCGACACACAGCACCGTGCCGCGGGGGCCGAGTGTATACGTGTTTCGCTCGCCCGTCGGGCCGCTCAGCACGGCGGTCGCGCCGGCCGGCACCTGCGCGAGATAGCCGTCGCAACGCGCGGCCAGCGCCGGCTCGCGCTGCTCGATCAGCCAGTCGCGCAGCGTCGTGAGCGCTGCCGCCGGGTTGCCGCGCGCCTCGCTTTCGGTCGCGCCGTCCGCCACCAGCGACCGCGCGAGCGCGCGCGGCAGGCCCGACGGACGCGTCGCGAGCAGGCGCTGCAGGTACAGCGCGCCGCCGGCCTTCGGGCCCGTGCCCGACAGCCCTTCGCCGCCGAACGGCTGCACGCCGACCACCGCGCCGATCACGTTGCGGTTCACGTAGATGTTGCCCACGTGCGCATTCGAGATCACGTGCGCGATCGTCTCGTCGATCCGCGTGTGGATGCCGAGCGTCAGCCCGTAACCGGTCGCGCGGATCTGCTCGAGCAGCTTGTCGAGCTGGCTGCGCCGGTAGCGCACCACGTGCAGCACCGGGCCGAACACTTCGCGCTTCAACTCGTCGATGCTGCCGATCTCGATCAGCGTCGGCGGCACGAACGTGCCGTGCGCGCACGCGTCGGGCATCGGCAGTTGCGTGACCCCATGGCCCTTGTCCTTCATCGCCGCGACGTGCGTGTCGATCGTCTGCTTCGCTTCGGCGTCGATCACCGGGCCGACGTCGGTCGACAGCCGGTCCGGGTTGCCGAGCGCCAGCTCGTGCATCGCGCCCTTGAGCATCGTCAGCGTGCGGTCCGCGACGTCGTCCTGCAGACACAGAACGCGCAGCGCCGAACACCGTTGACCGGCCGAGTCGAACGACGACTGCATCACGTCCGCGACGACCTGCTCCGCGAGCGCCGACGAGTCGACGATCATCGCGTTCTGGCCGCCCGTTTCGGCGATCAGCGGAATCGGCTTGCCGTCCGGATCGAGGCGCGCGGAAAGCGTCTTGTTGATCAGGCGCGCGACTTCGGTCGAACCGGTGAACATCACCGCGCGCGTGCGCGGATCGGCGACCAGCGCCGCGCCGACGGTCTCGCCCGTGCCCGGCAGCAGTTGCACCGCGCCGGCCGGCACGCCGGCCTCGCGCAGCAGGCGCACGGCCTGCGCGGCGATCAGCGGCGTCTGTTCGGCCGGCTTCGCGAGCACCGTGTTGCCGGCGGCGAGCGCCGCGGCCACCTGGCCCATGAAGATCGCGAGCGGGAAGTTCCACGGGCTGATACAGACCACGGGGCCGAGCGGACGATGCGTGTCGTTCGAGAATTCGTCGCGGATCTGCGCCGCGTAGTAGCGCAGGAAGTCGACCGCTTCGCGGATTTCGGCGATCGCGTTCGGCAGCGACTTGCCGGCTTCGCGCACGATCAGGCCCATCAGCGTGTGCATCTGCGCTTCGAGCAGGTCGGCTGCGCGCACCAGGCAGTCGGCGCGTGCGTCGACCGGCGTCGCCTGCCAGATCGGCGCGGCGGCCACCGCGTGCGTGAGCGCCGCGCTCACGTGCTCGGACGTCGCTTCGCTGACCGTGCCGACTACGTCGCGCTGATCGGCCGGGTTGCGCACGTCGCGCGCCGGGGCGTCGGCAAGTGCATCGTCGGCGAGCATCGGCGCCGCGCGCCACGGGTGGTGCGCGCTCGCGAGCAACGCGGACGACAGCGACGCGAGACGGTGTTCGTTCGACAGGTCGAGGCCCATCGAGTTGGGACGCTCGTCGCCGTACAGGTGGCGCGGCAGCGGAATCTTCGCGTGCGGCGCGCCGAGCGGCACGACCTTCGACGCTTCGTCGACCGGATCGGCGACCAGCTCCTTCACCGACACGGTTTTATCCGCGATGCGGTTCACGAACGACGTGTTCGCGCCGTTTTCCAGCAGACGGCGCACGAGGTACGCGAGCAGCGTCTCGTGCGTGCCGACCGGTGCGTACACGCGGCACGGACGGTTCAGCTTGTCGCGGCCCGTGACTTCCTCGTACAGCGGCTCGCCCATCCCGTGCAGGCACTGGAATTCGTACTGGCCCGGGTAGTAGTTCTGGCCCGCGAGCTGGTAGATCGCGGCCAGCGTGTATGCGTTGTGCGTCGCGAACTGCGGATACACGGCGTCCGGCGCCGCGAGCAGCTTCTTCGCGCATGCGAGGTACGACACGTCGGTGTAGATCTTGCGCGTGTAGACCGGATAGCCTTCGAGGCCGTCGACCTGCGCACGCTTGATTTCGCTGTCCCAGTACGCGCCCTTCACGAGGCGGATCATCAGGCGGTGACGGCTGCGGCGCGCGAGATCGATCAGGTAGTCGATCACGAACGGGCAGCGCTTCTGGTAGCCCTGCACGACGAAGCCGATGCCGTTCCAGCCCGCGAGATCCGGATCGAAGCACAGCGCCTCGAGCAGGTCGAGCGACAGTTCGAGGCGATCCGCTTCTTCCGCGTCGATGTTCAGGCCGATGTCGTAGCGACGTGCGAGCAGCGCGAGCGCGCGCACGCGCGGCAGCAGCTCGCTCATCGTGCGGTCCTGCTGCGAGCGCGAATAGCGCGCATGCAGCGCCGACAGCTTGATCGAGATGCCCGGGCCTTCGTAGATGCCGCGGCCGCCGGCCGCCTTGCCGATCGCGTGGATCGCCTGCTCGTACGACGCGTAGTAGCGCTGCGCGTCCTCTTCGGTCGTCGCCGCTTCGCCGAGCATGTCGTACGAGTAGCGGAAGCCGCGCGCTTCGTACTTGCGGCTGTTCGCGAGCGCTTCGGAGATCGTTTCGCCGGTGACGAACTGCTCGCCCATCAGGCGCATCGCCATGTCGACGCCCTTGCGGATCAGCGGCTCGCCGCCGCGGCCGATCAGGCGCGTGAGCGCCGACGACAGGCCCGCTTCGCTGTTGGTCGTCACGAGCTTGCCGGTGATCATCAGCCCCCAGGTCGCCGCGTTCACGAACAGCGACGGCGCGTGGCCGACGTGCGAGCGCCAGTCGCCCTTGCTGATCTTGTCGCGGATCAGCGCGTCGCGCGTCGCGCGGTCGGGAATGCGCAGCAGCGCTTCGGCGAGGCACATCAGCGCGACGCCTTCCTGGCTCGACAGCGAGAACTCGTGGATCAGCCCTTCGACGCCGCCGCCCGAGCTCTTCTCGCGCAGCGCCTCGACCAGCTTCGTCGCGAGCGCCTGCACGTCCGCCTGCAGGTTCGCGGGCAGGCGCGCCTGGCCGAGCAGGAACGGCACGCACTCCGGTTCCGGACGGCGGTACGCGGCGGTGATCGCCGCGCGCAGCACCGACTGCGGCTGCACGTTCTGCGCGAACTCGAGGAACGGATGCGGCGAGTTGTCGTCGTCGCCGTCCGCGGCCTGACCGTCGGCGAGCTCCGTCACGCCGCTGTGGCCCGACAGCTCGGGCGGCAACTGGCCGTGCTCGATCCGCTCGAGATACGCGAAGATCGCCTGCTTGATCAGCCAGTGGGGAGTGCGCTCGAGACGCGCTGCCGCGTCTTTCAGGCGCGAGCGGAGAAGGTCGTCGACTTTGACGCCGAGAGTCGTGCTTGCCATGGTGGGTTCGTGCGCCGGTGCGAGCCCGGCAGTGTGGTGTAAGAGGATGCGCGAAATCCTACGGCACGCAATAAAAAGGTGCAACCAAATTGAGAGAGAGGTTGCACCCATAAGTTAGTCAATATAATCAGCCACTTATGTGGTTGCAACCTAGGGGTTGCCCGTGGTCGGAGGCTCGGTGTTTTCCCTGATCGGTGCGATTGGACACATGCGTGCAACCCTCGGCATGCAAGGAAGCGGCCGAAAAGAGGTTGCACTGGGAGGTTGGGAGGTGTGACACGAGGCACGGTGCCGGCGTCGGGTAGGCGACGGAGGGGCTGGGGCACCGACAGCCCCGGTCGGGCATGCGACGGGCGACGGCTCGGGCACCCGGCGGCGCAGACGTCCCGATATCCGGTGACTCCACGCGACGCCCGCGCGGACGCCGCTCAGATATCCAGCGGATCGACCTCGACGCTCCAGCGCAGCACGCCCTTCAGCGCGCGCAGCTCCGGCTGCCACGCGCGCAACGCATGCTGCAGCGCCGCCCGCGACGCGCTTTCGAGCAGCAGCTGCGCGCGATGGACGTTCGCGACTTTGACGATGGTCATCGGCACCGCGTCGTACACGGTCACGCGATCGGCGCCCGGCAGCCCCGGCAACGCGGCCGCGGCCTGCTGCAGGAACGCGAGCGCCGCATCGAGCGTGCGCCCTTCGGCGCGCAGCAGCGCCTGGTAGACGAACGGCGGCAGGTGCGCGTCGCGACGCTCGCCGAGCTGCGAATTCGCGAAGCCCACGTAATCCTGCCGCCCGAGCGCGTGATACAGCGCATGACGCGGGTAGCGCGTCTGCACCATCACCTCGCCCGGCAGGCCGGCGCGCCCCGCGCGGCCGCTCACCTGCATCAGCTGCGCGAACAGCCGCTCGCTCGCGCGGAAGTCGTGCGAGAACAGCGCGGTATCGGCATTGAGCACGCCGACGAGCGACACGCGCTGGAAGTCGTGCCCCTTCGCGATCATCTGCGTGCCGACCAGGATGTCGACCTCGCCCGCGTGCACGTCGGAAAAAAGCGCCTGCGCGCTGCCCTTGCGGCGCGTGCTGTCCGCGTCGATCCGCAGGATCCGCGCGCCCGGCACGGCCTCGGCGAGCGCCTCCTCGATGCGCTGCGTGCCGCGCCCGAGCGGCGCGATGTCGACGTTCCCGCACTCGGGGCACGAGCGCGGAATGCGCGCTTCCCAGCCGCAGTGATGGCAGCGCAGCGCATGCTCGGGCTTGTGCAGCACGACGTACGCGCTGCAGCGCGGGCAGCCGGCCACCCAGCCGCATGCGTCGCACGCGAGCTGCGGCGCGTAACCGCGCCGGTTCAGGAACACGAGGCTCTGTTCGCCGCGTTCGAGCCGCGCCTTCAGCGCGGCGACGAGCGGCCCCGACAGCCCGCCCATCGACGCGCGCCCGCGCCGCCGTTCCTCTTCGAGGTCGATCAGCCGCACGGTCGGCAGCGTCGCGTCGGCCACCGCGCGACGCGACAGCGTGAGCCGCGTGTAACGCCCCTGCTCGGCCTGCCACCAGCTTTCGAGCGACGGCGTGGCCGAGCCGAGCACGACGGTGATGCCGAGCTGCTTCGCGCGCCACACGGCCAGGTCGCGCGCCGAATAGCGCAGCCCTTCCTGCTGCTTGTACGCGGGCTCGTGCTCCTCGTCGACGACGATCAGCGCGAGCGTCGGCATCGACGCGAGCACCGCGAGCCGCGTGCCGAGCACGATCCGCGCGCGGCCCGTGTGCGCGGCGAGCCAGTTGCGCGCCCGTTCGCCTTCGGCGAGCCCGCTGTGCAGCGTGACGATCGCGTCGTCGGCGAGCGCCCCCGCGAAGCGCGCGCGAAACGCGGCCTCGAACTGCGGCGTCAGGTTGATTTCGGGCACGAGCACCAGCGCCTGCGCGTCCGGCCGCGCGTCGAGCAGCGACGCGAGCGCATGCAGATACACCTCGGTCTTGCCGCTGCCCGTCACGCCGTGCAGCAGGAACGGCGCGAAGCCCTGCGCCGCGCGGATCGCGTCGAGCGCCTCGGCCTGCTGGTCCGTCAACGCCGGCGGCACAGCGCGTCCACCGCTTGTCGACAGGTTATCCACAGGGTTGACCACAGGCGTATCGGCCCAGCCGATCTCCTCGACGTCGACCCAGCCGCGCGCCGCCCAGTCGTCGAGCGTCGCGGCCGCCTTCGGGTGCAGCGCGCGTGCGTCGGGCAGCGTCAGCGAACCGGTATCGACGAGTGCCTGCGCGAGCCGGCGCAGCGCGGCGCCGCGCGCAGGCAACGCATCGGGCAGCGCCGCGCGGCCGGCCTCGGTCGGCCGGTAGCGCACTTCCGGCGCGAGCAGCCGCCCCCAGCGCCCGGCGTCGCGCAGCGCCTGCGGCAGCGCCGGCAACGCGACTTCGCCGCGCCCGCGCTGATAGTAGTCGGCAGCGAACGACACGAGCGCGAGCCAGTCCGCCGACAGCGGCGGCAGCTCCGTGCAGATCGCATCGACCGCGCGCAGCCGCGACGGCGGTACATCGGTGTGAGTGGTGACTTCGCAGACGAGCCCGACGGCCTGCCGCTTGCCGAACGGCACCTGCACGAGCGTGCCCGGCCCGGGCGCCGGCTGCGCGTCGCAGCGATAGTCGAACAGGGTCGCGAGCGGATGGTCGAGCGCCACGCGCAGATAGGTGTCGCTCATCCGCGCGCTCCGGCAGCGGCGGCACGCAGCATACGGACGGCCTGCACCCGCGCCCGTATCGCGACGGCGGACTTAAAGTAAAACTTCAGATTCGGCGCTAAGTTTTGGATTCGCATTAGGAATCGCCGTATACCCTGGCCAGCCTGTGGATAACTTTGTTGAGAACTCGCCGCTCAACGGCCGCAACGCGCGCCGGGCCGTGCTTTCCGCTGTTTTTCGCCGCTTGCGGCGGTGCCCCGCGAAGCCTTATTCCATAAGGCTGCTATTCAAATTACCGAACCATAGCGAGACAAATTGACCGATACGGGGCTCTACCGCGCTGCAACGTGGAAAATGTGTATAAGTCAAGTCTTGACAAGCACCGAATCGGCAACCGGAGCGGGGTTGCGTCCTGTTTAGTTTCAGAAACGAAACATCACCATCCCGCAGTGCAGCATGACGGCGCTTGCGTTCAGCCCGCCGCTCCGCTACGGATCGCGCGGCTGTGGGTATGGACTTCGTCGACGAGTTCGGCGACGTGATCGGGCGACGTGAATTGCGAGATGCCGTGCCCGAGGTTGAACACGTGGCCCGGATGGTTGCCGTAGCTGTCGAGCACCGCGCGCGCCTGTTCGCGCACCGCGGCCGGCGGTGCAAACAGGATCGTCGGGTCGAGGTTGCCCTGCAGCGCGACGCGCCCCGCGACGCGCTCGCGCGCGGCGCCGAGGTTGACCGTCCAGTCGAGCCCGACCGCGTCGACGCCGGTCGCCGCGATCTCCTCGAGCCACAGTCCGCCGCCCTTCGTGAACGTGATCACCGGCACGCGCTCGCCGTCGTGCTCGCGCTTGAGCTGCGACACCACGCGGCGGATGTAATCGAGCGAGAAGCGCTGATACGCGCCGTCGGCCAGCGCGCCGCCCCACGTGTCGAAGATCATCACGGCCTGCGCGCCCGCTTCGATCTGCGCGTTCAGATACGCGGCCACCGCCTGCGCGTTCACGTCGAGGATCCGGTGCATCAGGTCGGGGCGCGAATACGCCATCGACTTCACCGTGCGGAAATCGTCCGAGCCGCCGCCTTCGACCATGTAGCACGCGAGCGTCCACGGGCTGCCCGAGAAGCCGATCAGCGGCACGCGCTGGCGGCCCTGACCGTCGGTGAGCGCGCGGCGGATCTCGCGCACGGCGCCCGTCACGTAACCGAGCGTCTCCTCGATGTCCGGCACCGCGAGCTTCGCGACGTCGGCCTCGGTGCGCACCGGATGCGCGAACTTCGGCCCTTCGCCGACCTGGAAGTCGAGGCCGAGCCCCATCGCGTCGGGAATCGTCAGGATGTCCGAGAACAGGATCGCGGCGTCGAGCGGAAAGCGCTCGAGCGGCTGCAGCGTCACCTCGGTCGCGTAGTCGGGATTCTTCGCGAGACCGAGGAAGCTGCCGGCGCGCGCGCGCGTCGCGTTGTATTCGGGCAGGTAGCGGCCGGCCTGGCGCATCAGCCAGATCGGCGTGTAGTCGGTCGGCTCGCGCAGAAGCGCACGCAGGAAGGTGTCGTTGAGCAGGTTATGGGCCACGGTAGGAGCGACGATGCGAAGGCAAACCGGCATTTTACCGGACAGCCGCGATCGGGCTGCGCATGCCGATGCGATGGCGGCCATATGACGCGCGCGATGGCTCCGTTATGATCGGACGCTCATATCGAACCGAACGAAGGAGGAGACCGATGAAGACATTCGCCACGCTCGCCGCGCTTGCTGCCGCCACCGCGCTTTGCTGCGCTGCCGCGCACGCACAGGGGACGACCGCGCCCGCGCCCGCGAGCGCCGCGGCCGCCGGCTCGCGGCTCGACGACGTGCTCGCGCGGGGCACGCTGCGCGTGTGCACGACCGGCGACTACAAGCCGTATTCGTACTACCGCGCGGACGGCCGCTTCGAGGGCATCGACATCGACATGGCCGAATCGCTCGCGAAATCGCTCGGCGTGAAGACCGATTACGTGAAGACGAGCTGGCCGAACCTCACCCACGACTTCGTTGCGAAGTGCGACATCGCGGTGGGTGGCGTGTCGACGACGCTCGAGCGCCAGAAGCGCGTGTTCTTCACGCAGCCGTACGTGGTCGACGGCAAGACGCCGATCGTGCGCTGCGCGGATGCCGACAAGTACCAGACCGTCGCGCAGATCGACCGGCCCGACACGCGCGTGATCGTGAATCCGGGCGGCACCAACGAGCGCTTCGCGAAGCAGTTCTTCACGCACGCGAACCTGACCGTCTACCCGGACAACGTGACGATCTTCAAGCAGATCCTCGCGGGCAACGCCGACGTGATGGTGACGGATGCGTCCGAGACGCAGCTGCAGCAAAAGCTGAATCCGGGCCTCTGCTCGGTGCATCCGGACAAGCCGTTCCAGTTCGGCGAAAAGGCGTACATGGTGCCGCGCGGCGACGTCGTGTTCCAGCAATACGTCGATCAGTGGCTGCATCTCGCGCTGTCCACCGGCGAGTACCAGGTGATTTCGGACAAGTGGCTGAAGTAAGCTGACCCGCGCCGCGGCGACCGATCATGGGCACCGACCCCGCAGCCGCCGCGCGCGCCGTTACACATTGCCGTCGCTGCGCCGGGCCTTCCAGCGGCGCAAAACCCGCCGAATTGGCCGAATGGCCGACTTCCCCGCATTCCGATCACGTTTCAAAATCTTTCTGACGAATGAATCGTCATGCGCGGTATCGATCGCGCCGTGCACTTTCTCGCGTGAAAATCGGCAATTCATCGCGCCCGATACACGTGAAAAACGCATCGCGCGCATACCTTGAAAACGCAGCGGAAAGTATGGGTAAAAATGACCTTTTTCAGGACCCCGAAAACAGCAAAAAATCCCGGAAAGCCTTATCTGGCGGGCGTTACAACCTGAAACACTTTGTTACCGCGACGGGTCATTAATTCGCCCACAATGGCCTCAACGGTTTCAACACGGATGCGGTCTCGTGTGCCAAGTGTGAGCGGACGCGAAGCGCTGCGAGCCAGTCGGTCACGTACCGAAGCCCTTCCGAGGGGCATCCCTGTTGGAGTC
The DNA here is from genome assembly GCF_902832955.1 of Burkholderia sp. BCC0044. NCBI lineage: Bacteria > Pseudomonadati > Pseudomonadota > Betaproteobacteria > Burkholderiales > Burkholderiaceae > Burkholderia > Burkholderia sp. BCC0044. The sequence continues at coordinate 108,627 of NZ_CADFDO010000007.1, read as the reverse complement.
GTTTCCGGCTCCCCGCCGGATCCGGTTTCATCTTTGGTCTCCTCGCGCTAACCCCGTAGCGTGTGGTTTTTAGCGGGCTAATAAGCCCGCTTTTTTTCGTCCGTCGAAAACGTAGCGACCTGCAGGCCGCCACGTTTTTTCAGCATTGTCCCGTACCGTCCCGCTTCAAGCAGTCTTCTGCACGTCGAGCTTCAGTTCCTCGATCATCCGCTCGCGCATCACGAACTTCTGCACCTTGCCCGTCACCGTCATCGGCAGCTCGTCGACGAAGCGGATATAGCGCGGAATCTTGTAGTGCGCGATCTGGCCTTGGCAGAACGCGCGCACGTCGTCCTCGGTCATCTGCTCGTCCGCGCGCAGCACGATCCACGCGCACAGCTCCTCGCCGTACTTCGCATCGGGCACGCCGAATACCTGCGCGCTCTGGATCTTCGGATGCCGGAACAGGAATTCCTCGATCTCGCGCGGATAGACGTTCTCGCCGCCGCGAATCACCATGTCCTTCAGGCGACCGACGATGTTGCAGTAGCCGTCCGCGTCGAGCGTCGCGAGGTCGCCCGTGTGCATCCACCCGTCGACCAGCACCTCGCGCGTCTTCGCGTCGTCGTCCCAGTAGCCGAGCATCACCGAATAGCCCTTCGTGCACAGCTCGCCCGTCGCGCCGACCGGCACGATGTCGCCGCCCGGATCGACGATCTTCACTTCGAGATGCGGCTGGATGCGGCCCACCGTCGTCGTGCGCTTTTCCAGCGGATCGTCGGTCGAGCTCTGGAACGACACGGGGCTCGTCTCCGTCATCCCGTACGCGATCGTGATCTCCGACAGATGCATCTGCGCGACGACGCGCTTCATCGTCTCGATCGGGCACGGCGAGCCGGCCATGATCCCGGTGCGCAGCGTCGACAAGTCGAATCTCGCGAATTCCGGATGATCGAGCTCCGCGATGAACATCGTCGGCACGCCGTGCAGCGCGGTGCAGCGTTCTTCGGCCACCGCCGCGAGCGTCGCGACCGGGTCGAACGCTTCGCCGGGGAACACCATCGCGGCGCCCGTCGACACGCAGGCGAGCACGGCCAGCACCATCCCGAAGCAGTGATAGAGCGGCACCGGGATGCAAAGCGAATCCTGTTCGGTGAAACGCATCGCCATCGCGATCGAGCGCGCGTTGTTGACGACGTTGCGGTGCGTGAGCGTCGCGCCCTTCGGGCTGCCGGTCGTGCCGCTCGTGAACTGGATGTTGATCGGATCGGTGGCCGCGAGCGTCGCGCCGATCGCATCGAGCAGCGCCGGATCGACCGCCTGGCGGCCGCGCGCCATCACGTCCGCGAAGCGGAACATGCCGGCGGGCGCCGTCTCGCCCATCGACACGATCGTGCGCAGGTTCGGCACGCGCGCCGCGTGCAGGTCGCCCGGCGTCGCGCTCGCGAGCTCCGGCGCGATGGTCTGCAGCATCTCGACGTACGCGGAGCTCTTGAAGCGCTCGGCCGCGATCACGGCCTTGCAGCCGACCTTGTTCAGCGCGTATTCGAGTTCCGACAGCCGGTAGGCCGGGTTGATGTTGACGAGCACCGCGCCGATCCGCGCGGTCGCGAACTGCGTGAGCAGCCATTCGCTGCGGTTCGGCGACCAGATGCCGACGCAATCGCCCTTCACGATCCCGAGCGCGGCGAGGCCGGCCGCAAGCACGTCGATCTCGTGCGCGAATTCACGCCAGGTCCAGCGCACCTGCTGCTCGCGGAACACGACGGCCGGACGGTCGGGAAAGCGGCCGGCCGTGTCGAGCAGGAACCGGCTGATCGTCGCGTCGGATAACGGCACGTCGGTCGCGCCGCGCACGTACGACAGTCCGTTTTCGGGCGCGATCAGCGCCCCCTTGCCAAGGTCTGCTGCCATCGATGTCTCCGTCCGTTTTTGTCTGATCGGCTGCGACACGCGGCTGACGCGCGTGCCTGCGCCCGCCGTGCTCGCGGCGGCGAACCGCTGAGCGCATGATGCCGCGCTCCGCTGACGACACTCTGACATTAAATCGCGGCGGGCGGCTGAAATAGCACGACCGAACGATACGATCCGGCCCGCAAAAAGACAGACAAAAACGACGAATGAAAAAAAAGCAGCCCGAAGGCTGCTTTCTTTCGCGGGATACGCGGCACGGCTCAGTGCCGGCTGCGGATCTTCGCCAGACGCTGGATTGCTTCGAGCTGCGCCATCGCGGTCGCGAGCTCGGATTGCGCCTTTGCGAGGTCGAGGTCCGACTTCGCGTTCTGCAGCGTTTCCTCGGCACGCTTGCGCGCTTCCTCGGCTTTCGCCGCGTCGAGGTCCTTGCCGCGGATCGCGGTATCGGCGAGCACCGTCACGGCGCCCGGCTGCACTTCGAGAATGCCGCCCGCGACGAACACGAATTCGTCGTTGCCGCCCTCGACTTCGATGCGCACCGCACCCGGACGAATCCGGGTAATGAGCGGCGTGTGACCCGGCAGAATGCCCAGCTCACCCGTTTCGCCCGGCAGCGCGACGAATTTCGCCTCGCCCGAGAAGATCTGCTCTTCCGCGCTGACGACGTCTACTTTGATGGTTGCCATATCGACTCCAATCTCATCCACGGGTTGAGCGTATTGCGGCCGGCGCAGGCGGCCGGAATACAAGTCATTGCTGACTTATTGTTCCGGCCGGCGCTCGCCGGCTTGCGACTCACTCAGCCCTTACTGGATCTTCTTGGCCTTTTCGAAGGCTTCGTCGATCGTGCCGACCATGTAGAACGCCTGTTCCGGCAGGTGGTCGCACTCGCCGTCGACGATCATCTTGAAGCCACGGATCGTTTCCTTCAGCGGCACGTACTTGCCCGGCGAGCCCGTGAACACTTCAGCGACGTGGAACGGCTGCGACAGGAAACGCTGGATCTTACGCGCACGTGCGACCGACAGCTTGTCTTCCGGCGACAGTTCGTCCATGCCCAGAATCGCGATGATGTCGCGCAGTTCCTTGTAGCGCTGCAGCGTCTGCTGAACGCGACGCGTGATCGAGTAGTGCTCTTCACCGATCACGTTCGGGTCGATCTGGCGCGACGTCGAGTCGAGCGGGTCGACCGCCGGGTAGATACCCAGCGAAGCGATGTCACGCGACAGAACGACGGTTGCGTCCAGGTGGCCGAAGGTGGTTGCCGGCGACGGGTCGGTCAAGTCGTCCGCAGGGACGTACACGGCCTGAACCGACGTAATCGAGCCCTTCTTGGTCGACGTGATGCGCTCTTGCAGCTTGCCCATTTCTTCAGCCAGCGTCGGCTGATAGCCCACTGCCGACGGCATACGGCCGAGCAGTGCCGACACTTCGGTACCGGCCAGCGTGAAACGGTAGATGTTGTCGACGAAGAACAGCACGTCGAGGCCTTCGTCACGGAAGTGCTCGGCCATCGTCAGGCCGGTCAGCGCGACGCGCAGACGGTTGCCCGGCGGCTCGTTCATCTGGCCGTACACCAGCGCGACCTTGTCGAGAACGTTCGAGTCCTTCATTTCGTGGTAGAAGTCGTTCCCTTCACGGGTACGCTCGCCCACGCCCGCGAACACGGAGTAACCGCCGTGTTCCTTCGCGATGTTGTTGATGAGCTCCATCATGTTGACGGTCTTGCCCACGCCAGCACCGCCGAACAGGCCAACCTTGCCGCCCTTCGCGAACGGGCAGATCAGGTCGATGACCTTGATACCCGTTTCGAGCAGTTCGGTCGACGGCGACAGTTCGTCGAACGCCGGTGCCTTCTGGTGGATCGAACGCGTCACGTCGCTCTCGATCGGGCCGGCTTCGTCGATCGGACGGCCGAGCACGTCCATGATACGGCCGAGGGTCGGCTTGCCGACCGGCACCGAGATCGGCTTCGCCGTGTTCTTCACGGTCAGGCCGCGGCGCAGGCCGTCGGATGCACCCAGACAAATGGTACGGACCACGCCGTCGCCCAGCTGTTGCTGGACTTCGAGCGTTAGCTCCGAGCCATCGAGAATGAGCGCGTCGTAGATCTTCGGCATGCTGTCGCGCGGGAATTCCACGTCGATAACGGCGCCGATGCACTGTACGATCTTGCCTTCTACCAAAGCAGCAGTACTCATCGCTTTTCCTTTAAATACCTGATTCTTTACTCGCGCAAAGGCGCAGTTGTCGTCCCGGGCGCGCGCTTAAACAGCGGCTGCGCCGCCGACGATCTCCGACAGTTCTTTCGTGATCGCGGCCTGACGGCTCTTGTTGTATACGAGCTGCAGTTCGCTGATCACCGTCTTCGCGTTGTCGGACGCGGCCTTCATCGCGACCATGCGCGCCGATTGCTCGGACGCCATGTTTTCCGCGACGGCCTGGTACACCAGCGCCTCGACGTAACGCACGAGCAGTTCGTCGACGACGGCCTGCGCGTCCGGCTCGTAGATGTAGTCCCACGACGTCGCCGGCGTACCGTCATCGGCTTCGAAGTGTTCCGACGACAGCGGCAGCAGCTGCTCGATCACGGCTTCCTGCTTCATCGTGTTGACGAAGCGCGTGTAAGCGATATAAACCGCCGACAGCTTGCCTTCCGAGTACAGATCGAGCTGCGTCTTCACGGCGCCGATCAGCTTGTCCAGGTGCGGGGTGTCGCCGAGGTGCACGACCTGCGACATCACCTTCGCGCCGAAGCGGTTCAGGAACCCGAGGCCCTTGCCGCCGATCGCGGTGGCTTCGACCTTCTGGCCCTTCTCTTCCAGCTCCTTGAACTTCTGCACCGTCGCACGCAGCACGTTGGTGTTCAGACCACCGCACAGACCCTTGTCCGTCGTGACGAGGATGATGCCGGCCGTCTGCGCGCCGTCGTTCGCCACCATGAACGGGTGGCGGTACTCCGGGTTCGCACGGCTCATGTGCGCGGCGATGGCACGGACCTTGTCTGCATACGGACGAGCGGCGCGCATGCGTTCCTGCGCGCGACGCATCTTCGATGCAGCCACCATCTCCATCGCCTTCGTGATCTTGCGCGTGTTCTGCACGCTCTTGATCTTGCCGCGAATTTCCTTCATTCCAGCCATAGCTTGCTCCTTGACCGAAGCGGCGCGGGCGCATCATGCGCGCCCGCGCGGCCTCAGTGTGTCACTCGCGGATCAATAGGCACCGGACTTCTTGAAGGATTCGATCGCCGCGCGCAGCGCGCCTTCGTCGTCCTTCGAGAGATCCTTGGTGTCTTCGATGCGCTTGATGAGGTCAGCGTGGCTGGTCTTCAGGTTGTCGCGCAGGCCCTTCTCGAACGACAGCACTTGCTTGACGTCGAGATCGTCGAGGTAGCCGTTGTTCGCGGCGTACAGCGACACGGCCAGTTCCCACACCTGCAGCGGCTGGTACTGCGGCTGCTTCAGCAGTTCCGTCACGCGGCGGCCGCGCTCGAGCTGCTTGCGGGTCGCTTCGTCGAGGTCCGATGCGAACTGCGCGAATGCGGCCAGTTCACGGTACTGCGCGAGGTCGGTACGGATACCGCCCGACAGCTTCTTCACGACCTTCGTCTGAGCGGCGCCACCGACGCGCGACACCGACACGCCGGCGTTGATTGCCGGGCGGATGCCTGCGTTGAACAGGTCGGTTTCCAGGAAGATCTGGCCGTCGGTAATCGAGATCACGTTCGTCGGAACGAACGCGGTCACGTCGCCAGCCTGCGTTTCGATGACCGGCAGTGCCGTCAGCGAGCCGCTCTTGCCCTTCACTTCGCCGTTCGTGAACTTCTCGACGTACTCTTCCGACACGCGAGCCGCACGCTCGAGCAGACGCGAGTGCAGATAGAACACGTCGCCCGGGTACGCTTCACGGCCCGGCGGGCGGCGCAGCAGCAGCGAGATCTGACGGTATGCCCAAGCCTGCTTGGTCAAGTCGTCATAGATGATCAGCGCGTCTTGGCCGCGGTCACGGAAGTATTCGCCCATCGTGCAGCCGGCGTACGGTGCCAGGTACTGCATCGCAGCCGAATCCGATGCCGAGGCGGCGACGACGATCGTGTATTCCATCGCGCCCGTTTCTTCGAGCTTGCGAACCACGTTCATGATCGACGAAGCCTTCTGGCCGATCGCGACGTAGATACAGATCAGGTCCTTGCCCTTCTGGTTGATGATCGCGTCGAGCGCCACCGCGGTCTTGCCGCACTGACGGTCGCCGATGATCAGCTCACGCTGGCCACGGCCGATCGGCACCATCGCGTCGATCGACTTGATGCCCGTCTGCACCGGCTGCGACACCGACTTACGCCAGATCACGCCCGGGGCGATCTTTTCGATCGCGTCGGTCAGCTTCGCGTTGACCGGGCCCTTGCCGTCGATCGGGTTGCCGAGCGCGTCGACCACGCGGCCGACGAGTTCCGGGCCAACCGGGACTTCGAGAATGCGGCCCGTCGTCTTGACGATGTCGCCTTCCGAGATGTGTTCGTATTCGCCGAGAATCACCGCGCCGACCGAGTCGCGCTCGAGGTTCAGCGCGAGACCGAACGTGTTGCCCGGAAACTCGAGCATTTCGCCCTGCATCACGTCCGACAGGCCGTGGATACGCACGATACCGTCGGTCACGGAGATCACGGTGCCCTGGTTGCGAACGTCTGCGCTCGCTTCAAGGCCCTGGATCCGGCTCTTGATCAGCTCGCTGATCTCAGAGGGATTGAGTTGCATTATTCGCTCCTGATAGTCAATTCTGTTGCGTGCCGGCGTGGCGCTCAGGCGGTCAAGGCAGCCTGCATCGATGCGAGACGCGCGCGAACCGAGGTGTCGAGCACTTCGTCGCCGACCGTCACGCGCACGCCGCCGATCAGCGACGAATCGACTTCGACCGTCGGTTTCAGCTTGCGCTTGAACTTGCGTTCGAGGCCCGAGACGAGACTGTCGAGATCCGCGCCGTTCAGCGGGAACGCGCTCACGATCTCGGCGTCGGCGGCACCTTCACGTTCGTTCTTGAGCGCCTCGAACTGCTCGGCAATTTCCGGCAGCAGCGCGATGCGATGATTGTCGACCAGCATCTGCACGAAGTTCTTCGCTTCGGCGCCGGCCGCGACGGGCGACTTCACCGCAGCAAGCAGCAACTCGGCTACTTGCGTGCGCGTCACCTTCGGGCTCGACGCGACCGACAGGACTTCCGGCAGACGCGCAACCTGGGCCAGCTCTTGCACGAGCGTGGACCAGGCGGCGATGTCACCGCCCTCGGCCACGCGGAACAGCGCTTCTGCGTAAGGGCGGGCGATGGTTGCAAGTTCGGCCATGATCAGAGCTCGGCTTTCAGTTGATTCAGCAGTTGGGCGTGGGCCGTTTGATCGACTTCGCGCTTCAGGATCTGCTCGGCGCCCTTCACGGCCAGCGCGGCGACTTCGCCACGCAGCGCTTCGCGCGCCTTCACGATTTGCTGTTCTGCTTCCGCCTTCGCCTGGGCGACGATGCGGGCGGCTTCAGCCTGGGCGTTGGCCTTGATTTCCTCGGCGACCGCCTGGGCACGCTTTTCGGCGTCGGCGATGCGCTGCTGGCCGTCGTTGCGGGCCTGCGCGAGTTCCTGGTCCACGCGCTTGTGCGCTGCGTCGAGTTCCGCCTTGCCCTTCTCCGCGGCGGCGAGGCCGTCGGCGATCTTCTTCGAACGTTCGTCGAGGGCGTTGATCAACGGCGGCCACACGAATTTCATCGTGAACCACGCGAGGACCAGGAACACGACCATTTGCGCAAACAGAGTTGCGTTGAGATTCACGGTGTTTCCTTATCTGCTATTCCGGAAAAATGAAACGGTAAGGCGCTCATCGAGTTGCATTCGATCAGCGCCCCAAGTCTCCGTTCCGCCCTGCGCCGGCTCACGCCGGACGCATATTTCCGAGGAACCTTAGCCTGCGAGCTTCGACAGGAGCGGGTTCGCGAACGCGAACAGCATTGCGACACCAACGCCGATCAGGAATGCAGCGTCGATCAGACCAGCCAGCAGGAACATCTTCGTTTGCAGCGGGTTGATGAGTTCCGGCTGACGTGCGCAGGCTTCGATGTACTTGCCACCCATCAGCGCGATACCGATACAGGCGCCGATTGCACCCAGGCCGATGATGATGCCGATACCGATGGCGGTCAGACCCTGGATGTTGGCGATGTAAGCTTGCATGATCACTCCTTTGTGAAAAGACTTGGAACTGAGATTTAAAAAACTAAAACGAAGACTCTTTGTTGCACGCCGCGCTTAGTGCGTGTCGTGCGCTTGGCCGAGATACACCAGCGTCAGCATCATGAAAATGAATGCCTGCAACAGAACAATCAGAATGTGGAAGATTGCCCAGACGCTACCCGCGATCACATGACCAACGAAGCCGAGGAACGTTGCGTCGCCACCGAAGCTCCACATGCTGCCGAGCAGGGCGATCAACAGGAACAACAGCTCACCCGCGTACATGTTGCCGAACAGCCGCATGCCGAGCGAAACGGTCTTTGCGAGATATTCGACGATGTTGAGCGCGAGGTTCGGGATCCACAGCAGCGGGTGGGCACCGAACGGGGCCGACAGCAGCTCATGCACAAAGCCGCCCGCGCCCTTGATCTTGATGCTGTAGTAGATCATCAGGACGAACACGCCGAGCGCGATGCCGAGCGTGCCGTTCAGGTCGGCCGTCGGGACGATGCGATGGTGGGAAATCACGTCCGACAGACCGAGCAGGCCGATCACGCGGCCCGGCAGGTCGACCGGGAGGAAGTCGAGGGAGTTCATCAGCGCGACCCACACGAACACCGTGAGGGCGAGCGGCGCGATGAAGGTGCGATTGCCGTGGACGATGGCCTTCGACTGGTCTTCGACCATTTCGACGAGCATCTCGATCGCGCACTGGAAACGGCCCGGCACGCCCGACGTCGCCTTGCGGGCGGCCAGACGCAGCAGGAGGATCGTCACGATGCCGCAGACGATCGACCAGAACAGCGTGTCGATATTCCAGACGTGGATATCGAAAATCGACGTCTGATGCGAGGTGGAGAAATTCTGCAAGTGGTGCGCAATGTACTCGGACGGATCCGGACCGCGCGTGCCTTCGCTAGCTGCCATATCGTTAATGCCACCCAAATTGTCGAAAATCGTTTTGCCCCGTTCCGCAACACGCTATTGCGGGAACGGGCCGGTGCGGTTCGTTGTCGAAACCGCACGCTGCTTGTTTCTTACCGCCAGGCCAGCGCGATCCAGTACGTCTTCAGCACGACGAGGTACGTGACGAGGAAGGGCACCCAGTGCACGCCGGCCCAGCCGAACGCCACCGCGGTGAACATCCCGATCGTCAGAGCCAGTTTCAGGGCTTCGCCCATCACCCAGCTCATCACGGTGGCCGAGCCACCTGCCTTCAGTCGTGCCACGAATACCGCACTGGGCACCCAGCCGATCGCTCCGCCCAGAAACGCGGATTGCGCAGCGGCGCCCGGCGACTTCGAAAACAGCCACCACGCCAGCGTTGCAACCAGGGACAGGACCACTTGCGCGAACACCACCTTGTAGGGGGTCACGCGCGAGGGCTTGCTCACGTTCGGACCGAACAGCCTTTCGGCCTCCGTCCGCGTGAGCGGAACGATGTTGTTATCTTGCTGCTCGACATCCCAGTCATCGTCGGATTCGCGCCGCTCGGCAGCCGCCGAAGCGGTGCGTTGCGTGCGCTGATCATCGTGCCTGTCGTTCGGCGCCTGACCCGCCATCGCAATCTTCCGCTGAAATCCTCGAACCCGACCCCAAGCTTTCTGAAAGCTTTCAGGGGTGCCTAGCTAACAAATCCGGGCGATTGTAAGCGATAGTTGCAAGTGATTCAAGGCTTTAGACGCGACAAAAACCTGCATAAAACGACGCCTCATGATGTGAAAAAACACCCGATTCGACGACGTACGATGACAGTTGTAAGGTCGGTTTCCTGCACCGGTATTTCTTGCGCGAAAAAGTCCGATGACGGGGTAAATGACGGGGAAACGATGCCCGATGCGGGCCAGAAGGAAGCGGTGCGATCGCCGCCGCGAATTCGCTGCAATGCAGTCGTCTGGAACGACTCGGCGGGACGCGCCGGAACAAGCGGAACGCCGTGACGGAGCCACCGCGCGCGACGCGTGAAATTCGACCGGATGTTCGCGCATCGATTCATTCAATCAGTTGTCGCGCCGCCACAGATGCTCGACTGTGAGTTGCAGCACTTATCAACAATCCTGATCACTGCACACGCTGTGCGCGCTGCCCGCCGCCCGAACGGCACGCCTGTGCCGCACGCACCGGCCCCGCTCAAGCGTGCATGAGCAGCCACGCGCCGAGCGCCGCGCTCACCAGCGCGAACGGAATCGACACGACGTGGAACGGCAGCCACATGCGCGGCTCCTTCGCGAGACGCACCGCGATCAGGTTCGCGAGCGAGCCGATCGCGAAACCGAAGCCGCCGATCGATACGCCGAATGCGAGCGCGCGCCAGTCGTGCGTGAATTCCGACAGCAGGATCGCGGCCGGCACGTTGCTGATCACCTGTGACAACACGGCGCCGGCGGCATAGACGCGCAGCGGCGAATCGAGTTGCGCGTGCGCGATCGCGTCGTGCACGACGGGCAGCGCAGCCGCGCTGCGCAACACGACGAACATCAGCACGAAGATCAGCAGCAGCAGCCAGTCGATCTTCAGGACTGCGTCACGTTTGACGGCGAGCAGCACGATCGCGACCCCGACGAGGCCCGGCAGCGGATGGTGCGCATCGGCGAGCAGCACGAACGCGGCGAACAGCACCGCCGCGATCAGCGCGTGCATGCGTTGCACGGGAAAGGCCGCGGCGTCGCCGGACAGGTCGAGCGGCTTCGCGCGAAACATGAAGGCGGTCAGCACGAGCAGCAGCGCCATCAGCGCGACGGCGAGCGGCCCGAGCGTGACCACGAAACGGCCGAACGACACGCCGCTCAACTGCCACAGGAAAAGATTCTGCGGATTGCCGAGCGGTGTCGCGACGGACCCCGCATTGACGGCCAGCGCGACGACGATCACGAGCCGCCGGAATGGCAGCGGTGTCAGCGCGCGCAGCGACACCATCAACGGCACGACGACGAACAGCGCGACGTCGTTGGTGAGCCACATCGACAACATCGCGGCGAAGCCGACGAGCAGCATTGCGAGCCCGCGCTCGGAATGCACGTGATGCACGATGCGATGCGCGAGCCACATCAGGCAGCCGGACAGCTCGAGCGCCTTCGTCAACATCAGCAGGCCCGCGAGCGTCGCGACCGTCTGCCAGTCGACGCGATCGGCGAGTACCGAAAATGGTTGCGGACGCACCCATTGCAGCACGATCAGGCCAAGCGCAAGCACCGACAGCACCGGTTCCTGCGCAAGCCATCCGAGCCACCGGCGCGGCGCCGGTACGCCCGTTTCCTCCATACCTGCCCCGTTATTCTTCTGTTGCGACGTTGCCGCGCAGTCGCGCGAGAATGCCCTCGAGCGCATCGAGGTTGCCGAAGTCGATCAGCACCTGCCCTCGCCCGCGGCGGCCGAGCTTGATCTTCACCGTCGACGCGAGCAGGTCGGACAACTCCTCTTCGAGGCGACGCGTATCGCGGCCGCCATCGTCCTTCGCACGCGCCTTCACGGCCGGCGCTTCCTTCGTCGTATGCGAGACGAGCTTCTCGGTCTCCCGCACCGACATGCGCTTGTTGACCACCTGATGCGCGAGCGTGATCTGCGTGGCCGCATCGACCGCGAGCAGCGCACGTGCGTGCCCCATGTCGAGATCGCCGGCCAGCAGCATCGTCTGCACCGGCGACGCGAGGTTCAGCAGGCGCAGCAGGTTCGACACCGCGCTGCGCGAACGGCCGACCGACTCGGCCGCCTGTTCGTGCGTGAAACCGAACTCGTCGAGCAGGCGCTGGATGCCGTGCGCTTCTTCGAGCGGATTCAGGTCCTCGCGCTGGATGTTCTCGATCAGCGCCATCGCGGCCGCGGCCTGATCGGATACGTCCTTCACGAGCACCGGCACTTCATCGAGGCCGGCCAGGCGCGCCGCACGGAAACGCCGCTCGCCCGCGATGATCTCGTATTTGTCTGATGAAATGGGCCGTACCAGGATCGGCTGCATCACGCCCTGTGCGCGAATGCTTGCCGCGAGCTCCTGCAGGCTGCCTTCGTCCATCCGCGTGCGCGGCTGGTACTTGCCGGCTTGCAGCTTGCCGAGCGCGAGCGTGTTCGGTGCGCCTTCGATCTTCACCGCTTCGGTGATATCGGCACTGCCGCCGAGCAGCGCTTCGAGGCCACGTCCCAAGCCCTTCTTCTTTGGTACCGCGTTCATGTCTTTCTTCCTCGCTTCGCTCATGTCCGGATCACGACACCTCGAACGCGCGCACGCGCTCGATCATCTCGGCACCGAACTGGATATACGCCTGCGCACCGCGCGAGCTGCGATCGAACACGACGCCCGGCAACCCGTAACTCGGCGCTTCCGCCAAACGCACGTTGCGCGGAATCACCGCGTCGAACACCTTGTCGCCGAAGTGCGCTTTCAGTTGATCGGAGACTTGCTGCTGCAACGTGATGCGCGGATCGAACATCACGCGCAGCAAGCCGATGATCTTCAGGTCGCGGTTCATGTTCGCGTGAACCTGCTTGATCGTGTTGACGAGGTCCGACAGCCCTTCAAGCGCAAAGTACTCGCACTGCATCGGAATCACGACGCCATGGGCCGCGCACAGCCCGTTCAGCGTCAGCAGCGACAGCGTCGGCGGGCAATCGATCAGCACGAAATCGTAGTCGTCGGCCACGTGCTCGAGCGCGGCCTTCAGGCGGCGTTCGCGGTTATCGATGCTGATCAGTTCGATCTCGGCGCCGGACAGCTCGCGGTTCGCGGGAAGCACGTCGTAAGTGACGCCTTCCGGACGCACGCGTGCATCGGTCACCGACACGCCGTCGACCAGCACTTCGTACACGGTCGCTTCGCAGGCGGCCTTGTCGATCCCGCTGCCCATCGTCGCGTTGCCCTGCGGGTCGAGATCGATCAACAGGACTCGTTGCTCCTGCGCTGCAAGGCTTGCGGCGAGATTGACCGATGTCGTCGTCTTGCCGACGCCCCCCTTCTGGTTCGCAACGCAGAAGATCTTTGCCATCGTTGGTGTGTTCCCTTTACCTTCAAACAAACGGCGCGCTACCGCGCGCCTTCAATTCGCGTCGTCGACGGCCACTTCGAACAGATGCCGCTCCGCATCGAGCATCGGCACCGCCAGCCGGATCGTCTGCTTCACGCGGCTGCCTTCCGGCAACCGCGCAATCTCGTCGTCCGGGTGAACGCCCTTCATCGCCCAGATCGATCCGCCCGGCGCAACCAGATGTCGAGCAAGTTTAACGAAGTCGGACAGGTCCGCGAAAGCGCGGGATACGATCATGTCGAATTTTTCCGGGACTTCGACACCCGGCTGCAGCGATTCGACCCGACCGGTGACGACCGACAGGTTCGCGAGCTTCAGCTCCGCGCGCATCTGCGTCTGGAACGCAGACTTCTTCTGCACGATATCGTTCAGCGTGACCTGCCAGCCCGGCTCGACGATCGCCAGCACGATGCCGGGCAGCCCGCCGCCCGAACCGACGTCGAGCACGCGCGCCGACGTACGGCCGCGCAGATGCGGGACGATGGAAAGCGAATCGAGGATGTGCTGGATCAGCATCTGCTTCGGGTCGCGGATCGCGGTCAGGTTGTAGACCGCGTTCCACTTGCCGAGCAGCGCGACGTAGTCGAGCAGCTGGTTGCGTTGTGTATCCGTCAGCGTGAGGTCGAGCGCCGCCGTGCCTTCGACGAGCATCCCCTCCAGTACGTCCCGATTCACCGCCGGCGCGCGACGCGCCGTCATTGTTGCGTCGGGACGGTGCCGTCCCCCTGCTCCGCGGCCTCTGCAGCCTCTGCGGCCGTGCCGTTACGGCGGCCCAGGCCGCGACGCTTCAGGTGCACCATCAGCAGCGAGATTGCCGCCGGCGTGACGCCCGAGATGCGCGACGCCTGCCCGATCGTTTCCGGCCGGAACTCGTTGAGCTTCTGGCTCACCTCGAACGACAGCCCGCGGACTTCGCGGTAATCGATTCCGTCCGGCAGACGTGTATTCTCGTTCGCGTCGTTGCGCTCGATCTCGGATGCCTGGCGTTCGATATAGCCCTGATACTTGATGCCGATCTCGACCTGCTCCTTGATCTGCTCGAGCAGCACCGGATCGTCGGCCAACGGCTCCGCGGGGCCGCACTCGCCGCCCTTCAGCCCGCACACGCCGTCGTAGCTCACGCCCGGGCGGCGCAGCAGCTCGGCGAGGCTGTATTCGTGATCGATCGCCTTGCCGAGCAACGCGGTCGCCTCTTCCGCCGGAAGCGTCTTCGGCGTAACCCACGTCGACTTCAGGCGTTCGGTTTCACGTGAAACAGCGTCGCGTTTCCGGCTGAAGGCGTCCCAGCGCGCATCGTCGACCAGCCCAAGCTCGCGGCCGATCTCGGTCAGGCGCATGTCGGCATTGTCTTCGCGCAGGCTCAGGCGATACTCGGCCCGGCTCGTGAACATCCGGTACGGCTCGGCCACGCCGCGCGTGACGAGATCGTCGACCAGCACGCCCAGATACGCCTGGTCGCGACGCGGGCACCACGCATCCTTTTCCTGTACGTAGCGGCCCGCATTGAGGCCAGCCAGCAGACCCTGCGCCGCCGCTTCCTCGTAGCCGGTCGTGCCGTTGATCTGGCCCGCAAAGAACAGCCCGTTGATCGCCTTCGTCTCGAGCGACGCCTTCAGCGCGCGCGGGTCGAAGTAGTCGTACTCGATCGCGTAACCGGGGCGCAGGATGTGCGCGTTCTCAAGGCCACGCATCGAATGCACGAGCTCGAGCTGGACATCGAACGGCAGGCTCGTCGAAATCCCGTTCGGGTAGAACTCGTTGGTCGTCAGGCCTTCCGGCTCGAGGAAGATCTGGTGCGATTCCTTCGATGCGAACCGGTGGATCTTGTCCTCGATCGACGGGCAATAGCGCGGCCCGACCCCCTCGATCACGCCTGTATACATAGGCGAACGGTCGAGACCGCCGCGAATGATGTCGTGCGTGCGCTCGTTCGTGTGCGTGACCCAGCACGGCAATTGCTGCGGGTGCTGCTCCGCGCGGCCCAGGAACGAGAACACCGGGATCGGATCGAGGTCGCCCGGCTGCTCGTCGAGCTTCGAGAAGTCGATCGTGCGGCCGTCGATACGCGGCGGCGTACCGGTCTTCAGCCGGCCCTGCGGCAGCTTCAGCTCCTTCAGGCGCGACGACAGCGACACGGCCGCCGGATCGCCCGCGCGACCGCCCGTGTAGTTGTTCAGGCCGACATGGATCTTGCCGTCGAGGAACGTCCCGGCCGTCAGCACGACTGCGCGAGCGCGGAAGCGGATGCCGATCTGCGTGACGGCGCCCACCACGCGGTCGCCTTCGACCATCAGGTCGTCGACGGCCTGCTGGAACAGCCACAGGTTCGGCTGATTTTCGAGCCGGTGACGGATCGCGGCCTTGTACAGGATGCGATCGGCCTGCGCACGCGTCGCACGCACGGCCGGGCCCTTCGACGAATTGAGGATCCGGAACTGAATACCGCTTTCGTCCGTCGCGGCGGCCATTGCGCCGCCCAGCGCGTCGACTTCCTTGACCAGATGGCCCTTGCCAATGCCGCCGATCGACGGATTGCAGCTCATCTGCCCAAGCGTTTCGATGTTATGGGTCAGCAGCAGTGTCTTTGCGCCCATACGGGCGGACGCCAGCGCGGCTTCCGTGCCGGCATGGCCGCCACCGACGACGATGACGTCAAATTCTGTGGGAAAAAGCATGGTGGATTCCGTACGCGGAGCGGCGCACGAACCTATCTGAGAAATGTATGGGCCGAATTATAGCGGGTTCGCTTTTCGCCCGAAGGCCGTCCGAATGGTAGGGTCTGTGTATTTGCGCGATTTTTTGGCTGTGGGCGGGCGGATTTGTCGTTCCGAGCCGCCGTGGCAATGCCTTGGAGCGATTCAGCACACATCGTCGGGCCTGTGCAAAAACCGGGTTGCTAGCCATACAGCATGTGTCGAACGCCCGACTTGACCGGCGCCTGTGCCCGGCACAACAGGCGGACGCGATGCCCTGTGCCCCTCCTCCGCACAGCGTTTCCGTCGATTGTCCTGGCACTTATCCACTGAGGTGCGGTGCCTCGTCAGCGTCCGTGGACCAAGCCGCCCGCACCGCACAGCGCTTCCCACTGTTCCCGCACGACTTATCCCCCAGCCTCTGAGCCGTCGACGCTTCGACACTCCAGTCCGGCTCCACAAACAAAAACGGCGTGTTTCACGTGAAACACGCCGCCCGTTTCCCATCCACCGCGCCATCAATCAAGCCGTCTTCTTCGCCAACCCGAGATACGTCTCGATCACCTGCGGATTCTGCGCGAGCTCGGCCGCCGGCCCTTCCAGTGCAAACTCGCCCGTCTCCAGCACATAGCCGTAGTCGGAAATCTGCAGCGCCGCGCGGGCATTCTGCTCGATCAGCAGCGTCGCAACACCGGTGCCGCGCAACGCGCTGATGATATGAAAGATCTCCTTCACGATCAGCGGCGCCAGGCCAAGGCTCGGCTCGTCGAGCATCAGCAGGTCGGGCTTGCCCATCAGCGCACGGCCCACCGCCAGCATCTGCCGCTCGCCGCCGGACAGCGTGCCGGCCGCCTGCCTGCGGCGCTCCTTCAGTCGCGGAAACAGCGCGAACACGTGATCGAGCTGATCGAGGAAGTTCGATTCCCCTGCCTGCTTGCGCCGATACGCGCCCAGCACGAGGTTGTCCTCGACCGTCATCGTGCTGAACAGCTCGCGCTTTTCCGGTACGAGGCACATCCCTCGCGCGACGCGCTGCTCGACCGGCAACGCGCCGACGTCGTTGCCGCGATACACGACCGCGCCCGACGCATGCCCCGTGACCGGCAGCGCGCCCATGATCGCGTTCAGCAGCGTCGACTTGCCGGCGCCGTTCGGCCCGATCACGCTGACGATCTGCCCCGTCCCGACCTTGATTGCGGCATCGTGCAGCGCCTCCACCTTCCCGTACCGGACCGCCAGCCCGCGTACGTCGAGAATCGGCATCGTCGTGTCCGTCATCACTCCACCCCGCCCAGATACGCTTCGAGCACGGCCGGGTCCTGCTGCACATCCTGCGGCAGCCCTTCCGCGATCCGCGTGCCGAATTCCATCACCACCAGCCGGTCGGTGAGGTTCATCACGAAATCCATGTCATGTTCGACGAGCAACACGCTCATCCCTTCGGCCTTCAGCCGCCGCAGCAGGTCGGCGAGTTGCTGTTTCTCCTGGTAACGCAGCCCCGCGGCCGGTTCGTCGAGCAGCAGCAACGTCGGATCACAGCACAGCGCGCGCGCGATTTCGAGAGTCCGCTGCTGGCCAAGCGCGAGACTGCCCGCTTCGTCGTCCATGTGCTTCTCGAGCCCGACGCGGCGAATCTGGCGCGCCGCTTCGGCCAGCAACTGCGCTTCCTCGTGCGCATTGAGCCGCGCGATGCTGCGCCACACGCCCGTATGGCCACGCAGATGCGCGCCGATCGCGACGTTCTCGAGCACCGTCATCGTCGGCAGCAACTTCACGTGCTGGAACGTGCGGCCGATGCCGCGGCGGACGATCTGACGCGATGTCAGCCCGTCGATACGCTCGCCGCGGAACGTGATCTCGCCGCCGGTCGGCTTCAGCACGCCGGTCACGAGGTTGAACGTGGTCGACTTGCCCGCGCCGTTGGGGCCGATCAGCCCGATGATCTGCCCCGCCTTCACGTCGAAGCTGACGTCGTTGACGGCCACGAGGCCGCCAAACTGCTTGCGTGCGTTGTCGACGACGAGCAGCGGCTCGCCGGCCACGGGCTTCGCGCGCTGCGGCAACGGGTCGGCCTGCTCGGGCACATGCGCGCGCGGCCCGCGCGGAAACAGCCTCGCGACGAACGGCCATACGCCCTGGCGCGCGTACTGCAGCAGCAGCACCATCAGCACGCCGAACACGATGATCTCGAAGTTGCCTTCCGAGCCGAGCAGCTTCGGCAGCAGCGTCTGCAGGTAGTCCTGCAGCACGGTGAGAATCGCCGCGCCGAGCACCGCGCCCCACACATGCGACACGCCGCCCACCACGGCCATGAACAGGAATTCGATCCCGTGGTTCAGGCCGAACGGCGTCGGGTTCACCGCGCGCTGCAGGTGTGCGTACAGGAAGCCCGATACCGCCGCGAGCACGGCCGCGTAGACGAAGATCACGACGCGCATCCACGCGGTGTTCACGCCCATCGCCTCGGCCATCACGCCGCCGCCGCGCAGCGCGCGGATCGCGCGGCCGGGCCGGCTGTTGAGCAGGTTCTGCACCGACACGATCGCAGCCAGCACGACGGCCCAGATCAGGAAGTACAGGCTGCGGCCGCTTCCGAGCACGATGCCGAACAGGTTCAGCGCCGGAATCCCGTTGATCCCGTCGTACTTGCCGAGCAGTTCGAGGTTGCCGAACAGGTAGAACAGCGCGAGGCCCCACGCGATCGTGCCGAGCGGCAGAAAGTGCCCGGACAGCCGCATCGTCACGGCGCCGAGCACGAGCGCGACGAGCGCCGTCAGCACGACGCCGACGATCAGCGCGAGCCACGGCGACACGCCGTAGCGCGTCGTCAGGAACGCGGTCGCATATGCGCCGATGCCGACGAACGCGGCCTGCCCGAAGCTCGTCATCCCGCCGACGCCCGTCAGCAGCACGAGCCCGATCGCGACGATCGCATACAGGCCGATGTAGTTCAGCAGCGTGATCCAGTATTCGGGCACCTGCAGCGCGCCGGGCAGCACCGGCAGCGCGAACAGCACCACGAGAAACAGCCAGAAGGTCTTGTTGCGTACCATCGTCTTCATCGCGTCACTCCTCTTCCTCTTCCGCATGCGGCGTCACGAAGCTCCGCCACAGCAGCACCGGAATGATCAGCGTGAACACGATCACCTCCTTGTAGGCGCTCGCCCAGAATG
Source organism: Burkholderia sp. BCC0044 (assembly GCF_902832955.1). Taxonomy (NCBI): domain Bacteria; kingdom Pseudomonadati; phylum Pseudomonadota; class Betaproteobacteria; order Burkholderiales; family Burkholderiaceae; genus Burkholderia; species Burkholderia sp. BCC0044. The sequence goes on along the minus strand of NZ_CADFDO010000007.1, from coordinate 89,640 downwards.
ACGAATACGATTCGAGCACGCCGACGAGCAGCGAGCCGGCGGCCGCGAGCGGGTAGCTGACGAGCCCGCCGATGATCGCGCCGACGAAGCCCTTCAGCCCGATCAGGAAGCCCGAGTCGTAGTAGATCGTCGTCAGCGGGCCGACGAGGATCCCGGACAGCACGCCGAGCCCTGCCGCGAACGTGAACGCGAGCCGCCCGGCTTCGGTCGTGCCGATGCCGACGAGCCGCGCACCGAGCCGGTTCACCGACGTCGCGCGCAGCGCCTTGCCGGCGATCGTGCGGCCGAAGTACACGTAGAGCGCGCCGATCAGCACGAGCGCCGTGACGACGACCAGGATGCTCTGCACCGACACCGTCATGCCGCCGATCGCGAGCGACGCGTCCGAGAACCCGTTGGTGCGCGAGCCTTCCGCGCCGAACATCACGAGGCCGAGGCCGACCATCGCGAAATGGACGGCGACCGACACGATCAGCAGCAGCAGCGTCGTGCCTTCGGCGATCGGCTGGTACACGAGCCGGTAGACGAACGGCCCCATCGGCACGACGATCGCGAGCGTCAGCGCGATCTGCGCGAGCATCGGCATCGGCTGCGCGGCAAAGCTGCGCGTGATCGCGAACACCGCGAGCGGCAGCAGGATGTAGCGGCTGCCGAGCGTCGCGAGCGTGCGGCCGAGTTGATGGCGGCGTTCGCGATGCCGGATGAGGCTGCCGACTTCGAGCAGGAAGCACGCGATGCCCATCACGAACAGCAGCCAACAGGTGGCGGGGAATTTCTGCGTCTGCAACGCGGCCAGCGTCAGCGCACCGTAGGCGACGAATTCGCCCTGGGGAATGAAGATCACCCGCGTGACGGAAAACACCAGTACGAGCGCCAGCGACAACAATGCATAAATGGCGCCCGTCGTGATGCCGTCTTGCGCGAGGATCGCCGCAATCGAGAGATCCATACGTTTCGTGTATCGAGAGAATGCTGCGGAGAAACGAAAGGCGGAAACGGCCGGGGCGCGCGGCGGGGGCCCCGGCAAGTCCCAGGCGGCACGGATGCGGCCGTGACGCGCGCCGCCCTGCCGACGGCATGCGCGGCGCCGTTCGCGCCGCGCATGCCGGTTTCACGTGATGCTTACTCGGCCTGCAGCTTCCACTTGCCGTCGACGATCTGCACCATCACGCGCGCACGCGTGTCGAAGCCGTTGTGATCGGTCGCCGTCATGTTGATCACGCCGTGCGAGACGGGCAGATCCTTCACGCTTTCGAGCGACGCGCGCAGCGCCTCGCGGAACGCCTCGGTGCCCGGCTGGCCCTTCTTCAGCGCGTCCGGGATCGCCCGCTGCAGCAGCAGGCCCGCATCCCATGCATGACCGCCGAACGTCGCCAGCGACCCTGCGCCGTAGGCCTTCTCGTACGCGGCCTTGTAGCCGAGCGCCGGCTTCTTCACCGGGTTCGAATCGGGCAACTGGTCGGTCACGAGCACGGGGCCGGCCGGCAGGATCTCGCCTTCGCAATCCTTGCCGCACACGCGCAAGAAGTCGTTGTTCGCGACGCCGTGCGTCTGGTACACCTTGCCCTTGTAGCCGCGCTCCTTCAGCGTCTTGGCGGGCAGCGCCGCCGGCGTGCCGGCGCCGGCGATCAGCACCGCATCCGGGTTCGAGCCCAGCAGCTTCAGCACCTGCCCCATCACCGACGCGTCGGTCCGGTTGAAGCGCTCGTTCGATACGAGCTTCAGCCCGTTCTTCGCGGCCGCCGCGTCGAACGTCTTGTACCAGCTGTCGCCGTACGCATCGGCGAAGCCGATGAAGCCAACCGTCTTCACGCCGTGCTTCGCCATGTAGCCGGCGATCGCGTCGGCCATCAGCTGATCGTTCTGCGGCACCTTGAACATCCATGCGCGCTTCGCGTCCATCGGCGCGATGATCTGCGCGCTCGCCGCCAGCGAGATCGTCGGCGTCTTGCCCTGCGACACGGGATCGAGCATCGCGAGCGAATTCGGCGTGACCGACGAGCCGATGATCGCGTCGACGTGGTCCTCGTCGATCAGCTTGCGCACGTTCTGCACCGCGCGGCTCGTGTCGGACGCGTCGTCCAGCACGATGTACTGCACGCTCTTGCCCGCGATTTCCTTCGGCAGCAGCGCGATCGTGTTCTTTTCCGGAATCCCGAGCGACGCGGCCGGCCCGGTGGCCGACAGCGTCACGCCGATCTTCACCTGCGCCGACGCGGTGGCCGCCGCACACACGAGGCCCGCGGCAAGCAGGGCCTCCATCCATCGATTCATCTTCATTTACGTTGTCTCCAAACGCTGCTCGAAAAAACCACGGTTGCTCGGGCGGCTCCCGGTCCCCAAACAAGTTAATATCTTAATTATCTCGCTCATCCGCGCCCATGCTCGTTTTCCCGTGAAGCGCCGCACCCATGCGCCGCATGCCGGCCGAAACGGTCATTCGACCGTCACGATGCGCAGCAGCGGTGTCGTCAGGATGAAGAAGGCGAAGAAATGAGAAAGCGCGCGGAAGCTGGTTGCGCGCGCATCGATGGTCGGCGCGCACGGCGAGCAATGAAACATCGGGAAGCCGGCCGCTCATGCGAGTGTGAATGCGAAAGCGGATGCAGATACGGATGCGAGCGCAACGACCCACGCTGGCACAGCGACGCGCATACAGGCCGCGGAACGGCTCGGGAACGCCGCGATGCCCCATCGCGCACCCGATGACGAACGAACGGCGCCCGCCGCCTCTCCTGCCCCGATCCACCGTGCTGCGCTGCTCATCCAACCGTACTCCCTCTTCTGCATTGTGCTTGTAGGAGAACTGCCGACCGATTTTCCCGACCGCACGGTCGGCGAAAGCCAAGTGTAACGGACGCATTTCGCGCACGCCAACCGGGTAAGCCCGGAGCGCCTGTGCAGGATTGCGCATCGTCTGCGAACGGATCGCGGGAAACGGAACAACGGGGAATGCGGCGAAGCGCGGAAAGACGCGGTGCGAATGCAAACGCGGAAGGTGGCCGTGACGCGGGCCGATGCACCATCGAGGGAATCCGTGCACGCAAATGAAAAAGCGCTGTTGGATTCCGTCCAACAGCGCTTTGGGGTCCGGGCACTTTGTGCCTCGATTGTCTCCTCGTTCTCCACCTGCAAATTCGTTTCGCGGTGCATCAGAACTAGGGTGAATCTTAAAGAGGCTTAAGCACCACGACAACTTAGCATTTACCCCTATGGTGCATTGCCGCACGAAAATGGGGCACCAATCTGCCGCGCGGCGACGGCGCGAGCTCGCTGCGACGCCCGTTCCGGGCGCGCCGGATGGTGCTTCGCATCAACGCGAGCGACGCGCACCGCATGCTCACGACGAGGCCCTGAGCGGCTTGATCCGCGCGACCATCTCGCCGACGATGCCGCGCCGGAACGCCAGCACGCAGGCGATGAAGATCAGCCCGGTGACGATCGTCGCCGATTCGCCGAGCGAATGGAACCACGCGACGCCGGTCGTCGACGCGAGCCATTCGCCGATGTCGCCGAGCCGGTCTTCCAGCGCGACGATCAGCGCGGCGCCGAGCAGCGGCCCGAACAGCGTGCCCATCCCGCCGACGAGCGTCATCAGCACGACGAGGCCCGACATCGTCCAGTACGCGTCCGACAGCGTCTCGAAGCCGAGCACCAGCACCTTCAGCGAGCCGGCCAGCCCCGCGAGCCCGGCCGACAGGATGAACGCGAGCAGCTTGAAGCGGTCGGTGTCGTAGCCGAGCGAGATCGCGCGCGCTTCGTTCTCCTTGATCGCGACGAGCACCTGGCCGAACGGCGAATGGACGACCCGCACGATGAACGCGCACGCGGCCACGACCACCGCCAGCACGACGTAGTACAGCGCGACGTCGTTCGACAGGTCGAGCAGCCCGAACAGGCGGCCGCGCGGCACGCCCTGCAGGCCGTCCTCGCCGTGCGTGAACGGCGCCTGCAGATAGATGAAGTAGACCATCTGCGCGAACGCGAGCGTGATCATCGCGAAGTAGATGCCCTGCCGGCGGATCGCGAACAGCCCGACGACGAGCCCGAGCAGCGTCGCGGCGACGGTGCCGGCCAGCACGCCGAGCTCCGGCGTGAAACCGAGCGTCTGCATCGAATAGCCGGTCGCGTAGCCGGCCGTCGCGAGGAACATCGCATGGCCGAACGACAGCAGCCCCGTATAGCCGATCAGCAGGTTGAACGCGGCCGCGAACAGCGCGAACGCGAGCACCTTCATCACGAACACCGGATACGCGCCGACGAACGGCGCCGCGAGCAGTGCGGCGAGCAGCACGCCGTAGAGCACTTTTCTCTGCATCATTTTTCCTTGCCGAAGAGGCCCGCCGGGCGGAACAGCAGCACGATCGCCATGATCACGAACACGACGGTGGCCGACGCTTCGGGGTAGAACACGCGCGTGAAGCCCTCGATCACGCCGAGCAGCAGGCCCGTGACGATCGAGCCGAGAATCGAGCCCATCCCGCCGATCACGACCACCGCGAACACGGTGATGATCATCGGCTGGCCCATCAGCGGCGACACCTGGATCACCGGCGCGGCCAGCACGCCCGCGAACGCGGCGAGCGCGACGCCGAAGCCGTAGGTGAGCGTGATCATCATCGGCACGTTCACGCCGAACGCCTCGACGAGCTTCGGGTTCTCGGTGCCCGCGCGCAGATACGCGCCGAGGCGCGTCTTCTCGATCACGAACCACGTCGCGAGGCACACCGCGAGCGACGCGACGACGACCCACGCGCGGTAGTTCGGCAGGAACATGAAGCCGAGGTTGGTCGCGCCGGACAGCTGCGACGGCACGTCGTACGGCTGGCCCGACGATCCGTAGATCGACCGGAACACGCCTTCGACAACCAGCGTGAGGCCGAACGTGAGCAGCAGCCCGTACAGGTGATCGAGCTTGTACAGCCAGCGCAGCATCGAGCGTTCGATCGCGATCCCGAACGCGCCGACGAGCACCGGCGCCAGCACGAGCATCGCCCAGTACGGCAGCCCGAAATACGACAGCCCCATCCACGCGAGCATCGCGCCCAGCATGAACAGCGCGCCGTGCGCGAAGTTGATCACGTTGAGCAGCCCGAAGATCACCGCGAGCCCGAGGCTCAGGATCGCGTAGAACGAGCCGTTGACGAGCCCGAGCAGCAACTGGCTCAGCATCGCCGGCAACGGAATGCCAAAGATTTCCATCGACTTAGCCGTCAGAATGAGTTTGGTTGCGTGCGCAACCTTGATGCAGCGCGCACGCGGGCGGCGCAACGGGCACATCGCTGCCACCGCCGCCGTGCGGCGCGCCCGTGCGCGCCGCTACACGATGCTTACTTCCACAACGCGCAGCGCGTTTCCTGCTTGGTGCCGAACGCCTGTTCGCCCGGAATCGTCGCGAGCACCTTGTAGTAGTCCCACGGCTCCTTCGATTCGGACGGCTTCTTCACTTCCATCAGGTACATGTCGTGGATCATGCTGCCGTCCTGGCGGATGTAGCCCTTCGCGTAGAAGTCGCTGATCTTGATCTTCTTCAGCTCGGCCATCACCTTGTCGGAATCGGTCGTCCCGGCGGCCTGCACGGCCTTCAGGTAGGTCGTCACCGACGAGTAGTCGGCCGCCTGCAGGCTCGACGGCATCTTCTTCATCTTGCCGAAGTAGCGCTGCGCCCACTGGCGCGACGCCGCGTCGCGGTTCCAGTACCAGCTGTCGGTCAGCACGAGGCCTTGCGTCGTTTCGAGGCCGAGGCTGTGCACGTCGTCGATGAACATCAGCAGCGCGGCGAGCTTCATCGTCTTCGTGATGCCGAATTCCTTCGCGGCCTTGATCGAGTTGATCGTGTCGCCGCCCGCGTTCGCGAGGCCGAGGATCTGCGCCTTCGACGATTGCGCCTGCAACAGGAACGACGAGAAATCCGACGCGGACAGCGGGTGACGCACCGCGCCGAGCACCTGGCCGCCGTTCGCCTTCACGACGTCCGACGTATTCTTCTCGAGCGCCTTGCCGAACGCGTAGTCGGCGGTCAGGAAGAACCAGCTCTTGCCGCCCTGCTTCACCACCGCCGACCCGGTGCCCTTCGCGAGCGCCATCGTGTCGTATGCGTAGTGGACCGTGTACGGCGTGCACTGCTCGTTGGTCAGCGTGTCGGCGCCCGCGCCGATGTTGATGTAGACCTTCTTCTTCTCGGCCGCGACCTGGTTCATCGACAGCGCGGTGGCCGAGTTCGTGCCGCCGACCAGCAGGTCGAGGCCGCCGCGGTCCATCCATTCGCGCGCCTTCGACGCGGCGATGTCGGCCTTGTTCTGGTGGTCGGCATAGACGACCTCGATCGGCTTGCCGAGCACCTTGCCGCCGAAGTCCGCGACCGCCATGCGGATCGCCTCGAGACCGCCCTGCCCGTCGATATCCGCGTAAAGCCCCGACATGTCGGTGATGAAGCCGATCTTCACGGTATCCGCCGCGTGGGCGGCGCCGGCGGTGAGCGCGGCGGTCGCGAGCGCGAGACAGGCCTGTGCGAGGGTCTTCATTTTCATTGACGTCTCCTGTTGTTCTGATGCGTTGTGGTTGTTCGAGGGCCGCCACGGCTAGCGGCAAGGGAAACGAGGCGGCGTCACACGCCGAGCAGGTCGTGCAGGGTCGGCATCTTGCTTTCCAGTTCGGATGCGCGGAAATGCTCGACGATGCTGCCGTGCTCCATCACGTAGAAGCGGTCGGCGAGCGGCGCGGCGAAGCGGAAATTCTGTTCGACCATCACGATCGTGTAGCCGCGTGCCTTCAGCGCGACGATCATCCGAGCGAGCGCCTGCACGATCACCGGCGCCAGGCCTTCGGAGATCTCGTCGAGCAGCAGCAGGTTCGCGCCGGTGCGCAGGATCCGCGCGACCGCGAGCATCTGCTGCTCGCCGCCGGACAGCCGCGTGCCCTGGCTCTGCCGGCGCGACGCGAGGTTCGGGAACATCGCGTAGATCTCGTCGAGCGACATCGCGTGCTCGCGCGGCCCGATCAGCGGCGGCAGCATCAGGTTCTCCTCGCACGACAGGCTCGAGAAGATCCCGCGCTCCTCCGGGCAATAGCCGATGCCGTAATGCGCGATGCGGTGCGTCGCGAGGCCGATCGTCTCGTGGCCCGCGATCTTGATCGACCCGCTGCGGCGGCCCGTGAGGCCCATGATCGCGCGCAGCGTCGTCGTGCGGCCCGCGCCGTTGCGGCCGAGCAGCGTGACGACCTCGCCGCGATGCACGGTCAGGTCGACACCGTGCAATATGTGGGATTCCCCGTACCAGGCCTCCAGGCCCGTGATCTCCAGCGCAGGCGTACCGCTCTCGACGCCGCTCAATTCGCGTTCCTCCCGTTCGCTGTGCTTCATGCGTGCGCCCCCGCGAGCGCCGCGTCGGCACTGCCCATGTAGGCCTCGATGACGAGCGGATTCTTCGACACTTCCGCATACGAGCCTTCGGCCAGCACCTCGCCGCGTTGCAGGACGGTGATCGTGTCGGAGATCCCCGCGATCACGTTCATGTTGTGTTCCACCATCAGGATCGTGCGGCCGCTCGCGACCTTCTTGATCAGCGCGGTCACGCGGTCGACGTCCTCGTGGCCCATCCCCTGCGTGGGCTCGTCGAGCAGCATCAGTTCGGGCTCCATTGCCAGCGTCGTCGCGATCTCGAGCGCGCGTTTGCGGCCGTAGGCCAGCTCGACGGTCGGCACGTGCGCGAAATCGGTGAGGCCGACCTGCGTGAGCAGATCCATCGCGCGATCGTCGAGCCGCTTCAGCGTGCGTTCGCTGCGCCAGAAATGGAATTCGGTGCCGAGCGCGCGCTGCAGGCCGATGCGCACGTTCTGCAGCGCGGTCAGGTGCGGGAACACGGCCGAGATCTGGAACGAGCGGATGATGCCGCGCCGCGCGACCTGCGCGGGCCGCTCGTCGGTGATGTCGATGCCGTTGAAGACGATCTGGCCGGCCGTCGGCGTCAGAAATTTGGTGAGGAGGTTGAAACAGGTGGTCTTGCCCGCGCCGTTCGGCCCGATCAATGCGTGAATCGCGCCGCGGCGCACACGCAGGTTGACACCGTTCACGGCGGTGAAGCCCCTGAATTCCTTCGTCAGTCCGCGTGTTTCCAGAATCGTGTCGCCGAGAATCATGTTCCCTTCCGTACGAAGTCAGGCGAAGCACCGGGATGCCTGGCGCAAGCGGCCGCGAACAGGTCAGCGGATCAGCGGGCTGCCCCCGGGCGCCGTGGTACGCCTCGAGGGTGGTCTCCCGCGCCGACGCGTATGCACATTACAGAACATTGTCGCGCCGTTGGTGCAGTGCAATCATCGGGATTTGCACTTATAGGGCTGGCCGCCATATCGGCCGCGACTGCACGCGGTTATTCACCGCGCTTTTTTGACGCGTGCATCATCATGTGTTGACCTGCCGCAGGCCCTGGCACGCACACGATGAAAAAAGCCGCGCGACGGCGCGGCTTGCACGGATCTTGCCGTACGCGTGCACACGCCGGCGGCTTGTTTCGCATAGCGAATCAGCGGGCGTTCGCATGACGGCCCGCTGGCGCGTGGGTCAGCGGACCGTCATGCAACCGTCACCGCGGCCTCGGTGCGCACCGGCGTCGCTTCGCGCGCCGCACGGCGGTCGGCACGAATCATGTCGCTCGCGCGCTCGGCGATCATCAGCGTCGGCGAATTGGTGTTGCCGGACGTGATGAACGGCATCACCGACGCATCGACGATGCGCAGCCCCGCGATGCCGCGCACGCGCAGCCGGCTGTCGACCACCGCGCGTTCATCATCCGCGCGCCCCATCCGGCAGGTGCCGACCGGGTGGAAGATCGTCGTGCCGACGACGCCGGCCGCGTCGATCAGTTCGGCCTCGGTCTGGTACCGCGTGCCCGGCAGGATTTCCTCGGGACGATAGCGCGCGAGCGCCGGCGCGGAGGCGATCCGGCGCGTGAGGCGCAGCGCATTCGCGGCAACGTGCCGATCGTGGTCGGTCGACAGATAGTTCGGCGCGATCGCCGGCGCCACGCCCGCATCGGGGCTCGCGATATGCACGCTGCCGCGCGAGCTCGGCCGCAAATGGCAGACCGACGCGGTAAACGCGTTGAAGCCGTGCAGCGGCTCGCCGAAGCGTTCGAGCGACAGCGGCTGCACGTGGTACTGGAGATCGGGGCGCGTGAGCGCGGGATCGTCCGGATCCGATTTCGCGAATGCGCCCAGCTGCGACGGCGCCATCGACATCGGCCCGCGCTGCAGCAGCGCATATTCGGCGCCGATCATCAGCTTGCCCCACCAGCGCGCGGACAGCGTGTTCAGCGTGCGCACGCCGTCGACGCGAAACGCCATCCGCAATTGGAGGTGATCCTGCAGGTTTTCGCCGACGCCGGGCAGATCCTGCACGACGTCGATGCCGAGCGCCTGCAGCCGCCGGCCATCGCCGACACCCGACAGTTCGAGCAGTTGCGGCGAATTCACGGCGCCCGACGTCAGCAGCACTTCCGCTCGCGCCCGCGCGACGTAATCGGTGCCGCCGCCGTGGTACTCGACGCCGACCGCGCGCCGCCCGTCGAAGGTCACGCGCTGCGCATGCGCGCCGGTGATCACGGTCAGGTTCGGCCGCGCCATCGCGGGCCGCAGGAACGCCTTCGACGTATTCCAGCGCACGCCGCGCTTCTGGTTCACCTCGAAGTAGCCGACCCCCGCATTGTCGCCGCGGTTGAAATCGTCGGTCGCCGGGATGCCCGTCTGCTGCGCCGCCTGCGCGAACGATTCGAGGATCTCCCAGCGCAGCCGCTGCTTCTCGACGCGCCAGTAGCCGCCCGAGCCGTGCGCGTCGCTCGCGCCCGCATGGTGATCCTCGCTGCGCTTGAAGATCGGCAGCACGCTGTCCCACGACCAGCCGGCGTCGCCGGTTTCCTGCGCCCAGTTGTCGTAGTCCTCGCGCTGGCCGCGCATGTAGATCATTCCGTTGATCGACGAGCAGCCGCCGAGCACGCGGCCGCGCGGATACGACAGCGCGCGGCCGTTGAGCGCCGCTTCGGGCTGCGTCTTGTACAGCCAGTCGGTGCGCGGATTGCCGATGCAATACAGATAGCCGACCGGGATATGAATCCAGTGATAGTCGTCCTTGCCGCCCGCTTCGAGCAGCAGCACGCTGATGTCGGGATCCTCGGTCAGGCGGTTCGCGAGCACGCAGCCCGCGGTGCCCGCGCCGACGATCACGTAGTCGAATTCGCCCTCGAGCGTGCGTTCAGTACTCACAGCGTGTCTCCTGTCGACCCGAGTGAGTGCTTTAGCACTTACTCGGGTCCCATGCTTCGCGGTCGGCCCGAATGAGCGCTTCAGCGCTGACTCGGCCGCCTGCGAAGCGCATTGTTGTGTACCGCGGCGCGATGCCGCGCGTCATTTTCAGCATAGTGCGTCGCGTCGCGCGCCGCACCTGCAGCCCCGCGCGCCATGACGGCCCGATGAAGCGTACTCCCGCGCCCGGCCGCCGATCCAATGAGTTATGCTGAACTGCGTTATAAGCCGCGCTCATATCACGACGATGGATCTCACCCTGCTCCGCGCGTTCGCGACGGTCGCGCGCGAAGGCAACCTGACGCGCGCCGCCGCGCAGTTGCACCTGACGCAGCCGGCCGTCAGCCTGCAGATCAAGCATCTGCAGGAAACGCTCGGCGTCGCGCTGTTCACGCGCACGTCGCGCGGGCTCGCGCTCACGCGCGACGGGCAGACGCTGCTGCCGCATGCGGAACGCGCGCTCGCCGCGGCCGCCGACGTGCAGCGCGCCGCTGCCGCGCTGCGGCACGAGGTGCGCGGCCGGTTGCGGATCGGCACGATCCTCGATCCGGGGTTCCTGCGGCTCGGCGGCTTCCTGCGCGCGCTGGTCGAGACCCATCCGCAGATCGAGACCGCGCTGCGGCACGGGATGTCCGGCTGGGTGATTGAACAAGTGCGCGCGCAGGCGCTCGACGTCGGCTACTACATCGGCCGGCCCGACGAGGAATCGCCGCACGACGGCGCGCTGTTCCACACCGTCACGCTCACGCGCTTCGAGTACCGCGTGCTCGCGCCGGCCGGCTGGAAGGAGCGCGTGCAGCGCGCGCACGACTGGCGCGCGCTCGCCGCGCTGCCGTGGATCTGGACGCCGCCGGCGTCCGCGCACCACCGGCTGCTGTCGCGGCGTTTCGCGGAAGCCGGCGCGCAGCCGGTGAAGGTCGCCGAGGTCGACCAGGAGCAATCGATGCTCGACCTCGTCAAATCGGGGATCGGGTTGACGCTCGCGCGCGATTCGACCGCGCTGGCCGAAGCGCACGCGCATGCGCTGACGATCGTCGAGCGCGTGACGGTGCCGACCGAACTGACGTTCGTGACGCTCGCCGAGCGGCGCGACGAACCGGCGATCGCGGCCGCGCTGCGGCTGATCGAAGCGCAGTGGGCGATATGAGCGTGGCTGATGTCGATGCGACGCGTCGTGCACGGGACGTCGGCCACTGACGCGCCCTGCGGATCCTGCCCGTCTTGCGGATTAACGACAACGCCGCGCCCCCGCATCACGATGCCAAACCACGCGCGAGCCGAATCGCTTGCCCCGCGTCGTGTCGCCGCGCCCCGCTCGCTCGTCACGCCACCATCGCAGGCTTTTTGCTAGATTGTGCGTTCGCACACCGCGAGACCCCGATTGAAGGAGACCCGCATGGCCCGCAACATCGAGATCAAAGCCCGCGCCCGCGAATTCGACCGGCTGCGCGAACGGGCGGCCCAGCTCGCGACCGAAGCACCGTTGTTCTACCGCCAGCAGGATTTCTTCTATGACGTGCCGCGCGGCCGGCTGAAGCTGCGCCGCTTCGAGGACGGCACGCCGGCCGAACTGATCTTCTACCAGCGCGACGACCGCGACGGCCCGAAGGCGTCGTACTACACGCGCAGCCCGGTGACGAACCCCGACGCGATGCACTCGCTGCTCGCGACCGCGCTGACCACGCGCGGGATCGTGACGAAGGAGCGGCACGTGTACCTCGCGGGCCGCACGCGCATCCACCTCGACCGCGTCGACGGCCTCGGCGATTTCATCGAGCTGGAAGTGGTGCTCGGCCCGGACGACGACGAAGCCGGCGGCGAAACGGAAGCGCACGCGGTGTTCGCGAAGCTTGGCGTCGCGCAGGACGATCTCGTCGCGATCGCGTACGTCGACCTGCTGAACGCCGACGCCCAGCCCGAAACGGCCTGATCCAGCCCCATCGAAGGCGGCGCCGCGCGGGCCGCCTTCAGCGCCGATGCCGCAGCCGCCTCCCGGTCACGCGGCGCCGGGCGCCAGATGCGCGAGCGGCAGCGCACCGTTGCGCTTGAAGGTCGTCAGCACGATGTTCGAGCGCACGCTGTCGACGCCCGGCACCCGCATCAGTTTCTTCATCACGAACTGCGACAGCGCGTTCAGATCCGGCGCGACGATCCGCAGCAGATAGTCGGCATCGCCCACCACCGCATGGCATTCGAGCACCTCGGGCAGCACGTCGATCTGCTGCTGGAACTGCTCGATGATCGAATCGCCGTGATGCTTGAGCTTCAGGCTCGTGAACGCAGTCACGCCGAGCCCGAGCTTTTCGGGCCGCAGCATCACGCGGTAGCCTTCGATCACGCCGGCCGCCTCGAGCCGCTGCAGCCGCCGGCCGATCTGCGACGGCGACAGCGGCACCTCCTCGCCCAGCTGCTGATGCGTCGCGCGACCGAAGCGCTGCAGCACGTCCAGCAGCGCGAGATCGAAGTGATCGAGTTCCACCATGAGCATTCTCCGCATTGATTCGTGATTTGATGCTCGATTATCGCATCATCGATCGAATCTATGCCAACTATGCGCCCAATCCGCGCGCAGCCCGCTCTACACTTGCATGGTCCCAACCACAGCGTGCAGAGCCAGATCATGTCCACCGTCGTCACCGCGAAACTGCAGGAGCAGTTCGACGCGGGCCTCGAAACCCGCGCCGATTTCACCATCGACCAGCCGCTGCAGCGCTACGGCCAGGTCGACCACGCGGTGTGGCAGCAGCTCTATGCGCGCCAGTCGGCGCTGCTGCGCGGCCGCGCGTGCGACGCGTTCGTCGCCGGGCTCGGCAAGATCGAGCTGCCGGCCGATCGCGTGCCGTCGTTCGCCGACGTGAACCGCCAGCTGAAGCCCGCGACCGGCTGGGAAATCGTCGCGGTGCCGGGCCTCGTGCCCGATCGCGTGTTCTTCGAACACCTCGCGAACCGGCGTTTCCCGGTCACCTGGTGGATGCGCCGCCCCGACCAGCTCGACTATCTGCAGGAACCCGACTGCTTCCACGACCTGTTCGGCCACGTGCCGCTGCTGATCGATCCGGTGTTCGCCGACTACATGCAGGCGTACGGTCGCACCGCGCTCGCGGTCGCCGACGACGAAGCGGCGCTGGCGCGGCTCGCGCGCCTCTACTGGTATACGGTGGAATTCGGGCTGATCCGCGACCCGCGCGGCACGAACGGGCTGTCGATCTACGGCGCGGGGATCGTGTCGAGCAAGGGCGAAAGCCTGTACAGCCTCGAAAGCGCGGCGCCGAACCGGCTCGGGTTCGACCTCGAGCGCGTGATGCGCACAAAGTACCGGATCGACACGTTCCAGAAGACCTACTTCGTGATCGACGATTTCGCGCAACTGTTCGCGCTCGCCGACGTCGACGGCCGCGCACTGGCCGACCGGCTCGCGGCGCTGCCCGAATTCGCGGCCGGCGCGGTGCTCGACACCGACCGCGTGCTGCATCGCGGCACGGGCGAAGGCTGGTCCGACGACGCCGACGCGTGACGCGCCGGGCGCCGCGGCACCGGCGGCCGACTCCCTTTGCGCAACTATGAAACAATGAACGATGCCGGCTTCGCCGCGCGGTGCAACCGCGCGCGGCGCCGTTACCGAACGAGAGGTGCAAGATGATCCACAAGCTCACATCCGAAGAACGCAAGACCCGGCTCGAAGGCCTGCCGCTCTGGACGGCCGTGCCGGGCCGCGACGCGATCCAGCGCCGCCTGCGCTTCGCCGATTTCAACGAGGCATTCGGCTTCATGACGCGTGTCGCGATCAAGGCGCAGGAGATGAACCACCATCCGGAATGGTTCAACGTGTACAACCGCGTCGACGTCACGCTGTCGACCCACGACGCCGACGGCCTGACCGAGCGCGACATCGAACTCGCGCGGTTCATCGACGGCGCCGCCACGCACGCGCAACCGGGCGCCTGAGTCCCGAGTCCCGCCTCTGCCGCCGCGCATGTTTCCGTGCGCGGCGCGTCAACTTTTCATTTCGCTGAACGTTTTCTAGGATGTACTCAGCGAAAGCCTTCAGCTTTCCAAGCCATCCTTAAGGCGCACGTAAGTCTCGTACGCTTTCCGCGCCTTGGGGTCCAAACCTTCCAGTTGCAGCGCGCTTTCGCGCTGTACAATCAGCAGCGCATACGGCTTGGAGAGCGCGCTGGCCTCTTCGCAGAGTTTGAGTTCGTCGCCGCTCGACGGCGAGCGGGCGCGCCAGAAATTGATCGCGGCTTCGAGGTCGTGGATCGAAATATCGGACATGATTGGATTTAATCGTTCGCTGGCCGCCATGCTTGATGTCAGGCGATGCGGCGTCCCTGTGGAAACGGCTTCGTGCTGTCCGCGTGCCTGAACCGCCAACCCATTGTACTTGAGCGAACTTCATGCGACTCCTTCTGATCGAAGACGACCGCCCCATCGCACGCGGTATCCAGAGCAGCCTCGAGCAGGCTGGCTTCACCGTCGACATGGTGCATGACGGCATCTTTGCCGAACAGGCGCTGGCACAGAACCGCCACGAACTCGTGATCCTCGACCTCGGCCTGCCGGGCATCGACGGGATGACGCTGCTCACGCGCTTCCGCCAGACCAACCGCCACACGCCCGTGATCGTGCTGACCGCCCGCGACGAGCTGAACGACCGGATCCAGGGCCTGAACTCCGGCGCCGACGACTACATGCTCAAGCCGTTCGAGCCGGCCGAGCTCGAAGCGCGCATCCGCGCGGTGATGCGCCGCAGCGGCCCGCACAGCGACATGCCGCGTCCGGAAGTGTCGCTCGGCGGCGTCCGCCTGTCGGGCGTCGACCGCCGCATCTTCAACGACGACAAGCCGCTCGAACTGTCGCCGCGCGAATTCGCGGTGCTGGAAATGCTGCTGCTGCGTCACGGCCGCGTCGTCAGCAAGGCCCAGTTGCAGGATCACCTCACGCACTTCGGCGGCGATCTCGGCGACACCGCGATCGAAGTCTACGTGCACCGCGTCCGCAAGAAACTCGAGCAGTGCCGCGTCGAAATCGTCACGGTGCGCGGCTTCGGCTACCTGCTGCAGGAAATCCGCCAGACGGCGAGCGTCTGAGCGGTGCCGCGCGCCGGCCGGCCGCGTGCCGCCGGCGCATGCGTGCCGCCCCGCGTCGCCGCTGCCGGCGCACGACCGCGCCGCTCCCCGTGAGCGGCGCTTATCCATTTGCCCGTCGAAATGTCTCCTGATCCGGCTGTGACCACCAGCCTGCGCCGCTCGCTGCTCCGGCGCCTCGCCGCCCCGCTGTCGATGCTCGCGCTGATGAGCGGCCTGATCGCCTACTGGCTCGCGTGGCAATACACGCAGCACGTGATCGACCGTTCGCTCGCCGATCTCGCCACCGCCATCTCCAAGCAGATCCAGATTGCCGGCCCCGACGCGCAGTTCACGGTGCCGCCGCTCGCGCAGGCGATGTTCTCCGATCCGGCCGAAGCGCTGATCTACCGGATCAGCGACGGCGAGGAGGAACTCGCCGGCGATCCGAAGCTGCCGCTGCAGGGCATCAACGTGCGGCGCATGCATCACGCGTACGTGTTCGAGGCCGAATACGACAATCGCGCGGTGCGGGTCGCGCAGGTGCGCGTCGACAATGTCGAGGGCGGCAAGCCGATGGTCGTCGAGGTCGCGCAGCCGGTGCGGCACCGCTACCGGATCGCGGCCGAATTCCTCGTCGCGATCATGATGCCGCTGCTGTTGCTGCTGCTCGCGGGCTGGGGCATCGTGTGGCGCGTCGTGAACCAGCAGCTGGGCCCGCTCACGCATCTCGCCGATTCGCTGAACCGGCAGACCCACACGTCGCTGGAACCGGTCGACGAAACCGACGTGCCGCTGGAGATCCGGCCGCTGACGAGCGCGATGAACGCGCTGCTCGGCCGCCTGAAGACCGCGCTCGACGCGCAGCGCAAGTTCATCGCCGATGCCGCGCACCAGTTGCGCACGCCGCTCACCGCGGTGAAGCTGCATGCCGAGCAGGCGGCCGTCGCGCGCGACCCGCACCAGACCTTCGCCGCGGTGCGCGAGCTGCGCGCGGCCGCCGACCGGGCCGTGCGGCTGTCCAACCAGTTGCTGTCGCTTGCGCGTGCCGAGCCGGGCGAACAGGCCGCGCGCTTCGTCGATGTCGACCTTGCGGCGATGGCGTTCGAGACCGGCGCCGAATGGGTGCCGCGCGCGCTCGCGTCGCACGTCGACCTCGGCTTCCAGCGCAGCGACGAGCCGGGCGACGACGAGAAGCTGATCGTGCGCGGCAACCCGGTGCTGCTGCGCGAGGTGATCGCGAACCTGCTCGACAATGCGCTGAAGTACGTGCCGCTCGCGCGGCCGGACGGCGCGCGGATCACCGTGAACGTCGCGCGCGCCGCGCTCGAGGGCAGCCAGCCGGCCGCCGAGATCGTCGTCGAGGACAACGGCCCCGGCGTGCCCGCGAACCAGCAGGCCGACCTGTTCAAGCGCTTCTTCCGCGGCGACGCGCAAAGCGGCAACGGCGTCGAGACCGGCGCCGGGCTGGGGCTCGCGATCGTGCACGACATCATCGCGATGCACGGCGGCACCGTGTCGTACGAGGATGCATCGGAAGGCGGCTCGCGCTTCGTGGTGCGGGTGCCGCTCGCTACGCGTACGGAGAAGCCGGCCAGCGAAACGCCGGCTGCCGCGCCGACGCACTGAGCGATCACCAGGCGATTACTGAAGATCGCTGAACGATTCGCGGCAGGCACCCGCACGCCCGTCGACCGGGCGGCCCGCCGGAAAAGGAACGGAAGGGGAACGGAAAGACGGCAGCGAACGACAGGCCGCCACGACGCGGCATCCGCCAGCCGAAACGACCGCGGCAGCGCGCGATGCGCTGCCGCCTGCTTCACTTCTTGCTCTTCTTGTCCTTCGAACCGGACGCCGGCTTGCCGTCCTTCTTGTCCTTCTTCTTTTTCTTTTTCCCGCCTTCGTCGGACGTCGCGAGCAACGTGCCGCGGCACGACTCCGCACCGCAGTGGCACGCGTATTCGCGCTTGAGCTTCTTCGTCAGCTTCGCGTCGATCACGAGGCCGTAGTCGTAGAACAGCTCCTCTTCCGGCCCGATGTCGCGCAGCGCATGGATGTACACGCGCCCTTTGACTTCCTCGGCTTCGCAGTTCGGCGCGCACGAATGGTTGATCCAGCGCGCGCTGTTGCCGTCGATCTTGCCGTCGATCACGCCGCCTTCGTCGAGTGCGAAGTAGAACGTATGGTTCGGTTCGCTCGGGTCGTGCGGATGGCGGCGCAGCGCTTCCTTCCACGAGATTCGCTCGCCCTTGTATTCCACTACGCGCTCGCCGGCCTTGATCGGCGCCACGGCGAACACACCCTTGCCGTGTACGCCCGAGCGGCGCACCGCGATCCTGCGTGAACTCATCGAACCAATCCTTGTGAAGACGACTTGAAGGGAAACGACCGCGATCGCGGCCGGGCACCGCGCCAAACGAAAACGCGGCACCGGTCGGTGCCGCGTCGGGGCATGCGGCGAATCACCCGCATCCTACACGTTCGATATTGCTTCGTTCAACATCGCGCGCAATATTGCGCGATGCGCTCAGCGCTGGCCGAACGAGACGTCGCCGAACAGCGCCTTGTGCTCGCGCGGCTGCGAACGCCAGTACTGCGGCGGCGCCGTCACCTGCGCGCCGAGCTCGGCCGCCGCGTGCCACGGCCAGCGCGGGTCGTACAGCATCGCGCGCGCCATCGCGACGAAATCGGCGTCGCCTGCCTCGATCAGCCGGTTCGCATGCTCGGGTTCGTTGATCAGGCCGACCGCGATCGTCGGCATGCCGACCGCGCGCTTCACGGCCTGCGCGAACGGCACCTGGTAGCCGGGCGACAGCGGAATCTTCTGCAGCGGCGACACGCCGCCGGACGACACGTCGATCCAGTCGCAGCCACGGCGCTTCAGTTCGTGCGCGAACGCGATCGTATCGTCGAGCTCCCAGCCGCCTTCGACCCAGTCGGTCGCGGACACGCGCACGCCGACCGGCCGGTCTTCCGGAAACGCGGCGCGCACGATCTCGAAGATCTCGAGCGGAAACCGCATCCGGTTTTCGCGCGAGCCGCCGTATTCGTCGGTGCGCCGGTTCGCGAGCGGCGACAGGAACTGATGCAGCAGGTAGCCGTGCGCCGCGTGCACTTCGATCGCGTCGATGCCGAGCCGCGCGGCGCGCTTGGCCGACGCCGCGAACGCTTCGCGGATGCGGTTCAGGCCCGCTGCATCGAGCGCGAGCGGCGGCGTCTCGCCGTCCTTGTGCGGCACGGCCGACGGGCCGTGCGGCAGCCAGCCGCCGTCGGCGACCGGCACGAGCTGGCCGCCCTCCCACGGCGCCGCGCTCGACGCCTTGCGCCCCGCATGCGACAACTGCATCGCGACGCGGACCGGCGAATGCTTGCGGATCGCGGCCAGCACCGGCTTCAGCGCGGCTTCGGTCACGTCGTCCCACAGGCCGAGGTCGCCATGCGTGATGCGTCCGTCGGGTTCGACCGCGGTCGCTTCGATGCACAGCAGGCCCGCGCCCGACAGCGCGAGATGGCCGAGGTGAATCATGTGCCAGTCGGTCGCTTCGCCGCGTTCGGCCGAGTACTGGCACATCGGGGAAATCACGATCCGGTTCGGAAGGGTCACGCCGCGCAGCGTGAACGGAGAAAACAGCGCAGTCATGGGAGCCGCTCGCCAGGAAAGGGAAAGAGCGGACGAGCGTAGCACGCACGCTTGAAGCGTGCAGACGGCGCGATCGGCAGTAAGCGGATGGTCAGGTACGGTGGGCCGGATGCCGGCTGAGTGCGGAACAAACGGAATGTGCGGCGATGCGCCGGCGCGCGACGGACGCAGGCCGGGCCAATCCTTTGCAGCGCACGGAGCCGCCCGCGCCGTCAGAGCCCGACGCTGCCGAGCCACTCCGCGAACATATGCCGTGCGGCCGTCTCGAGCACGGGGCCGTGCTGTGCGGTATCGGCGCGCAACTGGCGCGCGTCGACGCCGGGCGTCGCGGCGATTTCGCCGGCGTTGCCGATCAGCCAGGGTTCGAAGCGATCGGCACGGATCTCGGGATGACATTGCAGCGCCAGCACGTGCTGCCCCCACGCGAATGCCTGGTGGCGGCAGGCCGGCGTCGCTGCGAGGTGGATCGCACCGCCTGGCAGGTCGAACGTATCGCCATGCCAGTGCAGCATCGACGTCGTCGCGCCGTCGAGATGGCGCAGCGGCGACGCGCGGCCGGCGTCGGTGAGCGTCAGCGGCGCCCAGCCGAGTTCGTGCTGCGCGGCCGGATAGACGCGCGCCCCGAGCGCCCGCGCGATGAACTGCGCGCCGAGGCAGATGCCAAGGATCGGCAGCCCCGCGTCGATGCGCTGGCGCACGAGCGCCAAGAGCGGCGCGATCGTCGGATACTGCGCATCGTCGTACACGCTGATCGGCCCGCCGAGCACGACGAGCAGCGACGGCTCGCGCACGTCGAGCACCTCGACCCGCGACGATCCGACATCGACGTAGCGCACCCGTCGACCGCGTTCGCCGAGCACCTGCTCGAAGCTTCCGAGATCCTCGAAATGCACGTGGCGGATCGCCACGACTTCAGCGTTCACCATCGGCCTCCCGGTCGATCGACGGACGTCAGGACGTCAGCCTGCGAAAATCTTCCAGGTCTTCTTCTGCGTCGCCGCGTCGGCTTCTTCCTGCACCGAGCAGTCGAGACGCAGATCGCTGTCGGACATCGAGATGTCGAGCGCCGCGCAGTGATGCACGGTCTTCTTCGACGGCTTGCCCGGCTGGAAGTGAGCGCACGTCAGGCACATGCGCTGCGGCGGCGTCGCGCCGGCCACCTGCAGCTCGCGCAGCGTCTTCAGCAGCGCGCGATACAGCGTGCCCTGCTCGTCCGCGCCGAGCTTGCCGACCGCTTTCGTCAGGAATTCAGGCCATTGCAGCGCCTTCTTCGCGGCCGTGCGGCCACGCGCCGACAGGCGCACG
Organism: Burkholderia sp. BCC0044; assembly: GCF_902832955.1. Taxonomy (NCBI): domain Bacteria; kingdom Pseudomonadati; phylum Pseudomonadota; class Betaproteobacteria; order Burkholderiales; family Burkholderiaceae; genus Burkholderia; species Burkholderia sp. BCC0044. Next base: position 69,333 of record NZ_CADFDO010000007.1, on the reverse strand, counting down.
GCCAGGGCCCGGCCGTCGTCCAGCGCACGGCGCTTCTCGACGAGCCCCTTCGTCTCGAGCGTGCTGACCGCATCGCTCGTGGTGGCCGCGGTGAGCTGCGTCTCGCGCGCGATCTCGCCAAGCCGCATCGGGCCCTTGCGCTGCAGCAGCAGCACGAGGATCTCGCCTTGCGTCGGCGTGAGGCCAGCGCCTTCCGCCCAATCCCATGCCTCGCTCCGCATGGCCGTGCTCAACCGCAGCAGGCTGTGGGTCACACGTCCCGCAGCCTGGTTCCCGTAAACGCCTTCGCTCATAGTCTTTTCGCTTTGCCGCCGCCCGGATGGCCGAGCGACCGTAGTGTGGAGATCGAATCTATCTCAAAAACAGACGCACGCTCTCGAGTGCGTCAACACGGCCGTCGCGAGGCACACGCGGCGGTCGCGTTCGCGGCGACCGGAGAGACACGCATCGTTCCGGTGTCCGCAAAGCCGACATTCTAAGCGAGAGCGGAAAATCGCACAGCTAAGTTATCCCCTGCATTCTGTGGAAAATCGCTGGATAACCGGAATTTTTCGTTGTGCGCGCAATGTCGCGCGCCCGCGAAACGGGGCGCACCGGCATTTTCCTGTTCGAATCGGCCATCGGCCGCACGGTAATGATCCACCGGGTTATCCCGCCCGCAGAGCATTGACTTTGCAGTGGAATATCGGGTTATCCACAGATTTTGAGGACGCCCGGCAACGATTTCGGCGCGACGCGGCGCCGGCCTGCGTTCAGTGAATCGCGACGCGGTCGAGCCTGCAATCTGCAAAACATTTTTTCACTCGCGCCAACGTAAGCACTGCTGCCGGACCGTCTCGTTCAGCGATTTTTCCTGTTTGAAAACGGTTCTCAACCACGAGGCGTCGTTCACGCGCGCCTTCGCGAGCGCGCCGATCTCGTCGAGCGCCGCGCGCGAGCCGAGCGCGGCCGCATGCGGCGCGATCCGGTCGAGCGTGTCGAGGATGTCTTCCGCGATCGTGCGGCGCTCACCCGTCTGAGGATTCACGCAGGTGCCCTCGAGCCCGAAGCGGCACGCTTCGAAGCGGTTGAACGTGTAGACCAGGTAATCGTCCTCCGACAGCTTCAGCGGCCGGTCGGTCAGCAGGTAGCGGGCGAGCGTCTGGATGTAGCAGGCGATCGCCGCCGCGCGATCGACCGACAGCGGCGTGTCCATCACGCGCACCTCGATCGTCCCGTAGCCGGGCTTCGGCCGGATGTCCCAGTAGAAGTCCTTCATCGAGTTCACGACGCCCGTGTTGACCATCTTCGTGAAGTACTCCTCGAAGCTGTCCCAGGTGAGCACGAACGGCGCGCGGCCCGACAGCGGGAACGCGAACACCGAATTCAGGCGTGCCGAATGGAAGCCCGTGTCGACGTTCTGCACGAACGGCGACGACGCGGACAGCGCGATGAAGTGCGGAATGAAGCGCGACATCGAGTGCAGCAGGAACAGCGCGCTGTCGGGATCGGGGCAGCCGATGTGCACGTGCTGGCCGAACACGGTGAACTGCTTCGCGAGATAGCCGTACAGCTCGGAGATGTACTGGAAGCGCGGCGCATCGTAGATCTGCCGGTCGCTCCATTGCTGGAACGCGTGGGTGCCGCCGCCGGCCAGCCCGACGTTGAGCTGGTCGGCCGCCTTCACGAGCACGTCGCGGATCGCATGCAATTCGCTGACGGCCTGCTCGTGCGAATGGCAGATGCCGGTCGACAGCTCGATCATGCTTTCGGTGATTTCCGGCGTGATGTTGCCCGGAAAGGTTTCGCCCTGGATCAGGCGCATCAGGTCGGACGCCGCTTTGGTCAGGTCGTAGTTGTGCGTGTTGACGACCTGGATCTCCAGTTCGACGCCGAACGTGAACGGTTCGGAATTGACGAAGGTTTCGAGTGCCATGGCAGGTTCCGGAATCAGTTGCCGTCGCTGCGTTCGCCGACCGCCGACAGGCAGCGGTAGACGACGAACGGGCTGACGAGCTGCAGGATCACGATCGAGCACATCACGATCGCGCGCAGGTGCGGGTCGAAATTCGGATAGAGCTGGTAGGTGTCGTCGACGAGCAGGTACGACAGCGCGGACATCGGCGTGAGCGCGATGCCGAGCGCGACGCCCTGCTTCATCCCGAGGCCGCTCGGCTTCGCGAACGCGACGACGCCGGCCAGCTTCGCGGCGAGCCGCGTGACGATCAGCACGATCGCGAGCAGCCCGCCGAGCGCGATGTCGCCCCACGTGAACGATGTGAGCGTCAGCACGAACAGCACCACCGTCAGCAGCCAGCCGGCCGTGCCGAAGTGCTCGGGCCACAGCTGCGGCCGCGCTTCGAGGTTCTTCACGATGATGCCGGCGAGCAGCAGCGTGAGCAGCGTCGACAGCTTCAGCGCCTGCGCGACGGCGATCGCGAGCATCACCAGCCCGAACAGCGCGACGAACGAATGCTCGTCGCGCATCGTCGCGGTCATGTGGCGGAACAGATAGTTGCACGCACGCGCGACGAGATACGCGACGATGAACGACCCGGCGAGCAGGTAGAGCGGTTGCAGGATCGTCGCGAAAACGTTGCCGTACGCTTCCTGGTGCAGCCAGCTCGTCACGAGCTTGGTCAGCACGATCGCGTACACGCTGTTGAGCGCGGTGAGCGTGATCAGGCGTTGCGACACCTGCCCTTCCGCGCGCAGTTCCGTCTTGAGCTGGATCACCATCGACGGCGACGTCGCGATCGCGATCGCCGACAGCACCAGCGCGACCATCCCCGATACGCCGAGCGCGAGCATCACGAACAGCACGAGCACGAACGTGAGCGTGGCTTCCGCGAGGCTCGACGCGACGAGCCACGGATTGCGCCGGATCCAGCGCAGGTCGAGGCGACTGCCGAGCTCGAACAGCAGCAGGCCGAGCGCGACGTCCATCAGCAGCCGCGAGGTTTCGTCGGTGCTCGTGTCGATCACGCCGAATCCGAACGAACCGGCGATCAGGCCGATCACGGCATAGCCGGTGATGCGCGGCAGGCGCCACGCGCGATAGCACAGCTCGCCGCACAGGCCGGCTGCGAACAGCGCGAGCCCGGCCCAGAACACGGCATCCGGCACGAGCGGCCAGTTGGGCAGGAAAGAAAACGCCGACTTCATCGTGGTGACTTCTCCTTTGGAAGCAACCGCCAGCGACGCGGGGTCAAGCGACAGGAATGGATGCGCGCCGGCTGGGTATTGCCCCGAATGTGATTGTTGTGCTCGACGATGGCGGTACATGGGGTCCGCCTGTTCCGCCACAGGGCGGAACGTCGTTCAGGTTGCCGATCTGGATTGTCGGCCTGATGTGTGAACGGACTGCGCAGTCTCGAAGATTCAGATTCGAAATCGTGCCGACCGTTCCATTGAAGCATGTCCGGCGCTGGGCCGAACGAACGCGAAGGAAACCGATTGTGCCACAGCTTTTTCGTTCCGGAACCGACTGAATCGACTCGCGGCGCTGTGCGGCACCTCAGGTCTTTGGTTTCAAAGGTTTACCTGTATATATACGTAGTAGAAGTTAACAAAGGACGCACAGTTCTGTGGATAACTCCGGTTTACGCTGGCAGATCAAGGTGTTGGCGAAACCATAACCGGTTGCACAGGCTGTTCGTGCACAGAAGTTTGAGTTGAGCAACTTTCGGGCCGCGTCACAGCTGTGCCGAGTTGCCCAGTTTACGTCCACTGTGATTACACACGGTGTGCGCACGGATTCCGCGCGGTTATCCACAGCATCGCGTGGATAACCTTGCACGGAAAAATCGGGAAACTGTGAGGGAGGCGTGCGGCCGGTCAGCTAGTCGAACCGACGCGGCGTGCGCGCAGCGCGCGGATCAGGAAGCGGGCGGGATCGACCGCGTCGGCGAGTTCGCGCTCGAGCGGCCACGGTTCGCCTTCGAGTTGCGAGGCGATCAGCTCGGCGCCGAGCGCAGCCCACACGAGGCCGCGCGAACCGAAGCCGAATGCGCCGTAGAGGCCGGGCATGCGCGGCAGGTCGCGCGCTTGCGCACCACCCAGCGCGCGTGCGTTCGCGGTGGCCTGCGCTTCGTCGGCGAGCGGGCCCACAAGCGGCAGGCGGTCGCCGACCACCCAGCGGAACGCCACGCGGCCTTGCAGCGTCGCGGGATCCGGCAGGTCGCCGATCAGGCCTGGCAGCAGGCGCCGCACGCGATCGAGGTTTTCGATGTGGCCGGCCGCGCGCATCGCGGGATCGGTGTCGTCGGGTTCGAACGTGGCGCCGATCAGCAGCGTGCCGTCATCGAGCGGGACGGCGTAACCGTCGCCGATCGCCGGGCACGGCAGCGGCGCCGTCGTGCCCGGCGGCAGCAGCGTGAGCTGGCCGCGCACCGGTTGCAGCGCGACATGCTGCAGCCCGGCAAGACGCGCGGCGTCGCCCGCGTTCGCGAGCACGACGACCGATGCATCGGCCAGCGTGGCGCCCGTATCGTCGAGCGCATGCCAGGTGTCGCCCCGCCGTTCGAGCCGCGCGACGCAGGTGGACGCAAGCAGGCGCACGCGCTCGCCGGCCGTCGTATATTGCGCGGCGCACAGCCCGGCCGGCCAGACGGCGCCGCCGTGCGGAAACAGCAGGCCGCCGTGCGCGACCGGCAGATTCAGGTGCGCCCGCGCGGCATCGGCGTCGAGCAGCGTCACGTAGTCCGACGGCGCGCCGAACGCGTCGAAGGCGTCGCGCATCCGCGCGAAATCGTCGGCCGATTCGGCGAGATGGATCATCCCATGCGTGCTGCGAGCGAATGCATGTCCTGCGCGTTCGAGCGCGCGCCAGCGTGCGATCGCGTGCAGGAAGCCGCCGCGCGTGAGGCGGCTCGCGACGTTGTCGTCGCGCGTCATCAGCGGGTGGAAAACCCCGGCCGGATTGCCCGACGCTTCGCTCGCGATCCGTTCGTGCCGCTCGATCAGCGTGACGTCCCAGCCGCGCGCGGCCAGACGTTCGACGACCGCGCAGCCGGCGAGGCCCGCGCCGATCACGATCGCGCGGCGTGTCGCCACGGGCAGCGCACGCGGCGGCTCATGCCGACGTGCGCGCCAGCGCGGCGCATAGTCGCCGACGAGACGATCGTCGACTTCGCGGAACGTGAAACCTGTTTCGCCGAGCGCGTGTTTCACGACGTCGGAGGTTGCATGCGTCGCAAACGTCGCGTGTTCGCCGGCGAGTTTCGCGAGTGCGCGGATCCCGTCGCCCGATGCCGCGGCGCCGTCGAGAAAAAACGCATCGGCGCGCGCGACGAGTTTCGTCAACAGGTCGATCGGATCGCCGAACGCGAGCGTGAGCACCACACGTCCCTCGTCGAATTCGAGCCGGTGCACGCCCGGCACGAGCATCGGCCATGCATCAATCAACGCATCGGCGTCTGCCGATATGGTTGTGTCCGCAACCATGTGCGAAACCGCGCGACGCAGGTCGTCACGCGAGAACGGGTGCGACTCGACTGCAACGACGTGCAACCGCTCGCAGCGCGCCGGATCGTCGCGCCACGCGGCCCATGCCGCGAGGAAGCCGGCGCCCGCGCCGAACTCGGTCGCGACGATCGTGAACGTGCGGCGGCGCTGCCAGCGCGCGGGCAGCCCGTTGCCCGCGACGAACGCGCGATGCGCGTGCGCGAGCGTGCCGGATGCACCGCGATGAAGCTCGCCGAACTCGGGCGAGACGAGCGTGCCGTCGTCGCGAAGCGCGAGCGTGGCGTAAACAAGTCGGTCGGGCATGCGAAACAAAAAACGTGGCAGCCAAGCCTGGCAAGGGATTGCGGCAGGCGGTCCGATCGGCCGTTGGAAAAGGGCAACGGGGCGACGGGCGGGTGGACCACGCTGCGTATCCTGTCCGGTTGGCGCAGGTCAAAAAACGGGCAATCGACGATTCATTCGGCGAAATACCGATGAAAATCTTTGAAACCCTTGTCGTTATTGGGTTTGCGCTGCGCTATCATAGCAACGCCGTACCGCGGGGTGGCCGCCGGCAAGCCGGAGGGCGCGTCGCGCGGGCCAGGATTCGGCGCTGTGTCGTCGGAGTCTGACTCTCGACGGCACGGTTCGCGCACGTATAATCGGCGCGTTCGCGCTGTTCGTGTCAACCTAACCTGATAAAGGAACCTTAATGAACAAACAGGAACTGATCGACGCCGTCGCCGCCCAAACGGGCGCCAGCAAGGCTCAAACCGGCGAAACGCTGGACACGCTGCTCGAAGTCATCAAGAAGGCCGTGTCGAAGGGTGATGCGGTTCAGCTGATCGGCTTCGGCAGCTTCGGTTCGGGCAAGCGCGCAGCACGTACGGGCCGCAACCCGAAGACGGGCGAAACCATCAAGATCCCGGCAGCCAAGACGGTCAAGTTCACGGCTGGCAAGGCGTTCAAGGACGCCGTCAACAAGCGTTAAACCCGCGCCTGTTCCAGGAAAAACCCGCCTCTCGGCGGGTTTTTTGTTGGGCGCGCGCGGCATTTTCGCCACAGTTCGCGCCGCTCTTGCAAAAGTTAACGGTTGTTTTTACAAGCCGTTACCACGCGCTCATGTGTGCACGATCACGCATGCACGATCTGCGTGTCGCCGTGATCGTCGTCGTGCGAATCGACGTCCCACGCCGGGAACGGATCGTCGAACGCGGCCCATCCCGCTGCGCCGAGTGCGAACTCCGCATCGGTCAGCAGGCACGCGTCGAGTTTCGTGCGCCATGCGTCGGCGTCGAGCGCGATGCCGATCAGCACGAGTTCCTGCCGGCGATCGCCGACCGTGCGATCGTCGAGATCGCCGAGCCATTCGGTGCGGATTTCAGCGAGCAGCTCGTCGTCGTCCGGCCATTCCGCGCGATCCTGCGCCGCCCACCACAAACCCGCCGGACCATGCCGGCACACGCCGCCCGCCTGTGACAGCGAACCCGCGATGTCGTTGCGCGTCGCGAGCCAGAAGAAACCCTTGCTGCGCAGCACGCCCGGCCACTCCTGATGCAGCAGCGCCCACAGCCGTGCCGGGTGAAACGGCCGGCGCGCGCGGTAAACAAAATTGCCGATGCCGAATTCGTCGGCTTCGCCGTGCACGTGCGCATGATGCTCGTCATGGCAGTCGGGGTCGTCGCAATGCGTGTGACCGTGGTCGAGCGACGCGAGCCAGCCCGGCGCGTTCGCGGCTTCGTCGAAATCGAAGCGGCCGGTGTTCAGCACTTCGTCGAGCGGCACGTTGCCGAACGTCGACACGACCTGGTGCGCGCGCGGATTGAGGCGCGCAAGGATGTGCTGCAGACGCGCGAGATCGTCCGCGCCGACCAAGTCGGCCTTGTTGATCACCAGCACGTCGCAGAATTCGATCTGCTCGATCAGCAGCTCGACGAGCGTGCGGTCGTCTTCTTCCGACGCGGCGATGCCGCGCGTCGCGAGCGCGTCGTCGGAGCCGTAGTCGCGCAGGAAGTTGTACGCGTCGACCACGGTGACGAGCGTGTCGAGCCGCGCGATTGCCGACAGCGACGCGCCGTCGTCGTCGACGAACGTGAACGTTTCGGCGATCGGCATCGGCTCCGCGATACCGGTCGATTCGATCATGATCGCGTCGAAACGGCCTTCGGACGCGAGGTTGCGGATCTCGACGAGCAGATCGTCGCGCAGCGTGCAGCAGATGCAGCCGTTCGACATTTCGACGAGGCGTTCCTCGACGTGCGACAGCGCCTGCGCATCGCGCACGAGCGACGCGTCGATGTTGACCGCCGCGAGATCGTTGACGATCACCGCGACTTTCAGGCCCGCGCGGTTCGCGAGCACGTGGTTGAGCAGCGTGGTCTTGCCGGCGCCGAGGAAACCGGACAGCACGGTGACGGGCAACGGCTGTTTCATTGCCGGATTCATGATGATATGCACCAACGGAAAAGAGGAGAAAGCGGCCGCGGCGCCCTGCCGGGGCGCGATCGGCCCGCACGCGGGCGAAACGGCGGCGTCAGCCCGCATTGTGCATCAAACGCGCGCCGGCCGGCCGGCACGGCGTCAGCCGGCGACGCGGCGCCGACTCACTGAGCGGGCTGCGCGACCTGAGCGGCCTGAGTGGTCTGCGCGGGCGGCAGCAGCTTCCATTGCGTCAGGATGCCGGCGATCTGCCGCGCGTACTTGTCGCGCAGCGACGGCGTTTCCGAATGATAGGCGCCGACCGCCTGCCACGTGTTGCCGTAGCGATTCATCTTCTGTCTGAGATGCCACGCGGCGATGTACACGTTCTTGCACGGTTCCATCAGCGTGTCGCGGCCGATCCCGTAGCGCGACAGCGTCGGCAGGTGGATCGAATTGATCTGCATCAGACCGTAGTCGACCGAGCCGTTCGTGTTCTTGTTCAGCGCCTCGGGCCGGTTGCGCGACTCCTGCCACGCGATCGCGCGCAGGATCAGCGGATTGACCTGCTGATATTTGGCCGCCTCGTCGAAACAGTCCGCGCGTGCGTTGCCGCTGGCGAACCACGCGCCGGCGGCGAGCAACGCGATCGAAGCGAACCGTCTGTTCATCGTGCGGAAACGAAAGGGAATTGCGCGAAGCTCGGGAAAACCCGTGCCTGTTATTCGTGCGACGAGAAACGCGCCGCCCGTATCATACCGGCAGACCGTCCGATTGCGACAGGCAGGAATACGGCAGTCCGGTTATACCGCATTTCCGTGTCGGTTCATCGCGAAAACGAAGGCGCGGGCTGGCATGCGAGGGGTCACGCCGATCCTTACATATTGCATACGGTTCGCCGGACACATGTCGTATGTGAGACAGTCTTCGGATCAATGTGATATTTCGGACATGAAAAACTGCTAATGTCGCCTCTTTCGGACTTGGATCCCAGCACTACCGCCGGAAGTGGCCTGAGCCGGCATCGACCCATTCATCCATGACAAGAAATCGCTTCGTTATGCGGCGTATCGCCACGACCCTGCTCGTGGCCGGCATCATCGTCTCGCAGGCCGCCTACGCTCAGGTCACGCTCAACTTCGTGAATGCGGACATCGACCAGGTCGCGAAGGCGATCGGCGCCGCGACCGGCAAGACCATCATCGTCGACCCCCGCGTGAAGGGGCAGCTCAACCTCGTGGCCGAACGGCCGGTGCCGGAAGACCAGGCGTTGAAGACGCTGCAGTCGGCGCTGCGCATGCAGGGCTTCGCGCTCGTGCAGGATCACGGCGTGCTGAAGGTCGTGCCGGAAGCCGACGCGAAGCTGCAGGGCGTGCCGACCTACATCGGCAATGCGCCGCAGGCGCGCGGCGACCAGGTGATCACGCAGGTGTTCGAGCTGCACAACGAATCGGCGAACAACCTGCTGCCCGTGCTGCGGCCGCTGATCTCGCCGAACAACACGGTGACAGCCTACCCGGCGAACAACACGATCGTCGTGACCGATTATGCGGACAACGTGCGCCGCATCGCGCAGATCATCTCGGGCGTCGACAGCGCCGCGGGTGCGCAGGTGCAGGTCGTGCCGCTGCGCAACGCGAACGCGATCGACCTCGCCGCGCAACTGCAGAAAATGCTCGATCCGGGCGCGATCGGCAACAGCGACGCGACGCTGAAGGTATCGGTCACGGCCGACCCGCGCACCAACGCACTGCTGCTGCGCGCCTCGAACGGCGCGCGCCTCGCGGCCGCGAAGCGCCTCGTGCAGCAGCTCGATGCGCCGAGCGCGGTGCCCGGCAACATGCACGTCGTGCCGCTGCGCAACGCCGATGCGGTGAAGCTCGCGAAGACGCTGCGCGGGATGCTCGGCAAGGGCGGCGGCAACGACAGCGGCTCGTCGGCGTCGTCCAACGATGCGAACAGCTTCAACCAGAACGGCGGCTCGTCGTCGAGCGGCAACTTCTCGACCGGCACGTCGGGCACCCCGCCGCTGCCGTCGGGCGGCCTCGGCGGTTCGTCGTCCTCGTCCGGGTATGGCGGCGGCTCGTCCGGCGGCGGCCTCGGCACGGGCGGCCTGCTCGGCGGCGACAAGGACAAGAGCGGCGACGACAACCAGCCGGGCGGGATGATCCAGGCCGACTCGGCCACCAACTCGCTGATCATCACCGCGTCCGATCCGGTCTACCGCAACCTGCGTTCGGTGATCGACCAGCTCGATGCGCGGCGTGCGCAGGTCTATATCGAAGCGCTGATCGTCGAGCTGAACTCGACGTCGCAGGGCAACCTCGGCATCCAGTGGCAGGTCGCGAGCGGCCAGTTTCTCGGCGGCACGAACCTGAACCCCGGGCTAGGCCTGGGCAACAGCATCATCAACCTGACGGCGGGCGGTGTGACCAACGCCGCCGGCGGGGTCACCGGCGGCGGGCTTGCGTCCAACCTCGGGCAGTTGTCCCAGGGGCTCAACATCGGCTGGCTGCACAACATGTTCGGCGTGCAGGGGCTCGGCGCGCTGCTGCAGTACTTTGCGGGCGTGAGCGACGCGAACGTGCTGTCGACGCCGAACCTGATCACGCTCGACAACGAGGAAGCGAAGATCGTCGTCGGCCAGAACGTGCCGATCGCGACCGGCTCGTATTCGAACCTGACGAGCGGCACGACGAGCAACGCGTTCAACACCTACGACCGTCGCGACGTCGGCCTGACGCTGCACGTGAAGCCGCAGATCACCGACGGCGGGATCCTGAAGCTGCAGCTCTATACCGAGGATTCGGCGGTCGTCGCCGGCACGACCAGCGCGCAGACCGGCCCGACCTTCACGAAGCGCTCGATCCAGTCGACGATCCTGGCCGACAACGGCGAGATCATCGTGCTCGGCGGCTTGATGCAGGACAACTACCAGGTATCGAACAGCAAGGTGCCGCTGCTCGGCGACATTCCGTGGATCGGCCAGCTGTTCCGTTCGGAATCGAAGGTCCGCGCGAAAACCAACCTGATGGTGTTCCTGCGCCCGGTGATCATTTCCGATCGCAATACCGCGCAGGAAGTCACGGCCAACCGCTACGACTACATCCAGGGCGTGACGGGCGCGTACAAGTCGGACAACAACGTGATCCGCGACAAGGACGATCCGGTCGTCCCGCCGATGCCGATCGGTCCGAGCCAGGGCGGCACGGCCGCGGGCAACCTGTTCGATCTCGACAAGATGCGCCGCCAGCAGGTCCAGCGTCAGGTCGTGCCCGTGCCGGCCCAGCCGTTGCCGGAAGCGACGCCCGCGCAGCCGCAAGGCGTGCCGCAGCAATCGGTGCCGCAACAGCCGCTGACCACCGCCCCGGGAGCGTCGCAGTGAGCGACGTGCTCGCGTCTTCCGCCCACGACGGCGCGCCGGGCGAACGCCAGCCGCCGTCGCCGCTCGCTGCGCGCCTGCTGCCGTACGGCTTCGCGAAGAGCGGCCAGGTGCTGATCGCGCATCAGCTCGACGACACGCTGGAGGTGTGGATCAGTGAACGCACGAGCGATGCCGCGCTCGCGGAGATCGCGCGCAACTTCGGCTCGATCGCCGTGCATCGCGTGCCGGCCGACGAGCTCGCGCAGGCGATCAATCAGGCCTATGCGCGCCAGGACGGCAGCGCCGCGCAGGTGGTCGGCGAGGTCGAAGGCGAAGTCGACCTGTCGCGGCTGATGCAGGACATCCCCGAAGTCGAGGATCTGCTCGAATCGGAAGACGACGCGCCGATCATCCGGATGATCAACGCGCTGCTCACGCAAGCGGCGCGCGAACAGGCGTCGGATATTCACATCGAGCCGTTCGAGAATGCGTCGGTCGTGCGCTTTCGCGTCGACGGCACGCTGCGCGACGTCGTGCGCCCGAAGAAGGCGCTGCATGGCGCGCTGATCTCGCGGATCAAGATCATGGCGCAGCTCGACATCGCGGAGAAACGCCTGCCGCAGGACGGCCGCATCACGCTGCGCGTCGGCGGCCGGCCGGTCGACGTGCGGGTGTCGACGCTGCCGACCGGACACGGCGAGCGCGCGGTGCTGCGTCTGCTCGAAAAGGACGCGCAGCGGCTGAACCTCGAAGCGCTCGGGATGGGGCGCGACACGCTTGTCCAGTTCGACAAGCTGATCGGCCGTCCGCACGGCATCGTGCTCGTCACCGGCCCGACCGGTTCGGGCAAGACGACCACGCTGTACGCGTCGATGTCGCGGCTCGAAACCGCGACGACCAACATCATGACCGTCGAGGACCCGATCGAATACGACCTGTCCGGCATCGGCCAGACGCAGGTGAACGAGCGGATCGGGATGACCTTCGCCCGCGCGCTGCGCTCGATCCTGCGCCAGGACCCGGACGTGATCATGATCGGCGAAATCCGCGACCTCGAAACCGCGCAGATCGCGGTGCAGGCGTCGCTGACGGGCCACCTCGTGCTCGCGACGCTGCACACGAACGATGCGGCATCCGCCGTCACGCGCCTGACCGACATGGGCGTCGAGCCGTACCTGCTCGCGTCGTCGCTGCTCGGCGTGCTCGCGCAGCGCCTCGTGCGCCAGCTCTGCCCGGTCTGCAAGGAAGAGCGGCACGAGGACGGCCGCGCCGTATGGCATCCGGTCGGCTGCGACAAGTGCGGGCATTCGGGTTATGCGGGCCGGCGCGGCGTCTACGAACTGCTGCTGGTCGACGAGTCGATCCGCTCGCTGATCCACCGCAACGCGGCCGATGCCGAGATCCTGGCCGCCGGCCGCGCGGAAGGGATGCGCACGCTGCGCGACGACGCGGAGCGCTGGCTCGCGTCCGGCGCGACGTCGCTCGAGGAAGTGCTGCGCGTGACGGGAGGCGCATAGCGCGATGCCGGCATTCCGTTTCGAAGCAATCGATTCGGCGGGACGCGCGCAGAAAGGCGTGATCGATGCCGATAGCGCGCGCGCCGCGCGCGGCCAGCTGCGCGCGCAGGGGCTCACGCCGCTCGTCGTCGAGCCGGCCGCGAGCGCGACGCGCGGCGCGCGTTCGCAGCGGCTCGCGTTCGGCCGCAAGCTGTCGCAGCGCGAGCAGGCGATCCTCACGCGCCAGCTCGCGAGCCTGCTGATCGCCGGGCTGCCGCTCGACGAGGCGCTCGGCGTGCTGACCGAGCAGGCCGAGCGCGACTACATCCGCGAACTGATGGCCGCGATCCGCGCGGAGGTGCTCGGCGGCCATTCGCTCGCGAATGCGCTGGGCCAGCATCCGCGCGATTTTCCGGAGATCTACCGCGCGCTCGTCGCGGCGGGCGAGCACACCGGCAAGCTCGGCATCGTGCTGTCGCGTCTCGCCGACTACATCGAGCAGAGCAATGCGCTGAAGCAGAAGATCCTGCTGGCGTTCACGTATCCGGGCATCGTCACGCTGATCGCGTTCGGCATCGTCACGTTCCTGCTGAGCTACGTCGTTCCGCAGGTCGTCAACGTGTTCGCGAGCACGAAGCAGCAGCTGCCGATCCTCACGGTCGTGATGATGGCGCTGTCCGAATTCGTGCGGCACTGGTGGTGGGCGATCCTGATCGCGGTCGCGCTCGTCGTGTGGTTCGTGAAGGCGACGCTGTCGCGCGCCGGGCCGAGGCTCGCGTTCGATCGCTGGGTGCTGACCGCGCCGCTCGCGGGCAAGCTCGTGCGCGGCTACAACACGGTGCGTTTCGCGAGCACGCTGGGCATTCTCACCGCGGCCGGCGTGCCGATCCTGCGTGCGTTGCAGGCGGCCGGCGAGACGCTGTCGAACCGCGCGATGCGCGCGAACATCGACGATGCGATCGTGCGCGTGCGCGAAGGCTCCGCGCTGTCGCGCGCGCTGAACAACGTGAAGACGTTTCCGCCCGTGCTCGTGCACCTGATTCGTTCGGGCGAGGCGACGGGCGACGTGACGACGATGCTGGATCGCGCGGCCGAAGGCGAAGCGCGCGAGCTGGAGCGCCGCACGATGTTCCTGACGAGCCTGCTGGAGCCGCTGCTGATCCTCGCGATGGGCGGCATCGTGCTCGTGATCGTGCTGGCCGTGATGCTGCCGATCATCGAGCTGAACAACATGGTGCAGTGACGGCGCGGCCCGCTTCCGCTTGCCGGGCCGCCGCCGTTCAGCGCATGTAGATCGCGGGGGACGGCGTGTTCGCCGGGAGCTGGATTTCGGCGCGGGCGCCGTTGCGATCGACGATGATCGAGCGCGGGCGCACTTCGGCGAGCTTCGCGCCGGAGGTGACGTCCGCGCCGAGCGACACGGCGCGCGGCGGTTCGCCGCCGACGCTGACGATTGCCGCGCCGCCATGGTCGAGCGCGAGAATGCCGAACAGGTGGATGTCCTGGACGGGATTCTTGTCGAGCTGACCGCCGAAGAGCGCGGCGGCGTCCTCGGTGCGGATCGGCAGCCGCGCGGCGGCGGCGGGCAGCGGCGCTTCGCGGGCGGACAGCGTGACGACCCAGTAGGTGGCCGTCGCGCACAAACCCGCGAAGAGGGCGAGGGAAAGGATCCGGATCGAGAGCGCGTTCATGCGCGCTATTGTACGGATGTATATGAAATTTGCGTTGGGTGAAAGCCCTCGGCGATGCGCGCCTTACAATGCGTGCTCCGCGCCCGGGGTATCGGAAGCTTGTCGTCAGGCAGGCGTCCGGCATGCACACCGGGTGCGTCACTCAATCGACGACATTTTTTGGAAAGAGGTAGTCAGTCATGCAAACGTGGATCACTCGCCGCAACGCGGCCGTGCGTCGTCAGCGCGGTTTCACGCTGATCGAGATCATGGTGGTGGTCGCGATCCTCGGGATCCTGGCGGCGCTGATCGTGCCGAAGATCATGAGCCGCCCGGACGAGGCGCGCCGCATCGCCGCGAAGCAGGACATCGGCACGATCATGCAGGCGCTCAAGCTGTACCGTCTCGACAACGGCCGCTATCCGACCCAGGAGCAGGGCCTGAACGCGCTGATCCAGAAGCCGACCAACGATCCGATCCCGAACAACTGGAAGGACGGCGGCTATCTCGAGCGCCTGCCGAACGATCCGTGGGGCAACGGGTACAAGTACCTGAACCCGGGCGTGCACGGCGAGATCGACGTGTTCAGCTACGGCGCCGACGGCAAGGAAGGCGGCGAAAGCAACGACTCCGACATCGGCTCGTGGCAGTAGGCCGGCGCTGATCGGCCCGACGTTTCATTCCCGTTCTTCATGCTCGCCATTCGCACGACCTCCCGCTGCGGCCGCGATTGCCGTGTGCGTCGCGGTGCGGTGCCGTCCGTACCGGCAGGTGCCGATGGCGGCTTGACGAAGCATCGCGCGGCGCGGCGTCGCGCGCGCGGCTTCACGCTGCTCGAAATGCTGGTCGTGCTCGTGATCGCGGGGCTGCTCGTGTCGCTCGCGTCGCTGTCGCTGACGCGCAATCCGCGCACCGACCTGCGCGAGGAAGCGCAGCGCCTCGCGCTGCTGTTCGAGACGGCCGGCGACGAAGCGCAGGTGCGCGCGCGGCCGATCGCATGGCAGCCGACCGCGCACGGTTTCCAGTTCGACGTGAGCTCGCCCGAAGGCTGGCGCACGCTGCGCGACGACCTGCTGCGCCCGCGCGACTGGGACGGCGGCGTCACGAGCGCGGACATCGATTACCCGGGGTCGGACGCGCGCGCGAGCCGCGTCGTGTTCGGCACCGAGAGCATCGACACGCCGGTGCGCGTGACGCTGCATTCGGCCGCCGGCAGCGCGACGATCGTCGGCACCGGCAACGGCCGCTACGAGGTGCAATGACGATGCGTCGTCGCCTGCCCTTTCCCGTTTCTTCCGCCCGCGGCTTCACGATGATCGAGGTGCTGGTCGCGCTCGCGATCATCGCGGTCGCGCTCGCCGCGTCGATCCGCGCGGTCGGCACGATGGCGACCAATGCGTCCGACCTGCATCGCCGGCTACTCGCCGGCTGGAGCGCCGACAACGCGCTCGCGCAGCTGCGGCTCACGCATGCGTGGCCGGAGGTCGGCGAACAAAGCTTCGACTGCTCGCAAGGCAACGTGCAGCTCGTCTGCACGCAGCGCGTGAGCACCACGCCGAACCCGGTGTTCCGGCGCGTGCGGATTTCGGTGAGCATGCCCGGCCGCGCCGGCGTGCTCGCGCAGATGGTCACGGTGGTCGCGAATGAAACCAGCCGTCCGCTCTGACGCGCCGATGCGCCGCCCGTCCGCCCTCCCGGCCCGCCCCGCCGCCCGCGGCTTCACGCTGATCGAGCTGATGATCGCGATCGCGATCCTCGCGGTGGTCGCGATTCTCGCGTGGCGCGGGCTCGACCAGATCATGCGCGGCCGCGACAAGGTCGCTTCCGCGATGGAAGACGAGCGCGTGTTCGCGCAGATGTTCGACCAGATGCGCATCGACGCGCGGCTCGCCGCGACCGACGACGAGGCCGGCCAGCCGGCGATCGGCGTCGCCGGCAATACGCTGCAGATCGTGCGCGAACTCGACGTGCCGGGCATCGCGCCGCGGCTGCAGGTGGTCCGCTACCGGATCGCCGGCGGGCGCGTCGTGCGCTATGCGTCGCCGCCGATCGACGACACGAACCGGCTGCGCACCGTGCTGAAGGACAGCAGCGTCGACGGCTGGAGCTGGGTCGCGCTGATGGGCGGCGTCGGCGCGATCGACGCGAAGCTGTACGTGCCGCGCGTGGGCTGGACCACCAACGTGCAGACGGCCGACGACGCGCTCGCGCAGAACAACGACGCGCTGAAGGTGCCGCAGATCGGCAACGCGCCGCCGGCGCGCGCGGTGACCGGGCTGCAGGTCAGCATCGGCGCGACGTCGCTGCGCGTGCCGGTCACGCGCATCTTCCTCGTCGGGGAATGACGATGCGTGCGCGCCCTTCCCGCCGAATGCCCGCCCGCCGCCAGCGCGGCGCCGCGATCATCACCGCGCTGCTCGTGGTCGCGCTGTCGGCGATCCTGGTGTCGGGGATGCTGTGGCGCCAGCAGGTGCAGATCCGCCGCATCGAGAACCAGCGCGTGATCGCGCAGGCGCAGTGGGTCGCGCGCGGCGCGCTCGACTGGACCCGGATGATCCTGCGCTCCGAAGGCGATACGGCGCCCGGCATCACGTATCTGGGCGGGATCTGGGGCGTGCCGATCGCGAAGACGAAGCTGTCGGATTTCCTCGGCCGGATCGGCGCGCCGAACGACACGGCCGGCGAGGATACCTATCTGTCCGGCTCGATCGAGGACGCGCAGGCGAAGTTCAACCTGCGCAATCTCGTGTCGTCGCCGGCGCCCGGCGTGCTGCAGCTGAACGTCACGCAGATGCAGGCATTCCAGCGTCTGCTGACGACGCTCGGCTACGACAGCGCGTTCGCGAAGCGCATCGCGCTGCAGGTGCGCGCGGGGCTGCTGCATTCGGCCACGCGATTCCAGATGCCGAACCTGCCCGGCGGCGGCGGGACCGCCGCGAACGCCGCGACCGCACCGGTGACGAGCGGCGACATGCAGGGCAGCGGCTTCACCGACGATCCGGGGATGGCCGGCGGCGACCGCGGGCCCGCGCCGCTGATGATGACGCGCGTCGACAGCCTGCTCGACGTCGACGGCGTGACGCCCGAGATGGTCGCGCGGCTGCGCCCGTTCGTCACCGTGCTGCCGACCACGACGCCCGTGAACATGAACACCGCGCCGGCCGAGGTGATCGCGGCGCTGGTGCCGGGGATGAGCGTGTCGTCCGCGCAGGCGCTCGTGTCGCGCCGCGAGACGGTGTTTTTCCGCAACGTCGGCGACGTGCAGCTCGCGCTGCGCGGCGCCGGCGCGCCGCCGAACGTGACGATCGACTCGAGCCTCGTCGACGTCAATTCGAGCTATTTCATCGTGCATGGCCGGATCCAGCACGAACGCGCGGAGGTCGACCGCACCTCGCTCGTGTATCGTGATCCGACCACGCACTCGACGCGGGTCGTACGCATCCGCGACCAGCTATAACGACGCCAATCGGGAGAGGAGCTCTTGTGAGCACGTTGATTGTTTCTTTGCCGCCGCGCGAGCCTGCCGTGCCGTTGCAGGAATGGCAGTGGCCCGAGCTGCCGTTCACGCTCGTCGACAAGGCCGGCCACGTGCAGCGCGCGGGTCGCGCCGCGCTCGCGCTGCTGCCGCGCGCGAACGCGACGGTGCTGATCGTCGCCGCGCGCGACGTGCTGCTGCTGGCCGCGACCGTGCCGCCGCTGAAGGGGCCGAAGCTGCGCCAGGCGCTGCCCAACATCGTCGAGGATCAGCTGATCCAGGATCCGCTCGGCTGCCACATCGCGCTCGACCCGGCTCCGCTACCGGACGGGCGCCGCGTGCTGGCCGTCGTCGATCGCGCATGGTTCCGAACGATCTGCGACGCGTTCACCGCGGCCGGCCACCGGCACCTGAGCGCGGTGCCCGCGACCCGCTGCCTGCCGGCGCCGCGCGCGTCGGCCGAAGCGGCGTCCGCCGTGCCGGCCGACGGCGAGCCCACCGACGCCGCCGCGCTGGTCGCGGACGTTACCGTGCCGCCTGCCCGCCCGGCGACGGTCGCTGCGGTGCTCGGGCTCGCGACGTCGGTCGAACCGGTGCTCGTCGAAGCCGGCGCGCTGTCGGCTGCGTCAGGTGCGCCACGCCTCGAACTCGCGGTCGCGCGCGGCGCGCTCGGCGAAGGCTTCGCGGCGCCCGCGTCGCGCGCGGCCGGCACGCTGGCCGCGCTCGCGGGCGGCGGCGACATCGAACTGTACGAACTCGGCGAGCCGGGCGCGGAGCCGCGGCTCGCGTCGGTCGGCCGCACCGACGCGCCGCTGTTGCCGGGCGCCGCGCCGCTGTCGTTCGACACGTTCGCGCGCCGGGCGCTCGCCGAGCCATTCGATCTGTGCCAGTTCGAGTTCGAATCGCAGCCTTGGCGCTTCGACCGCGCGACGCTCAAGCGGCTGCGCGTGCCGATCGCGCTCGCCGCGGCGACGCTCGGCGTCGCGGTGATCGGGATGAACCTGCACTGGTGGAAGCTGTCGCGCGAACGCGATGCGCTGTCCGCGCAGATCACCGAGACGCTGTTGTCCGCGTTCCCGAAGACGACCACCGTGCTCGACCCGCCCGCGCAGATGCAGCGCCAGCTCGACCAGCTTCGGCTGGCGGCCGGCGAGCTGTCGCCGAACGATTTCCTCGCGCTGTCGAGCGGCTTGTCGCGCTCGATGGGCGCGCTGCCGCTGAACGGCATCGCGTCGCTCGACTATCACGACCGGCGGCTCGACGTCGGCTTCAAGCCGGAGGTCAAGGTCGATCCCGATTTCACGCAGCGCCTCGCGCGTAACGGACTGTCCGGTGAAGTCGACAGCAACACGGGCAAATGGACGATCCGGAGCCGCTCATGAAAACCGAACAACTGAACCAGACGCTGGCCCAGTTCTGGGGCGAGCGCTCGCCGCGCGAGAAGACGCTGCTCGGCTGGGGCGGCGCCGTGCTGGCGGTCGCGATCGCGTATTCGGTCCTGTGGTCGCCCGCGCAGGAAGGCCGCGCGCGGATCCTGCGCGAGCTGCCGACGATGCGTCACGAACTCGCGCAGATGACCGCGCAGGCGAACGAGGCGAAATCGCTGACGGCCGCCGCGCAGGGCGTCGCGCCGACCGGCCTTGCGCTGAAGGACGCGCTGACCGCGTCGCTGTCCGATCACGGGCTGCAGGGCGCGCAGGTGCAGATCGTCGGCAACGGCGTGCAGATCCAGATGAAGAACGTGTCGTTCCCGGCATGGACCCAGTGGCTCGACGATGCGCGCCGGCAGTTCAAGGTGCAGGTCGGCGAAGCGCATGCCACGGCGCTGAAGGAAGACGGCCAGGTGGACCTGACGGCCGTGATGCAACCTTCCGCCCAGAAATAGATGACGGCAGTGGATGACGCAAACGAAGGCCGGCCGATGCGGCCGTGGGCAAGGCGGCTCGTCGCCGTGTTGCCGTGGGTGCTGGCAGGCGGCCTCGCGACGGCGGTGACGCTCGTCGCGCTCGCGCCGGCCGCGTGGATCGCGCCGCAGTTCGCGCGCGCGACCGGCGGCCATGTGAATCTGGTCGATCCGGACGGGTCGCTGTGGCACGGCTCGGGCACGCTGATGCTCGCGCCGGGTGCCGACCAGAGCGCGGCGACGCTGTTGCCGGGCCGGGTCGAATGGACCACGCGCTTCTGGCCGCTGCTGACCGGGCGCGTGCAGATGCGCATGCGGCAGACGGAAGCGATGCCCGATGCGGTCACGCTCGATGCGACGTGGCGCGGCGCGGTGCTGTCGGCGGGCACGATGGCCGTGCCTGCCTCGCTGCTCGCGGGGCTCGGCACGCCGTTCAACACGCTCGACCTGCAGGGCGACGTCCGGGTCGGCTGGAGCGACTGGCGGCTCATCGGCAGCAACGCGTTCGGCCAGCTGACGGTGACGATCGATTCGATGAGTTCGCGCGTGTCGCGCGTGAAGCCGCTCGGTTCGTACCGCGCGGTAGTGCAGGCGAAGGGCGCGGGCGCCGATCTCGACCTGTCGACGACGCAGGGCCCGCTGTTCCTCGACGGGCATGGCAGCTTCGGCCCCGGCCAGGGATCGTTCCGCGGGACCGCGCATGCGGCGCCCGAGCAGCAGGCGAACCTCGCCGGGCTGCTGAACCTGCTCGGCCATCCGATCGGCAACAACCAGGTGTCGCTGATCTTCGGTGACGCGCAGCGCTGAACGCGCGCGTCGCCCGCTTCCTTTCCTACTTCTGCGCGAGCGGCGCGGCGGCCGACGGTGCGGTGGCCGCGGGCGCGGGCGCGGCCGCACCGGACGCCGGCACAGGCGCCGGCGCCGCCATGTCGCCGTTCTCGCGCGCCATCTCCGATACGTCCCAGCCGCCGCCGAGCGCCTTCACGAGCCCGACCGACGACACCATCCGCTGGCCGGCGATCGTCGCGAGCTTCTGCTGCGCGGTGAACGCGGTGGTCTGCGCGGTCAGCACGTTCAGGTACGCGACCGTGCCGGCCTTGTACTGATTCGTGACGATCGCGAGCGCGTGCTCGGCGCTGTCGACGGCCTGCCGCTGCACGTCGATTTCCTGCGCGAGGATGCGCTGCGACGCGAGGTTGTCCTCGACGTCCTGGAACGCGGTGAGCACCGCGAGGCGATAGGCGGCGACGTCCTGGTCGTAGGTCGCGCGCGCGGCGTCGGTCTGCGCGGCGCGCAGCCCCGCGTCGAACAGCGTGGCCGCGAGCTGCGGGCCGACCGTCCAGAACCGCGCCGGCAGCGTGAACAGCTGCGACCACACCGAGCTCTGGAAGCCGCCGGTGGCCGATAGCGTCAGCGTGGGGAAGAACGCAGCGATCGCGACGCCGATCTGCTCGTTCGCGGCCGCCGCGCGGCGCTCGGCCGCCGCGACGTCCGGCCGGCGCTCGAGGATCGTGGACGGCACGTCGACCGGCGTGATCGGCGGCTCGGCCGCGAGCGGGTTCGGCGGGAGCGAGAAGGTCGACGCGGGCTCGCCGATCAGCGTCGCGATCGCATGCTCGTACTGCGCGCGGGCGACGCCGTTGTCGATCTGCGCGGCCTGCGCGCTCTGCAGCTGCGTCTGCGCCTGGATCACGTCCGCGCGGGCGGCGACGCCCTGCGCGTACTGGTTCTGCGTGAGCTGCAGCGAGCGTTCGTACGACTTCACGGTGTCGTCGAGCAGCTTTTGCAGCCCATCGGACGTGCGCAACTGGAAATAGGTCTGCGCGAGCAGCGCCTGCTGCGACAGCCGCGCGTTCGCGAGATCGGCCGCGGCGGCCGCTTCGCCGGCGCGCTGCGCGCTGACGGTGCGGCTCACCTTGCCCCACAGGTCGGGTTCCCAGCTCGCGTCGAGGCCGACGCTGTAGCTGTTGTTGATCGACCCGGTCGACCCGCTGCCGAAATTCGACGACGAACTCGACGACAGCGACGTGCGCGGCGTCCGCGCGCGCGAGCCCGACGCGGTCAGCCCGACGGTCGGGAAATATGCGGCGCGCGCCTCGGTGACGAGCGCACGCGCCTGCCGGTAGGCGGCCGCCGATTGCGCGATGGTCTGGTTCGACGCGTTGAGCTTGCCGATCAACGCATCGAGTTGCGGATCGTTGTAGACCGTCCACCACGCGCCGCGGTCGGCGCGATCGGCGGGCTGCGCGACTTTCCAGCCGGCCGGCGCTTCCTTGAAGGCGGCGGGGATCGACGTGTCGGGCCGGTGATAGTCGGGCCCGACGGCGCAGCCGGCGAGCAGCACGGCCGTCGCGATGGCGACGGCGGCGCTCAGCGGGCGAACGGCGCGCGGGAGGGGAGCGTACGGCATGGTGGTTTTCCTGTCTGGGCGTGACGGCCGGCGAGCGGCGCCGCGCGATGCGGTCGTCGTGCCGCTGGCGGACAAATGGTAACTGACGGCGGGAAAGCTGCGCAGCCCTAAGGGTACGGTGGGCGGCGGCCCGGATGTGTTACCGGCGCGGCCGGCCGGTTTACCGGCCATTACGGCCGGCTTGCGGGAAAACGGGCGTACGAACGGGCGTACGACATCGGCCGCGCGGGACGCGGCCGGCGGTCAGGCGGGAGCGTGTGGAGCGCGGTAGCGCCGCGGCGTCAGTGGCAGCGCGCGGGCACCGCGACGGGTTCGGCGGCGGCCCGCCATGTCGACGGCTCCGTCACGGACGAGGCCGGCTGGCTCGTGCGGCGGGCGCCGCCCTTCGCGTGGCGCTGCCGGCGATGATCGAACCACGCGAACCCGAGCGCCGCGAGCGAGCCGCCCGGCACGACCAGCATCGTCACGTACAGCGCGATCTTCCAGCCGCGGTGCGGCCCGGAGAACACATGATGAGCGGTATCGGTCAGGTTGCGGCGCAGCGCGCCGGCGGCATTTTTCAGGAACAGCATCGCGAACATCCTCGGGTGCCCGCAGTGCGGGCCGATCGGTCAGAACATAGTCTCCGGCGGTGCAACATGCACGTCGTAACTGGTTGACTGAAATAATATTGACTAAGCAATCATTTTTCAAGATACTGGGCGCGTTTAAACCCGAAACGCACTATTGCTGCGCGCGCAATCGTATGACCGGCGGCCTCTACGATCCCGAGAACATCGCGCTGGAAACGAGCCTCGGCTATTACCTGTCGAAGGCGAAGCAGGCGCTCGTCGAGCGGATGGATCGCGCGCTCGCGCCGTTCGATCTCACCGCGCAGCAGATCGGCGTGATCCTGCTGCTGTCGCGCGGCTACGCGCGCACGCCGTTCGAGTTGTCGCGCAAGATGTCGTACGACAGCGGCTCGATGACGCGCATGCTCGACCGGCTCGAACGCAAGGGGCTGATCGCACGCACGCGCAGCGAGCAGGACCGCCGGATGATCGAGCTGACGCTGACCGAGCGCGGCAGCGAAGCCGCCCGCGCGCTGCCGTCGCTGGTCGCGACCGTGCTGAACGCGCAGCTCGAAGGCTTTTCGGCCGACGAACTCGCGACGCTCACCGGCCTGCTGCAACGCTTCATCGCCAACGGGCTCGATTCGACCGGCTGCCCGAAGCCCGACGAATCCGACTGCTGATGCGCGCGGAGCCCCCATGTCCCGGTTTAAACATTCGCTTATTTCTCTGTCTGGGCAGAAGATGACAGGGCACCCGCTCAGCTTTTCCCCTTTTCCATTCCACCCGGCCGGGCCGCGCTGCGTCGCGCGCCCGTGCGTTGTGCCGACGCGCCCCGCGCGCCGCATCTAGGAGATTCCGATGTCCGCCACCACGGCATCCGCCCCCTCCCCCGCTGCCGAACCGGCGCCGCTGACCGGCGGCGCGCTTGCGCTGCTGACCGTCGGGCTCGCGCTCGGCACTTTCATGGAAGTGCTCGACACGTCGATCGCGAACGTCGCGGTGCCGACCATCTCGGGCAGCCTCGGCGTCGCGACGAGCGAAGGCACGTGGGTGATTTCGTCGTACTCGGTCGCGTCCGCGATCGCGGTGCCGCTCACCGGCTGGCTCGCGCGCCGGGTCGGCGAAGTGCGCCTCTTCACGCTGTCGGTGCTCGCGTTCACGATCGCGTCGGCGCTGTGCGGCCTCGCGACCAACTTCGAGACGCTGATCGCGTTCCGGCTGCTGCAGGGCCTCGTGTCGGGGCCGATGGTGCCGCTGTCGCAGACGATCCTGATGCGCAGCTATCCGCCCGCGAAACGCGGGCTCGCGCTCGGGCTATGGGCGATGACGGTGATCGTCGCGCCGATCTTCGGCCCGTTGCTGGGCGGCTGGATCAGCGACAACTACACGTGGCCGTGGATCTTTTACATCAACCTGCCGATCGGCGTGTTCTCGGCGGCCTGCGCGTATTTCCTGCTGCGCGGCCGCGAGACGAAGACGTCGAAGCAGCGGATCGACGCGATCGGCCTCGCGCTGCTCGTGATCGGCGTGTCGTGCCTGCAGATGATGCTCGACCTCGGCAAGGACCGCGACTGGTTCAACTCGTCGTTCATCGTCGCGCTCGCGCTGATCGCGGTGGTGTCGATCGCATTCATGCTCGTGTGGGAGGCGACCGAGAAGGAGCCGGTGGTCGACCTCACGCTCTTCAAGGACCGCAACTTCGCGCTCGGCGCGCTGATCATCTCGTTCGGCTTCATGGCGTTCTTCGGCTCGGTCGTGATCTTCCCGCTGTGGCTGCAGACGGTGATGGGCTACACGGCCGGCAAGGCCGGCCTCGCGACCGCGCCGGTCGGGCTGCTCGCGCTCGTGCTGTCGCCGCTGATCGGCCGCAACATGCACCGGCTCGACCTGCGGATGGTCGCGAGCTTCGCGTTCATCGTGTTCGCGGGCGTGTCGCTGTGGAACGCGACGTTCACGCTCGACGTGCCGTTCAACCACGTGATCCTGCCGCGGCTCGTGCAGGGCATCGGCGTCGCATGCTTCTTCGTGCCGATGACGACGATCACGCTGTCGAGCATTTCCGACGAGCGGCTCGCGAGCGCGTCGGGGCTGTCGAACTTCCTGCGCACGCTGTCCGGCGCGATCGGCACCGCAGCCAGCTCGACGTTCTGGGAGAACGACGCGATCTACCATCATGCGCGGCTGTCGGAATCGGTGAGCGTCTACGCGCAGAACACGACCGATTACCAGGGCGCGCTCGCGCAGCTCGGCATCGTCGGCCAGACGGCCAATGCGCAGCTCAACCAGCTCGTCACGCAGCAGGGCTTCATGATGGCGACCAACGACTTCTTCCACCTGTCGGCGGTGATGTTCATCGCGCTTGCGGCGCTCGTGTGGATCACGAAGCCGAAGAAGGGCGCGGGGCCGGCGATGGGGCATTGAGGACCCGACGGGCGGCCATCACGGCCGCCCTTTTTGTTTCACCGTTCGCTTCATCGCCCGGCGGCCCCGCCATCACTCCCTCGCCCGCAATCCCCCAAACGCCAGATCGTCGGCCGGCGCGAGCGGCAGCGTCGCCCGCGCGACGTCGAGCCATGCGCGCGCCGCGTGCGACAGATAGCCCTTCTTCAGCCAGCCGAGCGCGATCGCCCACGTGATTTCCGGCTCGACGATGGGCCGGCACGTGAACTGGCTCGCGTCGAGCCGCCGGCAATACGGCTCGGGCAGCAGCGCGATGCCGACGCCCGCGTGTACGAGCGCGGCCATGAAATCCCAGTGGCCGCTGCGGCTCACGATCGACGGCGTGAAGCCGGCCTGCCGGCACGCATCGAGCACCGCGTCGTGCAGCGCGAGGCTTTCCGCATAGAACACGAACGATTCGCGCGCGAGATCCGCAAGCGGCACGGCCGCGTGGTCCTCCCAGCGCGACTCGCGCGGCGCGACGAGCCACAGCGGCGCGCGCACCATCGGCAGCCGCTCGAACGTGCCGGGATCGACCGGTTCCAGCAGCCCGCCGAGCTCCAGCTCGCCCGACATCAGCGCGGCCTCGATCATCCGCGCGCCCTGCTCGAACAGCTTCAGCTCGATGTTCGGGTAGCGCTGCTTGTACGCGGCGATGATCGGCGTGAACAGCGAACCGCCGAGCGGCGGGATGCCGATGGTCAGCTCGCCGCGCCCGAGCGTGCCGAGATCGTTCAGCTCCGACTGCAGCTGCGCCTGCGCGGCGAGCACGTCCTGGCCGCGCTGGAACACGATCCGCCCGGCGTCGGTCAGCACCATCTGCCGGCCGTCGCGCAGCAGCAGCGGCGAACCGATCTCGTCTTCCAGCGCCTTCACCATCTTGCTGATGGTCGGCTGCGTGACGAACAGCTTGTCGGCCGCCGCGGTGAAGCTCTGCTGGCGAACCACCTCGACGAAGTACCGCAGCGCGCGCAATTCCATCGATCACTCCCCAGATTGGTGCAGCTGAATTTAAAGCGAATTCCGAATTGGAATGACAAGGATAGAGACAAGTCATTTTATTTATGGTTAGGGGAAACCCTATACTTGCTCCATTGACAGAAACATCTGTAGGGAGCCCGCCATGAACAAGCCGACCGCCACTGCCGCCGCCCGCCCTGCCGCTTCGGGCAGCCTCGCGCATACGGGCCGGATCGTGCTGCAGGCCGCCGCGCTCGGCGTGCTGTGGATGGCGGTCGACTGGGCCGTGCGCAAGATCGGGCTGCCGATTCCGTCCGGCGTGATCGGCCTCGCGGTGCTTCTCGTGCTGCTGTTCTCGGGCCGCGTCGCGCCGGCGTGGGTGAAGGACGGCGCGAACTGGCTGCTGTCCGACATGCTGCTGTTCTTCGTGCCGGCCGCCGTCGCGGCCGTGCAGTACGGCGGGCTGTTCCGCGAGGACGGCTGGCGCATCGCGCTGGTGATGCTCGCCGGCACCGCGTTCGTGATGGTCGCGGTGGCCGTCGCGGTCGATCTCGCCGCGAAGCTCGAACGCCGGCTCGCCGCGCAACGCGTGTTCGCCGAGCGCCGCCGCGCGCGGCTGAGCATCGCTCACTGAGCCGGAGCCGCCATGCTCGCCGCGCTATCGAACCTGCCCGCCGACCGGGTGAATACCGCGATCTCGGTCGGCTGCTTCGTGCTGACGGTCGTGCTGTACTTCGCGTCGAAGCGGCTCTATGCGTACAAGAAGACGCTGCTGTTCTCGCCGCTCGTGTTCGTGCCGGGCGTGCTGGTGCTGCTCGTGCTGCTGACCGGTATCCCGTATTCGGTCTACTTCCGCGACACGCGCTGGCTGATGTGGCTGCTCGGCCCGGCGACGATCGCGTTCGCGGTGCCGATCTACGAGTATCGCGAGCTGATCCGCCGGCACTGGCTGTCGCTGTCGGTCGGCGTCGCGGTCGGAATCGCCGCCGGCGTGTGCGGGTCGCTGCTGCTCGCGAAGCTGCTGCACCTGTCGCCCGAGCTGCAGCGCTCGCTGATGACGCGCTCGGTGTCGACGCCGTTCGCGCTCGCCGTGTCGGACAAGATCCACGCACCGAAGGACCTCACGGCCCTCTTCGTGATCGCGACCGGCATCTGCGGGATGCTGCTCGGCGAACTGGTGCTCGCGCTCGTGCCGATGCGCACGCGGCTCGCGCGCGGCGCGCTGTTCGGCGCGGCCGCCCACGGCGTGGGCACCGCGAAGGCGCGCGAGATCGGCAGCGAGGAAGGCGTCGTGTCGAGCCTGACGATGATGATCGCGGGCGTTGCGATGGTGCTGATCGCGCCGCTGCTGTCGCTGCTGCCGATCTGACGATGGATGCGCGGGCGGGCGCCGCTGGCCGCCTCGCCGCGCTCCCTGCCTGACGGCCCCGGTTCCCGCCGGCCGCGCTCGGCCCCGCCTCCGCCTGATCGTTTCCCCCTCCGTTCCCGCCCTGCATCGCGCCGACACCCGGCCGGCCATCGGCGGAGATAGCCGCAATTCCCCCCTCTTTTCCGCCCATCGGCCTCGGCCCGGATGCCGAACAATGCATGCTACGAGACATCACGCACGCATTCACATGGCCACGACTGCAACCCCGACCGCCGACAAGCCGGCTTCCTCCGGCAAGTTCAAGCGCATCGCGCTCATCGCCGTCATCGCGCTGGGCGCGGCTGCCGCCGCCGCCGGCGGCATGTACGTGTTCCTGGGCAAGGCAGGCGTCGGCCATCCGAGCGCGCCCGCCGAGCCGGCGCCGCTCGCCGCGCCGGTGTTCTTCCCGCTCGACCCGCTGACCGTGAACCTGCAGTCCGACGACGGCGCGCAGCACTACCTGCGCGTCGGCCTGTCGCTGAAGCTCACCGACCCGAAGGCGCAGGAGCAACTGACCGCGCGGATGCCGGAAATCCGCAGCCGGATCCTGCTCGCGCTGTCGAACAAGCATCCCGAGGAACTCGCGACGCCGGACGGCAAACGTTCGCTCGCGACGGAACTGCGGGAGCTGATCGAGCAGCCGACGCAGCCGGGCAACCAGCGCGCGAAGGTCGACGACGTGCTGTTCACCGAGTTCGTCGTCCAGTAACGCGGCCGCGAAAGGAGCGCGTATGGGTCACCAGGAGTTCATGTCCCAGGAGGAGGTCGATGCCCTCCTCAAGGGCGTCACGGGCGAAACCGATGCGGTCGACGAGCAGCGCGACACATCGGGCGTCCGCCCCTACAACATCGCGACGCAGGAGCGGATCGTCCGCGGCCGGATGCCCGGCCTCGAGATCATCAACGACCGCTTCGCGCGCCTGCTGCGGATCGGCATCTTCAACTTCATGCGGCGCACGGCGG
This sequence comes from Burkholderia sp. BCC0044, assembly GCF_902832955.1. Classification (NCBI taxonomy): domain Bacteria; kingdom Pseudomonadati; phylum Pseudomonadota; class Betaproteobacteria; order Burkholderiales; family Burkholderiaceae; genus Burkholderia; species Burkholderia sp. BCC0044. The sequence goes on along the minus strand of NZ_CADFDO010000007.1, from coordinate 40,849 downwards.
AGATCTCCGTCAGCCAGGTGAAGGTGCAGAAGTACAGCGAATTCACCCGCAACCTGCCGATCCCGACGAACCTGAACCTGGTGCACGTGAAGCCGCTGCGCGGCACGTCGCTGTTCGTGTTCGACCCGAACCTCGTGTTCTTCGTCGTCGACAACCTGTTCGGCGGCGACGGGCGCTTCCACACGCGCGTCGAGGGCCGCGATTTCACGGCCACCGAGCAGCGGATCATCGGCAAGCTGCTGAACCTCGTGTTCGAGCACTACACGGTCGCGTGGAAGAGCGTGCGGCCGCTGCAGTTCGAATTCGTGCGCTCGGAGATGCACACGCAGTTCGCGAACGTCGCGACGCCGAACGAGATCGTGATCGTCACGCAGTTCTCGATCGAGTTCGGGCCGACGGGCGGCACGCTGCACATCTGCATGCCGTACTCGATGATCGAGCCGATCCGCGACGTGCTCAGCTCGCCGATCCAGGGCGAGGCGCTCGAAGTCGACCGCCGCTGGGTGCGCGTGCTGTCGCAGCAGGTGCAGGCGGCCGAGGTCGAGCTGACCGCGAATCTCGCCGAGATCTCGTCGACGTTCGAGAAGATCCTGAACCTGCGCGCGGGCGACGTGCTGCCGCTGGAGATCGAGGACACGATCACCGCGAAGGTCGACGGCGTGCCGGTGATGGAATGCGGCTACGGAATTTTCAATGGTCAATATGCGTTGCGCGTGCAGAAGATGATCGGCGCGAGCGATTCGATGAAGGAAGGTGGATATGAGTGAGCTGAACCAGACGCCCGACGACGACATGCAGGCGATGGCCGATGCAGCCCTCGCGGCGTCGGCCGCCGACGCGAAGGCGCCGGTCGCGGCCGACGAAGATCCGGGCATGGACGACTGGGCGGCCGCGCTCGCCGAGCAGAACGAGCAGCCGGTGCCCGCTGGCGCGACGGGCGCGGGCGTGTTCCAGCCGCTGTCGAAGGCCGCGGCGAGCTCGACGCACAACGACATCGAGATGATCCTCGACATCCCGGTCAAGATGACCGTGGAGCTCGGCCGCACGAAGATCGCGATCCGCAACCTGCTGCAGCTCGCGCAGGGGTCGGTCGTCGAGCTCGACGGCATGGCCGGCGAGCCGATGGACGTGCTCGTGAACGGCTGCCTGATCGCGCAAGGCGAAGTCGTGGTCGTCAACGACAAGTTCGGTATTCGCCTGACCGACATCATCACGCCCGCTGAACGTATCCGTAAGCTGAATCGATGAACGTCGTGAAGCCTGGCCGCCGCGTGTGCCGCGCGATTGCAGCGACGGCGCTTGCCGTCGCCGCGTCGCTGGCGGGCGCGCCGGCCGGCGCCGCCGACATGAACGCGGTGAACCACGCCGGTTCGATCGCGTCGAGCGTGACGGTCGGTTCGGCCGCGCCGTCGCTCGGCATCGGCGCGGTGCTGCAGACGTTCGTCGGGCTCGCGGTCGTGATCGGCCTCGTGTTCGCGTGCGCGTGGCTCGCGCGCCGCTTCGGCTTCCAGCCCGCGCGACGCGGCGGCCCGCTGAAGGTCGTGTCGAGCGTCGGGCTCGGCGCGAAGGAAAGCGCGACGATCGTCGAGATCGGCGACACCTGGCTCGTGCTCGGCGTTGCGCCGGGCAACGTGCGGCTGCTGCACACGCTGCCGGCCGGTTCGGCGGCCGCCGCCGCGGGTTCCGCATCGGCCGATGCGCCCGCCAGCGGCCATGCGTCCGACGCCGGCTTGCCCGGCACGTTCGGCGCGCGGTTTCGCGACGCGCTCGCGGGCGAAGCCGCGAAACGCCTCGGTCGCGGCAGGGACCGCTGACATGGCGCCGCGCCCTCTTTCCGATCTCGCATTCCGATGAAACATGCATTCCTGCGGCGCGCGGCGCGCGTCGCGCCCGTGCTGATCCTCTGTCTCGCCCCCGCGCTCGCGTATGCGCAGGCGAACGGCCTGCCCGCGTTCAACGCGAGCCCGGGCCCGCACGGCGGCACCACCTATTCGCTGAGCGTGCAGACGATGCTGCTGCTCACGATGCTGTCGTTCCTGCCGGCGATGCTGCTGATGATGACGAGCTTCACGCGCATCATCATCGTGCTGTCGCTGCTGCGCCAGGCGCTCGGCACCGCGACGACGCCGCCGAACCAGGTGCTCGTCGGCCTCGCGATGTTCCTCACCTTCTTCGTGATGTCGCCGGTGCTCGACCGCGCGTACAACGACGGCTACAAGCCGTTTTCCGACGGCTCGATGCCGATGGAGCAGGCCGTGCAGCGCGGCGTCACACCGTTCAAGACCTTCATGCTGAAGCAGACCCGCGAGACCGATCTCGCGCTGTTCGCGAAGATCTCGAAGGCCGCGCCGATGCAGGGCCCCGACGACGTGCCGCTGTCGCTGCTGGTGCCCGCGTTCGTCACGAGCGAGCTGAAGACCGGCTTCCAGATCGGCTTCACGGTCTTCATCCCGTTCCTGATCATCGACATGGTCGTCGCGAGCGTGCTGATGTCGATGGGGATGATGATGGTGTCGCCGTCCACCGTGTCGCTGCCGTTCAAGCTGATGCTGTTCGTGCTGGTCGACGGCTGGCAGCTGCTGATCGGCTCGCTCGCGCAGAGCTTCAGTTAAGCGGAGGAACACGCGCGATGACGCCCGAACAAGTGATGACCCTCGCCCATCAGGCGATGATGGTCGGCCTGCTGCTCGCGGCCCCGCTGCTGCTGGTCGCGCTCGCGGTCGGCCTCGTCGTGAGCCTGTTCCAGGCCGCGACGCAGATCAACGAAGCGACGCTGTCGTTCATCCCGAAGCTGCTCGCGGTCGCCGCGACGCTCGTGATCGCCGGCCCGTGGATGCTGACGACGATGCTCGACTACCTGCGGCAGACGCTGCTGCACGTCGCGACGCTCGGCGCCGGCTGAGCGGCGCGCCCGGCTCCGTTCCACGACGATGTTCTCGGTCACCTACGCGCAGCTCAACGGCTGGCTGACGGCTTTCCTGTGGCCGTTCGTGCGAATGCTCGCACTCGTCGCGACGGCGCCCGTGGTCGGCCACGCGGCGGTGCCGGTGCGCGCGAAGATCGGCCTGGCCGCGTTCATGGCGCTGGTCGTCGCGCCGACGCTCGGTGCGATGCCGGACGTCACCGTGTTCTCCGCGCCGGGCATCTGGATCCTCGTCACGCAATTCCTGATCGGCGTCGCGATGGGCTTCACGATGCAGATCGTGTTCGCGGCCGTGGAAGCGGCCGGCGACTTCATCGGGCTGTCGATGGGGCTCGGCTTCGCGACCTTCTTCGATCCGCACACGAGCGGCGCGACGCCGGCGATGGGCCGCTTCCTGAACGCGGTCGCGATGCTCGCGTTCCTCGCGGTGGACGGCCACCTGCAGGTGTTCGCGGCGCTCGCCGCGTCGTTCCAGTCGCTGCCGGTGTCGGGCGACCTGCTGCACGCGCCGGGCTGGCGCACGCTCGCCGCATTCGGCGCGACCGTGTTCGAGATGGGGCTGCTGCTCGCGTTGCCGGTGGTCGCGGCGCTCTTGATCGCGAACCTCGCGCTGGGCATCCTGAACCGCGCGGCGCCGCAGATCGGCGTGTTCCAGGTCGGCTTTCCGGTGACGATGCTCGTCGGACTGTTGCTCGTGCAACTGATGGTGCCGAACCTGGTGCCGTTCGTGTCGCACCTGTTCGACATGGGGCTCGATGCGATGGGGCGGGTGCTGATCGGGTGGCGGTAGGCGATAGCTTCGGTGTCCGATCGACATCGAGTGAACCGTATTCCAAAATGGACGAATTGCGATATCACTGTGTTTTGCGACCCTCAATAATGCGTTCCTTTACGGACGAAGCAGAGATCGCAACGTGTTCGACTAGACAGTCGTCGCGTGTTGTTACAGATGATATTCATTCGAGTCATACGATTGTTTGCCGCGCTCGGCTGGCTTGCCGCCGCATTGCCGGCTCACGCCGCCACGCTTCTCGACGCGGTGAATGCCGCCCGCACGTTCGATTCGGGCATTGCCGCGGCACGCGAGGCGCGGCTCGCAGGCCGGGAAAAACGCTGGCAAGGTCTCGCCGGGCTGTTGCCGCGTGTTCAGCTCGAAGGCAGCTACACGCGGCACGATCAGCCCACCGCGGCATACGCAGCGGCCGTCCGGCGCCACAACATGGCGGCCACGCTCACGCAGCCGATTTTCGATGTGACGCGGATCGCGGATTTCAGGCGCGGTGGCACGCTTTCCGCACAGGCTGACATCGAATACGAGAAGGCCGAGCAAACGTTGCTCGTCGACGTTTCCGACGCGTACTTCGACACGCTCTACGCGAGCGACGTACTGCAGGCTTCCGACGCCGCACGGCAGGCATTCCAGAAGCAACTCGACCAGGCGCAGGCCGCGCTGGCGGTCGGCGATGGCACGCGCACCGACGTCGACGAAGCACGCGCGAATCTCGACGACGCGCTCGCACGCAAGGTCAGCGCGCAGACGGATCTGGAGATCGCGGCAGGCACGTTGCGACGACTCACCGGACTGGCCTCGGCCGACATCGCGCCGATCGCGTGGCAGTGCACCGCGCCGGTGGCGCCGGTGGATCTGGCGACAGCCATGGACGAAGCCGCCCGCTTCAACGTCGACGTACGTCTTGCCGAGAAGCAGTTCGATCAGTCGAGCGCCGACGTGGTTGCCTCCACGGGCGCCAACCTGCCCGTTGTCAATCTGCAGGCCAGCTACGGAACCAACTGGAGCCGCGGCGCCAATCAAAACGGTCTCGACGACATTTTCGGCACGACGTCGAAGACGCGCTCGTCCATGATCGGCGTGACCGTCACGATTCCGTTGTTTGCCGGCGGCGGTCAGTTGTCGGCCAGCCGTGAAGCCTATCGGCGGCGCAACCAGGCGCGCGACGCGCTCGAGGATGTCCGTCGCAAGGCGCGCGAACACGCACGCAGCGCGCATCTCGGCATCACCAACGGCATGGCGCTGATCCGCGCTCGGGAGCGTGCGCTCGCGTCTGCGGCCGGCATGGTCCGGTCGACCCATCTCGGCCGCGAAGTGGGACTGCGTACGCAGATCGACGAGCTGAACGCCCAGCAGCGTTATTTCGAGGCGACCCGCGACCTTGCCGAAGCGCGCTATCGCTACCTGCGCGCACGGTTGCAGCTGTCCGCCGCGCTCGGCACGCTCGGCGATGCCGACGTATCCGCCATCGCTTGCTGAGCGGCCGCCCCCCCTTCCGCATCCCCTTCAATCGATCACTGTTTCCCGATGGCTCATGACTGATTCATTGTTCCGGCAGGAAGCGCTCGACGCGACCAAGCACAAGCTGATGGGCACCGTCAGCCTTTATTCGCCCCCGTGGCGATGGCTGATGATCGGCGTCGCGACCGCGCTGACGTTCGCGATCGTCGCGTTTCTCGTGTTCGGCACCTATACGAAACGCGAGCGCGTCCAGGGTCAGTTGCTGCCGGTGACGGGCCTGCTGTCGGTTGCGCCGCCGCTGATGGGCACCGTGATCGACGTGCGGGTACGCGAAGGTCAGGCCGTCGCGGCCGGCGACGAGCTGATGGCCGTATCGGCCGAAGTAGCGACGGAACTCGGCGGTACGCGCGAGATGGTCGGTCGGCAGCTGAAGTTCCAGCGCTCCCGGCTCGAAACCGACATTGCCAGCCAGTCGCAACTGAGCGGCGAAGCGCGGCGCGGCCTGCTGGCGCGCGCGGAAGCGCTCAACGACCAGCTCGCACAAATTGCACTGCAAAAGGACCAGCGGACACGCCAGGCCGAACTCACCGAGCGCCAGCTCGCCAAGCTGCAATCGATGCGCGAGCAAGGCTATGCGTCGAACAGCCAGGTCGAACAGCAGGAAGGCGTGTTGCTCGACGCCCGGGCGAGGCTGCAGGATCTCGCGCGCCAGCGGCTCGACGTCATGCAGCAGCTCGATCAGGTGCGCCAGCAACTTCGTGAGCTGCCGCTCAACACCCGCAGCCAGCGAAACGACATCGAGCGCAAGCTCGCCGAGGTCGACCAGTCGATCGCGGAAAACGAAGCGCGCCGAGCGGTGATTCTGCGCGCGCCGCAGGCAAGCGTCGTCGCCGCGCTGCTGGCGAAGCCCGGACAGATCGTCAACGCCGGCCAGTCGGCCGTCTCGCTGTTGCCGCAGGGCGCGCAGCTGGAAGCACAACTGATGGTGCCGAGCCGCGCGATCGGTTTCGTGCGTACCGGTGCGCGCGTCGTATTGCGCTACGAGGCCTACCCGTTCCAGAAATTCGGCCAGCAGTTCGGTCGCGTGACCGAGGTGTCGCGCACCGCCTTGTCGCCGCAGGAGGTCGCCAATCTCACCGGCCGCAACAACGTGCAGGAGCAGCTTTACCGCGTGACCGTCGCGCTCGACCGCCAAAGCATCGACGCATACGGCAAGCGCGAGCAATTGCGGCCCGGCACGGCGCTGGAGGCCGACGTGCTGATCGACAAGCGCCGGTTGATCGAATGGGTCCTCGAACCGCTGTACGCACTCGGCCGACGGGCTTCCGCATGACAGCGGGGCCACGCGCTGCCACGCACACACGTATTCGCTACGGAGCTGATTGAACGATGAAATGGATGGATGCCCTGCAGTTCGGCTGGCGCCGTCGACTGCCGAACATGCTGCAAACCCAGGCGGCCGAATGCGGCCTTGCCTGCGTCGGTATGGTTGCGGGCTATTTTGGCCACGACATCGACCTGGTCAGTCTGCGCCGCCGCTTCCCCCCGTCGCTGAAGGGCGCGACGCTCGGCGACGTGATGCTGATCGCGCACCGGCTCGGCCTCGCGTCGCGTGCGCTGCGGCTCGAGCTCGACGAGCTGGGCAAGTTGCGCCGCCCGTGCATCCTGCATTGGGACATGAATCACTTCGTGGTGTTGAAGTCGGTGTCGCGCGGCAAGATCACGATCCACGATCCGGCGCGCGGCATCCGCGACGTCCCGCTCGCGGAGGTTTCGGATCACTTCACCGGTGTCGCGCTGGAGCTGATGCCCTCGCCTTCGTTCAAGCGTGCGCAGGCACGCGAGTCGATTTCGATGGCGAAGCTGGTCGGCGGCGTGATCGGCATTCGCGCGACGCTGGCGCAGGTCCTGTTGCTGTCGGCGGCACTGGAGGTGTTCGGCATCATCACGCCGTTCTACATGCAATGGGTGATGGACCAGGTGCTGGTATCGGCCGACGCCGATCTGCTCACCCTGCTCGGCATCGGCTTCCTGCTCGTCGTGCTGTTCCAGAACGCGGTGTCGGCGCTGCGCTCCTGGGTGGTCACGTGGTTCTCCAGCCTGCTCGGCGTGCAATGGACCGCGAACGTCTGCGCGCACCTGTTCAAGCTGCCGATGACGTATTTCGAGCAGCGCCATATCGGCGACGTGGTGTCGCGCTTCGGTGCGATCGGCTCGATTCAGAGCACGCTGACCACACAGTTCGTCGGCGCGCTGCTCGACGGCGTAATGGCGATCGTCACGCTCGCGATGCTGTTCGTCTACAGCACGACGCTGACATGGCTCGTGATTGGCCTGTTCGCCACGTACGCATTGATCCGGTGGGTCGCGTACCGGCCGTTCCGTCAGGCGAACGAGGAGCAGATCATCTATGACGCGCGCGCGCAGTCGAACCTGCTCGAATCGATCCGCGGCGTGCAGGCGATCAAGCTCGCGAACAAGCAGGAGGCGCGCGTCGCCACCTATGCGAATGCAGTCGTCGAGACCACCAACAAGAACGTTGCGATCCAGCGGCTGTCGATCGGCTTCTCGACGCTGCAGGGCGTGATCTCGGGCGCGGGCCGCGTGGTGCTGGTGTGGCTCGCCGCGAAGCAGGTGCTCGACGGCCAGTTCTCGGCGGGCATGCTCGTCGCGTTCGTCAGCTTCGCCGATCAATTCATGGCACGCGGAGCGGGCCTGGTCGGCACGATCATCGATTTCCGCATGCTGCGCCTGCACGGCGAGCGTCTGGCCGACATCGTGCTGACCGATGTCGAGGCCGATATGGAAGCGAAGGTCGTGCGCGAGCCGGCGTGCGCGGGCCGCGATCCGGCGCCGGCGGTCGACGTGTCGGGCGTGAGCTTCCGCTACGCGGAAACCGAACCGTGGGTACTCGAAGACTGCTCGTTCTCCATCGCGCCCGGTGAATCGGTCGCGCTCGTCGGTCCGTCGGGTCAGGGCAAGACGACGATGGCGAAGATCCTGCTCGGGCTGCTGACCCCGGAACAAGGCAGCGTGACGATCGATGGCGTCGACATCCGCAAGCTGGGGCTACACGGATATCGCGAACAAATCGGCTGCGTGATGCAGGACGACATCCTGTTCGCCGGCTCGATCGCCGACAACATCTGCTTCTTCGATCCTCAACCCGACCAGGCGCGCATCGAAGAGGCCGCGCGGCTCGCGCAGATTCACGACGACATCACCGCGATGCCGATGGCATATCAGTCCCTCGTCGGCGACATGGGTTCGTCCCTGTCGGGCGGCCAGTGCCAGCGCGTGCTGCTCGCGCGTGCGTTTTATCGCAAGCCCGCCATCCTGATCCTCGATGAGGCGACGAGTCATCTCGACGTCGAGCGCGAGCGGCTCATCAGCGACGCGGTGCGGGCAATGAACATCACCCGGATCATCGTTGCGCACCGCCCGGAAACCATACGCAGCGCGGACCGGGTGGTCCTGCTCGCAGGGGGACGCGCGCGGGAAGCCGACGTCGGCGCCTTGTTCGCGGCCGAACCGGCATAGCGCGTTGCCGCATCCTCAATTGCCGTCGCATACCGCGACGGCGGCCGCTGCCGGTCCGGCCCGTCAAGACCGGTAACACGCTACTCAAGGAGAGCCTAAATGCGTGAATTGACCATGATGGAAATCAACGAGGTGAGCGGCGGCGGATTCTTCAGCCGCGTCGGCGCAATGGGGCTGGGTGGGCTCACCGGCTTCATCTCGGGCCTTGCCAAGGGGGCCGTGGTGGGCGGGGCGCAGGGCGGCCTGCTCGGCGTCGGCCTGATCACCGGCGCCGCCGGCATGATCATCGGCGCGGTGGTCAGTACGATCGGCGGTGTCATCTATGGCGCGGTCAATGACGAGAAGCAGACGGTCAAGCTCTTCAACACGCTGATGGAGAACATCTTCAACTGGCTGTCGCCGACCCCGAAGTAATGACGGACACGTTCAGCCGCGGTTTTCCGCAGGCAGGACGATATCGCAGCCCCACGGCCCGCCCCGACGAGCGGTGGGGCGCGTTTCCCATTCAATCGAGAATCAAATCATGCGTGAACTGAACCACACCGAGCATGCAGCCGTTTCGGGCGGATTGACGACCAGCGACGTGCAGGACTGGATCTCAAACCTCCTGCGGCCCAAACCCAACGGCGACTACGTCAATCCGTTTCCCAGCGATAGCGCCGACATGAACGTGATCAAGACGATCGGAAAGATCATCGTCGTGGCGGCGCTCACGGGCATCGCAGCGATGTTCCGGCTGGCAGCGAACCGGTAGGCAGCTTCGTCGGCGGAGTTTCGTGCGATCGACATGATTCGCAGTCCTGCTCCATCAGGCGAATACGGCTTGATGACGAATCGCCGTTCGCGTTGCCGCGGTTCGTTTCTGGACGGATTGCGATTGTGGTCGGTGCTGTCCTCGAAATAAATTTACCGAGCCGAAACAATCCAAAGTCGGCGTTTTTCAGAGACTCTCAAGGAAACCAAAACATGAACAAAAAACTTACCCTGGCGTCGATCGCCACGGCAATCGCGGCGTTCGCGCCGCTGGCCGCGCATGCCTACGACGGCACGGTGAACTTCTCCGGCGCGCTGAGCGGTGCATCGTGCGAAATCAAGGTCAACGGCGCCGACAACAACGGCACGGTCCAGCTTCCGACGGTAGGCTCAGCCCAGCTGGGTGCCCCGGGCAAGGTGGCGGGCGCGACGAACTTCACGATCGAACTGAGCAAGTGCCAGAACGCAGGCGAATCGGTTCGCGCATTCTTCGAAGCTGGCCCGAACGTCGACAATTCCAACGGCACGCTGATCAATCGCGCGGCCACCAACGCCGCGACCAATGTCGCGGTGCAGTTGCTCGATACGTACGGCAACGTGCTGAAAGCCGGCCACGACAGCCAGCGCACCGTTACGCCGGTCGCACTCAAGAACAATGCCGCGACGCTCGTCTATGGCGCGCAGTACTACGCGACGGCCGCGACCACCGCGGGTAGCGTGAGCACGTCGGTCACGTACTCGATCGACTACCTGTAAGCGTCGGCGCACGCGCTGCATCGTAGCCGGTACGGCACGACGCCGCGCGGGACAGCCGGTCGACGCATCACCCGATGGCCGTCGACTGCGTACCGCGGGAAACCCCGCTTGCCGGTGTTTCCCGCCCATTGAGTACACGCACCATGTTTCCAATTTCCTCGTTCATTTCGCGCCGTGTCGCGGCATGTGTTTGCATCGCGCTTGCCTGCTTCGTGCAGCAGGCGGCGGCAAGCGTGATCATTTCCGGCACGCGCGTGATCTATCCGGCGGCCGATCGTGAAATCACGGTCAAGATGGACAACACCGGCAAGCAGCCGGCGCTCGTTCAGGCATGGATCGACGCCGGCGATATCAAGTCGCGCCCGGGCACCGTGAAGGTCCCGTTCGTGCTGATGCCGCCCGTATTCCGCGTCGATCCCGCAAAGGGGCAGACGGTCAGAATCGTCTACACCGGCGATCCGCTCCCGCAGAACAAGGAGTCCGTGTTCTGGCTGAACGTGCTCGACATTCCACCGAAAGTCGAGGAGTCGACGTCGACGACCGCGCTGCAGCTCGCATTCCGCTCGCGAATCAAGCTGTTCTTCCGGCCGGCCGGGCTTGATGGCGATGGCGCGGCCGCCGCGGCGAAGGCCATCGAGTGGTCCGTCGTGCCGGCCGCCGACGGCAAAGGTCGTGTGCTGCGCGCGACGAATCCGTCGGCGTTCAACGTCACGGTGCTGAACGCGCGAGTCGAACACGACGGCCGCCTGTTCACGACGAAGGACGGCGCGATGATCGCACCGGGCGCCTCCCTGACGTTCGCATCCGACGCCCCGCTCGCCGATCTGCCGGCCGGCACGACGCTCGGCTACTCGACGATCAACGACTTCGGCTCCGAGTCGAAGTGGGAAGCGGCGATCACGCCCGCGCCCTGACTCGAACGCGCGGGAGCCTTCCCGCAGTTGTCGCGCCGGCCCGCCCGGCGCGTTCGCACCGACTATCAGGAACACAATCATGGAACACGCATGCCGCGCGGCGGAGCCGTGCGCGGGCCCGTCTGCGCCCGCTCTGCGCCGCACGTACGCGATGGTGCTGTTCGCGTGTTCCGCGATGCCGTTCGGCGTCGCGGCGAACACGCTCGCGCCCACCCCCGACCGGCAACCCGCCATCGGAGAACGCACTGCCACGCCGGACACCCCATCGGGCGTGCAATTCAATCCGGACTTCGTGTTGTCCGAGCCCGGCAGCCCGATCGACCTTTCGCGCTACGAACGAGGCAATCCCGTCTGGCCCGGCCAGTATCGCGTCGATCTCTATCTGAACGGCACGCTGCTCGATCGCGTCGACGTGACGGTGCGGGAAGTGCGCAGCGGCGTCACGAAAGTCTGTGTCGCCCGTCGTCTGCTCGACAAGCTCGAGCTCGACCTCGGCCGGATTCCTGCCGAACAGCGCGCGGCGCTCGACGATGCACACGCATGCGTATCGCTGGACGAACTGGTGCCCGACGCGTCGCTGTCGCTCGATCCCGCAGCCGCGCGCGTCGACGCGCAGATCCCCCAGGCACTTCTGCGCCGCACCGCGCGCGGCTATGTCGACCCGTCGATGTGGGATCGGGGCGTCACCGCTGGAATCTTCGGCTACAACGCGAACGTCTACCGCAACGTATCGCACGGTGAAAGCGCGAACTCCGCGTATGTCGGCGTGAATGCGGGGCTGAACATCGGCGGCTGGTACTTCCGGCACGATGGCGCACTGAACTGGCAACAGCACGAAGGCCGGCGCTACGGCGCGATCAACACGTACGTGCAGCGCGACATCCACGCGGTCGACGCGCGGGTGCGGATCGGCGACGCGAACACGTCCGGCGAGATATTCGACACCTTCGCGTTCCGCGGCGTGCAGATCGCGACCGACGACCGGATGTGGCCCGACTCGCAGCGCGGCTATGCGCCCGTCGTGCGCGGCATCGCGAATTCGAACGCGCGCGTGACGGTGCGCCAGAACAGCGCAATCATCTACGACGCGTCAGTGCCGCCCGGCGCGTTCGTGATCGATGATCTGTATCCGACCGGCTATGGCGGCGATCTCGACGTGACCGTCACCGAAGCGGATGGCGCCGAGCGCCGCTTCAAGGTGCCGTATGCGGCGGTCCCGCAATCGCTGCGCCCCGGCCGGAGCCGGTTCAGCTTCGTCGCCGGCACGGTGCGCGACCAGAACCTGTCGCGCATGCCGCGCATCGTTCAGGCCACCTATACGCGTGGCATCAACAACTTGCTGACGCTGTACGGCGGCGTGCTCGCCAACGAGCACTATCGGAACGTGCTGCTCGGCGGCGCGTTCAACCTGCCGATCGGTGCGCTGGCGATCGACGTGTCCGGCGCGTTCACGTCGAAGTATGGCCAGCGGATGAACGGGACGAGCGTGCGCGTCACGTACAGCAAAACGATCGAGGCGACGAACAGTAACGTCTCGGTGGCCGCGTACCGCTTCTCGTCGTCCGGCTACCTCGATCTGAACAACGCGATGGCGTTCGTCGACAACGTGCAACGCAACCTGACGGACAACGCCGCGCTCCCTGCGTGGCGCGCGCGCAATCGCGTGTCGATCACCGCGAGCCAGCGCTTCGGCGAGCGCGGCGGCCAGCTCTACGTGAGCGGTTACACGCAGAACTATTGGGGGCGCGGCGGCACCGACACGCAGTTCCAGGCCGGCTACAGCAACCGTTATCGCGTATTCGACTACAACCTGTCGGCGAACCGCTCGCGTTCATTCTCCGGCGTCGCCGACACGCAATACATGCTGACCGTGTCAATGCCGCTGGGGCCGAAGGCACGTGCGCCGCGGATGAGCGTCAACGTCGCACGCGACGGCGCGAGCGGCGTCACGTCGATGGCGAGCGTAACCGGCCTGATCGGTGCCGGCAGCGAGGGGAGCTATTCGGTGTCGGCCTCGCGCAATGCCGGCCCCACCTATGCCGGCAACGTCGCCGCCCAGTACCGGACGCCATACTCGGCGGTGCATGGCGCGTTCGGCAAGGGAAGTGGCTACGGGTCGGCCTCGTTCGGCCTGAGCGGGACGATCGTCGCGCATCCGGGCGGGGTGACCGCGACACCGTACGCATCCGACACGATGGCGATCGTTGAGGCCCCGCGAGCGCACGGCGCGACGGTGTCCGGCTATGGCGGCGTCCGGCTCGACGCACGCGGCTACGCGGTCGTGCCGTACCTCAGTCCCTACCGGCTGAACGAGATCGAGATCGATCCGCGCGGCCTGCCGGCCGACGTCGAACTACAGTCGACGAGTCAGCAGGTCGCACCGCACCACGGTGCGGTCGTGATGTTGCGCTACCCGACCGTGACGGGGCGCCCGGTACTGATTCAGACGCAGGCGTCCGACGGCACGGAACTCCCGCTGGGCGCGCCCGTATTCGACGGCAACGGCAACAACGTCGGGATGGTGTCGCAGGGCGGGCAGATCTACGCGAGGCTGTCGGGGCCGGCCGAGCGGCTCACCGTGAAATGGGGGCACGCCGATGCATGGCAATGTTCGATCAAGGTTGTATTGCCTTCGCTCGACGAACGTGCAGCGCCCTCGGGAATCGAGCGCATCGACGCACCATGCGAAATCGCTGAACAGCGTGCCGATGTCGACAACCGCGCGCAACGGCGTCCGTCCGTTCGACCGCGGATTGCAGGAGAACACTGAATGAAACGCAACACGACAAGAATGATGCACGGCCCGGGCCGATTCGGCCCGACGCTGCGCGCGGCCGCGGCTGCGCTGCTGATCGGGACGGCCGGCATCGGCTCCGCGCAAGCGGCCGCTTTGGCGAAGTGCGAGTCGTTGACCGGCGGCATACTGGCCACGCTGCCCGACAACCTGAAGATTTCATGGGATGCGCCGGTCAACACGGTCCTATGGAAGCAGAGCGGGATCCAGATTTCCGCGAGGTGCTGGCAGGTGCTGCCTATGTCGGGCAGCATGGAGGCGATATTCTATCGATACTTGGACGATCCTCTGCTGACCGCCAACGGCATCGCGCTGTACGTGACCTACAACGGCAATCGCGGACACGGGAGCGCGGAGATTCCGACGGGCACGATGATCCCGCGAACCGGCGAGGCGAGGGTAACGGCGACGGTCGACATCGAGCTGGTCAAAGTCGGCGCGACGCCGTCCACGCCGACGGATCTCCCGATGAGGTCAGTGCTGGCCGGGGTGATCGCCGCGCCGAACGAACAGTCCGACAGTGCGCGCTATCTGTTGGTCGGGTTCGAGAATGTCTCATTTCAGAAGACGACCTGCACGACGACGACCCCTTCGCTCCAGGTCGAGCTCGGCACGCACACGCTGGGCAAGGCGGGCGGAATCGGTTCCGGGATCGGCTCGACGTCGCCGTCGAAGGGTTTCGCGGTCGGGATTCAGTGTGACTCCGGCGTTGCCGGCGACTTCGTCGTCAACATGATGCTTGAGGGCAATGCACTCGATGCAGCGAACGGCGTGGTAGCGCTGTCGTCGGGGAGCAACGCATCGGGCGTCGGGATTCAGTTGCTGAAGTCTGACGGTCAGCCGGTGCAGCTCGGTACGCCGTGGAAGATCGCCGATTCACCGTCGTCGCAGGTCAGGTCGTCGAATTTCTCGGTGCCGCTGTCCGTCCGCTACTATCAGGCCAATGCGACCGCGAAACCCGGCACTGCCAACGGCACGGCTACGTTTACGATCATCTACCGGTAATGTGCCAGACGCCATTAGACGAGCCCGTTCTCGTACGCATAGCGCAGCAAGTGAACGTTCGTCTCGGCCTGCAGCTTTCGCATCGCCGTGTGCTTCTGCGTCGAAATGGTACTCACGGAGGAGCCGAGTTGCTCGGCGATGCTGACGAGCGAATGACCCGAGGCGAACAGGCGTACGACTTCCAGCTCCCTTCGGCTGAGCGTGGGCTGGACACTGTCCGGAAGCGACCCGGTTTGCTCGATGATCGAGCGGACCGTCGGCGAGAAATAGCAGATGCCGCCCGAGCAAAGATGGCGGCACGCGCGGACGATCTCCTCTGCCGCATCCTCCTTACTGACGATGGCGCTCACACCGAGTTTCGTCGCGGCCGTGAACACGCTGGGGTTCGATTGGGCAGTGAACAATACGCGCCGGGCATCCGGCACGATCTCGCGCAGCTTGCGCAGCAACATCAATCCATCGAGCGACCGGTCTCCCCTGCTCATCGCAAAATCGCTGATGACGATATCGGCCGGCGCTCGCATCAACGACTCGACGAGCATTGCACCACTGGTGCTGCAATGCAAGACGCGATAGCCGGGAGGCCAGTGCGGCAGGCTCGTGAGCCAATCCGCGACGATGGGATGATCGTCGGCGATCGCGATAGTGATTGCGGTCATGAAGCAAGTCCAATAATGTTAAATAGATAAAACAAAAATGAATATCACCTTAAATAACTCATCGAAAGCAAAGTATTAATATCTCGACATCGTTAATCAATAGTATTTGTACGATTAATATCGATATAGAGCGCTGATTCGGAAAGGGAGTTTCTGGCGCTGCCGATGGATTCCGGTGCCCGGTCTAATCGTGCATCGGCGCGCGCCGGCTTTGATCGACGCATCGCACGACGAGGGGAATACGCGCGTCGCGTGATGGCAGGAAGGTCCTGCGGCCGTCTGCAGGACGCGCAGCGTGGCGGGCAGGAGATGCCGTTGACTTCGATCGGATTGCTGGAAAACCCCTAAACGAACCGCCCACCCGCGAAAGGTTGCGGAAGGTTTCGCCTCCCTATACTCGTGACGACGATGCAGCAAGCATCGCGCCATACGAATACAACGAAGGAGACGACCCCGATGCGACCCATCCTGCGCACCCTCGCCGTGGCAGCCAGCCTCAGCTGCGCGCTCGCCGCTCGCCCCGCTTTCGCCGACGACGGCGGCAAGATCACGATCATGGTCGGCGGGATCGCGAAGCTGATCTACCTGCCCGCGCGGCTCACGCAGGAGCTCGGCTACTTCAAGGCCGAAGGGCTCGACGTCGAGCTGCTGTCGCAGCCGGCCGGCGTCGACGCCGAGAACGAGCTGCTCGCGGGCGCCGTGCAGGGTGTCGTCGGCTTCTACGACCACACGGTCGACCTGCAGAGCAAGGGCAAGGACGTGAAGGCGATCGCCGTGTTGTGCCAGGTGCCGGGCGAAGTCGAGGTGGTGTCGACCAAGGCCGCGCCGGCCTTCAAGTCGATGGCCGACGCGAAGGGCAAGACGCTCGGCGTGACGGGCCTCGGCTCGTCGACGAGCTTCCTCACGCAATACCTCGCGCTGCAGCACGGCGTGCCGTCGACGCAGTACACGATGCTGCCGGTCGGCGCCGACGCGAGCTTCATCGCCGCGATCAAGCAGGGCCGTATCGACGCCGGGATGACGACCGAGCCGACGGTGTCCGCGCTCGAGAAGATGGGCGACGCGAAGGTGCTGGTCGACATGCGCACCGTCGACGGCACGCGCGCCGCGCTCGGCGGCACCTACCCGGCCGCGAGCCTGTACGTGCAGTCGGCCTGGGCCGATTCGCACAAGGCCGAAGCGACCAAGCTCGCGCACGCGTTCGCGAAGACGATGCAGTTCATCCACACGCACAGCGCCGAGGAGATCGCCGCGAAGATGCCGGCCGACTACCAGAAGGACAAGGCGCTGTACGTGTCCGCGCTGAAGGCGTCGCTGCCGATGTATACGGCCGATGCGAAGATGCCGGCCGACGGCCCGGCGATCGTGCTGAAGGTGCTGTCGGCGTTCAACCCGTCGGTGAAGGGCAAGCACATCGACCTGGCGCGCACTTACACCAACGATTTCGTGAACGCGAAGTAATCGAGCTCGGCAGTCGCGCCGGCGGCGGCGATCCCGCCGCCGTGCGTTCCCCGTTCCGGCCCGGTTGACCGGCCCGGCGCCGCCCCGCTGCGACGCCTTCCTCACCCGCAGGATCAATGCGATGAACCAGGCAGTTTCCCCGAGCACACCGGCGATCGAGTTTCGCAATGTGTCGTGCCGCTTCATTTCGCCGGAAGGCAAGGCCACCGTCGCGCTGCGCGACTTCAGCATGAGCGTCGCGCGCGGCGAATTCATCGCGATCGTCGGCCCGACCGGCTGCGGCAAGTCGACCACGCTGAACCTGATCACCGGGCTGCTCAAGCCCGCGTCGGGCGAAGTGCGCGTGATGGGCCGCCCGGTCGACGGGATCGACCCGCGCATCGGCTTCGTGTTCCAGGCGGACGCGGTGTTCCCGTGGCGCAACGTGATCGACAACGTCGCGGCCGGCCCGCTGTTCCGCGGCCGCTCGAAGGACGTCGCGTATGCGCAGGCCGAGGAATGGATCCGCAAGGTCGGCCTCGACAAGTTCACGAAGCACTACCCGCACCAGCTCTCCGGCGGGATGAGAAAGCGCGTCGCGCTCGCGCAGACCTTCATCAACCAGCCGGAAATCCTGCTGATGGACGAGCCGTTCTCCGCGCTCGACATGCAGACCCGCACGCTGATGCAGGACGAGCTGCTGCAGCTGTGGTCCGCGAACAAGGGCTCGGTCGTGTTCGTCACGCACGACCTCGAGGAAGCGATCGCGCTCGCCGACCGCGTGTTCGTGCTGACCGCACGCCCCGCGACGCTCAAGCGCGTGGTCGAGATCGACCTGCCGCGCCCGCGCGTCATGTCGGAAGTGCGCTACGACGCGCGCTTCATCGAAATTTCCAGGGACATCTGGCACGACCTGCGCGAAGAAGTGCAGATCGGCTGACGCACCGGCCGCACGGCACGCTACGGCGAGCCATGGCAAGAAACAGCAAGGACAGGAGCATGACCGACATGACGCTTCCCCCCACCGCCATTCCGGCGACGTCGCTCGAGGACGAGTCGCGCGCCGCTCAAACCCGCCTGCGCCGCCGCCGGCAACTGATCGTCGGCCTGCGGATCGCCGTGCTCGTGATCGTGCTGGGCGGGTGGGAACTCGCCGCACGGCTGAAGTGGATCGATCCGTTCTTTTTCTCGCAGCCGACGCTGATCTTCGCGCAGATCCAGGACTGGTTCGTGAACGGCACGTCGCAGGGCCCGCTGCTCACGCAGGTGTGGGTCACGCTCGAGGAAACCACGATCGGCTTCCTGATCGGCTCGGTCGCCGGCGTGATCTGCGGGATCGTGCTCGGCCGCAACAAGCTGATGGCCGACGTGTTCGGCCTGTACATCCAGATCGCGAACTCGATTCCGCGCGTCGTGCTCGGCTCGGTGTTCGTGATCGCGCTCGGCCTCGGGATGGCGTCGAAGATCGCGCTGGCCGTCGTGATGGTGTTCTTCGTCGTGTTCGGCAACGCGTTCCAGGGCGTGCGCGAAGCGGATCGCTACCTGATCGCGAACGCGCAGATCCTCGGCGCGTCGCGCCGGCAGATCACCACGTCGGTCGTGATCCCGTCCGCGCTCAGCTGGATTCTCGCGAGCCTGCACGTGAGCTTCGGCTTCGCGCTGGTCGGCGCGGTGGTCGGCGAATTCCTGGGTTCCAAGCAGGGCATCGGCCTGTTAATCTCCACCGCCCAGGGCGCTTTCAACGCGAGCGGCGTGTTCGCGGCGATGATCGTGCTGGCCGTGGTCGCGCTGGCCGCCGACTACCTGCTGACGCGGATCGAGAAGCGGCTGCTGAAGTGGCGCCCCGCGGCGTTCTGAACGCCGCCGGCCGGCGCCTGACATGACACCTCCGACCGCGCCGGCGCCCCTGGCGCGGTTCGGCATTGCGGACAAGGAGCGCAACAGGATGGCGCACAGCCTGCGCGGGCGGCTGCTGTGGTGGCTACTGCTGCCGCTCGCGGTGTTCGTGCTGATCGCCGGCGCGATGTCGTACGACACCGCGCGGACCACGGCCGCGCTCGTGCAGGACAGCGCGCTCGTCGCGTCCGCGCGCACGATCGGCGAGGACGTCGAATGGCGCAACGGGCGGCCCGCGGCCGACGTGCCGCCCGCCGCGCTGGAAATCTTCGAATCGCCGTCGGGCGACTCGGTGTTCTACAAGGTGATCGACGGCCACGACCGCCTGCTCGCCGGCAATCCGGCGCTCGATGTGACCGCGCGGCACGGCATCGAGCCGACGCTGTACGACACGTCGCTCGACGGCGTGCCGCTGCGCGCGGTGGCCTACGACCGCCAGCTGTACGACGAAGGGCAGGTCGAGACGGTGACGGTGGTCGTCGCGAAGACGACGCGTTCGTACGGTGCGATGGTCGCGACGATCTGGCGGCCGCAGCTCGTGCGCCTGTCGCTGATGCTGGTGCTCGCGGTGGTGCTCGTCTATCTCGGCCTCACCTTCGAGCTGCGCCCGCTGATGAAGCTGAAGGACGACGTGGCCGACCGCGGGCCGATGGAACTGGAGCCGATCCGCCCCGAGCGGCTGCAGCACGAGCTGCGGCCGATCGTCGACGCGATCAACCAGTGCATCGCGCGGCTGAACATGCATACGGCCACGCAGCGCCGTTTCATCGCCGATGCCGCGCACCAGTTGCGCACGCCGATCGCGGTGCTCGACACGCAGATCCAGTACGCGCAGCAGCGCGGCAACGACGATCATGAACTCGCGTCGGTGCTCGACAGCATGCAGCGCAGCAGCCGCAAGATGGCCGACGTGACCGACAAGCTGCTGCTGCTCGCGCATGCGGAAGCGACGCCGTCGACGCTGCTGACCCACCGCGTCGATCTGGCCGCGGTGGTGTCGAGCGTGCTCGAAGAGACGATCGTGCTCGCGCAGCGGCGCGACATCGACCTCGGCGCGGATCTCGGCGAGCGGCTCGACGTCGCGGGCAGCGACAGCCTGCTCACCGCGCTGGTGATGAACCTCGTCGACAACGCGGTGCGCTACACGCAGCCCGGCGGCTGCGTGACCGTCTGCGCGCGGCGCGATGGCGACGCGATCGTGCTCGACGTGGTCGACGACGGCCCCGGCATCCCGGCCGAAGCGCGACCGCACGTATTCAAGCGGTTCTACCGTGTGTCGGCCGATACCGAGGGCTCGGGCCTCGGGCTCGCGATCGTCCGCGAGATCGCGCAGGCGCACGGCGGCAGCGCGTCGCTCGCGCCGGGGCCCGGCAATCGCGGGATCGTCGTGACCGTGCGGCTGCCCGCTTTCGATTGAAGAGAACGCCGTCATGAAACTTTTGCTGGTCGAAGACAACGCCGAGCTCGCGCACTGGATCGTGAACCTGCTGCGCGGCGAGGATTTCGCGGTCGACTGCGTCGGCGACGGCGAACGGGCCGACACGGTGCTCAAGACCGAACGCTACGACGCGGTGCTGCTCGACATGCGGCTGCCCGGCATCAGCGGCAAGGAAGTGCTCGCGCGGCTGCGGCGCCGCAACGACAACGTGCCGGTGCTGATGCTGACCGCGCACGGCTCGGTCGACGACAAGGTCGACTGCTTCGGCGCGGGCGCCGACGACTACGTCGTGAAGCCGTTCGAGTCGCGCGAGCTGGTGGCGCGCATCCGCGCGCTGATCCGCCGGCAGGCCGGCGTCGGCACGGCGCAGCTCGTGTGCGGCGACCTCGTCTACGCGTTCGGCACGCGCGAATTCCGCTGCGGCGACGCGGTGCTCGCGCTGCGGCGCCGCGAGCACGCGATCCTCGAAACGCTGATGCTGCAGCAGAACAAGACGGTATCGAAGGCGCGGCTAATGGACAGCGTGTTCGCGCTCGACGACGAGCCGAGCGCCGACGCGATCGACATCTACATCCACCGGCTGCGCAAGCATCTCGCCGGCAGCACGGCCGAGATCATCACGCTGCGCGGGCTCGGTTACATCCTGCGGATGAAGCGCGCGCACGATTGACGCGGCGCGCTTGCACGCCTCCTCATATCGATTCGTAGCACGAATCGATCGTCGTCTAAACCCGCCGGCCATCCGGCAGGACGCTTCCGCACGCCTGCCCGCCGGCTTCGCGATGATGGCGCGTTCGGTGTTTTCACCGATCCGATTCCTTCCTCCGGGAAAGCGTCGTGAAGGATTGCACCCTCTACGATGCTATGCGTCGGCCCTCTCGCTGTGGCCGGCAAGCGTCGGCATACATTACGTACTGCCAACGACCAGATTCCAATGCGGCAGCTCGGAGGAGACGATCTTGAAACGAAAAACCCTTGCCCTTTCCATCGCGGCGGCGGGCCTGTGCGCCGGCCACGCGCATGCGCAGTCGAGCGTGCAGCTCTACGGCCTGATGGACCTGAGCTTTCCGACCTACCGGACCCACGCCGACGCGAACGGCAAACACGTGATCGGGATGGGCAACGAAGGCGAACCGTGGTTCAGCGGCAGCCGCTGGGGCCTGCGCGGCGCCGAAGACATCGGCGGCGGCACGAAGATCATCTTCCGCCTCGAAAGCGAATTCGTGGTCGCGAACGGCCAGATGGAAGACGAAGGCCAGATCTTCGACCGCGACGCGTGGGTGGGCGTCGAGGACGAGCGCTTCGGCAAGCTGACGGCCGGCTTCCAGAACACGATCGCGCGCGACGCGGCGACGATCTACGGCGACGCGTACGGCACCGCGAGGCTGACGACCGAGGAAGGCGGCTGGACCAACTCGAACAACTTCAAGCAGATGATCTTCTACGCGGCCGGCCCGACCGGCACGCGCTACAACAACGGCGTCGCGTGGAAGAAGCTGTTCAGCAACGGCATCTTCGCGAGCGCCGGCTACCAGTTCAGCAACTCGACGTCGTTCGCGACCGGCTCCGCGTATCAGGCCGCGCTCGGCTACAACGGCGGCCCGTTCAACGTGTCGGGCTTCTACAACCACGTGAACCACAACGGCTTCCGGAACCAGACGTTCTCGGTCGGCGGCAACTACACGTTCGACATCGTGCGCCTGAATGCCGGCTACTTCCGCTACAACGGCGACCAGGGCGCGCTCGGCCAGCGTCACGACGATTCGTGGACGGTGTCGATGAAGATCGCGCCGAAGGGCGCGCTCGACTACGAGCTCGGCTACCAGCAGATGCGCATCAAGAACGCCGCGAACAACGCGGACGGCTTCACGCCGAACGCCAACCTCGGCGCGTTCAGCCTGACCAACGGCGTCGCCAGCGGCTTCAAGGAGACGATCTACGGGTCGGTGTTCTACCACCTGAGCAAGCGCACCGAGGTGTATCTGGCCGGCGACTACATGAAGCTGCACGGCGGCTACACGGTGTCGTCGACGTTCGGCGCGAAGAACCAGCTCGAACTGACGTCGGGCATCCGGACGCGTTTCTGACCCGGCGCGGTCATCCGGGCGGGGCCCGTCGGGCCCTGCCGCACCCTCCATCAGGGATTCTCCATGCGGGCACGCCGGCGCGCAGTGCCGACCGTGCCCTTTTTTTCGTCCATCTTTCGCCCTGCTCGCGGCGCCGCCAAATGTCCGCCGCGCACCCGCCGGCCATCCCGTGCGACAACCGGCCTGACCCGGCGCAAGGCCCGTCCGGCGGGCGATCGCGGCCGATGCCCGCACGTTCGGCTCACATCGGTGCTTGACCTGCGCCGACCGACTCGCTAGCGTTTCGGGTTTGCCCGGGCGGCCATTGCCGCCGGTGCCGTGAGCGCGCCCGACGTCCTGGCGCGCGCGGCCGGGCTCCGATGGAAAAGACGATGCAGAAACTCGATGCGGCCAGCCCGCAGGCGATGTCGACGGATTTCACCGCCGACAACGTCGCGCGCCTGAAGGCGCTGTTCCCCGAACTCGTGACCGAAGGCCCGGACGGCGCGTCGGTCGACGTCGACGTGCTGAAGGCGCTGGTCGGCGAACGCACGGTCGGCGACGCCGACGAGCGCTACGGCTTCCATTGGCACGGCAAGCGCGCGGCGCGCCAGGCCGCGCTCACGCCGTCGACGGGCACGCTGCGGCCCTGCCCCGACGACAGCGTCGCGTGGGACGACACGCGCCATCTGGTGATCGAGGGCGACAACCTCGACGTGATGAAGCTGCTGCACAAGAGCTACGCCGGCAAGGTGAAGCTCGTCTACATCGACCCGCCGTACAACACCGGCAGCGATTTCGTCTATCCGGACGACTTCAGCGACAGCATCCGCCACTACCTGTCGATGACGGGCCAGGCCGAAGGCGGCGTGAAGCGCAGCACCAACACCGAGGCGAACGGCCGGTTCCACACCGACTGGCTGAACATGATGTATCCGCGCCTGAAGCTCGCGCACGCGCTGCTGTCCGACGAAGGGCTGATCGCGGTGCACATCGACGAGCACGAGGTGCATGCGCTGGTGCTGATGCTGCGCGAGATCTTCGGCGAGGAAAACGAGCTCGGCGTGGCCGTGTGGGACAAGCGCAACCCGAAGGGCGACGCGCGCGGCGTCGCGTATCAGCACGAATCGCTGGTGCTGTTCGCGCGCAACGCCGAGACGCTGCTCGAACAGGCGCCGCTCAAGCGCCCGAAGCGCAACGCGCAGCGCATGCTCGACGCCGCGCACGACGCGGTGTACCGCAGCGGCAACCCGAAAGACGCGCAGAAGGCGTACCGCGCGTGGATGAAGGCGCAGACCAACCTGTCCGGCGGCGAGGTGATGTACGACCGGCTGTCGCCGGAAGGCCGCGTGTACCGCCTCGTGTCGATGGCGTGGCCGAACAAGAAGAAGGCGCCGGACGAATATTTCACGCCGCTGATCCACCCGGTCACCGGCAAGCCGTGCGCGATGCCGGCGCGCGGTTGGCGCAACCCGCCCGCGACGATGCAGGCGCTGCTCGAGCGTGGCCAGATCGAATTCGGCCCGGATGAAACCACGCAGCCGCAGCGGATCTACTACCTCGACGAGAACATGTACGAGAACGTGCCGTCGGTGCTGCCGTTCGCGGGCTCCGACGATGCGCTGTTGAAGACGCTCGGCATCCCGTTCGACCTGCCGAAGCCGGTCGACTTCGCGGCCGCCGTGATCGGCTGGTGCACGCGCGGCGACGACATCGTGCTCGACTGCTTCGCCGGCTCCGGCTCGACCGGCCACGCGGTGATGCAGGTGAACGCGACCGACGGCGGCGCGCGCCGCACTATCCTCGTGCAGCTGCCCGAGGCGCTCGACCGCCGCGACAAGACGCAGACGGCGGCCGCCGATTTCTGCGCGAAGCTGAAAAAGCCGCTGACGCTCGCCGAAATCACGAAGGAACGCCTGCGCCGCGCCGCGCAACAGGTCGCGCGCGACTATCCGGAAAGCTATGGCGACCTCGGTTTTCGCGTGTACCGGCTCGACACGACCAACGTGATCGAGTGGGACCCGCGCCGCGACGACTTCGACCACGCCCTCTTCGCATCCGTCGAACACGTGAAGACCGGCCGCACCGAAGACGACCTGCTCGCCGAGCTGACGCTGAAGCTCGGCCTCGATCTGTGCACGCCGGTCGAGCATCACCAGGTGGCCGGCAAGACCGTGCACCTGATCGGCCGCGCAATCGTCGCGTGCTTCGACGCGCGCATTTCGCGCGACGACGCGGGCCCGCTCGCCGACGGCATCGTCGACCTGCTCGACGCGACCGGCGCGTCGCGCGACGTCACGTGCCTGTTCCGCGACAGCGGCTTCGTCGACGACGTCGCGAAGCTCAATCTCGCCGCGCTGCTCGAACAGCACGGCGTGAAGCGCGTGCGGAGCCTGTGATGCGCCTGCATTTCGAAGCGGATCTCGACTACCAGCGCGAGGCGATCGACGCCGTCTGCGACCTGTTTCGCGGCCAGGAATCGTATCGCGGCGACTTCAGCGTGCTCGCGAACGCCGCGCCCGGCACGACGGCCGCCGCGCAAGGCTCGCTCGGCTTCGCGGTATCGGAGCAGGGCGTCGGCAACCGGCTGTCGCTGACCGACGACGCGCTCGCGCGCAATCTCGCCGACGTGCAGCTGCGCGGCGGGCTGCCGCCGTCCGGCCTGCCCGGCTCGCGCGACTTCACCGTCGAGATGGAAACCGGCACCGGCAAGACCTACGTATACCTGCGCACGATCTTCGAGCTGAACCGCCGTTACGGCTTCACGAAATTCGTGATCGTCGTGCCGTCGATCGCGATCAAGGAAGGCGTGCACAAGACGCTGTCGATCACCGAGGATCACTTCCGCGCGCTGTACGCGGGCGTGCCGTACGACTACTTCCTGTACGACTCCGCGAAGCTCGGCCAGGTGCGCCATTTCGCGGCGAGCGCGGCGATCCAGATCATGGTGATGACGGTCGCCGCGATCAACAAGAAAGAGATCAACAACCTCTACAAGGACAGCGAGAAAACCGGCGGCGAGAAGCCGATCGACCTGATCCGCGCGACGCGGCCGATCGTGATCGTCGACGAGCCGCAAAGCGTCGACGGCGGCCTCGAAGGGCGCGGGCGCGAAGCGCTCGCCGCGATGGCGCCGCTCTGCACGCTGCGCTATTCGGCCACGCACGTCGACCGCCATCACATGGTGTACCGGCTCGATGCGGTCGACGCGTACGAGCGCAAGCTCGTCAAGCAGATCGAGATCGCGTCGGCGATCGTCGAGGATGCACACAACAAGCCGTACGTGCGGCTCGTCGGCGTGTCGAACCGGCGCGGCGCGATCAGCGCGCGCGTCGAGCTCGACGTCGCGACGGCGGCCGGCGTGAAGCGCCAGATCGTGTCGGCGACCGACGGCGACGATCTCGAACGCCTGACTAAGCGCGCGCTGTACGCGGGGCTGCGGATCGGCGAAGTGCATGCGGTCAAGGGCGCCGAATACGTGGAGCTGCGCCATCCGGAAGGCGAGGCGTTCCTGTCGCTCGGCGAGGCGTTCGGCGACATCGACACGCTCGCCGTGCAGCGCGAGATGATCCGCCGCACGATCCGCGAGCATCTCGACAAGGAGCTGCGCCTCGCCGAACGCGGCGTGAAGGTGCTGTCGCTGTTCTTCGTCGATTCGGTCGAACGCTATCGCCGCTACGACGAGAACGGCGCGCCGGTGAAGGGCGACTACGCGCTGATCTTCGAAGAGGAATATGCGCGCGCGGCGCGTGTGCCGGCCTACCGTGCGCTGTTCGACGGCGTCGACGTCGCGCTGGAAGTCGAGCGCGCGCACAACGGCTACTTCTCGATCGACCGCAAGGGCGGCTGGACCGACACGAGCGAAAGCAGCGCCGCGGCCCGCGAGAACGCGGAGCGCGCGTACGGCCTGATCATGCGCGAGAAGGAAGCGCTGCTGTCGTTCGACACGCCGCTGAAGTTCATCTTCTCGCACTCGGCGCTGAAGGAAGGCTGGGACAACCCGAACGTGTTCCAGATCTGCACGCTGCGCGACATCCAGACCGAGCGCGAGCGCCGTCAGACGCTCGGCCGCGGGCTGCGCCTCGCCGTCGACCAGGACGGCGAACGGGTGCGCGACGCGGGCGTGAACACGCTCACCGTGATCGCGACCGAGCGCTACGAATCGTTCGCGGAGAACCTGCAGAAGGAAATCGAGGCCGATACGGGCATCCGGTTCGGGATCGTCGAGGAACACCAGTTCGCGGCGCTGCCGGTGCAGGAAGACGACGGCCCCGCGCATGCGCTCGGCATCGAGCTGTCGCGCGTGCTGTGGAACCATCTGCGCGAGCAGGGCTACGTCGACGCGCAGGGCAAGGTGCTCGACCGGCTGAAGGATGCGCTGCGCCAGAGCGCGCTCGTGCTGCCGGATGCGTTCGAGCGGCTGCGCGCACCGATCGTCGCGACGCTGCGCAAGCTGTCGGGCCGCTTCGCGGTACGCAATGCCGACGAGCGCCGCGCGATCGCGTTGCGGCGCGATGCGTCGGGCAAGGCCGTCGTGTTCGGCGAGGATTTCCGCGCGCTGTGGGATCGCATCCGTCATCGCACCGTGTACCGCGTCGAGTTCGACAACGCGAAGCTCGTGCGCGACTGCACGGCCGCGCTGCGCGACGCGCCGGACATCGCGCGTGCGCGGCTGCAGTGGCGCAAGGCCGAGATCGACATCGGCAAGGCCGGCATCGAGGCGATCGAGGTGGCCGGCGCCGGCACCGTGCTGCTCGATGAAGGCGAATTGCCGCTGCCCGACCTGCTCACCGAGTTGCAGGACCGTACGCAGCTCACGCGCCGCTCGCTCGCGACGATCCTCGCCGACAGCGGCCGGCTCGACGATTTCCGCGTGAATCCGCAGCAGTTCATCGCGGTGGCGGCCGACGCGATCAACCGCTGCAAGCGGCTCGCGCTCGTCGCGGGCATCGCGTACCGCAAGCTCGGCGAGCGCCACGTGCATGCGCTCGAATCGTTCGAGAGCGAAGCGCTGACCGGCTACCTGCGCAACTTGCGGCCGGACGCGCGCAAGTCGATCCATGAGGCGGTCGTGTGCGAGACGGACGCCGAACGTGCCTTTGCCGATGCGCTCGAAGCGCACGACGGCGTGAAACTGTACGCGAGGCTGCCGGCGTGGTTCCGCGTGCAGACGCCGCTCGGCAGCTATCACCCGGACTGGGCCGTGCTCGCGGAACAGGACGGCGGCGAGCGGCTGTACTTCGTCGTCGATACGCCGAATGCCGACGGCCACGTGCCGAGCGAGCACGAGCGCGCGAAGCTCGCGTGCGGCGAAGCGCATTTCCGCGCGCTGGTCGATGACGACGGCGCGGCGCGCTTCGTGCGGGTCAGGCAGGTGGATGCGTTGTTCGAACCTGCGGCGCCGACGGCGGGCGCGGGGCGGTAAGACGAAGGGCGGCGACGAGCCGCCTTTTTTACTGGCGTGGCTCGGCCTTTATCGATCGTGCCGAGTGCCCGCGCGGCGCCTGTTCCTCATGCCGGTTTTCGTTCCGTCATCCGCGTGAACGCAATTCGTGTTCTCGCGGGCGGCTGACGCAGTTACCGCTGGTTGCAAATCGGGCCGGCGCGATGTTTTCGTCCGCCCGTTACGTTGCGTTTTCGCCGTGAAAAAAGGGCGCCGAAGCGCCCTTCTCCTGCATCCACCGGCTGCGCTTACAGCGTGCGGCCGAATGCGTTGCGATGCGAATGATGCGTGGACGCCGACGCATGCGCGGTGTGGCCATGCGCGTGCGTGTGACCCCGGCCCGGCTGCGTGCCGGCGCGATCGGCGATCGTGTCGGAACGGTCCGCCGCGCGCGCGAGGCCCTTGTCGCGGTCGCCCGCGTGCATGCCGTTCGAGTTGCTCAGCGCCTGGCCGCTCATGTGACCGGCGGACATGCCACCCGCGTTGCCGCCCGAGCCGCCTGCGCCATGACCACCACCGTTGCCCCCGCCATTGCCGCCGGCCGCCGCATAGGCGGACACCGAGCCGAGCGCGAGCAGCGCGGCCGTCAGGACGGACAGATATCGTTGCTGTTTCATCTTGTGCTCCCTGGAGCGCGTTTGTGTGACTGCATTTTATGAACGCGCGACATTCGCGCCGCACGACGTTGTAAATGATCGTAACGACGCGTGCGGCACGCATTCGTCGGATCAATCCGGGACGTACGTGCACGCGGGAACCGCGTGAACGAAGCACCGGAGCGACGCCAAGGCATCGCCCCCGGTGACGAGGTCGCTTACTGCGCCGGCTGCATGCCCTGCGAGGCGGCCTTGTGCTGCGCGGCCTGCTCTTGCGCGTGCTTCGTCGCCATGTGATGCCCGACGATACAGCCGCCAACCGCGCCGACCACGGCGTGGTGCCCCGCGTAGTGGCCAGCCACACCGCCGACTACCGCGCCCTTCATGCAGCCCGCCGCGTGCGCGCTGCCGATCGTTGCGAGCGCAACGACAGTGGCAGCGGCACACCGCCTGATGTATCGCACGGGCATCATGTTTTCACTCTCCTCTTGCGGCGATCAGATGGGCCGCTCAATCCCAGCGGCCGCCGCGCCAGCCGCCGCGATCGCGCCACTCGTGCTCGCGCCATTCACGGCGGCGCCACTCGTGTTCACGCCATTCGCGCTGACGCCAGCCTTCACCGCGCCAACCGTCGTCGCGATAGCCGACCGGTGCGTACATCACCGGCGGAGGCGGCGCCACGTAGACGGGCGCCGGCGCCGTGTAGACGCCCGGCACGCCGATGCCGACCGACAGGTCGACGTGGGCCGACGCGACGCCCGAGGCTGCCAGCGCCGCTACACCGAGAACTGCACCGAGAATAAGTTTCTTGCTCATTTCGCGACTCCCTGCACGTGTCGTGCGTCATGTGACTACGGTTCGGAGTCTAGGCACCGGACGCTGACACAGGTGAAACGGGTATGCGAGACAGGTAACGGACGTTTACGGGTGCCCGCAAAGCCTTATGGAGCAAGGAAAAGGCGACATTCCAGACACCGTTGCGGCGATGCACCGGGTCGGTAAAAAGGGGATTTTCGGCACGAAACCGGCGATCGGATCGCACGCCACCGGTGTGCGCGGGGAGCGAACCGCCCTCACCCTGCGGCGCGAGCGGTTCGCAAGCAGCGCTGCGTTACGCGCGGATATCGTCGACGCTGCGCAGCCAGTGCACGCTGAACAGGTTGTCGGCGTCGGTCCACACGGTATCGGGTGCGAACCCGGCGCGGCGCGCGACCGCATGAAAACCGTCGATCGTGAACTTGTGCGAGTTCTCCGTGTGAATGCGTTCGCCGGCTTCGAAGTGGAACGTGTGGCCGCGCACGTGCACGGTCTGCGCGACGTCGCTGACGAGATGCATCTCGATGCGCTGCCGCCCGCGATCGTAGAACGCGCAATGCGAGAACGCATCGACGTCGAAATCCGCGCCGAGCTCCGCGTTCGCGCGCGCAAGCAGGTTCAGGTTGAACTGCGCGGTCACGCCCTGCGCGTCGTTGTACGCGTGATGCAGCGTGTGCTCGTCCTTCACGAGATCCGCGCCCACCAGCAGGCCGCCGCCGCGCAGCAGCCGCGCCGCGTCGCGCAGGAACGTGTCGGCCTCTTCCGGCGAGAAGTTGCCGATCGTCGAGCCGGGAAAAAAGCCGATGCGCCGCCGCGGCGTCTCGGTCAGCGCGGCCAGTTGCTCCGCCTTCGTGTAGTCGGCCGCGAGCGGCGCGACGTCGAGCCACGGATAGGCCGCACGCAGCCGCGCGGCCGCGCCGTGCAGGTAATCGGCGGAGATGTCGACCGGCACGTAGCGCGCCGGCGCGTTCGCGTAATTGTCCGCGAACGCGTCGAGCAGCACGCGGATCTTCTCGAGCGAACCCGCGCCGAATTCGACGATGTCCGCATGCGGGCCGACGCGCCGCACGATCTCGGCCGCGCGATCGCGCAGGATGCCGAGCTCGGTGCGCGTCGGGTAGTACTCCGGCAGTTCGCAGATGCGGTCGAACAGCGCGGAGCCGGTCGCATCGTAGAAGTATTTCGGCGGGATGCTGCGCGGCGTGCGCGACAGTCCGTCGATCAGGTCGCGCTCGAACGCGCTCGGCCGCGAATCGCGGGCGGGTTGCAGGCCACCGCTCGTGGCCGTCAGGTCAGACGTCTCGCGCAAGTCGCACCCCCGTGAATTGCCAGCGTGCCGCCGGCGGAAAGAAATTGCGGTACGTCGGCCGTTCGTGCCCGGGCGGCGTCGCGATGCTGCTGCCGCGCAGGACCTGCTGGCCGACCATGAACTTGCCGTTGTATTCGGCCGCTACCCCGGCGAGCGGCCGAAAGCCCGGATACGGCTCGTAGGACGAACGCGTCCACTGCCACACGTGCCCGAGCATCTGCCGGATGCCGTCGGCCGCGAACGCGGTTTCCCATTCGAATTCGGTCGGCAGCCGCGCGCCGGCCCATTCCGCATACGCGGCCGCCTCGTAGAAGCTCACGTGGCACACCGGCGCGTCGGGCGCGAGCGGTTCGACGCCGTGCAGGCCGAAGGTGCGCCGCACGCGCGTGGCGGCCGCATCGTCGTCGTCCGGCATCCAGTACGCGGGCCCTTGCCACCCTTCCCGCTGCACCGTGGCCCAGCCGTCGGACAGCCAGAATTCCGGGCGCGTATAGCCGCCGTCGGCAATGAACGCGGCGAATTCCGCGTTCGTCACGAGGCGGTTCGCGATCTCGTACGGCCGCACGAGCGCGGTGTGGCGCGGCCGTTCGTTGTCGAACGAGAACGCGTCGCCGTCGTGACCGATCTCGACGAGCCCACCCGGCTGCGGCAGCCAGCGCAACGGGCCGGCGTCGCCCGCGGCGAGCGCGCTTCCTGCTTCATCACCCGTGCGCGGCCGGAATGCCGGCCGCAGCGGGTTGCACGAGAACGCATGCAGCATGTCGGTGACGATCAGTTCCTGATGCTGCTGCTCGTGATGCAAGCCGAGCACGAGTTCGGGCGCGATCGCGTCGAGCAGCGCCGCGTCGGCGGCGGTCAGCGCGCGCAGCATCGCGTCGTCGACGTATTGCCGGTACGCATGCACGTCGTCGAGCGACGGACGCGTGAGCAGCCCGCGCTGCGGCCGTGGATGGCGCGGGCCGAGCGCTTCGTAATAGGAATTGAAGAGGAACTGGAAGGCGTCGTCGAATGGCGCGTAGCCGGGCACGCGGCGCATCAGCACGACGGTTTCGAAGAACCAGGTCGTATGCGCGAGATGCCATTTCGTCGGACTCGCGTCCGGCATCGACTGCACGGCCTGGTCTTCGGCGGACAGCGTCGCGGTCAACGCGACGCTATGGGCGCGCACGTCCTGGTAACGGCGCTGAAGCTGGGATGCAAGAAGGCTCATCGGTTTACCGTTCACGTCGCGATTCGCTGCGTTGCGTTGCCGGAAAAGGGAAAGCCTTGCGCTCGAGTGCGCGCGGCTGACGGGCGATTTGCTGCTGCGTCGTCGGGCAGCCGGCGCGCGCGCCGGGCCGCGGATGCGGCGTCACTTCATCTGCCCGTGCAGAACAGTATGGTCCAGAAATGTGAAGGTCGCGAATCGGATTTCCTGTGAAACGTAGGCGAAAGAAAAATGAAAGCATGTGCGATGTGGGCGTCGCGCGGGTCACGAACCGTCGACGCCTGTCGTGACGGGGTTCGGCCGACGGATGCAATGCGCGTGCCCGCGGCGGCCTGCTACTGACGTCCGGTGACAGCCGCCCGGCGTGCGTGAAAGGTCGATGGCGCGCGTTCGTCGAAGGAGCAGCCTTATGCAGCCGATTCGTCAGTCGATATCGCGTCCTTCTTGGCGGCTCCACCCTTCGCTTTCCGCCGCGCGCTTCCCCGGTTCCGAAAAATTTTTTGCATCGATGTCACACCCGCGGGGTGCTCGCTCGTCATATCGGCGGAACCCACACGAAAGGAGAAGGAACCATGACTGCGAAACTCAATCCGTTTGCCGCCGCCCCCGCGCTGATGAAGAGCTGGATGACCGTGTCGGTCGCCGCGGCCGGGAGCCTCGAGCCGACGCTGATCGAGCTGGTCAAGATCCGCGCGTCGCAGATCAACGCATGCGCGAACTGCCTTAACATGCACACCGTCGAGGCGCGCGAGCAAGGCGAGACCGAGCAGCGTATCTACCTGCTGTCCGCGTGGCGCGAAGCGCCCTGCTACACCGACCGCGAACGCGCGGCGCTCGGCTGGACCGAGGCGCTCACGCGGCTGTCGGAGGGCCATGCGGCGCACGAAGCGGCCTATGCGGCGCTGAACGACCATTTCAGCGAGGAGGAACAGGTGAAACTCACGGTGATGATCAACGTGATCAACGGTTGGAACCGGCTCGCCGTCGGCTTCGGGCTGTGGGTCGACCCGGCCGACGCGAAGGCCGCCGCCGCGAAGATGGTGGCCTGATGCCGAACCTCGACCCGGCCGGCTCCAGCGCCAGCGCCGACGAACGGGCCGACGCGGCGGCGAGCTTCGATCCGCTGCGTCGCACGCTGATCCGCGTCGCGTACCGGATGCTCGGTTCCGTCGCGGATGCCGAGGACATGGTGCAGGACGCGTTCATCCGCTGGATGCACGTCGATCGTACCGACGTGCGCGTGCCGGAGGCGTTCCTGCGCCGCATGGTGATGCGGATGTGCCTCGATCAGCTGAAGTCCGCGCGGCACCAGCGCGAGACCTATATCGGCCCGTGGCTGCCCGAGCCGGTCGTCGAGGAAGACGAACCGGACGACGTCACGCTGCCGCTGCTGCTCGCGCTCGAACGGCTCTCGCCGCTCGAACGCGCGGCGTTCCTGCTGCACGACGTGTTCGGCCTCGAATTCGACGAAGTGGCCACGACGATCCAGCGCGACCCGGCCGCGTGCCGGCAACTCGCCGCGCGAGCCCGCACGCACGTGCGCGACGCGCGGCCGCGTTTTCATGTCGAGAAGCAGCGCGGGATCGAACTGGCCGAAGCGTTCTTCGCGGCGTCACGCAGCGGCGACATGCGTGCGCTCGGCGCGATGCTCGCCGAGGACGTGAGCCTGCATTCCGATGGCGGAGGCAAGCGCACGGCGGCCGGCAAGCCGGTATTCGGCTTCGAGCTTGTGATGCGGGTGCATGCATACCTGGCCGAGCTGTTCGCGACGCATGCGTCGAAGCTCGTGCGGGCCGGGTTCATCAACGGGCTGCCGGGGTTCGTCACGCTGGAAGCCGACGGCGAGCTGCAGACGACTGCGCTCGAGATCGACGACGGCAAGATCGTCGCGATCTATGTCGTTCGGAATCCTGACAAATTGAAGCATCTGCATTGAGGGCGGCGCGAGCATGCGCCGTGTGCGATGTGGATACATGTCGACGGCGCCGTCCGCCCTCTTCCTTCTGCCCTGCGCTGCCGATCGCCGGCTACAGCGATCAGTACGGCATGCCTCCGGCGTTGCCCATCATGAACAGCAGTACGCCGAGGAGCGGCGTCGCGACGGCGAAACCGGCCGCCGCGAGCCAGTTCGTGCCGCCTTGCGCCTCGAGCAGCGCGAGAAACGATTCGCGGGACGTCGCGTTCGGGCGCAGTTTTTCGATCTGGCGTTCGACGTGCCGCTTGTAGAGGCCGTTCCCGTACCAGCCGATCGACACCGCGATCGCAATCGTGGCCGGGTCGAGCATGCTCGATTCGAAGTATCCCGGGAAGTACAGCAACTCGACCAGCGTGATGCCGAGCGTGACGGCGAGCACAGCGGCCGCCTGCCAGTACATGCATCGATACGCCAACCAGACCGGGCCCAGGACGCACGCGGCCCAGTTCCACGACTGCCGGCTTTTGCGCGAGTCGGCGATCGCCCATTTTCGTTCGTACCAGCTGGCCTTCGTGCCGACGTAAGCGGCGATTTCATCGTTGCTTTCGGACGATGCGACGGTTGTGACCTCGGACATGGACGTGTGCTCTCATTCGCGCGGATCGCGCGTCGTTGTTCTGATGCGGTGGAGATCGAGCGGCGCGCGAAACCGCCGCATCGATACGCACACGATTCTACGCGCCGTGCAGCGGCAGTTATGTGGCGGATCGGATGGTCGGTGACGATGCGATGCTGGGCCGAATATCGCGCAACGCATTGAGGCTTCATGCGTTGTTTTGCGTTGTTTCGGACCGGAAAAGAAAAACGCCACGCGAAGTTGCCGCGTGGCGTTTGTATGTTTGGCGAGCCGCGTTGCCTGTAGGCAAGTTGTGCTGCCGGACCCCTTCATTTTGTTCGTTGGTAGGCTCGATTGGATTCGAACCAACGACCCCCACCATGTCAAGGTGGTGCTCTAACCAACTGAGCTACGAGCCTAAGAAGCCGCGAATTATAGAGAGGGTTTTGGGGGAGCACAAGCCCCTTCGTGAAAATTTTTTGAAACGTGCCGCACGAGGGCTGACGATCGATGTTGCATGGCGATGCCCGCGGCGCGGGCTTCACCTGTTCGCATCACAGCAAAACGCGTCGATGTGCTGTGGTGTTATCCACATTGCCCTCTGGATAACCGTCCGGGAAGTCTCTGGATTCACAGTGGAACGATTGAGGATATGTCGGCGCGGCTGTGAATCGACGAAAAGTTGTTCTGTGCTGCCGGCTGCTGTTCACGTCGCGCACCCAGGGTTATGCATTTCGCTTCGCGTTGAAAATTCAGTGCGTTACGGAGGTTATCCACTGTGGGGCACAGCGCTTGTTAACTATCACTACGTATATATACGAACCCTGTTAACACCTTTGGATAAGCACAGTCCGTCGACTGTGCTCCGCTCAGGATATGCACTGCGTGCAGCGAGAGGACAAACGAAACGGAACGCTGTGAAGCGCATCGATCGATGCGCGAGCCTTCATGTCTGTAGAATCGCCGGCATCCAGCATGCAAAGGCCCGGCGAACGGGTTACGGGGTGTGTGTCGAGCGTGTCGGGCGAGTCTCCGACGACGATATCGCGGCGATCGTCGCACGACTCGCCACGGTGTGAACCGGATGAACCGACTCGAACCTTGAATCAGCGACATGAAACCGAGAACCGAGCAGGGTGATGCGAGCAATGCTCGCAAACGAAGCCGGTGATGGGACCGATTGTTTGCGCGAAACGTTGAAGTGCATCGACCTCGGCAACGGCGACGTGCCGACATGAATACACCGGAGCGACCCTGACGTTTATGCCGCCGGCACTCACGCATGAATTCGGAGAACACGATGAGCACGTTGAATTTCGGCACGATCGACCGCTGTTCGGTCACGCTCAACACCGCGACGCTGCTCGGCTTGAAAGCGGCCTACGAAGACTTTGCGGCGACCGGGCAGGATCTGCGCAACTTCGAGATCTGCATCACGGATAAAAAGGCATCCACGGTGGATCCGAGGCCCGACGACGATGTCATGACCATTACGTTCATGGCGAAGCTGATTCCCGGCATGCGTGGGGTCGGCAATGCAAACCGGCTCGGGAAGTCGATCCACTATGTCATCGCGCCCGAAACCGGCGAGATTCTCGGTGTATTCGGGACGAAGTGACCCGAAGCGCGGACGGCGCTGTGTGGATAACCGACCCGCCAAACAGATCCAAACACTGTGCGTTCGATCGGTGAGCATCGACGCGAATCATGCAAGACAGGTCTGCTTCGCCCATGCTTGAATGCCACACCTCACACGGACTTCCCATGTCGATCATGTCTTCGGTCATCAGGTGGACCCTCTGCATGACAGCCGTCGCGCTTGCCGCGAATGCAGTCGCGGCAAGCGATGCACCGGCCGCGGTGCGGCTTTCGAACGGACGTGAACTGCAGCAAGACGAGAAGCGACTGGTCGAGGTCGACGTCGCCCGTCACCGCACGAGTACGGTGCGGTTGCCGGCTGCATTGCGTCGGGCGGTGGCGTCGGCGTCGAGCGTCGGCTTCCCGTCGGCGAGATCGAGCATCATCGATGGAAAGGAGTTCGTGCTGTTCGTCGTGAGCCAGTCGACGAGTCGCAACCCGATGGGCTATTGCGGCGCGGGCGAGGAAAGCACGCTCTACGTTCTGCAGATCAAGGGCAGCGCTGCGGCGTCGAGCTATGCAATGCCGGTGCAGAGTTGCGTGGATAGCGTGTCGCTCGACACCGACGGGGGCAATCGAGCGCCTTACCTGGCGATCGAATGGATCACCGATCCCGCAGGCTTCGAGGTTTCGTGGACGAACATCGACGATGCCGGCCCGGCGACGCGTGAGTATCGCTATGACGGCAGTACGTTCGTGCAGAGCAGGAAATAACCGCATGTGGACAACCGGCAAGCAATCCAGTTGAAACCCTGTGCATCCGACAGGTGAGTGTCTCGGTTTCGGCGGACTCGTCAGCCCGAACGCCTTGCCTGGCAAGGCGTTGACGACAATGGAAGAGAGAAGGGAACAAATCGCCGGCGACGTTCGAAAGTCGATGGCCTTGTGGATATCGCTACCCCAGGTCACTCGAAATCCTGTGCATTCAGCTGGTGATGGCAGTGGAATCTGGCGAAGATGGTCGGTCAATCATCCGGATTGTGGACATCGATACTGCAAACAACCAGAGACGCTGTGCAGACCAATCGAGGTCAGCCTGAATCACCGCAATGATCGATGTGGATATCCCGCCCCGCGGCGACTCGAAACCCTGTGATTTTAAAGGTGAGGGCGCCGGCGCGGTTTCGATGTGAATAACAGCCGAGGAAAGTCAGTCGAAACGCTGTGCATTCGAGTGGTGAGCGTGCACCCGTTCAAGCCGGCCAAGCCGCGCCACAAAAGGCGCTGGCGGCCATCGCAGACCACCAGTCGGGCGCGCATCGTACCACTTCAAGTCTGCTGATCGAGCGCCTGCACGACTGCCTTCTCGCCAAGACTCCCGGCCGGCCCGACCACCGCATAGTTGAGCCCGTTCACCGATCCATACCGCGCCAGCAGCGCGCCATCCACGCGTTGCCCGTTCGGCAGCAGCCGATGTTTCGATTCCGCCGGCCGGAGATAGAAGCTCAGCGTCCGCCCCGCATCGTCCTGATAGAGCACCATCGCGGCCGTGGCCCCGCTGTCCGTCGTGAACAACCGCCCACCGACCGGCCTGAACCCCGCCGCGCTCAAATCCGGCAGCTTCGCCGAGGCGCCCACGCGTTCGGTGAGCCACCCCTGTAAATCGCCCGCACCGGTCGGCCGGTAATCGACCTTGGCCGTCCGATCGACCACCATCATCTGGTAAGCCTTGACCGCATCGCTCATCGGCGCGATGGGCGGCGCCGCGTTCCATCCGCGCGCCTGCCATCCGCCGAACGTCCCGAGCCCGACGCAGAACACGAACGAAGCCGCCATCGCGAACCGCATCCGCGCGCGCTCGGCCCGTCGGCCACGAATCGCCGCCGGATCCAGCGCAGGGTTATCGGCCGGCATCCGCACGCTCTCCAGCGCGGCCCGCAACCGCTGCGCGTCCTGCTGCCATTGCTTCACCTGTTCCGCGCGCTCCGGATGCAGCGCGAGATAACGCTCGACCGCGGCGCGCGCATCGTCGTCGAGCTGGCCGTCGACATAGGCCTGAAGGTCATGTTCGTTCGGAGGCGTGTTCATTTCTTCATTAACCGCAAGGAAGGAGCAGGAAGTTCGCCGTCGCTGAGCTGGCGCAGCGCCTGGCGCGCGCGGGAGAGCCGCGACATCACCGTGCCGATCGGCACCTCGAGCAGGTCGGCCGCTTCCTGATAGGTGAAGCCTTCGACCGCGACGAGCAGCAGCAGGCTGCGCTGTTCGTCCGAGAGCCGGCCGAACGCTTCGAGCGTCGCGCGCGCCGCGAATTCGCGTTCGGCGGACGGCCAGTGCGCTTCGTCGTCGTCGCGGATGCGGCCGAGCAGCCACGCGTAGCGCTTCGCACTGCGTTTGCCGTCGAGAAATTGCCGGTACAGGATCGTGAAGAGCCAGCTGCGCAGCGACGCGTCGTCGCGACGGCTCGTCCAGCGCGACAGCGCGCGCTCGAGCGTCGACTGGACGAGATCGTCGGCCGCGTGGACGTCGCGCGCCAGCCAGAGCGCGAAGCGTCGCAGCCTGGGGATGAGTTCGCGCAATGCTTCGTCGTCGAGGGCGGTGGAGGGCATGGCCGGGCCGGTTGCCGAAAGGGTCGTAGATGCCGCGTAGGACGCCGGCCGGCATCGGTTATTCCCTCCAGCATACGAAAAAATTCTTCGTGGAATAAAGCGGCGTGGGCGGCGTCCTACCCGCGTTCGACAATGATCTGACGATCGGGAGCGCATTCATGAAGCAATCTTCTTCTTCGCCGCAGCGCGAGCCCGGGCGCGGGTGGTGGCGCTGGGCCGTGATCGGCGGCGCGGTGGCCGGCGTGGCCGCGGCGTTCGGGTATGCAGGCGGGTGGCTCGCGCCGGCGCGTCTGACCCCGCACCGGCTCGTCGACGCGCTGCAGACCAACAGCGGCATCCATCCGGGCTACCGGCGCAATCACGCGAAGGGCGTGTGCGTGACCGGCTACTTCGAAGGCAACGGCGCGGCGAGCGCGTATTCGGTCGCGCCGTTCTTCAAGGCGGTGCGCACGCCGGTGGTCGGGCGATTCGCGTTGCCCGGCGGCAATCCTTATGCGCCGGACAGCAGCGTGCCGATCCGCAGCCTCGCGCTGAAGCTCACCGCGCCGGACGGCGAGCAATGGCGGACCGGGATGAACGCGATGCCGGTGTTTCCGGTGGCGACGCCGCAGGCGTTCTACGAGCAGACGCTCGCGACCCGGCCCGATCCGAAGACGGGCAAGCCCGATCCGGCGAAGGTGAAGGCGTTCTTCGGCGCGCATCCGGAAGCGGGTGCGTTCCTGCAATGGGTCAAGGGTGCGAAGCCGAGCGCGAGCTACGTCACCGAAAGCTATTACGGGTTGAACGCGTTCTACTTCGTCGATGCGGCCGGCAAGCGCCAGGCGGTGCGGTGGCGCGTCGTGCCCGAGCAGACGGCGGGCGCCGGCGACGTCGCGACGGCCGCGGATCCGAACGTGCTGCAACAGGACGTGACGCAGCGCATCGCGGCCGGCCCGCAGAAGTGGAAGCTGCTGGTCACGCTGGCGGAGCCCGGCGACCCGGTGGACGACGCGACGAAGATCTGGCCCGCGCAGCGCACGACGATCGATGCGGGCACGCTCGTGCTCGACCGCGTGGAGGCGCAGGACAGCGGCCCGTGCCGCGACGTGAATTACGACCCGACGGTGCTGCCGCAGGGGATCCAGGTGTCGGGCGATCCATTGCTGGCGGCGCGCTCGGCCGCGTATGCGGATTCGTATCTGCGGCGCACGAGTGAAGAGGCCGGCGTGGCAGGCGTGGCGCGAGTGAGTGGGGAGGGACGATGATGAAGGCTTCGACGACGTTTAGCTTGCCGGCGCGGGTGCTGCATTGGGTGATGGCCGCGATGATCCTCGCGATGCTGTTCATCGGGGTGGGGATGGTGGCGTCGGTTTCCGGGCGGCACGAGATCCTGGTGGCGATTCACAAGCCGCTGGGTGTGGCCGTGCTGGTGCTGGTGTGTGTGCGGATCGTGGTGCGGATGCTGTCGAAGCCGCCGGCGTTGCCCGAGGATCTGCCGTGGTGGCAGAAGGTGGCCGCGCACGGGTCGCATCTCGTGCTGTATGCGCTGATGGTCGCGATGCCGCTGATCGGCTGGGCGATGCTGTCGGCGGGCGGGTATCCGGTGACGCTGGGCGGCGGCGTGCAACTGCCGGCGCTGGTATCGGCTGATCCGGTGACGTTCGCGTGGCTGCGGGTTGCGCATCGCGTGCTGGCCTATCTGTTCTTCCTGACGTTCCTCGCGCACTTTGCGGCGGCGCTGTATCACGGGCTGATTCGACGGGACGGCGTGGTGAGGGCGATGGTGGGGCGGTAATCGACGGAAGGTTGCGTTCGATGCGGCGGGGCTGTTCACGGGCGACCGAGACTGCGCCTGCCGTGTCGCCTATATATGAGCACTGGGAAGTGCTCGGCGGTCCCCGCCATAGCATGTCAAAAATATTTCACAAAAGGGGTTGCGGAGACCGGGGCGGATGCATAGAATCACGCCTCTTTCGCGCTAACGGAAACACGGCGCGGGGGAAGAAGAGGGAAGCGGTACTGTTGAAGTCGGTTTTATCGATTCCAGTGCACGCGAAATTAAACCGCAGTCGTCGCAACGAAGTAGTTAAAAAAGTTGTTGACGAGTCTCAAAAAACGGTTGATAATCTCGCTTCTCTGCTGCTGAAAACGCGGCGCTGCTGGGAAACACGGAGTTTCTCGCAGAAATGCTCTTTAAAAATTAACAGCCGATAAGTGTGGGCGCTTGATGAAAGCGAGCTGATCCTCGGATCAGATGGCAAAAGTATCAAGAGTCTCACACTAAAGTAAGTCAGGTTTATGAAGTGATTCATATTCCTGTCAGCTTTGAGTGAGCGACCGGTTCTTAAC
>NZ_CADFDO010000006.1:0-324153 GCF_902832955.1 Burkholderia sp. BCC0044 | reverse complement strand
GCCACCCGAAGTACCGCCGCCCGAAGTGCTGCCGCCCGAAGTGCCGCCACCCGAAGTACCACCACCCGAAGTACCACCACCCGAAGTACCGCCACCCGAGGTACCACCACCCGACGTACCGCCACCTGAACCACCGTTGCCGGACGCATTGCCTCCGCGGCCCGTGCCGCTCGTACTGCCTGAGGTACCACCTGTCGTTCCGCCGACACCGGCAGGTCCGACGGCGCCGTTTCCATTGTTCCCGCCGCTGCCGTTCCCGTTCCCGCTACCGGTGCCACTGCCATTCCCATTGCCGCTGCCGCTCGCCCCGGCGCCGCCATTACCGACGCCCCGGCCGGCATAAACGTGCACCGCGCACGCAGCCGGATTGGCGGCGCACGGCGAGGCGTTCTCGACCAGCGTCATGATGGTGTCCGCGCTGGCGGTCGCGTCGGGCGCGGCGTCAGGCGTCGTGTTCTGTGCGACCGCATACGAGCAGCAGCACGCAAACGCGGCCGCGGCGAGCAAGGTTGCACGAGGGCGCCGTCCCGCCGCGCGGAACGGTTGTTTCGTTTTATGCATCATGGCCTCCCCATGCGCGCGATGCCTCGTTGCCGCGCGACTATTTACGTGTGGTGCAGGGGGGCTTGAAAGATTCGTTGTCCTATCGTCGGCCGATGGCCTTCGGGCCGGCGCTTGACGCCAGCCGCGAACGCGGATCGGCACGCGGGCCCGCCGTGCGAATCCCTATCTGCGAGATTCGTGCCATCGGCCGCGCGGGCCCATGGCGCAAGGCGGGCGCAGTCGCGTGACCACGCATGCAACGTCGTTGGGGAGCGTTTTGTTTCCGGAATGAAACGTCGGCGCGTCGTTCAGCGCGCGGGCGCGTCGGCCGCGCGTTGCCAGCGGTGGAACAGGATCGATGCGATCCAGCAGACGAGGAACAGCGCGACGATGCCGTAGCCGATCGAGCCGAAGCGTTCGCCGAGCGCATCGAGCGTGTCGCGCACGGGGCCCGTCAGCGACAGCTTGTCGGCCAGCAGGCCGGCCGCCTCGATCCCGCCGATCGCCAGCGCGACGGCCGCCGACACGAACGTGATGCTCGCGTTGTAGAGCAGCTTGCGTTGCGGATCGTCCATCGCCCAGCCGTAGGCCTGGATCATCAGCACGTTGTCGGTCGAGTCGATCAGCGTCATGCCGGCGGTGAAAAGCGCGGGAAACAGCATGACCGTATAGACCGGCAGCCCCTGGCTCGCCTGCGCGGCGGCGATCGCGAGCAGGCCGATTTCGGTTGCAGTATCGAAACCGAGCCCGAACAGCACGCCGACCGGATACATGTGCCAGCTCTTCGACACGAACCGGAACAGCGGGCGCAGCAACCGCGACACGAGTCCGGCGGGACGATGGTCGTGCGCGCCGTCGTGCGGGTGCCCGGATGCGCCGCGATAGCGTCGCCACACGTCGCGCAGGATCATCAGGTTCACGCACGCGAGCACCAGCAGGAACGTGGCCGATACCGCCGTGCCGATCGTGCCGCCGATTTCGCGGAACGCATCGAACCGGTCGCGCAGCGCGAACGCGGTCAGCGCGATGCCGAGTGTCGCCGCGATCACGATCGTCGAATGACCGAGCGAGAAGAACAGGCCGACGCTCACCGGACGCTGGCCGTCCTGCATCAGCTTGCGTGTCGCGACGTCGATCGCGGCGATGTGATCCGCGTCGACCGCATGACGCAGCCCGAGCCCGTACGCGATCGCCGCGGTGCCGAGCAGCAGCGGATGGTCGCGCAGCACCGCGAGCGCCCACAGCCACACGGCGACGTTCGCGGCGATCAGGCCGGCATAGAGGGTCAGCAGGCGGCGCAGGGCAGGGGTGGGCGGCATCGGGCGGGTTCCATCTGACGATTCGCCATCCATTGTGGCACGCGAAAAAAAGCTCGGCGCGCCGATCAAAAAGCCGCGAACGCGATGCGCGCCGAAAGAAAAAAGCCCGTCCGGAACCGGACGGGCTTTGAGCGCATGCGCCAGGGCGCGAGCGAGCGGCCTTACTTCGTCTTCGCGTTGATCACGGCTTCCGACACGTTCGCCGGCGTTTCCGCGTAGTGCTTGAACTCCATCGAGTACGTCGCGCGGCCCTGCGTGGCCGAACGCAGCGACGTCGAATAGCCGAACATCTCCGCGAGCGGCACCTCGGCGCGCACCAGCTTGCCGCCGCCGCCCGCGATGTCCTCCATTCCCTGCACGATGCCGCGCCGGCTCGACAGGTCGCCCATCACGTTGCCCATGAAGTCCTCGGGCGTCTCGACCTCGACCGCCATCATCGGCTCGAGCAGCACCGGCTTCGCCTTGCGCATCGCTTCCTTGAACGCCATCGAGCCGGCCATCCGGAACGCGTTTTCGTTCGAGTCGACGTCGTGGTACGAACCGAACGTCAGATGCACCTTCACGTCGACGACCGGGTAGCCCGCGAGCACGCCGCTCTTCAGCGTCTCGGTGATGCCCTTGTCGACGGCCGGGATGAACTCGCGCGGAATCACGCCGCCCTTGATCTCGTCGAGGAACTCGTAGCCCTTGCCCGGGTTCGGCTCCAGCGTGATCACCGCATGGCCGTACTGGCCGCGCCCGCCCGACTGCTTGACGAACTTGCCCTCGACGTCGGCCGCCGTCGTGCGCACCGTTTCGCGATACGCGACCTGCGGCTTGCCGACCGTCGCCTCGACGCCGAACTCGCGCTTCATCCGGTCGACCAGGATTTCGAGGTGGAGCTCGCCCATCCCCGAAATGATGGTCTGGCCGGACTCTTC
Source organism: Burkholderia sp. BCC0044 (assembly GCF_902832955.1). Lineage (NCBI taxonomy): Bacteria > Pseudomonadati > Pseudomonadota > Betaproteobacteria > Burkholderiales > Burkholderiaceae > Burkholderia > Burkholderia sp. BCC0044. Next base: position 321,371 of record NZ_CADFDO010000006.1, on the reverse strand, counting down.
GTCGGTCTGCACGCGGAACGACGGGTCTTCCTGCGCGAGACGGTTCAGCGCGAGGCCCATCTTTTCCTGGTCGGCCTTCGTCTTCGGCTCGACGGCCTGCGAGATCACCGGCTCCGGGAATTCCATCTTCTCGAGGATGATCGGCTTGGCCGGATCGCACAGCGTGTCGCCGGTGGTCGCTTCCTTCAGGCCGACCGCAGCAGCAATGTCGCCCGCGCGCACTTCCTTGATTTCCTTGCGCTCGTTCGCGTGCATCTGCAGGATCCGGCCGAGCCGCTCCTTCTTGTCCTTCGTCGCGTTGAGCACCGTGTCGCCCGACTCGACGACACCCGAATACACGCGGAAGAAGATCAACTGGCCGACGAACGGGTCGGTCATGATCTTGAACGCGAGCGACGAGAACGGCTCGTCATCGCTCGGATGACGTTCCGCCGGCTTCTCCGGATCGTGGAAGTCGTGGCCGAGAATCGCGGGCACGTCGACGGGCGACGGCAGGTAGTCGATCACCGCGTCGAGCATCGCCTGCACGCCCTTGTTCTTGAACGCGCTGCCGCACAGCATCGGCACGATCTCGTTCGCGATCGTGCGCTGGCGCAGCGCGGCCTTGATCTCGTCCTCGGTCAGCGATTCATGGTCGTGCAGATACTTCTCGAGCAGTTCCTCGCTCGCTTCGGCCGCCGCCTCGACCATCTTCTCGCGCCACTCGTGCGCGAGCTCGACGAGGTTCGCGGGGATGTCCTCGTACGTGAACTTCACGCCCTGGCTTTCGTCGTCCCACACGATCGCCTTCATCTTCACGAGATCGACGACGCCCTGGAAATGATCTTCCGCGCCGATCGGAATCTGGATCGGCACGGCGACGCCCTTCAGGCGCTCGCCGATCTGCTTCTGCACGCGGAAGAAATCGGCGCCGATCCGGTCCATCTTGTTGACGAACGCGATGCGCGGCACCTTGTACTTGTTCGCCTGGCGCCACACGGTTTCCGATTGCGGCTGCACGCCGCCGACCGAGTCGTAGACCATGCACGCGCCGTCGAGCACGCGCATCGAGCGCTCGACCTCGATCGTGAAGTCGACGTGCCCGGGCGTGTCGATGATGTTGATCCGGTGTTCCGGATAGTTGCCGGCCATGCCCTTCCAGAAGGCGGTGGTCGCCGCCGACGTGATCGTGATGCCGCGTTCCTGCTCCTGCTCCATCCAGTCCATCGTGGCCGCGCCGTCGTGCACTTCACCGATCTTGTGGCTCACACCGGTGTAAAACAGGATGCGCTCGGTCGTCGTGGTCTTGCCGGCATCGATGTGAGCGCTGATCCCGATATTTCGATAGCGCTCGATGGGGGTTTTGCGGGGCACGTGAACCTCCTGGTGGTTCGGATCGTAAGCGGGCCGGCTGATTGGGTGCCGGCCCGGGCTGGAACTAGCGAGATTTAAAGGATAGCGCTTGTCCGTGGCTTTTGCAGATGCGGGCAGCGCCTGCCGAATCAAGGCGGGCGCCGCGGGCGGGCGCAAAAAAAGCCGGCGCCCGACAGAAATGACGGGGCGGCCGGCTTTCGGTCGGTGCGCGCGGCGCGATGCCGCCGCGCGGGCCGTCGCCGTTACTGGGCGCGCGGCAGGCCGTCGAGCTTCATGCCGGGCTTGATGCCCTTCGCGGCGAACCAGCCCTTGCTCATTTCGAGCGCATAGACGCCGTTGTTGCGCGGGCAGTGGTTGTCGGTGGTTTCCGCGCGCATCTCGTCGATGTCGGTGATCGTGCCGTCCGCGCGGATGAACGCGATCGACAGCGGAATCAGCGTGTTCTTCATCCAGAAGCAGTGCACGGCGTTCTCGTTGAAGACGAACAGCATGCCTTCGTTCGGCGCGAGCTGCGAACGGTACATCAGCCCCTGTTCGCGGTCGGCGTCGTTCGCGGCGACGGCCGCGTCGATCACGTACATGCCGGCGCGCAGCTTCACGCGCGGGAACTCGCTCGGCTGCTTGGCGCCGGGCGGCACTTGCGCGCTGGCGGCCTGCATGCCGAGTGCGAAGACGGCGAGCGCGGCGGGAAACACGACGGCGCGCGCAAGGCGGCCGAGCGACGGGCGCAGGGAGAATGACACAGCATGGCTCCTGTCTGGAAAACGAGACCCGCATGGTACGCGATGCGCGCCGGCGGGCACAAAAAAGAAAAAGGCAGATCGCCTTGCGGTGATCTGCCTTTCAACGCCGTAAGAACGGCAAGACTGCGTGTTCTTGACTGCGTTATTACAGCCAGCTTACTTAGTTCGAAGCAGCTGCCGGTGCTGCTGCGTCGCTTGCTGCAGCCTTCTTCGATGCCTTGTGGTGCTTCTTGGCAGCGTGGTGCTTCTTGGCAGCGTGCTTAGCCGGTGCCGAAGCAGCTTCTGCTGCTGCCGGAGCAGCTTCCGGAGCCGAAGCTTGTGCGAAAGCAGCCGTTGCGAAGAGGCCAGCGACCAGAGCGGCGATCAGTTTGTTCATGTTGTGTTCCTCAGCTTTAGTTAATTAACCAAATGACCCGGCAATAGGAGTCATGTCGTCTAACGGTGCCATCCACCTTTCGGTTGACAGACGCTTCGAGAAATTTCTCTTTGCGCTGCGGGCGCCGAATCGTATTCGAATAAAACGTCGCTTTCGTGACGCAAACACGGGTTCGGCTGCCAATGCCGGATAGCTAAGGTTGGCATCTGCGTGGTTTAACGCACGATCTCCGCAGGCGGTTGACGAAAAAGACGACGAAAAATGCGCGCGTCCCGGATTCGTCAGCCGGCGGGCGCGAAACCGTCCCACGGCGCGCGCGGCGGCAAGGCGATCGTTTCGCCGGGTGCAATGCCGAGCGCGAATATATCGAGCGCGCCGATGCCGACGCGCACCAGACGCAACGTCGGGAAACCGACGGCGGCCGTCATCCGGCGCACCTGCCGGTTCTTGCCCTCGGTAATCGCCAGCTCGATCCACGTGGTCGGGATCGCGGCGCGGTAGCGGATCGGCGGGTTGCGCGGCCACAGCGTGTCGGGCGGCTCGATGAATTCGGCGCGGCACGGGCGCGTCACGTAGTCGCCGAGGTCGACGCCGCGGGCGAGCGCCTTCAGGTCGGCCGGCCCCGGCGCGCCGTCGACCTGCGCCCAGTAGCGCTTCACCAGCTTGTGGCGCGGCTCCGCGATGCGGGCCTGCAGCGCGCCGTCGTCGGTGAGCAGCAGCAGCCCCTCGCTGTCCGCGTCGAGCCGGCCGGCCGCGTACACGCCGGGCGTTTTTACCCAGTCGCCGAGCGACGGCCGCGTCTCGTGCGCGGAAAACTGGCAAATGGTGCCGAACGGCTTGTTGAGGGCGATCAGGTTCATGGCGGGGCTTCTGCGGCGCCCCTGCGGGGAAGCGGGCGGGCGGTCTATGGCAAATGGCGGAATCTTAATGCATAATACGGAACGGCAAGTCCTCTGTCTTATATAAGACATAAGTAAGGTCTTGATACGCAGTGCCGCGGTTCGCGCCGAAGTGCCCGGTTGGGGCGCTAGAATAGCGGCTCGCTGTTGCCGTCACGGGGTGGCCATGCCGCGCCCCCGCCGCGCGCGCAGTTTCGACCAGCATCACCTGCTCAGCCACGTCACTGGAGTCGATCATGCCGTATCAGCACATCAAGGTTCCGGAGGGCGGTGACAAGATCACCGTCAACAAGGACTTCTCGCTCAACGTTTCCGATCAGCCGATCATTCCCTATATCGAAGGCGACGGTACGGGCTTCGATATCACGCCGGTCATGATCAAGGTCGTCGACGCGGCGGTCGCGCATGCGTACAAGGGCCAGCGCAAGATCCACTGGATGGAGATCTTCGCGGGCGAGAAGGCGACCAAGGTGTACGGTCCGGACGTGTGGCTGCCGGACGAGACGCTGCAGGTGCTGAAGGAATACGTGGTGTCGATCAAGGGGCCGCTCACGACCCCGGTCGGCGGCGGCATCCGTTCGCTGAACGTCGCGCTGCGCCAGGAGCTCGATCTCTACGTGTGCCTGCGCCCGGTCCAGTACTTCAAGGGCGTGCCGTCGCCGGTGCGCGAGCCGCAGAAGATCGACATGGTGATCTTCCGCGAGAACTCGGAAGACATCTACGCGGGCATCGAATGGGCCGCGGGCTCCGAGCAGGCGAAGAAGGTGATCAAGTTCCTGCAGGACGAGATGGGCGTGAAGAAGATCCGCTTCCCGGAAACCTCCGGGATCGGCGTCAAGCCCGTGTCGACCGAAGGCACCGAGCGGCTCGTGCGCAAGGCGATCCAGTACGCGATCGACAACGATCGCAAGTCGGTCACGCTGGTGCACAAGGGCAACATCATGAAGTTCACGGAAGGCCTGTTCCGTGACGCCGGCTATGCGCTCGCGCAGAAGGAATTCGGCGGCGAGCTGATCGACGGCGGCCCGTGGATGCGCGTGAAGAACCCGAAGACGGGCAACGAGATCGTGATCAAGGATTCGATCGCCGACGCGTTCCTGCAGCAGATCCTGCTGCGCCCGGCCGAATACGACGTGATCGCGACGCTGAACCTGAACGGCGACTACATCTCCGACGCACTGGCCGCGCAGGTCGGCGGCATCGGGATCGCGCCGGGCGCGAACCTGTCGGATTCGGTCGCGATGTTCGAGGCGACGCACGGCACGGCGCCGAAGTACGCAGGCAAGGATTACGTGAACCCGGGTTCCGAGATCCTGTCGGCGGAAATGATGCTGCGCCACCTCGGCTGGACGGAAGCAGCCGACACGATCATCGCCGCGATGGAGAAGTCGATCCTGCAGAAGCGCGTCACGTACGACTTCGCGCGCCTGATGGAAGGCGCGACGCAGGTGTCGTGCTCCGGCTTTGGCGAAGTGCTGATCGAGAACATGTAAGACCCCTTCCGGGGTGGGCCGGCAGGTTGCCGGCCGCCCCGGCGCTGACTGCCGGCGCCGGAGCGTTTCGTGGATGGCAGGTTTGTTGGCAGGGTGGTCCGGCATGCGGGCCGCGGCGCCGCGAAGCGGCCCGGAAGCCCTGCAAGGTAGAACATGACGGCCCTCGCAACACCACCGCCCGGCTGAGCCGGCGCCCCTTTCGCGATCGACCCGGTCGCTCCCCGCCGGTTACCGCCGGCGCTCCTCAGTCCCCTAATCACGTAGCAATGCTTTGACCACCATGTCCACTTCGCCCAAGATCATCTACACCCTCACCGACGAAGCGCCGGCGCTCGCGACTTACTCGCTGCTGCCGATCGTCAAGGCCTTCACGCGTTCGTCCGGCGTTGCCGTCGAAACGCGCGACATCTCGCTCGCCGGCCGCATCATCGCGGCATTCGCAGACGTCCTGCCGTCGGAGCAGAAGGGTTCCGACGATCTGGCCGAACTGGGCCAGCTCACGCTGAAGCCGGAAGCGAACATCATCAAGCTGCCGAACATCAGCGCATCGGTGCCGCAGCTGAAGGCCGCGATCGCCGAACTGCAGGCGCAGGGCTACGCGCTGCCGGCCTATCCGGAAGATCCGTCGACCGACGAAGAGAAGGCCGTCAAGGCGCGTTACGACAAGATCAAGGGCAGCGCGGTGAACCCGGTGCTGCGCGAAGGCAACTCCGACCGTCGCGCACCGCTGTCGGTCAAGAACTACGCACGCAAGCATCCGCACAAGATGGGCGCGTGGAAGGCCACGTCGAAGGCCCACGTCGCGCACATGACCGAAGGCGACTTCTACGGCAGCGAGAAGTCGGCGCTGATCGCCGATGCCGGCAGCGTGAAGATCGAACTCACGACGACCGACGGCGCGAAGAAGGTGCTGAAGGAAAAGACGGCCGTGAAGGCCGGTGAAGTGATCGACGCGTCGGTGATGAGCCGCAACGCGCTGCGCAGCTTCATCGACGCGCAGATCGCCGACGCGAAGGCGCAGGGCGTGCTGTTCTCGGTGCACCTGAAGGCGACCATGATGAAGGTCTCGGACCCGATCCTGTTCGGCCACTTCGTGTCGGTGTTCTACCGCGACGCGCTCGCGAAGCACGCGGACGTGCTGGCGAAGGTCGGCTTCAACCCGAACAACGGGATCGGCGACCTGTACGCGCGCCTGAAGGATCTGCCGGCCGACACGCGCGAAGCGATCGAAGCCGACGTCAAGGCCGAGTACGCGGTGCGCCCGCGCCTCGCGATGGTCAACTCGGACAAGGGCATCACGAACCTGCACGTGCCGAGCGACGTGATCGTCGACGCATCGATGCCGGCGATGATCCGCGATTCGGGCGGCATGTGGGGCCCGGACGGTCAGTTGTACGACGCGAAGGCCGTGATTCCGGACCGCTGCTACGCGGGCGTGTACCAGGCCGTGATCGAGGACTGCAAGCAGCACGGCGCGTTCGATCCGGTCACGATGGGCAGCGTGCCGAACGTCGGCCTGATGGCGCAGGCGGCCGAAGAATACGGTTCGCATGACAAGACGTTCCAGATCCCGGCGGACGGCGTCGTGCGCGTCACCGACGAAGCCGGCAACGTGCTGCTCGAGCATGCGGTCGAGGCGGGCGACATCTGGCGCATGTGCCAGACGAAGGACGCACCGGTGCAGGACTGGGTCAAGCTCGCGGTCAACCGTGCCCGCGCGACCGGCGCGCCGGCCGTGTTCTGGCTCGATCCGGCGCGCGCGCACGATGCGCAGATCATCGCGAAGGTCGAACGCTACCTGAAGGATCACGATACGAACGGCCTCGACATCCGCATCATGACGCCGGTGGAAGCCACGCGTTTCTCGCTCGAGCGCATCCGCGCGGGCAAGGACACGATCTCGGTCACCGGCAACGTGCTGCGCGACTACCTGACCGACCTGTTCCCGATCATGGAACTCGGCACCAGCGCGAAGATGCTGTCGATCGTGCCGCTGATGGCCGGCGGCGGGATGTTCGAAACGGGTGCGGGCGGTTCCGCGCCGAAGCACGTGCAGCAGTTCGTCGAGGAAGGCTTCCTGCGCTGGGATTCGCTCGGCGAATTCCTCGCGCTGGCCGCGTCGCTCGAACACCTCGGCAACGCGTACCAGAACCCGAAGGCAGTCGTGCTCGCGAAGACGCTCGACCAGGCGACCGGCAAGTTCCTCGACGAGAACAAGTCGCCGGCGCGCAAGGTCGGCGGCCTCGACAACCGCGGCAGCCACTTCTACCTGTGCCTGTACTGGGCGCAGGCGCTGGCCGAGCAGACCGAGGACGCCGCGCTGAAGGCGCAGTTCGAGGGTGTCGCGAAGGCGCTGTCCGACAGCGAGGCGCGCATCCTGGAAGAACTGGCGGCCGCGCAAGGCAAGCCGCAGGCGATCGGCGGCTACTACCGTCCGAACGTCGAGCTGACGAGCCAGGCCATGCGCCCGAGCGCGACGCTGAACGGCATCGTCGACGCGGTCGCGTGACGCCGGCCGCGCCATCGCGCGAGCGACTGCGACAGCCGATACGGCGGGCCTCGCGGCTCGCCGTCCCGGCGAACATGAAAACGCCCCGGTCGCCCGGGGCGTTTTTTGTTGCAGGGGCGTCATTCAGACGTGAACGATTTCCCATTCGGCGATTTCGTCCGGCACTTCCAGCGTAGCCGTGTCCAGTTCGGACGGCTGTGCGCAGTCGCCGCGAGAGATATGGTCGGCGGCGACTTCCGGGCACGAGAACGCGCCGAGCGAAGCGTTGCCGAACGTCGCTTCCCAGCCGCCGTTTGCCGGCAGGATATAGAACGACCCGAGCGCTGAACCAAAGCGAAATCCCTTCATTTCCGTTCTCCCTTTCTGATCACAAGCGATTCTGTTGTGCCGCCTGCCGGCTCGGCCGGCTATGGCCCGACTGGCTGCTTGCGCCGGATTCCGTATCGAACGTCGTGGCGAAGCGTCAGTGCATGGAACAAAGTCTACGTCCGCGACCTGCTCGGATGGTGCGTGTAGAACGGCTTCTCGAAACAAAAATTCCCCTTCAAAAACAAGTAATTACTTTCGTCGTTTTGTATTGCGGAACGTTTTTCGGCATCGCGAAACGCGAAATTTGTGCCCTGCACCACGAATTTTTATAACGCAGAGACTTGTTCCGCATCGTGAAAAATCGGCGTTTTGCGAAGTGGCAATTCCACGGACATGAGTGCGAGATCGGGTGGAAGGCGCAAAGCGGTCGCCCGGATGGTGCAGGGGATGGGCTAAGAGGCGAATGGAGCGGCCAGCCGAAGCGAGGCACGGCGTCGTTCGGCGATGCCGCGTGGCGTGGCGCCCGGCGCGGCAGCAGTCGCGTGCTGCGGCGTATCGCCGCCCGCCCGGCGGCGGCGTCTTTCGATCCGGCCCTGCGGTTATGATGACGCGACCGCCGCGGCTGTCGCGTGGCGCTGCATGAACAACGAGGATCGATTGATGAGACGGAGAACCTTCCTGTCGCACGCCATCGGCGTCGCGGCCGCGTCGCTGTTCGCGCGCACTGCGTGGGCGCAGCATGCCGGTCACGCGGGCATGGCCGGCATGGATTCGATGGACGACATGCCGGGCATGTCGGGTATGTCAGGGATGTCGGGGCACGCCCAACACGCCAAGCCCGCGCCGGCGGCGCTCGCGGCCGCCGACGCATTGCCGGCCGGCGCGCCGCTCGCGACATTGCGCACGCTGGCCAACGAAAGCCGCGAGCCCGGCACGTTCCGGGCCACGCTGGTCGCGCAACCGGTGGCGCGACCGCTGCTGCGCGGCGCGCGGCCGACGACGTTCTGGCAGTTCGGCGCGGGCACGCAAGGGCCCGTCGTCGGCCCGCTGATCGACGTGCGCGAGGGCGATACGGTCGAGATCCGGTTCGTGAACAAGCTGCCGCAGGCGTCGACGATTCACTGGCACGGCCTGCCCGTGCCGCCCGACCAGGACGGCAACCCGTCCGATCCCGTCGCGCCCGGCGCGTCGCGCGTGTATCGCTTCACGCTGCCGAAGGGCAGTGCCGGCACTTACTGGTACCACCCGCATCCGCACATGATGACGGCCGAGCAGGTGTTCCGCGGCCTGGCCGGCCCGTTCGTCGTGCGCGCCGCGGACGATCCGCTGGCCGGCTGGCCCGAGCGCCACCTGTTCGTGTCGGACCTGAAGCTGGCACGCGACGGCACGATTGCGCCGAACGACATGATGGACTGGATGAACGGCCGCGAAGGCCAGTTCGTGCTGGTCAACGGCGCGCGCCGGCCGCGCCTCGACGTCGCGGGCGACGAACGCTGGCGCGTGTGGAACGCGTGCAGCGCGCGCTACCTGCGCATCGCGTTCGACGACGGCCGCGCATTCGAGCACGCAGGCACCGACGGCGGGTTGTTCGACGCGCCGCGGCGCGTGACGTCGCTGCTGATTGCCCCGGGCGAGCGCGCGGAGCTGCTGGTGCGCGCCGGCGACCGGGTGTCGCGCGCGGTGCTGCAGGCGGCCGAGTACGACCGCCGCAAGATGGCGATGTCCCACGACGACGGCCACGGCAGCCTGCCGCCCGATCCGGCGCTGGCGCTGGCCGATGTCGCGTTTGCGCCCGCCGAGGCCCGCGCGCTGCCGGCCACGCTGCGCGCGGTGCCGCCGCTCGGCGAACCGGTCGCGCACAAGACGGTCGCGTTCGGCGAGGAAATGGACATGGACGCGATGATGAAGGGCGGCGCGCACGGCCGCCCGGCGGGCATGCGCTTCACGATCAACGGTGACACCTACGCGCCGCACCGCGCGACGCTGACGAGCCGCCGCGGCGACGTCGAGCGCTGGGAGATCCGCAATACGACCGACATGGACCACCCGTTCCACCTGCACGGCACGCAGTTCCAGGTGATCGAACGCGCGTCGGACGGTACGCGCACGAGCGAGCCGTTCCGCGCGTGGCGCGATACCGTGAACGTGCGCAGCGGCGAAACCGTGTCGATGCTCGTCACGCAAGACATGCCCGGAGAGCGCATGTTTCATTGCCACATTCTCGAACACGAGGATCTCGGCATGATGGGCACGCTGAAGGTCGTGTAACGAAGCAGCGAATATGTTTCACGTGCGGGATCGATACGCGATCTGCGCACGCGACGAGACAATACGTGTTCAATTAACGGGATTGAACGAAAAGGCCGGCCAATCGATAATCGATTGGCCGGCCTCAAAAAAAGAAACCCGGCGCTGTGCGCCGGGTTTCTTCGTCCGATATCCGATGCCTTTATGCGGCCTGGATGTTCGACGCTTGCTTGCCCTTCGGTCCTTGAACGACGTCAAAGCTCACCTTCTGGCCTTCCTTCAGCGTCTTGAAGCCATTCATGGTGATAGCCGAGAAGTGCGCAAACAGATCCTCACCGCCCTCGTCGGGAGTGATGAAACCGAAGCCCTTCGCGTCGTTGAACCACTTAACGATACCAGTTGCCATTTTCCTACTTCCCCTGTCACACAGTCGCTGCTACTTACCACGAGCACGCTCGAAAAGCTAAACGACTGAAAATACAGTCGTTCCCCCCTCACAAGCTCACCTCGGCCTCTCTCGTTTCGCCAATCGGCAAATTGAAAAAAGTGCCAGCTTGATTGTTGGCGCTCTTTATTGGAGTGTCAAGTGGAATTTTTCGACGTTTAGAGGGTCGTTGTAAAGAACCCATTTTCAGGGTTTTTCCGGCTTTGCTTTGCAGCATGCGGCCAAGCGCGGGGGCTTGAAAAGCCGCATAATCGGCTCATATACCAGGCTCGAGTGACACGCGTTCGAGTCGTCCCGGCTTGTGGGATACTGGATGCGGACACGACGTTCCGGTGCGATTCCCCCTGACGGTTCGTGTTCCGCGCCATGCGTGAAAGCCGGCACCGCAGCCGGCTTTCGTATGGCGCGAAGATGAGCGCGTGTTCCGGGATACCGGGGAGGGCGCCGGCCGGTCGGTCGGGTAATGGCAGGATTGCGGGCCTGTCCGAGTTGTTTAGAATGGGTGTATGGCGATTATCCCGGACAAGCAGGACAGTACCGTCCTGGAACGCAAGCAGCAGAAGCTCAAGCCGCCTTCGATGTACAAGGTGGTGCTGCTCAACGACGACTTCACGCCGATGGAGTTCGTCGTGATGGTGGTCCAGGAGTATTTCAAGAAGGATCGCGAGACGGCCACGCAGATCATGCTGAAGGTCCATCGCGAAGGGCGAGGGGTTTGTGGGGTCTATACGCGGGACATCGCGTCGACCAAGGTTGAGCAAGTCGTTACCCATGCGCGGCAGGCAGGGCATCCGCTGCAGTGCGTGATGGAGGAAGCATGATTGCCCAGGAATTGGAAGTCAGCCTGCACATGGCGTTCATGGAAGCACGCCAGGCGCGCCATGAGTTCATTACGGTCGAGCACCTGCTGCTGGCCCTGCTGGATAATCCGACGGCAGCCGAGGTGTTGCGCGCGTGTGCGGCCAACATCGAGGACTTGCGTCAGAACCTGCGCAATTTCATCCACGACAACACACCTACCGTCCCGGGTACCGACGATGTCGATACCCAGCCGACGCTCGGTTTCCAGCGCGTGATCCAGCGCGCGATCATGCACGTCCAGTCGACGTCGAACGGCAAGAAGGAAGTCACCGGCGCGAACGTGCTGGTCGCGATCTTCGGCGAGAAGGATTCGCACGCCGTGTACTACCTGCAGCAGCAGGGCGTGACGCGCCTCGACGTGGTGAACTTCATTTCGCACGGCATCGCGAAGACGAACAACGGCGAAGCCGCGAAGTCGACCGACGCGAACGCGGAAAGCGAAGACGCGAATGCGCAGAAGGAAACGCCGCTCGCGCAGTTCACGCAGAACCTGAACCAGATGGCGAAGGACGGCCGCATCGATCCGCTGATCGGTCGCGAGCCCGAGGTCGAGCGCGTCGTGCAGGTGCTGTGCCGTCGCCGCAAGAACAATCCGTTGCTCGTCGGCGAAGCCGGCGTCGGCAAGACCGCGATCGCCGAAGGCCTCGCGTACCGGATCACGCGCGGCGAAGTGCCGGACATCCTCGCGAACGCGCAGGTGTATTCGCTCGACATGGGCGCGCTGCTCGCGGGAACCAAGTATCGCGGCGATTTCGAGCAGCGTCTGAAGACGGTGCTGAAGGAACTGAAGGAGCGTCCGCACGCGATCCTGTTCATCGACGAAATCCATACGCTGATCGGCGCGGGCGCCGCGTCGGGCGGCACGCTCGATGCGTCGAACCTGCTGAAGCCGGCGCTGTCGTCGGGCACGCTCAAGTGCATCGGCGCGACCACCTTCACCGAGTATCGCGGCATCTTCGAGAAGGATGCGGCGTTGTCGCGGCGCTTCCAGAAGGTCGACGTGACGGAGCCGAGCGTCGAGCAGACGGTCGCGATCCTGCGCGGGCTGAAGTCGCGCTTCGAGGAGCACCACGGCGTCAAGTATTCGTCGGGCGCACTGTCGGCCGCGGCCGAGCTGTCGGCGCGCTTCATCACCGACCGTCATCTGCCGGACAAGGCGATCGACGTGATCGACGAAGCGGGCGCCGCGCAGCGCATCCTGCCGAAGTCGAAGCAGAAGAAGACGATCGGCAAGAGCGAGATCGAGGAAATCATCTCGAAGATCGCGCGCGTGCCCGCGCAAAGCGTGTCGCAGGACGATCGCAGCAAGCTGCAGACGCTCGATCGCGACCTGAAGAGCGTCGTGTTCGGCCAGGATCCGGCGATCGACGCGCTCGCGGCTTCGATCAAGATGGCGCGCGCGGGCCTCGGCAAGATGGACAAGCCGATCGGCGCGTTCCTGTTCTCCGGCCCGACGGGCGTCGGCAAGACCGAAGTGGCGCGCCAGCTCGCGTTCACGCTCGGCATCGAGCTGATCCGCTTCGACATGTCGGAATACATGGAGCGTCATGCGGTGAGCCGGCTGATCGGCGCGCCGCCGGGCTACGTCGGGTTCGACCAGGGCGGCCTGCTGACCGAAGCCGTCACGAAGAAGCCGCATTGCGTGCTGCTGCTCGACGAAATCGAGAAGGCGCATCCGGACATCTTCAACGTGCTGCTGCAGGTGATGGACCACGGCACGCTGACGGACAACAACGGCCGCAAGGCGGATTTCCGCAACGTCATCATCATCATGACGACGAACGCGGGCGCCGAGTCGATGCAGAAGGCGACGATCGGCTTCACGACGCGCCGCGAAACCGGCGACGAGATGACCGACATCAAGCGTCTGTTCACGCCGGAGTTCCGCAACCGCCTGGATTCGATCATCAGCTTCCGCTCGCTCGATGAGGAAATCATCATGCGCGTGGTCGACAAGTTCCTGATCCAGCTCGAGGAACAGCTGCACGAGAAGAAGGTCGACGCGCTCTTCACCGACGCGTTGCGCAAGCATCTCGCGAAGCACGGCTTCGACCCGCTGATGGGCGCGCGGCCGATGCAGCGGCTGATCCAGGACACGATCCGGCGCGCGCTGGCCGACGAACTGCTGTTCGGCAAGCTGTTGAACGGCGGGCACGTGACGGTCGACGTCGACGAAAACGACAAGGTGCAGTTGTCGTTCGACAAGCTGGCGAATCCGCCGCACAAGCCGAACGAAGAGACGGTCGAAGTCGAGTAAGCGATAATTCGTTGTTCATGCGAACGGCGCGGGAAGTTCTCCGCGCCGTTTCGTTTTATCCGGCGCCGGCGGCGCGATGGTGGGGCAGGGGAGTGGTAACGCAGTGACACAACAACAACGGTCGTTCGACGCTATCGTCGCGCGCGAACAAGGGTTGCGCCACGCGCTGACGTCGGGGCAGATGGCGATGATCGCGATCGGCGGCGCGATTGGCACCGGGCTGTTCCTCGGCAGCGGGTTCGCGATCGGGCTGGCCGGCCCCAGCGTGCTGGTTTCGTATGCGATCGGCGCGCTGATCGCGCTGCTGCTGATGGGCGCGCTCGCGGAAATGACCGTCGCGCATCCGACGGCCGGCTCGTTCGGCGCCTATGCCGAGCACTACGTCGGCCCGCTCGCCGGTTTTCTCGTGCGTTATGCGTACTGGTTCGCGGTTGTGTTCGCGATCGGCACCGAGATCAGCGCGATCGCCGTGTTCATGAAGTACTGGTTCCCCGCCGTGCCCGGCTGGTACTGGGTGATCGGCTTCTCCGCGCTGCTGATCGCGGTGAACCTCGCGAGCGTCGCGTTGTACGGGACGGTCGAATATGCGTTCTCGCTGCTGAAGATCGCGGCGATCATCGTGTTCATTGTGCTCGGCGCGTATCTCGTGTGGTCGGCGCCGGCCGCATCGGGTATCGGTTTCGCGAACTACACCGCACACGGCGGCTTCATGCCGAAGGGGCCGTGGGGCACCTGGGTCGCGGTGATTGTCGCGATCTTCAGCTACATGAGCATCGAAGCCGTCGCGATCGCGGCCGGCGAGGCGCGCGATCCGCAGCACGCGGTCACGCGCGCATTCCGCTCGACCGTGTTCCGGCTCGTGCTGTTCTACCTGCTGACGCTCGCGCTGATGCTCGCGATCGTGCCGTGGACGCAGGCCGGCACCGACGAAAGCCCGTTCGTGAAGGTGATGGCCGCGACGCACGTGCCGTACGCGGCGGGCGTGATCAACTTCGTGCTGTTGATCGCCGCGCTGTCGGCGATGAACAGCCAGCTCTACGTGACGACGCGGATGATGTTCAGCCTCTCGCGTGCGCGCCTCGCGCCCGCGGTGTTCGGCCGGCTCGGCGCGAACGGCGTGCCGCGCGCGGCGCTGTGGATCTCGACGAGCGGCGTCGCGGTGGCGGCCGTGCTGGTCGCGCTCGCGCCCGACACCGCGTTCACGGTGATGATGGCGATCGCGATGTTCGGCGCGCTGTTCACGTGGCTGATGATCTTCGTCACGCACCTGCGGTTCCGTGCGCGGTATCGCGGCCCCGCGCTCGCGTTCCGGATGTGGGGGCACCCGTTCGGCAGCCTGCTCGGCGCGGGGCTCGTCGCGGCGATCCTGCTGACCACCGCTTTCACGCGCGAATTCCGGATGACGATGGTGGTCGGCGTCGTCTTCGTCGTGCTGCTGACGCTCGCGTACGCGCTGCATTACCGGCACCAGCACGCGCGCTGACCGCGCCGGCGTGGCGGTTGTCCACGCCGTTCTTCACAGTCGCTAAGGTTCCGTTAAGCGAGCGGCGACTACATTCGATCCTGTCTGCATGGCGCGTCGGCCCGCACCGGCGCGCCGTTTCCAGCAAAAAGGGGTTCGAATGAACAAACTTCCCGAAATCACGCTCGCGTTCTGGATCATGAAGATCTGCGCGACGACGCTCGGCGAAACCGGCGGCGACCTGCTGTCGATGACGCTGAACGTCGGCTACGCGGTGAGCTCGATCCTGCTGTTCGGTTTCTTTCTCGTGACGCTGGGCGCCCAGCTCAGGACGACGCGTTATCGCCCGGCGATCTACTGGGCCGTGATCGTCGCGACGAGCACGGCCGGCACGACGATGTCGGACTTCATGGACCGTACGCTCGGCCTCGGCTATGCGGCCGGCTCGTCGATCCTCGTCGCGATCCTGCTGGCGATCTTCGCGGTGTGGCGATTCAGCGGCGAATCGCTGTCGGTCGACCTGATCCGTACGCGCAAGGTCGAGTTGCTGTACTGGATCGCGATCCTGTTCTCGAACACGCTCGGCACCGCGCTCGGCGACTTCCTCGCGGACAGCTCGGGGCTCGGCTTCGGCGGCGGCGCGCTGCTGATCGGTGCGCTGCTGGCGGTGATCGTGCTCGCGCACTACTTCACGCGGATCTCGGGCGTGCTGCTGTTCTGGGCCGCGTTCGTGCTCACGCGTCCGTTCGGCGCGACGGTCGGCGACCTGCTGACGAAGCCGGTCGCGAAGGGCGGGCTTGCGCTCGGCACGGTCGGCTCGTCGGCGGTGCTGCTCGGCGTGCTGGTCGCGATGGTCGTCTATGCGAGCATCGCGCAGGCGCGGCGCCGCGAACCGGCTCCCGCGAGGATCGCGCAACCGGCCGGCAAGTGACGGCGCTTGAAAGAGAACAGGGGCCACTCAGCATGGCCCCTTTTTTTCGTGCTGCGTGGCTCAGTGGCGCCCGGTGCTGCCGAAGCCGCCTTCGCCGCGATCGCTCTCGGTGAATTCGTCGACGATGTTGAACTGCGCCTGCACGACCGGCACGATCACGAGCTGCGCGAGACGTTCGAACGGGTTCAGCACGAACTCGGTCTGCCCGCGGTTCCACGTCGAGACCATCAACTGGCCCTGGTAGTCGGAGTCGATCAGGCCGACCAGGTTGCCGAGCACGATCCCGTGCTTGTGGCCGAGGCCCGAGCGCGGCAGGATCAGCGCCGCATAGCCGGGATCGGCGAGGTGGATCGCGAGGCCCGTCGGCACCAGCGTGGTTTCGCCCGGCTGCAGCGTGACCGGTGCGTCGAGGCATGCGCGCAGGTCGAGGCCGGCGCTGCCGGTGGTCGCGTAGGCGGGCAGGTAGTCGCGCATGCGCGCGTCGAGAATCTTCAGGTCGAGTTTCATGCGGTCGTCGAATCGGTCGGGAAGGGCGCGGCGGCGCGTGCCGCCGCGCAAGGGATCAGATCAGGCGGTTGTCGGGCAGGCGCTTCGCGATTTCAGCGACGAGCGCATGCGCGAGTTCGTCCTTCGGCGCGCGCGGCAGGCGCGTGAGGCCGGCGGCCTCGAACAGCACGACTTCGTTGTCGTCGAGGCCGAACGTCAGCGGGCCGAGGTTGCCGACGAGCAGCGGTACGTTCTTGCGCTTGCGCTTTTCGTCGCCGTGCACGTCGAGGTCGCCGCTTTCGGCCGCGAAGCCGACGCAGAACGGCGCATCGGGCAGCGCCGCGACCGACGCGAGGATGTCGGGATTCTCGACGAACGCGAGCGCCGGCATCTTGCGGTCGGCCGTCTTCTTCATCTTGTGCTCCGCGGGTTGAGCGACGCGCCAGTCGGCGACCGCGGCCACCGCGATGAAGATGTCCGCGTCGGCGACCGCATGCATCACCGCGTCGTACATCTGCTGCGCGGTCTGCACGTCCTGGCGGTACACGCCCCACGGCGTATCGAGCGCGACCGGCCCGGCGACGAGGTGCACGTCCGCGCCGGCCTGTTGCGCGGCGCGCGCGAGCGCGAAACCCATCTTGCCGCTCGAGCGGTTCGTCAGGCCGCGTACCGGGTCGAGCGGTTCGAACGTCGGCCCGGCCGTGATCAGCACGCGGCGGTGCGCGAGCACCTTCGGCGCGAAGTGCGCGACGATCGCTTCATAGATCGCCTCGGGCTCGAGCATGCGGCCGTCGCCGACTTCGCCGCAGGCCTGCGCGCCCGAATCCGGGCCGAGCACCGACACGCCGTCCGCACGCAATTGCGCGGCGTTGCGTTGCGTGGCCGGGTTCTGCCACATCTGGCGGTTCATCGCGGGGACGACGAGCAGCGGACAGTCGCGCGCGACGCACAGCGTCGACAGCAGGTCGTCGGCGAACCCGTGCGCGAGCTTCGCGAGGAAATCCGTCGACGCGGGCGCGATCACGATCGCGTCGGCTTCACGCGACAGGTCGATGTGCGCCATGTTGTTGTCGACGCGCGCGTCCCACTGGCTCGTATAGACGGGCCGGCCCGACAGCGCCTGCATCGTGACGGGCGTGATGAACTGGGTCGCGGCGTCGGTCATCGCGACCTGCACGGTCGCGCCGGCCTTCACGAGCAGCCGCGTGAGTTCGGCGATCTTGTAGCAGGCGATGCCGCCCGTCAGGCCGAGAACGAGGTGTTTTCCTGCGAGTTCTGCGTGTGCCAACTCAGGCCTCCTGGGGTCAAACGGAACGGCCGGCGCGAAGCCGGCCGTCGACACGGAGTATGCGCGCTCAGCGCGAGCCGCGCACGCGCCGCAGCTCGTCGTAGATCAGCAGCACCGCGCCCACCGTGATTGCGGAATCGGCGAGGTTGAACGCCGGGAAGTGCCACGCGCCGAGGTGGAAATCGAGGAAGTCGATCACGTGGCCGTAGACGAGCCGGTCGATCACGTTGCCGAGCGCGCCGCCGAGGATCAGCGCGAGCGACACGCTGAACAGCCGCTGGTGGCCGTGGCGCTTCAGCAGGAAGCAGATCACGAGCGTCGCGCCGACGCCGAGCGCGGTGAACGCCCAGCGCTGCCAGCCGCTCGCGGTCGACAGGAAGCCGAACGCGGCGCCGCGGTTGTACACCAGCACGAGGTTGAAGAACGACGTCAGCGCATGCTGCGCGCCGTACGCGAACGTTTTGAGGATCGCGATCTTCGACAGCTGGTCGAACAGGATCACGATCAGCGAAATGCCGAGCCAGGGCGCGAGCGCGCCGCTGGCCGGTTTCGACAGGGTCTTCGCCATATTTAAGCAGCGCTCCGGATTTCGCCGTTTTCAAACAGGTTCGAGAAGCAGCGGCCGCACAGCGTCGGATGGTCGGCGTGCGCGCCGACATCTTCGCGGTAGTGCCAGCAGCGCTCGCACTTCTGGTACTTCGACGCGGCCACGTCGACGCTTTCCTGCGCTTCGTCGTCGACCTGGACGACCGTCGCGGCCGACGTGATCAGCACGAACTTCAGGTCGTCGCCGAGGCTCGTCAGCGCGTCGTAGCGCGCGCCGCTCGCCTGCACGGCCACTTCGGCCTGCAGCGACGAACCGATGCGGTTCGCGGTGCGCGCTTCCTCGAGCGCCTTCGTCACGTTGCCGCGTACTTCGCGCAGCAGCGCCCACTTCTCGATCAGCGCGGCCGAGCCGGCGACTTCCGGATACGCGTAGTAGGTTTCCGTGAAGATCGTGTCGCTCGCCGGCTGGAACACCTTCCACGCTTCTTCCGCCGTGAACGACAGGAACGGCGCGAGCACGCGCAGCAGGCCGTGCGTCAGGTGATACAGCGCGGTCTGCGCGGAGCGGCGCGCGCGCGAATCGGCGGCGCTCGTGTACAGGCGGTCCTTCAGCACGTCGAGGTAGAAGCCGCCGAGGTCTTCCGAGCAGTACGTCTGCAGCTTCGCGACGACCGGGTGGAATTCGTACTTCTCGTAGTGGCCGAGCAGCTCCGTTTGCAGTTGCTGCGAGAACGCGACCGCGTAGCGGTCGATCTCGAGCCATTCGTCGACCGGCACCGCGTGCTGCGCGAAGTCGAAATCCGACAGGTTCGCGAGCAGGAAGCGCAGCGTGTTGCGGATCCGGCGATAACCTTCCGTCACGCGCTTCAGGATTTCCTCGGAGATCGCGAGCTCGCCCGAGTAGTCGGTCGACGCGATCCACAGGCGGATGATTTCCGCGCCGAGGCGGTTCGCGACTTCATGCGGGTCGATGCCGTTGCCGAGCGACTTGCTCATCTTGCGGCCTTCGCCGTCGACCGTGAAGCCGTGCGTGAGCAGGCCCTTGTACGGCGCGCGGCCGTCGATCATCGATGCGGTCAGCAGCGACGAGTGGAACCAGCCGCGATGCTGGTCCGAGCCTTCGAGGTACAGGTCGGCCGGGAACTGCAGCTGATCCTTGTGCGAGCCGCGCAGCACGTGCCAGTGCGTCGTGCCCGAGTCGAACCACACGTCGAGCGTGTCGCGGTTCTTCTCGTACAGGTTCGCGTCGTCGCCGATCAGCTCGCGCGGGTCGAGCGATTGCCACGCCTCGATACCCGACTGCTCGACGCGCTTCGCGACTTCCTCGAGCAGCTCGAGCGTGCGCGGGTGCAGCTCGCCGGTTTCCTTGTGCACGAAGAACGCCATCGGCACGCCCCACTGGCGCTGGCGCGACAGCGTCCAGTCGGGCCGGTTCGCGATCATGCTGAACAGGCGCTGCTTGCCCCACGACGGGTAGAACGCGGTCGCGTCGATGCCTTCGAGCGCGGTTTCGCGCAGCGTCTTGCCGCCGTCTTGCGGCGTCACGTCCATGCCGGCGAACCACTGCGACGTCGCGCGGTAGATGATCGCCGTCTTGTGACGCCAGCAGTGCATGTAGCTGTGCTTGTAGTGCTCGCTGCGCAGCAGCGAGCCGGCTGCGTTCAGCGCGTCGACGACCTTCGGGTTCGCGTCCCAGATCGACAGGCCGCCGAACAGCGGCAACGATTCGATGTAGCGGCCGTCGCCCATCACCGGGTTGATGATGTCCGAGTCGGTCATCCCGTGCGCCTTGCACGACTGGAAGTCCTCGATACCGTACGCAGGCGACGAGTGCACGACGCCGGTACCGGTGTCGGTCGTCACGTAGTCGCCGAGGTAGACGGGCGCGGTGCGCTGGTAGCCGGGGTGGGCCGACGCGAGCGGGTGGTGGAAGCGCAGGTTCGCGAGCTTCACGCCGGGCGCGGTCGCGACGACGCGGCCGGTCAGCTTGAAGTCGGCCATGCACGCTTCGACGCGCTCTTCCGCGATGATCAGCAGCCCGCGCTCCGTGTCGACCAGCGCGTAGACGATTTCCGGATGGAGGTTCAGCGCCTGGTTGGCGGGGATCGTCCACGGCGTGGTGGTCCAGATCACGATGCCGCCCTCGGCGCGCGGCAGCGCCGGCAGGCCGAACGCGTGCGCGGTCTTTTCCGGTTCCGCGAACGCGAACATCACGTCGATCGTCGGGTCGGTGCGGTCCTTGTACTCGACTTCCGCTTCCGCGAGCGCCGAGCCGCAGTCGAAGCACCAGTTGACCGGCTTCAGCCCGCGATACACGTAGCCCTTCTCGATGATCTTGCCGAGCGCGCGGATTTCTTCCGCCTCGTTCACGAAGTTCATCGTCTTGTACGGATTCGCCCAGTCGCCGAGCACGCCCAGGCGCTTGAAGCCGACCTTCTGCTTCTCGATCTGCTCGGTCGCATATGCGCGCGCCTTGCTCATCACTTCGGCCGCCGGCAGCGACTTGCCGAACTGCTTCTCGATCTGGATCTCGATCGGCATCCCGTGGCAATCCCAGCCCGGCACGTACGGCGCGTCGAAGCCGGCCATGTTGCGCGACTTGACGACGATGTCCTTCAGAATCTTGTTGACCGCGTGGCCGAGGTGGATGTCGCCGTTCGCATACGGCGGGCCGTCGTGCAGGATGAACTTCGGCCGGCCCTTGCTGGCCGCGCGGATCTTCTCGTAGATGCCGCGCTCCTCCCACTCCTTGACCCACTGCGGCTCGCGCTTGGGCAGGTCGCCGCGCATCGGGAACGGCGTGTCGAGCAGGTTGACCGGATACTTGGCCTGCGGTTTCGAATCGGCTTTCTTGTTGCTCATGATGGGATCGCTATCTAAATCGGGGACGCTCGGGCGTCGTGAATCGGGTAGGCGCGCGGCAGGGCGGCGCGAGGGTGCGGCGCGAGGCGCCGCCGTCCGGATCAGCTAATTCGGTCAGTGGCCGACGTCGAGAAGCCCGTCGCGCGGCTGCCCGGCGCACGATCGCGCTCGATGAAGTACGCGCGCGCATTCGCGACGTCCAGCGCGATCGCGCGCGACAGCGCTTCGAGATCGTCGAACTTCGCTTCGTCGCGCAGCTTTTTCAGGAATTCGACGCGGATCAGCTTGCCGTACGCATCGCCATGCCAGTCGAGCAGGTGCACTTCGAGCAGCACGCGGCCCGAATCGTCGACGGTCGGGCGCAGCCCGAGGCTCGCGACGCCCGGCAGCGGCGCGGGGCCGAGGCCGTGCACCTGCACGACGAAGATGCCCGCGAGCGCCGGCCGCTTGTGCGCGATCGGCAGGTTCAGCGTCGGGAAGCCGAGATCGCGGCCGAGCTTCAGCCCGTGCGCGACGTGGCCGCTGATCGCATAGCCGTGGCCGAGCGCCTGCGCGGCCGCGTCGAGATCGCCCGCGGCGAGCGCCGCGCGCACGCCGGAGCTGGAAATGCGCGTGCCGTCGCTGCCGGCCACCGTGCCCATCTGCTCGACCTCGAAGCCATGCAGCTCGCCGGCCGCCTTCAGCGTGTCGAAGGTGCCCGCGCGCTTCGCGCCGTAGCAGAAATCGTCGCCGACCATCATCCAGCGCGCGTGCAGCCCGTTCACCAGCGTGCGCTCGACGAACGCCTGCGGCGACTGGCTCGCGAACGTGTGGTTGAAGTGCTCGACGACGACGCGGTCGACTCCGTGGTCGCGCAGCGCTTCCAGCTTGTCGCGCAGCATCGCGATGCGCGGCGGCGCGCCGGCCGGGTTGAAGAATTCGCGCGGGTGCGGCTCGAACGTCATCACGCACACGGGCAGGCCGCGCGCGTCCGCTGCCGCGCGCACGCGCGCGAGCAGGGCCTGGTGGCCGCGATGGACACCGTCGAAGTTGCCGATCGTCAGCGCGCACGGGGCGCGGCTCTCGGCGTTGGGCAGGCCGCGGAAGACTTTCACGATAGCGGATGCAGCGTCGGGGGAATGGGCGGTGGGAAGCCGCAAAGCAGAAGATTATAAACGTTCGGACGGGCCGACGGCCGAGAAGGCGGGAAACGCGAAGGCGAATGGTAAAATTCGCGGATGAAAAAACTCGTGATCCTGATTTCCGGTCGCGGCAGCAACATGGAGGCCATCGTCCGCGCGTGCGCGCAGGAACGCTGGCCGGCCGAGATTGCCGCCGTGATCGCCAACCGGCCCGATGCGGCCGGGCTGGCTTTTGCCGCGTCGCACGGGGTGGCGACGGCGGTGGTCGACCACCGGTCGTTCGATGGCCGCGACAGCTTCGACGCGGCGCTCGCCGCCGAGATCGACCGTTTCTCGCCCGATCTCGTCGTGCTCGCCGGCTTCATGCGCATCCTCACGCCCGCATTCGTCAGACGATACGAAGGCCGGCTGCTGAACATCCATCCGTCGCTGCTGCCGAGCTTCAAGGGCATCCACACGCACCAGCAGGCGCTGGATGCCGGCGTCGCGCTGCATGGCGCGAGCGTGCATTTCGTCATTCCCGAGCTCGACAGCGGGGCGATCGTCGCGCAGGGCGCGGTGCCCGTGCGCGCCGGCGACGACGCGGCCGCCCTCGCGCAGCGCGTGCTGATGGTCGAGCACGTGCTGTATCCGCGTGCGGTGCGCTGGTTCGTCGAGGGGCGTCTGCGCCTCGAGGACGGCCGTGCAGTGGTCGCGCCCGAAGAGGCGCGCTGGATTTTCGCGGATCAACCGCAAACCGAAACGAGTGAGGGCGTATGAAGCTGCACGGATTCCTGATTGGCCAGACCGAAACCCTGCTCGCCGAGGTGCTGAAGTTCGCCGGCCCCGCCGACGCGACGACGAGCCGGTTCTTCCGCGCGCACCCGAAGCTCGGGCATGCCGAGCGTGGCGTGATCGCCGAGGCCGTGTTCGCGGTGCTGCGCCGGAAGATGGAGTTCTCGCATCTGGCCGAAAGCGGCACGGGCACGCCCGCGCGGCGCCTCACGCTGCTCGGCCTGATGCAGACGATGGGGCGCAATGCGCTGAAGCCGTTCCTGTCCGACACCGAGTCCGCGTGGCTCGAGCACGTGTCGAAGATCGATCCGGCAAGCCTGCCCGTGCGCATTCGCACGAACCTGCCCGACTGGATTCATCAGGCGCTGTCGGCCCGTTTCGACGCCGACGAGCTCGCGCAGCTCGCCGCCGCGCTGAACTATCCGGCGCCGCTCGACCTGCGCGCCAACGCGCAGAAGGCGACCCGCGACCAGGTGATCGAGGCGCTGCGCGTGAGCGGTATCGATGCGGGCGCGACGCCGTTCGCGCCGTTCGGCGTGCGCGTGGTCGGCAAGCCGGCGCTGACGCGGCTGAAGCTGTTCGAGGAAGGCGCGATCGAGGTGCAGGACGAAGGCAGCCAGCTGCTGTGCTCGCTGGTCGCGCCGCGGCGTGGCGAGATGATCGTCGATTTCTGCGCGGGCGCGGGCGGTAAGACGCTCGCGCTCGGCGCGATGATGCGCTCGACCGGGCGCCTCTATGCGTTCGACATCTCGGAGAAGCGCCTCGCGAAGCTGAAGCCGCGCCTCGCGCGCAGCGGGCTGTCGAACGTGAACCCGGTGCTGATCGACAGCGAGCACGACGCGAAGATCAAGCGGCTCGCCGGCAAGATCGACCGCGTGCTGGTCGACGCGCCGTGCAGTGGCCTCGGCACGCTGCGCCGCAATCCGGACCTGAAGTGGCGCCAGACGCGCACGGCGATCGACGAGCTGACGCCGAAGCAGGCGTCGATCCTCGCGAGCGCCGCGCGGCTCGTGAAGAAGGGCGGCCGGCTCGTGTACGCCACCTGCAGCGTGCTCGATGCCGAGAACGAGCGCATCGTCGAGCAGTTCCTCGTCGATCACCCCGAGTTCGTGCTGGTGCCGGCGCAGCAGGTGCTGGCCGATCAGCGCATCGAGCTCGAGACGGGCGACTACCTGTCGCTGTGGCCGCACCGTCACGCGACCGACGGCTTCTTCGCCGCGGTGCTCGAGCGCCGCGCCGCGCAGTAACGACTGCCCGGACGGACGATGGAGAATCTGCAGAGCCGCCTGCTGTCGCACCGGCTGGCATCGGTGATTCGCGATTTCCACCAGCCGGTGATGATCTGGCAGGCGGCGATCCTCGTCGGTGCGCTGTGTTTCGCGTGGGTGGCCGCGCGCTTCGTGCACGGCCGGATCGATGCGCGGCGGCGGGCGGCCGGACGCGCGCCGGGCGCGGGTGCGCAGAGCCTGAAGCGCGCGCTGTTTCCGTTGTTCGGCAGCGTGTTCGTCGGCGGCGCGCAGCTCGCGTTCGATCCGTTCATGTCGACGTCGCTGCTGTCGCTGGCGCTCGTGCCGCTGTTCGGCATCGGGCTGATCTACGTGCTGTTCTTCTTCGCGCGGCGCGTGTTCGCGCGCGACGGCCACACGCACGCGTGGCTGTCGATCGTCGAGAAGATCGTGTCGACCGTCGTGTGGGCCGCGATGGTGATGACCGTGCTCGGCATCCAGCGCGACGTGCTCGGCTGGCTCGACAGCGTGCAGTTCCGGGTCGCGACCGCGCACCTCACGCTGCTGTCGGTGATCTCCGGCGCGCTGTGGGTGTGCGTGACGCTGATGGTCGCGATGTGGCTCGGCTCGGTGCTCGAGGATCGCCTGTCGCGCGCGAGCACGCTCGACGCGAACCTGAAGGTCGTGCTGTCGCGGGTCGGCCGCGCG
Organism: Burkholderia sp. BCC0044; assembly: GCF_902832955.1. Classification (NCBI taxonomy): domain Bacteria; kingdom Pseudomonadati; phylum Pseudomonadota; class Betaproteobacteria; order Burkholderiales; family Burkholderiaceae; genus Burkholderia; species Burkholderia sp. BCC0044. Next base: position 296,475 of record NZ_CADFDO010000006.1, on the reverse strand, counting down.
CTGCTCGTGTTCGCGGCGATCCTGATCGGGCTGTCGCTCGTCGGCATCGACGTGACGGTGCTCGGCGTGTTCGGCGGCGCGGTGGGCGTCGGCCTCGGTTTCGGGCTGCAGAAGATCGCGAGCAACTACGTGTCGGGCTTCATCATCCTGCTCGACCGCTCGCTGCGGCTCGGCGACGCGATCAGCGTCGGCGGGCTGCAGGGCGTCGTCACGCAGATCCGCACGCGCTACACGGTCGTGCGCGGCCTCGACGGCAACGAGACGCTGATCCCGAACGAGAAGCTGATCACCGACGTCGTGCAGAACCAGTCGTCGTACCTGACGCGCGGCTATGCGAAGGTCGCGGTGCAGGTCGCGTACACGAGCGACGTCGAGCAGGCGCTCGCGTTGCTCGCCGACGCCGCGAAGGACGTGCCGCGTGTGCTGGCCGAGCCGGCGCCGACCCCGTATCTCGTGAGTTTCGGCGCGGACGGGATCGACCTGGAGCTCGGTTTCTGGATCGAGGATTCCGCGAAAGGCACGTCGGGCGTGCGCTCGAGCGTGAACCGCAACATCTGGCGGCTGTTCAGCGAGCACGGGATCTCGATTCCGTTTCCGCAGCGCGAAGTGCGCGTGGTCGGGCTGCCGGAAGGTTTTCCCGCGGCGGACGCGGCAGCCGGGCGCGAGCCGGCGGCGGCCAACGGTGCGCTGGACGGGCACGCGCCGGCGGCGTAGCGGGTGCGGGCGGTCAATCGTACCGATTGTGCGGTCGAAACCGGATCGCGGGTCTTTCCCAGTCCGCACATGGACCGCGCGGATTGCGTCAGGGCAAGAAAATATTCATTTTTTACAAAGACTTGGAACGGTTGAAGTAAAATTCTGGTCTACACGCGGTATGCTTTCATTCTTCTGACGCCAGCGTGGCGTCGCTCTCATCACGGGTAACTGCCTTGTTGAATTCTGTGCTCGATTTTCTTTCCCACGGGCTCCTGCATTTTTCGTGGTGGCAAGTCGCATTGTTCGCGCTCGCCGTCACGCACGTCACGATCATCGGCGTGACCGTCTACCTGCACCGCTGCCAGGCGCACCGCGCACTGGAGCTGCATCCGATCGCGAGCCACTTCTTCCGTTTCTGGCTGTGGATGACCACCGGCATGCTGACCGGCCAGTGGGCCGCGATTCACCGCAAGCACCACGCGAAGTGCGAGACCGAGGAAGATCCGCACAGCCCGCAGACGCGCGGCATCTGGAAGGTATTCCTCGAGGGCGCCGAGCTGTATCGCGCGGAAGCGAAGAACGAAGAGACGATGCGCAAGTTCAGCCACGGCACGCCGAACGACTGGCTCGAGCGCAACGTCTACTCGAAGTACCCGATTCTCGGCATCAGCATGATGATGGTGATCGACGTCGCGCTGTTCGGCGTGCTCGGCCTGACCGTGTGGGCCGTGCAGATGGTCTGGATTCCGTTCTGGGCGGCGGGTGTCGTCAACGGCTTCGGTCACTTCTGGGGCTATCGCAACTTCAACTCGGCCGACGCGAGCACGAACCTGTTCCCGTGGGGCATCGTGATCGGCGGCGAAGAACTGCACAACAACCACCACACGTTCGCGACGTCGGCGAAGCTGTCGAACAAGTGGTACGAGTTCGACATCGGCTGGATGTACATCCGCATCATGTCGGCATTCGGTCTCGCGAAAGTGAAGAAGGTCGCGCCGACGCCGCGCCTGAACAAGCCGAAGACGGTGCTCGACCAGGAAACGCTGCAGGCCGTGCTGTCGAACCGCTACGAAGTGATGGCGAGCTACGGCAAGGCCGTGAAGCGTGCGTACCGTCAGGAGCTCGCGCACCTGAAGGAACTCGGTTCGAGCGAGAAGTACCAGCTGATGCGCGGCGCGCGCAAGTGGTTCCACAAGGACGCCGACGGCCTCGACGAGCCGCAGAAGAAGCTGCTGCCGGAAATCTTCGCGAACAGCCAGAAGCTGCATACGTACTTCCAGCTGCGCCAGGATCTCGCCGCGATCTGGGATCGTTCGACCGCGTCGCGCGAACAGCTTCTCGCGCAATTGCAGGATTGGTGCCATCGCGCAGAACAAAGCGGCATCAAGGCGCTGCAGGAATTCGCGACACGCCTGCGTCGCTACGCCTGATTCGAAATCGATTAGAATCTCAGGACGTCACAAACCCCGCGTTGGCGGGGTTTTTTCATTTGGGCCGCCGGTTTTTGACGGATCGGTGGTGCCCGGATTGGTATGAGGCTTGGGGCCGTGGCGCGTGGTGTCCGGCCGACCGCGTAGCATGGGACCCAAGTAAGCGCTAAAGCGCTAACTTGGGTCGACCGCGAAGCATGGGGCCGGAGTAAGTGCTGAAGCACTAACTCCGGCCGACAGGAGATATGGAGATGCAATCGACGATCAAACCCGTCGAGTACGACCGGCCCGTCGCAGCAGGGACCGTGTGCGGCGTCGGACAGGCATGGGCCAAGGTGCCCGACGCGCCGTCCGCCGAGGAGCGCGCTGCGCTGAAGGCACGCATCAAGGCGTTGCTCGCCCGTGAAAAGGCCGTGCTCGTCGCCCACTACTACGTGGATGCCGAACTGCAGGAACTGGCCGACGAAACGGGCGGCTGCGTGGCCGATTCGCTCGAAATGGCCCGCTTCGGCCGCGACCACGACGCGCAGACGCTCGTCGTCGCCGGCGTGCGCTTCATGGGCGAAACCGCGAAGATCCTGAGCCCGAACAAACGGATCCTGATGCCCGATCTCGACGCGACCTGTTCGCTCGACCTCGGCTGCCCGGTCGACGAATTCTCGGCGTTCTGCGATGCGCATCCGGACCGTACCGTCGTCGTCTACGCGAACACCAGCGCGGCCGTGAAGGCGCGCGCGGACTGGATGGTCACGTCGTCGATCGGCCTCGAGATCGTCGCCGACCTGCACGCGCGCGGCGAAAAGATCATCTGGGCGCCGGACCGCCATCTGGGCAGCTACATCCAGAAGAAGACCGGCGCGGACATGCTGCTGTGGCAGGGCTCGTGCCTCGTCCACGACGAATTCAAGGGCATCGAGCTCGACCTGCTGCGTGCCGAATATCCGGACGCGAAGGTGCTCGTCCACCCCGAGTCGCCGGAAAACGTCGTCGCGCAGGCCGATGTCGTCGGCTCGACCACGCAACTGATCGACGCGGCCGTCAAGTTCGACGCGAAGCGCTTCATCGTCGCGACCGATCTCGGCATCCTGCACAAGATGCAGCTTGCCGCACCCGGCAAGACCTTCATCGCCGCGCCGACGGCCGGCAACAGCGCGACCTGCAAGAGCTGCGCGCACTGCCCGTGGATGGCGATGAACGGCCTCGCGAACCTCGCCGACGTGCTCGAACGCGGTCACAACGAGATCTTCGTCGATCCCGCGATCGGCGAGCGCGCACGTCTGCCGATCGACCGGATGCTCGAATTCGCGGCCGCGCACAAGAAGCGCGTGCAGGCGAGCGGCGATCTGCAGCGCGACCAGCCACTGTTCGCGAACGTGGGGGCGGCATGAGCAACGCCGTATCCCCGCTGTTCGACGCCGTCCGCGCCCAATACGGCGCGGCATTCGACGAAGCGATCGCGCGCAACGTGGCCGATGCGATCGCCGAAGACGTCGGCGCCGGCGACCAGACCGGACGGCTCGTGCCGGCCGGCGAGCGCCGCCGCGCGCGGATCATCGTGCGCGAGGAAGCCGTGCTGTGCGGCGTGCCGTGGTTCGAGGGCGTGATCGCGCGGATCGATCCGTCGATCGTCGTGCAATGGCGCTATCGCGAAGGCGACCGGATGACGCCGGATTCGACCGTCTGCGAACTCGAAGGGCCCGCGCGCGCGCTGCTGACGGCCGAGCGCAACGGGCTGAACTTCCTGCAACTGCTGTCGGGTGTCGCGACCGCGACGCGCCGTTACGTCGAGCGCGTCGAGGGCACGCGCGCGAAGATCCTCGATACGCGCAAGACGCTGCCGGGGTTGCGGCTCGCGCAGAAGTACGCGGTGCGCGTGGGCGGTGGCGAGAACCAGCGGCTCGCGCTGTACGACGGCATCCTGATCAAGGAGAACCACATCGCGGCGGCCGGCGGTGTCGGCGAGGCGCTCGATGCGGCGTTCGCGCTGGAGTCGGGCGTGCCCGTGCAGGTCGAAGTCGAGACGCTCGCGCAGCTCGACACGGCGCTCGCACATCGCGCGCAGTCGGTGCTGCTCGACAACTTCACTCTCGACATGATGCGCGAAGCAGTGCGCGTGGCTGCGGGCAAGGCCGTGCTCGAAGTCTCGGGCGGCGTCAATTTCGATACGGTGCGCGCGTTCGCGGAGACGGGCGTCGATCGCATCTCGATCGGCGCGCTGACGAAGGACGTGCGGGCGACGGACTATTCGATGCGAATCGTCGACTGACCGAACGTCGTCCGATCAGACAAAAAGCCGTTGGCGTGCAAACGCCAACGGCTTTTTTCTTGTGCTGCGGCCGCAGCCGCAGCCGGGAAGGGCGGCGCGCCGCTCAGCGGCGCACGCGTGGCGTAAGCACGCTCGGCAATGCCTTCGGCAGCGTGTGCGGCCAGTCGCGGCTATAGTGCAGCCCGCGGCTTTCGCGGCGCGAGTGCGCGCTCTTCACGATCAGCGTTGCGACGTCGACGAGGTTGCGCAGTTCGAGCAGATCGCGCGTCACGCGGAAATTCGCGTAGTACTCGTGGATCTCGTCGCGCAGCAGCGACAGCCGGTGCTTCGCGCGTTCGAGGCGCTTGTCGGTGCGCACGATGCCGACGTAGTTCCACATCAGGCGGCGCAGTTCGTCCCAGTTGTGTGCGACGACGACTTCTTCGTCCGCATCCGACACGCGGCTTTCGTCCCACGCGGGCAGCGTGGCCGGCGCGTCGGCGTCGAAGCCGGCCGCCTCGATCGCCTCGGCCGCCGCGCGGCCGATCACGAGGCATTCGAGCAGCGAGTTGCTCGCGAGCCGGTTCGCGCCGTGCAGCCCCGTGTACGACGTTTCGCCGACTGCATACAGCCCGGCGAGATCGGTGCGTCCGGCGAGATCGGTGACGACGCCGCCGCACGTGTAGTGCGCGGCCGGCACGACGGGGATCGGCTGTTTCGCGATGTCGATGCCGAATTCGAGGCAGCGCGCATGAATCGTCGGGAAATGTTCGCGCAGGAACGCTTCCGGCTGATGGCTGATGTCGAGATACACGCAGTCGATCCCGCGCTTCTTGATCTCGAAGTCGATCGCGCGTGCGACGATGTCGCGCGGCGCGAGTTCGGCGCGCGGATCGTGCGCGGGCATGAAGCGCGTGCCGTCGGGCAGCTTCAGCAAGCCGCCTTCGCCGCGCACGGCCTCCGAAATCAGGAACGATTTCGCATACGGGTGGAACAGGCAGGTCGGGTGGAACTGGATGAATTCCATGTTCGACACGCGGCAGCCGGCCCGCCACGCCATCGCGATACCGTCGCCGGTCGCGGTGTCGGGGTTCGTCGTGTACAGGTAGACCTTGCCGGCGCCGCCGGTGGCGAGCACCGTGTGCGGCGCCTCGATCGTGATCGTGCGGTCGTTGTCGACGTCGAGCGCATACAGGCCGTGACAGCGGCGGCCGGGCAGGCCGAGCCGGTCCGACGTGATCAGGTCGATCGCGTGGTGGTTTTCGAAGAACGTGATGTTCGGATGCTGGCGCGCGCGCTCCGACAGCGTCGCGAGCACCGCATGGCCGGTCGCATCGGCCGCATGGATGATCCGGCGGTGGCTGTGGCCGCCTTCGCGCGTCAGGTGAAAGCCGAGTTCGGCCGCGTCGTCCTTCGTGAACGGCACGCCTTGCGAGATCAGCCATTCGATCGCCTCGCGGCCGTGCTCGACGATGTAGCGCGTCGCGCCTTCGTCGCACAGGCCGCCGCCGGCGACCAGCGTGTCGTCGACGTGGTTCTCGATGCTGTCCGCCGAGTCGAGAACCGCCGCGATGCCGCCCTGCGCGTTATCGCTCGCCCCCTCCATCATCGAACGTTTCGCGATCAGCGCGACACGTCGCGTGCTGGCCAGGTTGAGTGCGACCGACAGCCCTGCCAGGCCGCTGCCGACGATCGCCACGTCGAATTTCATGCTGCATCTCCATCGTTGCGCTTTTTGATCTTGCGTTCCGTCGGCCGTGGCCGCGGAAAGGAGAGAGCATACCGCGTCGGGCGCGAGCGCGTGCGCGCAAACTGCGCGCCAAAACGAAAAGCCCCGCAGTGCGGGGCTTTTCGGTCGCCGTCAGGCTGGCAGAAACCGGAGATTACTTGATCTTGGTTTCTTTGTATTCCACATGCTTGCGGACGACGGGATCGAACTTCTTGATCGCCATCTTTTCCGGCATGTTGCGCTTGTTCTTCGTGGTCGTGTAGAAGTGACCCGTACCAGCGGTCGACTCAAGCTTGATCTTGTCGCGGGCGCCTTTTGCCATGATTGTGCTCCTTGGGCTTAGGCTTCGCCGCGTGCGCGCAGGTCAGCGAGCACGGAATCGATGCCGTTCTTGTCGATCAGGCGCAGGCCCGCGTTGGAAACGCGCAGGCGCACCCAGCGGTTTTCGCTCTCAACCCAGAACCGGCGGTTTTGCAGGTTCGGGAGGAAGCGGCGCTTCGTCTTGTTGTTGGCGTGGGAAACGTTGTTGCCGCTCATCGGCGCTTTCCCAGTTACTTGGCATACGCGTGCCATGAGAGCACTCCTAATACGCTAAATTCGGGGTTCGATCGCCGGTGAAGGTTCCATCGCACCGCCACGTGATCCATGGCTGCACTCAGAACGCCGTAGCCCTTACAGACAAGGCCCTTCGATGGCTAGAACTGGTTGGAAAAAAGACAGACGACGATTCTAGCAGAAAAAGTTCAGAAAAATCAAACCTAATTTCGCTTCGTCGTTGCGGCGCCCTAGGATGGGCCGCCGCGCCACAGTCTACAGCCAACCGGCCCGTGCGAACGAGAAAGTATCGCTGACGCCGACGACGACGTGATCGAGCAGCCGCACGTCGACGAGTTCGAGCGCGTCTTTCAGCACGCGGGTCAGGCGGCGGTCTTCCGCGCTCGGCTGCACCGCGCCCGACGGATGGTTGTGCGCGACGATCAGGGCTGCGGCGTTCTGTTTCATCGCGCGGCGCACGATCTCGCGCGGATAGACGGCCATGCGCGTGAGCGAGCCGCGCGCGATTTCCTCGATGTCGATCATGCGGTTGCGGGCGTCCAGGTAGACCGCGACGAACACTTCGTGCGGGAGCGTGCCGATCTTCATTCGCAGGCAATCCTCGACGGCGCCGGGCGAATCGATCTGCATCCCCTCCCGTGCCTTCTCCTCCAGCATGCGCCGGGCGATCTCGGTGACCGCGACCAGCCGCGCGGAGCGCGCGGGGCCGATGCCGGGGTGCGCCTCGAAATCGTCGGCGTCCGCTTCGAGCAAGCCGCGCAGCGACTTGTACTGAGCGACCAGTTCGCGGGCGATCACGAATACGTCGTGACCGGGCTTGCCGGTGCCCAGCAGCAGCGCGATCAGTTCGTCGTCGGTCAGCGCGGCCGGCCCGCGTTCCAGCAACCGTTCGCGCGGCCGCTCGGGCCGCCAGTCGCCCGGGCGGCGCCTGCGCGGGTTGATCGGGATGACGCGGGCGGGCGGATCGGCCGCCGCATCGGTGGTGTCGCGGCATTCGGCCGATGGCAGGATGAGGCAGGGTGACGGCATGGTCGGAACTCCATTGGCGGCGGGCGGTGTGCGCAACGTCGTCGCACTTTCCGCCTTGCACGCTCAGGTGACTTACAATATTGGCTTTGCGCCGGGCCATTCGGCCGTAGCGGGCGCCGACTGAACGAGTAATTCATGAGCCTCATCGATCTATCCGAAGTGAAGCCCGGTTCCCACGTCACGTTGCATTACCGGCTGGCCCTGGCCGACGGCGCCGACATCGTCAACACCTTCTCGGACAAGCCGGCCACGCTGTTGCTGGGCGCGGGGCAACTGGCGCCGTCGCTGGAACAGATTCTGCTCGGGCTCAGGGTCGGCGACCATTCGACTTTTCAGCTAGCCCCCGATCAGGGGTTCGGCCCCCGCAATCCCGACATGCTCCAGCGCGTGACGCTGTCGACGCTGCGCGAGAACGGGATGGTCGGCGACGATTTCACGCCGGGCGAACTCATCGAGTTCAACGCGCCGGATGGCGGTCGCTACGCGGGGGTGCTGAAGGAAGTCAGCGAGACTTCCGCGCTGTTCGACTTCAATCATCCGCTCGCGGGCCAGGCGCTCACGTTCGAAGTGAAAATCATCGGAATCCTGTAATCATGAGTACCACCGATACGCTGTCCGCGCAGACCGTCGCCGCCGACGCCGAAATCCTGCTGGCCCAGCCGCGCGGTTTCTGCGCGGGCGTCGACCGCGCGATCGAGATCGTCGAGCGCGCCATCGCGATGCACGGTGCGCCGATCTACGTGCGTCACGAAATCGTCCACAACAAGTACGTGGTCGAGGATCTGAAGAAGAAGGGCGCGATCTTCGTCGAGGAACTCGAGGAAGTGCCGGCCGGCAACACCGTGATCTTCAGTGCGCACGGCGTGTCGAAAGCCGTGCGCGACGAGGCCGACGTGCGCGGGCTGCGCATTTACGACGCCACCTGCCCGCTCGTCACGAAGGTGCACGTCGAAGTGGCGAAGATGCGCCAGGATGGTGTCGACATCGTCATGATCGGGCACAAGGGCCATCCCGAAGTCGAAGGCACGATGGGCCAGGTCGAGCGCGGCATGCATCTCGTCGAAAGCGTCGAGGACGTGCAGAAGCTCGAGCTCGCCGATCCCGAGCGCATCGCGCTCGTCACGCAGACGACGCTGTCCGTCGACGACGCGGCCGAGATCATCGGCGCGCTGAAGGCGAAGTATCCGAAGATCCGCGAGCCGAAGAAGCAGGACATCTGCTACGCGACGCAGAACCGCCAGGACGCGGTGAAGTTCATGGCGCCGCAATGCGATGTCGTGATCGTGGTCGGCAGCCCGAACAGCTCGAACTCGAGCCGGCTGCGCGAAGTGGCCGAAAAGCGCGGCGTGGCTGCGTACATGGTCGATGCGCCGGACCAGATCGATCCGGCATGGGTCGCGGGCAAGCGCCGCATCGGCGTGACGGCCGGCGCGTCGGCGCCCGAAGTGCTCGCCCAGGCCGTGATCGCGCGGCTGCGCGAACTCGGCGTGCGCAACGTCCGCGCGCTCGACGGCATCGAGGAAAACGTGTCGTTTCCGCTGCCGCGCGGGTTGAACCTGCCGCCCGCCGCCTGATTGCCGCATCGCACCCTGCGGAACACCGAAGCGCGCCTTCCCGGCGCGCTTTTTTTGTGCCTCGAAATTCACATCGCAACCATTATTCCCCTTCGCAGTGCAACCCGGTTGCTCCCGTTGCGCCGAATCGTGTCTCAAAATTGGTTGCAATGCAGGAAAACCCCATCGAATCAGGAATATTGGCGGCCTATAAATGGAGTTACAATGCGCCCGTTTTCAAGCCGGAATGGCTTTGAAACGGGTTTTGGCAAGGCGCGGGAGACCATTCAATGCATGTGAAGTTGGCTTACGCCGTGTCCGTCGCCGCACCGGTTGCAATGCTTGCCGGCTGCAGCAAAAAGAGCGACGACGAGGCGGGCAGCGAGGCTGCGGGGTTCGCGGCATCATCGGCCAGCGGCGTGCGCGCCGCCGGAGCCGGACGTGCGGCGCCATCGGCGCGCCGTATCGCGCAACTGGGCAGGGACAAGGAAAACGGGGCACGTTTGACGATCGAGGAACTCAACGCGCTTGGCCTGACGACCGGGCCGGCAGCGGGCATGCGGGCAGCGGCGCGGCAAGCCGACGGCCGACGGATGCCGGACGATCGCGGCGTTGCCGGCAGCGTGCCGAGGCCACGGTCCCCCCTTCAATTCGATTCGACGAAACAGCGCGCCGCCGCGACCGACCGTGTCGCGACGCGCAGTCTGGTTCGTACGATGGATTCCGATGCAGTCCTGACGAAAGTCGGGCGCGGCTGCCGCAACGCCCTGACCGGCGACGCGGCGCGGAATCCGATCCGTCCTGGCGCGATGCTTGCATCGCACCGGACGGGCCAAGGCACGGATGCCGGGCAACCGGACGACGGCCGTCTCGGCATGCTGCCCCACGACTTCAAGGAGGCCACGAACACCGTCCTCGATGTCGTGACGATTTAGCGACGGGACTCATGACGGCACCGGAACAGTGCGGTGCCGTTTTTGTATCCGCTCCGGCGGCAGGTCCGGCCGTACAGGCCGGGCGGCGCGCGCCGGGACGATCCACCCTTACCGGTATCGACTAGTACCCGCAGTGTCGCCGAGAAGGCGCGATTCCTCGCTTACCCGCGGGGCGCAACGTCCTCCGGCAGCAGGGGCCAAGGAGCTTTAAATGGATATTTTCGTCCAGCAGGTTCTCAACGGGCTGGTGCTCGGCAGTGTGTACGCCATCATCGCGTTGGGATACACGATGGTGTACGGCATTCTCGGCATCATCAACTTCGCGCACGGCGACGTGCTGATGATCGGCGCGATGGTCGCGCTGTCGGCCATCACCGTGCTGCAGAACCACTTTCCCGGCCTAGGCAACGTCGCGACGCTGACGATCGGCCTGGGCATTGCCGCGATCGTCTGTGCGTTCGTCGGCTTCACGATCGAACGCGTCGCGTACCGGCCGCTGCGCCGCGCGCCGCGCCTCGCGCCGCTGATCACCGCGATCGGCGTGTCGATCCTGCTGCAGACCGCTGCGATGATCATCTGGTCGCGCAACCCGCTGCCGTTCCCGCAATTGCTGCCGACCGACCCGATCAACGTGATCAAGGCCACCGACACGACGCCCGGCGCCGTGATCTCGGTCACCGAAATCGTGATCATCGCGGTCGCGTTCATCGTGATGGGCGGCCTGCTGCTGCTCGTGCACAAGACCAAGCTCGGCCGCGCGATGCGCGCGATCGCCGAAAGCCCGAATACGGCGAGCCTGATGGGCGTGAACCCGAACTTCGTGATCTCCGCGACGTTCATGATCGGCTCCGCGCTCGCCGCGCTGGCCGGCGTGATGATCGCGTCCGAATACGGCAACGTGCACTTCTACATGGGCTTCATCCCCGGCATGAAGGCGTTCACCGCCGCGGTGCTCGGCGGGATCGGCAACCTCGGCGGCGCGATGGTCGGCGGCGTGCTGCTCGGCCTGATCGAACAGCTCGGGGCCGGCTACATCGGCAACCTCACGGGCGGCGTATTCGGCAGTAACTACCAGGACGTGTTCGCCTTCGTCGTGCTGATCATCGTGCTGGTGTTCCGTCCGTCGGGCCTGCTGGGCGAACGGGTCGCGGACCGCGCGTAACGGAAGGGGAGCAAACGACATGACATCCATTCAACCGATCGAATCGTCGACGTCGCTCGTCGAAGAGCGCAACACCGCCAAGACCGTCGTCATCGGCCTTCTTACCGCCGTTCTCGTGATCGCCGCGCCGATCGTGATCGGCTCGGCCGGCGGCAACTACTGGGTCCGCGTGCTCGACTTCGCGATGCTGTACGTGATGCTCGCGCTGGGCCTGAACGTGGTGGTCGGCTTCGCCGGCCTGCTGGACCTCGGCTACATCGCGTTCTACGCGGTGGGCGCCTACACGGCGGCGCTCTTGAGCTCGCCGCACCTGACCTCGCAGTTCGAGTGGATCGCGGCGCTCGCGCCGAACGGCCTGCATGTGCCGTTCCTGCTGATCGTGCCGATCGCGATGGCGCTGGCGGCGACCTTCGGGATCCTGCTCGGCGCGCCGACGCTGCGCCTGCGCGGCGACTACCTGGCGATCGTGACGCTCGGCTTCGGTGAAATCGTCCGGATCTTCATGAACAACCTCGACCGTCCGGTGAACATCACCAACGGCCCGAAGGGGATCACGGGCATCGATCCGGTGCACGTCGGCGGCTTCAACCTGTCGCAGACGCACTCGCTGTTCGGCTTCCAGCTGCCGTCGGTGTACATGTACTACTACCTGTTCGTGCTCTGCTCGCTGCTGGTGATCTGGGTGTGTACGCGTCTGCAGCACTCGCGTATCGGCCGCGCATGGGCCGCGATCCGCGAAGACGAGATCGCCGCGAAGGCGATGGGCATCAACACCCGTAACGTGAAGCTGCTCGCGTTCGCGATGGGCGCGTCGTTCGGCGGCCTGTCGGGCTCGATGTTCGGCGCGTTCCAGGGCTTCGTGTCGCCCGAGTCGTTCACGTTCTGGGAATCGATCGTCGTGCTCGCGTGCGTGGTGCTCGGCGGCATGGGCCACATCCCGGGCGTGATCCTGGGCGCGGTGCTGCTCGCGATCTTCCCGGAATTCCTGCGTTCGACGATGAGCCCGCTGCAGCACGCGCTGTTCGGTCATGACATCGTCGATACGGAAGTGATCCGTCAGGCGCTGTACGGCCTCGCGATGGTGATCATCATGCTGTACCGCTCGGAAGGCTTGTGGCCCGCGCCGAAGCATGAGGACAAGATCGCGAAACTGGCGAAGCGCAACAGCAAGAAGCCGGTGCGCGCTTAACCTACGGACAAGGGGATACACACATGAGCGACAAGCAAATCCGACTGTCCGTCTCGGGCGTGAACAAGCGCTTCGGCGGGCTGCAGGCGCTGTCCGACGTCGGCCTGCAGATCAAGGAAGGAGAGATCTACGGCCTGATCGGCCCGAACGGCGCCGGCAAGACCACGTTCTTCAACGTGATCACGGGCCTCTACACGCCGGACTCCGGCGACTTCAAGCTGGACGGCACGAACTACACGCCGACGGCCGTGCACCAGGTGGCCAAGGCCGGCATCGCGCGTACGTTCCAGAACATCCGCCTGTTCGGCGGGATGACGGCGCTCGAGAACGTGATGGTGGGCCGCCACGTGCGCACCAAGCACGGTCTGCTCGGCGCGGTGTTCCAGACGCCGGCCGAACGTCAGGAAGAGCGCGAGATCAAGGAACGCGCGATCGAGCTGCTCGACTACGTCGGCGTGCTGCAGTACGCCGACTACACGTCGCGCAACCTGTCGTACGGTCACCAGCGTCGTCTGGAAATCGCCCGTGCATTGGCGACCGACCCGAAGCTGCTCGCGCTCGACGAGCCGGCAGCCGGGATGAACGCGACCGAGAAGGTCGAACTCACGCGCCTGCTCGACAAGATCCGCTCGGACGGCCGCACGATTCTCCTGATCGAGCACGACGTGAAGCTCGTGATGGGGCTGTGCAACCGGATGACGGTGCTCGATTACGGCAAGGTGATCGCCGAGGGTCTGCCGCAGGACGTGCAGAAGAATCCGAAGGTGATTGAGGCATATCTCGGCGCAGGGGTGCACTGATGGCAGCGGCAATGTTGAAAATCAAGGGCTTGCAGGTCAACTACGGCGGCATCCAGGCCGTCAAGGGCGTTGACATGGAAGTCCGTCAGGGCGAGCTCGTGACGCTGATCGGCGCGAACGGCGCCGGCAAGACCACGACCATGAAGGCGATCACCGGCCTGAAGCCGTACTCGGCGGGCGACATCGAGTACGACGGCAAGTCGATCAAGGGCGTGCCGTCGCACGAACTGCTCAAGCGCGGCCTCGCGATGGTGCCGGAAGGCCGCGGGATCTTCGCGCGGATGTCGATCATCGAGAACATGCAGATGGGCGCGTACCTGCGCAACGACAACGACCAGATCAAGAAGGACGTCGACCGGATGTTCGGCTTCTTCCCGCGCCTGAAGGAACGGGCGACGCAGCTCGCGGGCACGCTGTCGGGCGGCGAGCAGCAGATGCTGGCGATGTCGCGCGCGATTCTGTCCAAGCCGAAGCTGCTGCTGCTCGACGAGCCGTCGATGGGGCTGTCGCCGATCATGGTCGAGAAGATCTTCGAAGTGGTGCGCGAGATCTCGAAGGAGGGCATCACGGTGCTGCTGGTCGAGCAGAACGCACGCCTCGCGCTGCAGGCGGCCGACCGCGGCTACGTGATGGATTCGGGCACGGTCACGATGGAAGGCGACGCGAAGCAGATGCTTGACGATCCGAAGGTGCGCGCCGCGTATCTGGGCGAGTAAGCGATGGAGTGAGCGGGCCCGGTTGCGCAGGTCGCACCGGGCTGTCGAAAAGCCGTTACGGGAAGAAACCGTGACGGCTTTTTTCGTATTGGGCGATTCGCGTTGAACAGTGCGCGCAAAGGCGACTCCATTCGACTGTTGCGCCGGCCGGTCGCCGGCAAACCGACACACGGGCCGCGTAGCATCGATGACCCATCGGCACACGGAGAACACACATGAGTCTGGACTACGGTTTCGTGAAGGCGAAGGTGACGTCGGTGGCGAAGCTGAAGGGCTCGCCGCACGGCAGCGAGATCCAGTATCACGTTCACCTGACGCTGGCGCTGCCGGCAGGCGACTGGGACGTCGCGATCAACGTCGGCACCAACGATGCGGACGACCTGCTGAACTACAAGCTCGTCTACGATTTCCACCATCCGGTCACGCAGACGCTCGCGGCCGCGGCCGAAGGGTACACGGACTTGACCGGGCAAACGGCGCTGCCCGCGCTTGACTACCTGCGCAGCGACATCCTGAACGAGACGGGCGCGTGGCGCGCGAGTGCGGTGATGGACGGCACCGAGCATCCGGAGCCGATCCCGTCGCTGCTGCGGCTCGTGAACGCCGCGCAGTCGCAGGAGCTCGACGTCGTCGTGTTCGGGCGCACCTATGCGCAAGGCAACGGGATCCACGACGCGCACATGAACCAGGGCTCGACGGGCCCGAACTACCTGCATCGCGCGGGCGACGACCACAACGATCATAACGACGTGTGGCAGGACGGCGCGCTGCTCGTGCGCGTGAGCGACACGCAGTGGGCCGCGTATTTCGCGGCGTTCGAGCAGCAGGCCGTGCCGACCGACGCGCTCGGCAATCCGCTGCCGGGCGCGGGGCCGATCACGCGCTGAGCCGCGCGGCTGCCGGCGGCGTTTTACGCGACCGGCAGCGTCTTGCCGAACGAGATGCGTTCCTCGACGCGATAGCCGAGCGCCGCGTAGAAGCGGCATGCGTCGTCGTTGCCGGGCAGCACCTGCAGGTTGATCTTCAGGCAGCCGCGCGCGGCGAGCGCGCGTTCCGCATGCGCGATCAGCGCGCGGCCGACGCCGAGCCGGCGCGCGTCGTTCGCGACGCCGAACGAGTAGAGCCAGCCGCGATGTCCGTCGAAACCGGCCATCAGCGTGCCGACGACGCGCGCGCCGCTGGTCGCGACGAAGAACAGCTCCGGCTGCGTCGCGAGCTTCAGCTCGATCGATCGCAGCGGATCGCGGTGCGGCGGCGCACCGGCCTCGTCGTACTGCGGGAACGCGTCGCGCCATACCGCGAGCACGGCATCGGTGTCGGCGCGTTCGAACGGGCGGATCGCGACAGCATCGGCGGCGGCATCCATCGCGGCGGTCTCCTTACAGCGTGTCGAGGATCGACCGCAGCATCGCCATCATCTGGTCGATTTCTTCGGTCGTCACGTTCAGTGCCGGCATGAAGCGCAGCAGGTTCGGCCGGGCGGCGTTCAGCAGCAGGCCGTCGGGCTGCATGTCGCGCGCCTTCTCGACGATCTGCGGGCCGATGTCCTTGCCGAGCAGCAGCGCGCGCAGCAGGCCTTCGCCGCGTTCGCCCTCGAAGCCGCGTTCCTCCGACAGCTCGAGCAGCTTGCGCTTCAGATACTCGCTGCGCGCACGCACCCCTTCGAGGAAGCCGGGTGCGACGAGCTGCGAGATCACCGAATAGCCGACCGCCGTCATCAGCGGGTTGCCGTTGTACGTGCCGCCCTGGTCGCCGGCCTCGAACACCGCGACGTCGGCCTTCGACAGCAGCGCGCCGAGCGGTGCGCCGCCGCCGATGCCCTTCGCGAGCGTCATGACGTCCGGCTCGATGCCGGACAGTTCGTACGCGAACAGCGTGCCGGCGCGGCCGCAGCCGCTCTGCACTTCGTCGACGATCAGCAGCAGGTTGTGCTGCTTCGTCAGCGCGCGCAGCGCCTGCATGAACTCACGCGTGGCCGGGATCACGCCGCCTTCGCCCTGGATCGGTTCGAGCATCACGGCGACGGTCTTGTCGGTGATCAGCTTCTCGACCGACTCGATGTTGTTCAGTTCGGCCTTCGGGAAGCCCGGCACCTGCGGCGCGTAGATCGTGTCCCAGCCCGGCTTGCCGCTGGCCGACATCGTCGCGAGCGTGCGGCCGTGGAAGCTGTGGTCGAACGTGATGATCTCGTACGCGCCGTTCCTGAACTTGCGGCCCCACTTGCGCGCGAGCTTGATCGCGCCTTCGTTCGCCTCGGCGCCGCTGTTCGTGAAGAACACCTTGTCGAACACGCTGTGCTGCGTGAGCAGGCCCGCGAGCTTCGCCATCGGCTCGTTGTAGAACGCCGGCGACGGGTTCAGCAGCTTGTCGGCCTGCGTCTTCAGCGCCTCGACGATGCCGTCGTTGCAGTGGCCGAGGCTGTTGACGGCCCAGCCCTGGATGAAGTCGAGATAGCGCTTGCCCGTGTGATCGTAGAGCCACGAACCCTTGCCGTGCGTAAACACGATGTCGGGGCGGTTCGTGATGTACATCAGCGAGTCGATCGGATAATCGTTCAGGGGCATGGCAGCAGACTCCAGCGGGCGTTGAAAGGGAAACGGGCAATAAAAAAGCCACGGAAGGCCGTGGCTGGTGGGTCGAACAGCTTGTGCGTAACCGGTGAAGCGGAGGAAGGTTACGCGCGAGTCCGTGACGAGCCGGCGGCATCCGGGCGGAGCGGCGAGCGGCGACGTCGGAGAGCGGACAGGAAGCGGTTCATGTGCGCAAGCATAAGGCATCCCGCGCCCCACTGTAAACCGCCGCGATGCCACGGATGTGACACGGCGGCGCGCAGCGGGCGCGCGGTGCTTAGACCGGATGCGCGAGATCGGCGGCGCTCGTGAACGAGTCGGCGTAGAACTCGTCGGCCGGCAGCGCGTGGTGCTGCGTGAAGTCGCGCTGCGCGGATTCGACCATCACCGGCGCGCCGCACGCGTACACCTGGTTGCGGCGCGAGCCGTCCTTCAGGATGAATTCGACGTACTGGCCCGCGAGGTATTGCAGGCGTTCGTTGGCGGGCAACTGCAGCTTCACGACCATCACGTCGTCCGCCTTGCGTTCGAGCGCGGCGATCCGGCACGGCAGCTTCTTCACCTGCACGCCGTCGACGCCTGCGATCTCGCGCACGTCGATCTCGAGATCGCATTGCGCGGTCGAGCAGCACAGCAGCGCGAGGCCGCGCGTGCGTTCGTCGTTGGACAGCGCCGACGCGGCGTGCGGGCCCTGTTCGATCTGGCCCGACACGATCTGGCCCTTGCAGGAGCCGCACGCGCCGTTCTTGCAGCCGTACGGCAGATGGACGTTCTGGCGCAGCGCGGCCGCCAGCACGGTTTCGTCCGACTCGACCTGGAATTGCCGGCCGCTTTGCTTGAGAGTGACGTTGAATGCCATAGAACCAAACTAGAACAAAATGGGGGAACCGTGCATGTCGCGCACGGCAGCTACAATGCAAAGCCGTTGCGCGTCGCGCAACGGCGGCTACTGATTTCGCAACCAAACATGATCGCGACACGAATCCTGCGCCGGCCGCGCGTACTGATCGTCGGCTGCGGCGACGTCGGCATGCGCTGCGTCGCGCAATGGCGCGACGCGCGCCGCAATCTGCGCATCCTCGCGCTGACGAGCCACCCGGCCCGCCGCGACGAACTGCGCGCCGCGGGCGCGACGCCGATCGTCGGCGACCTCGATCGCCCGGCGACGCTCGCCCGCCTCGCGGGCCTCGCCCGCACGATCCTGCATCTCGCGCCGCCGCCGTCCGACGGCCGCGACGACCGGCGCACGCGTGCGCTGATCGCCGCAACGTCCATGCCCGCGCGTCGGCCATCGACCCCGCCGGCACCGGCGGTCGGCCGGCTCCGAACGCTGCGCTGCGCGGCGCGACAGGCCGGCACGCCCGTTCGGGGAGCGCGTATTGTACCCGACGGCCTTCGCGCGCCGAGGCTGGTCTACGCCAGCACGACGGGCGTCTACGGCGACTGCGGCGGCGCGCGCATCGACGAAACGCAGCCGCTGCGCCCGGCGAACGCGCGTGCGTTCCGGCGCGTGTCGGCCGAGCGGCAACTGCGTGCGGCGACGGTGCGCGGCGTGCTGTCCGCGCGCATCGTGCGCATTCCCGGCATCTACGCGGCGAACCGCCTGCCGGTCGCGCGGCTTGAGCGCGGCACGCCGGCGCTCGAGCCGGCCGACGACGTGTACACGAACCACATCCACGCGGACGATCTCGCGGCGATCCTGCGCCGTGCGGCCGAGCGCGGCAAGCCGGCGCGCGCCGTGCACGCGTCGGACGACACCGAACTGCGGATGGGAGAGTATTTCGACCGGGTCGCGCAGGTGCTCGGCCTGCCGAAGCCGCCGCGCATCAGCCGCGCGGACGCGGAGCGCCTGCTCGAGCCGACGCTGCTGTCGTTCATGCGCGAGTCGCGGCGCCTGTCCAACGCACGGCTCAAGGCCGAATTGTGCGTGACGTTGCGCTATCCGACCGTAGACGATTTCCTTCAAACGCTCGCGCCCGGCAGCGCGTCAGGTGAGCGCCGGTAACGCCTCGATCAGCAGGAAGCACAGCAGCGCACCGATCAGCGCGCCGATCAGGTTCGGATGATATTTGTGCTTCAGATGCATCGTGGCCAGCAGGCCGCCGATCACGACGACACCGAGGACCGCGAACGCGATCATCACCGACGACAGTTCGAAAGAATGGTTGACGTTCATGATGCCTCCCCCTGCATTGCTGCTCTTGCAGCTTGTGATTTCAGTATAGCGGGGGAACCTGCGGCCGAGACGCAGCCGGACATCGAACGGTCGTGCGGATTTTCCCTTACAGGGTTTGAACGGGATTGCGCAGCATTGAAAGGTCGGCTTCGTCGAGCCATCGCCACGCGCCCGGCGCGAGATCGGCCGGCAGCACGAAGCCGCCGATGCTTTCGCGGTGCAGCAACTCGACGCGGTTGCTCGCCGCCGCGACCATCCGCTTGACCTGGTGGTACTTGCCTTCGAGCACGGTCAGCGCCAGCGCGTGCGTGTCGCGGGCCTCGGCGGCGACGGCCGCGATCGGCTTCGGCTCGCCATGCAGCTGCACGCCGGTGCGTAGCGCGTGCAATTGGGCGTCGTCGAGCGGGTGGCGCACGGTCGCGACGTAGGTCTTCGGCACCTTGCGCTTCGGCGACGTGTACGCATGCACGAACTGGCCGTCGTCGGACAGCAGCAGCAGGCCGGTCGTGTCCTGGTCGAGCCGGCCGACGCACTGCACGCCGCGCGCGACCAGCGGCGCGGGCAGCAGGCTGAACACGCTCGCATGGTGCTGCGGATCGCGCGAACACTCGTAGCCGGCCGGCTTGTTGAGCGCGAGATACGCGCGCGCATGGAACGGCCATGCCGTATCGTCGACCGAGAACACGAGGCCGTCGGTGTCGAAGGGGGCGTCCGGGTCGGTCGCGGCAGCGCCCGCGACGGCGACGCGGCCTGTTTCGATCAGACCGCGGCACTGGCGGCGCGAGCCGAAGCCCTGGGTGTAGAGAATGCTTTCGAGATCCATAGCGCGCGCATTCTATCAAGCACCGGCGTAGGGACGGCATGAACGCGCCTGCGCTGGTAAGCTGCCGGGACGCCGCGCGGCGCGCGGCGCCCGTTCATTCTTCACGGACAGTCCATGCCTTTCGATTCATTCCGGTTCGGCCGCCATGCGGCCGCCGTCATCGTCGCCGCGACCGTTTCGTCGGCCGCGTTCGCGCACGCGCATCTCGCGAAGAGCGACCCGGCGGCGGGCGCGGCGCTGGCCGCCGCACCGGCGGCCGTCACGATCGACTTCACCGAGCCGCTGGAGCCGGCATTCAGCTCGATCGTCGTCGTCGACGGCGACGGCAAGACGGTGTCGAACGACCGCGCGCGCATCGACGCGTCGAACCGCAAGCGGATGACGGTGCCGCTCGCGGCGCTCGGCACCGGCGCGTATACGGTGAAGTGGGTGGCCGTCGCGACCGACGGGCATCGCACGCAGGGCGCATACGGCTTCAGCGTGAAGTGACGCAACGGCGGCGGCAGGCCCGTGCCTGGGTTGCCGCTCGCCTTTATCCGACAGGGAGGCTCCCGCATGAATCCGACGACGCTCGACGCACTCGCCGATTTCCCCCGTCAGCTCGAAGCGCATTTCGCGGCCGTGCCCGACGGCTACGCGCGCTGGACGCCCGACGACTGGGCCGGCATCCCGAGCGAGCATTTCTCGCCGCTCGGGCAGCTGTGCCACGTGCGCGACATCGAGATCGACGGCTATCACGTGCGGCTGCGGCGCATGCTCGACGAAGACCACCCGCTGCTCGTGTCGATCGACGGCGACGCGCTCGCGATCGCGCGGCGCTACGACGATGCGTATGCATCCGACGTGCTCGCGGCGATCCGCGACGCACGACGCGAGACGCTGGAATGGCTGTCGCGCCTCACGCCCGAGCAGTTCGAGCGTACCGGCGCGTTCGACGGCTACGGTTCGCTGACCGTGCGCGGGCTCGTCCACTACCTGTGCAGCCACGACCAGCAGCATCTGGCCGGCATGCAGTGGCTGCTCGGCAAGATCGACGCGGCGCTGTACGCGCGCTGAGCCGGCCGGGGGCTGCGCAGTCCGCAGTCGATCGGTCGCAGAATCCGGCGTCGCCGTCGGTGCGGCAGACCACATTACCGGGCTTCGATTGGCTCGGTTTTCTGGATAATCCATCCAGCCGCGGCCGGCTGACCGGTGCGTCGCATATGCCTACACTCCTAGCTTCGTCCAACGAAAAAAGGAGTCAACCGTGGCAACTCATACGCTCGCAGACAAGGTCGTCCTGATCGCAGGCGGCGCAAAGAATCTCGGCGGCCTGATCGCCCGGGACCTGGCGGGCCACGGCGCGAAGGCGGTGGCGATTCACTACAACAGCGCGGCGTCGCAGGCGCAGGCCGAGGAGACGGCCGCCGCGGTGCGGGCGGCCGGCGCACAAGCCGCGACGTTCCAGGCGGACCTGACGACGGCCGCCGCGGTCGAGCAGCTGTTCGACGACGCGAAGCAGCGCTTCGGCAAGATCGACATCGCGATCAACACGGTCGGCAAGGTGCTGAAGAAGCCGTTCACCGAGATCAGCGAAGCCGAGTACGACGAGATGTTCGCGGTCAACAGCAAGTCGGCGTTCTTCTTCATCAAGGAAGCCGGTCGGCACCTCGAGGATCACGGCAAGCTCGTCACGCTCGTGACGTCGCTGCTCGGCGCGTTCACGCCGTTCTACGCGGCGTACGAAGGATCGAAGGCGCCGGTCGAGCACTTCACGCGCGCGGCGTCGAAGGAGTACGGCGCGCGCGGGATCTCGGTGACGGCCGTCGGGCCGGGCCCGATGGATACGCCGTTCTTCTATCCGGCCGAAGGCGCCGATGCGGTCGCGTATCACAAGACGGCCGCCGCGCTGTCCCCGTTCAGCAAGACGGGGCTGACCGACATCGAGGACGTCGTGCCGTTCATCCGCCATCTCGTGACCGATGGCTGGTGGATCACGGGCCAGACGATCCTGATCAACGGCGGCTATACGACCAAGTAACGGGGCCGCTTGCGGCCGCGCGGCGCACCGCACTGGCGCGTTTGCGTGGACAATGGACGGGCGCGCAGCCATGAGGCCGCGCGCCCGTTTTCTCTGTGCCGCCGAAGCCGGCCGCGATGCGCGGCGGCCGGCGCCGACCGTCGTTCGAACCCGGGTTTCCCGCCGATGGACAAGCTGGATCAGGTCAGGATCTTCCTGCAGGTTGCCGAGATGGGCAGCTTCATCAAGGCCGCGCATGCGCTCGACGTGCCGCGCGCAACCGTGTCGGCGGCCGTCCAGCAGCTCGAGACGGCGCTCGGCACGCGGCTGCTGCACCGCACGACGCGCCAGGTGCAGCTGACCGCCGACGGCGCGTTGCTGCTCGAACGCGGCCGGCGCCTGCTCGCGGAGGCCGACGAACTCGACCGCCTGTTCCGGCGCCGCGACCGCGACGTGGTCGGGCGGCTGAACGTCGACGTGCCGAGCCGGATCGCGCGGCGCGTCGTGGCGCCCGCGCTGCCGTCGCTGTTTCGCCGCCACCCGAAGCTGCAACTGTCGCTCGGCTCGACGGACCGCACGATCGACCTCGTGCAGGAGGGCGTCGACTGCGCGATCCGCGTCGGGCGGCTCGCGGACAGCAGCCTCGTCGTGCGGCCGCTCGGGCAGTTCACGCTGATCAACTGCGCGAGCCCCGACTACCTGCGCGAGTGCGGCGTGCCCGAGCATCCGGATGCGCTCGCGCACGGGCACTGGGCGATCGGCTATGCGTCGCCGACGACGGGGCGCGAACTCGGCTGGGAATACTGCGCGAACGGGCAGCGGCACACGTTGGCACTGCCGAGCCGCGTGATCGTCAACAACGCCGAAACCTATATCGCCGGCTGCGTCGCGGGAATGGGGCTGATCCAGATTCCGCGCTTCGACGTCGAGCATTTGCTCGCAAGCGGTGCGCTCGTCGACGTGATGCCTGGCCACCGCGCCGAGCCGATGGACGTGTCGGCCGTGTATCCGCACCGCCGGCATCGCTCGAGGCGGCTCAATGCGTTCATCGAGTGGTTCGGCGCGTTGATGGCGGAGGCATTGAACGACGCGGGCGCGAGCGACAGCGGCGACTGACAGCGGCATCGTGCCGGTATCCACAGGCCGTCCGTCGTTTACCGGCCCGTGACGCCGGCGCGACGCGGCGGCCCGTGCGACGAGCGCGCCGCGCGCGCTCAGGCGGCGAACTGCCGCATGCGCCCGGTGGCCCGCACCGCGTCGATCAGCGCGGCGCCGACGCCTGCGGGTTTCGACGCGAATGCGTAAAAGCGGGCGGCCGGCAGCGCCGGCAGGCCGTCGTGCGGCCCGCACGCGCGCAGGCCGTCGCGCAGTTGGCTGCGCGCGAGCGCCGTGACCGCGAAGCCGGCGAGCGCGGCCGACATGCAGCCGGCCATGCTCGCGCTTTCGAACAGCACGCGAAACGGCCGCAGCGCCGCCGCGAGCGTGGACACCGCGGCTTCCCGGTACACGCACGGTTCCGGAAACAGCGCGAGCGGCACGCCTTCGTCGGCGTCGAGCGCCGTATCGGCCGCGAAGGCCCACACGAGCGGCTCCTCCCACAGCAGTTCGCCCGGCGTGTCGACCTGTCGGCACTGCTTGCCGAACACGACGTCCAGCCGGCCCAACGATTGCTCGCGCAGCAGCGACGCGGTGATCCCGACCTTCAGTTCGATCGATGTGCGCGGATGGCGGTCGCGGAACGTGCGCAGCACCTGCGGCAGCCACGTGCCCGCGAAATCCTCCGACGCGCCGATCCGCAGCGGCCCGTGCGCCGGCGCGCCGCGCAGCCGCGCGCGCACCTCGCGCTCCATGTCGACGATGTTGCGCGCGTACGCGTACAGCGTGTCGCCGGCCGGCGTCAGCGCGATACGGCGTGTCGTGCGCGCCAGCAGCACGGTGCCGGCCGCCTGTTCGAGCCGCTTGATGTGGCCGCTGACGGCGGACGGCGTCAGCGCGAGGCGTTCCGCGGCCGGCGCGAACCCACGGCTGTCGACGACTTCGAGAAAGGTGCGCAGCAGCGCGATGTCGAGCGCGGTGGACGCGGGGTCGGTCGGCGGTTCCATGGATCGATTCAACACAATATTTGACGAGTGAATCATGATACTCCGCGAATCGTGATGAAAGGCCGGCCTACCATCGTAGGTTCAAGCTGACTGTATGGAGTACACGATGACGACCTATGCGCAGGCGACGACCGCGTCGCTCGACATTGCCTATCTCGAATGGAACCCGCGCGGCGAGCGCGTGGCCGTGCTGCTGCACGGCTGGCCGGACAGCCCGGTCGGCTGGGAGGCGGTGGCGTCGGCGCTGGCCGCACGCGGCTACCGCGTGCTCGCCCCTGCATTGCGCGGTTTTGCGCCGACCCGCTTTCGCGACGCGTCCGTGCCGCGCAGCGGCCAGCTCGCGGCGCTCGGGCGCGACCTGCTCGAATTCGTCGATGCGCTCGGTATCGAGCGGCCCGTGCTGGTCGGCCACGACTGGGGCGCCCGCGCGGCCGCGAACGCGTGCGGGCTGCGCGACGGCGTCGCATCGCAGCTCGTGATGCTGTCGGTCGGGTACGGCACCAACGATCCCGCTCAGCCGCTGTCGCTACAGCAGGCGCGCAACTACTGGTATCACTGGTTCATGGCGACGCCGCGCGGCGAGCAGGCGCTGCGCGACGACCGCCGCGCGTTCGCGCGCCTGATGTGGGATACGTGGTCGCCACCGGGCTGGTATCGCGACAGCGATTTCGACGCGGCGGCCGTCGCGTTCGACGGACCCGACTGGATCGACGTCGTGCTGCATTCGTACCGGCAGCGCTGGGGCTTCGCGCCGGGCACGCCGGCCTATGCCGCCGACGACGCGCGGCTGAACCCGGCGCCCGTGCTGGCGGTGCCGACGCTGGTGCTGCACGGCGGCGCGGACACCTGCAATCATCCGGACAGCTCGGCCGGGCGCGAGCGGTTCTTCGCCGGGCGCTACGAGCGGCAAGTGCTCGACGGAATCGGGCACTTCCCGCAGCGCGAATCCGCGGCGGCGGTCGCGGACGCGATTCTCCGGTTCTGCGAGCGGGGTTGACGCGCGCCGGCCGGCCCGGCGCGCGAACGATCAGCCGCCGACGCGCGGCGCGAGCAGATCGGCGAGGCCGATGTTCCTGAACAGCTCGCGGCGGATGCGATCGCCGACGCGGAACACTTCCTCGGCGCCGTCCTGTGACGGGTCGACGAACACGGTATAGGGGCGCTTGCCGGCCGGCGCCGCGACGAGCTCGGCAATCGCCGTGGCGACGGCGCCGGCGTCGGCGTCGGCCGGTTCAAGCGCGGCGAGGCCCGTCAGCGCCTGGTCGGCGACGCCCGCGTACGGCCCGTTGTCGTAGGCCGCCTGCACGGCGGTATCGGCCGGCTTGCCCGCATGGACGAAGTGATTCGTGCCCCGGGTGAACGCGCCCGGCACGACGATCGACGTCTCGATGCCCCAGCGGGCGAGTTCGGCGGCGTAGGACACCGCGAGCGAATCCATCGCGGCTTTCGCGGCGAAGTAGGGCGCGAGGAACGGCGGGGTGCCGCCGCGCGCCGACGAGGACGACACCCACACGAGCAGGCCGCGACCCCGGCGGCGCAGGTGCGGCAGCGCCGCGCGGTTCACGCGCTGGGTCGACACGACGTTGATGTCGTAGAGCTGCGCAAGCTGCTCGGGCGTGAACGCTTCGGCCGGCCCGAACACCATGTGGCCCGCGTTGTGGACGACGATGTCCAGACGGCCGTTGTCGGCGATCACGCGCTCGATGGCGGCGTCGACCGATACGTCGTCGCCGACGTCGAGTTCGACGCTGCGCAGGTCGACGCCGTGTTCCTGCGCATAGGCCGCGACGGCGGCGGCGCGCGGCGCATTGCGCCCGGCGCTCTCGCGCATCGATGCATAGACCGTGTGACCGGCGCGGGCGAGCGCCTGGGCCGTCAGCCAGCCGAAGCCGCTGGACGCGCCGGTGACGAGGACGACTTTGTTCATGAGCTATCTCCTGCGGAAAGATGAGGCGGCGGCGAGCGGCCCGTCAGCACATGCCGCCGTTGGCGCGCAGGATCTGGCCGTTGATCCACGCGCCGTCCGGGCCGGCGAGGAATGCGACGACGCGCGCGATGTCGTCGGGCTGGCCGAGCCGCTCAAGCGGATTCAGCTTCGCGAGCCGATCGACGAGTTCGGGGCTCTTGCCCTGCAGGAACAACTCGGTCGCGACCGGCCCGGGCGCGACCGCATTCACGCGGACGCCGCGCCCGCGCATTTCCTGCGCAAGCACTTGCGTGAGGCTTTCGACTGCCGCCTTGCTGGCGACGTACACGCCGTAAGTCGGCATGCGCATGCCGATCACGCTGGTCGACAGGCTGATGATGCGTCCGCCGTCGCGCACCCGCCTCGCCGCTTCGCGGCAGACGTTGAACGTGCCTTTCACGTTGATCGCGAACGTTTCGTCGAAGAGCGCATCGTCGCAGTCGGCGATGGTCGCCAGCTTCATCACGCCTGCGGAATTGACCACCACATCCAGGCCGCCGAATGCGTCGCGGGTGGCGTCGAACAGCGCGGCCACGGCGGCCGGGTCGGCGACGTTCGCCTGCACCGCGACCGCCTGGCCGCCGTCGGCGACGATCGCGTCGACCACCTCGCGGGCCGGGCCGGCGCTGCCCGCATAGTTGACGACGACCCGGAAGCCGTCGCGGGCGAGCTGGCGCGCGATTTCCGCGCCGATGCCGCGCGACGAACCCGTGACGAGGGCGACCTGTTCCGATGTGCTCATGTCCTGCTCCTGATGAAGGTTGAATGCCGTTCGATCCGGCGACAGAACTACTGTAGGCTTCCTCGATCAATAAAAATAATGAATAATGATCAGTCAATGAATGACTGAAAGTATGTCTCATGGGATTCGACAGCAGGCTGCTCAGCGGTATCGGCGTGCTCTCCGCGGTGATCGAGGCCGGCACCTTCGCGCGGGCGGGCGAGGCGATGGGGCTGACGCAACCGGCGGTGAGCCGCGCCGTCGCCCGGCTGGAAGAGCGGGTCGGCATCCGGATCTTCAACCGGACGGCGC
Source organism: Burkholderia sp. BCC0044 (assembly GCF_902832955.1). Taxonomy (NCBI): domain Bacteria; kingdom Pseudomonadati; phylum Pseudomonadota; class Betaproteobacteria; order Burkholderiales; family Burkholderiaceae; genus Burkholderia; species Burkholderia sp. BCC0044. Next base: position 269,767 of record NZ_CADFDO010000006.1, on the reverse strand, counting down.
GCGCGATCACGTTGACCGACGAAGGGCGACGCTTTTACGAGGCGGTCGCGCCGCTCTTGGCCGGCATCGAGGAGGCGGCGCTCGACGCCGGCCAGTCGAAGGCGCGCGTGAGAGGGCGGCTGCGGGTCAACGTGGACGGCACGTTCGGCCACTACGTGCTGGCGCCGCGGATGGCGGAATTTCTCGACCGCTTTCCCGATCTGTCGGTCGAGATCAGCGTGCGGGACCGGATGGGCGACCTCGTCGCCGACGGCTTCGACGTGGCCGTGCGCTTCGGCATCCCGGAGCCGTCGTCATATCGGGCGCGACTGCTGCTCGAGACGCGCGTGCTGACCTGCGCATCGGCAGCCTACGTCGCGCGTCATGGCGAACCGCGGCACCCGCGGGATCTCGCGGACGGTCACCGGTGCGTGCTGATCCGCGATCCGGTGACGGGCCGACCGTACGAATGGGAGTTCCATCGCGGCAAGGAAGTCGTGCCGATCGACGCCGCCGGCAGGTTGACCGTCAACGATACGGGCGGGCTGCTCGGCGCGTGCGTGGGCGGCGTCGGTATTGCGCAACTGCTGGAACTCTATGCGCGGGACGTCTTGGCCGAAGGGCGGCTGGTCCTGCTGTTGCCGGAATGGACGGACGAAACCTTCCCGCTTTACGCGTATCACCACGCGTCGAACCTCGTGGCCGCGAAAGTGAGGGTGTTTCTCGACTTCGTCCGCGAGTTGATGGCCTGAGTCTGACGGGCGAAGGGCGGCCGTCAGGTCATTCGGTGCGATGGGGAATGTTGTCCGGGAACGGATAGGGCGCGTGCGGCCCGGGCCAGTCGGGCACGGGCGGCGCGCTCAGTATGTCGCAGCCGCCGAGCATGAGCGCCAGCACGGTGGCGAGCACGCCGCGGCAAGTCCGGCATGCAATCGTGCGCATGGACATGGGCGGCCTCCATGGTCGGCATTTCCTGATGCTTGGACTGTCGGAGCGGGCCACCTGTTGCGGCGAACGCGGCGCAACAACAAAAAACCCGCGAAGCGGCGAGCTTGCGCGGGTTTCGACGGTTGCAGCGCATGATGCTGCGAAAGACTGGTGCCCAGGGCCGGAATCGAACCGGCACGCCTTGCGGCGGGGGATTTTGAGTCCCCTGCGTCTACCAATTTCACCACCTGGGCTTGATCCTGGCCGCGCGTCCGATGATGCAGATTGTGCGCGGCGAAACGCGGATTATGGCGGAAAACGGGGCGCCGGGCAAGCAGCTCCGCGACCGGCCGCATCTGCTACTGGCTCAGGTACACGAACCGGCCCTGTTTCACGATCCCCATCACGCTCGCGCGCTGGTCGAGTCCCACGTGATCCTTGTCGCTCGTATTGACGACGCCGTTCGGCACGACGAGCTCGTGCGCGCGTTCCAGCTCGCGGCGCAGCGCCGCGCGGAACGCGGGCGTGCCGGGCTGCGCGGTTTTCAGCGCGCGGCCGACCGCATCGGCGAGGCGCGGGTAGACGCCTGCCGCGTCGCCCGCGAACTGCGTGACCGTGCCGGCGCCGTACTTCGCGTCGTACGCATCGACGAACGCGAGCGCGGCCTGACGGGCCGGGTGGTCGGCCGGCAGCGTGCGCGCGACGACCACCGGCTGGGTCGGGAACAGCGTCCCGTCGACGTCCTTGCCGCCCAGCTTGATGAATTCCGGCGTCGCGATCCCGTGCGTCTGGTAGATCGCGCCCTTGTAGCCGCGCTCGATCAGCGTACGCTGCGGCAGCACGGTCGGCGTGCCCGCGCCGGCGATCAGGATCGCGTCGGGTTTCGCCGCGATCAGCTTCAGCGCCTGGCCCGTGACGCTCGCGTCGGTGCGGTTGAAGCGTTCGGTCGCGATCACGCGGATCTTGCGCAGGTCCGCGAAGCGCGTGAATTCGTTGAGCCAGCTGTCGCCGTAGCTGTCCGCGAAGCCGATGAAGCCGACCGTCTTCACGCCGTGGTTCGCCATGTAGCGCGTCATCACGTCGGCCATCGCGCGGTCGCTCTGCGCCATCTTGAACGCCCAGGTCCGCGCGCCTTCCTGCGGCTCGACGATCGAGCCCGAGCCGACCAGCGTGATCATCGGCGTCTGGGCTGCGGCCACCGGGTCGAGCGCCGCGAGCGCGGCCGGCGTGATGTTCGGGCCGACCACGACGTCGACGTGATCCTCGTCGACCAGCTTGCGGATGTTGCGCACCGCGGCGCCCGGGTCGGACGCGTCGTCGAGCACCGTGACCTGCACGGGTTGCCCGGCGATCGTCTTCGGCCACATCAGGATCGCGTTCTTGCTCGTGATGCCGATCGCGGCGGCCGGGCCGGTCGACGACAGGTCGACGCCGACCTTCAGGTCGGCGTGCGCGGCCGCGCAGGCCAGCACGAGGGCGGCGCCGGCGGCGCGGCGCAACGAGGCGGGCAGCCGTGGCAGGGCGGGAAGCGTCATGCGGGAATCTCCGTCGGGCAACGAAAAGGGGCGCGATATGCGCCCCGGTGTTTATACACGCGGGCTCGGGAAAACGCCGGGCCGCCCCGGGTTTTCCGGACCCCCGGGGCGCTTACAGCTCGTACGATTCGGCTTCGCCCTTGAGCGCCTGCTCGATCAGCTTGCGGTTCAGCGTCGGCGACAGCAGTTCGACGAGCGTATACACATAGCTGCGCAGGTAGGCACCCTGCTTGAGCGCGACGCGCGTCACGTTGCTGCCGAACAGGTGGCCGACCGGGATCAGCCGCAGGCCGCGGTCGCGCTCCGGATTGAACGCGATGTCGGCCATGATGCCGACGCCGAGGCCGAGTTCGACATAGGTCTTGATCACGTCGGCGTCGATCGCCTCGAGCACGATGTCCGGCGACAGCCCGCGCAGCGCGAACGCATGATTGATCTTCTTGCGGCCGGCGAACGCGTCGTCGTACGTGATCAGCGGGTACTGCGCGAGATCGTCGAGCGTGACCGGCTTGCGTTCGAGCAGCGGATGGTCGGCCGGCACGACGGCCGCGTGATGCCACTGGAAGCAGGGCAGCGACACGAGCTCCTTGTAGTCGGAGATCGCCTCGGTCGCGATCGCGAGATCGGCCTGGTCGTGGATCACCATCTCGGCCACCTGCGTCGGGCTGCCTTGCAGGATCGACAGGTGCACCTTCGGGAAGCGCTTCTTGAACTCGGCGATCGCGGCCGGCAGCGAATAGCGGGCCTGCGTGTGGGTCGCCGCGATGGTCAGGTTGCCCTGATCCTGCGCCGCATAATCCTTTCCGACCCTTTTCAGGCTTTCCACCTCCTGGAGAATCCGCTCGACCGACGCGAGGATGATCCGGCCCGGCTCGGTGAGCGAGCGCACGCGCTTGCCGTGCCGCGTGAAGATCTCGACGCCCAGCTCGTCCTCGAGCTCGATGATCGCCTTCGATACCCCCGGCTGCGACGTGTAGAGCGCCTTGGCGGCCTCGGTGAGGTTGAAATTCTGCCGGACGGCCTCGCGCACGAAGCGAAATTGGTGCAGGTTCATTTATAACCCTTCCGCATATCAACAGAATTTTTTAGTCGTTTGAAATATAAGGCGAGTTTATTACGATTCACCGGAGTTTTTCAAATATGGATATCTGTTTTCGTCATTAGCAATCCAGCCGGCCTCGGTTGGCGGCGGTGACGACGGAACGGAGATTCGGGCGCGACGTGGCTAGGACGTCGCGCGGTCAACACGAAAACCCTGGGGTCCCCGAATGTATCAGTACGACCAATACGACCAGACGATCGTCGACGAGCGAGTCGCGCAGTACCGCGATCAGGTGCGCCGCCGGCTGTCGGGCGAGTTGAGCGAAGACGAATTCCGTCCGCTGCGTCTGCAGAACGGCCTGTACATGCAGCGCCACGCGTACATGCACCGCATCGCGATTCCGTACGGCAACCTGCGCAGCGACCAGCTCCGGATGCTGGCGCGCATCGCCCGCGAACACGACCGCGGCTACGGCCACTTCTCGACCCGCTCGAACATCCAGTTCAACTGGATCGAGCTCGAAGACACGCCCGAGATCCTCGCGAAGCTCGCGTCGGTGCAGATGCACGGGATCCAGACGTCGGGCAACTGCATCCGCAACATCACGGCCGACCAGTTCGCCGGCGTCGCGCACGACGAAGAGATCGATCCGCGCCCGTGGGCCGAGATCCTGCGCCAGTGGTCGACGTTCCATCCCGAATTCGCGTGGCTGCCGCGCAAGTTCAAGATCGCGGTGTCGGGCTCGGCGCATGACCGCGCGGCCGTGCAGATCCACGACCTCGGCGTGTACCTGAAGAAGAACGCGCAGGGCGAGGTGGTCGCGAGCATCCTCGCGGGCGGCGGCCTCGGCCGCACGCCGATCATCGGCGCGGTGATCAAGGAAGACCTGCCGTGGCAGCACCTGCTCACGTACTGCGAAGCCGTGCTGCGCGTGTACAACCGTTACGGCCGCCGCGACAACCTGTACAAGGCGCGGATCAAGATCCTCGTGAAGGCGCTGTCGCCGGCGAAGTTCGCGCAGCAGGTCGAGGAAGAATGGCAGCACCTGAAGGACGGCCCGTCGACGCTCACGCAGGCCGAAATCGACCGCGTGTCGCAGTACTTCCAGCCGCCCGTCTACGAGAAGCTGGCCGACACCGACGCGTCGTTCGAACAGCACCTGCTCGAGAACAAGGCGTTCGCGCGCTGGGTCGAGCGTAACGTCGCGCCGCACAAGGTGCCGGGCTATGCGGCCGTCACGCTGTCGCTGAAGGACCACCGCGTGGCCCCGGGCGACGCGACCGACGCGCAGATGGATCTGGTCGCCGACTGGGCCGACGCGTACTCGTTCGGCGAGCTGCGCGTGTCGCACGAGCAGAACCTGATTCTCGCGAACGTGAAGAAGCGCGACCTGTTCGCGCTGTGGGAAAAGGCGAAGGCGGCCGGTTTCGCGACGCCGAACGTCGGCCTCCTGACCGACATCATCGCGTGCCCGGGCGGGGACTTCTGCTCGCTTGCGAACGCGAAGTCGATCCCGATCGCGCTGGCGATCCAGCAGCGTTTCGACGATCTCGACTACGTGTACGACCTCGGCGAACTGTCGCTGAACATTTCCGGTTGCATGAACTCGTGCGGTCATCACCACGTCGGCAACATCGGCATCCTCGGCGTCGACAAGGACGGCGCCGAGTGGTACCAGGTGTCGCTCGGCGGCGAGCAGGGCACGGGCCGCAACGGCGCGCGCCTCGGCCGCGTGATCGGGCCGTCGTTCTCGGCGGAAGAAGTGCCCGACGTGATCGCGAAGCTGATCGACACGTTCGTCGAGGCACGCATCGACGGCGAGCGCTTCGTCGACACGTACGACCGCATCGGCATCGCGCCGTTCAAGGAGCGCGTGTATGCGGCGCGCCAGGCAGTGAACGCGTAACCAACCGGGTAGAAGGAATTTGCAGATGGCTTCGATTATCAAGAACCGCGCAGTGATCGACGACGCATGGCAGGTCGTGCGCGCGGCGGAAGACGGTACGCTGCCCGCGGTCGACGCATTGCCGGCCGGCAAGGTGCTGGTGCCGTTCGCATTGTGGCAGGCCGAGCGCGCGGCGCTCGTCGCCGCGAAGACGAAGGACGAACTCGGCGTGTGGCTCGCGCCGGACAGCGAGCCGGCCGATCTCGTGGCCGACTTCGGTGCGATTTCGCTGATCGCGGTCGATTTCCCGCGCTTCGCGGACGGCCGCGGCTACAGCATCGCGCGCCTGCTGCGCGAGCGTCATGGCTGGACCGGCGAGCTGCGCGCGATCGGCGACGTGCTGCGCGACCAATTGCTGTACATGTCGCGTTGCGGCTTCGACGCATTCGCGGTGCGTGCCGACAAGGACATCCACGACGCGCTGAATGCGTTCACGGAATTCACGCAGCGTTACCAGGGCGCGTTCGACGAGCCGGCGCCGTTGTTTCGCCGCCGCGAGGCAGCGCCCGACGCCAAGGTGAGCGCATGAGTACCGCGACCGTCACCGCGCTGACGCCGGAACTCGCCGCGAAGGTCGAGCGCCTCGACGCGCTGCTCGCGCAGATCGGCGAGCGTCACGACAAGGTGAAGTTCGCGAGCAGCCTCGCCGCGGAAGACATGCTGCTCACGCACGCGATCCTGTCGAAGGGCGTGTCGATCGGCATCTTCTCGCTGAACACGGGCCGTCTGCATGCGGAAACGCTCGGCATGATCGACCGCGTGCGCGAGCGCTACGGCTACGAGATCGAGCAGTTCCACCCGCGGCAGGACGCGGTCGACCAATATGTCGCCGAGCACGGCCTGAACGCGTTCTACGAGAGCGTCGAGCTGCGCAAGTCGTGCTGCCACATCCGCAAGGTCGAGCCGCTGAACCGCGCGCTGGCGGACGTCGGCGCGTGGGTGACGGGCCAGCGCCGCGAGCAGTCGGTCACGCGTGCGGAGCTGCACGAGGAAGAACAGGACGAAGCGCGCGGGATCGCGAAGTACAACCCGCTCGCCGACTGGACGGAAGCCGACGTGTGGGCGTACCTTAACGCGTTCGACGTCCCGGTCAACCCGCTGCACGCGCGCGGCTACCCGAGCATCGGCTGCGAGCCGTGCACGCGCGCGATCCGTCCCGGCGAGGACAGCCGCGCGGGCCGCTGGTGGTGGGAGTCGCGCGACACGAAGGAATGCGGGCTGCACATCACGATCACGCCGATTCCCGCGGCGGCCGAAGCCGGCGCCGCGCACTGAACGCCCGATAAGAAACTGAATATTGCGCCGCCTGCGACAGCGGGCGGCACGAACCCAGAAGAGAAGGACTGAAATCATGAGCACGACGCTCGAGCAATCCGCCTTTGCCCCGCCCACCGGCGACGACAGCCGCATGGGCCACCTCGACTGGCTCGAAGCCGAGTCGATCCACATCCTGCGCGAACTGGTTGCCGAATGCAGCAAGCCGGCGCTGTTGTTCTCGGGCGGCAAGGATTCGGTCGTCGTGCTGCACCTCGCGCTGAAGGCATTCGGCCTCGGCGCGAACCGCAAGACGACGCTGCCGTTCCCGCTCGTGCATATCGACACGGGCCACAACTACGAGGAAGTGATCGACTTCCGCGATCGCCGCGCGCAAGAGCTCGGCGCCGAACTGGTGGTCGGCCACGTCGAGGATTCGATCAAGCGCGGCACGGTCGTGCTGCGCCGCGAAACCGATTCGCGCAACGCCGCGCAGGCCGTCACGCTGCTGGAAACGATCGAGCAGCACGGCTACACGGCGCTGATCGGCGGCGCGCGCCGCGACGAAGAGAAGGCGCGCGCGAAGGAACGGATCTTCTCGTTCCGCGACGAATTCGGCCAGTGGGACCCGAAGGCGCAGCGCCCGGAACTGTGGAGCCTGTACAACGCCCGCCTGCACAAGGGCGAGCATCTGCGCGTGTTCCCGATCTCGAACTGGACCGAGCTCGACGTGTGGCAGTACATCGCGCGCGAGAACCTCGAACTGCCGTCGATCTATTACGCGCACCAGCGCGAGATCGTGCGCCGCAACGGGCTGCTCGTGCCGGTCACGCCGCTCACGCCGATGCGTGACGGCGAGACGAGCGAGCTCGCGCAGGTGCGCTTCCGCACGGTCGGCGACATCAGCTGCACGTGCCCGGTCGAGAGCGACGCGGACGACGTCGAGAAGATCATCGCCGAGACGGCGGTGACCGAGATCACCGAGCGCGGCGCGACCCGGATGGACGACCAGGCATCCGAAGCCGCGATGGAACAGCGCAAGAAGCAAGGTTATTTCTGAAGCACACGAGGACATTCACATCATGAGCATCATCGAGAACACCGAAGACCTCGGCGTGTTGCGTTTCATCACCGCGGGCAGCGTCGACGACGGCAAGAGCACGCTGATCGGCCGCCTGCTGTACGACAGCAAGGCCGTGCTGTCCGACCAGCTGTCCGCGCTGTCGCGCGCGAAGAACAAGCGCACGGTCGGCGACGAGCTCGACCTCGCGCTGCTGACGGACGGCCTCGAAGCCGAGCGCGAGCAGGGCATCACGATCGACGTCGCGTACCGCTACTTCGCGACCGCGAAGCGCAAGTTCATCATCGCCGACACGCCGGGCCACGAGCAGTACACGCGCAACATGGTGACGGGCGCGTCGACCGCGCACGCGGCGATCGTGCTGATCGACGCGACGCGCATCACGGTCGAGAACGGCGTCGTGCAACTGCTGCCGCAGACCAAGCGCCACAGCGCGATCGTCAAGCTGCTCGGGCTGCAGCACGTGATCGTCGCGATCAACAAGATGGACCTCGTCGACTATAGCGAGGCGCGCTTCAACGAGATCCGCGACGCGTACGTCGCGCTCGCGAAGCAGCTCGGCCTGACCGACGTGCGCTTCGTGCCGGTGTCGGCGCTGAAGGGCGACAACATCGTCGGCGCGAGCGAGCGCATGCCGTGGTACGCGGGCGAGCCGCTGCTCGACGTGCTCGAGTCGCTGCCGGTCGAGACGCAGGCGCATGACGCGCTGCGCTTCCCGGTGCAGTGGGTCGCGCGCCAGGACGGCAGCTCGGCCGACGATTTCCGCGGCTACATGGGCCGGATCGAGTCGGGCGAGGTGAAGGTCGGCGACGAAATCGTCGTGCTGCCGTCGAACCGCACCGCAACGGTCGCCGAGATCGTCGCGCCGGTGCCGGGCGGCACCGCGTCGGTCGCGCACGCGTTCGCGGGCCAGACGGTGACGATCCGTCTCGAAGAGGACGTCGACGTGTCGCGCGGCGACATGTTCGTCACGACCGCCGAGCCGGTCGAGCCGGCCAAGAAGCTGGAAGCCGACCTGTGCTGGTTCGACGACGCGCCGCTGTCGCAGCAGCGCAAGTACCTGCTGAAGCAGACCACCAGCACGGTGTTCGCGAAGATCGGCGCGGTCAAGCAGGTGCTCGACGTGCATACGCTGTCGCACGCGACCGACCGTCAGGAACTGAAGATGAACGACATCGGCCGCGTGGCGCTGACGCTGCAAAAGCCGATCGTCTGCGACACCTACGATGCGCACCCCGGTACGGGCGCGTTCGTGCTGATCGACGAGGCGACGCATCACACGGTCGCCGCGGGCATGATCCGCGCGTTCTCGGCGTAATCGTCAATTTGCGCGGCGGCGAACCGGCCGCCGCGGCAGGACCCTAGCGAAGCGACACACATGGGCAAGGTATATCTGATCGGAGCAGGACCGGGCGCGGCGGACCTCATCACGGTGCGCGGCATGCGGCTGCTCGAACAGGCCGACGTCGTGCTGCACGACGCGCTCGTCGAGCCGGCGATGCTCGACTATGCGCCGAACGCGCGGAAGATCGCGGTCGGCAAGCGCTGCGGGCAGCGCTCGACCGCGCAGCATTTCATCAACAAGCAGATCGTCGATGCGGCGCGCGAGCATGCGTGCGTCGTGCGGCTGAAGGGCGGCGATCCGATGCTGTTCGGCCGCGCCGAAGAGGAAATGCGCGCGCTGGAGGCGGCCGGCATCGACTACGAGGTCGTGCCGGGCATCACCGCGGCGCTGGCCGGTGCGGCGACGCTCAAGCGTTCGCTGACATTGCGCGGCGTATCGCGCAGCGTCGCGTTCGCGACGCACAGCCGTGCGCCGGGCAGCGACGAGATCCGCGAAGCCGCGCGCGCCGATTCGATCGTCTACTACATGGGCCGCGACAGCGCGCCCGGCATCGCGCAGGAACTGATCGACGCGGGCCGTGCGCCGGCGACACCGGTGGCGATCGTCGAGGCCTGTAGCACCGCCCGCGAACGCACGCTGACGCTGACGCTCGCGCAGATGGCGGCCGGCGACGCGCAGGCATGGCTCGATCCCGCGGAACCGAGCCTGCTGATGATCGGCGACGCGTTCGCCGAACGCGCACGGCTCGTGAAAGAGGGCGGCGCGTTGCGCAATGCCGCTTGAGTCGGCGGAGCAGTTCGCGCGGCACGCGACGCGGCGATTGCTCCGATAGGCGAAAAAAAGCGCTGGCTTCTGAAGCCAGCGCTTTTTTGTTTTGGGCTTGCCGGTTGGGCTTACCGCTTCGGCTCGCCGCGTCGCTTACGCGTCGCCGCCGAGCTGGTCGACGCAGTAGCGCGCGACCGCGTCGAGCACGCCGTCGTCTTCGCCGACGGCCGTCGCGCAGCGGATCTCGACGCCCGGATGCGCGGTGCGGCATGCGTCGACGAGCTGCGGCAGGTCGCGGCGTACATGGCCGCCCTGGCCGAAGAACACCGGCACCACGGTGATGCGCGTGCAGCCGGCCGCGACTTGCGCGGCCACGGCATCACCGAGCGACGGCGTCATCAGTTCGAGGAACGCGAGCGACACCTGCGCGGCAGGGGAGCCGCCGCGCAGCCGCGCGGCGAGCCGCTCGAACGGCTCGGCCCAGCGCGGGTCGCGGGCGCCGTGGCCGAACAGGACGATACCGTGCGAACTCATCTGGAAGCCTCCGTCGTGACGGCGCTCAGTGCCGGTCGACCCACTTGAGCGCGAACAGGCCGAGCGCGAGATAGATGAGGCCCGGCGTCGCGGCGGTGAGCGGCGCGGGCCACGTGTTCAGCGTACCGATGTGCGAGAACAGCGTGTTGAGCAGCTGGAAGCTCATGCCGAGCATGATGCCGCCGAACACTTTCACGCCGACCACGCCGGCGCGCGTGTGCAGGTACGCGAACGGCAGCGACAGCACGAGCATCACGAACACCGCGAACGGATACAGCAGCTTGCGCCACAGCGCGATGTCGTAGCGCTGCGTGTCCTGCTGGTTCTCGCGCAAGTGCTGGATGTAGCGGAACAGGTTGATGATCGACATGCGCTCCGGCGACACGAGCAGCACCGACAGGATCTGCGGTGTCAGGTCGGACCGCAGCCGGTATTCGGGCAGCGACACCTGCTGCGACCGGTACACGGGGTTCAGCGCATCGGCCGGCTGGCCGCTGACCGGCTTGATCGGCGTCAGCTCCGTTTCGGTAACGCCCTTCAGCAGCCAGTGGCCGGGCGGCTCGTAGCGGCCGGTCTGCGCGATCCGCACGTTCTGCAGCTGGAATTTCGAGTCGAATTCGTAGATGCGCACGTTGCTGATCGTCGAGTCGGGCGACAGGCTGCCGACGTTGACGAAGCGCGTGACCTGCTCGCCGTTCTCGCGGGCCGCGAGCGTGTCCTTGACCCACACGCCCGACTGGAAGTTCGACGACACCGATGCGCCAAGCGCCTGCAGCCGCACGCGTTCGGACAACTGGTCGGCGTACGGGCCGACGAATTCGCCGATCAGGTAGGTGACGATCACGAGCGGCACGCCGATCTTCAGCAGCGAGCGCAGCGCCTGGTTGGTCGCGAGGCCCGACACGCGGAAGATCGTGAATTCCGAGTTCGCGGCCATCTGCGCGAACACGTAGATCGCGCTGATCAGCGCGGCGACCGGGATGATCTCGTAGAAGCGCGACGGCGTCTGCAGCGCGACGCGCAGCACCGCGTAGCCGAACTTGTAGTTGCCGTGCCCGACCGAGTTCAGTTCGCTGATCAGGTCGAAGAAGAAGAACAGACCGGAGAACGCGAACAGGATGAAGATGAACGTGACGTAGATCTGCCGCGCGAAGTACTTTTCATAGAGCCGCATCGATCATGCTCCCGAGCGGCCGAACAGCGCGCGTGTCAACAACGGACGATTGCGCACGCGCAACCAGAAAATGAACGCGACGATCGCCGCGACGAGCACGTGCAGCCCGACGAGGCCGACGCCGAACGACATCTTGCCCTGCTCGATCTGCGCCTGCACGACGTTCAGCAGGTTCGAATACGTGAGGTAGATCAGCACGGCCATCACGAGGTTGATCGTGCGGCTGCGGCGCGGGTTCTGGTACGACAGCGGGATGCCGAGCACCATCAGGTTGATCGCGATCAGCGGCAGCCCCGCGCGCCACGCGAATTCCGCGAGGTTGTCGCGCGTCGGGTTGCGCAGCAGGTCGGGCGTGGGCGTGCTGTTGGTGGTCTGCACGTTGGTGACCGGCTTGCTCGTGATTTTCACGCCGTAGCGCTCGAACTCCATGATCTTGAAGTTCGGCTGGCCGGGCGTGCCGTCGTAGCGGCGGCCGTCCTCGAGGACGACGAAGCGATCGCCGTCCTTCGAGGTTTCCGTATGGCCCGTTTGCGACACGACCACGTTGACCTTGCCGTTTTCCGTCGACGTGACGAAGACGTTCTGCACCTTGCTCTGGTCGGGCGACATCTTCTCGATGAAGAACACGCGGTGGTTCGCGGCCGACTCGCGGAACTGGCCGGGCGCGAGCAGCGAGATTTCGTCGCGCTGCTGGAAGCGCGCCTTGATCATCTTGCTCTGCTGGTTCGACCACGGCCAGCCGACGAACGCGAAGAAGGCGATCAGCAGGATGATCGGCGTGGCGAACACGCCGATCGGCTTGATGAGGCGCGTGAGGCTCACGCCGGACGCGAGCCAGACCACCATTTCGGAGTCCCGGTACCACCGGGTCAGCACGAACAGGATCGACACGAACAGCGTGACGACGAGCATCACGGCGAGATAGCCGATCACGGTCAGGCCGATCAGCACGAGCACGTCCCGGGGATCGATTTCGCCGGACGCGGCGTAGCCGACGATGCGAATCATCATCGTCGTGAGCATGATCGTGAGCAGCACCATGAACACGGCGCCAGCCGTATACGCAAGCTCGCGCTGGAGGGAGCGTTCGAAGATCATTCTTGATGAGAAGAGGGCGGGAGGCTGCGCACGCGTGGTGCGGCGCTCGCGCCGCCACGGGAAAAATAGCGGATAATTGCGGCTTTCATCCTTAGCCCAGATTTTATCCGAGGACAAGCGCGATGGACTTTAGCATAAAAGGCTGTGATTGGAGCAAAGGCGAGGCCAAGGGGTTCCTGACCGGGAAGTCCGACTGCATCGTGCTCGGCATCTTCGAGGCGCAGACCCTGTCGGGCGCGGCGCTCGACATCGACACGGCCACCAAGGGACTGATCTCGCGCGTGGTGAAGGCCGGCGACATGGACGGCAAGCGCGGCAAGACGCTGTTCCTCCACGAAGTATCGGGCATCGGCGCGTCGCGCGTGCTGCTCGTCGGGCTCGGCAAGCAGGATGCTTTCAATCAGAAAGCCTATAACGACGCGGTGACGGCCGCCTGGCGCGCGCTGCTGGCGACCAAGGTCGTCCAGGTCACGTTCTCGCTCGCGCAACTGCCGGTCGACGAGCGCAGCTCCGACTGGGGCGTGCGCGCCGCTATCCTCGCGCTGCGCAACGAGACCTACCGCTTCACGCAGATGAAGAGCAAGCCGGAACCGGCGTCGCACACGCTCAAGCGCGTCGTGTTCAGCGTCGACCCGGCCGACGAAAAGGCCGCGAAGGTCGCGATCAAGCAGGCCGTCGCGCTCGCGAACGGGATGGATCTCACCCGCGACCTCGGCAACCTGCCGGGCAACGTCTGCACGCCGACCTACCTCGGCAACACCGCGAAGAAGATCGCGAAGGATTGGGGCCTGAAGGCCGAAGTCCTCGGGCTCAAGCAGATCCAGGCGCTGAAGATGGGGTCGTTCCTGTCGGTCGCGCGGGCGTCGGTCGAGCCGCCGCAATTCATCGTGCTGCACTACCAGGGCGCCGCCGCGAAGGCCGCGCCGGTCGTGCTGGTCGGCAAGGGCATCACGTTCGATACGGGCGGCATCTCGCTGAAGCCGGGCGAAGGCATGGACGAGATGAAGTACGACATGTGCGGCGCGGGCTCGGTGCTCGGCACGATCCGCGCGGTTGCCGAGATGGGCCTGAAGATCAACGTCGTCGCGATCGTGCCGACCTGCGAGAACATGCCGGGCGGCAACGCGACGAAGCCGGGCGACATCGTCACCAGCATGAAGGGGCTGACGATCGAGGTGCTGAACACCGACGCCGAAGGCCGCCTGATCCTGTGCGACGCACTCACGTATGCCGAGCGCTTCAAGCCGGCCGCGGTGATCGACGTCGCGACGCTGACGGGCGCATGCGTGATCGCGCTGGGCGGCCACAACAGCGGGCTGTTCTCGACGAACGACGCGCTCGCGGGCGAACTGCTCGACGCGTCGCGCGAGGCGAACGACCCGGCATGGCGCATGCCGCTCGACGACGAGTACCAGGATCAGCTGAAGTCGAATTTCGCGGATCTCGCGAACATCGGCGGGCGCCCGGCCGGCGCCGTGACGGCCGCGTGCTTCCTGTCGCGCTTCACCGAGAGCTATCCGTGGGCCCACCTCGACATCGCGGGCACCGCATGGAAGGGCGGTGCCGCGAAGGGTGCGACGGGCCGTCCGGTGCCGTTGCTCGCGCAGTTCCTGATCGACCGCGCCGGCCAGTGATGGCGGGGCTGACGACGCTGCGGGTGCGCGGGCAATGACGCGGATCGATTTCCACTCGAACGTCGGCGATTCGCTCGCGTACGCGTGCCGGCTGCTGCGCAAGGCCTACCTGGCCGGGCAGCCGGTCGTCGTGCTCGCCGAGCCCGCGCGCCTGCGCGCGCTCGACGAGCGGCTCTGGACGTTCTCGCCGCTCGATTTCATCCCGCATTGCGGCGTCGACAGCGAGCACGCAGCCGGCACGCCGATCGTGCTGGCCGCCGATCTCGACCGCGCACCGCATCATCACGTGCTGCTGAACCTCGGCGCGACCGTGCCCGCGCAGTTCGCTCGCTTCGAGCGCCTGCTCGAAGTGGTCGGCAACGCGCCGGACGAGCTGGCCGCGGGCCGCGACCGCTACCGGTTCTACCGCGACCGCGGCTACGCGCTGAACAACTACAAGCAGGGCGGCTAGCCGCAACCGTCGACGGAGTGTTCCCGTGACAGAAGCCGATTCATCCTCGATCCCGACGCTGACCGACGTGCTGGTGCCGGGCAAGCCGGCGCCGGCGCGTTCGCCCGCGTCCGCCGCACCCGGGCCGCGGCCGCACGACAGCGCGGCGATTCCGGTGCTCACCGACGTGATCGCACCGGCCGCCGCCGGTGCTGCGCCGGCCGATTCCCACCAAGCCGAAGCCGACCCCGATTCCGTCGTGGTCGAACCGGTACCGACGCCGCACGTGCCGGCCGTCGAGCTGCCGGGCGACGTCGCGACGGCCGCTGCCGCGGGCGAAACCGATGCGCCGGCCGAACCCGGCGCCGCGGAGCACGTGGTCGCCGAAGACGCCGCGGCGATGACGGCGCCGCTGCGCTCGTCGCTGGTCGATGACGACCTGCCGCCCCACACGTTCGCCGCGATTGCACGCGAAGCGGCCGCGCACGCGCCCGACACGGCCGTGCCGGAGGCGGGCCTCCCGCCCAGTGCAGCGCCGCAGCCGGATGCGCAGGCCGCAGCGGCCCTGACGCCGGAAGATGCGCAGCACATCGCCGAACGGCTGCGCCATCGCCTGACGAACTATCTGACGGGGCCAGGACGCGAGGCCATCGAAGCGCGTTGTCGCGATGCGCTGCACGAGCATTCGGCCTGGCTGGTCGGGCAGGTCACGCGTGAAGTCGCGCTCGCGCTGGAAACCGAGGTGATGGATTGGGTGCGCGATGCGGTCGATGAAGAGATCGCCCGCCGTCGCGCCGGTCATTCCGGCTGAACGGCAATCGTTCGCGGCGGGGAAAAAGAGGGGGCGGTTAGTAAGGGCCTGCGAAGCCGGCAGTGAGGTGCCGCCGGTCGGGGGCGGTGCGGGGCCGTCTGCCCGCGACGCGCTGCATACGACGTAGGTGCGCCGCGCCGGTACCCGATTCAGCGAACCGACAGCACCCACTGGGCCAGCGTGCGGGCTTCGATGCTCGTCAGTTGCGTATTGGCGGGCATCGGCACGCTGCCCCATACGCCGACGCTGCCTTTCACGATCGATTGCGCCAGATAATCGGCCGCGTCGCCGCGCGCCGCGTACTTGCCGGCGATGTCGTGGAACGACGGACCCATCAGCGGCTTGCCGATCGCATGGCAGGCCATGCAGTTCTTGCGCTGGGCGAGCGCGAGCCCGTCGGCCTGGTCGGCGCGCGCCGCCGCAGCGCTGCCGGTCAGCAGCGTGGCGAGCAGCACGCGCAATATCGTCTGTTTCATGCGGTTCTCCGCCGGCGGGGACGGCCGGCTTCATGGTCCGCGCATTATAGAAGCAAAGGGAAAGCACGTTTTGGGCGTTCCCCCGGCGGCCCGTTTATCGGGGTCGCATGCGATGACGTCGCTGCATCAACCGGTGACCGCCCCCTGGTTCGCCGGCCGGGCGAGCGCCGCGAATTTCGCGAGCACCCCGCGCGTATAGCGCGGCGCCGGTTGTCGCCAGGCGGCGCGGCGGCGCGCGAGTTCCGCGTCGTCGACGTTCAGTTGCAGCAGCAGCCGGTGCGCGTCGATCGTGATCGAATCGCCTTCCTGCACCAGCGCGATCGTGCCGCCGACGAACGCCTCCGGCGCGACGTGGCCGACCACCATGCCCCAGGTGCCGCCCGAGAATCGCCCGTCCGTGATGAAGCCGACCGATTCGCCGAGCCCCTTGCCGATGATCGCGGAAGTCGGCGCGAGCATCTCCGGCATGCCGGGGCCGCCCTGCGGGCCGAGGTAGCGCAGCACGAGGATGTCGCCCGCGCGGATCCGGTCGCCGAGGATCGCATCCATCGCGCTCTGCTCGTCGTCGAACACGCGCGCCGGGCCGGTGATCACCGGGTTCTTCAGGCCGGTGATCTTCGCGACCGCGCCGTCTTCCGCGAGATTGCCCTTCAGGATCGCCAGGTGGCCTTCCTTGTACAGCGCGCGGTCGATCGGGAAGATCACGTCCTGGTCCGCGCGCGGTACGGCCGGCACGTCCTTCAGCTCGTCGGCGATCGTGCGGCCGGTGATCGTCATGCAGTCGCCGTGCAGCAGCCCCGCGTCGAGCAGGATCTTCAGCACCTGCGGAATCCCCCCGGCCCGGTGCAGGTCGGTCGCGACGTACTTCCCGGACGGCTTCAGGTCGCAGATCACCGGCACGCGCTTGCGGATGCGCTCGAAGTCGTCGATCGTCCAGTCGACCTCGGCCGCGTGCGCGATCGCGAGATAGTGCAGCACCGCATTGGTCGAGCCGCCGGTGGCCATGATCACCGACACCGCGTTCTCGATCGATTCCTTCGTGATGATGTCGCGCGGCTTCAGGTCGCGCTTCACGGCCTCGACCAGCACGCGCGCCGATGCGGCGGCCGAATCGACTTTCTCCTGATCGGGGTTCGCCATCGTCGACGAATACAGCAGCGACATCCCGAGCGCCTCGAACGACGAACTCATCGTGTTCGCGGTGTACATGCCGCCGCACGACCCCGACGTCGGGCACGCGTTTTTCTCGACGCCTTCGAAATCCTCCTGCGACATCCGGCCCGCGGTGAATTCGCCGACGGCCTCGAACGACGACACGATCGTCAGGTCGCGGCCCTTCCAGTTGCCCGGGCGGATCGTGCCGCCGTACACGTAGATGCCCGGCACGTTCAGGCGCGCGAGCGCGATCATGCCGCCGGGCATGTTCTTGTCGCAGCCGCCGACCACCACCACGCCGTCCATCCACTGGCCCTGCACGCAGGTCTCGATGCAGTCGGCGATCACTTCGCGCGACACGAGCGAGTACTTCATGCCTTCGGTGCCCATCGACATGCCGTCCGAAATCGTCGGCGTGCCGAAGATCTGCGGGTTCGCGCCGGCCGCCTTCACGGCGTCGACCGCGGCGTCCGACAGCCGCTGCAGGCCGGAATTGCACGGCGTGATCGTCGAATGGCCGTTCGCGATGCCGACCATCGGCTTGTCGAAATCGTCCTTCTGGTAGCCGAGCGCGTAATACATCGAGCGGTTCGGCGAACGGGCCACGCCTTGCGTGATGTTTCTAGAGCGGCGGTTGTACGACATGGGGAGCTCCATCGTTGTTTTGGCGACGCCGGCGCGAACGGCGCGCCGGGTGGGTCAATCAAGCATGGAGTTTCCGTTATGGGATGTCCAATATATTATTTGTCTCCTATTAAGTCGTTTTGCGAATGAGTCGAGTATGGCCGATCCCACCCCCGACCTGCGCCAGTGGCGCTATTTCGTCACCGTCGCCGACGAGCGCCATTTCGGCCGCGCGGCGGAGCGTCTGTCGATGACGCAGCCGCCGCTGTCGCAGGCGATCCGCGCGCTCGAGGACGCGCTCGGCGTTGCGCTGTTCGTGCGCACCAAGCGCTCGGTCGCGCTGACGGCGGTCGGCGCGGCGCTGCTGCCCGACGTGCGCCGGCTGCTCGCGTCGGCCGATGCGCTGCCGCCGCTCGCGCGACGGCTCGCGCGCGGCGAGGCCGGCTCGCTGTCGCTCGCGTTCGTGTCGACCGCCGATTACGGGCTGCTGCCGTCGCTGCTGCGTGCGTTCGCCGCGCGCTATCCGCAGGTCCGGCTGCAGCTCACGGAAGCGACGAGCGACGTGCAGATCGACGAACTCGTCGCCGGGCGCATCGACGCGGGGCTCGTGATTCCGCCCGTGCCGCCGCGTCACGCGGCCGGGCTGTCGTATCTGCCGGTGGTGCGCGAGCCGCTGGTAGTCGCGATGCCGGCCGGGGCGTCCGACGCGCCCGAGGACGAGCCCGTACAGCTCGCCGAGGTCGCCGCGTTGCCGCTCGTGATCTTTCCGCGCCGTTTGGCGCCCGGCTTTTATGACATCATTACGGGCTGCTACGGCGCGGCGGGGGAAACCCCGCGCATCGGCCAGGAGGCGATCCAGATGCAGACGATCGTCAGCCTCGTGTCGGCCGGGATGGGCGTCGCACTGGTGCCGCAATCGCTGCGTAACCTGCGGCGCACCGGCGTCGTGTACCGGCCGCTGGCCGGCCACGCGCCGGTCGTCGAGACGGGGCTCGTGTGGCGCACCGGCGACGTGAGCCCCGTGCTCGCGGGCTTCATCGACGTCGTGCGCGCGCAGGGGCTGGCCGCGTGACGTGAACGATGGTGCGCGGGCGCCGTCCAACGCGCGGTGCCGCACGTGTGCGACGGCCGTACCGTATTCGAAAACTTCTTCGCTAACCCATGATCATTCACCCGAATTTCGACCCCGTTGCGATCCATCTCGGGCCGCTGGCCGTGCGCTGGTACGGCCTCATGTATCTCGTCGGCTTCATCGCTGCGATCGTCGTCGGCCGGATCCGCCTGAAGCTGCCGCACGTCGCGGCGCAGGGCTGGACCGCGAAGGACATCGACGACATGATGTTCTACGGCGTGCTCGGCACCGTGCTCGGCGGCCGGCTCGGCTATGTGCTGTTCTACAAGGCCGATTTCTACTTCTCGCATCCGCTCGACGTGTTCAAGGTGTGGGAAGGCGGCATGTCGTTTCACGGCGGCTTCCTCGGCGTGACGCTCGCGATGATGCTGTTCGCGTGGCAGCGCAAGCGGCACTGGCTGCAGGTCACCGATTTCGTCGCGCCGATGGTGCCGTTGGGGCTCGCGGCCGGGCGGCTCGGCAACTTCATCAACGGCGAACTGTGGGGCCGCGTGACCGATCCGACGGCGCCGTGGGCGATGCTGTTCCCCGGCGCGATGCGCGACGACGCGGCATGGCTGCCGAAGCATCCGGAGCTCGTCGAGAAGTGGCATCTCGCCGACGTGTTCATGCAATACCAGATGCTGCCGCGCCATCCTTCGCAGCTCTATGAAATCGCGCTCGAAGGCATCGCGCTGTTCTTCGTGCTGTTCCTGTTCGCGCGCAAGCCGCGGCCGATGGGCGCGATATCCGCGCTGTTCCTGATCGGTTATGGGCTCGCACGCTTCACGGTCGAGTTCGCGCGCGAGCCCGATGATTTTCTCGGCCTGCTCGCGCTCGGCCTGTCGATGGGGCAGTGGCTGTCGCTGCCGATGATCCTCGCGGGTGTCGCGATGATGGTCTGGGCGTATCGCCGCCGCGCGGCGAACGCGAATGCGGCTGCGTGAAGTGGCTGCATGCGGTGGCTGCTTGACGCGGTATCGATGTACGCGTGATCGGCGCGTGCATCGGTCACCCGGATGCACATGAAAACGCCGGCCCTCGGGCCGGCGTTTTTCGTTTTCGACTGCTGCGCGATGCGCGTTACTTCATCTGCACCGAGCCGTTGACGGTGACCGACACGGTGGCCTTGCCGCCTTCGACCGCGATCGGCGCGCTCATCTTCGCGCTGTCCATCGGCGCCGCGGCCATCGCCATCATGCGCGGATACGGCTGCACGTTGCGGCCGCTGCCGACGTTCACATCGCGGATCGTGTAGCTGCTGTAGCCGAAGGCCTTCGCGGCTTCGTCCGCGCGGGCGCGGAACGACTTGATCGCCTCGGTCGTGAGCTTCTGCTCGGCCGTGCGCTGCGCTTCCGGCGACAGCGAGAACTCGACGTTCGCGACCTGCATCAGGTTCGACAACTGGCCTGCCAGCTTCGACGCCGCGGCGAAATCGCGCGATTCGAGCGCGACCTCGGTGCGGCCGCGCCATGCGGAGATCTTGCCGTCGCGATCGGTGCTCGGATACACGGAGAACGCGCCCGTGTGCGCGGTGACGCCCGATACGCCCTTCGCCTGCGACAGGGCCGCGTCCGCGCGCTGGTTCAACTGCGCGGTGAGGCTGCCCGGATCCTTGGCCTGCTGCTCGTAGAACAGCGTGATGTGGATGATGTCCTGCGGCACGTCGGCACTGGCCTGCGACGACAGCGACAGCACGCCCGCCGGCTCCGGAAAGTGCGGGTTCGCCGTCTGGGCGTGCGCGGCGGGCGACGCGAGCGTCAGCGCGACGGGAACGGCGGCGGCGAGGGCGAGCGACAGCGCGAGTGCGGATTTCTTGGTCATTGTTGGACTCCTTGTGCGAGGGCGCGCACGCGGATCACGCGTGCGCGACGCGGGCGTACCGCGCGACGAAAAAAACGACGGCCGGCCCGATCGGCCGACAGCGGTTGCTTAGGCCGCGCGAACGTGTCGCGAGTTCCGTTGCGGCGGCGCGTACTGACCAGATTTGACCTTTGGCGCGCGCCTACTTCATCAACTTTTCGGTGATGAATCGCCATTCGGCCCGCGTGACGGGCGTGATCGACAACCGGTTGCCGCGGGCGAGCACGCGCATGTCGGCGAGCTCGTCGTGCTCGCGCAGCGCGGCGAGCGGCACGAGCGGCGACTTCTTCACGAAGCGCACGTCGACGAGCAGCCAGCGTGGCGCTTCCTGCGTCGATTTCGGGTCGTAATAGGGGCTTTTCGGATCGAACTGCGTGGGATCGGGGTAGGGCGTGGACGATACTTCGGCGAGCCCCGCGATGCCCGGCTCGGGGCAACTCGAGTGATAGAACAGTACGCCGTCGCCGATCTTCATCGTGTCGCGCATGAAATTGCGCGCCTGATAGTTGCGCACGCCGGTCCACGGCAGCGAGCGCTGCGGTGCGTTGGCGAGATCGTCGATGCTTGCTTCGTCCGGTTCGGACTTCATCAGCCAGTATTGCATGGTCGTGATCGACGCAGAAAAAGGCCGCTACAAAAGGAAACGGCATCGGGCGTTACCCGATGCCGTTGGATAGGCCCCCGCCTTGGCCGCTAGGCCGGCATCCTGAACCTGAGGTTCAGAATTGGTCGCAGTTAGCAGCACTTCGGGTACATCAGACAGAGTGACGCGCGCGCCCGTGCTACAAATTTCCGCAACCGTGCACATGGCATTGGTTCAAGGAATATATGACCTTGGCGAACCAGGCAGGGAAGCTGACTGAACTGTGTTTCGATGCGCCAATTTGACCACCGTTGACCGTCGAGATCAAGCGGAATCGACGCATCGTTTCAACCGTTACTGCGTCTCGTGCTGTGCGAGCACCGCGCCGAGCTGTTCGTTCATCTGATGCATTGTACGACGGATTTCCTCCGCCGGAAATGCTTCACCGTGCCGCACGCTCGTTTGCAGTCGCAGCAATTCCGATGCAAGCGACAGCGCCGCCATCACCGCGATGCGATCGGTGCCGCGCACCGAGCTGTTCGAGCGGATTTTCGACATTTCGGCGTCGACGCGCGCGACCGCTTCGAGCAGCGCCGCTTCGGTCTCGGCCGAACAGGCGAGCCGATAGGCCTGACCGAGAATCGAGACTTCGATCTGCTTGGTGCTCATGCATGTTCTCCGTGGCTGGCCGCGTCATCGCCATCCGTGCGCGCCTGCGCATCGAGCAGGTCGAGCTGGTTGTCGGCTTGCTCCGCGCCCTTCGAGCGCGGCAGCTTTTCGAGAATCGCGTTCAGTTTCACCTGGGCGTCGTCGATCTTCGCCGACAGCGTGTCGCGCTCGGCCGCGAGCGCATTGCGTTCGTCGCGCAGCTGCGCGAGTTCCGCGCGGACCGTGTCCGCTTCCGCGCGCAATTGCGCGACCTGCTCCTCGAGCGCGAGCCGTTCCGAGTGATAGCGCTTGTTCAGCGAAATCAGACGGCCAATATTTTGAGACAGGGTTTCGAGTTCGTTGAGCATTTGCTGCGTCCTCTAAAGACCCAGCATTTTAGCGCGGAATACCGCGCAATCCGACATCTGTAACGTTTCCAGTCGTAACACCCCTGCTTCTTGCCGCGAATCGGCGCGTCCCGCGCGGGTCCGGATGCTTCCTTGACGCTCGCGCGACCGGCTCCTAAACTGGCGCCGCCTCGGTGCTCGCGCGCAGGACGCGCGGTTAAACGGGAAGCAGGGTGTGGGCTCCACGAGCGCGCCAACCTGCGCTGCCCCCGCAACGGTAAGCGGCCGCGTCGCGTGACGCAGGCCGGCTCGGGCGCGTTTCGCGTGCAGGTCGCTCGCGGGCGCGGGCCACTGCGCGTCATCGCGCGGGAAGGCGAGCCGGTCCGCCGCCAGCCCGGATACCGGCCGAGACGGGGAGCCCGCACGGGCTCCATGACGCGCGGCCTGCGGGGAAGCGGGGCGCGCAATGTTTCACGGAACGTCCTTCGATGCCGACCCCAATCGTCCGCCACGCGCCCCTGTCGCGCCCGGCCGGCTGCCGCAAGCGGATGCGCCGCGCGTCGTGCGCGCGGCCGTGCGCGGCATGAGCGCCGCGCGCGCCGCCGTCATCTGGGCCGCGCTGGCCGCCGTGGTCGCGCTGCTGTTCGTCGCGTCGCTGTCGATCGGCAGCGTGCCGATGTCGCCATGGCAAGCGCTCGCGTCGCTCGTGCCGCACGGCGGCGATACCCTGTTCGCCGATATCGTGCGCACGCTGCGCCTGCCGCGCGCGCTCGCGGGCTTCGCGTGCGGCGCGCTGCTCGCGCTGGCGGGCGCGTTGTTGCAGGTGCTGCTGCGCAATCCGCTCGCGGAGCCGTACGTGCTGGGCGTGTCCGGCGGCGCGGCCGGCTTCGCGCTCGTCGCGATGATCGCAGGGGGCGCATGGTGGCTCGTCGACGCATCCGCGTTCGCCGGTTCGCTCGTATCGGTCGCGCTCGTGCTGGGGCTCGCGAGGCGCGAGCTGTGGCGCGGCGAATCGCGCGACGCGTCGCCGCGGCTGCTGCTCACGGGCGTCGTGATCGCGGCGGGGTGGGGCGCGCTCGTCACGCTGTTGCTGTCGCTCGCGCCCGACGCGCGGCTGCGCGGCATCATCTTCTGGCTGACGGGCGACCTGAGTGGCGCGACGGCGCCGTGGTTCGCGTGGGGCGCGCTGCTGCTGAGCGCAGGCGTCGCGCTGCCGGCCGCGCCGCAACTGAACGTGCTGCTGCGCGGCGATGCGACCGCGCTCGCGCTCGGCGTGCCGGTCGCGCGGCTGCGCGTGCGGATCTATCTCGTCGCGTCGCTGGCCGCCGCGGCCGCGGTGACGACGGCCGGCACGATCGGCTTCGTCGGGCTCGTCGTGCCGCATGCATTGCGGCTCGCGTTCGGCAACGACCAGCGGATGCTGCTGCCGGCCGCGATGCTCGCGGGCGGCGGCGGCGTGATGGCGGCCGACCTCCTCGCGCGCACCGCGATCGCGCCCGCGCAATTGCCGGTCGGCGTGATGACCGCGTTGATCGGCGTGCCGGTGTTCCTGTGGATGTTGCTGAGGAGACCGATGCGATGACGGGCCCCGCACTGAACGCCGCTGCCGGCGACATGTACTACACGGCCGTCGACCTGACGCTGAAAGCCGGCGCGCGCACGCTGCTCGACTGCTTCACGCAGGCGTTCCGCCCCGGCGAGATCTGGTGCGTCGCCGGGCCGAACGGCGCGGGCAAGACGACGCTGCTCGCCACGCTCGCCGGATTGCAGCCGCCCGCCGGCGGACACGTCGAGATCGACGGCCGGCCGCTTGCCGCGTGGCGCCCCGAACGACTCGCGCAGCGCCGCGCACTGATGCCGCAGCAATTGCACGATGCGTTCAGCGCGACCGTGTTCGACACGGTGCTGCTCAACCGCTTTCCGTATCTCGGTGGCTGGGGCTGGGAGCGCGACGGCGACCGTGCGGCCGCGCGCGATGCGCTCGCGACGTTCGACCTGAGCCCGCTCGCGTCGCGCGACGTGATGTCGCTGTCGGGCGGCGAGCGGCAACGGGTCGCGCTGGCCGCGACGCTGTGCCAGGATGCGCCGCTGATGCTGCTCGACGAACCGCTCGCGCATCTCGACCTGCATCACCAGATCGACTGTCTGACCGCGCTGGCCGCCTGGCTCGCGGCGGGCCCGCGCACGGTATTGTTTTCGTGTCACGACCTGAATCTCGCGCGGCGTTTCGCGACGCACGCGCTGTTGCTCGACGGCCGCGGCCATGCGTGGGCCGGCCCCGTGCACGACGTGCTGACGCCCGAGCGCGCGAGCGATGCATTCGGCTATCCGCTCGTGCTGATTCGCGAGAACGGCCGCGATGCGTTGCTGCCGGCGTGGCCTGCGCGACAATGACCTTTCCTGTCCCGATTTTTTCGATGCGCGGCGCATGCCGCACCCACGACACGGCTCCTCGATGACCACTCCGACCCAATTCCCGCCCGCGATCGCGCCGCTCGACGACGCATTGCGCAAGCGCCTGCAGCATGTGATCGACCACAAGACCAAGCCGCCCGGCAGCCTCGGCCAGCTCGAGGCGCTCGCGCTGCAGATCGGCCTGATCCAGCGCACCGAGCGGCCCGTCGTGCAGCGTCCCGTGACGATCGTGTTCGCGGGCGATCACGGGATCGCGGCCGAGGGCGTCAGTCCTTATCCGCAGGCGGTGACCGCGCAGATGGTCGCGAACTTCCTGGCCGGCGGTGCGGCGATCAACGCGTTTTCAGGCGTCGCGCAGAGCACGCTCGAGATCGTCGATGCGGGCGTCGCGTCGCCGCTGCCGCTGTCGGACCGGCTGGTGTCGCTGCCGGTCGCGCGCGGCACGCGCAACTTCGCGACGGAGCCGGCGATGACGCGTGAAGAAGCGACGACGGCGCTGGCCGCCGGCGCGGCGCGTGTCCGCCTGCACGCATCGCTCGGCACGAACGTGATCGGCTTCGGCGAGATGGGCATCGCGAACACGTCGTCGGCCGCGTGCCTGATGAGCCGCCTGCTCGACGTGCCGATCGACGCATGCGTCGGCCGCGGCACGGGCCTCGACGATCAGGGCCTCGCGCACAAGCGTGCGGTGCTCGGCCGCGCGCTCGTCAAGCACTCGCATGCGATCGCGCCGCTCGACGTGCTCGCGACGTTCGGCGGCTTCGAGATCGCGATGATGACAGGCGCGTACCTCGCGGCCGCGAGCGAGCGGATGACGATCCTCGTCGACGGCTTCATCGCGACCGCCGCGCTGCTCGTCGCCGAGCGCATCGCGCCCGGCGTGCGCGACTACTGCGTGTTCTCGCATACGTCGCACGAGGCCGGCCACCGGCGCATGCTCGAGCATTTCGGCGCGAAGCCGCTGCTCGCGCTCGACCTGCGGCTCGGCGAAGGCACGGGCGCCGCGCTCGCGCTGCCGCTGGTGCGCGCGGCCGCCGCGTTCCTCAGCGAGATGGCGAGCTTCGAGTCCGCCGGCGTCGACGATCGTGACGCCTGAGCGCACACGCGGCATGCGCGCCGAACTGCGCTACTTCTTCGTCGCGCTCGGCTATTTCACGCGCGTGCCCGTGCCGCGCTCGATCGGCTACGCGGCTGGCGATCTCGATCAGGCCGCGCGCTATTTCCCGCTCGTCGGCACGTGCGTCGGCGCGTGGGGCGCGCTCGTCTACCTCGTCGCGCTGCGCGCGCTGCCCCCATCGATCGCGGTCGGGCTGTCGATGGCCGCGACGCTGCTCGCGACCGGCGCCTTCCACGAAGACGGCCTCGCCGACAGTTGCGACGCGTTCGGCGGCGGTTACACGCGCGACGACGTGCTGCGCATCATGCACGATTCGCGGATCGGCACGTTCGGCGCGGTCGCGCTCGTGATCGCGCTCGGCCTGAAATGGCAGGCGCTGACGTCGATGCTGCCGTTGCGCGCCGCATGGACGATGATCGCCGCGCATGCGGCGAGCCGCGCGATGGCCGTGAGCCTGCTGATGACGCTCGACTACGTGCGGCCCGAAGGCAAGGCGAAGCCGGTTGCGCAACGGATGGGCGCACGCGCGGCGTGCGTCGCGGCGGTGTTCGGATTGCCGTGGCTGTTCTGGCCGGACTGGCGCATGGGCGTCGCCGCATGCGTGGCGCTCGCGCTCGTGCGCGCGTGGGCGGCCCGCTATTTCGTGAAGCGGATCGGCGGTTATACGGGCGACTGTCTTGGCTTCGTGCAGCAACTGGGCGAACTGGCGATCTATCTCGTGGTGCTCGGATGGACGTCGTCCTGATTCGTCATCCGGCCGTCGGCATCGGGCCGGGCGTCTGTTACGGGCGCAGCGACGTGCCGCTCGCTGAATCGGCTGATGACGGCGCGCAGGCCGTGCGTGCGCATCTGGCGGAACGGGGTGCGCCGTCGCCCGAACAGGTCTGGACGAGCCCGCTGACGCGCTGCGCATCGGTTGCCGAACAGCTCGCGCGGGCATTCGACGTGCCGCTGCTGCGCGACGCCGACTGGCAGGAAATGGATTTCGGCGCGTGGGAAATGCAGCGCTGGGACGATATCGACCGTGCCGCACTCGATGCGTGGGCGGCCGACCTGATGCATGCGTGCGCGCATGGCGGAGAAAGCGTCGCGCGATTCGTCGCGCGGGTTGCGCGGCGGGCCGATGCGCTTGCGGCATTCGACGGGCCGCAATGGGTTGTCACGCATGCGGGCGTGATCCGCGCATTCGCGTCGCATGTATTGCGCGTGCCGCTCGATACGTTGCTGTCGCGGCCGGTGCCGACGGGCGGGGTCGTGTGGCTGCGCATGGACGACGACGTGCGCGCATGGGAAGTCGTGCACTGGGACGCATAGGCGCACTTGCGTCCGCAAGTGAACGACGCTGCGCACGATGTATCCGTCTTACGCACCGGACGCGTCCGGCACCGATGCACGATGAACGCGTGCGCCGCCGCGCTGGAAATCAGCGCGCCGGCCGCCGCGCACGCGCGGCATCCAGATCCTCACATAGCGCGGCCGCGCCCAGCGCGATGCGCGGCGACGGCCGCGTCAGCAGATCGCCGTCGATCGCGAACAGGTTGTTGCGCGCCACGGCCGTCAGCGCGGGCCACGCGCGCCAGCGCTCAAGGCTCGGCAGCGGTTCGTTCGAACGGGTCGCGCCGGCACTCGTCGTCACGACCGCTTCCGGGTTCGCCGCGAGCACGGCCTCGTCGGTCACGGTCGGCGCGAGCGGTTTGAGCGACGCGAACACGTTGCGGCCGCCGCACAGTTCGAACACTTCGTTGATCAGGTGCGTGCCGTTGAGCGTCGTCAGCGGGTGGTCCCATACCTGGAAGAACGTCGCGACGGGCGGGCGTGCCGCGTAGCGTGCGCGCAGTGCCGCGATGTCGCGCGTGAAGGCGGCCGCGGCGGCATCGGCGGCCGGTTGCGTGCCGAGCAGCGTGCCGAGCCGGCGCAGCGACGACGACACGTCGTCGAGATGCTTCGGTTCGCTGAAGAACAGCGGGATGTGCAGCGCGCGCAGCGCGTCGGTCTGCCGCTCGGCGTTGCCGTGCCGCCAGACGACGATCAGGTCGGGCTTCAGCGCGGCGATGCGTTCGAGATCGAGCGCCTTGTTGTCGCCGACGCGCGGCACCGCTTGCGCGGCGGCCGGATAGTCGCTGTACGTGACGGTGCCGACGAGCTTCGCGCCGCCGCCGGCCGCGTAGACGAGCTCGGTCGCGTGCGGCGCGAGGCTGATCACGCGCCGCGCGGGCGCGGGCAGCGTGACCGTATTGCCGACGTCGTCGCGGGTCGTGACGTCGGCGTGGACGAGCGGCGCGTGAGCGAGTGCGGCGAGCAGTGAGGCCGGCGCGATCCGGCTGAACACACGTGGACTCATGCCGACGCCCGCTGCAGCAGCGGCACGCCATGCGCGAGCGCGTCGCCGAGGCGCTGCCATTCGGCTTCGCTGCCCGGCAGGCCGACGCGCACGCTCGACGGCGTCGGGAAGTGCCGCGTCCAGATGCCGTGCGCCGCAAGCGCCGCATGCAGCGCCGCGGCGCGCGGGTCGTCGGTCCAGCTGAACAGCGGCGTCGCGCGAACCGCGAAGCCGTGCGCGCGCAGCAGCGCGGCCAGCCGCTCGCCGTCGGCCGCGAGCCGCTCGCGCGCGGCGGCTTGCCACGCACGATCGGCGAACGCCGCGGCGACCGCGTGACGCGCGGGGCCGCTGACGGTCCATGCGCCGAGCCTGTCGCGCAGCGCGGCGATCAGCGCGGGATGCGCGAGCACGAAGCCCGCACGGATCCCGGCGAGCCCGAAGAACTTGCCGACCGAGCGCAGCACGACGAGCCCCGGACGATCGACCTGCGGCGCGAGCGATGGCGCGGCACCCGTATCGGCGAACGCTTCGTCGACGATCAGCGTGCCGCCGCGTGCCGCCAGTTGCGCGTGCCAGCCGAGCAGGCGCTCGGTCGGCACGAACTCGGCGGTCGGATTATTCGGATTCCCGACGATGACGTGGCGCAGCGTCGCGGGCAGCGTATCGGCGCGGATGTCGAGCGCGACGACGCGGTGGCCGTGGCGCGCGAACGCGGGCGCGTATTCGCCGTACGCGAGCGGTGCGACGCCGGCGTCGCCGGCCGGCAGCAATGCCGGCAACGCGCGGATCGCGGCCTGGCTGCCGGCAACCGGCAGCACGTGCGCGGCATCGGGCGCGCGGTAGTACTGCGCGGCGCAGGCCGCGAGGCCGTCGCCGTCGTCGGGCAGCCGGCGCCAGGCGTCGGCCGGCACGGGCGGCACCGGGTAGCCGAGCGGATTGATGCCGGTCGACAGATCGAGCCACGCGTCGTACGGAATGCCGTGGCGGTGGGCGGCTTCATGCAGGTTGCCGCCGTGCGCGATCGATGAATCAGACATGATGGGTAGCCATGACGAGTGCGCCGCTCGCGACCAGCAGCGCGAGCCACAGCGCGAGCGTGCGCGTGACGAGCGACAGCGCGGCGACGATGTGAAGGGCGGTGGCCGTGGCGCCGGTGCCCAGCGCCGGCCGATCCTCGATCTCGCCGTGATAGACGGCCGGGCCGCCGAGCTGCACGTTCAGGCTGCCGGCGCCCGCGGCCATCACGGGGCCCGCGTTCGGGCTGTCCCAGTGGCGCGCTTGCGTGCGCCAGCAGCGCCATGCGGCGGCCGTGTCGCCGAGCAGCGCGTAGCTGGCGGCCGTGAGGCGCGCGGGAATCCAGTTCAGCGCGTCGTCGATGCGCGCGGCGGCCCAGCCGAAGGTCAGGAAGCGCGGCGTGCGGTAGCCCCACATCGCGTCGAGCGTGTTCGCGAGCCGGAACAGCAACGCGCCGGGGCCGCCCGCGACGACGAACCAGAAGAGCGCGCCGAAGATCGCGTCGTTGCCGTTTTCGAGCGCCGATTCGACGGCCGCGCGCGACAGCGCACCTTCGTCCGCGCTGCTCGTGTCGCGCGACACGATGCGCGCGGTCAGCGCGCGCGCCGCGTCGAGGTCGTGCCGCAGCAGCGCGGCGGCGATCGGCGCGACGTGGTCGGCGAGGCTCTTCGCGCCGAGCGCGAACCACAGCAGCGCGACGTGCAGCGCAGCGGCGAACGGCCAGGGCAGCACGGCGACGAGCCATGCCGCGACGGCCACCGGCGGCACGACCGCCGCGAGCCACGCGGCGACGCCGATCACGCGGCCGCGCCGGCCCGTGTTCAGCGCGGCTTCGATGCGCGCGGCGAAGCGGCCGAACGCGACGAGCGGATGCCAGCCGGCCGGCTCGCCGATGGCGCGGTCGACGAGCGCGGCCGCGACCGCGAGCATCGCGACGACGGGCAGCGACAGCATCAGCATGACGACGCGCCTGCCTTGAGGTCGAGCGGCAGCCCGGCAACCAGCAGCGTCACGCGCGTCGCGAGCGCGGCGACGCGTTGGTTCAGGCGGCCGAGCTCGTCGACGTAGCGGCGCGTGACCGACCCGAGCGGCACGACGCCGAGCCCGATCTCGTTGCTGACGACGATCACCTTCGCGCGCGCGCCGCACAGCGCGTGCTCGAGTCGCTCGACCTGCGCCGCGTACTGCGCATCGTCGAGCGGTTCGCCGTCGGCGGGGCACAACAGGTTCGTGAGCCACAGCGTCAGGCAGTCGACGAGCAGGCATGCGTGCGGATCGTCGAGCCGCGCGAGCGTGCCCGCGAGATCGACGCTCGCGTCGGCGAACCCCCAGTCGGCCGGCCGGCGCGCGCGGTGATGCGCGATGCGCTGCGCGAATTCGGCATCGGCGGCGGTCGCGGTCGCGATGTAGGTGACGGGGCGGCCGCTGTCGGCGGCGAGCCGCTCGGCATGCGCGCTCTTGCCCGAGCGCGCGCCGCCGAGGACGAAGGTGAGGTCGTGCGGAATCATCGCGTGATTGTAACGGCGCGCGCGACCCGGCGCGGGCGATAATGCCGCCTTTGCTTCGCGACACCTTTCACACGATGAATGCACCCGAGCCGCGGCCGCGCGGCACGCTGATGATCCAGGGCACGACGTCCGACGCGGGCAAGAGCACGCTCGTCGCGGGCCTGTGCCGCCTCGCGCGCCGCGGCGGCGCGCGCGTGGCGCCGTTCAAGCCGCAGAACATGGCGCTCAACAGCGCGGTGACGGTCGACGGCGGCGAGATCGGCCGCGCGCAGGCGTTGCAGGCGCTGGCCGCCGGCGTCGCGCCGCATACGGATTTCAATCCGGTGCTGCTGAAGCCGACGAGCGATCGCGGCGCGCAGGTGATCATTCACGGCAAGGCGCGCATGAACCTCGACGCGCGGGCGTATCACGACTACAAGCCGGTCGCGTTCGATGCGGTACTCGAGTCGTATGCGCGCCTGCGCGCCGGGTACGACACGGTGATCGTCGAAGGCGCCGGCAGCCCGGCCGAGATCAACCTGCGCGACGGCGACATCGCGAACATGGGGTTTGCCGAGCGCGTCGACTGCCCGGTCGTGCTCGTCGCCGACATCGATCGCGGCGGCGTGTTCGCGCACCTGGTCGGCACGCTCGCGTGCCTGTCGGACAGCGAGCGCGCGCGCGTGCGCGGCTTCGTGATCAACCGCTTTCGCGGCGACCTCAAGCTGCTCGAACCGGGGCTCGACTGGCTGCGCGCGCAGACGGGCAAGCCGGTGTTCGGCGTGCTGCCGTATCTGCACGGGCTGCTGCTCGACGCCGAGGACATGCTGCCCGCGCAGGCGCGCAGCGCCGCCGCCCGGGGCGACGCCGGCGTGTTGCGCGTCGTCGTGCCCGCGCTGCCGCGCATCAGCAACCACACCGATTTCGATCCGCTGCGCGCGCATCCGCAGGTCGAATTCACGTACTGGAAGAGCGGCCCCGTACCCGACGCCGATCTGCTGATCCTGCCCGGTTCGAAGAGCGTGCAGCGCGACCTCGCGTGGCTGCGCGACGCGGGCTGGGACGCGCTGATCCGGCGCCATCTGCGCTACGGCGGCAAGGTGATCGGCATCTGCGGCGGCATGCAGATGCTCGGCCGCACGCTCGATGATCCGCTCGGCCTCGAAGGCGCGCCCGGCAGCGTGCCGGGGCTCGGGCTGCTCGATTTCGACACGACGCTGCAACCCGACAAGACGCTGAAGAACGTGACCGGGCAACTCGCGCTGCCGGGCGCGGCCGCCGTGCGCGGCTACGAGATCCACATGGGCGACACGCGCGGGCCGGCGCTCGCAATGCCCGCGCTGACGCTGGCCGCCGATGCCGCGCAGGATGGCGTGCGCCCTGACGGCGCGATGTCGGCCGACGGCCAGATTCTCGCGACCTACGTGCACGGGCTGTTCGACGCGCCCGACGCCTGCGCGGCGCTGCTCGCGTGGGCGGGGCTCGACGGCGCGGCCCGCATCGACTACCCGGCGCTGCGCGAGGCGTCGCTCGAGCGGCTGGCCGACACGTTCGCCGAGCACCTCGACCTTGACGCGCTGTACGCCGAATTTCGTTGAGGCCGCGTCGGTCCGCCCTCGCTTTTTCCGCCCGATCGCGTACAACAGAGGAGGGCGGAGGTCCGCCCGAAGGAGGGCGACGATGAGGGCTCGATGGTGGTGGAGCGTCCTGCTCGCGGCGCTGCTGGGCGCGTCCGCGGCCGCGCAGGCGTGCGATTCGTATGCGCCGGGCGGCGGCCAGTCCGGCGGCGACGCCACGCAAGGCAAGAGCGGTTACTGAGCGGGAAGCAGGGCATGATCGGTCATGCCCTTTTTTTGCCTTCATTCATTCCTGATTGGAAATTATTTAAGCGAATTCGCGTGTTTATCGGCCGAATCGATTCGAATAGAGTGCGATCCATTCCCCTCCACTCACGAAGGAATTCGCCATGAACGCCAACCGCCTGAACGATTTCGCCGCGACGCTGCTGCGCGTCGCCCTCGGCGTGCTGTACCTCGCGCACGTCGCGCAGAAAGTATTCGTCTTCACGCTGCCGGGCACCGCGCAGTTCTTCACGTCGATCGGCCTGCCGGGCTGGCTCGCGTACCTGACCACGTTCGTCGAACTGGCGGGCGGCCTGGCGCTGCTCGCGGGCTTCCGCGTGCGCATCGCCGCGCTGGTGCTGCTGCCGTTCATGCTCGGCGCGGTCGCCGCGCATCTGCCGAACGGCTGGGGCTTCTCGTCGCCGCACGGCGGCTGGGAATATCCGGCGTTCTGGGCTGTCACGCTGGCCGTGCAGGCCCTGCTGGGCGGCGGCGCGTTCGCGATCGGCGCGCGGGAGGCCGCGGTCCAGCGCGCGTAACGTGAATGAAAGCAGACGAAAGGGGCCCAGGTTCGGTGCGACCGGTTCCGGTGACCCCCCGTTTGCCGATATCATCGCTCCCTGTATCCGCAATCGAGCGGCGCCTGCCATGCGGCCGGCGCCGCGCGGCTTTTTCGGGGGAATTCATGACGGTCATCGTGGTGGCGAATCCGAAGGGCGGCGTGGGGAAGAGCACGCTGTCCACCAATCTAGCCGGCTATTTCACGGCGCAGGGCGCATGGGTCGCGCTGGCCGACCTGGACCGGCAGCAGTCCGCGCATGCGTGGCTCGACCTGCGGCCGGCCGGCTTGCCGGCGATCGAGGCGTGGGATCTCGATCCGGACGCGCCGTCGAAGCCGCCGCGCGGGCTCGAATACGCCGTGATCGATACGCCGGCCGGGCTGCACGGCACGCGGCTCAACGTCGCGCTGCAACTGGCCGACAAGGTGATCGTGCCGCTGCAGCCGTCGATGTTCGATATTCTCGCGACCCGGCAGTTTCTGGAGCGCCTCGCCAGCGAGAAGGCCGTTCGCAAGGGCAGCGTCGAGATCGGGATCGTCGGGATGCGGGTCGACGCGCGCACGCGCTCGTCCGACCAGCTGCACCGGTTCGTCGAAGGGCTCGGCCTGCCGGTGCTCGGTTACGTGCGCGACACGCAGAACTACGTGCAGATCGCCGCGCACGGCCTGACGCTGTGGGATGTCGCGAAAAGCCGCGTGGAGAAGGATCTCGAACAGTGGCGGCCGATCGTCGAATGGGCCGAGCGGCGCGTGCCGAAGGCCGAGAAGGCCGTCAAGGCTTCCTGAGCATCCCGCCATCCGGCCCATCCGGCCGGCGTGACACCCAATGAGAAAGGGCCGGATCCCGTCGCGTACGGCATCCGGCCCTTCGGCGGCAAGCGGCGTCACTGCACCCGCGCGCCACGGCACGCGGGCATGCCGCTCGGGTTACGTCCAGTTTTGCGTCGGCACGTGATCGCGATGGCCCTTGATCTTGTTGCCTTCGTCGATGAACACGAGCTTCGGCTTCCAGCCGGCCTGCAATTCGGCTTCGTCGACCATCGCGAACGCGGCGATGATCACGAGGTCGCCGAGCTGCGCGCGGCGCGCGGCCGAGCCGTTCAGCGAGATCATCCCGCTGCCGCGCTCGCCCTTGATCGCGTACGTCGAGAAGCGCTCGCCGTTGTTGATGTTCCAGATGTCGATCCGTTCGTTTTCGATGAGGCCCGCCGCTTCGAGCAGGTCTTCGTCGATCGCGCACGAACCTTCGTAGTGCAGTTCGCAGTGCGTGACCGCCGCACGGTGGATCTTCGATTTGAGCATGTGGCGCTGCATGGTGTCTCCGTGATGCGTCGTGAGAGGCGCGGGCGGCCGCCCGTCAGATTTCCAGGTTGTCGATGAGGCGCGTCGCGCCGAGCTTCGCGGCCGCGAGCACGACGAGCGGCTCGCCGGCTTCGAGTTCGGCGGCGCTCGGCGCGATCAGGTTCGCGCGGCGGCGGATCGCGATGTAGTCGGGCACCCAGCCGCGTTCGGCCAGGTGCGTGTGCGCGTGCTGCTCGAGCTTGCCGAGGTCGCGTTCGCCGCCGAGCACGCGCTCGCGCACGCGCTGCAGCGTTTTCGCCAGTTCGGGCGCTTCCTTGCGCTCGTCGGTCGTCAGGTAGCGGTTGCGCGACGACAGCGCGAGGCCGTCCTCGTCGCGCACGGTCTCGGCCGCGATGATGTCGACCGGCAGCGCGAGCTGCTGGCACATCCGGCGCACGATCATCAGCTGCTGGTAATCCTTCTTGCCGAACACGGCGACGCGCGGCTGTACGCAGGACATCAGCTTCGTGACGACCGTGCACACGCCGGCGAAGAAGCCGGGCCGGAACTCGCCCTCGAGAATCCCGCCGAGGTCGTCCGGCGGCAGCACGCGATACTCCTGCGGCTCAGGGTACATGTCGCGCTCGGTCGGCGCGAACAGCACGTACACGTTGTCCTGCTGCAGCTTCTCGATATCGTCCTGGAGCGTGCGCGGGTACTTGTCGAAATCCTCGTTCGGGCCGAATTGCAGCCGGTTGACGAAGATGCTCGCCACGACCGGGTCGCCGTGCTGGCGCGCGAGGCGCATCAGCGACAGGTGCCCTTCGTGCAGGTTGCCCATCGTCGGCACGAACGCCGTGCGGTTCTGTCCGCGCAGCTGGTCGCGCAGTTCCTGGATCGAGCTGATGACTTTCATGATCGGGTAGCGGGTTCCTCGCGCAGGCGCGCGTTGACGCCGCGGCAGCGGCGTCGGGGTCGAAGCGGAGAACGCCGGCGCGCGGGCGGCGCATCGGGCGTCGGCGGATTGTAGAGGATTTGGCCGCGCGACGCATCGATAAAAGAACGATCGTTCACTTTATATCGGGACGTGCCGGGCACCCCGCCGGAGGGCCCTCCGCCGCGGCGGAGCGGCGAGCGTCGGGAGGACCCGGGGAACGGGAAGCGGCGGAGGGCGGCCCTTACGCGGGCAGGTACGCGAGACGCACGTAGATCGGCGCGAACGGCTCGGCCTGCGTGATCTCGAGCAGCGACTCGCGCGCGAGTTCGAGCATCGCGATGAAGTTCACGACGACGACCGGCACGCCGCGCGACGTGTCGAACAGGTCGGCGAACTCCATGAAGCGCGCGTTCTGCAGCCGGCGCAGGATCAGGCTCATGTGTTCGCGCACCGACAGTTCCTCGCGGGAGATCTTGTGGTGCTGGACGAGCTTCGCGCGCTTGAGCACGTCGGCCCACGCGGCGCGCAGGTCGTCCGAATTCACGTCGGGAAAGCGCGGCGTGACGCTCTGCTCGATGTACACCTCGGCGCGCAGGAAATCGCGGCCGAGCTGCGGCAACTGGTCGAGCCGCTGCGCGGCGAGCTTCATCTGCTCGTACTCGAGCAGCCGGCGCACGAGTTCGGCGCGCGGATCCTCGGCTTCCTCGCCGGTGTCGGCCTTCTTGACCGGCAGCAGCATCCGCGACTTGATCTCGATCAGCATCGCGGCCATCAGCAGGTACTCGGCCGCGAGCTCGAGGTTCGACGTGCGGATCTGGTCGACGTAGCCCAGATATTGCGCGGTGACCTGCGCCATCGGGATGTCGAGCACGTTGAAGTTCTGCTTGCGGATCAGGTACAGCAACAGGTCGAGCGGGCCTTCGAACGTCTCGAGGAACACCTCGAGCGCATCGGGCGGGATGTAGAGATCCTGCGGCAGCTTGAACAGCGGCTCGCCGTACAGGCGAGCGAACGCCGCGACGCCGTCGACCGTGTCGGGCGTCGAATCGGCGCCCGCGGGCGCGGCGATCGCGTCGTCCTGCCGGGCGGCGCTGGCCTCGTCGGCGGCGCTCACGTCGTCAGAAGTTCTGGTAGTAGACGTACGACGTTTGCTTCACGCGCGATTCCTGCTGCTCCGCGCGTTCTTCGAGATCGATCGGCTGCTTGTCCCACAGCAGGGAACGGCCCTTGCGCTGCTCTTCCTCGAGCGTCGGCTTCTGCTGCTTGAGCTGGTTCAGGAACTGCGTGACGTCGGACTGGTACGGCATGGCTGGATCTTCCGTTTCGGGCGGCGCACGATGCGCCGGATTCTCGATGGCGGGATTTTACCGCATCGCGGGGAACAGCCGGCGCCAATCGCGCGTCGAATCCGCGGGCCGGTGCTGGCAGGCATCGTGCGGCGGCCCTTACGGGGCTTGGCACTCTTTCACAATCGTTTGGCTGTGACGCCCGCGCCCTGTGGTCAAATACAGGGTTTTCCACGAAACCGTAACACTCCCGGACGGCGAGGTCATATTTGGCGGGGCAGTCGAACCAGCAAGCACACACGGCGCATCACGCGGGCCGGCGCGCGGCACGCGATCGCGCCGGCGCCGCGGCCCGTGTCGCGCGGGCGGCCCTCGCGGGCTGCCTGGCCGCGTGCTTCGCGCTGCCGGCCCATGCGAAGTACGACGTCGACATCGACGCGCCGCGCGCGATCCGCAAGCTCCTGAAGACGCATCTCGATATCGCCCGCTTCGCGAAGCGCGACGACATCAGCGACGATCAGTTCGACTTCCTCGTGACCGCCACGCCGCAACAGGTGCGCGACCTGACCGCGACGGCCGGCTATTTCTCGCCGGTCGTGCGCACCGACGTGCGCACCCGCGATGGCAAGCGCGACGTGCGCATCGCGGTCGATCCGGGCAAGCAGACCGTCGTGTCGACGGTCGACCTGACGTTCAAGGGGCCGGTCGAAACCGAGGATCCGAAGCAGGAGACCGCGACCCGTTTCGCGTTCTCGATGAAGCCGGGCGACCCGTTCACGCAGTCCGACTGGGACGACGCGAAGGGCGCGGCGCTCCGGCAACTGCAGTCGCGCCGCTATCTCGGCGCGAAGATCGCGTCGTCCGAGGCGCGCATCGATCCGCGCACGCAGCGCGCGACGCTCGCGGTCGCGTTCGACAGCGGTCCGACGTTTACGATCGGCAAGGTCGATGTCGACGGCGTGCGCCGTTATCCGGAACAGATCGTCACGAACGTCAATCCGCTGTCGGAAGGCGAGATCTACGACGTGCGGCGGATCACCGAATTGCAGCGGCAGTTGCAGAACACGCCGTACTACGCGAGCGTCGCGATCGACGTCGGCGACGATACGTCGAAGCCCGATCGCACGCCCGTGCACGTGAAGGTCAGCGAATTCCCGTACAACAACATTCGTGGCGGCGTCGGCTTCGCGACCGATACCGGGCCGCACGTGCAAGGCTCCTATACGTATCTCGACACGTTCGGCGCCGCGTGGCCGCTGACGGTCTCGGGCCGGGTCGACCAGATCCAGCAGTACGGGCAGGTCCAGCTGTCGATGCCGCCGGGCGAGAAGGGCTGGACCAACAGCGTGCTCGCGTCGTACACGAACACCAACGTGTCGGATACGCGCATCTACAGCGCGCGGGTCGGCGTGCAGCGCACGCGCACCGGCCAGTTCATCGACTATGCGTATTCGCTGATGTACTACCAGGACCGGCTCGACCAGAACGGCGCGGGGCCGACCACGAGCCGCGCGCTGGTGCCGCAGTGGGCGTGGACCCGCCGCAACGTCGACGATCCGCTGTTCCCGCGCTCGGGCAACCTGATTCACGCGGAGGCCGGCTTCGCGGTCAAGCACGTGCTGGCCGACGAAACCTTCATCCGCGGCTACGCGCGCGGCCAGCAGTATTTGCCGATCGGCAAGCGCGACCTGTTCGTGTTCCGCGCGGAGCTCGGCGGCGTGTTTACGAGCGGCAGCTCGACCGGCGTGCCGGCGTCGCTGTTGTTCCGCGCCGGCGGCTCGAACTCGGTGCGCGGTTACGGCTACCAGAGCATCGGCAACAGCGTCGACGGCTCCGTCCTGCCGACCAAGTACCTGATGACGGG
Organism: Burkholderia sp. BCC0044; assembly: GCF_902832955.1. Lineage (NCBI taxonomy): Bacteria > Pseudomonadati > Pseudomonadota > Betaproteobacteria > Burkholderiales > Burkholderiaceae > Burkholderia > Burkholderia sp. BCC0044. The sequence goes on along the minus strand of NZ_CADFDO010000006.1, from coordinate 231,285 downwards.
CACGGCCGAATACCAGCACTGGTTCAACCGCGACTGGGGCGCCGCGACGTTCTTCGACATCGGCACCGCGACCGATGCGTGGGGCGAGCGCGTGTTCTACCCGGGCGTGGGCGTCGGTGCGCGCTGGCGCAGCCCGGTCGGCCCGATCAACGTCGATGTCGCGTACGGGTTGCGCAACCACAGCGTGCGCCCGTACCTGACGCTCGGCATCGCTTTCTGACCCTGCCGTCCTATTGACGACGACCCGCACGACGAACCGCATGACGAAGGACCCGAACGACACGCCGCCGCCTCACGATCCGGATTCGCCCGACGGCGCGCCCGGTACGCCGCCGCGCGCGCCGCGCCGCGGCCGCGCGTGGCGCGTCGTCGCGTGGACGCTCGCGACGGTCGTGCTGCTCGTCGTGCTGGCGGCGGCGCTCGTGCTGGGCGCGGTGACGACCGAGCGCGGCACGCGGCTCGCGTGGCAGGTCGCCGGCAAGGTGCTCGGCACGCGGCTCGCGGGCACGCTCGAAGGCGGCTCGCTCGCGACCGGCGTGCGCTTGCGCGGGTTCGCGTGGACCAGCCCCGACGGCACCGGCACCGAGGTTCGCATCGACCGGCTCGACGGCCGCTGGGCGCTCACGCGTGCACCGTGGCGGCTGTCCGTCGCCTATCTGCGCGCCGGCACGATCGACGTGCGGATCGTGCCGGGGCCGTCGACGCCGAGTACGACGCCGCAGGACCTGAGCCTGCCGCTGCAGGTGCGGATCGACGACCTGCGCGTCGATCGCCTTGCCATTCACGAAGGCGGCTCGACGACGCAGCTCGACCATCTCGCGCTGAACGGCCGCAGCGACGGCCGCCACCATGAGCTCGTGCTCGACGGCGTCGATACGCCGTACGGCGCGTTGACCGCGCGCGCGAAGCTCGACGGCGTGAAGCCGTTCGCGCTGACGGGCGACGCGACCTACGTGGGCAAACTCGCCGACGAACCGGTCAACGCGAGCGCGAACGTATCGGGGTCGCTCGAAGCGCTCGTCGCCGACGTCTCCGCGAGCGGGATGAAGCTGAACGGGCGCGCGCACGTCGAGGCCGCGCCGTTCGGCACAGTGCCGCTCACGCGTGCGTCGCTCGCGTTCGACCACGTGAACCCGCAGGCGCTGTCGCCCGGCGCGCCCGCGGCCGATCTGGCAGTGCGCGCGGAACTTGCACCGGTGAGCGCGCCGGCCGGTTCGGCGCCCGCGAAGGGGTTCGCGGTGACCGGGCCGGTGTCGATCGTCAACGCGAAGCCGGGCACGCTCGGCGACCATCTGCTGCCGGTGGTCGACGCGCATGCGACCGTGCATCTCGACGCGCACGCGCAGCGGATCGATGGCCTCGCGCTGAAGCTTATTCGCGATGGCAGCATGACCGGCGGCGGCACGCTTACGGGCGGCAAGGGCCGCTTCGACCTGAAGGTCGCGAACCTCGACCTGAACGCGTTCGTCGCCGAGTTGCGGCCGATGCGCCTCGGCGGCCCGCTTGGCGTCACGCTCGCGGGCGACGTGACGACCATCGATTTCAACCTGAACGACCCGAAGCTCGCGCTCGGCGCGCGCGCCAAGGTCGCGCTGACGAAGCAGCAAACCGTACTGACCGACACGCGCGTGACGGCGGGCAAGGGGCGCATCGACCTGACGGGCGTGTTCCGCCACGACGCGCGTTCGACCTATGACGCGAAGGCGACGCTGACCGCGTTCGATCCGCTGCTGCTCGCCGCGATGAGCGCGCCGAAGGCGGGCGGCGGCAAGGCGCTCGCCAAAGCGGCCAAGGCGCCGGCCAAGCGCGGCGAGACGCGCGTGTCGGGCACGCTGACCGCGTCGGGCGCGTTCGCGCCGCAGGTGTCGACGAAGGCGACCTTCAAGCTCGCCGACAGTCTGTACGACGGCGTGCCGCTGACCGGCGCCGGCGTCGTGCAACTCGCGGGCTCGCGGATCCTGCCGAGCAACGCGAACCTGTCGATCGCCGGCAACCACGTCGACCTGCGCGGCAGCTTCGGCGCGCCCGGCGACCGGCTGCGCTTCGTCGTCGACGCGCCGCAGCTCGACCGCCTCGGCTTCGGCGTCGAAGGGCTCGTGCAGGCGCAGGGCGACCTGACCGGCAGCTTCGCGCATCCGAACGTGACGGCGACCTACAAGGCCGAGCACGTCGTCGTCGGCTCGAACCGGATCGGCACCGCGCAGGGCCGCGCGGACATCCGCGACGGCGCGCACGGCGCGCTCGTGTTCACGGCCGACGCGGCCGACATCGCACTCGGCTCGTTCAAGCTGAAGTCGTTGCGCGCGAACCTCGACGGCACGCGCGCGAAGCACACGCTCGACGCGTCGGCGCTCGGGATGGCCGGCGGCCGCGTGATCGACCTGACGCTCGCGGCGAACGGCGGCGTGGTCGAGAACCGCGACGGCATGCGCTGGGACGGCACCGTCACGCGTCTCGCGAACCGCGGCACGCCGGCGCTCGCGCTGCAGGCGCCGCTGACGATATCGGCCGGCGCCGGCCGCGTGACGCTCGGCGCGACGCGGCTCACGCTCGAAGGCGCGGCGATCGACCTGAAGTCGTTCGTGTTCGATCACGGCCAGATGCGCTCGGCCGGTTCGGTGAGCGGCGCGTCGGTCGCGCGTTTCCTCGAGGTACGGCAGGAACTGACCGGCCAGCGGCCGCCGGTGCGCACCGACGTCGTACTCGATGCCGACTGGGATTTCTCGCTCGGCGCGAACGCGACGGGCTACGTGCAGGTGAAGCGCCGCGGCGGCGACGTGACGATCGAGACCGGGCGCGGCATCGCATCGCTCGGCCTGACCGATCTGTCCGCGCGTGCGAGTTTCGCGCCGGGCAACCGGCTGAACGTGACGGCGCTCGCGAAGGCGAGCCGGATCGGCACGCTCGACGCGAACGTCACCGTGCCGTTCGCGCTGCGCGACGGCGTGTTCGGCATCGTCGACGACGGCCCGCTGTCGGGCCGCATCGACGCCGACATCCCGGCGCTGAAGACCACCGGCAACCTGTTCGGGCCGAGCTACCTGCTCGGCGGGCGCGCGGCGCTGAAGCTGACGGTCTCCGGCACGCCGGTGAAACCGAACCTGTCCGGGACGCTGACGGGCGACGAGCTGTCCGCGACGCTGATCGACCAGGGCGTGCAACTGAAGGACGGCATCGTGCGCGTGAAGCTGTCGGACAACCTCGTCGAATTCCAGCAGGTCGAATTCCACGGCGGCGACGGCACGCTGCGCGCGCTCGGCCGCGTGCGCCTCGACGGCGAAGCGCCCGACCTGACCGCGAGCATCGTCGCGGACAAGCTCGAACTGTTCGCGGCGCCGGACCGCAAGCTGTCGCTGTCGGGCAAGGCCACCGTCGCGAACGACGGGCCGCGCGGCGCGCTGTCGATCGACGGCAAGTTCGTGGTCGATCGCGCGCTGTTCGACCTGCCCGAGCAATCGGCGCCGCACCTGTCGGACGACGTCGTGATCGTGCAGCCGGACGGCACGGTGCGCGGCGAGACGCCGACCGGCACCGCGGCCGCGAAGCCGAAGCCGGTCGACAACAAGCCGGCGCCGTCGCTGGCGCCGCGCGCGAACATCGACGTCGGGCTCGGCAACAACTTCCGTTTCAAGGGCCACGGCGCGGATCTCGGGCTGCGCGGCACGATCACCGTGATGAGCGCGCCGGGCGTGCCGCTGCGCGCGGTCGGCAACGTGCGCGTGACCGAAGGCTCGACGTACACGACGTTCGGCCGCAAGCTCGCGATCGAGAACGGCTTCTTCACGTTCAACGGCCCGGTGTCGAACCCGGGCGTCAACATCCTCGCGATGCGGCGCAACCAGGAGGTCGAGGCCGGCGTGCAGGTGACGGGCACGATCCAGTCGCCGACGGTCAAGCTCGTGTCGGAGCCGAACGTGACGGACAACGAAAAGCTGTCGTGGCTGCTGTTCGGGCACGGCACCGACCAGGGCAACAACGTCGGTCAGCAGGGGGCGATGACGGCGGCGCTCGGGCTGCTCGGCAGCGTGACCGGCAAGCGCGTCGCGCAGACCTTCGGCCTCGACGAGGTGTCGGTCGGCCGCAGCGAGGTCGGCCTGACCGATCCGCAGGTCGTGCTGGTGTCGAAGGCGATCAACGAGCGGTTCGTGCTCGGCTTCGAGCAGGGGCTGCAATCGGCGAGCAACGCGTTCAAGGCGACGATCAACCTGACGCGCTTCTGGTCGGTGTCCGCGTACGGCGGCACGTTCCAGGGCGTCGACCTGAACTACACGCGGCGCTTCGATCGCTGGTTCGGGCAGCGGTGACCGCGCACGCGGCGTACCGGGCCGCGATAAAAAAGCCCCGCACGATTCAAACCGTGCGGGGCTTTTTTGCGCCGGCGGCAGCGCGCTCGGCTTACTTCACGCGCATGCCGGGCTTCGCGCCGCTGTGCGGCTCGAGGATGTAGAGACCCGGTTCCGCCTTCTCGTCGGTGGCCGACGCGGCGAGCACCATCCCTTCGGACAGCCCGAACTTCATCTTGCGCGGCGCGAGGTTCGCGACCATCACCGTCAGCTTGCCGACGAGCTGCTCGGGCTGGTACGCGGACTTGATGCCCGAGAACACGTTGCGGGTCTTTTCCTCGCCGACGTCGAGCGTGAGCTGCAGCAGCTTGTCCGAGCCTTCGACCGCCTGGCACGCGACGATCTTCGCGATGCGCAGGTCGATCTTCGCGAAATCGTCGATCGAGATCGGTGCGTCGTCGGCGCCGTTCACGACGGCCGGCTTCGCGTTCGCCTTCGCGTTGCTCTTCGCCTCCTTCGCGGCGCTCGCGCTCGCGGCGGCCGCACCCGTTGCCTCGGCCTGCAGCGAATCGCGGTTCGCGGCGAGCAGCGCCTCGATCTGCTTCGCGTCGACGCGCGTCATCAGGTGCTGGTACGCCTTGATCGGCTGCGCCGACGACAGCGGCTTCGCGGCATCGGCCCACGCGAGCGGCGCGATCCCGAAGAACGCCTCGACCGCTTCGGCCACGCGCGGCATCACCGGCTTCAGCGCGAGCGACAGCAGGCGGAAGGCTTCGAGGCTCACGCTGCAGGTTTCGTGCAGCGCGACCGCGTTGGCCGGATCCTTCGCGAGATCCCACGGCTTCGCGCCGTCGACGTACGCGTTCACTTCGTCCGCGAGCTCCATCGTGTGGCGCAGCGCGCGGCCGTATTCGCGTGCTTCGTAGCTCGCGGCGATCTGTGGAATCGCCTCGCGCAGCTTTGCGACGAGCGGATGATTCATCGCGCTGTCCTGCACGCGGCCGTCGAAACGCTTGATCAGGAAGCCGGCCGCGCGGCTCGCGATGTTCACGTACTTGCCGACGAGATCGCTGTTCACGCGCGCCTGGAAGTCGTCGAGGTTCAGGTCGATGTCTTCCATCGTCGCGTTCAGCTTCGCGGCGTAGTAGTAGCGCAGCCACTCGGGGTTCAGGCCGGTGTCGATGTAGCTCTGCGCGGTGATGAACGTACCGCGCGATTTCGACATCTTCGCGCCGTCGACCGTCAGGAAGCCGTGCGCGAACACGTTGGTCGGCGTGCGGTGGCCCGAGAACTCGAGCATCGCGGGCCAGAACAACGTGTGGAAGTACAGGATGTCCTTGCCGATGAAGTGATACTGCTCGGCCTTCGAGCCCGGACGGATCCATGCATCGAAATCGACGCCGTTACGGTCGCACAGGTTCTTGAAGCTCGCGTAGTAGCCGACCGGCGCGTCGAGCCACACGTAGAAGTACTTGCCGGGCGCGCCCGGGATCTCGAAGCCGAAGTACGGCGCGTCACGCGAGATGTCCCAGTCGGCGAGCTTGGCTTCGCCGGCGTCGCCGAGCCATTCGCGCATCTTGTTGGTCGCTTCGGGCTGCGCGAGGCCGCTGACCCATTCGCGCAGGAACGATTCGCAGCGCGGATCGGACAGGCGGAAGAAGTAGTGCTTCGAGGTCTTGCGCACCGGCGTCGCGCCCGACACGACCGAATACGGGTTCAGCAGTTCGGTCGGCAGGTACGTCGAGCCGCACACTTCGCAGCTGTCGCCGTACTGGTCCTTCGCGTGGCACTTCGGGCACTCGCCCTTGATGAAGCGGTCCGGCAGGAACATTTCCTTGACCGGATCGTACGCCTGCTCGATTTCGCGTTCGGCGATCAGGCCGGCTTCCTGCAGCGCGAGATAGATCTTCTCGCTCAGCACGCGGTTCTCGTCCGAATCGGTCGAATAGAAGTTGTCGAACGACACGCCGAAGCTGTCGAAGTCGCGCTTGTGCTCGGTCCACACGCGGTCGATCAGCTGCTTCGGCGTCAGGCCTTCCTTCTCCGCGCGCAGCATGACTGGCGTGCCGTGCGTATCGTCGGCGCCGATGTAGTAGACCTCATGACCATGCATTCGCAGCGTCCGCACCCAGATGTCGGTCTGGATGTACTCGACCAGGTGGCCGATGTGGATCTGCCCGTTGGCATAGGGCAGTGCGGACGTAACGAGGATCTGGCGGCTGCCTTGCGGCGCCGCAGCCTGCACGGAAGTGAGGTCGGATGCGGACATAGGGTCTTGAGAAGAACAGCGGGAAAAACGACGGGAAATTGCGATTCTAGCAGGGGCGCGGGCGAGCGCGGCGGGCAGGCGCGGCGGACCGGGCGCCGGAACGGGCGGAGCCGCACACGCGGCGTGCCCGGCGGCGTTGTGCTGCAACGCAGCATGAATTCTGCGGGCAAAAAAAACCGGGGCGGATACGGCCCCGGAGCAACAACGACAAGAGGAGAATGGTGACGCGCCGGCAACGCCAGCCGCGTACCGTAAATACTGACCACGGCCTGCGACAGAAGTTCGAAAATTTTTTCGATTTGTTACCGGCCCCGCCCGAAGCCTTGTCAGGCGGGGCTGTGCGGGCAAGGCGCCCGCACGTTTCCCCTCGTGGTCGTGCTTACTGATGCTGTTGCGGTGCGCGCAGGTAGATCTCGACGCGGCGGTTCTGTGCGCGGCCGGCTTCGGTCGCGTTGTCCGCGATCGGGTTCGACGGGCCCATGCCTTGCGCCGACAGACGGCCGCCGTTCACGCCGCGCTGCACGAGCGCGTTGACGACGCTTTGCGCGCGGTTCTGCGACAGCGTCTGGTTCAGCTGCGCCGAGCCCGTGCTGTCCGTGTAGCCGACGATCGACGCCGTCACTTGCGGGTTCTGGTTCAGGGTCGTCGCCAGGTCGTTCAGCAGCGGCGTGAACGCCGGCGTGATCGCGTACTGGTTGGTCGCGAACGTGACCGAGCTCGGCACGTTCAGCTTCAGCGAGCCGTCCGGCTGCTCGGTGACCTGCGTGCCCGTCTGCGCTGCCGACGGTGCGAGCTTGTTCTTGATCGCTTGCCAGTTGTACCCCGTCACGCCGCCGACCAGTGCGCCGACGCCTGCCCCGATCGCCGCGCCCTTGCCGCCACCGGCCAGTGCGCCGATGCCCGCGCCCAGCGCCGCACCCGTGCCGGTGCCGACGGCCGTGTTGTTACCTTGCTGCGTGGCGCAGCCTGCCAGCAAGGCGCCGGCGAGTGCGAAGACGGACAGGCGAGTCGCGATTTTCATGTTCATCTTGGATTCCTCTCTTGGTTGAACGAGTCGACAACGACGACAAACAACAGTGATGGCTCCCTGCGCGGGCTGCCCGAAAAAGGCGGGCAGACCCGTGCTCGCGGCAGCCGCCGAGGCGGTCGCATGCCCTGTCCGTCAGCGTGGCTGTTCGGGCAGTGCGACGCGTCAGCCTCTACAATATAGGCGGTGAGTGGCCGATTTGGCCCTATAGCATGCCGCACGCGAAGAGTGCGCCGGGTCGCGCGTTCGCGCAATGGCGTGCAACAGATTCTTTCACTTTTCCCGATTTTCGCAGCGTAATTTGATATTTTTTGACGTTTGCGCGCGAGAAAAACGTTTTCACGGAGTTTTGATGAGCATTGACCGGGCACAAGTCGACGCCGCGCTGGCGGCAGTCGTCGATCCCAATACCGGCCGCCCGTACGCGGCGAACAAGGGCGTGCGCAACGTCGCGATCGACGGCGATGTCGTGGCGCTCGACGTGGTGCTCGGTTATCCGGCGCGCAGCCAGCACGACGACGTGCGTGCGCGCGTCGCCGCGGCGCTGCAGGCCGTGCCGGGCGTGCGCGACGCACGCGTCGCCGTGTCGCAGGAGATCGTCGCGCACACGGTGCAGCGCGGCGTGAAGCTGTTGCCGAACGTGAAGAACATCGTCGCGGTCGCGTCGGGCAAGGGCGGCGTGGGCAAGAGCACGACGGCCGTGAACCTCGCGCTCGCGCTCGCCGCGGAAGGCGCGTCGGTCGGCATTCTCGACGCCGACATCTACGGCCCGTCGCTGCCGACGATGCTCGGCATCCACGGCCAGCGCCCCGAGTCGCCGGACAACCAGTCGATGAACCCGCTGGTCGGCCACGGGCTGCAGGCGAACTCGATCGGCTTCCTGATCGAGGAAGACAACCCGATGGTGTGGCGCGGCCCGATGGCGACGTCCGCGCTCGAGCAGCTGCTGCGCCAGACCAACTGGCGCGAGCTCGACTACCTGATCGTCGACATGCCGCCGGGCACTGGCGACATCCAGCTCACGCTCGCGCAGCGCGTGCCCGTCACCGGCGCGGTGATCGTCACGACGCCGCAGGACATCGCGCTGCTCGACGCGAAGAAGGGGCTGAAGATGTTCGAGAAGGTCGGGATCCCGATCCTCGGCATCGTCGAGAACATGAGCATCCACATCTGCTCGAACTGCGGCCACGAGGAGCACATCTTCGGCGCCGGCGGGGCGGAGCGGATGGCGAAGGATTACGACGTGACCGTGCTCGGCAGCCTGCCGCTCGACATCGCGATCCGCGAGCGCGCCGACAGCGGCACGCCGACGGTCGCGGCCGATCCGGATGGCGCGCTTGCGCGTCGCTACCGCGACATCGCGCGCGGGGTCGCGCTGGCGATTGCCGAGCGATCGCGCGACATGACGTCGAAGTTCCCGTCGATCGTTGTTCAAAATACGTAAAACCCTTGCGGGGCGGGGCCTCACGCTGTTTACGGCGCCGCGAGGCGCGGTATCATGGCGACTTTTCCCGGGTCCCTTTACCCGCCCGGCGCGGCCGTCGTCTCAAACGGCGGCCAGCCGGCATGAGGATCGAATGAAACAACGACATCACGGCGTGCGCGCCGGCCGCGTGCAGCGCGCGCTGCTGGCCGCCGCCGCGCTGGGCCTGCTGGCCGGCTGTACCTCCTTTTCCTCGTCGCACGAAAAACGGGCCGACGCGCAGTTGCAGCCAACGGTCGGCTCGCAGGCGCGCGGCGCGGTGACGTTCGTCGAGCGCCCGGACGGCGTGCAGGTCACCTACAACCTGGTCGGCCTGCCGCCGAACAGCGATCACGCGCTGCAGGTGCATGAACGCGGCGACTGCAACGCGGGCGACGGTTCGAGCGCCGGCCAGGTGTTCGCACCGGCCGCCGACCGGTTGCGCGCGGGCGCGCGCGTCGCCGGCGATCTCGGCAACATCCACGCGGATGCGAACGGCGTCGCGGCCGGCTTCATCGTCGCGCCCGATCTGGCCCTCGATGGCGTGCGCTCGGCGATGAACCGCGCGGCGCTGGTGCACCGCGACTCGAGCGACCCGGCGTTTCCGCAGCATGGCGCGGGGCCCGCGCTGGCTTGCGGCGTGATCCGGTGACGGCCGCCGCGTGCGTGGGCCGATGATCGCGTAAAATGTGCGCCTTTCCCGGCCGCCGTCCCGACCCGGCGGCCTTCGTTTACCGTCACGCAGCGTTTCCAGGCGCCCCGATATGAGCATCAAGTCCGACAAATGGATTCGGCGCATGGCCGAAGAGCACAAGATGATCGAGCCGTTCGTGCCCGATCAGGTCCGCGCGTCCGAGGACGGCCGCCGGATCGTCAGCTACGGCACGTCGAGCTACGGCTACGACATCCGCTGCGCGGACGAATTCAAGATCTTCACGAACATCAACTCGACGATCGTCGATCCGAAGAACTTCGACGAGGGTTCGTTTGTCGATTTCAAGGGCGACGTGTGCATCATCCCGCCGAACTCGTTTGCGCTGGCCCGCACCGTCGAATATTTCCGCATCCCGCGCACCGTGCTGACCGTCTGCCTCGGCAAGTCGACCTACGCGCGCTGCGGGATCATCGTCAACGTGACGCCGTTCGAACCCGAGTGGGAAGGCTACGTCACGCTGGAATTCTCGAACACCACGCCGTTGCCCGCGAAGATCTACGCGAACGAAGGCGTCGCGCAGGTGCTCTTCTTCGAAAGCGACGAGGTGTGCGACGTGTCGTACGCCGATCGCGGCGGCAAGTATCAGGGTCAGCGCGGTGTCACGCTGCCGAAAACCTGATCTGGTTGCATAACGTCTCACCAGTTTCCGGGTGACCGCTGCGCGTGACGCGCCGCGGTCGTTCTTTTTGGAGAATCGCCCATGAAGTTTCGTTTTCCCGTCGTCATCATCGACGAAGATTTCCGCTCCGAGAACATCTCGGGCTCCGGCATCCGGGCGTTGGCCGAAGCGATCGAGAAGGAGGGCGTCGAAGTCCTCGGCCTCACGAGCTACGGCGATCTGACGTCGTTCGCGCAGCAATCGAGCCGCGCGTCGTGCTTCATCCTGTCGATCGACGACGACGAACTCATGCTCGGCGAAACCGGCCCGGACGGCGAGCTGCCCGAGCTCGCGACCGCGATCATCGAGCTGCGCGCGTTCGTCACCGAAGTGCGCCGCCGCAACGCGGACATCCCGATCTTCCTGTACGGCGAGACGCGCACGTCGCGCCATCTGCCGAACGACATCCTGCGCGAACTGCACGGCTTCATCCACATGTTCGAGGACACGCCGGAGTTCGTCGCGCGCCACATCATCCGCGAGGCGAAGGTTTATCTCGACTCGCTCGCGCCGCCGTTCTTCAAGGAACTGGTGAAGTACGCGGACGAAGGCTCGTACTCGTGGCACTGCCCGGGCCACTCGGGCGGCGTCGCGTTCCTGAAGAACCCGCTCGGCCAGATGTTCCACCAGTTCTTCGGCGAGAACATGCTGCGCGCGGACGTGTGCAACGCGGTCGATGAACTCGGCCAGCTGCTCGACCACACGGGGCCGGTGGCGGCGTCCGAGCGCAACGCGGCGCGCATCTTCAGCGCCGACCACCTGTTCTTCGTGACCAACGGCACGTCGACGTCGAACAAGATCGTCTGGCATGCGACGGTCGCCCCCGGCGACATCGTGCTGGTCGACCGCAACTGCCACAAGTCGATCCTGCACGCGATCACGATGACGGGCGCGATCCCCGTGTTCCTTACGCCGACGCGCAACCATTTCGGCATCATCGGGCCGATCCCGCGCGACGAATTCAAGCCGGAGAACATCCGCAAGAAGATCGAGGCGAACCCGTTCGCGCGCGAGGCGATGCGCCAGAACCCGGACATGAAGCCGCGGATCCTGACGATCACGCAGAGCACGTACGACGGCGTGGTCTACAACGTCGAGATGATCAAGGACCTGCTCGGCGACCTGCTCGACACGCTGCACTTCGACGAAGCGTGGCTGCCGCACGCGACGTTCCACGATTTCTACCGCGACATGCACGCGATCGGCGACGGCCGTCCGCGCACGGGCGCGCTCGTGTTCGCGACGCACTCGACGCACAAGCTGCTCGCCGGCATTTCGCAGGCGTCGCAGATCGTCGTGCAGGATTCGGAGAACCGCACATTCGACAAGCACCGCTTCAACGAGGCGTACCTGATGCACACGTCGACGAGCCCGCAGTACGCGATCATCGCGTCGTGCGACGTCGCGGCCGCGATGATGGAGCCGCCGGGCGGCACCGCGCTCGTCGAGGAATCGATCGCCGAGGCGATCGACTTCCGCCGCGCGATGCGCAAGGTCGACGCCGAGTATGGCGACGACTGGTTCTTCAGCGTGTGGGGCCCGGACAACCTGTCCGAGGAAGGCATCGGTTCGCGCGAAGACTGGATGCTGAAGCCGAACGACCACTGGCACGGCTTCGGCCCGCTCGCGGAAGGCTTCAACATGCTCGACCCGATCAAGGCGACGATCATCACGCCGGGGCTCGACGTCGACGGCGAGTTCGGCGAGACGGGCATTCCGGCCGCGATCGTCACGAAGTACCTGGCCGAGCACGGGATCATCGTCGAGAAGACCGGCCTGTACTCGTTCTTCATCATGTTCACGATCGGCATCACGAAGGGCCGCTGGAACTCGATGGTGACCGAGCTGCAACAGTTCAAGGACGACTACGACAACAACCAGCCGCTGTGGCGCGTGCTGCCGGAATTCGTCGCGCAGCATCCGCGCTACGAGCGCGTCGGCCTGCGCGACCTGTGCACGCAGATCCACGACGTGTACCGCGCGAACGACATCGCGCGCCTGACGACGGAGATGTACCTGTCGGACATGGAGCCGGCGATGAAGCCGTCGGACGCGTTCGCGAAGCTCGCGCACCGCAAGATCGACCGCGTGCCGCTCGACGAGCTCGAAGGCCGCGTGACGAGCATCCTGCTCACGCCGTACCCGCCGGGCATCCCGCTGCTGATTCCGGGCGAGCGCTTCAACAAGACGATCGTGAACTACCTGCGGTTCGCGCGCGACTTCAACGAGCGCTTCCCGGGCTTCCACACCGACATCCACGGCCTCGTCGCGGAAGAGGTGAACGGCCGCGTCGAGTACTTCGTCGACTGCGTGCGCGACTGATGGCGACGGCGACGCACGGACGAATCCGGACGATGCGCGCGGCGCTGGCCGCGCTCGTCGTCTGGGCGGCAGGATTGACGGGGCTCGCGGGCGCGGGTGTCGCCCATGCGGAAGTCGCGGCGGCCGATCCGATCGACGTCGCGATGCGGCAATGCCTCGCGCGGCGCGACCGGTCGTCGCCGGCCGGGCAGATCCAGTGCATGGGCGAAGCGCAGCAGCAGTGGCAGGCCGTGATGGACGGCGCGTACCAGCGCCTGTCGAAGGATGCGCCGGCCGACGCGAAGCGCGGCTGGCAGGACAGCCAGCGCCACTGGCTCACGTGGCGCAAGGACGAAGTGCTGCTGCTGAAGGCCGTGTACGACACGACGCGCGGCACCGCGTATGCGATGTCGAGCGCCGACCTGCAACTGCAGCCGGTGCGCGATCGCGCGCTGGCGCTGCGCGGGGCGGCCGATCGCTATGCGCCGCCGCCCGCGGCCGTGCCGGTCGCGGCGACGAGCGGTGCGCAGGGCGGGGCGGGGGCGGTCGCGCCGGCCGGCGCCAGGCCGGCGAACGCGTCGCGCGATCCGGCGGTGCGCCGGGTGCGGCCGTGTGCGCAGGACGCCGCGTGCGAACACGCGCTGTTCGACCTGAACCGCTATTACCAGAAGCTGCGCCGCAAGATGCCCGCGCATTCGGCCGCGACGCTGGTGCGCGCGCAACGCGCGTGGGTGGCGTTCCGCGATGCGACGGCGCCGCTCGTCGGCGAGGACGGACGCGTCGACCTGATCGGCGCGCGCATCGCGACGATGAAGCGGCTGTCGGAGACGGCCGGCAACCGGTAGGCATCGCCGCGATGCCGGCGATCCGGCGCGGCAACGCAAAACGGGCACCCTCGGGTGCCCGTTTGCATTTTGGGAGGCGTGTAGCGCCGTTTATGCGGGCTGCTGCGTGTCCAGACGGCCGAACCACGACGGCACGAGCGCGACCGCGTCGTCGAGCGACGCGAGCACGTGCAGGCTCAGCGCGACGATCTCGGGCGTCGGCGCCTTCAGGTCGGGCACGGTGACGACCGCCGCGCCCGCGCCGGCCGCCGACTGCGCGCCGAAGTCGCTGTCCTCGAACGCGACGCACGCGTGCGCCGGCACGCCGAGGCGTTCGGCCGCGAGCCGGTAGACGGCCGGGTCGGGCTTGCCGCGCGCGACTTCGTCGCCGCCCGCGATCGCGCGGAAGAACGGCAGCACGCCGACCGCGTCGAGCCGCGCGCGGATCACGTCGCGCGCGGACGACGACGCGACCGCGCACGGAATGCCGGCCTGCGCGAGCGTGTCGAGCAGCGCGAGCGCGCCCGACTTCAGCGGAAACTTCGGATGGGGTTCAGGCGCGGCGAGTTGCTCGCGCACGCGGATGCGTACCGCGTCGAACGTGTCAGCGTCGCCGATCAGCCGCGCGAGGATCACCTGGCCTTCGGCGAACGAGCGGCCGACGATCTGCAGATAATCGATCTCGGTCAGCACGACGCCGTGCGCGTTCGACACGTCGATCCACGTGTTCATGATGGTCCGCTCGGAATCGACGAGCAGGCCGTCCATGTCGAAGAGCGCGGCGGAAAAGGTCATCGGGGGCATCCGTGAAGCGATGAAGCGGGGAAGGCGACGGGCGGCGCGACGGCCGCCCGAATGAAAAACGGACGCCGAAGGCGTCCGTCAGGGACCGCGGGCCGTTACTTGCCCAGCGCGGCGCGGGCAGCCTTGACGGCCGCGCGCACCTGGTCGGGCGCGGTGCCGCCCGGGTGGTTGCGGCTCGCGACCGACCCTTCGAGCGTCAGGTAGCCGAACACGTCGTCGCCGATCAGGTGCGCGACGTTCGGCAGTTCCTGCTTCATTTCGTCGAGCGTCAGGTCGGCGAGGTCGATCCCGCGGTCGTCGCAGATCTTCACCGCGTGCGCGACGGCTTCGTGCGCGTCGCGGAACGGCAGGCCGCGCTTGACCAGGTAGTCGGCGAGGTCGGTGGCGGTCGAGAAGCCCTGGAGCGCGGCCGCGCGCATCGCGTCCGGCTTCACGGTGATGCCGGCGACCATCTCGGCGAAGATCCGCAGCGTGTCGGCGACGGTGTCGACCGTGTCGAACAGCGGTTCCTTGTCTTCCTGGTTGTCCTTGTTGTACGCGAGCGGCTGGCCCTTCATCAGCGTGAGCAGCGCCATCAGGTGGCCGTTCACGCGGCCGGTCTTGCCGCGCGCGAGCTCGGGCACGTCCGGGTTCTTCTTCTGCGGCATGATCGAGCTGCCGGTGCAGAAGCGGTCGGCGATGTCGATGAAGCCGACGCGCGGGCTCATCCACAGCACGAGTTCTTCGGAGAAGCGCGACACGTGCGTCATCACGAGCGCGGACGCCGCCGTGAATTCGATCGCGAAATCGCGATCGGACACCGCGTCGAGCGAGTTCGCGCAGATGCCGTCGAAGCCGAGCGTCTTCGCCACTGCGTGGCGGTCGATCGGGTAGCTCGTGCCCGCGAGCGCGGCCGCGCCGAGCGGCAGGCGGTTCACGCGGGTGCGGCAGTCGCGCATGCGTTCCGCGTCGCGCGTGAACATCTCGACGTACGCGAGCAGGTGGTGGCCGAACGTGACCGGCTGCGCGACCTGCAGGTGCGTGAAGCCCGGCATGATCGTGTCGGCGTTCTGTTCCGCGAGGTCGATCAGCGCGCCGCGCAGGTCGGTCAGCAGTCCGCCGATGCGGTCGATCTCGCCGCGCAGCCACAGGCGGATATCGGTCGCGACCTGGTCGTTGCGCGAGCGGCCCGTGTGCAGGCGCTTGCCGGCATCGCCGATCAGCGCGGTCAGGCGCGCCTCGATGTTCAGGTGGACGTCTTCCAGGTCGAGCTGCCATTCGAATTCGCCGCGCTCGATCTCGCCCTTGATCTGCGCCATCCCGCGTTCGATCGCGGCCAGGTCGTCGGCGCTGATGATCTTCTGCGCGGCGAGCATGTTCGCGTGCGCGAGCGAGCCGGCGATGTCGACGAGCGCGAGGCGCTTGTCGAAAAACACCGACGACGTGTAGCGCTTGACCAGGTCCGACATCGGTTCGGAGAAGCGGGCCGACCAGGCCTCGCCCTTTTTGTGCAGTTGGGACGTCATGGCGATTCTTCGAAGGGGAGTTGGGCGGCCGTGCGCCGCCGAGGGAATCCCGCGATTCTAACATTCGCGGGCCGGCCCGCCGGCCTTTGCCGGCGTGGCCGGTGCTCAGTCGCGCACCAGCACGACGAGCTTCAGGTCCTCGCGGTGCGCGGGCTTCAGCGTGATCTGCTGGTACACCAGGCGGCCGTCGGCCGGATGGTCGAATTCGCGCAGCCCGCCTTCGCGCTCGAACACGTCCTGCGACGCCCAGTACTGCGCGAACGCGTCGCTGCCGGCCGTCAGCGCGTCGATCAGCGCGCGCGTCGGCGCGTCGGCCAGATGGCGGATCGAATCCGCGCGGAATTCGGCCGCGAGCCGCCGCGCGCGGGTCTCCCAGTCGACGATCAGCGTGCGCGCGGCCGGCGACATGAACGTGAAGCGCAGCAGGTTGCGGTCGTGCTCGCCGTCGAGCCAGCCGGAAAAGAGCGCGGCGGCCGGCGCATTCCACGCGAGCGCGTTCCATTGGCGGTCGAGCACGTAGGCGGGCGTCGCGATCGCGGCGACGGTCGCGGCGAGCGTCGGCGGCAGGTCGCCGGCCGCGACGTCGGGCTCGGCCGGGTCGCGTTGCGCGGCCAGCTCGAACAGGTACGCGCGCTCGGCCTTCGACAGCTGCAGCGCGACGGCGATCCGGGCGAGCGCGTCGGCCGAGGCCGATACGGGCCGGCCCTGTTCGATCCACGTGTACCAGGTCGGGCTGACGCCGCACAGTTGCGCGACTTCCTCGCGCCGCAGTCCCGGCGTGCGGCGGCGCGGGCCGGGCGGCAGGCCGATGGCCTGCGGCGACAGCCGCTCGCGGTGGGCGCGGATGAATTCGCCGAGCGCGCGGGCGGGCGTGGCGTCGAGCGGCGGGACGGGGGCGGAGGACGGCTGGCTCATGCGGAAACGACGAAGTGGGAGCGAAGACGCGGTAACGATCGAACGATCAGACAGGTGGATCGAATACCAGAATAACTACTTAACTTGTACTGGTACAAACGCAGGCCTATTGTAGCGGCTCGCGCGCTGGCAGGGCAGCGGGCGTCCCACACAACGCGTTGCACGGGGCCGGATCGCGCGCTGAAGCGCCGGGTTCGGCCGACTGCATCGAGAAAAGGAGCGAACGATGAAACACCACGACCAGGTCGCCGACGCATTCGGCACGACGGCTGCCGCCTATCTGACGAGCACGGTTCATGCGACGGGCGCCGACCTGCAGACGCTCGCCGACGCGGTGAGTGCGACGCCCGATGCCGCGGTGCTCGATCTCGGGTGCGGCGCCGGCCACGCGAGCTTCGCGGTCGCGCCGCACGTGCGCGACGTGGTCGCGTACGATCTCGCCGCGCCGATGCTCGCGACCGTCGACGCGGCCGCGCGCGAGCGCGGGCTCGCGAACATCCGCACGCAGCAGGGCCCGGCCGAGCGGTTGCCGTTCGACACCGCGACGTTCGACTGGGTCGTGAGCCGCATGAGCGCGCACCACTGGCACGACATGCGCGCGGCGCTCGCCGAGGTGCGCCGCGTGTTGAAGCCGGGCGGCCGCGTGCTGATGATCGACATCGCGGGCAACGATCATCCGCTGCTCGATACGTACCTGCAGGCTGCGGAAGTGCTGCGCGACGCGTCGCACGTGCGCGACTACCGCGCGGACGAATGGCTCGCGATGTTCCGTGAAGCCGGTTTCGACGCGCAGGTGCACGGCCGCTGGCGGCTCCCGATCGATTTCGACACGTGGGTCGAGCGCATCCGCACGCCGGCCGACAGCGTCGCCGGCATCCGCGCGCTGTGGGCGCATGCGCCGGACGAGGTGCGCGGCTATTACGCGGTGCAGCCCGACGGTTCGTTCGAGCACGATGCGTTGCTGATCGACGCGCGCTGAGCGTGCGGCGCGCGCCGCGCCGTTGCGCCATTTCACCATTTCTCCGGCGCATGAAAAAAGCCGCGATACGCACGAACGCGTATCGCGGCTTTCGTTATCCCGGCCGGCGCCGAACACACCCGGCGCCCGCGCCGCCTGCGGATCAGCCGGTGTTGCGCAGGCCGGCCGCGATCCCGTTGATCGTCAGGTGAATCCCGCGGCGCAGCCGCGCGTTCGTGTCGCCCGCGCGGTGACGCTTGATCAGCTCGACCTGCAGGTGATTCAGCGGATCGAGATACGGGAAGCGGTTCTTGATCGAGCGCGCGAGCAGCGGGTTGGTCGCGAGGCGGCCTTCCTGCCCGGTGATTTCCGCGAGCGCCTGCGACGTGCGCTCCCATTCCGCGACGATCCGCTCGAACACGTGCTTGCGCAGCTTGCGGTCGGACACGAGCTGCGCATAGCGCGACGCGACCGCGAGATCGGTCTTCGCGAGCACCATGTCCATGTTCGACAGCAGGTTCGAGAAGAACGGCCAGGTCTTGTTCATCTTCTTCAGCAGCGTCACGCGTTTCGCGCGTTCGGCGTCGTCCTGCGCACCGTCGAGATACGCGCTCACCGCGCTGCCGAAGCCGTACCAGCCGGTCAGCAGCAACCGGCACTGGCCCCACGAGAAGCCCCACGGAATCGCACGCAGATCCTCGATCTTGCGCTGCTTCGGATCCTGCAGCTTGCGCGACGCCGGGCGGCTGCCGATGTTCAGCTCGGCGATCTCGGTGATCGGCGTCGACGAGAAGAAGTAGTCGGTGAAGCCCGGGGTTTCGTAGACGAGCGCGCGGTACGCGGCCATCGCCGAATCGGACAGCGTCTGCATCGCGGCCTCGAACGCGGGCAACTGCGCCGGTGCGTTCGACTGCGGCAGCAGCGACGCCTCGAGCGTCGCGGCGACGACCGTCTCGAGGTTGCGCCGGCCGATCGACGGGTTCGCGAACTTGCTCGCGATCACCTCGCCCTGTTCGGTCAGGCGGATCTGGCCGTTCACGGTGCCCGGCGGCTGCGACAGGATCGCCTGGTAGGTCGGGCCGCCTCCGCGGCCGACCGTGCCGCCGCGGCCGTGGAACAGCCGCAGCGTGATCTTGCGCTCGCGGAACAGGTCGACGAGCGCGAGTTCCGCGCGATACAGCTCCCAGTTCGACGTGAGGAAGCCGCCGTCCTTGTTGCTGTCCGAGTAGCCGAGCATCACTTCCTGTTCGGCGCCCTGGTGCGCGACCAGCGCGTCGATGCCCGGCAGCGCGAAGTATTCGCGCATGATGCGCGACGCGTCGCGCAGGTCGGGGATCGTCTCGAACAGCGGAATCACCATCAGGCTGTTCTTCGCGTGGCTGCCCGGCACGCCGAGCGTGCCTTCGAGCAGGCCCGTCTCCTTCTGCAGCAGCAATACCTCGACGAGGTCGCTGACGGTTTCCGTGTGCGAAATGATGTAGTTGCGCACCGCGCGCGCGCCGAATTGCGCGCGGACCTCGCGCGCCTTCTCGAACACGCCCAGCTCGCTTTGCGCGAGCGCCGAGTATTCGATGTACGGCGAGCGCAACGGGCGCGGATCGGCGAGCGCGGCGAGCAGCACGCGCAGCTTGTCTTCCTCGGCGAGCGCCGCATAGTCGGCCTCGACGCCCGCGCGCGCGAACAGCTCGGCGACCACCGCCTCGTGGACGTCGGAACTCTGGCGCAGGTCGATGCTCGCGAGATGGAAGCCGAACACTTCGGCCGCGCGCACGAGCGGCGCGAGGCGCGGTGTGGCGAGCGATGCGCCGTGGTGTTCGTCGAGCGACGCGGTCAGCACCTTCAGATCGGCGACGAACGCTTCGGAATCCTCGTACGGAATCGCCCGCACGGGCGGCGCGCCGCGGCCCGCGCTGCGCACCGGCACCGTGCCTTCGCCGAGGCGCACGCGCGCGCTCGCGGCGAGCCGCGTGTAGATGCCGATCAGCGCGCGGCGATACGGTTCGTCGACGCGATGCGGCGACTGGTCGGGCGACGCGGCCGCGAGCGCCTTCACCGCGTCGTTCGCGCCGACCAGCAGGTTCGACACCGACAGCTCGGCGCCGAGCTTGTGCACCTGCTCCAGATAGTGCTCGAGGATCACCGCGGCCTGGCGGTTGATCGCCTCGTCGAGCGTCGCGGCCGTCACGTTCGGGTTGCCGTCGCGATCGCCGCCGATCCAGCTGCCCATCTGGAAGAACGCGGGCACGCGCGCCGACAGGCCGTGCTCGGCGAGCGCGGCCTCGATGTCGCCGTACAGCGCGGGCAGTTCGTCGAGGAACGTCGCGCGGTAGTACGACAGCGCGTTCTCGATCTCGTCGCCGACCGTCAGGCGTGCGTCGCGCAGCATGCGCGTCTGCCACAGCGCGGTCACGCGCGCGCGCAGCATCGCTTCGTTGTACTGGCGCTCGCGCGCGGTCAGCTCCTGGTCGCGCTCGGCGAGCAGGCGCGCGATGTCGTGCTGCGCGTCGAGGATGCTCTTGCGCTGTACTTCGGTCGGGTGCGCGGTCAGCACCGGCACGATCAGCGCATCGTCGAAGAAGCGCTGCAGCAGACGCTTCGACGCGTTGCCGGTGGTTTTCAGCTGGTCGAGCGCGTATGCGACCGTGCCGGGCTGCGGCGCGGAGCCGGCCAGCGCGTGGATGCGGCGGCGGCGGTTGTGGTGGCGGTCTTCCGCGATGTTGGCGAGGTGCGAGAAATAGCTGAACGCACGCACGACGCTCACCGTCTGCTCCGGCGTCAGCTTGCGCAGCTTCTTCTCGAGCGTCTGCGCGGCTTCGCTGTCGTCCTCGCGGCGGAACTTGACCGCGGTCTGGCGGATCGTCTCGACCACGTCGAACACCGTATCGCCTTCCTGTTCGCGCACGACGTCGCCGAGCAGGCGGCCGAGGAAGCGGATGTCCTCGAACAGCGGGCGGTCCTTGTCGTCGCGCGTGCGGGTGCCGGCCTTCGGCGCGACGGCTTTGCGGGCCGCGGCGTCGGCGGCTTTCGTCGTGGGTTTCGTCTGACGTATCGGGTCTTTCGGTTTCGTTGCCGTGGGTTTCGTTGCCGTTTTCGCACGGCCGTTCGCGGCGGTGGCGACGGTGTCCGGGGAGGCATCGGGGGAGGGCAAGGCAGCATTGCGGCGCGCCGTACGCGCCGATCCGGAAGACTTCACGATGGGTTTCCTTGGGAAAGCTCGAGTCAAAAGGAACTGCGGAAACTGCGGGAACTGCGGTCAAGCAACCAGCTACGTGCGGCACCTCCGCACAACGGCGCCGCGACCCGCGCGCAAGCAGGCCGGGCGCAGGCTCCGGGCCCGGGCGGGCCGGGGCGTGCGTGCTACCATTGTTCGATCTTCAATCCCGTCCTTCGATGTTCCAGCAATGAATTCCGAGACCCCCGCGGCCGGGCCGCAGCAGGCACAGCCGCCCGCGACGTTGACGATTGCTTCGCGCGAGAGCCGCCTGGCGATGTGGCAAGCCGAACATGTGCGTGATGCGCTGCGCAAATTATATCCAGCTTGTGACGTGAAAATCCTCGGGATGACGACGCGCGGCGATCAGATTCTCGATCGCACGCTGTCGAAGGTCGGCGGCAAGGGCCTGTTCGTGAAGGAACTGGAGGCCGCGCTGGCCGACGGCCGCGCCGATCTCGCCGTGCATTCGCTGAAGGACGTGCCGATGGCGCTGCCCGACGGCTTCTCGCTCGCCGCGATCATGGAACGCGAAGATCCGCGCGATGCGTTCGTGTCGAACGACTACGCGTCGCTCGACGCGCTGCCGGCCGGCGCGGTCGTCGGCACGTCGAGCCTGCGTCGCGAGGCGATGCTGCGTTCGCGTTATCCGCACCTCGAGGTCCTGCCGCTGCGCGGCAACCTCGACACGCGCCTCGCGAAGCTCGACCGCGGCGACTACGCGGCGATCATCCTCGCGGCCGCCGGCCTGAAACGCCTCGGCCTCGAAGCGCGGATCCGCGCGCTGCTCGACGTCGAGGCCAGCCCGCCCGCGGCCGGCCAAGGCGCGCTCGGCATCGAGATCGCCGCGCACCGCGACGACGTCGCCGCGTGGCTCGCGCCGCTGCACGACCCGCAGACCGCGCTCGCGGTCGAGGCCGAGCGGATGGTGTCGCGCGCGCTCGGCGGCAGCTGCGAGGTGCCGCTCGCCGCGCACGCGGTGTGGCGCGCGGGCGAGCTGTACCTGACGGGCCGCGTGTCGACCACCGACGGCAAGCGCGTGCTGACGGCCGAGGAGTGTGGCGCGGTCGTGACCGTCGCCGATGCGCTCGCGCTCGGCCGCGCGGTGTCCGACGAGCTCGAGGCGCAAGGCGCGCTCGACATCGTCCAGGCGCTGCTCGCGAGCTCGCAGGCCGCGGGCAAGGGCGACGCCTGATGGCGGGCGGCGCGCGCGCGTTCACCGCTGTCCTGACGCGTCCGGACGGGCAGTCCGACGCACTCGCGTCGCAACTGGCCGACGCCGGCTGCGACGTGCTCGAATTCCCGCTGATCGATATCGCGCCGGTCGACGATCCGGCGGGGCTCGACGCCGCGTTCGCGGCGCTGGCCGACTACGCGCTGGTGATTTTCGTGTCGCCGAACGCGATCGACCGCGCGCTCGCGCGGTACGACGCGATCTGGCCGAACGCGCTGCCGGTCGGCGTGGTCGGGCCCGGCAGCGTCGCGGCGCTCGAGCGCCACGGCATCGCGGCGCCCGCGCATCGCGTGATCGCGCCGCAGGCGCCGGCCGACGGCGGCGTGCCCCATTACGATTCGGAAAGCCTGTTCGCGAGCATCGAGGCCGCGTTCGGCGGCGCGCAGGCGCTGGCCGGCAAGCGCGTGCTGATCGTGCGCGGCGACGGCGGCCGCGAATGGCTCGCCGAGCGCTTGCGCGAGGCCGGTGCGGACGTCACGCTCGTCGCCGCGTACCGGCGCGTCGTGCCCGAGCCGCGCGTCGGCGCGTGGGAGCGCGTGCACGCGCTGCTCGACGGCCAGCCGCACGCGTGGCTCGTCACGAGCTCGGAAGGCGTGCGCAACCTGCACGAGCTCGCGCGGGCCCACCTGAACGATGCCGAGATCGACGCGCTGAAGCATGCGCCGCTCGTCACGCCGCACCCGCGGATCGAGCAGACCGCGCGTGCATTGGGTTTTGATAGGATTACGCTGACCGGCGCGGGCGATGAGCGCATCGTCCGCGCGTTTCGAACGATGGCCGACGAGGCCGTCCAACCGGCGACAGCCGCACCGGTGACTAAACGCATGACAGATACCAACGATTCCAAAAGCGTCGCTTCCCAGCCGGCCGCTGCATCCGCGCCGCCGTCCAGCCCCCCTTATCTCGCGCCCGAGCCGCGTGCGCGCCGCGGCGGCAGCGCGGTGCTGTGGTTCGTCGTCGTCGTGCTCGGCTGCGCGGCGGGTGTCGGCGGCTACGCGCTGAACCGCAAGATCGACCGGCTCGACGGCACGTTCGTCGCGCGCCAGAAGGCGCTCGATGCGCAAGCGGCCGACACGCGGATGAAGACCGAGCAGGCGCTCGCGAGCACGCACCAGGTCGACACGCAGCTCGCGCAGCTCGACGGCAAGCTCGCCGACGCGCAGAGCGCGCAGCAGGCGCTGCAGCAGCAATACCAGGACCTGTCGCGCAACCGCGATGCGTGGATGCTCGAGGAAGTCGACCAGATGCTGTCGAGCGCGAGCCAGCAGCTTCAACTGACCGGCAACACGCAGCTCGCGCTGATCGCGCTGCAGAACGCCGATGCGCGTCTCGCGACGTCGCAGAGCGCGCAGGCCGTCACGGTGCGCAAGGCGCTCGCGCAGGACATCGAGAAGCTGAAGGCCGCGCCGGCGGCCGATCTCACCGGCCTCGCGATCAAGCTCGACGACGCGATCGCCAGGATCGACGCGCTGCCGCTGTCCGGCGAGGCGATCGTGCCGCACGCGGCGCCGAAGGCCGCGCCGGCCGACACCGCGTCGTCGGTCGCCGCCGGCGAGCCGCGCTGGAAGGTGTGGTGGCACGACTTCTCGGCCGGCCTCGGCCAGCAACTGAAGGGCCTCGTGCAGGTGCGCCGGATCGACAACGCGGACGCGATGCTCGCGTCGCCCGACCAAGGCTACTTCGTGCGCGAGAACGTGAAGCTGCGCCTGCTCACCGCACGGCTGTCGCTGCTGGCGCGCAACGACAGCGCGATGAAGGCCGACCTGCACGCCGCCCAGGCGTCGCTCGGCAAGTATTTCGATCAGGCGTCGAAGGACACGCAGACCGTCGAGGATCTGCTCAAGCAGGTTGACGGCGCATCGCTGACGGTCGCGGTGCCGAACCTGAACACGAGCCTGAACGCCGTTCAGCAGTTCAAGAGCCGGGGGTAACGATGACGCTTCGAGGAATCGTCTGGCTCGCGGTCCTGTTCGCGATCGCCGCGGCGCTCGCCACCGTCGGCCGTTTCGACGCGGGGCAGGTGCTGCTCGTCTATCCGCCGTACCGGGTCGACGTGTCGCTGAACCTGTTCGTGATCGCCATCGTCGTGCTGTTCATCGTCGTGTATGCGCTGCTGCGCATCGTGCGCAACATCTGGCGCATGCCGCAGCGGGTCGCCGCGTATCGGGCGCGTTCGCGTAACGAGAAGGCACAGGCGTCGCTGCGCGATGCAATCGCGAACCTGTACGCGGGCCGCTTCTCGCGGGCGGAGAAGGCCGCGCGTGAAGCGCTGACCGTCGACGCGAACCTGGGCGCCGCGAGTCTCGTCGGCGCTACCGCCGCGCACCGGATGCACGAATACACGCGCCGCGACGACTGGCTGTCGAAAGTCGACGCGCCCGAGTGGCAGGACGCCCGGCTGCTCGCCGCGGCCGACATGCGCGCGGATGCCCGCGACGCCGACGGCGCGCTCGCCGCGCTGGCCGACATGCAGGCCGGCGGCAAGCGCATCCATGCGCAGCAGGTCGCGCTGCGGGCGCAGCAGCAACTGAAGAACTGGGCCGAGGTGCTGAAGCTCGCGAAGGCGCTCGAGAAGCGCGAGGCGCTGCATCCGGCCGCGGCCGTGCGGCTGCGCCAGCAGGCGGCGGAAAACCTGCTGCGCGAACGCCGGCACGACCCGGACGCGCTGCTCGAAGTGTGGCAGTCGCTGTCGCCGGTCGAGCGCCAGTCGCCGCGCCTGGCCGATCTCGCGGCCGAGCTGCTGGTGCCGCTCGAGCGCCGCAACGAAGCGCGCCGCATCGTCGAGGACGCGCTCGCGCACAACTGGGATGCGCGCCTGCTGCGCCGTTATCCGGACACGGCCGGCGCCGATGCGCTGCCGCTGATCCAGAAGGCCGAAGGCTGGAAGAAGGATCATCCGGAAGACGCCGACCTGCTGTTCGCGCTCGGCCGCCTCTGCCAGCAGCAGCAGCTGTGGGGCAAGGCGCAGTCGTTCCTCGAATCGGCGCTGAAGCTGGCCGACAACGAGGCGCTGAAGGTGCGCGCGCATCGCGCGCTCGCCCGGCTGTTCGAGCAGCTCGGCGAAACCGACAAGGCCGCGAAGCACTACCGCGAAAGCGCGCTGGCGATCACCGTGGTGTGACGCGGCGCTGCGCTGCGTAAAAAGCCCCGAACGCCGATCGGCCTTCGGGGCTTTTTTTCGCCCGTGGCGAGGCAGCGGGGCGCGGGGTGCGTTACGCGCCGAGCCTGCGCAGCAGGTCGTCCTCGCTCGCGACGAACCAGACCGATTTTCCGCGATTGCACTCGCGAACGAGCGCGCGCAGCGCTTCGCTGTGCGCGAGCCGACGGTCGATGTCGCCGACCACGCCGAGCCGGACGCCGTAGTTGGTCAGCTTTTGCAGCACGGCGCCGGCCAGCCCGCTGTCGAGCCGGTAGAAGTCGTCGTGCAGCGCGTCGGTGGCGACCGCGATCCAGTCGGCTTGATGCTCGTGCGCGAGCGCGACGAGATCGAGCGCGTCGCTTTCCCGTTGCACGAGGCCGCCGGAAGGATCGCGGACCAGCACGCGGCTGCCGGCGGCCTGAACGATTCGATGGGGCATGCGGATTGGCTCCGTCGACATGATCGTTACGCGCCGCGCGTCACTTGTCGACGAGCCGCTTCGGCACCGACAGCGCCAGCAGCCCGCCGAGCACGAGGAAGCCGGCCAGCATGTACATGCCCGCATCGTTGGTGCTCGTCGCCTGCTTGAGCCAGCCCATCAGGTACGGGCTCAGGAAGCCGGCGAGGTTGCCGATCGAGTTGATCATCGCGATGCCGGCGGCGGCGGCCGTGCCGCCGAGGAACGCGGTCGGCAGGCTCCAGAACAGCGGCAGCGTCGTCAGGATGCCGATCGTCGCCAGCGTGAGGCCGAGCATCGCGAGCGCGGTCTGGTGCGCCCAGATCACCGACAGCACGAGGCCGAGCGCGCCGATCGCGGCCGGAATCGCGAGGTGCCAGCGGCGTTCGCGGCGCTTGTCCGCGCTGCGCGCGATCAGGATCATCGCGACCACCGCGGCCGCATACGGAATCGCCGACAGCAGGCCGATCATGACCGTGTCGGTCACGCCGGTCGCCTTGATGATCGTCGGCAGCCAGAAGCCGACGCCGTAGAGCCCCATCACGAACGAGAAATAGATCAGCGCCATCAGCCACACGCGCGGGCTCGACATCACGGCGCCGAGCGGCAGGTCTTCCTTGGTGGCTTCCTCCGCATCGACGTTGCGGGCGAGCAGCGCCTTTTCTTCGTCGGTCAGCCACGTCGCCTTCGCGATCCGCTCGTCGAGCGTGAAGAACACGAGCACGCCGGCGAGCACCGACGGAATGCCTTCGAGCAGGAACAGCCATTGCCAGCCGTGCCAGCCGCTCACGCCGTCGAACGCCTTCAGGATGAAGCCGGAGAGCGGCCCGCCGATCACGCCGGACAGTGCGACGGCCGTCATGAAGAACGTGGTCATCCGGCCGCGCCGGTGCGCGGGATACCAGTAGGTGAGATAGAGGATCACGCCAGGGAAGAAGCCCGCTTCGGCGACGCCGAGCAGGAAGCGCATCACATAGAACATCGCGGGCGTCGTGACGAACATCGTCAGGATCGAGATCACGCCCCAGGTCGCCATGATGCGGGCGATCCACACGCGGGCGCCCACCCGGTGCAGGATGATGTTGCTCGGCACCTCGAACAGGAAATAGCCGAAGAAGAAGATCCCGGCGCCGAGCCCGTACACGGTATCGCTCAGGTTCAGGTCGCTCGCCATCTGCAGCTTCGCGAACCCGACGTTCACGCGGTCGAGATAGGCGACCACGTAGCACAGCAGCAGGAGCGGCACGAGCCGCCACGATACCTTGCGATAGGTTGCTTCTTCGAATGCGCCGGACGAGCCCGGCAGTGACTGCGTCGAGGTTGCCATGTTGTCTCCTGTTTTATAGTTGGCCGGAGCAGACGCAGCGGCGTCCGATCCGGTTTCGTGCGAAGCAAGACGGAGTGATCGTGCCGCCTGGTACGACTAGATGCAGCGCCCGCCGTCGACTTCGAGGCACACGCCGGTGATGAATTCGGCTTCGTCGGATGCGAGGTAGAGCGCGGCGTTCGCGATGTCCTGCGGCGTCGAGAAACGGCCGAGCGGGATCGTCGCGAGGAAGCGGCGGCGATTTTCCGGCGTGTCCTCGCAGCCCATGAACTCGGTCATCAGCGCGGTTTCGCCGAGCACCGGGTTGATGCAGTTCACGCGGATGCGATCGGCGCCGAGCTCGGCCGCGAGCGACTTGCTCGCGGTGATCATCGCGCCCTTCGTGCTGTTGTACCAGACGAGGCCGGGGCGCGGCCGCACGCCGGCCGTCGACGCGACGTTCACGAACACGCCGCCGCCCTGTGCGCGGAAGTACGGCACCAAGGTCTGCACGCACCAGAACAGGCTCTTCATGTTGACCGCGTACACGCGGTCGAATTCGGCTTCCGTCACGTCGAGCACCGGCTTGTTGCGGTGCGTGGTGCCCGCGTTGTTCACGACGGTCTGCACCGAATGGAAATCGTCGAGCGCGGCCTGCAGCAGCGCGCGCCAGTCGTCCTCCTTCGACACGTCGCCGGCCACCGCGATCGCCTTGCCGCCCGCGAGCGCGATCTCGCTCGCGACGCGCTCGGCCGCCGCGCCGTTCAGGTCGTTGACGACGACGTTCGCGCCTTCGCGCGCATACGTCTTCGCGATGCTTTCGCCGAATCCCGAGCCGCCGCCTGTCACGATGGCCGTCTTGCCGCTCAACCGCATGGTGTGTCTCCTGTGCCGGTCATGAGAGTCGTCGTGTGTCGCGATGCGGCTGGGCGCTGCCGGCCGCGTGTCGCGCGCTGCGCGTTCAGCCGTGCCGGATCGCGATCGTCTTCAGCGCGGTGAAGCCGTACAGCGCCTCGAAGCCTTTCTCGCGGCCATGGCCCGAATGGCCGACGCCGCCGAACGGCAGTTCGACGCCGCCGCCCGCGCCATAGTTGTTGATGAACACCTGGCCCGCGCGCAGGCGCCGCGCAAGCCGCATCTGGCGGGCGCCGTCGCGGGTCCAGATGCCGGCGACGAGGCCGTACGGCGTGCCGTTCGCGAGCGCGACGGCTTCGTCCTCGTCGACGAAACGCATCGCCGCGAGCACCGGGCCGAACACTTCTTCCTGCGCGAGCCGGTGCGACGCCGGCACGTCGCGCAACAGCGCGGGCGCCTGGTAGAAGCCGGTTTCGGGCGCGTCGGCGACGACCTGCCCGTGGCCGGCCATCGGAATGCCGTCGTGCTGCGCGTCGGACAGGAAATCCCACACGCGCTGCTGCTGCTTCGCGTTGATCAGCGGGCCGCAGTCGAGATCGGCGCGGCTCGGGCCGACGCGCAACCCGTTGAACGCGGTGGCGAGGCGCTCGACGAGCGGCTCGTACACCGCGCGCTCGATCAGCACGCGGCTGCCGGCCGAGCAGGTCTGCCCGCCGTTCTGCACGATCGCGGATACGAGCACGGGCAGCGCCGCGTCGAGATCGGCATCGGCGAACACGATTTGCGGCGACTTGCCGCCGAGTTCGAGCGTGACCGGCACGTGGTTCTCGGCCGCCATCTGCGTGACCAGCTTGCCGGTGGCCGGCGAACCCGTGAACGAGATGTGGTCGATGCCCGGATGGCGGGCGAGCGCGGCGCCCGCTTCATGGCCGTAGCCGGTGACGACGTTGAGCGCGCCGGCCGGCAGTCCGGCCTCGGCGGCCAGCTCGGCGACGCGCAGCACCGACAGGCACGAGTCCTCGGCCGGCTTGACCACGCACGCGTTGCCGGCCGCGAGCGCCGCGCCGACGCTGCGCCCGAAGATCTGCATCGGGTAGTTCCACGGCACGATATGACCGGTGACGCCGTGCGGCTCGCGCACCGTCAGCACCGTGTAGCCGGCCTGGTAGGGGAGGGTTTCGCCGTGCAGCTTGTCGGCGGCGCCTGCGTAGAACTCGAAGTAGCGCACGAGCGCGGCGGCATCCGCGCGCGCCTGCTTCAGCGGCTTGCCGGTGTCGCGCGCCTCGATCGCGGCGAGTTCCTCGAGATGGTCGGCCACGCGCGCCGACAGCCGCATCAGCACGCGGCCGCGTTCGGCGGCGCTCGCCGCGCCCCACGGGCCCGCGAACGCGTCGCGGGCCGCGGCGACCGCGCGCTCGATGTCGGGCGCGGTGCCGCGCGCGATCGTCGCGAACGGCTGGCCGTCGGACGGATCGACGACCGCGATGGTTTCCAGTTGCGCGGGCAACGTCCATTCGCCCGCGATGAAGTGCTTCGCCTCTTCCATGTCTGCTCCTGTCGACCCGAGTTAGCGCTTCAGCGCTTACTCGGGTCCCATGCATAGCGGTCAACCCGAGTTAGTGCTTCAGCGCTTGCTTGGGTCTCACGCATCGCGGTCGACCCATGTTGGCGCTTCAGCGCTTGCTTGGGTCTTACGCATCGCGGTCGACCCATGTTGACGCTTCAGCGCTTACCCGGGTGCCGTGCTTTCTAATCGACGTGCCACGCCGCCGCCGGTTCGGCGGCCGGACATCCGGAACGATTATCGCGCCGATCGTCATCCGGACGCCACCGGTCGATTGGCTATAATGGCGCATTCCTTTTGGGGAATGCCCGCGGCCGTGCATCGGCCGCGGCGCCCTGTCCCGAATTCCCATCGACCTACAGAGAGTGCTCATGAGCTTCAATCATGTTCCGGCCGGCAAGGACCTGCCGCAAGATTTCAACGTGATCATCGAGATTCCCGCGCAAAGCGATCCGGTGAAGTACGAGGCGGACAAGGAACTGGGCCTCCTCGTCGTCGACCGCTTCATCGGCACGGGCATGCGCTATCCGGTGAACTACGGCTATATTCCGCAGACGCTGTCGGGCGACGGCGATCCGGTCGACGTGCTGGTGATCACGCCGTTCCCGCTGCTGGCCGGCTCGATCGTGCGTTCGCGCGTGCTCGGCATGCTGCAGATGACCGACGAGTCGGGCGTCGACGCGAAGCTGGTCGCGGTGCCGCACGACAAGATCTGCCCGATGACGGCGAACCTGAAGACGATCGACGACGTGCCCGAGTACCTGAAGGACCAGATCAAGCACTTCTTCGAGCAATACAAGGCGCTCGAGAAGGGCAAGTGGGTGAAGGTCGAAGGCTGGGCCGGCATCGAAGCCGCGCACAAGGAAATCACCGACGGCGCCGCAAACTACAAGAAGTAAGCGGCGTGCCGGCCGACCGCCGGCTCGTACGGAACGCGAACCGCGCGTGTCTCGTCAGGAGGCCGCGCGGTTTTGTTTTGTGCGCGCGGTTTTCGGGCGGGCGGATGGGGAGGCAGGCGGCGTGGCCGGTGCTTTCTTCGCGCGTTTTGCACGGGGCGGGGCAACGGACGGAGCGATTGCTGCGGCGGTTTTCGTGGCCGACGGACGGCGACGGGCCGGTGCGGAAGCGGCGTCTTCGCGTATGTTCGCGGCTGGTTTGCCGGCGACGGCCGGTGCCTTCCTTTTTGACGACGCGGATGCGGTCAGGTCGGTTTTCTTTACCGGTGTGCCACGCGAAGAGGTCTTTTTTGCGGCTGCATCGCCGACGGTTTTCGCACGTTTCGCGTCCGGCGCGGCTTGATTTGCCTTCGTCGCCTTAGACGCTTGTTTGCCCTTCGCAGGCTTCGCATTCTTCGCGGCCTTTGCAGACCCTGCAACTTTCCCGGCCTTCACCTTTTTCCCGGCAACCTGTTCCGTTGCAGCCGCCGTCGCCGCATCGTCGATGCTTTCCGCCTTCCCGTTCCTCCGCCCGCGTGCCGTCGCCTTCGTCCCAGCCGTGCCGCCGCTCTCGTCGAGCGCGACCACCACCGGCAACACCGATTCCAGCGTCCGCAGCCCGGCCGCCAGCTCGCGCTTTTTCGCGGGCGTGAGCCGCTTCACCCAGTATTCGGCGCGCGACGCGCTCGACCGGTCGGGGAGCGCAAACGACGCGAGCACCGCGCGCGGCTTGCGCGAGCGCGTGTAGCGCGCGCCCTTGCCGGACGCGTGTTCGTCGAAGCGCGCGGCGACATCGGTCGTGATGCCCGTGTAGACGCTGTCGTCGGCGCACTCGATCAGATACAGAAACCAGGACATGGCAGGGCGGCGGGATGCGAAGCCGCCAGTGTCTCAGAAAAAACGGGCGTCAACGCCACCGGTCGCCGTGCCCGTCGCGAAAGCGGCTCGGCGCCGCGCCGAGTTCGCGCGTGAAGAAGCGCGTGAACGCGCTCGTCGATCGGAAGCCGACGCGCACGCCGATTTCGCCGATCGGCAACTGCGTATTGAGCAGCAGGTCGCGCGCCTCGCCGAGCCGCGCCTGCGCGACGAGCGCATGGAACCCGACCGCTTCGCGATGCAGCCGCCGGCGCAGCGTCCAGCGCGACATCGCGAAGCGCGTGCACACGTGCTGCATCAGCGTATCGGTCGGCACGTCGGCGTCGTCGGACGTGCGCAGCCAGTCGCGCACGCATTGCTCGACCGACGAGCCGAACGTCGAGCGAGCGCGCACGCGTTCGCGCGCGGCGTCGGCCGCATGCCGCTGGATGCCGGCGAGCGGCGCGTTGTAGCGCTCGAACGGCGTGTCGAAGTGTGCGGAGCGCAGCACGATGCGGTTGTGCGCGGCATCGAACGATACCGGCGCGCCGAGCATGTCGCGCAGCGCGGCGACAGGCGCGAACGCGCGGCCGGCGAATGCGGCATCGGCGATGTGCACGTGCGGGTCGTATAGGCGCGCGAGCGCCGCGAGGATCGCGAGGTTCGCGAACGCGCTGCCCGCGTGCCGGCCGTCGCCTTCGTTCACGTACTCGAGCGCGACCGCGTCGCCGTTCTCGTGCGCGAATACCCAATCGACGTTGCCGATCAGCTCGCGATAGTGCAGGTAGCCGTGCAGCGCGTCGCGCAGCGTCGCCGCGTTGCACGTGATGCCCGCGAGTTCGGGAAACGGCACGAGCCACGGCACGACCTGCGGCGGCGGGCGGTGCCACGACAGCGGCCAGTCGTTCATCAGTTGCAGCGCGGCCACGTGCCGGTCGCCCGCGATGCGTCGCGAATCGTCGGCGAGCTCGGCCGGCCCGATGCCGAGCGTCTCGTAAAGCGGTGCGGGATCGATGCCGTTCGCGCGTGCGTCTTCGCACAGCCAGCGGTAGATCCGGACGGATACCGATTTCTGTTGCAACTCCATGTCTGTCTCCCTGTCGTCATGCCGTTCGGGTTTGTCCCCGCTGCGAGAGGTCAACGCATGCTCCTGCCGGTCAAGCGTGGTGACCGGTCGATTTTTAGACTTGGACGCTGGAGTTAAGCCACAAGTACAACAGAACGATTCTGGAGGATCAATGAAAACTTCGCTGTTCCGGTGTTCGACGATTGCGTCCGCGTGCGCGCTCACGGTGTTGCTCGCATCGTGCGGCGGTGACGACATCCATGCCCCGGCCGACCCCGACGCGGCAGCCGATCAGCGCGCGGCCGCACTCGTCGCGCAACTGACGACCGACGAGAAGCTGCAGCTCGTGCATGGCACCGGCATGCCCGCGCTCAGCCTGGGCGGCCCGTTCCCGGCCGACGCGCTGAACGGCGCGAGCTACATCCCGGGCGTGCCGCGCCTCGGCATTCCGGCGGTCAGCAGCGCCGATTCGGCGGGCGGCGTGAACGTGAAGAATGCGCGCGTGACCGCGCTGCCCGCGCCGGTCGCGCTCGCGGCGACGTGGGACCCGGCGCTCGCGGGCACCTACGGCACGCGCATCGCGCTCGAATTGCGCGCGCTCGGTTTCGCGGAAGGGCTCGGCGGCGGCGTGAACCTCGCGCGCGAGCCGCGCAACGGCCGCACCTTCGAATACATGGGCGAGGACCCAGTGCTCGCGGGCACGCTGAGCGCTGCTCGCACGCAGGCCACGCAGGCGCAGAAAGTCATCGCGACGATCAAGCATTTCGCGTTCAACGACCAGGAAACCAACCGGATGACGGTCGATTCGGTCGTCGACGAGCGGACCATGCGCGAAGCCGAACTGCTCGCGTTCGAGATCGGCGTGAAGGACGGCCAGCCGGGCAACGTGATGTGCGCGTACAACAAGCTCAACGGCGTGTATGCGTGCGAGAACCCCTATCTGCTGACGACGGTGCTGAAGAACGAATGGGGTTTCAAGGGCGTCGTGCAGTCCGACTGGGGCGCGACGCATTCGACGGTCGCGGCCGTGCAGGCCGGGCTCGACGAGGAACAGCCGGGCGCGGCCGACGACGGCAACGCGCCGCTCGGCTCGTACTTCAATTCGAAGCTGCGCGCGGCGCTGCAGGCCGGCAGCGTGTCGGTCGCGCGGCTGAACGACATGGTGCAGCGCAAGCTGCGCACGCTGATCCGCATCGGCGTGATGGACGCGCCGCCGAAGCCGGGCGGCGCGCTCGACGAAGCCGCGGGCAACGCCGATGCGCTCGCGATCGCACGGCAAGCGGCGGTGCTGCTGAAGAACGCGGCCGCGCCGGGCGACACGCAACCGGTGCTGCCGCTCGCCGCCGGCACGCTCAAGTCGGTCGTCGTGATCGGCGGCCATGCGGACGCGGGCGTGCTGTCGGGCGGCGGCTCGGGTGCGGTGCCGGCGATCGACGGCAACGCGGTGACATCGTGCCAGCAGCCGGCCGACATGCTGTTCGGCGGATGCGCGACCTGGTACAAGTCCGCGCCGCTCGCGGCGATCCGCGCGAAGGCGCCGAACGCGTCGGTCAGCTATCTCGACGGGACCGACGCGAATGCCGCGGCGAGCGCGGCCGCGCAGGCCGATGTCGCGATCGTGTTCGCCACGCAGTGGCAGACGGAAGGGCTCGATCTCGCGAGCCTGTCGCTGCCCGATGCGAAGGCGGACCCGTACAACCAGCAATACGACCAGAACGCGCTGATCGCCGCGGTCGCCGCGAAGGCGAAGCGCGTGATCGTCGTGCTCGAGAACGGCAGCCCGGTGCTGATGCCGTGGCTCGCGAACGTGCACGGCGTGCTGGACGTGTGGTACCCGGGCGCGCAGGGCGGCCAGGCGATCGCCGACCTGCTGTTCGGCGACGCGAATCCGTCGGGCCGGCTGCCGCTGACGTTCCCGAAGCAGGAGGCCGACCTGCCGCAGCCGACGATCGATCCGTCGAACCTGCAAAACGTCTACGCGGAAGGGCTCGCGTACGGCTATCGCTGGTTCGACGCGAAGGCGATCGAGCCGCTGTTCCCGTTCGGCTACGGGCTGTCGTACACGACGTATGCGTTGTCGGCGATGTCCGCCCAGGCGGACGCCGCGGGCAACGTGACGGTCGGCGTAACGGTGACGAATACCGGTGCGCGCGCCGGTACGCAGACGGTGCAGATCTACGCGGCGCTGCCCGCGTCGCTCGGCGAGCCGCCGAAGCGGCTCGTCGGCTGGACCAAGGTTGCACTGCAGCCGGGCGAGGCGCGCATGGTCAGCATCGCGGTGCCGGCGCAGCGCTTCGCGGTGTGGGATGCGAGCGCGCACGCATGGCGGCTCGGCGCGGGCAGCTATGGGCTGTCGGCGGCCGCGTCGTCGCGCGATCCGCAGGCGCTGTCGCAGACGGTGACGCTCGCCGCGCACTGAACGGGCGGCAGCCGAACGGCATGCGGCGAGGCCCTGCGTGGCTTCGCCGCATGCGCGGCGCGCCGGATGACGCTACCCGTTGCCGCGCCGAAACGGATCGTGTTCGCGCAGTTCGTCGACGTACGCGTGGATATGCTCGGTCTCGCGTTCGAGAAAGCGCGCGACCGCATCGGAAAACGCCGGATGCGCGAGCCAGTGCGCGGAGTGCGTGACGGTCGGCAGGAAGCCGCGCGCGAGCTTGTGCTCGCCCTGCGCGCCGCCTTCGAACGTGTCGAGCCCGGCCTCGATGCAGAATTCGAGCAACTGGTAGTAGGCCGTTTCGAAATGCAGGCAGGGGACGTGCTCGATCGCGCCCCAGTAGCGGCCGTACAGCGTGCCGCCGCCGTGCTCGCCGCGCCGGTATACGGCGAGCGCGCTCGCGATCGGTTGCCCGTCGGCTTCCGCGATCACGAGCAGCAGGTTCTCGGGCATCGTCGCGCCGATCGTGCGGAAGAAGTCGAGGTTCAGGTACGGGCTCGAATAATGCTCGCGGTACGTTTGCCGATAGCAGCGCGAGAAGAAGCGCCAGTCGGCGTCTGTGATTCGGTCGCCGGTGAGCCGCCGGAAAGTCACGCCCGCGTCGTGCACCTTGCGCCGCTCCGCGCGGATGTTCTTGCGCTTCTTCTGCTCGAGCGTGCCGAGGAAATCGTCAAAGTGGCGGTAGCCGTCGTTGAGCCAGTGAAACTGCACGCCCTCGCGCAGCATCATGCCCATCGATTCGAGCAGGCGCGCTTCGTCGCCGGTCGGGAACAGCACGTGCAGCGACGACACGTCGCTCTGCTCGGCGAACGCGAGCAGCGTGGCCGCGAGCCGGCGGCGCGCGTCGTCATCGGCCGCGAGCAGCCGCGTGCCCTGCACCGGCGTGAACGGCACCGCGCACAGCAGCTTCGGGTAATAGGGCAGGTCGTTGCGCTGGTACGCGTCGGCCCACGCCCAGTCGAACACGTATTCGCCGTACGAATGCTGTTTCGCGTAGACGGGCGCGGCGGCCGCGAGGCGACCGGTGCGCTCGTCGGTCAGCGTGACGAAGTGCGGCGACCAGCCGGTGTCGTCCACCGCGCAGCGCGCGACGTGCAGCGCGTCGAGGAATTCGTGGCGCAGGAACGGCGTCGGCTGCGCGTCGCGCGCGAGCAGCGCGTTCCATTCGTCGGCCGGCACCTCGGCGGGGGACGACAGGATGCCCGTGCGATAATCGATGCGTTCGTGTTTCAAGCGTGAATCCGTACCGTTGGATGTTGCCGGATGCGGGCCGCCGTGGCTCGCGTCCGGGTCGATTTCGTCAGCCGTTCAAGGCGCGCCGCCGGGTTGCGCCGATCCCGCCATGAAGACCCGACTCGCTCTCGCCCAGATCAACGTCACCGTCGGCGATTTCGCCGGCAACGTCGCGCGCATCGTCGCGGCCGCACGCGCCGCGCACAACGATGGTGCGCAACTGATGGTCGCACCCGAACTCGCGCTGTCCGGCTATCCGCCCGAAGACCTGCTGCTGCGGCCCGCGTTCTACGCGGCGGCGGCCGCCGCGCTCGATGCGCTCGCCGACGCGCTGCGCGCATTCGACGGGCTCGCGGTGCTGGTCGGCCATCCGTTGCGCGGTGCGGGCAGCGGTGCGGGCAAGGGGCCGGGCAGCGGGGCGGGCGACGATGCGCGCGCGTCAGCCGTCGATGGTAATGCAAACCGCCCGATCGAGCGCGGCGTGCCGCCCACCGACACCTTCAACGCGGTGTCGCTGATCGTCGGCGGCGAGATCGTCGGCACCTACCGCAAGCAGGATCTGCCGAACGCCGAGGTGTTCGACGAGAAGCGCTACTTCGCGACCGACACCGAGCCGCTCGTATTCGAGCTGAACGGCGTGAAATACGGCGTGATCATCTGCGAGGACGCGTGGCATGCGTCGGCCGCGCAGATCGCGAAGGCGGCCGGCGCGCAGGTGCTGCTGATCCCGAACGGCTCGCCGTATCACATGAACAAGGAAGCGGTGCGCATCGACATCCTGCGCGCGCGGATTCGCGAGACCGGGCTGCCGATGGTGTACGTGAACCTCGTCGGCGGCCAGGACGAACTCGTGTTCGACGGCGGTTCGTTCGTGCTCGACGGCGACGGCGCGCTCGTCGCGAAGATGCCGCAGTTCGACGAAGGGCACGCGATCGTCGAATTCGACGGCGCGCGGCCGCTGCCCGGCGCGATCGCGCCCGAGCTGTCGGCCGACGCGCAGGTGTATCGCGCGCTCGTGACCGGCGTGCGCGACTACATCGGCAAGAACGGCTTTCCCGGCGTGCTGATCGGGCTGTCGGGCGGCGTCGATTCGGCGCTGGTGCTGGCTGTCGCGTGCGATGCGCTCGGGCCCGAGCGCGTGCGCGCGGTGATGATGCCGTCGCGCTTCACGGCCGACATCTCGACCACCGATGCGGCGGAGATGGCGCGGCGCGTCGGCGTGCGCTACGACGAGATCGCGATCGCGCCGATGTTCGATGCGTTCCGCGGCGCGCTTGCCGACGAATTCGCCGGCCGCGCGGAAGACGCGACGGAGGAGAACATCCAGGCGCGCATCCGCGGCACGCTGCTGATGGCGCTGTCGAACAAGTTCGGCTCGATCGTGCTGACGACCGGCAACAAGAGCGAGATGGCGGTCGGCTACTGCACGCTGTACGGCGACATGGCCGGCGGGTTCGCGGTGATCAAGGACATCGCGAAGACGCTCGTGTACCGGTTGTGCCGCTATCGCAACGAAACGGCCGACTACACGCTGCGCGACGTGATTCCCGAGCGGATCCTGACGCGCGCGCCGTCGGCGGAGCTGCGCGAGAACCAGACCGACCAGGACAGCCTGCCGCCGTACGACGTGCTGGACGCGATCATGCGGATGTACATGGAAGAAGACCGGCCGCTCGCCGAGATCGTCGCGGCCGGCTACGCGCAGGCCGACGTCGAGCGCGTGACGCGGCTCATCAAGATCAACGAATACAAGCGCCGCCAGGCGCCGATCGGCATTCGCGTCACGCATCGCGCATTCGGGCGCGACTGGCGCTACCCGATCACGTCGCGCTTTACCGAACGGCTCGATTGACCGGCGCTGGGCCGGATGCGGCCCGTCGGCTTACAATTGGGGACGCGATTTTTCATCCATACGAGCATTGAGGGACACCCATCATGAAACGCATCACCGCCATCATCAAGCCGTTCAAGCTGGACGAAGTCCGCGAAGCGCTCGCCGAAGTGGGTCTCACGGGCCTGACCGTGACGGAAGTGAAGGGCTTCGGCCGCCAGAAAGGGCATACCGAGCTGTATCGCGGCGCCGAATACGTGGTCGACTTCCTGCCGAAGATGAAGATCGAGGTGGTTGTCGCGGAAGCGCAGGTCGATCAGGTGATCGACGCGGTGATCGGTGCGGCGCGCACCGGCAAGATCGGCGACGGCAAGATCTTCGTGTCGGATGTCGAACGCGTGATCCGCATCCGCACCGGCGAAGAGAACGAAGCGGCCGTCTGAGCGCCGCGTTCGCTTGATTCGGTCAAGCGCGGCCGAATCGGCCGATCGGGCCGCGGATCGCACGAATCCGCCGCCCAAGAAAAAACGGTGCGGATACCCGATTGGGTACCGCACCGATACGCGCCTCTCGCAGCAGCGTGGAAAGTGTTGTCGAATCGTTCTTTGACGGCGCCTGATCAGAACAGGTGCTGGATACCGGCGTAGACGCCGGTCTGGCTGCCGCCCGGATGCGGGTTGCCGGTCGACACGGCGGTGCCTGCACCGTTCGCGTTCAGACCGAAGTTGGCCGACGAGCTGTTGCGCACCGTCGCGGCCTGCAGGTCGAACAGCGTGCGCTTCGAGATGTTGTACGAACCGCCGATCGTGTAGATGTTCGCGTTGCCGCCGCCGTGGTTCGCGTTCACGTGATACACGGCCGCGATCAGCGCCGCTGCCGGCGTGGCCTGCCACGTCACACCGCCCCACACCTGTTGCGTACCCGTCACGCCGGCGTTCACTGCCGGGCCACCGCTGCCGTCGGCGCGCGATGCCTGGTAAGCCGCCTGCAGCTTGAACTGGCCGAGGAACACGTTCACGCCCGCGAAGTATTCACGCGAATAGTTGAACACGTCCGAGAAGCGGCCGTTGCTGTCGCGCGTTTCGTCGTAGATGCCGCGCAACTGGAACAGCGAGTTCGTATAGGTGACCTGACCGCCCATTGCACGGCCCGGCTGGCCGGCCGTCGTGTTGCCGTTGAAGCTGGTCGAGTTCGAGAACGAGAACTGGCCGTAGAAGTCGAGGCCGTACAGCGACGGCGACTGGTACGACACGTTGTTGCTGGTCTTGTTCCAGTTGCGGCCGCGCACCAGCGAGGCCGTCGACCAGGCCGACTGGCCGAACGGGTCGAAGTCCCACACGCCGTTGGCGATCGCGAGCTCGCGACCCAACAGCAGCGTACCGTAGCGGTCGTTCGAGATACCGACGGTCGCGAAACGATCCCAGATCGAGCCGCTGAAGCCGCCCGTCATCGTGTTGAACGCGCCTTCGATGTGGAACAGGACCTTGTTGCCGCCGCCGATGTCCTCGCTACCCTTCAAGCCCCACAGGCTCGTGCCCCAGTCGCCGCTTTCCGCGCGCACTTGGTGGCCGTTTTGCAGGCCGTTCAGGTATTCGATGCCTGCATCCAGGCGGCCATACAGCGTGACGCTGCTCTGCGCGTGCGCCGTCACCACCCCAGCAGCCATCAGCGCGGCCGCGACCAAAGCTTTCTTCATCATCTCCTCCATACCCTGTCAAAAAGTCAACCCAGACTGCACGAGATGCCCGGAGCGCGAGCGCCGGGCAAAAGCGGGATAACCAGGGAGACCTCGTGCAGGGCCGGTAAGCGCGGCACGCGGGCAAGCAGACGGAAAACCGTTGAGCGGTCCCGCGCAGCCGGGTCGGCCTGCGGGGTCTCCTTGTTGTGTCGTGAAGCTAAACTACATTTCACGAACTTCGTTTTGCTACTTTGGTTACTAATTTAGCAAAAATACAATTTTGTGGCGACGGAAATCGTTGTTTGACTAACCGCTGTCGCCAAATTGCCATGCAACACGGTGCGCAACAGGGTCCCCAAGGGTGCGCGATGACCGGAAAACCCTTGTCCCACAAGGGAGACATGGATTCCACGGGCATGGGTCAAGGATTGCCACTATTGACGTTGCAAGGGCGCCGGCGTAAGCGCGAAAGTCGCGAAATTGGTAAGTATTTCGTAATGATTCCGGCGATTGTCGCCATCGCCGATCGACGCCGGAAACGCCCGTCCGACAACGCGCGGCGCCTAGTCCGAGCGCGGCCGTGCATCGAGCAACTGCGCGCGAATCCAG
Organism: Burkholderia sp. BCC0044; assembly: GCF_902832955.1. NCBI lineage: Bacteria > Pseudomonadati > Pseudomonadota > Betaproteobacteria > Burkholderiales > Burkholderiaceae > Burkholderia > Burkholderia sp. BCC0044. The sequence continues at coordinate 191,154 of NZ_CADFDO010000006.1, read as the reverse complement.
CGATGCGCATCGGTGCGCGCATGCTTCGCGTGCGAGTAGACCTTCACCGTGTAGCGCGGGATCTCGAACGGCGCGGGGAAGAGGCGGATCGGCGCCGCGTGCCGCAGCGCCTGCGCGGCACGGTTCGGCACGGTCATCAGGAGTGCCGACTCCGCGATCACGAACGGCGCGGCCAGCACGGTCGGCAACTGCACGGCCACGTGTCGCGCGAGACCGAGCCGGTCGAGCACGTAGTCGACGACGCCGCGCGATTCGTTCCACGGCGTGACGACCACGTGGCGCGCCGCCAGGTACTGGTCGAGCGTCAGCCGCCGGCGGATGTCCGGATGCGCGGCGCTCGCGATCACGACGTAGTCGTCGGAGAACCAGTCGAAATCCTCGATGCCCGGCGCGTCGGCCGACGATTCCTCGTGGTAGCCGAGCGCGAAGTCGATGCGGCCGGCCGCGAGCTCGTCGACGGAAATCTTGCGGTCCGAATGGACGACGCGGATCCGTAGGTGCGGCGCCACGTGCTGGATGCGGGCGAGGAACGCCGGCAGCACCGCGAACGCCGTGTAGTCGGTCGCGGCGAACACGAACGTACGGTCGCTTTGCGCGGGATCGAAGCGGCGCGCGCGGGCGAGCCCCTTCGACATCGCGTCGAGCGCGTCGCCGGCCCACGTGGCGATGTCGTCGGCGCGCACGGTCGGCTGCATCTCGTTGCCGAGGCGCACGAACAGCGCATCGCCGATCGCGTCGCGCAGCCGGGCGAGCGCATGGCTCAATGCGGACGGGCTCAACGCGAGCTCGTGCGCGGCTGCCGCCACCGAGCGGTGGCGGTACAACGCGTCGAACACGAGCAGCAGGTTCAGATCGAGACGGCGCAGATCGGGATGCATGATGTTCAGGTCGGAATGAAAAAACTGCACTTCCTGCAGGCACGGCATGAACGTAGCATGACGGTTTGAGCGGCGCCACTGCGACTGTGCGGCGCCGCCTTTCCGTTTCAGCCGGGCCGGAGGAGGGCTCAACCCGTGCAAATCGATATCCGTTCCGCCACCGTCGCCGACGTGCCGCAGATCCTGCGCTTCATCACCGAACTGGCTGTCTACGAGAAGGCGGAGCACGAAGTCGTCGCGACGCCCGACTCGCTCGAACGCAGCCTGTTCGGCGAAGGCTCGCCGGCGCGCGCGCTGATGTGCGAGGTCGACGGCGAGCCGGCCGGCTTCGCCGTGTATTTCTTCTCGTATTCGACGTGGCTCGCGCGGCAGGGGCTGTATCTGGAGGATCTGTACGTGTCGCCGCGGTTTCGCGGCGCCGGCGCGGGGCTGCGGCTGCTGAAGGCGCTCGCGCGGATCGCGGTCGAGTCGGGCTGCGGGCGTTTCGAATGGAGCGTGCTCGACTGGAACGAGCCGGCGATCCGCTTCTACGAGAGCGTCGGCGCGGCGCCGCAGAGCGAATGGGTGCGTTACCGGCTGGCGGGCGACGAATTGCGCGCATTCGCCGACGGCGCGCCGGTGAGCGTCGCGTAAACGCAAAACGGGCGCCGCGCGGCGAACCGCGGGGCGCCCGTTCGAGCGTGGCGGGTGACGGGCGTTACTTGAGGCTGCCCGACAGGAAGCCGCGCAGGCGTTCGCTCTTCGGGTTCGCGAACACTTCGGCCGGCACGCCTTGTTCCTCGACGCGGCCCTGGTGCAGGAACATCACGTGATTCGACACGTTGCGCGCGAAGCCCATCTCGTGCGTGACGACGATCATCGTGCGGCCTTCCTCGGCGAGCTTCTGCATCACCTTCAGCACTTCGCCCACCAGCTCCGGGTCGAGCGCGGAGGTCGGCTCGTCGAACAGCATCACGTCCGGATGCATCGCCAGCGCACGCGCGATCGCCACGCGCTGCTGCTGGCCGCCGGACAGATGCGACGGATACTGCTTCTCGACGCGCGGCGCGAGGCCGACCTTCTCGAGATACTCGCGCGCACGGTCCTCGGCTTCCTTCTTCGGGATGCCGAGCACGTTCACCGGCGCTTCCATCACGTTCTCGATCACGTTCATGTGCGACCAGAGGTTGAAGTGCTGGAACACCATCGACAGCTTGGTGCGCACGCGCTGCAGCTGCTTCGAATCGGCCGCACGCAGCGCGCCCGTCTTGTCGAGCGCGGTGCGCACTTCCTCGCCGTCGACGAAGATGCGGCCCGCGTTCGGCTGCTCGAGGAAGTTGATACAGCGCAGCATCGTGCTCTTGCCGGAGCCGGACGAGCCGATCACGCTGATCACGTCGCCCGAGTTCGCCCTGAGCGACACGCCTTTGAGCACCTCGTTGTCGCCGTACCGCTTGTGGAGATCGTCGACGAAAAGCTTCTGGGTCTGGGAGTTCATCAATAGTCCTGCGAAAACTTACTTGCCTTGCGGGCGCAGATACGCGAGCCAGCGGCGCTCGGCCTGGCGGAACAGCCACACGAGCGTGAACGAGATCACGAGGTAGAGCAGGGCGGCGATGCCGAACGCGTGGAACGACATGTAGGTCGCCGAGTTCACGTCGCGCGCGATCTTCAGGATGTCCGGCACGGTCGCGGTGAAGGCCACCGTCGTCGCGTGCAGCATCAGGATCACTTCGTTGCTGTACAGCGGCAGCGCGCGGCGCAGCGCCGACGGCAGGATCACGCGGCGATACATCGTGAACGGGGACATCCCGTACGCGCGCGCGGCTTCGATCTCGCCGTACGACGTCGCCTTGATCGCGCCCGCGAAGATTTCGGTGGTGTACGCGCAGGTGTTCAGCGTGAACGCGAGCAGCGTGCAGTGCATCCCGTCGCGGAAGAACGCATCGAGCATCGGCGTGCCGCGCACGGCCTGCAGGCTGTACAGGCCCGTGTAGCACAGCAGCAGTTGCACGTAGAGCGGCGTGCCGCGGAACACGTACGTGTACAGCCACACGGCGCCCGCCAGCCACTTCCGCTTCGACACGCGCGCGACGGCGAGCGGCACCGACAGGCAGAAGCCGAGGCCGATCGACACGACCAGCAGCCACAGCGTGATCGCGACACCGGTGATGCGATAGCCGTCGGTGTACAGATAGTTGCGCCAGTATTCTTGGATGAGTTCGATCATAGGTCAGCCTTGCGGACACCGGTCGAGTAGCGCTTTTCGAGCCACATCAGCACGAAGTTCGAGATCGTCGTGATGGCGAGGTAGACCGCTCCCGCGATCAGCGTGAAGAAGAAGAACCGCAGCGTGCCCTTGCCGGCGTCCTGCGACGCCTTCACGACGTCGGCCAGGCCGATGATCGACACGAGCGCGGTCGACTTCACGAGCACCTGCCAGTTGTTGCCGATGCCCGGCAGCGCGAAGCGCATCATCTGCGGGAACATGATCCGCGTGAACACCTGCCAGTTCGTCATCCCGTATGCGCTGCCGGCCTCGAGCTGGCCGCGCGGCACCGACAGGAACGCGCCGCGGAACGTCTCGGTGAAGTACGCGCCGTAGATGAAGCCGAGCACGAGCACGCCGGCCAGGAACGGGTCGATGTCGATCTGGTCCCAGCCGAGCGCGTCGGTCGCCATGTTCAGCCAGATCTGCAGGCTGTAGAACAGCAGCAGCATCAGCACGAGATCGGGTACGCCGCGGATCAGCGTCGTGTAGACGGTGCCGACGCCGTTCGTCACGCGGTTGCGCGACAGCTTCGCGCCGGCGCCGAGCAGCCCGAGCAGGAACGACAGCGCAAGCGAAAGCACCGCCAGTTTGACGGTTTGCCAGGTGCCGGCGAGGATCAGCGGGCCGTAGCCTTGTAGAAACATATGGGGTCCCTGGTGTGGTCCCTGAGGGCGCACGCAGTGCGCCGCGAAAGACGCGCCCGCCAAGCTGCGCGGAACGCCCCGTGCGTATCATGACCGTCCGCCCCGGCAACGGTGCCGGGCGAGCCCGTCGCGCGAGCGGCGGGCAAGGGGGCGGGCGGCGCGTGGTTGACTGCCTGTACTGCCCGGACGCGGGGCCGCCCCCGCATCCGCTGCTTCTGCTTAGGCCGCGTTCAGCGCGCCGACGCCGAATAGACGCTGAACGAGAAGTACTTGTGCGACAGCCGGTCGTACGTGCCGTCCTTGTGCATGTCGGCCAGCGCCCGGTTGATCCTGAGCTTCAGGTCGGTGTCTTCCTTGCGCAGGCCGATCGCGGTGCCGTCGCCGATCGTCTTCGGATCCTTCACTTCCGGCCCGGCGAACGCGAAGCCCTTGCCGCGCGGCGTGCGCAGGAAGCCGTAGTCGGCCTGCAGCTCGTCCTGCAGCGTCGCGTCGAGGCGGCCCGAGCCGAGATCGGTATAGACCTGGTCCTGGTTCTGGTAAGGAATGACCGTCACGCCCTGCGGTTCCCAGTACGCCTTCGCGTAGGTTTCCTGCGTCGAGCCCTGCTCGACGCCGACGCGCTTGCCTTTCAGCGACGCGACCGTCGGCAGCAGCGGCGAGCCGCTCTTCGCGATCATCCGCGCGGGCGCGTCGTACACCTTGTCGGAGAAGTCGATCTGCTCGCGGCGCTTGTCCGTGACGGTCAGCGACGACACGATGACGTCGTACTTCTTCGCCTTCAGCGCCGGGATGATCCCGTCGAGATCCTGCGCCACCCACACGCATTTCACGTTGATCCGCTTGCAGATTTCCTTGGTGAGATCGACGTCGAAACCGACGATCTCGCCGCTCGGCGCGGTCGACTCGAACGGCGGGTAGCTGGCATCGACGCCGATCCGCACGGTCTTCCACTCCTTCGCGAAGGCGCTGCCCGCCACGAGGGCGACGGCGGCGCACAGGGCGGCCTTCTTCATTTCCATCCTTCTGTTGCTGACTTTCCGGGGGCGCTCGCGGCCGGTCGGACCGGGCGCCGCGGCGTATTCTAGACGGCCAAAAATCGCCGATCGGCGCTCTGGCGTTGGCGGCCGCCGGAACGGCGAACGCCAAAAGGGCGGTATTTTACCCGAACGCGATACCCGGAAAACGGCAATCCGGCACGGTCGACCGATTCCTCGAATCGGCTGTTGCGGCAATCGCGGTATTCGCAACGAATATTTCTGAGATTGGTTTCGCGGCTGCAACGATGCGGTGCGCGGGCGGCGGATTGTGGCGCGGTCAGCCTCCCCCTACAGTGGAGGTAAACCCGAACAGAACATCTGCGCCCCCGAGCGTCCACCCCATGTTCCAGATCCTGCGCGCCGAAGACCGCTGGCACACGCGCCACGGCTGGCTCGAGTCGAGTCACAGTTTTTCGTCCGCCTGCCGCACCGCGCATGCGCCGGTGCGTCCGTCCATCGGCGCGCTGTGCGTGCTCAGCGAGGACCGGATCGCGCCGACGCGCGGTTTCGGGATGCAGCCGCGCCGCGACGTGGAGATCGTCACTTACGTGCTGGATGGCACGCTCGCGCACCGCGACAGCCTCGGCTGCGGCGCGATCGTGCGGACCGGCGGCATCCAGCGGATGAGCGCCGGCACGGGGCTCATGCACAGCGAAACCAACGCGTCGCGCGACCGGCCGCTGCATCTGCTGCAGATCTGGCTGCAGCCGGCCGAGCCGGGCGGGCGGCCCGGCTACGAGGAGCGGCGTTTCGCCGACGACGAGAAGCGCGGCCGGCTGAGGCTCGTCGCGGCGCCCGACGGCGGTGACGGCGTGCTGTCGATGCGGGCGGATGCCCGCATCTTCGCGGGGCTGATCGACGGCGACGAGACGACCGCGTTCGACGTACCGGCCGGGCGCAGCGTCTACGTGCACGTGGCGCGCGGCGAGGTCGAGGTCAACGGCCGCGCGCTGGCGGCCGGCGACGGCGCGCGGATCGGCGGCGTGGACGCGGTCGCGTTCGCGCGCGGCCGCACGGCCGAGGTGCTGCTGTTCGACGTCGCCTGAAACGAAAAAGGGGACGCAGGCCGGTGCCTGCGTCCCCTTCGAGGCCGCTGCGGGAGCGGCCCGCCGGCTTACTGCGCCGGCGCCGACGCGCCCTTGGCGGCCGCGCGATGCTGCTCCCAGCGCTCCTTCATCTTCTCGTGGCGCTGCTCCATCTTCGCGAACTGCTGCTTGAGCGCGGTGCTGACCGTCGTCTTCTGCTGGTCGTTCAGCCCGTTGTAGAACGTGAGCCACGCGGCGGACGTCTGCTCGCGCAGTTGCGCGTTCTGCGCCTCCGCCTGCTGGCGTGCCGAGTGCATCGCGCTCAGGTCGAGGATCGGCTGGTTCTGCTGCGCCTTGAACTGCTCGCGCATCTGCTCGTGGCTCTTGCGCATCGCGTCACGGTTCTGCTTCATCGTGTTGACGGCTGCCTGCCATTGCTGTTCCTGCGACGCGTTGAGCTTCAGCTGGTCGTGCAGTTTCATGATCGCGCCGAACGGGCCGCCTTCGTGCCCGTCATGCATCCGGTGCATGCCGGGGCCGCCCGGCGGCGGCACGTCGGTGGGCTGCGCGGCATGCGCGGTGCCGAATGCGAGAGCGAGCACGGTGGCGGCCGCGATGGCCACGCGGGAAGTCTTCTTATACATTTCAGAAACTCCTTGTATCCAAAGGGTCCGGCGATGCGGTGCCGGGAAAGTCGGGTACCGCATCCGGTAAGACGCAGGTTAGCGATGCAGGCCCCGGCGGGTGTTACGCGGGGTGGCGGCCCGGTTACCGCGCATTACAGTTCCCTTGCGCGGTAACCCGCAGTAACCCTTTCGCCCCTTTGTTTCGTTCTTCGACTCCGCCCTCGCGCGGTAAACTTCGAGCCATGACTACCCAGATCCTCATCGTCGACGACGACCAAGAACTCCGAGACCTGCTGCGCGACTATCTCGTGCGCCAGGGGATGGAAGTGTCCGTGCTGCACGACGCGGCGACGCTCGAGAAGCGCCTCGAGCGCGAGCGGCCCGACCTGATCGTGCTGGACCTGATGATGCCGGGCGTGGACGGCCTGACCGCGCTGCGCCAGTTGCGCGCGGCCGGCGACGACATCCCCGTGATCATGCTGACCGCACGGGCGGACGACGTCGACCGCATCGTCGGGCTCGAGCTCGGCGCGGACGACTACCTCGGCAAGCCGTTCAACCCGCGCGAGCTGCTCGCGCGCGTGCAGGCCGTGCTGCGCCGCCGCCGCGCGACGCCGTCGGCAGCCGCGCCCGAGCAGCGCGAGCCGTTCGCGTTCGGCCGCTTCCTGCTCGACTTCCAGGCGCGCACGCTGTCGGTCGACGGCAAGCCGGCCACGCTGTCGAGCAGCGAATTCGCGCTGCTGAAGATCTTCGTGAACCATGCGCTGCGCACGCTCACGCGCGAGCGGCTGCTCGAGCTGCTGCACGGGCCCGAGTACGACGGCACCGACCGCGGCATCGACGTCCAGGTGTGGCGCCTGCGCCGCATCCTCGAAACGGATCCGTCGACGCCGCGCTTCATCCAGACGGTCCGCGGGCGCGGCTACGTGTTCGTGCCCGACGGCGAGGCCCATGCGCAAACCCATTGATTCACTGTTCGGGCGGCTGGCGCTGCTCGTCGTCGGCGTCCTGCTCCTGTCGCACTTCGCGTGGTTCTTCGCGATGCGGCTCGAGCGCAACCAGATGCAGACGCGTTATGCGGTCGAGGAGGCCGCGTTCCTCGTCGACGCGGTGCGCCAGCACGTCGCGCGCACGCCCGACCAGCCGCTGCCGTCGCGCGTGCGGCTCGTGTCGCCGGATAGCGCCGACGTGCCGAAGGGCGGCGATGCGGGGCTGCCGCCGCCGCTGAAGCGGTTCCGCGACGACGTGAGCGACCGCATGCCGCCCGGCACGCAGGTCGAGATCGGCACGCCCGGCCATCCGCCGGTGCTGTGGGTGAAGGAGCCGGCCGACCGCAACTGGATCGTGGTGCCCGTGCAGCCGCTGCGGCCGCCGCGCTCGCTCGACCGGATGCTGCTGTGGCTCGGCACGATCTTTTCGGCCGGCGTGATCGCCGCGCTGTTCGCGGCCTGGCAGTTGCAGCAGCCGCTGCGCTCGCTCGCGCGCGCGGTCGCGCGTTTCGGCCGCGGGCAGCCGGTGCCCCCGCTGCGCGAACGCGGGCCGCGCGAGCTGCGCCAGCTCACGCACGGCTTCAACCAGATGGTGGAGCAGGTGTCGCAGGCCGACAGCGATCGCGCGGTGATGCTGGCCGGCGTTGCGCACGACCTGCGCACGCCGCTCGCGCGGATGCGCCTGCGGGCGGAAATGATGGATGACGCGCGGCTGCGCGACGGCGTCGTGCGCGATGTCGACTCGATGTCGCACATCGTCGACCAGTTCCTGGTGTTTGCGCATGGCGGGGCCGATCGCAGCGAGCCGGTGCCGGTCGACCAGGCGTGCGAGCGGATCGCGCGCAGCTATCGCGCGGTCGCGCCGAACGCGCCGACGGTCCAGACGCGGCTGGAGGCCGATCCCGGCTTCCGGCTGCCGACGGCGACGCTCGACCGGATCCTGTCGAACCTGCTGGACAACGCGCATGCGTATGGCGCACCGCCCGTGCTCGTCGAGACGGCGCGCACGCCGGCCGGCTACGTGCTGTCGGTCAGCGACAGCGGCGGCGGCATCGCGCCGCGTGACCTCGCGGTCGCCACGCGGCCGTTCGTGCGGCTCGATCCGGCGCGCGGCGGGAACGGCCACAGCGGGCTCGGGCTCGCGATCGTCGAGCGGCTCGTGCTCAGGCTGGGCGGCGCGTGCGACATCGGCAATCGCCCCGAAGGCGGCCTGCGGGTATCGATGACGTTCCCGTTCGAGGCCGTGCCGAAGGACGAACCTCACGCGCAGGCCGCCTGAGCGGCTGCGGCGCCTGCCCCACCGGGCGGGCGCCGCGCGGCGTCATTCGCCGAACAGCGTGCCGAGCGTCTCGGCCGCGTTGCTGTCGATGGTGTTGTAGGTCACCGTGGTGGCCTCGAAGATATAGACGGTCGTATACCGGCCGAGGCGCTCCAGGATTTCCTCCTGCAGCGATTCCGGCACGACGTTCATGTTCAGGTACCACGCCGTCGACGACAGCCGCGTCTGGAACGACCCGTACTCCTGCATGAGTTCATAGAACGCGTCGGCATCCTGATCGCGACAGACGATCACCAAGTTTCCTGCCATTCCCTTCCTCCCGCTCGTCGGTCGATCCCCGGGGCCGGTCGACACAGGGCGCGTGCGCATGGCCGCGACCCGGCCGGAAACGGCCCCCCGGGGGCTAGCCCCGATCATACCTGCTTCGCCGTATCCGGCTGCTGATGCCGGACACGGTTTGGGCCCGCGTGCGGGTGGCGGGTTCACGGCCGGGCCGGATCACGGCATAATTCGGGCCTGCGTGCCGGCCGCGGGACCGCGGCCAGGCTGTTCCGTACCGCGCGCCCGCCGCCCGTCCACGCGCCGGGCACGATCCATGCGCTGCCCGCGCCGTTCCCGGACGGTTGTACCTGAAATACGGGTTGGTGTAGTGTCGTGCCGTCGCGGCCCGGCTCGACCGGCCGCGGCAGCGCATGCGCGCACGGCGCGCCGCGTGCGCGAGATCGCCAGTCAATCGAATTACCGCGCCCGTGCGCTTTGCCATGAATCAACATCGACTGCCGGCTTCGATCGGCCTTACCGGGGAGGGCGCCTGATGAACGTCGGATTCTTCAATCCGAACCGGACCGCCAACGCATCCGCGTGGCGCGTGCTGCCGAACCGGTGGGACTTCATCGCCTTTCCGCTGATCATCTGCCTGATCGCGATGGCGGTGGTCGGCTTCCACGAAACGATGGCGCCGATCGGCGTGCTGCAGACGCAGAAGATCTCGCTCGATCCGTCGAACCTGCCCGAATACGCGCTGCGCACCACGCTGCGGATGCTCGCCGCGATGGTCGCGTCGCTGGCGTTTACGCTCGTCTACGGCACCCTCGCGGCCAAGAGCCGCCGCGCGGGCATGGTGCTGATCCCGATCCTCGACATCCTGCAGTCGGTGCCGGTGCTCGGCTTCATCTCGTTTACGGTCACGTTCTTCCTCGCGCTGTTCCCGAGCCGCGTGCTCGGCGCCGAGCTGGCCGCGATCTTCGCGATCTTCACGAGCCAGGCATGGAACATGACGTTCAGCTTCTACCAGTCGCTGCGCACGGTGCCGCGCGACCTGGACGAAGTGGCGCGGAGCTTCCACCTGACGTCGTGGCAGCGCTTCTGGAAGCTCGAGGTGCCGTTCTCGATGCCGGGCCTGATCTGGAACATGATGATGTCGATGTCGGGCGGCTGGTTCTTCGTCGTCGCGTCGGAGGCGATCACCGTCGGCAACCAGACGATCACGCTGCCGGGCATCGGCGCGTATCTCGCGCAGGCGATCTCGGACAAGAACTTCGGCGCGATCGGCTGGGTGATCCTGACGATGACGGTCGTGATTCTCGCCTACGACCAGTTCCTGTTCCGCCCGCTCATCGCGTGGGCCGACAAGTTCCGGATGGAGAACACCGCGTCGGGCGATGCGCCGCAATCGTGGCTGCTCGACCTCGTGCGCCGCACGCGGCTGATCCATCAGCTGCTCGTGCCGGCCGGCTGGTTGTTCGCGAAGGCCGCGCGGATCCCGCTGCGCCTGCCGCTGTCGGGCGCGATGCGCTTCTCGCTGCCGAAAGTCGAGAAGAAGGCGTCGCGCACGGTCGACATCGCGTGGGCGGGCCTCGTGCTGATCGGCACCGCCTATATCGTGTGGCGCGTCGTCAGCTTCGTCGCGACCGGCGTGACGATGGACGAGGTCGGCCACGTGCTCGTGCTCGGGCTCATCACGCTGCTGCGCGTGGTCGTGCTGATCTCGATCGCCTCCGTGATCTGGGTGCCGATCGGCGTATGGGTCGGGCTGCGTCCGAAGCTGGCGGAGAAGCTGCAGCCACTCGCGCAGTTCCTCGCCGCGTTCCCGGCGAACCTGCTGTTCCCGGTGTTCGTGATCGTGATCGCGCGCTTCCACCTGAACGCGGACATCTGGCTGTCGCCGCTGATCGTGCTCGGTACGCAGTGGTATATCCTGTTCAACGTGATCGCGGGCGCGACGTCCTACCCGAACGACTATCGCGAAGCGGCGACCAACTTTCGGATCCGCGGCTGGCAGTGGTGGCGTCAGGCGATCCTGCCCGGCATCTTCCCGTACTACGTGACCGGTGCGATCACCGCCTCGGGCGGCGCGTGGAACGCGAGCATCGTGTCGGAAGCCGTGCAGTGGGGCAGCACCCGGATCGAGGCGCACGGCCTCGGCGCCTACATCGCGCAGACCACCGCCGCCGGCGATTTTCCGAAGATCATCCTGGGCATCGCCGTGATGTCCCTGTTCGTCACCCTGTTCAACCGCCTGCTGTGGCGCCCGCTGTATGCCTTCGCCGAAGCGAAGCTGCGGCTCGACTGAGACCGATTGAGAGCGAAACGCGATGCACAATCCGAATGCTGTAAACGCCCCCGTCCAGACGTCCCAGCCGCCGCGCCTCGGTGAAGAAATCCTGCGCGTCGATCACGTCTGCCGCGGCTTCAACAAGACCCAGGGCGAGCTGCTCGTGCTCGACGACGCGAACCTGTCGCTGCGCGAAGGCGAGATCGTCGGCCTGCTCGGCCGCTCCGGGTCGGGCAAGTCGACGTTGTTGCGCATCATCGCGGGCCTGATCGAGCCGACCGGCGGTGAAGTGACCTATCTCGGCCAGCCGCTGCGCGGCCCGGCCGAAGGTGTCGCGATGGTGTTCCAGACTTTCGCGCTGTTTCCGTGGCTCACCGTGTTGCAGAACGTCGAAGCCGGGCTCGAAGCGCTCGGCGTGGGTGCGCGCGAGCGGCGCGAGCGTGCGCTGGCCGCGATCGACTTGATCGGTCTCGATGGTTTCGAGAACGCGTATCCGCGCGAGCTGTCGGGCGGGATGCGTCAACGCGTCGGTTTCGCGCGCGCGCTCGTCGTCGACCCGACGATCCTGCTGATGGACGAGCCGTTCTCCGCGCTCGACGTGCTGACCGCCGAGACGCTGCGTACCGATTTGCTCGACCTGTGGACGCAGGGCCGGATGCCGATCAAGTCGGTGCTGATCGTCACGCACAACATCGAGGAAGCGGTGTTCATGTGCGATCGCATTCTCGTGCTGTCGTCGAACCCGGGCCGCGTGATCGCCGAGATCAAGGTGCCGTTCAAGCATCCGCGCAATCGTCTCGACCCTGCGTTCCGCAAGCTCGTCGACGACATCTACGCGAAGATGACCGCGCGCCAGACCGGCGAGGCGACCAAGAAGGGGCTCGAGCTCGGCAGCTGGCTGCCGCAGGTGTCGACCAACCTGATGGCCGGCCTGATCGAGACGCTTGCGATGGCGCCGTACCACGGCCGTGCGGACATGCCGGAAATCGCGCGCTCGCTGCACCTGGAGGTCGACGACCTGTTCCCGATCGCGGAAGTGCTGCAGTACCTCGGCTTCGCGGACGTACGCGAAGGCGACGTGTTCCTGACGCCGCCGGGGCGCGTGTTCGCGGAATTCGGCACGCAGGAGCGCAAGCTGATGTTCGCGGATCACCTGCTGAAGCACGTGCCGCTCGCCGCGCGGATCAAGAAGGTGCTGAACGAGCGTCCGGGCCATCGCGCGCCGCGCGTGCGCTTCGAGCAGGAGCTGGAGGATTTCCTGTCGGATGGCGCGGCCGAGGAAACGCTCGACGCGGTGATCGACTGGGGGCGGTACGGCGAGATCTTCTCGTACAACGACCAGACGGAGATCTTCAGCCTCGAGGACGTCGAGTCCTGATGCTGGCGGGGCGCGCGGTATAACTGCGCCTCGTAGAACCCCAAGGGCGCCGCGCACGACGCGCGGCGCCCCGCACCGCTACTGCAAATTCCCCCACCGATCAACGGCCGGTTCCGCGGACGCCCACTTCCAGTGCGTGCCTTGCTGGCACGCATTCGCGAAGTACCAGTCGGCCTTGTCGCCGTCCTTCACCGAGAACGCGAATTCCTTGCACAGCGCGAGCGCCGACGCGTACGCACGCGTGACGCGCACCTCGCCTTCGCCGTTTTCCAGCGGCAGGGTGTTCTTCACCTTCCACGGCTTCACTTCGCCGACGGCGAGGCTGCCGGCCGTCTTCGCGATTGCGTCCTGCTGATTCTGATGGAGCTGCTTCATCGTGCGGTTGACGGCTTCGTCGGTCGCGGCCTGCACGGCGATGCCGACGCCGACGCCGACCGCCGGGTTCGCGGTGACGAGGCCCGTGGCCGCGCCGGCCAGCGCGCCGCTCGCCGCGCCGACCGACCCGCAGCCCGACAGCGCGACCGTCGCCGCGCACAGCGTACCGATCGCCGCGATACGGATCGCGACGCTCATTGCAGCGCGCCCCAGCGTTCGGTCGCCGGTTCGGCCGATGCCCATTTCCACACGGGCCCGTCGCGGCAGAGGGTGGCGACGTAGAACGCCGATTGCGCGGCCTTGTCGGCCTTCGCCGGCGTGTCGACCGCGAACACGATTTCCTTGCAGTCGAGCGGACCGACGCTGATCATCCGGCTGACCGTCACGCGGCCGTGCTCGTCATCCTCGATCGGGAACGAATGGTGCGTCGACCACGGCGCGACGCCGCCGACGTCGAGCGGGCCAGCCGCCTTCGCGATCTGCTCCTGCGTGTAGCGGTGCGCGACGCGTTGCGAGTACTGGACACCGGCCCGCGCGCCGGCGACGGCGCCGAGGCCGATGCCCGTCGCGACGGCGGCGTTGTTGGTGACCTTGGAGGCGATCGCGGCGCCCGCGATACCGGCGCCGGCCGTCGCGCCTTCGCTGTACAACGAATTGCAGCCGGACAGCAGTGCAGCCGTGGCGATCACGGCCAGCACGACGCGCGCCGGCGTGGCCCGGCGCGGCGATTCGAAACGAATGTTCATCCCTGAGTGCAAGTCCTGTCTGGGTGAGCGGCGACGCGTGCACGCCCTGATGCCGCGTCATTGTTTCGCAATTGTCATGGGAAAACTGCAAAGCTTTGACAAATCGCCGGGCGGCAGGCCGCGTGCGCGCGGGCGGCGTCATTGTCGGATAGATGATCGACGAGGGGTCGAAACGTTACAAATTGAAGGTAATTGTTACCTTCGGATGCGATCAAGCGACCTAGACTGTTTTGTTATGGAATGTTTCTACGACGGCCTCGGGCCGCGCCGCTTATGAGACACCCAGCCATGCGCCGTTCGAAACGGTTGTCACCCCGGCCGCCTGACGCGGCGGCCGGCCATCCGGAAGACCGCCCGCGTCCGCGGACCGACGCGCCACCGGCACCACCTGCGGGCGCGCCGGACGAGACGCCGTTGGACGGCGATCACAACCAGGGTGGTGCTCGCCCGGAAGGGCTCGACTATCAACGCGACCTCGGGCAGGAGCAGGACGCTTGATACGATCGTCGCCGCATTCCATCGCCGTATTTCATTGCAATTCTCGGAACTGAATCGCCGCGCGGCCGCCTTCGGGCCGCCGCGCCTGCTCTGGTGCGCGTCGCGCGCCGGCCAATCGAATCGAGGAGGGGAAGTCGCATGAGCAGATTGATCGTGGTATCGAATCGTGTCGCCGCCGGCGAGGATACGCGCCCGAGCGCGGGCGGCCTGGCCGTCGGCGTGATGGACGCGCTGAAGGAAACGGGCGGCGTGTGGTTCGGCTGGAACGGCGAGATCGTCGGTGCGCCGGATACGGAGCCCGCGATCCTGTGTGACGGCAACGTGACCTACGCGACGGTCGGGCTGACCCGGCGCGACTACGACCAGTACTACCGCGGCTTCTCGAACGCGACGCTGTGGCCGGTGTTTCATTACCGCGGCGATCTCGCGCGCTTCGACCGCCAGGAGTACGCCGGTTATCTGCGCGTGAACGCGATGCTCGCAAAGCAACTCGCCGCACTGCTGCGTCCGGACGACCTGATCTGGGTGCACGACTACCACCTGCTGCCGTTCGCGCATTGCCTGCGCGAGCTCGGCGTGAAGAACCCGATCGGCTTCTTCCTGCACATCCCGTTTCCGTCGCCCGACATGCTGCGGCTCGTGCCGCCGCACGAGGAGCTCGTGAAGTTCATGTGCGCGTACGACGTCGCGGGCTTCCAGACCGACGCCGACAAGCAGGCGTTCACCGACTACATCGAGCGGCGCGGCATCGGCGCGGCGAGCGACGACGGGATGCTGCATGCGCACGGCCGCGTCGTGAAGGTCGCCGCCTATCCGATCGGCGTGTATCCCGATGCGATCGCGCAGGCGGCCGTGCAGTACGGCACGCGCAAGCCGGTGAAGATGCTGCGCGAGGCGCTGGGCGACCGCAAGCTGGTGATGAGCGTCGACCGTCTCGATTACTCGAAGGGGCTCGTCGAGCGCTTCCAGTCGTTCGAGCGGATGCTCGCGAATGCGCCGGGCTGGCAGGGGCGCGTATCGCTGCTGCAGATCGCGCCGCCGACGCGTTCCGACGTGCAGACCTATCAGCACATCCGCGAAACGCTCGAAGGCGAGGCCGGCCGCATCAACGGCCGCTTCTCGCAGCTCGACTGGACGCCGATCCAGTATCTGAACCGCAAGTACGAGCGCAACCTGCTGATGGCGTTCTTCCGGATGTCGCAGGTCGGCTACGTGACGCCGCTGCGCGACGGGATGAATCTCGTCGCGAAGGAATACGTCGCGTCGCAGGATCCGGCCGACCCGGGCGTGCTCGTGCTGTCGGAGTTCGCGGGCGCGGCGGCCGAGCTGACCGGCGCGCTGCTCGTCAATCCGTACGACCTGTCGCAGATGGCCGAGGCGCTCGAACGCGCGCTGTCGATGCCGCTCGCGGAGCGGCAGGCGCGTCACGAGCAGAACCTCGCGCGGTTGCGCGAGAACGACCTGTCGGTCTGGCGCGATACGTTCGTCGCCGACTTGCGCAGTGTCGCCGCGGCGGCGTCGGTCACGCAGCGCGCGGGCCGGCGGGTCGCGCATGCGTGAGTTCGCGCCCGGCGCCGGTAGCGATGACGAAGCGGCCGACGAGACGATCGGCCGCTTTTTCGTCGTGACGGGCGGCCCGGGTTCGGGCAAGAGCACGTTGCTCGATGCGCTCGAGCGCGCCGGGTTCGCGCGCTCGCAGGAGGCCGGGCGCGGCGTGATCCGCGACCAGATGGCCGTCGACGGCCCGGCGCTGCCGTGGCGCGACCCGGCCGCGTTCGCCGAGCTGATGCTGGGCTGGGAGATGCGGTCCTACCATCTCGCGCGGCAGGCGCGCGGGCCGGTGTTCTTCGACCGCGGCGTGCCGGACGTGATCGGCTATCTGAAGCTGACCGGGCTGGCGGTACCCGCGCACGCGGAGGCCGCGGCGCGGCGTTTCCGCTATCACCGGCGCGTGTTCATCGCGCCGCCGTGGCCCGACATCTATGCGCAGGACAGCGAGCGCCGGCAGGATTTCGCGGAAGCGGTGCGGACCCATGACGCGATGGTCGATTGCTATACGTCGTACGGCTATCGGCTGATCGAGTTGCCGCGCGTGAGCGTGAAGGCGCGCGCGCTTCGTGATGGATGCGCTCGACGCCGCATGACGTCCGCCGCGGGTGCGGTGCACGACGGCGTCAGGCCGCCGAGTCCGGACGCGGCGACGCGATGCGCAGCAGGCTGACGAGCGCGGCCACCGCCGCGAACACCGTGGCGACATAGAGTGCGATCGTCGGCCCGCGGTCGGGTGCCAGCCCGAAAATCAGCGCGACGAGCGCGGCGCCGAGCGTCTGGCCCGTCAGGCGCGCGGTGCTCAGCATGCCGCCGGCGCCGCCGCTGCGCTCGCGCGGCGCCGACGACAGCATCGCGCGGTTGTTCGGCGACTGGAACAGCCCGAAGCCCGCGCCGCACAGCGCCATTCGCCACACGATGTCGACCGTGCCCGGGTGCGCGCCGATCGTCGCGAGCGACAGCAGCCCGGCCGCAAACAGCGCAAGCCCGATCCCGCCGAGAAGGCCGGCCGAATAGCGGTCCGACAGCACGCCCGCGAGCGGCGCGGCGAACACGATCACGAGCGGCCACGGCGTCATGTAGAGGCCCGTCTCGACCTGCGAGAAACCGAGCGAATGCTGCAGCCAGAACGGCAGCGCGACGAACGCGAGCATCTGCGACGTGAACGACGCGGTCGACGTGTAGATCGACAGCGCGAACATCGGGATGCGCATCAGGTCGACCGGCAGGAGCGGCGCCGGCTGCGACAACTGACGCTTCACGAAGAAGTAACCCACCACGAATGCGACGATCAGTTCGACCGCGACGTACGCATGACCTTCGCCATGACCGAGCCCGTCGACGGCCGTGATCAGCAGGCCGAACACGCAGGCGTTCATCAGCGCGCTCGGGAAGTCGTACGGCGCGTCGTGCAGCGGGTTGGCGGGCAGCGCACGCACGCTGCCGAGCACGGCCGCGATGCCGATCGGCACGTTGACCGCGAAGAGCCACGGCCACGACGCGAACGACAGGATCGCGGACGCGACGGTCGGCCCGATCGCCGACGACAGCGCGACCACCATCGCATTGATCGACAGCCCGCGCCCGAGCATCGACGACGGGTAGATCATCCGCACGAGCGCCGCGTTGACGCTCATGATGCCGGCCGCGCCGAAGCCCTGGATCACGCGCATCACGGCCAGCATCGGCAGCGAGCCGGCGAGCGCGCAGCCGAGCGACGCCGCGGTGAACAGCGCGAGCCCGGCGATGTAGATGCGGCGATAGCCGATGCGTTCGCCGAGCGACGCGAGCGGCAGCAGCGTGATCGTGACCGCGAGCTGGTACGCGTTGACGATCCAGATCGACGCGGCGTCGGACGCGTGCAGGTCGCGCGCGATGGTCGGCAGTGCGACGTTCGCGATGGCGCCGTCGAGCACGGCGAGCGTGATGCCCAGGGCGACGCAGACGATCGCCCAGTAGCGTTGCGGAAGCGGCAGGCCGGTATCGGCGTTCATGACGGGAGCGAGAGCGTGGTTGTCCGCGCGCCCGCTTGCCGGTTGCGTGCGCAACCATGTGTAGGGGCGGCGATGAACGGCCCGGCCGGCGCGGCTGCACCGGGACGGGGCCGGTCGAGTGTATCACCGGGCCGCATCGCGCGACGCCAAGCCGCGCGGTGGCCGGCTGGCGCGCGCATTCAGCCTTCGAAGTCGAGACCGCCGAGCCGCACGAGCGGGTCGGCCTGCGTGCGCGACGCGAGATCGATGTCGCGTGCGCTTTGCCACGCACCCAGCTTTTTCGGCAACGCGGCGAGGTAGTGCTCGAAGCGCTGCGGGCCGTCGGGTTCCATCAACCGCTCGATCTCGTCGGTGTCCCACGTCAGTTCGAGATTCAGCGGATGCATGAAGCCGCTCACGTGCTCGTGCGGTGTGCTGCGGATCTGCACGCGCGTCGGGTGCCCGTGCCCGCCATAGGGGACGACGTCGGTCTGCACGTGGTCGGCGAAGAATGCGGCGATCGCCTGCGCGATGCGCGGCGCGAATTCGGTATCGAAACGGCGAGCGGTTTCGGGCTGCATGAAGGCGTCTCCTGTGTGCCGAAAATCGTAGCACGACGACGACGCGTTTCGGCGTGGGCGATACCGGTAATCGCGCGTTACCACTTGCTGCATCTATTACGGCCGCGTCCCGCCACAATGCATCGCATCCAGTACCACTTCGCGTGGGAGTCCATCATGAAAAAGATTGCCGCAGTGTGTGTCCTTGCCGGTTCGCTCGCGGTCGCGGGCCCGGCGTCCGCGCATGGCCGCGACGGCGGCGCCGTCATCGGCGCATTGATCGGCGGCGCGGTGCTGGGCGCGATCGTGACGTCCGCGATGAATCCGCCCGTCGCGTATCAGGCGCCCGTGTACCAGGCGCCTGCCTATCAGCCGCCGACGTACTACCAGGCCCCCGCCTACCAGCAGCCGGCCTACCCGACCTATCAGCAGGCGCAGTATCAGGACGACGGCCCGAACTATTGCTACGACCGCTACCAGCGCGCGTACGTGTGCGGGGCGCCGGTGCAGGGCGGTTACGCGCGGCCGGCCGGCTGGTAAGCACACACGCGCGGCGCGCGAGCGGGTTGCGGGCCGGTTGGCCGGCGCCCGCCGACGTTCGCTTCGCCGGGCCGGACGACGAAAGGCCCTCGCTCGATGCGAGGGCCTTTGTCTTTTGCGTGGTCGTTCTGGAGCCGGCGTGATGCGCCGCCGGCCATCGGCGGGCCGTGCGTGGATACAAACGGTTGCAATTGCGCGTCAGTGGCGATGACCGCCGCCGTCGCCGCGACCATGTCCGCCGCCGCCGCCTTCGTTCCAGTCGCCGCGGCGTCCGCCGCGCCCCCAGCCGTTGCCGCGATCGCCGTCCCAGCGGTGGTAGTCGCGCCGGCCGCGATCCCAGTCGCGTCCGCCGCCACCGCCCCAGATGTTGACCGTGCCGTACACGGGCGACGGGGCGTACGCATAGCCGGGATCGGAATAGTACGGCTGTCCGTAGCCGTATCCGGCGTCCGGGGCGACGACGCAGCCGGCCAGCAGGGTGGCGACGCCGGCGGCAGCAATGAGCTTCAGCATGATGTTCTCCGTTGGTTCCGCTATAAGTACCGCGCCCGGGGATTGCCGGCTGTTTGCAATTGTGTCGCCAAATTACAGCCTCGTAAGGTCTTGCGACGAAAGTGTTAGCATCCGGGGCTCATTTGTTTTTCAGGAGCACATCGATGAAATTCGCGATCCGGGCCGCACTGGCCGCCTTCTGCGTGACGACCGCCGCCGCATGCGTGGCCGCGCCGGCATCCGCGCCCGCCGTGCCCGCCGAGTCGATCAAGATGTTCCCGCAGGCAGCGGCCGGCCAGCAGCGCGTCGTGATCGCGCTGCCCGCGCTCGAGAACGAGGGCGACGCGCGCGTCGAGCTGATGATCGGCAAGACGCTGCAGACCGACTGCAACCAGCAGTGGTTCGGCGGCGAGCTGACCGCCGAGGACGTGAAGGGCTGGGGCTATACGTATTACCGGCTCACCGACGTGAAGGGGCCGGCATCGACGCTGATGGCGTGCCCGGGCCAGGCGCCGCAGCAGCGGTTCGTGCAGGTGCGCGGCGATGGACAACTGCTGCGCTACAACAGCCGCCTGCCGCTCGTCGTGTATGTGCCGGACGGCTTCGACGTGCGCTATCGCGTGTGGCATGCGTCGAAGGACGTGCAGCAAGCTGCGAAGCAGTAACCCTTCGGCGGCGTCCTGCCGCTACCCACCGGCCGCGCGGCTCGTACCGACGAGCGCCGGCCATGCGGCCAGCGCGGCTTGCGCGACGGCCTCCAGATCGCGGCGGCTCGCGCCGTCGCGCGCCTGGATCGACATGCCCTGCTGAACCGTCACGTAGTAGCGCGCGATCGCGTCGAGATTCGCGTGCGCTGATATTTCGCCGGTCGCGACGCCTTGCGCGAGGCGTTCCCGCAGCGCGTCGACCGTGCCCTCGCGCATCGCGATCAGCGTTTGCCGGACCATATCGGAACGTTCGGCCGGATGCAGCGCCGACAGCACGATCAGGCAGCCGGCCGGCTTCGAGCGCCGCGTGAACACGCGTGCGGTGTCCATCAGGTAGTTCTGCACGGCGTCGTACGCGCTGGCCGCGCGTTCGACGCCCCCCCAGATTTCCCGCCCCTCGGTTGCGCGGTAATGCTCGAGCGCTTGCCGGAACAACGCTTCCTTGCTGCCGAAGGCCGCATACAGGCTCGGCGACGCGATGCCCATCGCGGCCGTCAGGTCCGTCATCGACGCCCCTTCGTAGCCGAGACGCCAGAACACCTCCATCGCGCGATCCAGCGCCGCTTCCTTGTCGAAGCTTCTCGGTCGGCCTCGTTCAGCCATTGCGTCCGTTCCTTCGTCGATATCTGTATCGATCGATAAAATAAATCAATTGACTGTGCAGCGCAACTTGCCACATTCTGTGTCGGTCGTTACATAAATGAGGAAAGGAACCGACATGACTCGACTTCAGGGTAAGCGTGCACTCATCACGGGCGGCAGCCGCGGCATTGGCGCGGCGATCGCGAAACGGCTGGCGGCCGATGGCGCGGACGTGGCGATCACGTATGAAAAATCGGCCGAGCGGGCGCAGGCGGTGGTTGCCGGCATCGAGGCGCTGGGCCGTCGCGCTATCGCGATCCAGGCCGACAGCGCCGATCCGGTTGCCGTGCGCAACGCGGTCGATCGTGCCGCGGAGGCGTTCGGCGGCCTCGACATTCTCGTCAACAACGCGGGGATTTTCCGGGCCGGCGCGCTGGACGACCTCACGCTCGACGATATCGACGCGACGCTGAACGTGAACGTGCGCGCGGTGATCGTCGCGTCGCAGGCGGCGGCGCGGCATCTCGGGGAAGGCGGGCGCATCGTGTCGACCGGCAGTTGCCTCGCGACGCGCGTGCCCGATGCGGGGATGAGCCTCTACGCGGCGAGCAAGGCCGCGTTGATCGGCTGGACGCAGGGGCTCGCGCGCGATCTCGGCTCGCGCGGCATCACGGTCAACATCGTGCATCCGGGGTCGACCGATACCGATATGAACCCGGCCGATGGCGAGCATGCCGATGCGCAGCGTTCGCGGATGGCGATTCAGCAGTACGGCAAGGCCGATGACGTGGCCGCGCTCGTGGCGTTCGTCGTCGGGCCGGAAGGGCGGTCGATCAACGGGACCGGGTTGACGATCGACGGCGGGGCGAACGCATAAAAGCCGATGCCCGGCGTGAGTTGGCCGGGTAACGGTGCGTTCGTTGTTCGTCGTGGTTCGTCATTGGCAGCCGAGGCGCTGGTGCTCGGCTTCCAGGTCGGCGCGTTTGTCGTAGGCGCGCAGTTCGTTGCGCGGCTTGCCGTCCGGGCCCATCCCGCGCACGACCCGCTGGCCGCGGTCGGGCGAGTGCGTGACCGCATCGATGCCGGCGGCCAGTTCCCGGCAGCGGGCGTCGGCGGAGGTGCTTCCGGGGCGCGGTGCTGCCGAGGCAGTGACGTTGGCGATGCCCGGGCTGACGTAGCGCTGTTTCGCGGAGGCCGTGCCGGTGTCGGTGGCGTTGGCCGTGGAGGTCATCGTAAAAAGAGCAGCGAGCGCCGCGATCATTCGAATCATTCGAGAAGTCCGTGTGCTGAACTGAAGAAGGTTCGGAATTCTACGCAATGTTCGCTGCATGTCTGCGGCGAATGGACGAGGTGCGATTGCGTGTCGCACGTCGCGGTGAACGGTTGATTGCCCTATCTTCGTGTGCTGCGCTGCATGCGCCAGCAACATCCCCCGAACAGCAAAAAGCCCGCTTGCTTTCGCAAAGCGGGCTTCGGCATTTGGTTGCGGGGGTAGGATTTGAACCTACGACCTTCGGGTTATGAGCCCGACGAGCTGCCAGACTGCTCCACCCCGCGGCGCGAAGTGTACTTTGGGTTGATGCTCGGAGTCAAACGATTCGTGCGGAGACGGGCTGACGCCATATCGGGCCTGCTCCTTGAAACCCCTCCAACGCAGGGACGCCGATGCGTATAGCCGCAAATTTTTCACACTCGCCACAATATTCGCGCGCCTGAAACGTCTTCAGACGCATGGAACCGCCACCCACTTCGCAAACGATGACCGACCCAGACCGCGACATCACTGCGACGGTGATGCGTGAACGAACGAGGCTAGGGAATTTCATTCGGCGCCGGATCCGCGACCCGGACGATGCCGAGGACGTTCTGCAGGATGTGCTTCACGAATTCGTGCAGGCTTATCGGCTTCCGGCGCCAATCGAACAGGCGAGTGCATGGCTGTTCCGTACCGCGCGCAACCGCATCATCGATCGTTTTCGCAAGAAGAAGGAGCAACCGCTGGCCGATCTGCTCGATGCGGACGACGAAGCGGACAGCGAGTATCGCCTGGATCTCGCGCTACCGTCGCACGATGCCGGTCCTGAAGCGCTCTACGCTCGCACGCTGTTGCTCAAGGCGTTGCAGGATGCGCTCGACGAATTGCCGGCGAATCAGCGCGAGGTTTTCATCGCGCACGAACTGGACGGGCAGTCCTTCAAGGAGATGGCCGCGCAAAGCGGCGTCACGCTCAATACGCTGCTCGCGCGCAAACGCTATGCGGTTCTGCACCTGCGTGCGCGACTGCAACCCATTTATGACGAACTGGATATCTAGAGGAGTCGACGGATGAATTTTCGAATCAGATGTGTGGGCAAAGTGCTGCTCGTGGTGATTGCCATCGGCGTGCTCGGATGGGTGGTCATGACGCTGTGGAACTGGGTGATGCCGGCGCTATTCGTCGGCGCTCGGACGATCGACTTCGCCCATGCGCTGGGGCTGCTCGTGTTGAGCCGCATCCTGTTCGGCGGATTCCGCGGACATCGCGGCTGGCACGGCCGGCGTCACTGGCGCAAGTGGGAGGCCATGACGCCCGAAGAACGCGAGCAGTTCCGGGCCGCATGGCGATCGGGTGGCAAGCGGCCTACCGAGGAATGAACATGCGCGAGAAATCAACAGCCGACTGCAAGCAGAAGGCGGGCGTGATTGTGCCGGTCGTCGATCTGAAACGTTGTGAAGGGAAGGGGGATTGCGTCACCGTTTGCCCTGAAAACGTGTTCGAGGTCCGGCGCATCGATCAGGGCGATTATCTCGATCTCGGTTTGATGCATCGGTTGAAGCTGCGCGTGCATGGAATGAAGGTCGCGTATACGCCGAATGCCGACGCGTGCAGATCATGCGGGCTTTGCGTGACGGCGTGTCCTGAGCGTGCGATCACGCTTGCGCGAAGGGCATAGCGTCGCTCGTGCTCGCCGATGATGGAACGGCAGCGCAGGGAGCGTGACGGCGGATTGGCGGTCGCTGGATACGCCGTCCAAGTGATCAACCTCATCAGGGAACGCACGTGACTTCAACTACTCATGTTCTTCTGCAACGGCTTCATGAAGAAAGCCGGAGCGAAATCATCGCCCGCGCCCGCGCGCAGTTCCAGGGGCCGAACGAGGCGTTTCCGGCGCTCGTCGACGAATACGACGCGCTCGTCCCCCGGCTGCGCGGGCGTTTTCTCGAAACGTTCGGCCTGTTCAGCGAAGATTTCGCGTCGTCGGAAGGCAGTGCTCTATCGCTGGCCGTGTCGGCGGAGACGGGAAGGTTCTTGCGCAATATGGTGCTCGCGCAACGGCCGGTCAGGATCCTTGAACTCGGCAGTTCCTGCGGCGTGTCGACTTTGTATTTAGCAGACGCGCTGCGGACGTTGGGTCGTGGGGTGGTCATCGCGACCGAACGTGATGCGTTCAAGTGCGCGCGTTTGCGGGCTCACGTCGAAACAGCCGGCCTGGACGCCTATGTCGATTTGCGCGAGGGCGATGTATTCGAGACGGTTGCTGAACTGGACGGGCCTGTCGACATGGTGTTTATCGACATAGGGGCCGACGCCTATCTGAAGCTGTTCAAGCAGATCGAGCGCCTGCTGCGGCCGGGATCGGTCGTGCTGGCCGACAACATGTACACGGCCGAGGACGCCGTTCGACCGTACAAGCAATACCTCGACGAGGATCCGCGGTTTTCGACCACGACGCTGGATTTTGAGTCGGGGGTGGAGTTTACGGTGGTTGTTGTTTGAGCGGGGCGTTCTTGTGAATCTTGGGGAGGCATAGAGCTTGCCTGTTCCCCGACAGAATTCATGCGTCAATGCTGACAGGGGGGTGTGGGGTGATTTTCAGAATTTATACCCCCAAAAACACCCCTAAAAAATCGTAGTCGTGAATTCTACAGGTGCGGTTCCCAAGGACCGCCGAATGGGCTGCAGCTCACGGATGACGGCACACGGCTTCGACGGCCTCACGTCGACCATCGTGAACGAGCACGATTTCAACCGGGGCTGGATCGAGCGTCAACTGGCTTACAGCGAGCGCGATGGTGTTCGGCCTGCGTACAACCACGCCGAGTCCCTTCCCTGGCGCCGGAAGATGATGCAGTGGTGGCCCGGCCCTCTCGCTAGCATCCTTACAGAGTAATAAGGGTTGTTACTTTTGCGACACGTTTTGATGGGAATCAATTCAGACGTGCGGGGACCAACCGATGATGACGGCTCTGGAGCGCGATTTCGGGCCATCCTGTTGAAGTGGCCCGAAACTTGCGTGAGTTTCTGACAAAGGTTCCGAGCCGCCGGTTCAGCTGGCGTCTCAGTGTTTGTTGGTGTGGCGAAACACAGACAGCAGGACTAAAGTTTTGTTTACTACCTGCCGTTCATGGTACATATGCCGGACGGCGCAGCAGAAGGAGAGACACGATGTTTGATTTTCGCATGTCGCTGAGCGAAAACTTCGCATCGTTCCGCGACGAAAAAACGGGGAAGTTCGTGTTTGTCGATTCGTTCGACAATCATGAGTTTAGTGTTCGCATGGGTACGCTTCGCGATAGCCGCCTCATTGGGACGGTTGTTGCCAAGTCGAGCGAAGATCTGAACAGCAAGTTGAGAGATCTCGTCGAGCACAACACGAAGTGATCGATTATGCCGATAACAGCACAAGAACTGACGGCACTTGAAACACGGATCAACACAGCGCTAGCGAAGCACAACGCGAAGCTTGTGCTCTCGGCTCACTTCACTGGTGACCGTGTGAACCACGTGCGGAACGTACCGCCGATTACGCTGGCGGAGCTTGAAGCGATGTTGCAGCAAGTCGTCTCGCAGCACGTGGGGAAGATCTTGGCGCTCAACGATCAGGCCACGTTCAATCTCCGATGTGGCAACTCGCACATCAACATACCTTGCGGCCTCGCTAAGGCAACAGGTAACGGCGCGGCGATGCACGAAATTACCGCGATTACAGTGATGCGAAATCCTAAGTTTTACTGTAAAGATCCGACAGAATTTCACGTATAAGCCCCGCCCCGAGCGGGGCTTTTCACATCTAACGGGCTGCGCGATGATGGCGCCGGTGCATGACGCTGGACAACTCTCCATCCTCGTCCTCAGCTCAAACCTACCATCTGCCGCAAAGGCCCCTCATGCCGAAAAGAAAGTTCGCAATGTGGTTGATGTTCCTGATGATGTCGGCGTTGGGTACAAGCGCTTACGCGGATCAGTCTGGGATGCTGATTCAGAAGGGGCCAAACAACCGATACAACTATGTCCCTAGCATGATCATGCTGGCAGACGGCACGCAGAAAATGTGGTGGTGTGCCGGCGGCGCGTCGAGTGACGTTATTCTTTATCGCGCAATCAATGCCAATACGCAGCAGATTACTACTGATACGACGCAGGTTCTTGCGGAAGGTGCGAGCGGGTCATGGGATTCTGTATTTGTGTGCGACCCATCGGTGATCATGGGCGATTTTATTTATCCCGATGGCAGTGGGGTACACTACTCGTACTTGATGTACTACACCGGGACTGACAATTCGACCAACGGAGGAATTAATAACGGCGTTGGGGTTGCATACTCTAACGATGGGATCAATTGGTGGAAGTGGCCGTACCCGATATTGCGTACTTCGTCGACGGAGTATGGAATTGGCGAGCAGTCTGCGATAAGCGCGGACGGGAAGTCTGCGGTGTGGCTGTTCGTCCTGCAGAAGCTCGACTCGTCTCCTCAGCACTACCACTTGTACTACTCGACGGATGGGGTGCATCTTCAATACAAGTTTCAAGTCTCGGAGTCCGGTGTGTTCGGTAATTTCATCACCGAAGCCGATTTCGCTTTTGACTACAATGGCGGGAATGTCTATATGGTCACAAATCGTATAAACGATGAGGCGACAATGGATGTTTATCAGATGCCGTGGACCAGTTTAAGTAATGGTACGTGGCAGCACTTCGCATCGCTTGGGGCGAACGGAACCTACAGGCCCACTCCAACAAGCTACAAATACAACGGCGGGGCAGGGTTTCTGAGGAATGAGTTTGGAAACAACTCGACCTGGCTACCGATGATCGAGGTGTTTTTCGGCGCAGGATTGGTTATTGATCAAACGGACATGTGGTGGTGGCAAACGACTGGTAACTGAGCGACGATCACCGCATCGCCGGCCGCAGCACATGCGCCGGCCGGGCGACGAGAAGCACTCGATCGTGATCTTGCAACCAGACGATCGGGAGGAGTGGCTGACGACGTCGAACGTCGAAGCTGCGCGGGCAATGCTCCGGCTCTATCCAGCGGAGGCCATGGTTGCGGAGCCACAGTAGCTTTTGATTGCCCCAAAAACGTACTTAATAGGATTTTCATGAATGCCGGACAAGATACGTCAAGATGAGATTGTTCTCTTCACTTATCACTGCCATACCGTGTCCTAGTTGCGCGAATTCCGCGCGATTATCAACAGATCGTGCTATTCATGTAAGTGACCTTGACCGGATGGTCGGGGTGGAGTAGAAGTTCATTGCAACGGTCGTGTCTTCCCAAAGGCCGTTACGTTATATCGTTTCTTGAATTTCTTGTGGCTTTCGTTTGATCGATTTGTCTTGATTTGACCAGTGTTAAGAAATTAAATTTTGGATGGCCGCTTGGGGCGGGCGATCTGCATAAGCGAGGGAGGGTCAATGAAAAAGCTGGCGATTTTTTTGTCTTTGGTTTTTGTTCATACTTCTGGAATCTGCCAAACATATACAAAGGATAATGGCGTAATCCATGTCGAGTTTAATGGATATGGTTACCCAATGATAACAAATTTCAAAATATTGGGTGCTACGGCGGTGCCGCACGATAACGCGGGTGCTGATTTCCAGATGACCGCCAGAAGCGCGCAGGGTAATGCCTATAATCCAACGCAAGGCGGAGACTGCCGTGGGAACCCGTCGCTCCTGAACGGAGCTTTGGAAAATTGGAATGGGGCCTCAATTGGGGTGCCCGCTCAGAACGGAATTTTGCTGGGCGTGCAGCCTCGTAATTATAATGATCCCAGTAGCGGAGACCAAGGATGTGCCGGAAATGGTGCTCTGCTGCCGTATCAGTTTAATTTTGGCGTTACCATTGGAGATGGCGTATCGCTTCCAAAGGAAGCGATGGTGGTTGATATGTCAATTCAAAAATTGACCGGCGGGCAAGATATTATTCAATACGCGTCCGAGTTGCCGGCGATTTTTGCGAACGCCTCATTCATGCGCTATGCATATTACGCGGATACAAATGGTGGAATATTGCCGTACTCGGTCTCTGTAAATGGTGCATACACTAACGATATCACCCAGTGGCCTGCTCTTGTAAACTATTCTGGAGTAGGGAAGGCGGTGATTCTCTGCTCTATACCAAATGCTACAAATAATTCTGGGCAGGGTGTGTGCATGGCTATTTACTCAAATTTCGATACGGCGTTTTATTTGAGTCATCGATTTGGATCGGCGAATGAATTGTCATATTTCAGTATGGTCGGAAAATCCGATCCCTCTGCAACGATAGCTGATAATTCTTGGCATTCTTTAAGAAGATTCATTCTTGTTGGTAATGTCTCAACCATTCAGGGGCTTGTTGGCGAAATTTCCCCGTTTGCGACGAGTAATTCAAATTGGTGATGGGCGTGGCGCTGTTTTCTGGGCGTTAAGAGAGCGAGACACGTTGCTTGCTGAGTCGAAGTGAGGGGGCTGGACTGCCTGTGCCCGAACGCTGAGTCGTTTCCTTGCCTGCTCGTGCCAAGCGCGGGTAGGCATTTTTATGGTCCATACATTGTTGACGCTGCGGTTGTGAACTCAACTGGACCACGCCGCCGTAGTCGTCTCTGCTAGGAGGTCGCTGATGAAGATCAGATTGAACCTTTGGCTCGAGCGCGAATTTTTTCCGCCACCAGCGATGCGAACAGCTTCGCGATGGATCAAGCAGGGGAAGATCTACCCGCCACCGATCAAGGTGGGTAACGCGTACTACGTCGAAGAGAAAGCCATCTACCAGGAAGGGAATCGGCCGTTGAGGTTGGCAGAACGCCTGGCGGTCGAAGAAATCGACGAGCGGAGCAAGTCCAAACGACCTAGATGATCAGGCCGGCGGTGTCGCCGGCATTTCTATCAAGCCATGCTTGCGAAGAGACTGGCGGCCGCTCGCTTCACCAGGTAGCTCTGCAACGTCGTCGCCTCGATGCTTGAGAGGGAGAACTGGATTGTCCCTTCGCGCATCAATACCAGGCTCCCGTCGTTCGTCACGGCGCATGCGAATCCCGCGGGCCCGATCTTCGGGAGCGGCGTCGTAACATGGGGTGCTGCTGGGGCACGCTGCGCGACGCGCGGCTTGCGCTTCGTTTTCAGTTGCTTAGTGTCGAACACGCTGGAACGTGCACCGTCCGATTTAGCGATCGGAATGACGTTCTTCGCGTCGACGATTTTTTGCTGAATGCGTTCTACGGCGTCTGGCGTCGCGCTCGCGATCACGGCCGGCGGCTGCTACTCCAAAGGCCACGCCGACGGTGTGCGCACGACGATAGTCGCGGCGCAGGAGGACCAGGCGAAAGCCATCGCGGCCGCGCGCGCCGAAGAACAACGCCGCACCGGGGCACAATCGGAGATCACCAACAATGCGAACCAGCAACGTACCACTGCGCTCGCAGATGCTTTTGCTGCTCGCGCTGCCGCTGGCAGCCTGCAACAGCGCGTCGATCAGCTCGTCGCAGTCGCCTGTCATCCCGCCACTGCCGCCGGAAGCCCGGCAGCCGGCGACGCCCTCGATTTGCTTGCCAACGTGCTCGGCCGCACTGACCAGCGCGCTGGCGAACTGGCAGAGTATGCTGACCGAACCCGCATCGCCGGCCAGCAATGCGAGCGCGACTACGACGCACTGACGGCGCCGAAGCGGGGCATCGCGGTTTCGCCGTAAATTGCGTTGGCGGACATGTTGATCAGCGGCTTCACCGAGGCTAATCGCACGAGTGATCTAACCGCGGTGACAGGCGCAGCGGCCGGTGCAGGGTGAGCGCTAATATTGTCGAGGGGATGCCCGGGATTGCGGAGTACAAAACGGCTGAAGACCTTATTTCTTGCCATCCCCGTAGCGCGTCTGAGCTTCTTCATATCCGAGCTTCGTCAATATGACGACATTGTCAACAACATCGACCCAGCCTTCTTCCTTCATCTTTGTGATGTGAGGGAAAAGGGCGCGGAGTTGTACCACAGACGTGTAGTTGTTTCCCGTCTGGATGTGCATTGGCGTCGTGTACGAGATGCTGCTCCCTGGACCCCACTCTGCTTCGGCGAAGCGCTTAAACATAGAGTCAATTTGTGCTTCGAGCGGGAGACGCCGGTCGACTTCCAAGGTGATTCGGTACTCTGACGGATCGTAGGTCTGGTTCATATTGATGCCTTTATCAATGATGGTAATGACGAACTCACAAGGTGTTGGGGCAGATGTAGTTCTGCCCGGCTACCTTGCCTTTCGTTCAAACTCGATGATTGCCCGCAGTTCGTCTGCGGTGAATCGTCCGTCGAGATAGATCTTGCTCAGATACCAAGCTGGACAATCACGGGCGCTATTCCAATCGATGTGTCCGTCGGCTTGGCGAAGAATCGCTCGCGCGGTCTGCTCGTCCATTTTCCTGCCCCGTCAATTGGATGTTTGGGTTAGATAGTCAGCCCAGTGTTGCATCATCTTCCGCCGCTCAGGCAGATATTCAGCATGCACATAAGCGGCAGTGACCTGGTTTCGCTCCGCGTGAGCGAGTTGACGGTCGACGACGTCCCGGCTATAGCCGAGCTCGCGAAGCACGGTCGCGGCCAACCCGCGGAATCCATGGCCGGTCATCCGCGACTTGTAGCCCATGCGGTAGAGCGCGTAGAGCATCGTGTTGTTCGAGATGTGGCTTCGTCCCTGGACGCTGTAGAAGACATACCGCTGATTGCCGTTGAGCTCGCGCAGGGCGGCCAGTACCTCTAGCGCTTGCCGCGATAGCGGGACGCTGTGCGGATCGCGCATCTTCATACGCTCAGGCGGGATGCGCCATTCGGCCGCGCGCTCATCGAATTCATCCCATTCAGCGTTGATCATCTCGGTCGTCCGAGTGAACGTCAGCGCCATGAAGCGAAGGGCGAGTTGTGTGACTCGATCGCCAGAGTAGGAGGCAATGTCACGCATGAGCTGCGGGATTTCGACGGGCTTCACGCGCGCCATGTGCTTGACGCCCGGGCCTTTCTTCAAAACGGTTTCGGCATCGATGTCGGCAGCAGGATTGCGTGAGCATCGCCCGGTCATGATGCCGTACTGGAAGACCGCCCGCGATCGCTGCAGCACTCGCTTAGCTGTTTCACGAACGCCTCGTGCCTCGATCGCACGCACGATCTCGAGCATGTCAGGCGCCTCAATGTCGCGCAGCGACTTTGAGCCGATCCGCGGGAACGCGTCGACTTCGAGAGAGTTAATCACCTTGTCTGCGTAGACTTCCGTCCAGCCGTCCTTCTGCGACTCGAACCACTCCCGCGCGACAGCTTCGAAGGACGACGATGCCTCGATAGCCCGGGCCCGCTTGATCTCGCGCTTCTGTTCGGTCGGGTCGGTTCCGGCAGCCAACAGCTTCCGTGCAGCGAGACAGGCTTGTCGTGCCTCGGCCAACGACACTTCAGGGTAGACGCCGAACGACGCGAGCTTTTCTTTCCCATCGAACCGATACTTCATGCGCCAGTACTTGGAGCCGTTCGGCATGACCTGGAGATAAAGTCCCTTGCCATCTGCAAGACGGTAAGGTTGCTCGGCAGGCTTCGCGCGACGCACCTTCAAGTCAGTGAGAGGATCGGTTTGCTTCGGCATTTTGCGTTGGGGTATCGACGCCGAGCACTTCGGGGTATATCCCCACTGATACCCCCAAGGTGCTTGGCTTGTACTGGGCAGTCGTGGGCAATGATGGCAGCAAAAAGCCCCACAGAGCAAAGCTTTGCGGGGCTTTTTAGGAAATCTCGGGAGGCTTTGCGAACCTAGCTGGTCCCCCCGACAGGAATCGAACCTGTATCTAGCGCTTAGGAGGCGCTTGTTCTATCCATTGAACTACGGGGAGAGCCAAGTCCGGGCGATCGCGCGAAAAAACGCGAACCGGACGGCGGTGTGGACAGCGCGCAGAGTATAGCAAACGCGCGGCGCGTCGGCGGGGCGGAATGCACCACCCGACGCGCGTATCGCGCAATCACCCGCGATCGAAACAGAAAATCAGAAATCGACGACGACGAAATCTTCCTTGCCCACGTCGCACAGCGGGCAGCGCCAGTCGGCGGGAATGTCGGCGAAACGCGTGCCGGCCGGAATACCCTCGTCGGGCAGGCCTTCCACTTCGTTGTAGACCCACCCGCAAATCAGGCAGACCCAGCTCTGGTATTCGGTTACTTCGCTCATGTTGCGCTCGGGATAATGAAAATTCGGCGATGCCGTCCGCAGCCTCGCCGGCGGACGAAAGGCGCAATGGTACCGGAATTTCGCCGAACGCCTGCGCAACGTCGTTTTAAACGTACGCATCGCGAACAACGCAACTGAAACACGCCCGCTGTTCGTGCGGTGTATGCTTCCGAGGCTGTCCAATCATAAGGAGAATGCGATGCTGAACAGAAAGTGGATCGCAGGTGCGGTATGCGTCGCGGCGATGGCCGTGTCGACGATCGCGCGGGCCGAGGCGCGCGTGTATTTCGAAGCGCCGAGCGACGGTGCGACGGTGTCGAATCCGGTGCACGTGAAGTTCGGGCTCGAAGGGATGGAGCTTCGGCCCGCCGGCGACATGACGCCGAACACCGGCCATCATCACCTGCTGATCGACGGCAAGCCGGTACCGAAGGGCGACGTGATTCCCGCGAGCGAGCGTTCGCTGCACTTCGGCAAGGCCCAGAACGAAACCGACATCAAGCTGCCGCCCGGGCAGCACACGCTGACGCTGCAATTCGGCGACGGCGCGCACCGTTCGTACGGTCCCGAACTGAGCTCGACGATCACGGTCAACGTGAAATAACCGCACGTCCCCGCGCAGGCGCGCGCCGCGCCGCGCGCGGGATCTGCCGACCGGCCGGCCGCGGGCATCGGGCCGGCATTCGCGTGCTCATGCAGGCACGCAAACCGTAGCCGGCATCCGAAAACCGGAAGCCAGCGGCACCGCGCCCACGACACTGCGCTGGGCGCGTCAAAAACGCCCCGCGGCACTCGTCCATCCAGCCGAGCCGATGCCGGCCTCCGCGCCCGGTACAATGGGCGCTTCCGATTTCTCTCTTCGCCGTCTCCCCATGTCGCTCTATTCCATTACCGGCGCGCAGCTCGCGTTCGGTCACGTCGCGTTGCTCGATCACGCGGATTTCTCGCTGGAAGCCGGCGAGCGGGTCGGCCTGATCGGCCGCAACGGCGCGGGCAAGTCGTCGCTGCTGAAGATCGTCGCCGATCTCGCGAAGCCCGACGACGGGCTGGTCACGCGCCAGCAGGAGCTCGTGACGGTCTACGTGCCGCAGGAGCCCGAATTCGAGCCGGGCGCGACGGTGTTCGACGCGGTCGCGTCCGGGCTCGCCCACACGCGCGACCTGCTCGAAGAATACGAATCGATCGCGCACCGTCTCGCGGAGATACCGGAAGGCGCCGAGCACGATGCGCTGCTCGCGCGGATGAACGCGCTGCAGTCGTCGCTCGATGCGCACGACGCGTGGAACTGGCGCACGCGCGTGTCGATGACGCTCGCGCAGATCGGCCTGACGAACGGCGACGCAAGCGTCGACGCGCTGTCGGGCGGGATGCAGAAGCGCGTCGCGCTGGCGCGCGCGCTGGTGCTGCAGCCCGACGTGCTGCTGCTCGACGAACCGACCAACCACCTCGACTTCGACGGCATCCGCTGGCTCGAGGAGCTGCTGGTCGCGCAGCGCGCGGGCCTGCTGTTCATCACCCACGATCGCGCGTTCCTCGACCGCGTCGCGACGCGCATCGTCGAGCTCGATCGCGGCCGGCTGCTGTCCTACCCGGGCAATTTCTCCGCGTACCAGATGCGCAAGGCGCAGCAGCTCGAAGTCGAGCGCGTGGAGAACGAGAAGTTCGACAAGCTGCTCGCGCAGGAAGAAGTATGGATCCGCAAGGGCGTCGAAGCGCGCCGCACGCGCAGCGTCGGCCGCATCGCGCGGCTCGTGCAGATGCGCAACGAACGCGCGGAACGCCGCAATGCGCAGGGCAACGTGAAGCTCGACGTCGCGCAGGGCGAGAAGTCCGGCAAGATCGTCGCGGAGCTGACCGACGTGACGAAGCGCTACGGCGGCCGCACGGTGGTCGACCGCTTCTCGACGACGGTGATGCGCGGCGACAAGATCGGCTTCGTCGGCCCGAACGGCGCCGGCAAGACCACGTTGCTGAAGCTGATCCTCGGCGACCTGAAGCCCGACGAAGGCACGGTGCGCACCGGCACGAACCTGCAGGTCGCGTATTTCGACCAGATGCGCGCGCAGCTCGACCAGGAGAAGAGCCTGGCCGACACGATCAGCCCCGGCAGCGAATGGGTCGAGATCGGCGGTGTGCGCAAGCACGTGATGAGCTATCTCGGCGATTTCCTGTTCGCGCCGGAACGCGCGCGTTCGCCGGTGAAGTCGCTGTCGGGCGGCGAGCGCAACCGGCTGCTGCTCGCGCGGTTGTTCGCGCGTCCGGCCAACGTGCTGGTGCTCGACGAACCGACCAACGACCTCGACATCCCGACGCTCGAACTGCTCGAAGAGCTGCTGGCCGACTACGACGGCACGGTGCTGCTGGTCAGCCACGATCGCGCGTTCCTCGACAACGTCGTGACGTCGGTGATCGCGGCCGAGGGCGACGGCAAGTGGCGCGAATACGTCGGCGGCTTCACCGACTGGCAGATCCAGAGCGAGCGCTCGGAGCAACTCGCGCAGCAGGAAGCGGCGAAGCGCGCGGTCAAGGAGGCGGCGCCCGCGAAGGACGAACCGGCGAAGAGCGCGGCCGGCCGCAACGCGCAGCGCACGGTGAAGCTGTCGTTCAACGAGCAGCGCGAACTCGATTCGCTGCCGGAGAAGATCGCCGCGCTCGAAGCGGAGCAGAAGACGATCAATGCGCAGCTCGAGGACGGCGCGATTTTCGCGAAGGATCCGCAGGAAGGCACGCGCCTGACCGAGCGGTTCGCGGCGATCGACGACGAACTGCTCGCCGCGCTCGAACGGTGGGAAACGCTCGAGGCGAAGCGCAAGCCGGCGTGACGCGTGCGGTGCGCGCCGATCCCGCGATTGGCGCGCCGCGCGGAACCAGTAAAATACCGCGCGTCCGGGGTCGCGCCGCGTACGCCGCGCGCCCGCTTTCGGAGCAGTCCAAGCACACCGTTGTTTCGATTCGCTTTTTTACGGAACTCAACGTTTTGTCCACGACGTTATCCACACGAGGTGTGGACAACGTCCCGATGAATGACGAAATTCAGCGCCTATGTCAACAAAGAAACCCAGCGCGGCCTATAGCGAAGCATCGATCAAGGTGCTCAAGGGTCTCGAGCCGGTCAAGCAGCGGCCCGGCATGTACACCCGTACCGAGAATCCGCTGCACATCATCCAGGAAGTCATCGACAACGCGTCCGACGAGGCGCTTGGCGGCTACGGCAAGCAGATCACGGTCACGCTGCACGCCGACCAGTCGGTCTCGGTCGAAGACGACGGCCGCGGCATCCCGTTCGGCATGCACCCCGAAGAGGGCGTGCCAGTCGTCGAGATCGTGTTCACTCGCCTGCACGCGGGCGGCAAGTTCGACAAGGCCGCGGGCGGCGCCTATACGTTCTCGGGCGGCCTGCACGGCGTCGGCGTGTCGGTGACGAACGCGCTCGCGACACGTCTCGACGTGACGGTGTGGCGCGACGGCAAGATCGCCGAGCTCGGCTTCGCCGACGGCGACGTCGTGAAGCCGCTGTCCACGCAGGGCGCGGGCCGCGGCGAGAAGAAGTCCGGCACGCGCGTGCAGGTGTGGCCGAATCCGAAGTACTTCGATTCGCCGAACCTGCCGCTCGGCGAACTGCAGCGCCTGCTGCGCTCGAAGGCCGTGCTGCTGCCGGGCGTCGAGGTCGTGCTCGTCAACGAGAAGACCGGCGAGCGCCAGACGTGGAAGTATGAAGACGGCCTGCGCGGCTACCTGCTCGACGAGATGAACGGCAGCGAACTGCTGATCCCGCTGTTCGAAGGCGAGCGTTTCGCCGATTCGCGTTCGACCGACGAAACCTTCGCCGAGGGCGAGGGCGCGTCGTGGGTCGTCGCATGGAGCGAGGAAGGGTCGCTGGTGCGCGAGTCGTACGTGAACCTGATCCCGACGCCGGCCGGCGGCACGCACGAGTCGGGCCTGCGCGACGGCCTGTACCAGGCGGTGAAGAGCTTCGTCGAACTGCACAACCTGCAGCCGAAAGGCGTGAAGCTGCTCGCGGAAGACGTGTTCGCGCGCGTGTCGTTCGTGCTGTCCGCGAAGGTGCTCGATCCGCAGTTCCAGGGGCAGATCAAGGAGCGGCTGAACAGCCGCGACGCGGTGAAGCTCGTGTCGTCGTTCTCGCGTCCGGCGCTCGAACTGTGGCTGAACCAGCACGTCGAGCATGGCAAGAAGCTCGCCGAACTCGTGATCAAGCAGGCGCAGGCGCGCACGCGCGCCGGCCAGAAGGTCGAGAAGCGCAAGAGCTCGGGTGTCGCGGTGCTGCCGGGCAAGCTGACCGATTGCGAGACGGAAGATATCGCGCGCAACGAACTGTTCCTCGTCGAGGGCGACTCGGCGGGCGGCTCCGCGAAGATGGGCCGCGACAAGGAATACCAGGCGATCCTGCCGCTGCGCGGCAAGGTGCTGAACACGTGGGAAACCGAGCGCGACCGCTTGTTCGCGAACAACGAGGTGCACGACATCTCGGTCGCGATCGGCGTCGATCCGCACAGCCCTGACGACACCGTCGACGTGTCGAACCTGCGCTACGGCAAGATCTGCATCCTGTCGGACGCGGACGTCGACGGTTCGCACATCCAGGTGCTGCTGCTCACGCTGTTCTTCAAGCATTTCCCGCAACTGATCGAGCGCGGCCATGTGTACGTCGCGCGTCCGCCGCTGTTCCGCGTCGACGCGCCCGCGCGCGGCAAGAAGCCCGCGCAGAAGCTCTATGCGCTCGACGACGGCGAGCTCGAAGCGATCCTCGACAAGCTGCGCAAGGACGGCGTGCGCGACACGCAGTGGAGCATCAGCCGCTTCAAGGGCCTCGGCGAAATGAGCGCGGAGCAGCTGTGGGACACGACGATGAATCCCGACACGCGCCGCCTGATGCCGATCAAGCTCGGCGAGCTCGACTACGAGGCGACCGTCGCGCGGATGACGATGCTGATGGGCAAGGGCGAGGCAGCCGCGCGGCGCGGCTGGCTCGAGGAAAAGGGCAACGACGTCGAAGCGGATATTTAAGCGTTAAGCGGAGCTTCCGCGCGGCCGGGCATGACGCCCGGCCCGGCCTCACGCCACTTACGAATACGGAATTCAGATGGACGACAATACTTCCGATCTCTTCGCCAGCCCCGACGCGCCCGAGAGCGACGCGCTGACGCTCGGCAACTACGCGGAGCAGGCGTATCTCAGCTACGCGGTCAGCGTGGTGAAGAGCCGCGCGCTGCCCGACGTGTGCGACGGCCAGAAGCCGGTGCAGCGCCGGATCCTGTTCGCGATGAACGAAATGGGCCTGGGCCCCGACGCGAAGCCGGTGAAGTCGGCGCGCGTGGTCGGCGACGTGCTCGGTAAATATCACCCGCACGGCGACCAGTCGGCGTACGACGCGCTCGTGCGTCTCGCGCAGGATTTCTCGCTGCGCTATCCGCTGATCGACGGGCAGGGCAACTTCGGCTCGCGCGACGGCGACGGCGCGGCGGCGATGCGTTACACGGAAGCGCGTCTTACGCCGATCGCGAAGCTGCTGCTCGACGAGATCGACCAGGGCACGGTCGACTTCATGCCGAACTACGACGGCTCGTTCGAGGAGCCGAAGACGCTGCCGAGCCGCATGCCGTTCGTGCTGCTGAACGGCGCGTCGGGCATCGCGGTCGGCCTCGCCACCGAAATCCCGTCGCACAACCTGCGTGAAGTCGCGGCCGCGGCGGTCGCATTGATCCGCAATCCAAAGCTCACGCACGCGGAGCTGATGAACCTGATCCCCGGCCCGGATTTCCCCGGCGGCGGCCAGATCATCTCGAGCGATACCGAAATCTCGGCGGCGTACGAATCGGGCCGCGGCAGCCTCAAGGTGCGCGCGAAATGGAAGATCGAGGATCTCGCGCGCGGCCAGTGGCAGCTCGTCGTGACCGAACTGCCGCCGAGCACGTCGGGCCAGAAGGTGCTCGAGGAAATCGAGGAACTGACCAACCCGAAGCTCAAGCTCGGCAAGAAGACGCTGACGCCCGAGCAGCTCAACACGAAGAAGGCGATGCTCGACCTGCTCGACGCGGTGCGCGACGAGTCGGGCAAGGAAGCGGCGGTGCGGCTCGTGTTCGAGCCGAAGTCGCGCACGATCGACCAGACGGAATTCGTGAACACGCTGCTCGCGTACACGAGCCTCGAATCGAACGCGACGCTGAACCTCGTGATGATCGGCGCCGACGGCCGGCCGGGCCAGAAGGGCCTGCTGACGATCCTCGACGAATGGGTGAAGTTCCGCCAGCTGACGATGACGCGCCGTTGCCGCCATCGTCTCGCGAAGGTCGACGACCGCATCCACATCCTCGAAGGGCGGATGATCGTCTTCCTGAACATCGACGAGGTGATCCGCATCATCCGCGAGTCGGACGAGCCGAAGGCCGCGCTGATGAGCGCGTTCGGCCTCAGCGAGCGGCAGGCCGAGGACATCCTCGAAATCCGCCTGCGCCAGCTCGCGCGGCTCGAGAAGATCAAGATCGAGAAGGAACTCGAAGCGCTGCGCGACGAGAAGGCGAAGCTCGAGGAACTGCTCGCGAACGAAAGCGCGATGAAGCGGCTGATGATCAAGGAGATCGAGGCCGATGCGAAGCAATACGGCGACGATCGCCGCACGCTGATCCAGCAGGAAAAGCGCGCGACGTTCGAGGCGAAGGTGGTCGACGAGCCGGTGACGGTGGTCGTCTCGCAGAAGGGCTGGGTGCGTGCGCTGAAGGGCCACGGGCTCGACCCGGCCGGCTTCACGTTCAAGGCGGGCGATCACCTGTACGCGGCCTTCCAGTGCCGCACGCCCGATCGCCTGATCGCGTGGGGCAGCAGCGGCCGCGTGTATTCGGTCGACGTGTCGGTGCTGCCGGGCGGACGCGGCGACGGCGTGCCGGTCACGTCGCTGATCGAGCTCGAATCGGGCTCGCACCTGATGCATTACTACGCGGCGCCGGCCGACCAGCAACTGCTGCTCGCGTCGAGCAACGGCTTCGGCTTCCTCGCGAAGGTCGGCGACATGGTGAGCCGCCTGAAGGCCGGCAAGTCGTTCATGACGATCGATACGGGCGCGGTGCCGCTCGCGCCGATGCCGGTACTGCCGAACGCCACGCAGGTCGCGTGTCTGTCGAGCGGCGGCCGCTTGCTCGTGTTCGGGATGGACGAGATGAAGACGCTGTCCGGCGGCGGGCGCGGCGTGATCCTGATGGCGCTCGACGACAAGGAAACGCTTGTGCAGGCGCTGGCGATCGATCCGGCCGGCGTCGTGCTGATCGGCACCGGCCGCGGCGGCAAGGCGCAGGACGACACGCTGTCGTATGCCGGGCTCGCGCCGCATATCGGCAAGCGCGCCCGCAAGGGCCGCGCGCCGGACACGAAGCTCAAGGTCGTCAACGAACTGCGTCCGCTGCTCGGCTGACGCCGCGCGCTGCGCGGTCGTCCGGATCGTCCGGATCGGCCGCGATCGAAGGCCGCACGTCCGCTTCGGCGGCGTGCGGCTTTTTCTTGCCGGCGGGGATTCGGGTAAGCAAGCGTGGCGCTGTCACGCGGAATTTGCAAAATAGTGTGAAATCGCGCTGAGGGTCTGAACCGCCGCGCGGCTGGCGAGTCGAACGTCGCTTGATGCCGCGTGTGACGCGGCCGTTCGCTGCACCCCATTCATCACAGGATCGTCCCCATGTCCCACGCCGTTGCCGTCGCGCTGTTTCTTCACCTGCTGGCCGTCGCCGTGTGGGTGGGCGGGATGGTCTTCGCGCACTTCTGCCTGCGCCCGGCGCTGTCCGACCTGTCGCCGCAGCTGCGGCTGCCGCTGATCGAAGGCGTGTTCGGCCGCTTCTTCAACTGGGTTTCAGGGGCCGTGATCGTGATCCTGCTGACCGGCGGCTTCCTGCTGGTGAGCTTCGGCGGCGCGCACGCGACGTGGTCGCTGCATGCGATGGCCGGGCTCGGCGTCGTGATGATGCTGATCTTCGGGCACATCCGCTTCGCGCTGTTCCCGCGCATTCGCCGTGCGGTACAGGCGCAGAACTGGCCGGACGGCGCGCGCGCGGTGAATGCGGTGCGCCTGCTCGTCGTCGTGAACCTCGTGCTCGGCGTCGTCACGATCGGCGCGGCCGTGCTGTCGCGCGGGTTCTGACCGGCCGGCGTCCAGCCGGCCGCCCTCGGCCGCAGGCCCGGCACCACGTGGCGCTACGCGCCGCTACGCCGCCAGCATCGCGTCGAGCAGCCATGAGCCGGCCGGCCCGAGCGGCCGGTTGCGCGACCACACCGCATCCACCCGCACGCGGCGCGGCCAGCCGCGCGCACGCAGCTCGCACAGGCGGTCGCGCGCGAAGTGCTCGACCATCCAGCGCGGCAGTTCCGCCCAGCCGAAGCCCAGCACCGCCATCTCCAGCAGCATCAGGTAGCTCGGCGCCAGCCAGTGCTGCGTGCCGACGACGATCCGGTCGTCGGTGCCGCGGCCTTCCGTTTTCACGTAGGTATTGAGGCGCAGTTCGCGCACGTCGCGCAGCGCCGCGTGCGGCACCTCGGCGTCGCCGTATTCGGCGAGCGCGTGCGTGCGGCCGACGAACAGCCCGATCTCCGATTCCTCCGCGACCGTCGCCGCGCCGATATCGGCCGGGTAGGCCGCGCGCGCGGCCATCAGCCCGAGTTGCGCGCGGCCCTGCTGGATCAGGTCGAGCACGTCGTCGTGCTCGGCGATCTGGCATTCGAGCTCGAGCGCCGGAAAGCGCCGTTCGAGCGCCATCAACGTCTCCTCGTAGCGCTTCGACTGGTAGGTATCGGAGACGACGAGCGTGAGCCGCGCTTCCTCGCCGTGCG
Organism: Burkholderia sp. BCC0044; assembly: GCF_902832955.1. NCBI lineage: Bacteria > Pseudomonadati > Pseudomonadota > Betaproteobacteria > Burkholderiales > Burkholderiaceae > Burkholderia > Burkholderia sp. BCC0044. The sequence goes on along the minus strand of NZ_CADFDO010000006.1, from coordinate 150,214 downwards.
CGAGCCGGGCAGCCGCGCGATCGATGGCCGCGCTGGCCTCGAGCGCGCGCTGTACCTGCGGCAGCAGCGCACGGCCGGCGTCGGTGAGCGTCGGCGTGCGCGTCGAGCGATCGAACAACTGCACGCCGAGATCGATTTCGAGATTCGCGATCGCTTCCGACACGGTCGACTGGCGCTTGCCGAGCTTGCGGGCGGCGGCCGTAAACGAGCCGAGCAGCGCCGCTTCGGCGAATGCGAGCAGGGCTTCCGGGGCGTGGTGCATGCAGGGCTCCTGGCGGTGTTGTATCGGTAAAACCGATGATATCAAACTGGATTCATACGGTTGTGCCGATCAAAATGGCCTCCATCGACGAAGTAACGCATTGGGAGCGAATCATGAAACAGATGAACAAAACGGTGGCGGAACGCCTGCTGCACGCGCTGACGTTCGAACTGGTGGCGATCGCACTGTGCGCGCCGATCGGCGCATGGCTGCTCGACATGCCGGTATCGCACGTCGGTGTGCTGACGGTGATGGTGTCGTTGATCGCGATGGCGTGGAACATGACCTTCAACACGCTGTTCGACCGCTTCGAGCGGCGGGCCGGGTTGTCGCGCACGCTCGGCATGCGGATCGCGCATGCGGTGACGTTCGAGCTGGGCCTCGTCGCGATGGTGGTGCCGGTTGCCGCGTGGTGGCTGAACGTGAGCCTCGTCGAGGCGCTGCTGCTCGACCTCGGCATCGTGCTGTTCTTCCTGCCTTACACGTTCTGCTTCAACCTCGCGTACGACGCGCTGCGCGCCCGCTGGATGGCGCGCCGGGTCGCGGTGCAGGCGGGTTGAACGAGTCAGGCCGGTCGGGCCGAGCAGGGCGGAGGCCGTCGCCCGTCAGTGCGCGGCCGCCCACAGCCACACGCTGCACACAGCGGCGACCGCGCCGTACACGGCATAGACGGGCACCTTGAAGCGCGTGAAGCACAGCGTCGCGAAGGCGCCCGTCAGCCAGTAAATGGGATCGCCCGGCTCGCGATGCAGGATCTTCACGACGGCGACGACGAGAAAGGCCGTCGTCGCCGCGCGCAGCAGGCGCATCCCGTGCTCGAAGCGCGAATGGCGCTTGAGGCGGAACAGGTGGTTCTGCGCGAACACGACGAGGCAGCCCGACGGAATGAACAGCGCGGCCGTGGCGAGCAGCGCGCCGACCCAGCCGTCGGTCAGGTAGCCGAGAAACGGCACGACGTTCAGCAACGGCCCGGGCGCGACCGGCGACAGCGCGAACGCCAGCGTGAAATCGTGATCGGAGATGCCCGTCGCCGGCGACACGAACAGCGTCTTGAGCACCGGCAGCGCGGAGAAGCCGCCGCCGAACAGCGTCATGCCGGCGCCCGCGAGGCGCGGCCATAGCAGCTCCGCCTGGTAATCGCCGGGCAGCGGCACCGCGAACAGCACGACGAGCACGCCGAGCAGCACGAGCAGGCCGCGATCGCGCTTCGACAGCGTGAGATCGACCGCGTCGCGTTGCGACGGCCCGGTCAGCCAGCCCGCTGCAAACGCAGCGAACAGAATCCCGACGAAAGCGGCCGGACTATGCGCGAAAGCGAGCAGAATCGTCGATAGCGCGGCGATCGCCTGTTCGAGCCGCGTGCGCGCGAGCGAGCGCAACTGCTTGACCCACGTGACGCCGATCAGCGCGGCGAGCACCATCCCGAAGTGATTGATCAGCATCGGCGCGGCAAGCGAGCGCACGAGCGGCGTCTGATAGAAGATCGCGAACAGCGTCATCAGGATCGAGAACGGCAGCACGCTCGCAATGCCGGCGACCCAGGCGCCGGCACGGCCATGCAGCGTCTGGCCGACCTGCACGGCGACATTGCAGCCGACGGGGCCCGGTACGAGCCACGCGAGCGCGACGAGATCGCCGAAGACGTGCGGCTCGATGCGCTGCAGCCGCTCCACGTAATGGCGTTCGAGTTGCGCCATCATCGAAAGTCCGCCCCACGAAACGGCAGAAATGCTCGCGACGACCCTGAACAAGGCCCATAGGGATGCCGGTGCCTCTTCGACACGAGCGGTCGCTTCGACTTCGACGGTTGTCATGATTGTGTGGTTGGCGCAGGGCCGGATCTCTCGCGTATGGCCGTGCCGGCGGCCCGCCGGCACGTAGGCCCTCCCGATTGTCCGCCGCGCATCATGACACTGCCATGCGCGAAAACGCTAGTTCATGAACTCAGCGATCGGATCGGAAAACGTAACAATTGCGGCGGTGCGCCACGCCCGCCACGCCGGCAGCGGCGCGGCGCTCAACTGCCCGTGCTGCCGGTCGCGCGATGCGCGACGACGTTAGGATGATCGCCGCGCACGCCGAAGCGGGCGATCAGCGCGGGAATCGCATCGGCCGGCACCGGGCGCGAGAACAGGAAACCCTGCGCCTCGATTTCGCCGAGCGCGGACAGCCACGTGATCTGCTCCTCGGTCTCCGTGCCCTCGACGACGACGGTCAGCCCGAGCGAGCGCGCGAGATGCACGATCGACGACACCATCACGCACACGCTGCGATCGGTCGGAATCGCCTGCACGAACGAGCGGTCGACCTTCAGCGTGTCGACGGAGAAGCGGTGCAGGTACGACAGCGACGAATAGCCGGTGCCGAAATCGTCGAGCGCGATCCGGATGCCGAGCTTTTTCAGCGCGACGATCTTCTCGGACACGAGTTCCGGATATTCCATCATCGCGGTTTCGGTGATCTCGATCTCGAGCCGGTTCGCGTCGATGCCGGTGTCCTGCAGCGCCTGCGAGATCGTCTCGATCAGGTCGCCGCGCCAGAACTGCACGGGCGAGATGTTGACCGCGAGCGTCAGCGTGTCGTGGCCTTCGTCGCGCCAGCGCGCGATCTGCTCGCACGCGGTGCGGATCACGAAGTCGCCGATCGGCACGATCAGGCCGGTCGATTCGGCGATCGAAATGAATTCGTTCGCGGAGATCACGCCGTGCTCCGGATGATCCCAGCGCGCGAGCGCCTCGAAGCCGGTGATGGTGCGATGCGTGAGGTCGATCTTCGGCTGGTACGCGAGGAACAGCTGGCCCTCGGCGAGCGCGACGCGCAACTGCTGTTCCCAGCGCATCAGGTGGTCGGCGCGGTGCGACAGGTGCGGTGCATAGAACTGGTAGCAGTTCTTGCCGGCATCCTTCGCGCTGTACATCGCGAGGTCGGCCTTTTTCAGCAGGTCGATCTCGCTTTCGTTCGCGACGGTGTGCAGCGCGATGCCGATGCTCGCATGCAGCACGAACGAACTGCCGCGAACGTCGAACGGCTCGCCGAACATCCGGATGATCGCTTCCGCGAGCCGCACCGCACGCCGCTCGACGTCGTCGCCCTTCATCACGACGACGAACTCGTCGCCGCCGATGCGCGCGAGCGAGCCTTCGTCGCCGACCGCATCGGCCAGGCGCGATGCGGTCATCTGCAGCACGATGTCGCCGGCGTTGTGGCCGAGCGTGTCGTTGACGGTCTTGAAGTTGTCGAGATCGATGAACAGCAGGCCGAGCCGCGACAGGCTCGCGGGCATCGACACGTCGTTGCGCAGCCCGCGCAGCGTCGCATAGCGGTTCGCGAGGCCGGTGAGCAGGTCGTATTCGGCGAGCTGCGTCATTTCGCGCTCGCGGCCGAGCAGCTTGCCGATCAGGCCCGTCGCGACGCCGAAGAACGCGAGCATCGCGAGCGTGATGAAGCTCGTCATCAGCAGGTAGACGTTGCGCGTGTGGGTGTAGTCCGCGAACTCTTCCGTCTGCGACAGCCCGACCATCACCGCGAGCGGGTAGCCGTCGAGGTGGCGGTACGACACGATGCGCGTCACGCCGTCGATCGGATCGATGATCGTGCCGGTCACGCGCTCGGCGATCGGGTAGACGCCCGACGCCGAAAACGCGCCCGGCGCGTTGCTCACCGAGCCCGTGCGCCGCGCGAGCACGGCGCCCGTGTCGGACACGACCGCGATCACGCCTTCCTTGCCGATGGCCGCGTTGTTGTAGAAATCGTTCGTGAAGTAGCTCGGGTCTTCCGACACGACGACGATGCCCGCGAAGCTGCCGTCCGGGTTGTTCAGGCGCCGCGTCATCTGCAGCGTCCAGTGGCTCGACACGCGGCCGAGCACGGGCTTGCTGATGAAGAGGCGATCGTCGTTGTGCGCGAGGTGGACCTTGAAGTGCTCGCGGTCGGACAGGTTGATCGGCTGCGGATGGAGGTCGGCGGTGTTCGCGAACAGGATGCCCTTTGCGTTGACGAGCGATACCTGGATCAGCGTGTCGCTCGGCACGACGCCTTTCTCGACGGCGCTCGCGAGATTGAAGCGCGCCGGCGACTTCTCGAATTCGAACTTGACGAAGCGGGTGATCTGGTCGACCTGATGGATCGCCTTGACCGTATGCTGCTCGAGCGCGGACGACAGGATCGCCGCGGAGGCCGCTGCTTCCTTGTATGCACTGTCCTTTTCAACGGACAGGCGCGCGATGATCACGGCCCACAGCAGCGCGAGCGCCAGCATCCCGAGCAGCGGGATGGCAAACAGCGCCCGCCGGCGCGATTTGCGCGGCGCGCGCAGCGGCCGGTTCGGCGGCGTGTGGTTGGACCGGGCGGAGCTCATCGAAGAGGGCGGCGTCCTGCTCGCGTGCGCCATCCGTCGGGATGGCCGGCTATGGTTCGGATTGTCCCGACGTCTGTTCGTTCGCGGGACGCGCAACCAGGGACAGACCTCCGAAACAACGGATTAGGCCCGATATTACTGGCTGGAACGTTTTTGCGATAGTTGGGCAAAGCGTAGGGCGCCGGACGAGCCGGCGCCGTCGCACATCGCGAAACGTCAGTCGGGCGACCGGAACGTGCCGTCGACGACGGTGACGACGTGGCCGCCGATCCAGGTCGTGCCGTCTTCGTCGTAGTTGACGAAGATGCGGCCGTCGCGGCCGATCGCCGTGCCCTGGCGGGCCGTATACGATTGGCCGGGGCGGCGTTCCTGCCGCGTCAGCAGCCCGGCCAGCGCGGCGTTCGCGCTGCCGGTGACGGGATCCTCGCCGGGCGTGCCGAACATGCCGCCCGTCATCAGGCAGCGGATCTCGAACGTCGCGGGGCCGCCTTCGGCATGCGGCGCGTAGGCGGCGAGGCCGTCCACGCCGTAGCGGTGGGTCAGCGCCGCCAGCGCGGCCGGATCGGGCGACAGGCCGATGCACGCGTCGGCCGACTTCAGCCGCGCGACCAGCCACGGCGCGCCGTTGTCCACCGCGCACGGCTCGGCGTCCAGGTCGAGCGCGTCGCTGCGCAGCGCGGCGGCCAGTGCCGCGTAGTCCGAACGGTCGAGCGGCGTGACGCGCGCCGGCGGTGCGGCAAACGCCCAGCGGCCGGCCTGCTCGCGCAGCGCGACCCGGCCGACCCCGCACTGCTGGATCAGTCGGCCCGGCGTGCGCGGCCGCGCGCCGCTTTCCAGGAACGCGTGCGCGGTGCCGAGCGTCGGGTGGCCGGCGAACGGCAGTTCGCCGCCCGTCGTGAAGATCCGCACGCGATAGTCGGCTTCCGGATCGGTCGGCGTGCAGAGAAACGTCGTTTCCGACAGGTTCGTCCAGCGGGCGATCTCGAGCATCGCGTCGTCGCCGAGCGAATCGGCGTCGAACACCACGGCGAGCGGATTGCCCTTGAACGGCACCGACGTGAACACGTCGACCTGCTTGAAGCGAACGAGACGGCCGGGCATCGCGCGGCGCCCGTTACGCGACTTCGGCGATCAGTTCGATCTCGACGCACGCGCCGAGCGGGATCTGCGCGACGCCGAACGCCGAGCGCGCATGCTTGCCCGCGTCGCCGAACACTTCGGCGATCAGCTCCGACGCGCCGTTCGTCACGACGTGCTGTTCGGTGAAGTCGAGCGTCGAGTTGACGAGGCTCATCAGCTTGACGATGCGCGTGACCTTGTTCAGGTCGCCGGTGTGCGCGTGCAGGGTGGCGAGCAGGTCGATCGCGATCGAGCGGGCGGCCGCCTTGCCGTCTTCCGTTTGCAGATCGGCGCCGAGCTTGCCGGCCCAGACCTTGCCGTCCTTCTTCGCGATGTGGCCCGACAGGTAGACCGTGTTGCCGCTTTGCGCGCTCATCACGTAGGCGGCGGCCGGTGCGCCGGCGGTCGGGAGCTCGATGCCGAGCGACTTCAGTTTGTCGTAGACGTTAGCCATGCGTTCGATTCCTCGTAGAGAGTCGTGACAGGGAAAAAGGGGATCAGAGGCGCTCGCGCAGCAGCTTACCGAGGCGCGCGACGCCTTCCTCGATCTTCTCGGGCGGCACCGTCACGAACGACAGGCGCAGCGTGTTCTGCTGCGCGTTCTCCGCGAAGAACGGCGCGCCCGGCACGAAGGCGACGTGGTTGTCGACGGCCGCGGCGAGCAGCTTCATGCTGTCGATCTGCGCGGGCAGGTTCACCCAGATGAACATCCCGCCTTCCGGGCGGTTCCACGTGACGCCTTCCGGCATGTGGCGCGCGAGCGCGCCGAGCATCGCGTCGCACTGCGCGCTGTACAGCTCGCGGATCGTCGGGATGTGCTCGTCGAGGAAGCCGTCCTTGATCACTTCGTGCGCGATGCGCTGCGTGAGCGTCGGCGTGTGCAGGTCGGTGGCCTGCTTGGCCTGCACGAGCTTGAAGTGGAGTTCCTCGGGCGCGATGATGTAGCCGATCCGCAGGCCCGGCGCGAGCACCTTCGAGAACGTGCCGAGGTGCACGACGTGGTCGGGCGCCATCGACAGCATCGTCGGCAGCGGCTCGCCGTGGTAGTTCAGCGCGCCGTACGGATCGTCCTCCAGCACCGGGAACGGGCTCGTCTGCGCGAACGCGGCGAGCGCGCGGCGGCGCTCGACGGGCAGGCGGCGGCCGGTCGGGTTCTGGAAGTTCGGCTGCGCGTACAGCAGGCGCGCGCCTTGCGTGAGTTCGGGCGTGAGACCTGCCGGCAGCAGGCCCTGCTCGTCGGTGGGCACCTGCACGTAGCGCGGCTCGTACAGCGAGAACGACTGCAGCGCGCCGAGGTAGGTCGGCGTTTCGACGAGGATCGGGCTGTCCGGGTCGATCAGCGCCTTGCCGAGCAGGTCGAGCGCCTGCTGCGAGCCGGTCGTGATCAGCACTTGCGACACGCGCACGCTGTAGCGCTCGGCGATCCATTCGCGCAGCGGCAGGTAGCCTTCGGTCGCGCTGTACTGGAGCGCGGCGGCCGGCGCGTCGCGCAGCACGCGGTCGGCGGCGGCGCGCATGCGTTCCGCCGGGAACGTCGCGGGGGCGGGCAGGCCGCCGGCGAACGAGATGACCTCGGGGCGTTCCGTGACCTTCAGGATCTCGCGGATCGCCGAGCTCGTCAGCTTGCGGGCGCGTTCGGAAAGCTGCCAGTGCGGCGGATGCAGGTCGCTCGGATTCATAGTCTCCTCGTTCGGATATCGTGGTCAGTCAAGAAAGGTCGTTCGGGCGGATCGCTTCGGCGCTGCCGGGTAGGCGGGCACGAGCACGATTGAGCCCTCTCGGCCGTGTGGGCAAAACCGATCAGGCAAAACGTCCATTATGGCGCACCTCATCAGCCGGCGCGAGCGGCGCGCGGCGCCGTGGCGACCGCCGAGCGGCGCCCGAGCACCACGGTGGCGATCACGGCGGCCGCGAACAGCCACGTCGACGACGTGACCGTTTCGCCGAACAGCAGTGCGGAAAAGGCGATCGTGAAGAAGATCTGCAGCAGTTGCACCTGCCCGACGCGCGCGGTGCCGCCCATCGCGAGCCCCGCATACCACGCGAAAAAGCCGATGAATTGCGAAAAGAGGGTCACGTAGCCGAACGCGAGCCACGTGCGCAGCGCGAGCGGGCCCGGATGCGCGGCATGCTGCATCCACGCGAGCCAGCCGACCGGCAGCACGAGGAACGGCGCCGACACGACGAGCGCCCAGCAGATCACCTGCCAGCCGCCGATCTGGCGCGCGAGGCGCGCGCCTTCCGCATAGCCCAACGCGCCGATGCCGACCGCGACGAGCATCAGCGCGTCGCCGGCCTGCACGGTGCCGCCGCCGTCGCGCAGCGCGAACGCGATCACGAGCGCGCTGCCGGCCACCGCGCTGGCCCAGAACGCCTTCGACGGCCGTTCGTGCGACAGCCATGCCGCGTACAGCGCGACGAACAGCGGCTGCAGCCCGTTGACCACCGCGCCGTGCGAGGCCGGCACCGATTTCATCGCCCACGCCGAGAACACCGGATACGCGATGATCACGCCGGCCGACGTGATCGCGAGGCTTTTCAGTTGCGCGCGGGTCGGCAGCCGCTCGCGGCGCCACCACAGCAGCAGGCCGGCCGGCACGGCGGCGGCGAGTGCGCGGCCGAGCCCGTTGAGCAGCGGATTGAGTTCGGAGACGACGATCCGCGTCATCGGCAGCGTCAGGCTGAAGATCATCACGCCGATGAGGCCGAGCAGCATGCCCCGGGTTTCGCGCGAATTCATGTCGTGGGTGTCTCCATGTCTTGCAGGGTGGCGGTAATCGGGCGGGCGGTCAGCGCAGCGTGCGCACGCCCTGCGGCGTGTCGAATTCGGCGACGAGCGCCGGCGGGCCGTCGGTGGGCTCGACGTCGAGCAGGTGGGCGGCGCCGAGCCAGTCGAGCTGCTCGCGGATCGTATCCGCGTGCGGGTGCGCGCCCTTGAGCGCCTTCAGCGCGATGCCGTCGTTCGGCAGAGAGTCGGCCGGATGGCGCGGGCTGTCCCACTGGATCAGCGACGGCACGAGGCCGTCGCCGGCGCCTTGCCACGCGGGGAAGCTGCCGTCGTCGGGCACCGTGAGGCCCCAGCTCAGGTCGCCGCGCCGCATCGCGACGACCGGCGCGATACGGGCCGGATACTGGCGCTGCCACAGCGCAAGCTGGCGCGGGCGGTCGACGCGCGCGACCCAGTGCGCGAGAAACGGGCCCTGCTCGAGCCGCGCGCGGATCGCCGGATCGTCGAGCCCGAACAACCGCGCACGCGGCGGCTTCGCATCGTCGCCCGGCGCGGGCGCGTCGGGGTCGATCGCGATCACTTCGAGGTAGCGCCCGCCCCACGCGCCGAACAGCGCATTGTGGGTGCGCATCAGCGGATGGCGGCCGCCGCCGGCCGGTTCGATGCCGAGGGCGTCGGCGACATGGCGCACGCCTTCGGCGAGGGTGCGCGCGGCAATCACGAGATGGTCGAGTGTCAGGGAGCGGGCTGGCATGAGCGTCGGTCGGGAAGCGAAAGTGTCATGGTAGGCGGGCGAGAAGCCGGGCGGGGGCCGGACCGGCCTGCGCACCGGCCGCGATGCGGGCCGGCGGGCGCAGCGCCAGGTGCGGCGGGGCCGGTGCGCAGGCCGCACGATCGCCATTTCGGTCAACTGTAATCGTCGCTACCGGCACAGTAACGGTACAATCGGCGCGATACCCTTCGGTACAGTTGGAGCTGCCGCCCATGTCCACCGTCCCACTCGCCCAGATTCCCGCGCCGCACGACACGGCCACGCTCACGCTCGTCGACCAACTGGTCCAGTGGGCGCGGCGCCGCATCGACGAACGCGTGTTCCGTCCCGGCATGCGCATGCCGTCGATCCGCAAGCTCGCGCTCGACAAGAGCGTGTCGCGCTTCACCGTCGTCGAGGCCTACGAGCGCCTCGTCGCGCAGGGCTACCTCGACTCGCGGCGCGGCTCCGGCTTCTACGTGCGCGAGCGCACGGGCGCCGGCCCGCAGCCGGCCGACGGCGTCGCGCGCGCGGCCGAGGCCGCGCCCGTGCACAACACGATCGACGTCGTCTGGCTGCTGCGCAACATGCTGCACACCGTCAGCCCGGAGAAGGGCCCGGGCCTCGGCTACCTGCCGGGCCGCTGGCTCGACGGCGAGCTGATCACCGGCGCGCTGCGCGCGCTCGGGCGCCAGTCGGGCGCGCAGATGCTCGGCTTCGGCACCGCGCAGGGCTTCCTGCCGCTGCGCCAGCAACTGCAGACGCGCCTCGCCGAAGTCGAGATCGGCGCGAAGCCCGAACAGATCGTGCTGGTTTCCGGCATCACGCAGGCGATCGACCTGATCTCGCGGATCTACATGCGCCCGGGCGACGCGGTGATCGTCGGCGATCCCGCGTGGTTCCAGATGTTCGGCCGTTTCGCGGCGCAGGGCGCGCAGCTCGTCGGGATGCCGTATACGCCCGACGGCCCCGACCTCGACGCGCTCGAAACCCTGGTGCAGATGTGGCGGCCGAAGATGCTCGTGATCAACTCGGTGCTGCAGAACCCGACCGGCACGTCGCTGTCGGCCGCGCAGGCGTTCCGGATCCTGAAGCTCGCGGAGGCCTACGACTTCCTGGTGGTCGAGGACGACGTGTACGGCGACCTGTGCCCGCCGAGCTATCCGGCCACGCGCCTCGCGAGCCTCGACCAGTTGAAGCGCGTGATCTATCTCGGCAGCTATTCGAAGACGCTCGCGGCGAACCTGCGGGTGGGCTACGTGGCCTGCGCGCCGGAGATCGCGAAGGCGGTCACCGACCAGAAGATGCTGGTCGGGATGACCACGCCCGAGCTCAACGAGCGCGTGCTGTACAAGATCCTGACCGAAGGGCATTACCGGCGCCACGTCGAGCGGCTGCGCGCGCGGCTCGACGGCGTGCGCGACAAGACCGCGCGGATGCTCGAGCGCACGGGGCTCGGGCTCTTCACGATGCCGGCGGCCGGGATGTTCCTGTGGGCCGACACGGGCGTCGATTCGGACGCGCTCGCGGCGGTCGCGCACGAGGCCGGCTTCCTGCTGACGCCGGGCAGCCTGTTCTCGCCGCAGCAGTCGCCGTCCACGTGGATGCGCTTCAACGTCGCGAACTGCGGCGATCCGGCGCTCCCCGGGCTGCTCGCGCGCTATATCGATTCGGCGGTGCGGCGCGCGTCGTGACGCGGCGCGGCCGGCCGGCTCTTGAAATGCCGCATGCCGTCCCCAGATACGCGCGCAAACCGCTGGCGTCAGGCGGCCGTCCCAAACGGGCCGTCCCAAACGGGCCGTCCTTCACGGGTCCGCCGGCATCGCGCGCCGGGCGCCGGCGTCACCCCTTTTCAGTTCAAGTAAGAGGAAACAGCATCCATGGCACACGAAACGATGAGCTTTCAGGCAGAGGTCAAGCAACTCCTCCACCTGATGATCCATTCGCTCTACAGCAACAAGGAAATTTTCCTGCGCGAACTGGTGTCGAATGCGTCCGACGCGGCCGACAAGCTGCGTTTCGAAGGGCTCGCTGACAGCGCGCTGTACGAGAACGATCCGAACCTGCGCATCCGCATCGGCTACGACAAGGCCGCGCGCACGATCACGATCGACGACAACGGCATCGGCATGAGCCGCGACGAGGCGATCGCGAACCTCGGCACGATCGCGCGTTCGGGCACCAAGGAATTCTTCACGAAGCTGTCGGGCGACCAGCAGAAGGATGCGGCGCTGATCGGCCAGTTCGGCGTGGGCTTCTACTCGGGCTTCATCGTCGCGGACAAGATCACCGTCGAGACGCGCCGCGCGGGCCTGCCGGCGAACGAAGCCGTGCGCTGGGAAAGCGCGGGCGAAGGCGATTTCACGATCGACGCGATCGAACGCGCGCAACGCGGCACGACGATCACGCTGCACCTGCGCGAAGGCGAGGACGACCTGCTGTCGTCGCACCGCCTGAAGTCGATCATCCAGAAGTACTCCGACCACATCGCGCTGCCGATCCTGATGCGCAAGGAAGAGTGGGATCAAGAAAAGGGCGAGATGGTCCTGAAGGACGAGGACGAAACCGTCAACCAGGCGAGCGCGCTGTGGACGCGTTCGAAGAGCGACGTCACCGACGAGCAGTACACGCAGTTCTACCAGCACATCGCGCACGATCATCAGGATCCGCTCACGTGGACCCACAACCGCGTCGAGGGCCGCAGCGAATACACGCAGCTGCTGTTCGTGCCGGCGCACGCGCCGTTCGACCTGTGGAACCGCGATTATCGCGGCGGCCTGAAGCTGTACGTGAAGCGCGTGTTCATCATGGACGACGCCGAGCAGCTGCTGCCGCAATACCTGCGCTTCGTGAAGGGCGTCGTCGATTCGGCCGACCTGCCGCTGAACGTGTCGCGCGAGATCCTGCAGGAAAGCCGCGACGTGAAGGCGATCCGCGAAGGCGTGACCAAGCGCGCGCTGTCGATGCTCGAGGAACTCGCGAACGCGGAAGACGATGCCGGCAAGGAGAAGTACAAGACGTTCTGGGGCGCGTTCGGCCAGGTGCTGAAGGAAGGCCTCGGCGAGGATCACGCGAACCGCGAGCGCATCGCGAAGCTGCTGCGCTTCGCGTCGACGCACGGCGACACCGACGCGCAGGACGTGTCGCTCGCCGACTACGTGTCGCGCATGAAGCCCGAGCAGAGCAAGATCTACTACGTGACCGCCGATACGTGGCAGGCCGCGAAGAACAGCCCGCATCTGGAAGTGTTCCGCAAGAAGGGCGTCGAGGTGCTGCTGCTGACCGACCGCGTCGACGAATGGATGCTGTCGTTCCTGCACGAATTCGACGGCAAGCCGCTCGCGAGCGTGGCCCGCGGCGACCTCGATCTCGGCGAGCTGAACGACGAGGAGAAGAAGGCGCAGGAGCAGGCCGGCGAGGCGATCAAGCCGGTTGTCGACAAGATGAAGGAAGCGCTCGGCGACAAGGTGAAGGAAGTGCGCGTCACGTTCCGTCTGACCGATTCGCCGTCGTGCCTCGTCGCGGACGACAACGACATGAGCGGCTACCTGCAGCGGATGCTGAAGGCGGCCGGTCAGAACGCGCCGGCGATGCAGCCGATCCTCGAGATCAATCCGGAGCATGCACTCGTGAAGCAGCTGAATGCCGACAGCGCCGATTTCGGCGACTGGTGCCATCTGCTGTTCGATCAGGCGCTCTTGGCCGAAGGCGGCATGCTCGACGATCCGGCGAGCTTCGTGAAGCGGACCAACGCGCTGCTGCTGTCGCGCGCCGCGTGAACGCGCGGATGCGATTCGATGGCGCGCAGGCCGGCTGGCGCGAGACGCCGCGGCCTGGCTGCACGCTCGACCAGCGCGACTGGCTGACGCGCGGCGGATCGCTGACCGCGCACCTCGCGCGGCTCGGCCGCGTGAACGTGCGCGTGACGCGCGAGGCCGTCGACGCGCCGTGGTTCGACGAGCCCGACGCACTCGCGAGTTCGCCGCGCGCGCCGATGTGGGTGCGCGAGGTGATCCTGTCGGTCGACGGCACGCCGTACGTCGCCGCGCACAGCATCGCGCCGCTCGCGGCCAGCAAGGGCGTGTGGCAGGCGATGCGGCGGCTGCGCACGCGGCCGCTCGCGGAGCTGCTGTACAGCGATCCGCAGGTCGAGCGCTCGGCGCTCGTGAGCCGGCGCGTGATCGCCGGTCATCCGCTGTATGCGCTCGCGAGCCATGCATTGCAGGGCGCGCGCGCGCCGCATGCGTTCGCCGCGCGGCGCTCGGTGTTCCAGCGGCACGGCAAGCCGCTGATGGTCACCGAGTGCATGCTGCCGGCGCTGTGGCGTCATCTCGCCGCGCACGGCGACGGGCCGAGATCCGTCGGGTCGTACGGAGACGCGTGATGTTGCAGGGCTTTCCGCCGGTCGTCGCACCGGATACGCACACGATGATCCTCGGCAGCTTTCCGGGCGAGGCGTCGCTCGACGCCGCGCAGTACTACGCGCATCCGCGCAACCAGTTCTGGCGATTGTTGGGGGCGGTGCTCGGCGAGCCGGGGCTGCACGAGCTCGCGTATGACGCGCGGCTCGAACGCGTGCTTGCGCATGGCATCGGCATATGGGATGTGCTCGATGCATGCCATCGCAAGGGCAGTCTCGATTCGGCAATCAGGAATGCGAAGCCGAACGACTTCGATTCGCTGCGCGAGCATGCGCCGTTGCTGAAGAAGGTGTGTTTCAACGGGAAGACGGCGGGGCGGTTCGCTGAAGTGATCGGCCAGGCTGGGTACGAGACGCTCGTGCTGCCTTCGTCGAGCCCGGCGAATGCGATGCTGTCGTTCGAGCAGAAGTTGAACGCGTGGCGGCAAGTTGTCGCTTGAGGTTTGGTGTTCCCGGTATAGCCGGCGAAGGAACAGGGGCGTCGTCGTCAGGCGGTGAATACGACTTCGATATGTCCTTCGGCTTCCGGATGCCGGTCCGGCCCCACGATGATCTGCACATCGCGCCCGAGCTTTGCGAGACAGTCCAGCATCTTTGCTTCGCTCACGCCGCGAAACTGCCCGCGCAGCATGTTCGACAGCTTCGGTTGCGTCATGCCGAGTAATCGAGCCGCGTGCTGCTGAGTCCATTTCCGTGCCTTGATGATTTCTCCGATCTTGGCGGCGAGCTGGGCCTTCACTCGCATTTCTCCGGCATCGTGCATGCCCAGGTCGGCGTATACGTTGCCGCTGCCCTGTTCGATTTCGATCATCACTTTTCTCCATTTGCGTGTGCTTCGGCTGCCTTCAGCCGCTCGCGAACCAGATCGCTGTCCGGCTTCGGTGTAGCGATGCCACGGGACGATTTCTTCTGGAAACAGTGCAACACATACACCGCACTACCCAGTTTCACCGTGTACACGGCGCGATACGTGCCGTTGTCTTCCGACTCCACGACCTCGAGCACACCGGCTGATCCGAAACCCCTCAACGGCTTGGCCTGATCGTGCTTTCGTCCCGTCTGGGCCAGATACAGCGCATAGCCGAACGTGTCCTGCACCGCTTCGGGCATCGCTTTCAGGTCCTTGCGTGCCGAGCCGAGCCAGTAGAGAGGTTTGGTGTACGGGTCCATCGGCAAATTTATACCCATTTGTGTATATTTTCAATCGCGACGCGCAAAAGGCAATGCGGTCATGCCGACCGGGCAGCCGTCACGTCGTGTGCCGAATCGTTCGGCATGGGCATTTTTGCGATCGGTCGAGGCCCGGGACAAGTCGGCCGTTCGACCAATGGCGACGTCGGTGCGAGTGAGCGACGGACCGTCAGCCAGTAGCCGAAACCTCGGGACGTCCGGGCTGCAAGCGGTCGGGCGGGATCGAGCCTGATGGGTGTCAAATTAGCCAAAACATCAACCAGTTCTGGCGGCTGCTCGGCGCGGCTGCTTGGCGAGCCGACGCTGCATGAACTGCCGTACGACGCGCGGCTCGAACGCGTGCTGTCGCGCGGTATCGGCATCCGGGATGTGCTCGATGCATGCCATCGCAAAGGCAGTCTCGATTCGGCGATCAGAAACGCGAAGCCGAACGACTTCGCGTCGCTGCGCGAGCATGCGCCGTTGCTGAAGCGCGTGTGTTTCAACGGCAAGACGGCGGGGCGGTTCGCCGACGTGATCGGTCAGGCCGGGTACGAGACGCTCGTGCTGCCGTCGTCGAGCCCGGCGAATGCGATGCTGTCGTTCGAGCAGAAGTTGGCGCAATGGCGCGCACTTCGTGCCTGAGACGCGTTGAATTTCGACTAGTCGATGAAGCGGTGCAGCGGCGGCGGCAGCAACAGGACAAACCGAACCTGATGCGACCGCGCCGCCACTCGACGCTACCGGTCAGGGCTTCGCTTCGCCTTGCCCGACGCCCGTGGCCGACGTAATGCGACTTTGCGCAGCGACGAGTTGATCATCGGTGGTCGCCACCAGCCACAGACGCGCATGCTTCTCGATCTGGCGGTTGTGGTCCTTCAACGGCCCCATCGCGGCCGCGGCCTTCCAGACCACCGGGCCGATTCGGCTACTCCTGCCCGACGGCGCGCCGACCAGCAGGCAGTAAGGTCCCAGCGGAAGCGATACGAACGGAAGTGCCGGGCTGGCGATCACGCGCCAGTCGATGAACGGTGTGTCGCCGATCAGCAGCGGCGTGGGCAAGCCGTAGAGCACGCTGAAATCGTACAGCGCCAGTTGCTCCCGCATGCCGACGTAAGTTCGCCGGATGTCGTCGACGACCGCCGCGCGGATCTCGTCCTCGAACATCGGTTCCTGCGCGTAGCGGGCCCATGCCTGTCGCGCCTCCCATTGATACGCGCTGAACAGGCCGATCTCCACGCAATCCTGCACAGCGCGCTGAACCTCCGCTACGGACCCGGCTTCCCCGGGCGTGCCCATCTGCGCCGCCCGCAAAAAGCGGGCAAGTCCCGCCTCGTGGATCGCGGGACCCTCCGCGGATGCGTCGTCGTCGGCGTTCTTGCCCAGCGGCACGTAGGTATATTGCTCGGCCGCGAAATGCGATTTCTTGCCTTCGTCGAACTTGATTTCGCCATCGACGCAGTCGAGATAGCGCGTCCCGATTCGACCGTGCTCCCAAATCCAGTTTTTCAGGAACGGACGGAGTGGATGCAGTCTGTCGTGATCGGCCATTGAACCTCCAAGTTTTCCCGGTATGCGCCATTCCAGCCACGCGCCGCACACGCCGTACCGTCGCGGGGCCCGCGCTACAACGCGAGCGTGCCCAGCTCCTCGTAAGTACGATGCAGCCAGACCTTGACGCGCTGCCGCTCCAGCAAGCCGAGCCCCGTGGCCGCGCGGTCGGGATGATTGACCGCCGCCCAGAAGCTCGCGCTTTGTCGATCGATCTTCTGCATCGTCGTATCGGGCAAGCGGCGCAGCGTAATCACGCTGGCGCCGAGGGCTTCGGCCCGCTCGCGTTCGCCGGATGCCTCCAGAATCTCGAAGCGATCGCCGCGGACTTCGTTCAGCACCAGCACGAGCTTGATTCGTCCACCGAATTCGTCGAGCCATTGCCGCAGCAGATCGACCGAATCGCGTCCGGTGTCCATCACGTGCCACCACGTCAACGTGAGGCCGTGTTCTTCGGCAAAATCGACTACGTCCGAATCGTCGAGCCACTTGGCGAGCGACTGTCGCGTCTGGGCCGCGAGGTCGACCAGTATGCGCCGCTGCGGATCTTCGAGCGCCGATTCCATGACCGGATCGAGGCTGTCATGCTGATCGAGCACGGCAGGCGCGGCAAAATCGGCATAGAACCGCAGCAGCGCGCCGTGCGATCGGTCGGTATCGAAGCCCACGAAGGGCATGCTCCGGTCGATGAAATACTGGGCCAGCACGCGGGCCGCGAGCGATTTGCCGACGCCGCCTTTTTCCCCGCCGATGAAGTGGATGTGACTCATGCTTACGAAATCCCGTGTGATGGAGCAGGTATGGTCAGAGCGGATGTTGGCAGGCTTCGATGACGTTACGGTACGACCGGTCACGTCGAAAGAAAATGCGTGCGCCGCAGCAGCATGCTGGCTGATCAACGCCGGTGTCAAACTGAACAAAATGGCGACCGGTTCTGGCGCTTGCTTGGCGCGGTGCTCGGCGAGCCGGCGCGCTAGCCGGACGATTCCTGTACGGCCACCGAGGTTGTTGCGTCAGCCGCGCGATGAAGCGATGCGCGGTAGACGATCAGTATCAGGAATATCGGCAACAGGACAGCGCCCGGTTGCCCCATCGCGGGCCTGAACACGAGGAAAAACGAGAGCCCCGGCAACAACCACGCCAACGCGATGAGCGCATGGTCCGCCCATCCGAGCGCGCGGGTCGTCCGGTCGTATTTGCACACGTAAATGATCGCAAGAAGCAGCCACGCGAGATCGTAGTAGATGAGGTACGGCTGGGTCAGCAGCGTCGCGACGATTGCCGCTGCCGCGCATAAGTCCGCATGCTTCTTCCTCGCCCATAGGCCCGCGGTCGCGATCACGGCCGGTATCGCGATGGCCGCCTGAACGGCAAAGGCGGTCGGCAGGCTGGCGCCCAGCCGTCGCGACATCGCGAACGGCGTCGGCATCGCACTCCAGATTCCGCCTGCATTGTTCACCAGGATCAACTGGCTGAACCACGATAGCGTGTCGAAAAAGCGCAGCCACAGCGGCACGCCGAGCACCAGTGCGCTGACCGCGCAGAACAGCGCGGCCGTGACGGTCATCGCGCCGAGCGCGCGGAAATGTCCGCCGCAGAGGAACAGCAACGGAAACAGGAGCGCGAGTTGCGGTTTGATGACGAGCATGCCGGCGCATACGCCGGCGACGACCGGCCGTCGCTCGAGCGATCCCAGTGCGCCGGCAGCGAACGCTAGCGTCAGCAACGAATTCTGCCCGCAGATCGTCACGACCCAGATGCCGGGGAACGCGACCAGCGTGATCCACGGCAGGGGGCGATCCTTCATCGCGAGCGTGCACGCCGCCAACGCGCTTGCGATGCCGATGCTGACGAACAGGCCGTACGAAGCGGCATAGGGCAGCAGCGCCAGCGGATAAACCAGCAACTGGAAGGTCGGCGGATAAACCCACGGTGCGAAAATCTGCGCGGGCGGGAAGTCCGGCAGCAATCGGGCTTCCGCCGCGAACATCTGGTGAAGGTCGAAAGCGGCGAGCGGCCCGCTGTGGAGGGAAACGAAAGACGCGCTCCAGAACACCCGGAAGTCGATGCCCGGGGGCGGCACGCCGGGGAGATGCAGCGCCCAGTACGAAAATGCCCAGATACCCAGCAACACGAGCTGGAACACCAGGATCGCCGCGCTGTACAGGACGAGCCGCTCTCTGGAGAGCCATCCCTGGCGATCTGGCGGTGCGTGGTCCGTCGCTGTATGCGTCATGGCCGCTGTGTGCCTCCCCGAATGCCGTTTCAGTTTGGCATAGGTTCGGGCGGGCGAACGGCCTTTTTATTGCAAGAAAGTAAATGATCGATCGCGTACGCGGATCGAGCTGGCGGCGGGTTTCGCGGATTTCGATGGTCGTCGTATCAGCAGGCGAATAGGCCGGAACATCGGGGCCGTCGGGGCGGACGCGCTCGCCGCCGGCGGCCCCGCCCCCCGCCAATGCTATCCTCTCGTCCGCTCATCCAGCGTCATCCAGCATCACCCAGCGAGATTCAACCATCATGACCCGACTGATCAAGCGCGCGTCCGCCGAGGCGCGCGCGTTCAAGCAACGCAAGCCGTCCGCGTACAACGGCTCCGACAAGCTCCAGCCGCCGCGCGTGAAGCGCCGCCCGGAGATCGACGAACACGACGACGTGCCGGTGCTCGACGCGCCGCGCAAGCCGCGTTTCGCGCCCGTGACGTTCTCCGAAGAAGGCGGCGTGCGCTTCCTGCACTTCGGTACCGAGTGGGTGCAGGGCGCGATGCGGATCTCGAAGCCGCTGCATATCGAGCTCGAATACGCGCAGCAGATGATGGCGTGGCTGCTGTTCCTCGAAACGCCCGAGCGGATCGTCCAGCTCGGGCTCGGCACCGGCGCGCTGACCAAGTTCTCGCACCGTTTCCTGCCGCACGCGAAGGTCGAGGCCGTCGAGCTGAACCCGGCCGTGATCGTCGCCGCGCGCACGATGTTCGCGCTGCCGCCCGACGACGCGCGCCTCGTCGTGCACGAAGCCGACGCATGGGACTTCGTCAACGACCCGGCCAACCGCGGCACGACCGGCGCGATCCAGATCGACCTGTACGACGCGACCGCGCGCGGCCCCGTGCTCGACAGCGTCGCGTTCTACCGCGCGGTGCGCAACTGCCTCGCCGACGCCGGCATCGCGACGATCAACCTGTTCGGCGATCATCCGAGCTTCGTGCGCAACATGAAGCACCTGAACGCGGCGTTCGACCACCGCGTGATCGCGCTGCCTGAAGTGCACGACGGCAACCGGATCGCGATCGCGTTCTCGGGCCCCGCGCTCGACGTGCCGTTCGCGCAACTGGAAGCCCGCGCGAAGCTGATCGAGGACACGCTGAAGCTGCCCGCGCGCAAGTGGGTGAAAGCTTTGAAAGAAACGATCGGCGCACGCGAATCCTCGTTCGCGATCTGACGCTCGTGCGCCGGCCGCATGCCGGTGCAACCACGCGACAAGGGGCGGATCACCTCGGGTTCGCCCCCGCTTGACCGCGTGCTCGCGGCTCCTATACTGGCGCGAAGCCAGGGGAGCCGCAGCCTACCCGTTTTGCCGCTCCTCTCGGCGCCGTACCCGCTCAACAAGATCGATAACCGGGATAGAAGAGGAGACGTCATGGCTCACGATGCCGACGCCAACCGGGCCGCCAAGCGCTGGCTCTGGCTGCTGGTACTGCCGCTGATCGCGATGGTCTGGGTGCCGTCGTACAGCAAGATCGAACCGCAATGGCTCGGTTTTCCGTTTTTCTACTGGTACCAGTTGCTGTGGGTCTTCATCAGCGCGGTGATTACCGCGTTCGTGTATTTCAAGACCAAGAACGCGTGGAAGGCGAGCGGTACGCAAGGAGGTGCGCAATGAATCTCGGCGCAACCTTCGTCTTCGTCCTGCTGTTCATCGGCGTCACGATCATCGGCTTCCTGGCCGCGAACTGGCGTCGCGGCGATCTCGCCCATCTCGACGAATGGGGCCTCGGCGGACGCCGCTTCGGCACGATCGTCACGTGGTTCCTGCTCGGCGGCGATCTCTACACGGCCTATACGTTCGTCGCGGTGCCCGCGCTCGTGTTCGGCGCCGGCGCGATGGGCTTCTTCGCGCTGCCGTACACGATCCTGATCTATCCGTTCGCGTTCGTCGTGTTCCCGAAGCTGTGGAGCATCGCGAAGCGGCACGGCTACGTGACGGCCGCGGACTTCGTCAACGCGCGCTATGGCAGCCGGATGCTCGCGCTGGCGATCGCGGTGACGGGCATCCTCGCGACGATGCCGTACATCGCGCTGCAGCTCGTCGGCATCGAGGTGGTGATCGGCGCGCTCGGCTTCGACACGACCGGCTTCGTCGGCGACCTGCCGCTGATCATCGCGTTCGCGATCCTCGCCGCGTACACGTACACGTCGGGGCTGCGCGCGCCCGCGATGATCGCGATCGTGAAGGACGTGCTGATCTACGTCACGATCGCCGCCGCGGTGATCGTGATCCCCGCGAAGCTCGGCGGCTTCGGGCATATCTTCTCCGCGGTGCCGCCCGCGAAGCTGCTGCTGAAGGCGCCCGACGCCACGAGCCTGAACGGCTACAGCGCGTATGCGACGCTCGCGATCGGCTCGGCGCTCGCGCTGTTCCTGTATCCGCACTCGGTCACGGCGATCCTGTCGTCGTCGTCGGGCAACTCGATCCGCCGCAACATGGCGATGCTGCCCGCGTACTCGTTCGTGCTCGGCCTGCTCGCGCTGCTCGGCTACATGGCGCTCGCCTCCGGCGTGAAGGACATGCCGCAGTACGCGCCGTACTTCAAGGCGTTCGGCCCGAACTTCGCGGTGCCCGCGCTGTTCCTCGAGTACTTCCCGTCGTGGTTCGTCGGCGTCGCGTTCGCGGCGATCGGCATCGGCGCGCTGGTGCCGGCGGCGATCATGTCGATCGCGGCGGCGAACCTGTACACGCGCAACATCCACCGCGAGTTCTTGAACCGCAACATGTCGCACGACCAGGAAACGCACGTCGCGAAGCTCGTGTCGCTGATCGTGAAGGTCGGCGCGGTCGCGTTCATCCTCGGGCTGCCGCTGACCTACGCGATCCAGCTGCAGCTGCTCGGCGGGATCTGGATCATCCAGACGCTGCCGGCGATCGTGCTCGGCCTGTACACGCGCGTGCTCGACCATCGCGGCTTGCTGGCGGGCTGGGCGGCCGGCATCGTCTGCGGCACGTGGATGGCGGTCTCGCTGAAGCTGGCGAGTTCGATCTTCACGATCCACCTGTTCGGCCTCGCGATTCCCGGCTACGCGGCCGTGTGGTCGCTGGTCCTGAACCTCGTGGTGTCGGTGGTGGTGAGCGTGCTGGTGCGCGTGATCGGCATGGCGCATGCGGAGGATCGCACGCGGCCGGAGGATTATCTCGACGTCGTCGAGAGCTGATACGGGCGGGCGCGGCAGTGTGTCGCGCACGCGTCGCGCAGCAACGAAAACGCCCGCCACCGCAAGGTGGCGGGCGTTTCCTTTGCGTCAGCCCTGCGCGCGTTTCGCGAGTTCCTCGCGCTGCGACAGATCCTCGACGTTGACCATCCAGTGCACGCCGAAGCGATCCTTCGCCATCCCGAAGCCGAGCGCCCAGAACGTCTTGCCGAACGGCATCGTCACTTCGCCGCCGTCGGCGAGCGCATCGAACAGCTTCTGGCCTTCGTCGACCGTCGCCGGGTTCAGCGACAGCGAATAGCCGGCGTGCGCGGCGCCGGCCGGCTGGCTGCAGTCCCCGTCCGAGCACATGATCATCGACTCGCCGATCGTGAAGCTCGCGTGCATCACCTTGTCGGCCATCTCCGGCGACATCGGGTAATCGGGATTCGGCGGGGCGTCCTTGAAGTGCATCTTGAACATCGTCTTTGCGCCGAGTGCCTTTTCGTAGAACTGAAGGGCTTCGTCGGCACGACCGTAGAACGTCAGGTACGGTTGAACTTGCATCGTTGTCTCCTGGGATGTGCCATGCCGGCGCGATGGCGCTGGCGTGGCGTCGTGCAAGATTGACTGGGGAAAAGGGTGCGTCGGGAGGCGGCCGTCGCACCCGTGACGTGGATTGTAGTGCGCGCGCTTGACGATGGAATGAAAAATAAAAACGGCCGCGAACACGACGTTCGCGGCCGTTGCAGCGCGCGTGCTGACGGCTATTGTCAGTCTTGCTGACAGCCGCTGACGCGCGGCGCGGCTCAGCGCAGCGCGTCGATCAGCTTCTCGAGCTTCACCGCGTCGGCGGCGAACACGCGGATGCCTTCGGCGAGCTTTTCGGTCGCCATCGCTTCGTCGTTCAGCTGGAAGCGGAACGATGCCTCGTCGATCGCGACGCGCTCGGCCGGCTTGTCCTGCAGCGTGTCCGGCGACAGCTTGCGCGCGACCGTGTCGTTGCTCTCCTGCAGCTTCTGCAGCAAATCGGGACTGATCGTCAGCAGGTCGCAGCCGGCGAGCTCGGTGATCTGGCTCGTCGTGCGGAAGCTCGCGCCCATCACTTCGGTGTTGTAGCCGAACGTCTTGTAGTACGTGTAGATACGGCGCACCGATTGCACGCCCGGATCGTTCGCGCCGCCGTCGCGCGCTTCATTCCATTCGGCGCCGGCCTGCTTCTTGTACCAGTCGTAGATGCGGCCGACGAACGGCGAGATCAGCTGCGCGCCGGCTTCCGCGCACGCGGCGGCCTGCACGAGCGAGAAAAGCAGGGTCATGTTGCACTTGATCCCTTCCTTCTGCAGCACCTCGGCCGCGCGGATGCCTTCCCACGTCGATGCGAGCTTGATCAGGATGCGCTCGCGGCCGACGCCGGCTGCTTCGTACAGCTTGATGAGCTCGCGGCCCTTGTCGATCGAGCGCTGCGTGTCGAACGACAGGCGTGCGTCGACCTCGGTCGATACGCGGCCCGGGATCAGCTTCAGGATTTCGGTGCCGAACGCGATCAGCAGGCGGTCGATGATGAAATCGGTGCTTTCGTTGCGATGATCGCGGACGGTTTTCTCGAGGATCGGCTTGTACGCATCCTTCTGGACGGCCTTCAGGATCAGCGACGGGTTCGTGGTCGCGTCCTGCGGCTTGTATTGCGCAAGCTGCTGGAAGTCGCCCGTGTCGGCGACGACGGTCGTGTACTGCTTCAGCTGGTCGAGTGCGGTAGTCATGGCGATTCGGAAGAAGAGCGCGGGGCGCCGGGTTCTCACGGGCCGCGCGAGCGCGGCGGCGAAGCGAAGCGGCGCCGGGCGCCGCTTCCGATCCATCATTTTAGGCCCGATTCGTGTCGCGCACGTTTTGGCGTGCCGGGCGCGCGCCGCGGCGGGCCGTGAGCCGCGTCACGCGGGGCGCCGCGCGTTCAGGATCACCTGCGTGACGACGCCCGCGACGAGCCCCCAGAACGCCGGGCCGATCGACAGCAGCG
Organism: Burkholderia sp. BCC0044; assembly: GCF_902832955.1. NCBI lineage: Bacteria > Pseudomonadati > Pseudomonadota > Betaproteobacteria > Burkholderiales > Burkholderiaceae > Burkholderia > Burkholderia sp. BCC0044. The sequence continues at coordinate 126,437 of NZ_CADFDO010000006.1, read as the reverse complement.
TGAGGCCCGACGCCGTGACCATGAACGTGACGAGCGCCGCTTCGCGCTGCTTCACGTCCTGCATCGCGTTCGCGAGCCCGCTCATGATCGAGCCGAACAGCGCGAGCGCGGCGACCGACACGACGAGCGCCTTCGGCAGCGCCGCGAACAGCGCGGCGATCGTCGCGCCGAAGATGCCGGCGATCAGGTAGAACGTGCCGCACCACACGGCGGCCGTATAGCGCTTCGCATGATCCTCGTGCGCTTCGGGGCCCGTGCAGATCGCGGCCGTGATCGCCGCGAGGTTCACGCCGTGCGAGCCGAACGGCGCGAGCAGCAGCGATGCGAGGCCGGTCGTCGCGATCAGCGGCGACGACGGCGTCGGGTAGCCGTCCGCGCGCAGCACCGCGATGCCCGGCACGTTCTGCGACGCCATCGCGACAACGAACAACGGAATGCCGATGCTGACGATCGACGCGATCGAGAATGCGGGCATCGTGAACACGGGCTGCGCGAGCGCGATGTGGAAATGGCTGAAGTCGAGCAGCCCGAGGCTGCCGGCCGCCACCGTGCCGACGATCAGCGTCGTCGGAATCGCGTAGCGCGGCGCGAGCCGCTTGACGATCAGGTAGGTGAAGAACATCGCGAGCACGAGCGCGGTCTGGAACTGCGCGGCGCGGAAGATCTCGATGCCGATCTCGAACAGGATGCCCGCGAGCAGCGCGGCCGCGATGCCGGCCGGAATGCGCTTCATCAGCGTGTCGAACAGCCCGCTGACGCCGACGGCCGTCAGCAGCAGCGCGCACACGACGAACGCGCCGATCGCCTCGGCGTAGGGCACGCCCGGCAGCGACGCGACCAGCAGCGCGGCGCCGGGCGTCGACCAGGCGACGACCACCGGCGCGCGAAAGCGCAGCGACAGGCCGATCGTCGTCAGCGCCATGCCGATCGACAGCGCCCAGATCCACGACGAGATCTGCGCATCGGTGAGGTGGGCGGCGCGGCCGGCCTGGAACATCAGCACGAGCGAACTCGTGTAGCCGGTCATCATCGCGACGAAGCCGGCGACGAGCGCGGACACGGACGTATCGGCGAAAAAGCGGCGGCCGCCGGCGCGGCTGGCGCTCGCGGTGGGCGAAGGGTTCATGCTCTCTCCGGGGCGGCCGCTCGGACGCGGCCTGGGTATCTGCGGGTGGGGGTCGTTACTTGCTGAGTGCGCGCATCGCGGTTTCGAGGCCCGCGAGCGTGAGCGGATACATGCGCTGGCCGAGCACGTCGCGAATGATCGCGACCGACTGCCGGTACTCCCATAGCCGCTCGGGCTCGGGGTTCAGCCATGCATGGTGGGGGAACTGGTCGGCGAGGCGGCGCAGCCACACGGCGCCGGCTTCCGGGTTGTTGTATTCGACCGAGCCGCCGGGCTGCAGCACTTCGTACGGGCTCATCGTCGCGTCGCCGACGAAGATCAGCTTGTAGTCGGGCGTGAACTTGTGCAGCACGTCCCACGTCGCGGTGCGTTCCGAGTGGCGGCGGCGGTTGTTCTTCCACAGGTGGTCGTACACGCAGTTGTGGAAGTAGAAGAATTCGAGGTGCTTGAATTCAGCCTTCGCGGCCGAGAACAGTTCTTCGGTGCGCTTGATGTGGTCGTCCATCGAGCCGCCGACGTCGAGCAGCATCAGCACCTTCACGTTGTTGTGGCGCTCGGGCACCATCCGCAGGTCGAGCCAGCCGGCGTTCGCGGCCGTGCTGCGGATCGTGCCGGGCAGGTCGAGCTCCTCGGCCGCGCCTTCGCGCGCGAAGCGGCGCAGCCGCCGCAGCGCGACCTTGATGTTGCGCGTGCCGATCTCCACCGAATCGTCGTAGTCGCGGTACGCGCGCGCTTCCCACACCTTCACCGCGGTGCGGTTGCCGTTCGACGGGCCGCCGATGCGCACGCCTTCCGGGTTGTAGCCGCCGTGCCCGAACGGCGACGTGCCGCCCGTGCCGATCCACTTGTTGCCGCCTTCGTGGCGTTCCTTCTGCTCGTCGAGCAGCGCCTTCAGACGCTCCATCAGCTTGTCGAGGCCGCCCAGCGCTTCGATCTGCGCCTTCTCCTCGGGCGACAGCTCGCGTTCGAGGCGCTTCTCGAGCCAGTCGAGCGGGATGTCGAACGCCTCGGACGGCAGCGCGGACACGCCGTGGAAATACGCGCCGAACGCCTGGTCGAACTTGTCGAAGTACTGCTCGTCCTTGACGAGCGTCATCCGAGCGAGGAAGTAGAACGCGTCGATCGACGGCGAGATCAGCCCGGCCTTCAGCGATTCGAGCAGCGTCAGGTATTCCTTCACCGAGACGGGCAGCTTGGCTGCGCGCAGCGCGTAGAAGAAATTGAGCAGCATGGCCGGGCCTTCGCGGGTGGATTACCGGTTGTGCCGGTTCATGTAGACGAGCCGTTCGAGCAGGCTCAGATCCTGCTCGTTCTTCAGCAGCGCGCCTGCGAGCGGCGGCACGATCTGCTTCGCGTCCGCGCCGCGCAGCGCGTCGGCCGGGATGTTCTCGGCGAGCAGCAGCTTCAGCCAGTCGAGCAGCTCGGACGTCGACGGCTTCTTCTTCAGGCCCGACACGCCGCGCAATTCGAAGAAGCTCTCGAGCGCCGCGCGCAGCAGCGCCTCGCGGATGTTCGGGAAGTGCACGCCGACGATCTTCTGCATCGTCGACGGATCGGGAAACTGAATGTAGTGGAAGAAGCAGCGGCGCAGGAACGCGTCGGGCAGCTCCTTCTCGTTGTTCGACGTGATGATGACGAGCGGGCGGTGCTTCGCGCGGACCGTCTCGCGCGTCTCGTACACGTGGAACTCCATCCGGTCGAGCTCGCGCAGCAGGTCGTTCGGGAATTCGATGTCGGCCTTGTCGATCTCGTCGATCAGCAGCACGCTCGGCTGCTCGGCGTCGAACGCCTGCCACAGCACGCCCTTGACGATGTAGTTCGCGATGTCCTTCACGCGTTCGTCGCCGAGCTGCGAATCGCGCAGCCGCGACACGGCGTCGTATTCGTACAGGCCCTGCTGCGCCTTGGTGGTCGACTTGATGTGCCACTGCAGCAGCGGCATGTCGAGCGCGGCGGCCACTTCCTCGGCGAGCATGGTCTTGCCGGTGCCGGGCTCGCCCTTGATCAGCAGCGGGCGCTGCAGCGTCAGCGCGGCATTGACCGCGAGCTTCAGATCGTCGGTGGCGACGTACTGCGAGGACCCTTCGAAACGCATGGCGGCGCTCTTCTTCATCGGGAAAAAAACCCAGTATAAGTCAGAAGGGCTGTCCGGGCGGGCCGCGCCCGCGTATCGTTGCGGGGCTGTGGCGGGGCCCACCGGGGCGCCGTATGGACGCGTTCCCCGCCGACGCGGTACAATCTGGCCGTTTTTTTTGGCCTGCGTGGCGACCGACAAGCAAAACGGCGCGGGCCGTTGCCGCTTCGGCGCCAGTTTCCCCTCAAGCTAGGTTACAAGAGCTATGAACAAATTCGTCGGCAAACACGTCGTTGTCGCAGCGCTCGTGGCGCTCGCGGGCAGCGCGCAGGCGGCCGGTGTGGTCGGCAACCCGAAGGACGGGGCGAGCAAGGCCGCCATGTGCATCGGTTGCCACGGCATCCAGGACTACCGCGCGGCGTACCCGGAGGTCTACCGGGTGCCTGTCCTCGGCGGCCAGAACCAGCAATACCTCGAGAACGCGCTGAAGGCCTACCGCAAGAAGGATCGTCACTTCCCGTCGATGAACGCGATCGCCGGCTCGCTGACCGACCAGGACATCGCGGATCTGTCGGCGTACTACGCCGCCCAGAAGGCCGACACGAAGGACAACCCCTACAAGTAAAGCGCGCGCCGCCGATCTCTCCGGCGGGACAGGAGCATTCATGAACAACGCATTCAAGACGGCGGCGGTTGCACTGGCGGCCGGCCTCGCGATCGGTACCGCACACGCCGCCGACATCTCGAAGGGCAAGGAACTGGTCGAATCGCACAACTGCGCGGCCTGCCACGGCGCGCAGCTGAACAAGCCGATCAACGCGGAGTACCCGCGCCTCGCCGGCCAGCACGCCGACTATCTCGTGTGGGCGATGCGCCAGTACCAGATGGGGCTGACGAACCCGCTGATCGGCCGCAACAACGCGATCATGCAGGCGCAGGTCCAGAACCTGTCGGTCAGCGACATGAAGGACATCGCGTCCTACATCGAGTCGCTGAAGGAAACCGACCTCGTGTTCAAGAAGTAAGCGCGACGGGCCTCACGGGCTCGCGCGCAGGAATGCCCCGCCTCGGCGGGGTATTTTTTTGTCCGCGGCCCGGCGGCGCGGACGGGTGTGCCGGGCCGGGCGCTCAGTCGCGCGACGCGCGGCGCAGGATGCGCTGCAGGTACGCGTCGGTATCGGGCGGCGTGTTCGTGCGCTGCGCTTCCCAGATCGTCTCGCCGAGGCATTCCATGATCGCGTGCTGCGCGTCGTGGGTCGAGTCGAGCTTCGCGGCCAGCTTGTCGTGCGCGGCGCGGATCCCGGGCGGCTGGTCGATCGACAGCTGCTCGCTGATCGCGAGGTGCATCGACAGGTGCAGGAACGGGTTCGTCCGGCCTTCCTCGGGCGTGTAGTTGCGCGCGGCCGCGCCATCGGCGTCGGCCAGTTCGTCGTGGTATTCGGGATGCTCGACGATCCAGTCGGCCGCGATCGCTTCCAGCGGCGTCAGGATCTCGCCCGCGCGCTGCTTGCGCCAGGTCTCGGTGAAAAAGCGACGCACGTCGTCGCGGCTTGGATTGAACATGGTGGGGAAACGTCGTGATTCGGGCGGCGTCATGCCGCGTCGCGCATTGTACGCCGGCACGGCGGACGGCGCTGGCGGCGGCCCCGGCGGCGGCTAGCGGCTGGAGGCGGGCGGCAGGAGGCGGGCAGCACGGCGCGGCGCGTTGCGCCCGTCCTTCGCGGAACGGGTAAGCGCGGGCTAGGCTCGCCGCCGCCGCGCCGCTACACTCCGACGATTCCCGTCACGGCGCCTTGCTCGCCCGCTTTCATCATGACCGTCACTGTCCGCTCATCGTCCGCCGCCCTGCAGGGCGCGCTCTACGTCGCGTTGTCCGCCGCCGCGTTCGGCGCGATGGCGATTTTCGGCCGCTACGCGTATGCGGCCGGCGTCGACGTGCTCGGGCTGCTGATCGTGCGCTTCGCGATCGGCGGCGCGGTGCTCGCCGCGATCGCGCGGCACCGCGGCGTCGCATGGCCGCGCGGGCGCTCGCTCGCGCCGCTGGTGGCGATGGGCGCGCTCGGCTACGTCGGGCAGTCGTTCTGCTATTTCAGCGCGCTGCAGCACGCGCAGGCGAGCCTCGTCGCGCTGCTGCTGTACCTGTATCCGGCGTTCGTCACGCTGTTGGCCGCGTGGTGGCTCGGCGAACGGCTGACGCGGGCGAAGGCCGTCGCGCTGGTGCTGTGCGTCGCGGGCTCGGCGCTGATGGTCGGCGGCGGGCACGGCGAGCCGCTCGGGATCGCGCTCGCGCTGGCCGCCGCGGTGATCTACTCGCTGTACATCGTCGGCGGGACGAAGGCGACGCGCGGCGTCGATCCGCTCGCGACCACCGCGATCATCTGCCTGTCGGCGACCGCGACGCTCATCGCGATCGCCGTCGTGCGAACGGCGGCGTTCGGCGCGCCGCCGCGCTGGCCCGCGACGGCCGGCGGCTGGGCGTCGATGCTCGCGATCGCGCTCGTCTCGACGGTCGCGGCCATGCTCGCGTTCTTCTCCGGGCTCGAGCGGCTCGGGGCCGCGCGCACGTCGATGCTGTCGACGCTCGAACCGGTCGTGACGGTCGCGCTCGCGGCGCTGCTGTTCGGGGAGGCCTTGTCGCCGCTGCAGTGGGCGGGTGGTGTCGCGATTCTGGCTGCCGTGCTGGCGCTCGTGCGCGCGGGCGGCGCGGCCGCCGACGACGCGACGGCGACGTCGAATGCGTAGTGGGAAGGGGCACGCCGCCGGCGCCGCAGCGGGGCCGGCCGGTCGTCGCGCGGCCCGAGCGACCGGCGCGGCGCGTGGATACGTCAGCCGCGGCTGACGCTTACTCGTTGGGCGGCGGCGTCTTCGGCCGGAACTCGCACAGCGGCTCGATCGCGCAGTGCCAGCATTCGGGCCGGCGGGCCTTGCATACGTAGCGCCCGTGCAGGATCAGCCAGTGATGCGCGTCCTGCAGGAATTCCTTCGGCGTGAACTTCTCGAGCGCGGCCTCGACGGCCCGCACGTCCTTGCCCGGCGCGAGCCCGGTGCGATTCGCGACGCGGAAGATGTGCGTGTCGACCGCGATCGTCGGCTGTCCGAACGCGGTGTTCAGCACGACGTTCGCGGTCTTGCGGCCGACGCCCGGCAAGCCTTCGAGCGCTTCGCGATCGGCCGGCACCTCGCCGTCGTAGCGCTCGAGCAGGATCCGGCACGTCGCGACCACGTTCTTCGCCTTGGTGCGATAAAGGCCGATCGTCTTGATGTACTCGGTGACGCCTTCCTCGCCCAGCGCGACGATTTGTCGCGGGGTGTTCGCGACCGGAAACATTTTCCGCATCGCCTTGTTGACCGACACGTCGGTCGCCTGCGCGGACAGCATCACGGCGATCAGCAGCTCGAACGGCGTCGAATATTCGAGCTCGGTGGTCGGATGCGGATTGAGGCTCTGCAGCGTTTCGTAGATCGCGCGTCGTTTGCTGGCGTTCATGGAGCGTTCTGGTCGGGCGGCGCGGACGGGCCGTCCGGATCGTCGTTGCCTGCGTCGTTTTTGGGGGCGTCGCTGTCCGATGCCGCGTCGGCGTCGCGCTGCGCCTGCTGTTCGGCGAGCCGCTTGCGGCGCGCCTCGGCCGCGTCGATCTGCGCCTGTACGGCCGCGCTCACGCCTTCGGTGTTCTTCGGCGCGGCGCCTTGCCCGGACAGCTCTTCCTTCTTCTTGCGCGCGCGTTCGAGCGCGGCGGCGATGATCGCGCGTTTCTTCGCTTCCGCATCGTCGGCGGCCGGTGCGGCGGCGGGCGTGCCCTGCGAGCCGGGCTGCGCTGCCGATGGCTCCGCGGCCGGCTTTGCCGCGCTCGCCGCGCGGCGGGCGGCGGCGCGCGCTTCGGCGGCCTCGCGCTCGCGGCGCTGGCGCGCGAGCCGCAGGTCGTGGCGTTCGCGCGCGGCGTCGGCCTGTTCCTGCGACCACGCATCCCAGCCCGTGCGATCGCCGGTGACGGGCAGCATCGCGATGCAGTCGACCGGACACGGCGGCACGCACAGGTCGCAGCCCGTGCACAGCGACGCGACGATCGTGTGCATCTGCTTCGGTGCGCCGACGATCGCGTCGACCGGGCACGCCTGCATGCACAGCGTGCAGCCGATGCACAGGTTTTCGTCGATGAACGCGAGCGCGCGCGGATGCTCGCTGCCGTTGACGGGGTTCAGCGGAATCACCGGCTTGCCGAGCAGGCTCGCGAGGCGCGCGATGCCTTCGGCGCCGCCGGGCGGGCACTGGTTGTAGTTCGCGTCGCCGGCGGCGATCGCCTCGGCGTACGGACGGCAGCCGTTATAGCCGCACTTCGTGCATTGCGTCTGGGGAAGCAGATCTTCGATGCGATCCGCGAGTGTCTTGGAATCGGTCACGGTGACAACAGGCTGACGACGGGCGCAGCGGCGCCGAATGGCTCTCGGCCGCGTCGGGCGCGGCCGGAAAGGTTTGCCAAAGCTCGATTATCGCCGATTTCCCGCATTGCGCTGGACGCCGTCTATGCGCATAATCGAACCGCTTTTTTGCAGGGGCTCAGCAGGAGGGCGGCCGTCCGCGGCGCGCCCGTTCCAGGGCGGCCGGCGCCAAGGCGGTGGGGGTGCCGGTCCGGATCAAGCGGCTCACATAGCAAAACGCCACCATGAATCAGCCAAAAATCAAAAGAGATCCTGAAGGTACGCGCCGCCGCATCCTGATGGCGGCAGCCGAAGAGTTCGCGAATGGAGGGCTGTTCGGCGCGCGCGTCGATCAGATCGCGCGTCGGGCCGAAACGAACGAGCGCATGCTCTATTACTACTTCGGCAGCAAGGAGCAGCTCTTCACGGCGGTGCTCGAACACGCGTTCTCCGCGCTGACGGAGGCCGAGCGCGTGCTGGATCTCGACGGCGTCGCGCCGGTGGAAGCCGTCACGCGGCTCGCGCATTTCGTTTGGGACTACTACCGCGACCATCCGGAGCTGCTCAGGCTCATCAACAACGAGAACCTGCACGAAGCGCGCTATCTGCACAAGTCCACGCGGATCCGCGAGATGATGTCGCCGATCGTCGCGAAGCTCGGCAACGTGCTGATGCGCGGCCAGAAGGCCGGGCTGTTCCGCAGCGACGTTGATCCGCTGCGCTTCTACGTGACGCTGTCGGGGCTCGGCTACTACATCGTGTCGAACCGCTTCACGCTCGCCGCGACGCTCGGCCGCGACTTCACCGACACCGACGAGCGCGCGGAGATGGTGCGGATGAACACCGAGGTGCTGCTCGCGTATCTGCTGCGGCGCTGACGCGCCGAACGGACGAGCCGATGAGCCGTCCGCGCGCGGCCCCGGCCGGATAAAAAAACGCCGCCGTTGCGTCAAGCAACGGCGGCGTTTTTGCGTCGGAACGCGGTGCGTCAGGCGGCCTTGCGGGCCCGCACGGTTTTTGCGCGCGGGCTGCCTGCCGCGCGTTTCGCGGCCGGCGCGGCTTTCGCGGCGGGCGTCCTGGCGGGCGCGACCGTCACGGCCGGCGCTTTCGCGCGCGTGCGTTTCGCGGCGGTGGCGCGCACCGCGGTTTCCGGCTCCGGCTTCGCGGCCGGCACGACGCCGATCGTGGTCGCATCCTGCGCATCGACGGGCAACTTCGCCGCGCCGTTCTTCGGCTCCGGCGCATGCTCGCGGATGAAGTCGCGCAGTTGCGGATAGATGATCGTGCGCCAGCGGCGGCCCGAGAAGATCCCGTAGTGGCCGCACTTCTCGGCGGTCAGGCTGCGGCGATCGTCTTGCGGAATGCCCGTGCACAGCTCGTGCGCGACGTGCGTCTGGCCGCTGCCCGAGATGTCGTCGAGTTCGCCCTCGATCGTCATCAACGCGGTGTGCTTGATGTCCTGCGGACGCACGCGCTCGCCCTCGACGTCCCACGTGCCTTCCGCGAGCCGGAATTCCTGGAACACGACACGGATCGTCTCGAGGTAATACTCGGCGGCCATGTCGAGCACCGCGTTGTACTCGTCGTAGAAGCGGCGGTGCGCTTCGGCGTCGTCCTCGTCGCCGCGCAGCAGGCTCTGGTAGAAATCCCAGTGCGATTGCGCGTGGCGCTCCGGGTTCATCGCGACGAAGCCCGTGTGCTGCAGGAAGCCCGGATACACCTGGCGGCCTTCGCCCGGATAGTTCGCAGGCACCGTGTGGATCACGTTGTTCTCGAACCACGCGGTCGAGTGTTGCGTGGCCAGCGAGTTCACCGACGTCGGGCTGCGGCGCGCGTCGATCGGGCCGCCCATCATCGTCATCGTGAGCGGCGTGTCCTCGCCGCGGCTCGCCATCAGCGAGATCGCCGCGAGCACCGGCACCGTCGGCTGGCACACGGAGATCACGTGCAGGTTGCGCGCGCCGATGTGACGGATGAATTCCTGGATGTACGCGATGTAGTCGTGCAGGTGGAACGGGCCGGTCTCGACCGGCACCATCCGCGCGTCGATCCAGTCGGTGATGTACACCTTGTGATCCTGCAGCAGCGTGCGCACCGTGTCGCGCAGCAGCGTCGAGTGGTGGCCCGACAGCGGCGCGCAGACCAGCACGACCGGCTCGTCCTTCAGTTGCGTGACGGCGTCGGCGTCGTCCGAATAGCGCTTGAAGCGCAGCAGCCGGCAGAACGGTTTCTCGATGATCGTCTGCTCGACGATCGGGATGTTGTGGCCGTCCTTGACGATCTGATGAAGGTTGAATTCCGGCTTTTCGTAATCCTTGCCGAGCCGGTACATCAGCTCATAGGCGGCCGCCATCCGCGGCGCGCCGGGGATCAGCGAGAACGGGCTGGACGGATTCGCGAACGACTTCGACGCGGCCTGGGCCCAGGCCGTGAGCGGGCTCAGCATCGCCCGCTGGAATTCGTGCAGTTGGTAAAGCATGCAGGCTACTCCCGCGTGGGGGGACGGTGCGCAAGGGCGGCGTGAGGCGTCGCGGCGTGCCGTGTGGGTCAGCGGCCGGCCATGTTGCATTGCAGCCGGACAATCTCGTCGATCATATCGGACAACGATCGGTTGTGCAATGCAACATTTCCCCGGGTTTTCATCAAAGTGTTGCGATTTGACGATCTATGAACAAGGCTGCCGCGCCGCCGTTCAGCGGCCGGTGGCCACGGCCGGCGCGGGCTGGCCCGCCGCGCGCGCCATCGCCTCTTCATGGTGCATCAGGTTCATCGCGGTATGCACGAGCGCGACGTGCGAGAACGCCTGCGGGAAGTTGCCGACGAGCCGCCCGGCGACCGGGTCGTATTCCTCGGCGAGCAGCCCCAGGTCGTTCGACAGCGCGAGCAGCCGGCTGAAGAGCCGATGCGCGTCGTCGATCCGGCCGAGCAGCGCATAGCTGTCGACCAGCCAGAAGCTGCACGCGAGAAACGTGCCTTCGCCCGGCGGCAGGCCGTCGTCGTATTCGGTCGTGCGGTAGCGCATCACGAGGCCGTCGTGCAGCAATTCCCGTTCGATCGCATCGACCGTGCCGACGATGCGCGGGTCTTCCGGCGGCAGGAAGCCGAGCTGCGGCAGCAGCAGCACGCTCGCGTCGAGCTCGTCGCTGCCGTAGCTCTGCGCGAACGCCTGCTTGCCTTCGTGCCATGCGTTCGCGCAGACGTCCGCGTGGATCTGCTCGCGCAGCGCGCGCCAGCGGTCGAGCGAGCCGGGCAGCCGGAACATTTCCGCCGACTTGATCGCGCGGTCGAACGCGACCCACGCCATCACCTTCGAGAACGTGAAGTGTCGGCGGCCGCCGCGCGTTTCCCAGATCCCTTCGTCGGGCTCCTGCCAGATCTTCTCGAGATGGTCGAGCAGCGCGCACTGCACCGACCAGACCGTGTCGTCGGCCTGCAGGCCGCCCACGCGCGCGAGGTGCAGCGCGGCCATCACCTCGCCGAACACGTCGAGCTGAAGCTGGTTCGCGGCGCCGTTGCCGACGCGCACCGGCTTCGAGTCCTGGTAGCCGGGCAGCCAGTCGAGTTCCATTTCCGGCAGCCGGCGCTCGCCGGCGATCCCGTACATGATCTGGATCTGCTCGGGCGAGCCGGCCATCACGCGGCCGAGCCACGTGCGCCATGCGCGCGCCTCGTCGTAGTAGCCGCCGCGCATCAGCGCGAGCAGCGTGATCGTCGCGTCGCGCAGCCAGCAGTAGCGGTAGTCCCAGTTGCGGTTGCCGCCGATCTTCTCGGGCAGCGACGTGGTCGGCGCGGCGACGATGCCGCCGGTCGGCTCGTACGCGAGCGCCTTCAGCGTGATCAGCGAGCGGCGCACGGCGGCCGCGTAGCGGCCCTGCACCTGGCAGCGGCCCGACCATTCGAGCCAGTAGTTCTCGGTGCGCGCGAGCATCGACAGCGGATCGCGCGCCGGCGGCAGCCGCATGTGCGACGCCGCGTAGCCGAGCGAGAAGGGCACGCGCTCGTCGGCGCTGACCGTGAATTCCGCGAGCGTATGGAGGTTCTTGCCGGTGAGTGGCACCGGCGTGCGCAGCACGACGGTATCGGGACCGGCGATGGCCTTCATGCCGTCCTCGCGGGTCAGTTGCGTGACCCACGGAATCGAGAAACCGTAGTCGAAGCGCAACACGAGCTCCATGCGCATCTTCATCGTGCCGTGGCGGCCGACGACGATCCGCACCAGTTCGGACCAGCCGTTGCCGGGCGGCATGAAGTCGATCACGGTGACGGCGCCGTCGGCGCTTTCGTAGTCGGTTTCGAGAATCAGCGTGTCGCCGCGATAGCGGCGCGTCGTGTGCGTGATCGCGGCGTCGGCCGCCGGAGCAAGCAACCAGCGGCCGTGCTCGGGCGTGCCGAGCAGCGCCGCGAAGCAGGCGCCCGAATCGAAGCGGGGCCAGCACAGCCAGTCGACGGAGCCGTCTTTTGCGATCAGCGCGGCCGTATGGCCGTCGCCGACGAGGGCGTAGTCTTCGATCAGGGCGGGCATGGGCAGGCGATCCTTGGGTATTCGAGTTTCACAATGCGGACGTCGGCGGCCCGGACTTCACGCCCGGGCGCCGCGCCCCGTATACTCGGCCGGGCGGCGGAGCGCATGAACGGCCGGCGTTTCGTCCTATCTCAACACTTGAAGCGACTCGATGCAAGGAGGATTCAATGCCCAACCGTTTACGGGAGCGTGACGCTCGCGCTTCGACACGAGGGTTCCCGCTTAGGTTCGCTCACTGGATGAAAGGTTTCGCGATCGTGCTGTCCCTGTCCGCGACCCACGCATTCGCACAGCAATCGTCCGCCCCGGCCGACGGCGTCTACAACCTGCTCGTCGGCACCTATACGGGCGGCGGCAGCGACGGGATCTACGTTTATCGCTTCGATACCAAGACCGGCAGCGTCGCGCCGGTGTCGTCGGCGAAGACCGAGAATCCGTCGTATCTGTTGCCGAGCCGCGACGGTCGCACCGTCTACGCGGTCAACGAACTGCCCGGCGACAACGGGCCGGCGACGCAGCGCGGCGGCGTGAGCGCATTCCGCTTCGACGCGAAAACGGGCGCGCTGAGCTTCATCGACCGCGTATCGTCGGAAGGGAACGACCCTTGCTATCTCGCGCTGTCGCCGGACGGCAAGTATCTCGTGACCGCCAACTACTCGGTCGCGGCCGACCCGGGCGGCAGCTTCGCGGTATTCCCGCTGCGCGACGACGGCGCGCTCGGCCAGGCCGTGCTGGCGGTCCATCACGAAGGCACCGGGCCGGTGAAGGGTCGCCAGGACGGCGCGCACGTGCATTCGACGGTGTTTTCGCCGGACGGCCGCTACCTGTTCGTGCAGGATCTCGGTGCGGACAAGATCTACGGCTACCGCTACACGGTGGACGGCAGCCGCGGGCTGATCGGCCCGACCGACACGCGCTACACGCCGGTGAAGGCGGGCTCGGGCCCGCGTCACATGGTGTTCGGCGCCGATGGCCGGTTCGCGTACGTGACGAGCGAGCTCAACGCGTCGGTCGAGGTGTTCGGCTATCGCGACGGCAAGCTGACGCCGGTCCAGACGGTGCCGATGACGGCGCCGGGCTTCAAGGGCAAGGTCGGCGGCGGCGCGATCCACCTGTCGCCGGACGGCCGCTTCCTGTACGTGAGCAACCGCGGCGACGCGAACGATCTCGTGATCTACGCGGTGAGCCAGGCCGATGGCCGGCTGAAGCACGTCGGCCGCCAGTCGAGCCTCGGCAAGACGCCGCGCGAGTTCCTGATCGATCCGACCGGCAAGTGGCTGATCGTCGGCAACCAGGACAGCGACACGTTCTACGTGTTCAGTCGCGACGTCGAAACGGGGCAGCTCGGCGCGAATCCGCAGAAGGTCGCGGTCGGCAAGCCGGTCGACTTCAAGCTGGTGCCGGTCGCGCAGTAAATCGCGGCGGATTCCCGGCCGATTCCCGGCCGATGCAAGAAGGGCGCTGCCGATGCAGCGCCCTTCGTATTTCGGGCGGCCGGTTTCACGGCGCGCCCGTATCGATGAATCGCGGCCGCCTGGCCGCCGGCCTCAGTCGGCCGCGGCCGGCACGAGCACCTCGCGGCTGCCGTTGATGCCCATCGCCGACACGAGGCCGGCCGCTTCCATCTGCTCGACGAGCCGCGCCGCGCGGTTGTAGCCGATGCGCAACTGCCGCTGCACCGACGAGATCGACGCGCGCCGCGTGCGCACGACGAACGCGACGGCTTCGTCGTACAAGGGATCGGCTTCCGCATCCGGCGCATCGCCGAACAGGTCCTGCGTCGCGCCGTCGGCGGCCGGGCCATCGAGAATCCCTTCCTCGTACTGCGGCTCGCCGAACTGCTTCAGGTACTCGACGATCCGGTGCACTTCCTCGTCGGCGACGAACGCGCCGTGCACGCGCTGCGGATAACCGGTGCCCGGCGGCAGGAACAGCATGTCGCCCATCCCGAGCAGCGACTCGGCGCCCATCTGGTCGAGGATCGTGCGCGAGTCGATCTTCGACGACACCTGGAACGCGACGCGCGTCGGGATGTTCGCCTTGATGAGGCCCGTGATCACGTCGACGGACGGCCGCTGCGTCGCGAGGATCAGGTGGATGCCGGCCGCGCGCGCCTTCTGCGCGAGGCGGGCGATCAACTCCTCGATCTTCTTGCCGGCGACCATCATCAGGTCGGCCAGCTCGTCGATCACGACGACGATCAGCGGCAGTTTCGACAATGGCTCCGGATCCTCGGGCGTCAGCGAGAACGGGTTGCCGATCTTCTTTTCCTTCGCTTCCGCGTCGCGGATCTTCTGGTTGAAGCCCGCGAGGTTGCGCACGCCGACGGCCGACATCAGCCGGTAGCGCTTCTCCATTTCGCCGACGCACCAGTTCAGCGCGTTCGCCGCGAGCTTCATGTCGGTGACGACCGGCGCGAGCAGGTGCGGGATGCCTTCGTAGACCGACAGCTCCAGCATCTTCGGGTCGATCATGATGAGCCGCACGTCTTCCGGCGTCGCCTTGTACAGCAGCGACAGGATCATCGCGTTGATCGCGACCGACTTGCCCGAACCGGTCGTGCCGGCCACGAGCATGTGCGGCGCCTTCGCGAGATCGGTCACGACCGGATGGCCGGTGATGTCCTTGCCCATCGCGATCGTCAGTTGCGACGGCGAATGCTGGTACTGGCGCGATTCGAGGATCTCCGACAGGCGGATCATCTGACGCTTCGCGTTCGGCAGTTCGAGGCCCATGCAGGTCTTGCCGGGGATCGTCTCGACGACGCGGATCGACGTGAGGCCGAGGCCGCGCGACAAGTCCTTCATCAATCCGACGATCTGGCTGCCGCGCACGCCGAGCGCGGGTTCGATCTCGAAGCGCGTGATCACGGGGCCGGCCGATGCGCCCACCACCGTCACCGGCACCTTGAATTCCTGCAGCCGCTGTTCGATCACCTGCGCGGTTTGCGCGAGGTGTTCCTCGGTGATCGTTTCGACGTCGTCGGACGCGGGCTCGAGCAGGTCGAGCGTCGGCAGTTCGACGTTGAACGACGCGGGCGCGTGGAATTCGAACGCGTTCGGGCGCGGCTGGCGGGCGGGGGTGTCGGCTACGGCGGGTTCGGCTGCCTCGATGGGCTCCGTGGCCGGTGCGCCGATCGGCGGGATAGCGGGCGACAGCGGTGCGGAAACGATGGTTGCCGGCGTCGGTGCCAGAGTTGCGCCGGGGACGGGGGTAGCCGGCGGTGTCGCGGTCGGCGGCGTTGTGATCACGTCATCCGACGTGGACCAGTTTGCCGACGAGACGGCAGGGGCGGGTTGTGTCGTGAACGTCTGGATTGCGACTGCGGCAGGGACGGGCGCGATCGACGGAGCCTGCGTCGCGGCGGTCGCGCCGATGGACGTGGGCGATCCGGCTGCAGCGGCAGGCGAGCCTGCGATCGAATGGGCCGGAGTCGCGGCGGCCGTGGTCGTCGGCGCGATCACGCCGAAGGACGGCGACGCCGGGGCGGACGCGGTCGGCGACTCGGGCAGGCTGATCGCCGGCTGCGGAGCGACTGCGCCCGATGAGCCGGATGTCGCGAAGGTCGTCGTACCGGTCGACGTGGTCGCCGTGCCGGTTGGATGCGTCGATGCCGGCGCGGCAGACGGTGCAGCGATGGGCGCGGACGTGAAAGTCGCGAGTGTCGCGGTGGCGGGCGCCGGCGTTGCGGGTGCAGTCGAGCCGAACGTCGAACCCGACGCGCCGGTCGTCGAAGGCGTCACGGCGTACGCATCGGTCGATGCGGGCGTCGAAGCGCGGGACAGCGAACCGTAAGTCATGCCTGTGACACCCGATGCCGACGCGGCGGAAGTAACGGGCGATGCCGATGCAGCCGGTTGCGACGGCGAAGCGGACCCGGTGCCGGTTACGCCGACCGACGAAACGGCAGGGGCGACGGGTGCGACGCTCGACGCGGAGGCGGGTGCTTGTGCAGCCGAACCATGATCCGTGCCGGCCAGCGGCGTCGCAGCGGCGGTCGAAACCGTCGATGCTGCGGCAAACGGCTGAACCGCCGGCGACTTCGGCAATTCCGCGGCGACGGCCGTCGGTGTCGCTGCGGGCGGCATCGTCGGCGCTGTCCAATACGTGGCGGATGTCGCGCCTCGATCCACGTCCGACAGCGGTGCCGCGTCGATCGGCTTGGCAGCGTCCGGTGCGGGATTCGATACAGCCGGTGCGGACGTTGCCGCGATCGACGTGGTCCCCGAAAGTGCGTGTGCCGACGTTCCGGCGATCGACGAAGAGGGCAGGGCAGCGAACGGAACGATGCCATCGGCCGGCTTCACGCCGGCGTGTGCATCGGCAGCCGGTTGAGGCAAGTGGGTCGGTGCAGCGCGATCGATCGCAGGCGCCGGTTGCGCATCGTCCTTGTCGTCGAGATCGACGAACCCGGTCGGCTTGCTGGTGCCGAGGTCGCGAACCGCTGCATCGCCTGCTTGAGCGAATGCTGAATGAGCGGATCCCGATCCCGCGGTGTGTGCCGGCGACGCGGCGATCGCATTTTCGCTCGACACGTCGAGCGCAGAAACCCGCGGGCTGACGACGTCTTCCCAAGGCGCGAGGTCGATGGGTGCGTCGATCGGCGGCGCGGCGGGCGCTTCGTCGACGTGATGGGTCTCGTCGTCGGTGCGATGCGCGAATGCGGCATCGTCGATGCCGGTATTCGACCGTGCGTTCGGTTCGGCGTCATCGAATGCAGGCGCGGACAAATCGCCCACCGAAGCCTGCGCGATGCCGGATTCCGCCGGCATGAAGGCGTCGAGCACGATCGGCGCGGCATCGTCGTAAGCGGGCGCGGCATCGTGTCCGGCCGGAACATGGGTGTCCTGGGCTGCGATGCCATGCGCCGCGGAGACGAACGCGTTCGACGTCGCTGCCGATGCCGGCGCGGCCACGCTGCCTGCTGCCGCGGCTACGCCGGCGACGCCGGCGACGGTGGCGGCTGCGGCCGCCGCGTGCGTCGCATCGCCCGACGGCGCGCCGCCGAGCGTCGCCCATTGCGCGGTGCTGGCCTCGATCGAGCGCAGCGTGTCGTGAACGCTCGGCGCCGGCGTAATCGGCGCAGCCGGCTTCTCGTTCCACGCATAGAGCGGCGCGCGCGCCGGCGCGGGCGGCGCCGGGCGGCGTCGTGCCGCGTCCGGCGACAGGCCGGCCGCCGTCGTGCCCGCGACCGGGCGCACCGGCGGACGTTGCTGCTGCGTACCGGCCGGCCGTGGCGTGACCGTGACGCGCGGCGCCGTCGGTGTTTGCGTCAGCGCGGCGGTGGCCGGCCGCGCGACGGTCGGACGCGGCCGGACGGGTTCGAATCCGACCGGAAGCGGAGCGGGCGCGGGGCGCGGCACTTGCGCGTTCGCTGCGGCGCGCGCGAGGCTGGCGGTGCTGCCGGTGGTCGGCGGCGGCATCGCGCTGGCCGGGATCGGCGCGGACGGCGCCGGCGTGCGCTGCGGCGCGCTCGGCTTCAGCCAGCCCGACGGCGCGACGGGCTCCGCCAGGGGGCGCGCCGGCGTCTTGCTGCGCGGCTTCGGTCGCGCCTGCGGATCGGGTTTCCACACCGTCGGACGCGAATACCGGCCGTTCTGGCGCGGCGCCATCGAGTTGACGGTGTGGGCGGTGGTCGGCTGTACGACGTCGTCGTCGCGATGCAGCGCACTGCGCGGCAGGTCGGCGATCCCGCGCGCGTCGTCGTCGCCGCCGTCGCGCGACAGCTTGACGCCGAACGACGTGTCGACCCACGCGGCGAACTGCCGCCAGCCGATGCCGGTCAGCCAGGGCAAACCGGCGAGGAACAGCACGACCATCGCGACCGGCGTGCCGATCGGGCCGAGCACGTGGGCGAAGCCGGCCGAGAACGCATGGCCGAGCGCGTTCGTGTCGGGGCCCGACAGCGGGCTCGTCAGCGTGCAACTGGCGACGAATACCGCGGCGAAGCCGAGCCACAGGCGGATCGAGCCGCGGCCGGCAAGCCCGCCGCCGCCGGGCAGCATCGCCTGCACGAGACGCCAGAAGAGAAGGAGGAACCAGACGGCGGAGATGCCGAACCAGCCGAAGACAACCGTGTGCATGCTTTGAAACAGGAGTGGGGAGGGGCGCGCGGGGCGCGACCCGCCGAGTTTAACCGGCTGGCGACCAAGACTCTAACGCGGCGTGATTCCGATTCACGCCGCGCGACGCACGTGGGTCGCACATGCGCGTGGCGCGCCACGCGAAGGCGGTCGGTCGACCTTCGCGCGCGCCGTGCATCAGGGGCTCCGGTGCGTGAACGTCAGCGTTGCGCCGGCCTGGGTCACGATCTGCAATTGCTGGGGCGCGCGCATCTGCACGCCGGTCTTCTCGACGTGGGCGAGCGCGTCGAGGTACGCGGCTTCGAGCTGGCCGCCCAGCGTGTTCGGGCAGGCCATTCGCGTGCCGGCGAGCGGGCCGAAGCTCAGCAGGCCGTTCTTGACCGCGTAGGTGCCCATGTAGCGGTTGCAGCCCGAGAAGCCGCTCGCGCGCCGGATGCCGGAATCGGTCGACAGCGCGAGCTTGATCGGCTCGCCGTTGTCGCCGTGCGGGATCGCGCGTTGCGTGCCGTCGGCGTTCACCCAGCTGGTGAGTTCCCAGCTCGTGTCGTCGAGCAGTTGAACGGCGGCCGGGTTGTACGGGTCGGGCGCGGGGGCGGCGGAATCGGGATGGGTCGGCATCGCGCAGGCGGCGAGAAGCGTGGCAAGCGTCAACGCGCAGAGCGGCGCGCGCAACGGGCGAAGCAGGCCGGTGCGTGCGCGTGCGGCGGCGGACAGGTGGGACATGAGCCTCGTTCCTCTTCGGATTCTGATCAAGGCGTAAGAGTAACGCACCCGCCCCGCGGCAGGCGAGCCGACACTTCGCGCGTGAAAACGTTCGCAGGCCGCCCACGGGCCTCGCGCGACCGGGCGCGGGCGCGGCCAAACCGCCCGAACCGGCCCGGATGCCCGTGTTAACATCGAAGCCGTTTTCGTCCTCCAACAGAACCAGCGGGAAATCACATGCAGATCGGTCAGCGGCTCGGTACGCCGCTTTCACCCTCGGCCACGCGCGTCATGCTGCTCGGCGCGGGCGAGCTCGGCAAGGAAGTCATCATCGCGTTGCAGCGTCTCGGCGTCGAAGTCATTGCGGTCGATCGCTATCCGGACGCGCCCGGCCATCAGGTCGCGCATCGCGCGCACGTGATCGACATGACGGACCCGGCCGCGCTGCGGGCGGTCGTCGAGGCCGAGCGCCCGCACCTGATCGTCCCCGAGATCGAGGCGATCGCCACCGACGCGCTCGCGGCGATCGAGGCGGCCGGCCTCGCCGAGGTGATCCCGACCGCGCGCGCGACGCAGCTCACGATGAATCGCGAAGGGATCCGCCGGCTCGCGGCCGAGGCGCTCGGCCTGCCGACTTCCCCGTATGCATTCGCGGATTCGTTCGAGGCCTTCAGCGCGGCCGTCGCGAAGATCGGCATGCCGTGCGTCGTGAAGCCCGTGATGTCGTCGTCGGGCAAGGGGCAGTCGGTCGTGAAGACCGACGCCGACGTGAAACCCGCGTGGGACTACGCGATGGCGGGCGGGCGTGTGAACCATGGCCGCGTGATCGTCGAGGGCTTCGTCGATTTCGACTACGAGATCACGCAACTGACCGTGCGCGCGATCGACCCGGCGACGTTCGACACGCATACCTATTTCTGCGACCCGGTCGGCCACGTGCAGGTGGCGGGCGACTATGTCGAGTCGTGGCAGCCGCAGCCGATGAGCGCGGCGGCGCTCGAGAAATCGCGCGAGATCGCGCACAAGGTGACCGAGGCGCTCGGCGGGCGCGGGCTGTTCGGCGTCGAGCTGTTCGTGCGCGGCGACGACGTATGGTTCTCCGAGGTGAGCCCGCGGCCGCACGATACGGGCCTCGTCACGCTCGCGTCGCAGCGCCAGTCGGAATTCGAGCTGCACGCGCGGGCGATTCTCGGGCTGCCGGTCGATCCGGCGCTCGGCACGCCGGCCGCGTCGGCGGTGATCTACGGCGGGCTCGACGAGCGCGGGATCGCGTTCGAGGGCGTGCGCGACGCGCTCGCGGTGCCGGGCGCGGACCTGCGCCTGTTCGGCAAGCCGGAAAGTTTTGCGAAGCGGCGCATGGGCGTCGCGCTGGCAACCGGCGCGACCGTCGACGAAGCCCGCGAACGCGCGAAGCGCGCCGCCGCGGCCGTGCGGCCCGTGTCGGCGCGCTGACGGAACGAGGAGAGAGGGCGATGGCGTCGAGATGGTTGCGTATCGGAAAGCTGGGCGCCGCGCTGGCGCTCGTCGCGAGTCTCGCGGGCTGCGGCCTCGCGGCCGCGCCGTGCCGGGTGGCGTCGGCCGGACTCAAGATCGTGCCGCTCGTCGGCCATGTCGCCGCCGCGCCGACCGATGCGTGCGCAGATGTGATCGACCCCTGATTCCGTTCGCCGCGCATTTTTCCACTGACAATAACCGCGCCGTACGACGGCGCGTTTCCCCCCGTCTCGTGAGAGGACCTGCATGATTCGCCCAACCCTCGCCGCGCTGGCGCTCGCCGGCAGCGCCGTTTCCGTCGCGCATGCCGCGCAACTGACCGTCGAAGAAATCGACGCCGACGCGCGCCAGCCCACCGTCTACCAGTGCGCGAACCACAAGGCGCCGGTGCGCGTGTCGTACTGGCTCGCCGGCAACGGCCAGAGCTTCGCGCTCGTGCCGGTCGACGGCAAGCAGATGCTGTTCGTCGACACGGTGTCGGCGTCGGGCGCGCGCTACCAGGCCGGCCGCTATACGTGGTGGACGAAGGGCAAGGAAGCGACGCTGCGCGACGAGATCGCCGGCCCGAAGTCGCCGCCGCTGCTGGGCGACTGCGTGCAGGTCGAGAAGAAAAAGAAGAAGGGCTGAGCGGCGGGCGCGGGCGCGGAACGTATTCGCCCGGGTGGACCGGCTGCGCTGGGCTGAAGGCCGGTAGCGCGTGGCCGACGGCAGACATGCTGATGCGAGATTCCTCGATCGAGCCCCTAATATTGTTCACCGGCCGATACGGCTACCCCGGTCGGCCAACCGCTCGCCCGCACGGGCCTGCGCAGACCCGCTGCACGAGCCGCCGTCGGGCCGTTCGCGGCGTTGTCACGGACAGATGCCCGCACGGTGCTACAATACGGCCCTTTCCGCCGGCATTCGCGCCGAACGGAGTCCGCACGGCCTGGCGTCCAGCGTTCGCATTGAACCGGTCCCAAGCGCCAGAGCGGCGCCGCGCGGCGCGCCGCGGCTCCGTCTATTTCCGAATTGTGATGAGCGCAGGCCCGGCCGGCCTGACGCACGATGTCCCCGCCGCGCCTTTTGAGCGAAACGCCACCATGTCCGATTCTGTCGCCAAGCCCGTCGACGCAACCTTCGATCAATTCGGCCTTGCCCCCGATATCCTGAAAGCCATTGTGGAGCAGGGCTATACGACGCCGACGCCGATCCAGGCGCAGGCCATTCCGGTCGTGCTCGCCGGCCGCGACGTCATGGGCGCCGCGCAAACGGGTACCGGCAAGACCGCGAGCTTCTCGCTGCCGATCATCCAGCGCCTGTTGCCGCAAGCCAACACGAGCGCGTCCCCGGCGCGCCACCCGGTGCGGGCGCTGATTCTCACGCCGACCCGCGAACTCGCCGACCAGGTCGCCGCGAACGTGCACGCGTATGCGAAGCACACGCCGCTGCGCAGCGCGGTGGTGTTCGGCGGCGTCGACATGAACCCGCAATCGGCCGAACTGCGCCGCGGCGTCGAGATCCTGATCGCGACGCCGGGCCGCCTGCTCGACCACGTGCAGCAGAAGACGGCGAACCTCGGCCAGGTGCAGATCCTGGTGCTCGACGAAGCCGACCGGATGCTCGACATGGGCTTCCTGCCCGATCTGCAGCGCATCCTGAACCTGCTGCCGAAGGAGCGTCAGACGCTGCTGTTCTCGGCCACGTTCTCGGGCGAAATCAAGAAGCTTGCATCGACCTACCTGCGCAACCCGCAGACGATCGAGGTCGCGCGCAGCAACTCGACGAACGCGAACGTCACGCAGATCGTCTACGACGTCGCCGAAGGCGACAAGCAGGCGGCCGTCGTGCAACTGTTGCGCGATCGCGGCCTCAAGCAGGTGATCGTGTTCTGCAACAGCAAGATCGGCGCGAGCCGCCTCGCGCGCAATCTCGAGCGCGACGGCGTGGTCGCGTCGGCGATTCACGGCGACAAGACCCAGCTCGAGCGGATGCAGGCGCTCGACGCGTTCAAGCGCGGCGAGATCGAGGCGCTGGTCGCGACCGACGTGGCCGCGCGCGGCCTCGACATCGCCGAGCTGCCGGCCGTGATCAACTTCGACCTGCCGTTCAGCGCGGAAGACTATGTGCACCGGATCGGCCGTACCGGCCGCGCGGGTGCGACGGGCGACGCGCTGTCGCTGTGCAGCCCGAACGAGCGCAAGCAGCTCGCCGATATCGAGAAGCTGATCAAGCGTCCGCTCGACGTGCAGACGCTTACGATCGACAAGCCGGCACGCCAGCGTCACGACGAGCGCGGCGGCGAACGCAACAGCGAGCGCGGTGGTGAACGCAGTGGCGAACGCGGCGGTCGGCGCGAACGCGACGAGCACCGCGGCGCAGCGGGTCGCCGGTCGGGCAGCCCCGAGCGCAGCGGCCATCATCGCCGCCACGAAGCGCCGGTCGACGATTTCTTCCTGAAGCCGTACGAGCCGTCGGCGTCGGCGAAACAGCCGGACGACGCGCAGCCCGCGCAGCACCCCGAGAAGAAAGGGCCGAAGCGCCAGGTCGCCGCGCTGCTCGGCGGGTTCGGGATGCCGCGCAAGCCGTCGGCGTAAGCCGGGCGGAGCGCAGGGGCGGCGCGTCAGCGCTGCCGGACAAGCGGGTGCATGCGACGAGCATGTGCCCGTTTTTCATTGGGGGACGCGAT
The DNA here is from genome assembly GCF_902832955.1 of Burkholderia sp. BCC0044. NCBI lineage: Bacteria > Pseudomonadati > Pseudomonadota > Betaproteobacteria > Burkholderiales > Burkholderiaceae > Burkholderia > Burkholderia sp. BCC0044. The sequence continues at coordinate 103,352 of NZ_CADFDO010000006.1, read as the reverse complement.
CGGGGACGGGGCGTGCGCGGGGGAGATTGCTTGCCGCGCGGGGCGGGGCTTTTCGATGCCGACTCGTCAGCGGACGCGGGCTCAGGCTTCCGTCACGCTTTCATGCGATCGGATTCGCCGCTGACGGATGCAGGAACGGAGTCGCCACGCCGGTGTCGTGCAAGCGGTCAACCGGCGCGCGGCCCGAAGCGACGCGCCCACGCATCGGTCGCGGCTGCATAAAACGCGTCGATCGTATGGCCCGGTAGATCGCCATCATCCGTCAGACCGAGATGCGCGGCCGCGGCCCGCAGCGCCGGCAGCGGATCGTTGCGTTCGAGCGCCGTCGCGCCGGTCTGCTTACTGAGCTTTTCTCCGTTCGCATCGACGACGACAGGCACGTGCAGATACTCGGGAGTCGGCACACCAAGGCAGCGCTGCAGATGGATCTGCCGCGCGGTCGAATCGAGCAGGTCGGCGCCGCGCACGACGTGCGTGATGCCGGCGTCGGCATCGTCGACGACGACCGCGAGCTGATACGCCCATTGGCCGTCCGCGCGTTTCAGCACGAAATCGCCGACTTCGGTCGCGAGATTCTGCGATTGCGTGTGCTGCCAGCGGTCGTCGAACGTGACGATCGCGTCGTCGCCGTCCGGCACGCGCAGCCGCCATGCGCGCGCGGACTTGCCGTGCAGGCCGGTGCGACAGGTGCCCGGATACGCGAGCGTCGTGTGGCGTTCATGGGCGGCGCGCAGCGAATCGGCGATTTCCTTGCGCGTGCAGCCGCACGGATACACGAGCCCGGCCGCGACGAGCCGCTCGAGCGCGGCCGTGTAGGCCGCATCGCGCGCGCTCTGCCAGACGGGCGGTTCGTCGGGCGTCATGCCGAAATGCGCGAGCGTCGCGAGGATGTCCTCGGCCGCGCCGGGCACCGTGCGCGGGCCGTCGAGATCCTCGATGCGCACGAGCCAGGTGCCGCCGTGCGCGCGTGCGTCGAGCCAGCTCGCGAGCGCGCCGACCAGCGAGCCGAAATGCAGCGGGCCGGTGGGCGACGGCGCGAAGCGGCCGCGATAGCCGGGGTTCATCGGCGGGGCGCGGTGCGGCGCGCCGTTACGCGGCGCTGGCTGCCTGCGCGCAGGCCGGGCACGACTTGCCGGGCACGTAGCTCGGCGATTGTTGGGCGTCCGGCGTGACGACCGCGCGGCACGCGAAGCACGTGACGTTCTCGGTGGGCTGGAGTTGCGGATTCAGCGCGGTGCGGTAGTCGAACACGAAGCAGTCGCCGTGATAGTGCGCGCCGCCGACTTCCTCGAAGTACTTCAGGATCCCGCCTTCGAGCTGGTACACGTTGTCGATGCCGATTTCCTTCATGTGGATCGCGGCCTTCTCGCAGCGGATGCCGCCGGTGCAGAACGACACGACCGTCTTGCCTTCGAGGTCGGCGCGGTTCGCGTCGATCACTTCCGGGAATTCGCTGAACTTGTCGATCCGGTAGTCGAGCGCGTTGTCGAACGTGCCGACGTCGACTTCGAACGCATTGCGCGTGTCGAGCATCACGACCGGACGGCCCGCGTCGTCGTGGCCGCGGTCGAGCCACGCCTTCAGCGTGCGCGCGTCGACGAACGGCGCGCGGCCGAGCTCCGGCTTGATCGCGGGCTTCTTCATCGTGATGATCTCGCGCTTCAGGCGCACCAGCATGCGGCGGAACGGCTGCGAGTCGGACAGGCTTTCCTTGAACTGCAGCGTCGCGAACTTGCCTTCGAACAGCGGATCGTGGCGGATGTACGCGATGAATGCGTCGGCGGCTTCGCGCGTGCCGGCGATGAACAGGTTGATGCCTTCCGGCGCGAGCAGGATCGTGCCGCGCAGGCCGAGTTCGTTGCAGCGGGCGGTGACGAGCGGGCGCCATTGCTCGTTCGCGTCGAGCGAGACGAAGTGGTAGGCGGCGAGGTTGACGATGGTCATGATGGTCCGACGGGAAACGGCCGCACGGCGGCCCGCAAAAAAGGGTGCGAAGCCGGGGCGTTGATTCGAAAAACCGTATTATCCCGCAAACGGCGCGGGCACCGGTACCCGGCCGAACGGCCAGCCGCGCGACGCGTCGCCGCGTGCATCGGCCGAACGGCCAAAGCGGGCATTTTTTGGGCAGCCTGCGCGGCGACGCGGCTACAATAGCGCCCATGTCAGATCCTCGCTTCGTCCATCTTCGCGTTCACTCCGAGTTCTCGATCGCCGACGGCATCGTGCGCATTGACGACATCGTCAAGGCGGCGGCCGCGGACGGTCAGGGCGCGCTCGCGCTCACCGATCTCGGCAACGCCTTCGGTCTCGTCCGTTTCTACCAGGAAGCCCGCGGCAAGGGCATCAAGCCGATCGCCGGCTGCGACGTCTGGATCGCCAATCCGGACGACCGCGACAAGCCGTCGCGGCTGCTGCTGCTGGTCAAGGACAAGGTCGGTTACCTGAATCTCTGCGAGCTGCTGTCGAAGGCGTGGCTCACGAACCAGTACCGCGGCCGCGCGGAACTCGACGCGAGCTGGCTCGACGGCGAGCTCGCGCAGGGGCTGCTCGCGCTGTCCGGTGCGCAACAGGGCGATATCGGGCTCGCGCTGGCCGCGGGCAACGAAGAAGCCGCGCGCCGTCACGCCGAGCGCTGGGCGAGGGTGTTTCCGGGCGGCTTCTACATCGAGCTGCAGCGTTACGGCCAGCCGGGCGCCGAGGCGTACATCCAGCAGGCCGCGACGCTCGCCGCGTCGCTGAAGCTGCCGGTGGTCGCGACGCACCCGACGCAGTTCATGACCGACGACGATTTCACCGCGCACGAGGCGCGTGTGTGCATCTCGGAAGGCGACATCCTCGCGAACCCGCGGCGCCAGAAGCGTTTCACGACCGACCAGTATTTCCGCACGCAGGCCGACATGGCCGCGCTGTTCGCCGACCTGCCGTCGGCGATCGCGAACACGGTCGAGATCGCGAAGCGCTGCAACCTGAAGCTCGAACTCGGCAAGCCGAAACTGCCGCTGTTCCCGACGCCGGACGGCATGTCGCTCGACGACTACCTGGTCCAGCTGTCGAAGGAAGGGCTCGAGGCCCGCCTCGCGCAGTTGTATCCGGTCGAAGCCGAGCGCGACGCGCAGCGCGACATGTACTACAAGCGCCTCGAATTCGAGTGCGGGACCATCACGAAGATGGGCTTCCCCGGCTACTTCCTGATCGTCGCGGACTTCATCAACTGGGCGAAGAACAACGGCGTGCCGGTCGGCCCGGGCCGCGGCTCGGGCGCGGGCTCGCTGGTCGCGTACGCACTCGGCATTACCGATCTGGACCCGCTGCGCTACAACCTGCTGTTCGAGCGCTTCCTGAACCCGGAACGCGTGTCGATGCCCGACTTCGACATCGACTTCTGCCAGCACGGCCGCGATCGCGTGATCCAGTACGTGAAGGAGAAATACGGCGCGGACGCCGTGTCGCAGATCGCCACGTTCGGCACGATGGCCGCGAAGGCGGCCGTGCGCGACATCGGCCGCGTGCTCGACCTCGGCTACATGTTCACCGACGGCATCGCGAAGCTGATTCCGTTCAAGCCCGGCAAGCACGTGACGATCGCCGACGCGATGAAGGAAGAGCCGCAGCTGCAGGAGCGCTACGACCACGAGGACGAAGTGCACCAGCTGCTCGACCTCGCGCAGCGCGTCGAGGGCTTGACGCGTAACGTCGGGATGCACGCGGGCGGCGTGCTGATCGCGCCCGGCAAGCTGACCGATTTCTGCCCGCTGTACACGCAGGGCGACGACGGCGGCGTGGTCAGCCAGTACGACAAGGACGACGTCGAAGCCGTCGGCCTCGTGAAGTTCGACTTTCTGGGTCTCACGACGCTGACGATCCTCGACTGGGCCGAGCGCTACATCCGCCGCCTCGATCCGTCGAAGGCCGACTGGTCGCTCGCGCAGGTGCCGCTCGACGATCCGGCGTCGTTCCAGATCCTGAAGAAGGCCAACACGGTCGCGGTGTTCCAGCTGGAAAGCCGCGGGATGCAGGGCATGCTGAAGGATGCGCAGCCCGACCGCTTCGAGGACATCATCGCGCTCGTGTCGTTGTACCGTCCGGGCCCGATGGACCTGATCCCGAGCTTCTGCGCACGGAAGCACGGCCGCGAGAAGGTCGACTATCCGGATCCGCGCGTCGAGCCCGTCCTGAAAGAGACCTACGGCATCATGGTCTATCAGGAGCAGGTGATGCAGATGGCGCAGATCATCGGCGGCTACTCGCTCGGCGGCGCGGATCTGCTGCGTCGCGCGATGGGCAAGAAGAAGCCCGAGGAGATGGCCAAGCATCGCGAGATCTTCGCCGAAGGTGCGGCGAAGAACGGCCTCACGCGCGAGAAGTCCGACGAGATCTTCGACTTGATGGAGAAGTTCGCGGGCTACGGCTTCAACAAGTCGCACGCGGCCGCGTATGCGCTGCTCGCGTATTACACCGCGTGGCTCAAGGCGCACCATCCGGCCGAATTCATGGCGGCCAACATGACGCTCGCGATGGACGACACCGACAAGGTGAAGATCCTGTTCGACGACTGCGTCGTGAACAACCTCGCCGTGCTGCCGCCGGACATCAACCAGTCGCATTACCGGTTCGAGCCGGTCGCGGAAGCCGACGGCAAGCGCTCGCGCACGCTCCGCTACGGTCTCGGCGCGGTGAAGGGCAGCGGCCAGAACGCGATCGAGGAAATTCTGCGTGCGCGCGAGGAAAAGGCGTTCACCGACCTGTTCGACTTCTGTGAACGGATCGACCGGCGCGTCGTCAACCGCCGTACGGTCGAGGCGCTGATCCGCGCCGGTGCGTTCGATTCGCTGAACCCGAACCGAGCGCAGATGCTCGCATCGGTGCCGCTCGCGATGGAAGCGGCCGATCAGGCCGAAGCGAACGCGATGCAGGCCGGCCTGTTCGACATGGGCGCCGAGTCGCCGCATGCGCACGCACTCGTCGACGAACCCGCGTGGGACGACAAGCGCCGCCTGCAGGAAGAAAAGGCCGCGCTCGGTTTCTACCTGTCCGGCCACCTGTTCGACGCGTATCGCGACGAAGTGCGCCGCTTCGTGCGGCAGAAGGTCGGCGACCTGAAGGAAGGGCGCGACAAGCTCGTCGCCGGCATCATCGCGTCGCTGCGCACGCAGATGACGCAGCGCGGCAAGATGCTGATCGCGTTGCTCGACGACGGCTCGGGGCAGTGCGAGATCACGATCTTCAACGAACACTTCGAGGCGAACAAGGCGCTGTTCAAGGAAGACGAGCTGCTGATCGTGCAGGGGCAGGCGCGCAACGATGCGTTCACCGGCGGCATTCGCTTCACCGCCGATACCGTGATGGACCTCGAACGCGCACGCAGCCGCTATGCGCAGGCCGTGCGGCTGACGATGAACGGCAACGCCGACGCGCTCGCGCTGCGCCGCGTGCTCGAGCCGCACGTGTCGAAGGACGATCCGGCCGCCGCGAACGTGGTCGACGCGCCCGCGCCGCGCGGCGGCGGGCGCGATGGCGGTCGGCGCCCGCAGGCGCCGCTGCCGAACGGGCTCGCGGTCCAGATCCACTACAGCAACGCGCGCGCGCAAGGCGAAATGCGTCTGGGCGACGCGTGGCGCGTGAAGCCGAGCGACGTGCTGCTGGCGGAGCTGCGCGCGGCGTTCGACGGCAGCGTCGTCGAAATCACGTACTGACCGCGCCCTGCTTCGGCGGGTGTCGCGCATAGCGGCCCGCCGCATCGCCATCGTGCGGTGCGGCGGGCCGTTTTTACGTGCGCGGGTAGGCGGGGTCTTGGGCTGGCCATCCGGACGCTATACAATCCCGCGCTGACCGTCCGAACGCGGCGCCTGCCGCAGGTTCGCACGGCGAGCAGTGCCGCGTAGTGCGCGCGTAAACAGGGGCGGATCCATGCGGCGTGCGCCAACGCGGCATGGCAGGCCCGCGGACCAGGATGCCGTGGAACGGCCCGTCGCGACGATAAAAACTGATTGTCACCACATGACCATGGCCAATGGGAACCCGACGCAGCGGATCCTCGTGATCCGGATTGATTTTCTGGGCGACATGCTGTGCACGACGGCGTTTCTCCGCGCGCTGAAGGCGCGTTGGCCGGCGGCGGAGCTGCATGTGGTCGCGAACCGCTACAACGCGGCCGCGCTGGCCGGAAACCCGGACGTGCATACGATCCATACCTACGTGTACAGCCGCCAGTGCGAGCGCAACGACCGTCCGGGGCGGATGCGCGCATTCTTCGACCGGCTGCGCCTGGTGCGCCGTCTGCGCCGGATGCGGTTCGATCTCGTGATCGTGCCGAACGGCGGCATGCATCGCAGCAGCATGCAGTTCGCGCGTCAGCTTCGCGCGAAGGATTGCCGCTGGCACGATGCCGAGACCGAATTCGACGATCGCAAGCCCGAGCATGTCGCGCAGCGGCCGATCTGCCATGAAGCGTTGTCGGGCTTCCGCCTGATGCCCGAACTCGGCTGCGCCGATCTCGACCGGATCGAGCTGTCGGTGCATCCCGATCGCACGCTGCAGGAAACGTGGCATCGGCTGCTCGGCGCGCGCACGAAGCCGCGCGTCGGGCTGTTCGTGACGAACAAGGCGGTCGAGCGCCGCTGGCCCGCCGACCGCTGGCGCGACCTCGGCGAGCGGCTCGCGCCGGTCGCCGACGTGATCGTGTTTCGCGATCCGACCATCTGCCACGCTGCCGAAGATCAGGGTTGGCGCGACGTGAATGCGCGGCATGTCGCGCCGTCGTCGGTCGCCGAGCTGGTGGCGGCCGCGAGCCTGCTCGATGCGATCGTCTCGGCCGACAGCGCGCCCGTCCATCTTGCGTCGGCGCTCGGCGTGCCGGTGGCCGCGCTGTTCGAGGACCGTCCCGAGAAATACCTGCGCTGGCATCCGCTCGGCGTGCCGCACGTGATCCTGCGCGCGGGCCCGACCGTCGATGCGATCGGTGTCGATGCGGTCGAGCGCGCGGTCCGCCATCTGCTGCAGCAGGCCAGCCATCGTGACGCACCCGCGGCCGGCACCGTGCTGGCGCAGCCGGCCGCTGCTGTCACGACGCCCGCGAACGTGGCGAGCGCTTCGTAGCGCGATACGAGCCGCGCGGGCGCGTACTGCACGACGCCCGCCGCCGGAGCCGCATCGCGGCAGCCCGCACGGCGGATGCGCGACGCCGCGCCGCGCCGGCTGCTGCAAAATCCTGTACATTGCCAGCCTTGTTCAGCCCGCTAGACGATCGCCGTGGCCCTGTTTTCTTCCGCCCGTCCGCCCAGAACCATCCTCGTTGCCGCGCCGCGCCGTATCGGCGACGTGTTGCTGACGACACCGCTCGTACGGTCGCTGAAGGCCCGCTGGCCGGACGCGCAGATCGACATGCTGGTGTTTCGCGGCACCGAGGGCGTGCTCGAGCACAATCCGGACGTGCGGCGCGTGATCGTGGTCGCGCAGCGCGCGGGGTTCGGCGAGCGGCTGCGCGATGCGCTGTCGATGTGGCGCCGCTACGATCTCGCGTGTGCGGCGCTGAGTTCCGACCGGCCGCGTTTCTATAGCTGGTTCGCCGGCCGCAAGCGGGTCGGCCTCGTCGACCCGAACCGCGTCACGTGGCTCACGCGGATGATGCTGAACGGGATCGCGATCAATCACCACGAATCCGCGCATACGGTCGTCAGTACGCTCGCACTGGCGCCGGTGATCGGCGTCGAGCCGGTGTCCGAGGTCGTCGCGCCGGGCATCGGCGACGATCCCGCGCGGCGCGCGCGTTTCGACGCGTGGCTCGCCGAGTCGCCCGCGCTCCGCGCCGGCAAGCCGCTGGTCGTGCTGCATCCGTATCCGATGTTCCGTTACAAGCAATGGCGGCTCGACGGCTGGGTCGACATGATCGGCTGGCTGCGCGAGCAGGGTTTCGCGGTCGCGCTGTCGGGCGGTCCGGCCGACCGCGAGCGCGAGTATGCGGAGCAGGTCGTGGCCGAGGCAGGCGGCGACGTGCTGAACCTGGTCGGCCGCCTGACGTTCGGCGAGAGCGCGGAGCTGGTGCGGCGCGCGCGGCTCTTCATCGGGCCGGACACCGGCGCGACGCACGTCGCGGCCGCGACGGGCACCGACACGATCGCGCTGTTCGGGCCGTCGGACCCCGTGCGCTGGGGGCCGTGGCCGCAGCACTGGCCGGCGACCGAGAATCCGTGGTCGCTGCGCGGCTCGGGCCGGCACGGGAACGTGTGGCTGCTGCAGGGGGAGGGCGACTGCGTGCCGTGCCGGCACGAAGGCTGCGAGCGTCATGTCGACAGCCGCAGCGACTGCCTCGCCCATCTCGGGGCGCAGCGTGTGAAAGCAGCGGCAGCCGAGATGCTCGGGCTGAAGCCGCCGGGCCCGGCCGACATCGTCGTCGACACGTCGCGGCTGCACCGCGCCGGATCCGACTGACGCGCGGCAAACGCGCGTTTTTCTTCGTTCGCAAGGGGCTTGTTTCGCGGAGAGCCATGCGGCTCGTCCGCCGCGATGGTGGATGTCCGCTGCCGCCCACTTCAGCCGGGCACGGCAGCGGAACGTATGCCGGCGTGCGTTACACGCTGCGCCGGATCGCCGACGTTTCGCGCGGCAGCGCTTCGCCGCGTTCGCCGCAGCCGAGCAGGATACCAGCCAGCAGCACGATCAGGTGCCCTTCGGCGAAATCGAGCAGCAGCGAATTCGCGAGACTGCCGATCGCGAAGATCGCGAGCCATGCGAGCAGCAGGTGTCGCGAGCGCGGATCGAGCGCACGGCTGCCGCGCGCGATCTGCACGATCAGGTTGACGAACAGCAGCAGGCCGACCGTACCGAGCTGCACGGCCATGAGCAGGTATTCGTTGTGCGGATTCGACGTGAGCTGCCCTTCGGCGGCCGTCTTGCCGGCCGTGAGCTTTTCGAATTCGGATTCGAGGCCGCCCGCACCGTAGCCGATCACGGGGCGCTGGCGATACAACTCGAGCCCCTTCTTGTACCACTCGAGGCGCAGCCCGGTCGACGTGATCGCATCGCTCTGCCGGTATTGCTGCACTTCCGTCACGACCTTCGTCAGCCGGCCGTTGTGAACCGTGCATGCAGCAACCACGAGCGCGACGCCCGCCAATACGAGCATGCCGGCGGCGAGCCCTGCGCGCAGCGCGGACTGCCGGCGCAGCAACAGCACGAAGCGCACCGCGACGACGAGGATCAGCAGCAGCGCGATGACCTGTCCCGTGCGTCCCTGCAGCATCACGAACACGTTGACGAGCGACCACGCGGCGACGCCCGCATAGGCGGCGCGCGACAGCGCCGTGCGGGCCGCCAGCGCGAGATCGGCCGCCTGGTAGAAGAGCAGCGCGCCGAACATGCCGGCGGCGATATGGTTCTTGAACACCCACGCGCGCGACAGCGGCAGCTGGGTCGCATATGCCGGCCCGATGCCGGTCAGCCCGAGGTAGTTGGTCGTCGACAGCAACAGGATCACGCACAGCGTACCGAACCAGCAGCGCCGCACGATCGGCGCCCAGTTCGAATGACGGAACGCGAGCACGGCAAACGGCAGCAGCAGCAGCTTGTCGTACTTAGCGACCCAGTTCCACGCCTTGTTGTGCGGCGCGACCGTATAGGTGACGCTCATGGCCAGCGCGGCCAGGATCAGCAGCGCCGCGAGCGAAGCCGGGTCCGTGACGAACGAGCGCAGGTCGCGCCAGAATTCGGGCGAGATCACCAGCGCGGCGGCGAACAGCCCGCAGAACACGTTGGTCAGCGCGGTCGACACGGGCACCATGCAGAGTGCGGCGACGGCGAATGCACGGGCGGCGGTCAGGCGCCGCGTGGCGGGAGTGGAAAACGAAAGCATCGGAACCTGTCGTATGGACGAATGCGGCTCGCGGACAGCGTGCACCGCGCCGCGTCGCCCACCCCGGCGAGAGATCCGGGACGAACGGCGCAGTATACGCGAAGCAGGACAGGTTTCCGTGCCGTTTTCGGGGCTGGATCAGCTGAACGCGCGCTTGATCCGCGAGCGCCACAGCGCGCGCTTGAGGCGGCCTTCCACTGCCGGCGTATCGAGCGCGATTTGCGCGCCGACCGGCTCGCCGCGATGCAGGTAATAGCGGTCGAACGTCGCCTGGGTCATGCCCCATTTGTTCAGGAACTGGCGGCGGCCGTCGTTCTTGACGATCTTGCCGGTGCTCTTCTGCTGGAAGTGGTACACGAGGCTGTCGCCGACGCCGACGAAGATCCGGCAGCCGGCGTCCCAGAATTTCATCGAGAAGTCGTTGTCGCTGCTCATGCCCGGCGACAGCTCGCTGCTGTAGCCGCCGATGCGGTTCCACCAGTCGCGGTGCACGAGCGTCGGCGGCCAGGTCGAGCCGAGCCAGTCCGCGCGCGCCAGCTTCGGGGTCGCGGCGACGAGGCCTGCCGCGTCGAATTGCTCGGCGTCGCGGCCGAAATTGCTGACGACCACGCACGGGTTGCGCGTGTCGACCGGCTCGACCATCGTGCCCGACAGCATGAACAGGTCGGTCGGCATCCGTTCGATGCGGCGCACGAGCGCGGTGTCCCAGCCCGGGCAGCAGAACATGTCGTCGTTCATGTAGACGACGTAGTCGCGCGTGGCGCGCGCGGCGGCCAGGTTGACCGCATGGCAGATGCCGATGTTGGTCGGCGACGCGGTGTGTTCGATCCCTTCGTTGCGCACCCAGTCGAGCGTGCCGTCCGAGCCGTCGTTCACGTGCACGATGATCTGGTGGTCGTACGCGGAATGCCGGCGCAGGCTGTCGACGACGAGCTTGAGGTACGGCAGGTTGTTCCAGGTCGGGATGATGATGGAGAACATGGCGGTCGGATTCGGTGGTCGTCGTGGCGCGCGGCGCAGCCGCTCGGGCGGGTACGCGCGGCGTGCGCAACCCGGTATTGTAACGCCGGGCCGGCCGCGCGCCGGTGCTCGCCTAGCGGGCCGGCTCGTGACCGAGCTTCAGGAAGCGGTAGTACACGGTTTCCGCGTTGAACACCGCGATCATGAAGCCCGCGCGGCCGTCGAGGAACCCGCGCCGCAGCACGTAGGTGCGCACGAACGCCCACGCGCCGCGGCCGAGCGCCTTGCCGAAGCCGCCGCGCTGGCCGGCCGCGCGGCGCTGGCGCGCGCCGGCCGTCGAATACGCGTCGAGCTTGCGCACGACCGTTTCGAAATCCTCGTACGAGTAGTGCATCAGCTTGCCGGTCAGGCGCTGCGCGGCGGTGTCGAACACGAGGCGCTCGTGCACGAGGTCGTCCGAGAACCGCGCGGTGCCGCGCCGGAACAGCCGCGGCACCCAGTCCGGATACCAGCCGCTGTGATGGATCCACTGGCCGCAGAAGCTCGACAGCCGGTCGAGCGCATAGACCTGCGCGGCCGGCGCGCGGATCGCGTCGCGGATCGACTGCGCGAGTTCCGGCGTGACGACTTCATCGGTGTCGAGCGACAGGATCCAGTCGGTGCCGAGCGCGTCGAGCGCGCGGTTCTTCTGCGGGCCGAAGCCCGGCCAGTCGCGCTCGACGATCACGCGCGCGCCGTGCGCCTGCGCGATCGCGACGGTATCGTCGGTGCTGCCGCCGTCGATCACGACGACGTCGTCGGCGAACGACAGCGCCTCGAGACACTGCGCGAGCCGCGCGGATGCGTTGAGGGCGATGAGGGCGACGCCGAGGGAGGGTTCAGCCATGAAATCGTCGGAAAGGCGGAGAAAACGGTGAGCGGCAGTATACCTGCGGGCCGGCCGCGGGCCGCATCGGCGGCGACCGTGCCGGCGGGGGCGGTGCAGCTATAATGTTGAGCCCTTTTCAGCACCCGCCCGAGAAGGGCGAAATCCCGGGCGGCCACGCGCCGGGCGCCGCATCGCGGCTCAAGAAGGATTGCCTTGGAAACCCAGAACACTCTTCGCAAATCGATGGACGGCACCGGCACCTCGCCGGTCACGGTCCTCAAGCGCCTGTGGCCGTACATCCGGCCGCTGATCGGTATCGTCGTGCTCGCCGTGATGACGATGGGCGTCGTGGCGGCCACCGAAGCCGGTATTCCGGCGCTGCTCAAGCCGCTGCTCGACCACGGCTTCGGCGTGCACGGCAGCGACAACGCGAAATGGTACGTGCCGATCGCGGTGATCGGCCTCGCGCTCGTGCGCGGCGTCTCGCAGTACGCATCGAATTACCTGCTCAACTACGTATCGAACCGCATCCTGCTGCAACTGCGGCTCGAGATGTTCCAGCGGATGATCCACACCGGCGCGTCGTTCTTCCAGCGCGAGACCGCGAGCACGGTGATCAATGCGATCGTGTTCGAGGTCAACCAGATTCTCTCGGTGCTGACGGGCGTGATGGTCACGCTCGTGCGCGATTCGATGACGGTGATCTTCCTGCTCGGCTACCTGTTCTACCTGAACTGGCGGCTCACGCTGATCGTCGCGGTGATCCTGCCGGGGATCGGCTGGCTCGTCAGCAAGATCAACCGCCGGCTGCGTCGGCTGAACCGCGAGCACCAGACGCTGACCAACGAGCTGTCGTACATCGTCGAGGAGACGGTCGGCGGGTACAAGGTCGTCAAGGTGCACAACGGCGAAGCGTACGAGATGGACCGCTTCGCGACGATGAGCAAGCGCCTGCGCGGCTACGCGATGCGCATGACGATCTCGGGCGGCCTCGCGCAGCCGCTCACGCAGTTCCTCGCGTCGATCGCGCTCGCGGTCGTGATCACGATCGCGGTCGTGCAGTCGTCGAACGACCAGACGACGGTCGGCGGTTTCGTCGCGTTCGTCACGGCGATGCTGCTGGTGATCTCGCCGCTCAAGCACCTGATCGACGTCAACCAGCCGCTGCAGCGCGGGATGACGGCCGCCGAGCTGATCTTCGGGCTGATCGACGAGCCGGCCGAGCCGCAGGGCGGCGGGCGGCCGCTGTCGCAGGCGCGCGGCGAGATCGAGTTCCGCGCCGTGTCGTTCGACTACGGCGCGGCCGAACGGCCGACGCTCGATCGCATCTCGTTCAAGGTGTCGCCGGGTGAAATGATCGCGCTGGCCGGCCCGTCCGGGAGCGGCAAGACGACGCTCGTGAACCTGCTGCCGCGCTTCTTCGACCCGACGGACGGCACGATCCTGGTCGACGGCGTGCCGGTGTCCGACTACGATCTCCACGCGCTGCGCAGCCAGATGGCGATGGTCAGCCAGGACGTCGTGCTGTTCAACGACACGATCGCCGCGAACGTCGCCTACGGGCAGACGCCCGACCGCGCGCGCGTGCAGGCCGCGCTCGAGGCCGCGAACCTCGCCGATGCGGTCGCCGCGATGCCCGACGGGCTCGACACGCTGGTCGGCGGCAACGGGATGCGGTTGTCCGGCGGCCAGCGCCAGCGGCTCGCGATCGCGCGCGCGATCTACAAGGACGCGCCGATCCTGATCCTCGACGAAGCGACGTCGGCGCTCGATTCGGAGTCGGAGCGCCACGTGCAGGCTGCACTCGAGCGGCTGATGGAAGGCCGCACGACGCTGGTGATCGCGCACCGGCTGTCGACGATCGAGCGCGCGGACCGCATTCTCGTGCTCGAGGGCGGCAAGATCGTCGAAGAGGGCAGCCACGACGAACTGCTGCGCCACGGCGGCCTCTACGCGCACCTGCACCGGATCCAGTACCAGCAGCAGGCGGCGTGACGCGCGCTCATGGGGCCGCGATACCGTGTGCTAGTCTTCGTCGGGCAGTTCCGGTCGTTTCTTGTTCGACGTGACATCACGGAGGGAAGGACAATGAAGAAGATGCACGGCATGATGCTGGCCGCACTGATCGCGGCCGGCTGCGCCGCCACCGCGGCGATGGCGCAGGATCACGGCAACCACGGCGATCGCGATGACCGCGGCGGGCACGGCATGCAGCGCGGCCATGGTCCGAAACACGTGCCGCCCGGCCAGGCGATGCATCGCGACGACGTGCCGCCGCGCTGGGCCGACGGGCCGCGTCGCGACTGGCACAAGGGCGACCGGCTGCCGGACGAGTTCCGCGATCGCCAGTACGTGGTCGACGACTGGCGCGGCTACCGCCTGAGTGCGCCGCCGCGCGGCTATCACTGGGTCGGCGTCGGCGGCGACTACCTGCTCGTGCAGATCGGCTCGGGCATCGTGCTACGGGTCGGTCCGTAACCCGGTAACCCGCGGTCCGCAACCGCCACGCAGCATTCCGATCGTTCATCCGGCTGCCGGGCGCGTTGCCCGGCGCCGCGTCACTTTGCCGCCGCCGCGCGGCGGAACCAGCGCCGCTCGATTCTCGACATCACCCAGCACACGCCCAGCGCGCACACCGTGCCGAGCGTCACTTCGCCGAGCCGGATCAGCGGAACGTCCCACAGCGGGCCGTTGCCCGGGAACAGCAGCACGATCGTCGCGGTCACGCCGCCGAGCCGTGCCGCGCTGCCGATGTTCAGGCACCAGCAGCAGACGATCACGACCGCGACCGTGATCGCATACGCGACCAGGCGATCGCCGCCCAGCGCTGCCCCGGCGAAGCCGAGGACGCCGCCGACCATCGCGCCGATGAACTGGTCGCGCGACAGCGACATCGTGTCCGAGTAGTTGTGCTGCGTGACGGCGATCGCGGTGATCGCCGCCCACACGGCCTGCTCGCTATGCATCGCGCGGCCGATCGCATACGCGAGGCACGCGCCGCAGACGGCCTGCAGCGCCATCAGCGCGCCCTGCGCGAGCCGCTCGGTGAATGACAGCCCCTTGAACAGGTCGAAGATCGACTGCTGGATCTGCTGGCGGGCTTCGTTGAGTGTCCTGATCGTATCCATCGTGCGTCGGCCAAGAAGCGGGTAGCGGCGGCGCGCCGCCGTCAATGCGCCTGTTCGGGCGAGGCGGCCGCCGCTTCGTCGGCCGTCGCGTCGCCGTTGCCGATGCGCGTTTCGGGCATCGCGAGCCACACCAGCAGCACCGCGAGCGCGCCGGCGGCCGCGAGCCCGAAGAAGCTGACCGCGTTGCCGAAGTGATCGGCGACGTAGCCGGCCACGGCCGTGCTGAGCGTCGCGCCGATCCCGGCCGCGAGCCCGAACAGCCCGATACACAGGTTGTAGCGGCCCTTGCCGCCCGCGACGTCGGCCGCGATCAGCGGCAGCATCACGCCGAACACGGCCGCGCTGATGCCGTCGAGCATCTGCACCGGCACGAGCAGGTACGGGCTGCTGACGCCGGCGAACAGCAGCGCGCGCACCGGCAGCGCGGAGAAGCCGAGCAGCAGGATCGGCCGGCGCCCCCAGCGCTGCGCGGAGCGGCCGACCCACGGCGACAGCATCGCGACGATCGCCTGCGGCACGATGATGCACGCGGCGATCACGAGCTGCACGTTCTCGCCCATCCCGGCCGTGACTTCACCGGCCGCGAGGTTCAGCATCGCGGCGTTCGACAGATGGAACAGTACGACGCAGGCCGCGAAGATCAGCATCCGGCGGTCGCGCAGCAGTTCGAGCAGCGTCTCGCGCTCGCCGGTTTCGTCGAGGTCGTCAGGCTTCGACGACTGCGGAATCACCTGGTGCGTCGGCTGGATCATCGCGAGCGCGAACAGCGCGGGCAGCGCCAGCACGGCGGTCAGCCAGAACACCGCGCGCGCGGAGAAGTATTCGCCGGTCAGCCCCATCAGGCCCGCCGCGACCGCACTGCCGATCGACGCCCAGCGCGCGTTGCGGCCGAGCCGGTCGCCGAGGTCGGCGCGGCCGACGAGCGAGAACGAGATCGCGGCCATCGCCGGCACCAGCATGCAACTGGCGAAACCGTGGAACACCTCGGCGGCGATCACCGGCACGATCGTCGGGCTCGACGCGAGCAGCACCGCGGACAGGATGATCGCCGCGATCGCCCACGCGGCCGCGCCTTTCTTGTTCTTCAGCGCATCGACGGCCGCGCCGCCCGGCACCTGGCTGACCATCGCGCTGATCGTGCCGATCGACAGCACCATGCCGATCTCGCCCTGCGTCCATTTGTGCGACGCGAGGTAGGACGCGATGAACGGACCGAACCCGGTTTGAACGTTTGCAACGAAAAAGTTGAGCCAGTCGAGGGACCGGAGACTGCGCGCGCTGACGGAATGCTTGATCGTCATCGGGTGGCACTCGCAGATGAAGCCGGCACCGCTGCCGCCGGGGCAACGGGCGGAAAGACCGCGACGATCGGCTTGTCGGCCGCGTACGGCGGCGCTGCCTTGATCTGCGCGTCGTTCAGGTCGAGCTGCGGGTGCAGCGCCTTGTCGCGCGTGACGAAGCGCAGCGCGCCCCAGCTCGCGGCGATCGAACGGCGGTCGGTATTGACGAGCCCGCCGAGGTCGAGCACGACGGCCTGCGGCTGGGCGCCGCGGTCGATCAGCACGTCGACGATGCGGCCGATCTTCGTGCCGTTCGGGCGCTCGACGTCGCTGTCGAGCATCGGCAGCCGCGTCGCCGGCGACGCCGCGGCCGAGCCCGACAGCGGCACGGCCTTCGGCCGCGCGGCCGGCGGCAGGTCGCCCGACGGCACGTCGAGCACGATCGGCTCCTGTTTGCCGCCCGGCGTGAAGCGGAACACGTTCCACGGGAAGATGACCTTGCGGTCGCCGATCCCCATGAAGCCCTGCAGGTTGACGACCATCTCGCGCGGCTTGCCGCCCGCGTCGACCACCATGTCGACCGCGCGGCCGACCACCTTGCCGTTGCGGCGCGCGACTTCGCTGTCGAGCAGCGCATGGATCTGCGTGCGGTCGAGCGCGCGCGTCGCGACGATCGGCGGGGGCGGAGGCGGCGGCGGGGTCGGCGTTTCGGGGCGCTGCACGGGCTTTGGCCGCGCGACTTCGCGGTGCGGCTTCTTCGGCGCTTCCGGTTCCTCCGGTTGCGTCGGCGCGGGCACGGGCGGCATCGTCAGCGGCTCGCCGGCGGTTTCCTCGACAGGCTCGACGAGCGCCTCGCTGATCGGCGCGGGCGGGTTCTGGACCGGCAGCAGCCCGCAGCCGGACAGCAGCGCGGCGGCGGCGACGATCAGGAAGACCGTCGAGGACGGCAACGACTTGCGGGATGCGGGAAACGGGAGTCCGCCGCTCATTGACACTCACTCCATGGGTCGGGGCGGCCCGAGGGCACGCGGCTGGCGATGGATGGCGGGTGCGGGCGGCGCACCACGCGAGGGTGAGAGTTTAACGTGTCTTGCTTTCAGGACCGATTTCGATGGCGGGTTGCAGGCGGGCCGTCGGGAAAAGGAAGGGATCGGAAGCCGGTCGGCGGTCCGGCTGTGGCGCCTGATCGACGACGACGCGGGCGTCGGCGCTGCAGCCGCCGGTGCGCTGATTCAGCGAGCTGCGCCGCCGTACGCGGACAGCGACGCCAGCGTCGCCACGCGAGCGGCCATCATGATCATTCGGAAGAAGCGACGCCGGCCTGGCCCACCGTCTTGGCGGGCAGGCGCGGGCGCTGCCTGAAGCAGCGTGAAACCGGGCAATCAGGCGTCCGGATACCACGCGTCGGCGAATTCGCTGACCTGGACGTCCTTCAGTTCCGGACGGGCGGCCAGCCACCCGCGCACGAGTTCGCGATCGGCGTCGGTCGTCGTGCCGCGCGGCGCGCCGGAGATCACGTACGCGCCGATGCCTTCGTCCGCGGACGCGACGGTCAGCAGCCCGTTCGCTTCGACGAAGTCGATGAACGCATCGATCAACTGGCCGCGCTCGAGGTCGGTCATGTCGTTGCGGTAATGCGCGGTGGCGTTGAACGAGAGTTCCTGGAATTCGCCGATGTGGAGTTTCTTGCGCTGACGGCGGTTGTGGCCTTGGCTCATGGTGTGTGGTGAATGAATGTGAGGTGAGAAAGGATAGCGCGGCGGATGGCGCGGGCACCCTGTCGACGTGCGGCATGGGCGAGGCTGGAGGCGAAAGAGGGCGTATCGCGGGACCGTTCCCGAAACGGTTGTTAAACCATTGCGCGATGCGCTCTTCGCCGTGCGGCCTGGGCAAGCGGCCTATTACACGCCTGACCGAATGATACAGGGATGGCGAGCGCGTTCGGTTTTGCTAAGGTCTGCGGTCATTCGAACAACCACGAGGGCCTATGTCGGACGATCGCTATGCGTATGAGGGGCGCGAGGATCTCACGCCGGAGGCAGTCATCATGTTCAGCAGGGTGCGCCGGTACAACGCCGTCGCCAAAGCACAAGACAGGGAGCTTTGATCATGCCGACCGATACGTGGGAAAAGCTGGCCTCATTTACGCGTGAGGAGCTCGGTCGACCATTGTTCGGCGGTCAGTTGCGGATCGAACCATCATCGCGCCTCGACGAGGATCTGCGCATGACCGGAGCCGACGCAGTCGAGTTCATCGACAAATGGGCAGAAACGTTCGGTGTACCTGCCGCTGACTTCCCTTACGACCGCTACTTCGGTCCTGAGGGCCAGGACATGGTGACGACGTTTCTCGCGCTGTTTTCCGAGCATTATCGTAAGCCGCCGCGTGTCCCGCTCACGCTCGGCATGCTGGAAGAAGCGATGCGTCTCGGCCGATGGGATACCGAAGCGATCGAGCGCTTCGCACGGAAAGCAACCGGCGACGAATAGCCGTTCGGCAATGCATGCGGGTTGCGCGAAAGCCGCGCCGCACCGGGCCGAAGTCGCGCAACCGCCAAAGAACGCACCGTTACATCAGCACGATATCGTACTGCTCCTGGCTCAGATTCGACTCGACCTGCAGCGACACCGGTTTGCCGATGAAGTCGATCAGCATCGCCAGATGCTGCGACTCCTCGTCGAGGAACAGGTCGATCACCTGCTGCGCGGCGATCACGCGGAACTCGCGCGGATTGAACTGCCGCGATTCGCGCAGGATCTCGCGCAGGATGTCGTAGCACACGGTGCGCGACGTCTTCACCTGGCCCTTGCCCTGGCAGGTCGGGCACGGTTCGCACAGCACGTGCGCGAGCGATTCGCGCGTGCGCTTGCGCGTCATCTCGACGAGCCCGAGCTGCGAGAAGGTATTGACCGTCACGCGCGTGCGGTCGCGCGACAGCGCCTTCTTCAGCTCGGACAGCACGGCGTCGCGATGCTCGGCGTTCTCCATGTCGATGAAGTCGATGATGATGATCCCGCCGAGGTTGCGCAGCCGCAGCTGCCGCGCGATCGTGTGCGCGGCCTCGAGGTTGGTCTTGAAGATCGTGTCGTCGAAGTTGCGCGCGCCGACGTAGCCGCCGGTGTTCACGTCGATCGTCGTCATCGCCTCGGTCTGGTCGATCATCAGGTAACCGCCCGACTTCAGGTCGACGCGGCGCGACAACGCGCGCTGGATCTCCGTCTCGATGTTGTACAGGTCGAACAGCGGCCGCTCGCCCGTGTAGTGATGCAGCTTCGGGCTCACGGCCGGCGTGAACTCGCCCGCGAATTCCGACAGGCGCTGGTAGGTCTCGCGCGAATCGACCTGGATGCGCGTCGTGTCGTCGTTCGCGAAATCGCGCAGCACGCGCTGCGCGAGATCGAGATCCTGATACAGCAGGCTCGTCGCCGGCAGCCGCTGCGCTTGCGCGACGATCGTCGCCCAGGTCTTGCGCAGGTACGTGACGTCGCCGGCCAGCTCGTCGGAGGTCGCATCCTCGGCGATTGTGCGCACGATGTAGCCGCCTTTCTCGTCCGGCGGGATCACGGCCGTCAGGCGAGCGCGCACGGCCTCGCGCTCGGCCTCGCTCTCGATCTTCTGCGAGATGCCGATATGCGGCTCCTGCGGCAGGTAGACGAGCGTGCGGCCCGCGATGCTGACCTGCGTCGACAGCCGCGCGCCTTTAGTGCCGATCGGATCCTTGATCACCTGCACCATCAGCGTCTGGCCCTCGAACACGATCTTCTCGATCGGCTGGTGCGGCGCGCCCGACTGCGGTTCGCCCGCGAGGCGCGGATGCCAGATGTCGGCGACGTGCAGGAACGCCGCGCGCTCGAGGCCGATGTCGATGAACGCCGACTGCATGCCGGGCAGCACGCGCACCACCTTGCCGAGATAGATGTTGCCGACCCGCCCGCGCGACAGCGTGCGCTCGACGTGAAGCTCCTGCACCGCGCCTTGCTGGACGAGTGCGACGCGCGTTTCCTGCGGCGTGAGGTTGATCAGGATTTCTTCGTTCATGGTGCGGTTCAGAAGGCGACGCGTGCGGTACGCAGCAGCGCGGCAGTCTCAAAAAGGGGCAGACCCATGATACCTGAATGGGATCCGGCGATTCGCTCGATGAATTCGGCCGCGCGGCCCTGGATCGCGTACGCGCCGGCCTTGCCGAACGGCTCGCCGGTTTCGACGTAGCGCGCGAACGCGCCGCGCGACGCGTTTGAAAAGCGCACCGACGAGCGCGACAGCGCGGGCGGCAGCAGTTCGCCGTCGGCGCCGATCACGGCAACCGCGGTCAGGACTTCGTGTTCGCGGCCCGCGAGGCGGGTGAGCATCGCGAGCGCATCGTCGGCGTCGGCGGGTTTGCCGAGGATCGCGCCGTCGATCGTCACCGTGGTGTCCGCAACGAGCACCGGCGCGGCCGGCTTGCCGCTCGCGACGAGACGCGCACGCGCGGCTTCGGCCTTCGCGACGGTCACACGCCGCACGTACGCGTCGGCGGCTTCGCCGGGCAGTTCGGCCTCGAGCGCCTCGGCGTCCTCGTCGGGGCGCGGCAGCAGCAGCTCGAAGCGTACGCCGATCTGCTGCAGCAGTTCCTGGCGGCGCGGGCTTTGGGAAGCGAGGTAAAGAATCGGGAAAAGTGCGGGGGACGTGCTGGACGGCATGGTGTCGTTATCTCGTTGAGCGCGCGCGGCGCGCGTGTCGAGGACGACACGTCATGCGCGGTGGTAGGGGTGATTCTGCGTGATGCTCCACGCCCGGTAAAGCTGTTCGGCGAGCAGCACGCGCACCATGCCGTGCGGCAGCGTCATGCTGGAGATGCGCAGCAGCACGTCGGCACGCGCTTTCAGGTCCGGATCGAGCCCGTCGGCGCCGCCGATCACGAACGCGACGTCGCGGCCGTCCTGTTGCCAGCCGGGCAGCGCCTGCGCGAGCTGCATCGTGGTCCAGTCGCGGCCGCGCTCGTCGAGCGCGACGATGCGCGCGCCCTTCGGCAGCGCGGCCTCGATCTTCTGCCGCTCGGCGGCCATCACGCTTTCGGCGCTGCGGCCGCCCGAACGCAGTTCAGGCTTGATTTCGCGCAACTCGATGCGCAGTTCGGGCGGCATCCGCTTCGTGTATTCGTCGAAGCCGGATGCGATCCAGCCCGGCATCTTGTGGCCGACCGCGAGGATGAAAAGCTTCATCGGGAGGCGCGCCGCGACTCAGCGGCGGCGGGCGGCCGTCTTGCGCGCGGGGCGTGCGGGCGCTTCTTCCTCTTCTTCTTCGTCGCCTTCGCTCGCCGTCGCGAAGCCGTTGCCCTTGCCGCCGCCGAGCTTCATCCGCACGGGCTTGTCGCCCCAGATTTCCTCGAGGTTGTAGTACTGGCGCAGCGCCGGTTGCAGGATGTGCACGACCGCGTCGCCGCAGTCGACCAGCACCCATTCGCCGGTGTCCTCGCCTTCGGAGCTGACGACGTCGCCGCCGGCTTCCTTGACCTTGTCGCGCACGTTCGACGCGAGCGCCTTGGTCTGGCGGTTGGAGGTGCCCGAGGCGACGACCACGCGGTCGAACAGTTCGGTCAGGTGGCTGGTGTTGAACACCTTGATGTCTTGCGCCTTGACGTCTTCGAGGGCGTCGACGATCACGCGCTGCAGTTTGCGAATATCCATGGATTCAGGAATGGTAGAGGCGATGTTGAAGAATATAGGCCCATACGGCGGCCGGCACATGTTCGGCCGACGCGTCGGGCATTTGCGCATGGCGTGCGATGCATTCGCGCAGGTGCGCGCGGATGTCGGTCGCGGCGATGTCGAACGAAAGGGTCGTATCGATCAGCAGGCGGCCTGCCGGCGTGGCCTTCAGCACGTCGGCGCCGGCCTGCCGCGCGGCGATTTCCCGCGCGACGTCCGGCGGCGCCGCGCCGAGCTCGAAGCCCGGGCGCGTCGACACGCCGACGTGCGCGTAGTCGAACAGCGCGCGCCAGTCGCGCCACGTATCGAGGCGCACGAGCTGGTCGGCGCCGATCAGCAGCGACAGCGACGCATCCGGGCCGATCCGCTCGCGCCAGCGCGCGAGCGTCTCGACCGTATAGGTCGGGCCGGCGTGCTCGATCTCGTCGGTGGCGACGGTCACGGTCACGCCCGGCAGCACGAGCGAATCCGCGGCCGCGCGCGTCATCGCGAGCCGGTGCTCGGCGGCCGACACGTCGCGCTTCTGGTACGGCTGCCCGGCGGGCAGCAACACGAGATCGGTCAGGTCGAGCAGCGCGGCGAACCGGCGCGCGAGCGCCAGATGGCCGTCGTGGATCGGGTCGAAGGTGCCGCCCAGCAAGCCGATACGACGCGGCAGCGGGGCGGGGCGGGCGGTGGTGTCCAGAAACGCGTCCTTTCGTTGGGGCAGCGGGGCGCGCGGGCTCAGACCCAGTGGCGCGGCACGAGGAAGTCGCTGTAAAGGCGCGCTTCCGGCGAACCCGGCTCGGGTTGCCAGTTGTAGCGCCAGTTCGCGACCGGCGGCATCGACATCAGGATCGACTCGGTCCGGCCGCCGCTTTGCAGGCCGAACAGCGTGCCGCGGTCGAACACGAGGTTGAATTCGACGTAGCGGCCGCGGCGGTAGGCCTGGAAGTCGCGCTCGCGCTCGCCGTACGGCAATTCGGCGCGGCGCTCGACGATCGGCAGGTAAGCGTGCAGGAACGCATCGCCGACGCTTTGCATCATGTCAAACGAGCGTTCGAAACCGGGCTCCGAGAAATCGTCGAAGAAGATCCCGCCGATGCCGCGCGTTTCGTTGCGGTGCTTGAGGAAGAAATAGTCGTCGCACCATTGCTTGAAGCGCGGGTAGAGCTCGGCGCCGAACGGGTCGAGCGCATCCTTGCAGGTCTGGTGGAAATGCCGCGCGTCGTCCTCGAAGCCGTAAACCGGTGTCAGATCCATGCCGCCGCCGAACCAGAACACGGGGTCTTCGCCCGGTTTCGTCGCGATCAGCATCCGCACGTTCATGTGCACGGTCGGGCAGTACGGATTGCGCGGGTGCAGCACCAGCGACACACCGAGCGCCTCGAAGCCGCGGCCCGCGAGCTGCGGGCGCGCCGCGCTCGCCGACGGCGGCAGCGCGTCGCCCGCGACGTCGGAAAAGCCGATTCCCGCGCGTTCGAACACGCGGCCGCCTTCGAGAATCCGCGTGCAGCCGCCGCCGCGCAGGCGTTCGGCCGCCCCGCGCTGCCACGTGTCGGTCGCGAGCGGCGTGCCGTCGAGCGCGCCGATCGCGTCGGCGATGCGTGTCTGCAGGCCCTGGAGGTACGTGCGCACACGCGCCACGTCGTAGGTCGAATCGGTCATGTCTGGACTGGCTGCCCCCGCCTGACGCGGGAGCCGTAAAAAAAGCGTCTGCCGGGCATTCTATCGAACCCCGGCAGATGGGTCGCCGCCGCGCGGGCGCGGGGCGGCGATGGCGACGTCACGCGCTCTTGCGGTTGAGCGCGCGAAAGCCGATGTCGCGGCGGTACTGCATGCCTTCGAAATTGATCTGGTTGATCGTGTCGTACGCATGCTGCTGCGCTTCGCGCACCGAATCGGCGAGGCCGACCACGCACAGCACGCGGCCGCCCGAGGTGACCAGCTTGTCGCCTTCGGCGAGCGTCGTGCCCGCATGGAACGTCACCGCCTGTTCGGTTTCGGCCGGGATCCCGTTGATGCGGTCGCCCTTGCGCGGCGCGTCCGGGTAACCGTGCGCGGCCAGCACGACGCCCAGCGCGGTGCGGCGATCCCAGTCGAGCTCGACCGTGTCGAGCGTGCCCGCGATCGCCTGCTCGACGACCTTCGAGAAGTCGCTCTTCAGGCGCGCCATGATCGGCTGCGTTTCCGGGTCGCCCATCCGGCAGTTGAACTCGAGCGTGCGCGGATTGCCTTCCTTGTCGATCATCAGGCCCGCGTACAGGAAGCCCGTGAAGCGGATGCCGTCCTTCTCCATCCCGCGCACCGTCGGCATGATGATCTCGCGCATCACGCGTGCATGCATCTGCGGCGTGACGATCGGCGCGGGCGAATACGCGCCCATGCCGCCGGTGTTCGGGCCGCGATCCTCGTCGAGCAGGCGCTTGTGGTCCTGGCTGGAAGCCAGCGCCAGCGCATGCTTGCCGTCGACCATCACGATGAAGCTGGCTTCCTCGCCATCGAGGAATTCCTCGATCACGACGCGCGCGCCGGCATCGCCGAGCTTGTTGCCCGACAGCATCATGTCGACGGCCGCATGGGCTTCTTCGAGCGTCATCGCGACGACGACGCCCTTGCCGGCTGCGAGGCCGTCGGCCTTCACGACGATCGGCGCACCCTTCGCGTCGATGTACGCGTGGGCGGCGGCCGCGTCGGCGAAGGTTTCGTAGTCGGCCGTCGGAATGTTGTGGCGCTTCATGAACGCCTTCGCGAAATCCTTCGAGCTTTCGAGCTGCGCGGCTTCGCGGGTCGGGCCGAATACCTTCAGGCCGCGTGCGCGGAACAGGTTGACGATGCCGGCCGCGAGCGGTGCTTCCGGCCCGACGAGCGTGAACGCGACGCCTTCGCGTTCCGCGAAATCGGCGAGTTCGTCGAGCGCCGTGATGTCGACGTTCTTCAGACGCTCGTCCTGCGCCGTGCCGCCATTGCCGGGCGCGACGTAGACCATCTGGACGCGCGGCGACTGCGCGAGCTTCCACGCCAGCGCATGTTCGCGGCCGCCGGAACCGACGACGAGTAGTTTCATGGGATTCCCCGCAGACTAGAAAACAGGGCGGCCGGCACGCTCAGGCGCGCCGGCCGCGAAATCGGTCGGGCCGCCGTCGCAACGCTGCGCGCGGCGGCCGGCATCTCATTCCTCGACGATGACGGCGTTCGTATACACGTCCTGCACGTCGTCGAGGTTCTCGAGCGCGTCCAGCAGCTTCTGCATCTTCGCCGCGTCGTCGCCGGTGAATTCGACTTCGTTCTGCGGCTTCATCGTCACTTCGGCGAGTTCGGCCTTGAAGCCCGCGGCTTCGAGCGCGTCCTTCACCGCCGAGAATGCCTGCCAGTCGCACAGCACTTCGATCGAGCCGTCGTCGTTCGTGTTCACGTCGTTCGCGCCGGCTTCGAGCGCGGCTTCCATCAGCGCGTCTTCCGACGTGCCGGGCGCGAACAGGAACTGGCCGACGTGATCGAACATGAACGCGACCGAGCCGTCGGTGCCCATGTTGCCGCCGAACTTCGAGAACGCGTGGCGCACTTCCGCGACCGTGCGGGTGCGGTTGTCGGTCAGCGTGTCGACGATGATCGCCGCGCCGCTGATGCCGTAGCCTTCGTAACGGATTTCTTCGTAGTTCGCGCCGTCCGCGCCGCCGACGCCGCGGTCGATCGCGCGCTTGACGTTGTCCTTCGGCATGTTCGCGTCGGCTGCCTTGTCGACCGCGAGACGCAGGCGCGGGTTCGAGTTGACGTCGCCGCCGCCGAGGCGCGCCGCCACCTGGATTTCCTTGATCAGGCGAGTCCAGATCTTGCCGCGCTTCGCGTCGGCCGCAGCCTTCTTATGCTTGATGTTGGCCCATTTCGAATGACCAGCCATACCTTTCTCCGTGCCCGGGCGCGCGGCGCGGGCGATTGTTGCAATGTGTCGTTGAATCGGCGGCCGTGTCGGCGGGCATGAAGCCGCGGGGCCGCGCGTGTCGAGTGGATCGTGATTTTATCACGCGGCGACCGCCGGTTCGGGGCGGCCGCGCATGGCCGAACGGCCAGAGCGGCCGTCGCGGCGCGCCGGGCCGCGCGGCATGGCGGCGCCGGACGCCCGGTGCGCTCAGTTCTTGGTGCCGAACAGGCGGTCGCCGGCGTCGCCCAGGCCCGGGACGATATACGCGTGCTCGTTCAGGTGCGAGTCGAGCGACGCGACGAACAGCTTCACGTCCGGGTGCGCGTCCTGGAACACCTGCACGCCCTCGGGCGCGGCGACCAGCGCGACGAACATGATGTTCGCGGCCGGCACGTTGCGGCGCTTGAGCACGTCGACCGCATGCACGGCCGAATAGCCGGTCGCGACCATCGGGTCGCACAGGATGAAGATGCGGTCTTCCAGGTCCGGCAGGCGCACCAGGTATTCGACCGGACGGTGGTCCTCGGCGCGGTACACGCCGATGTGGCCCACGCGCGCGGACGGCACCAGGTCGAGCAGGCCGTCCGACATCCCGATGCCCGCGCGCAGCACGGGCACGATCGCGAGCTTCTTGCCGGCGATCACCGGCGCGTCGACCGCCACCAGCGGGGTTTCGACCCGCTTGGTCGTGATCGGCAGGTTGCGGGTGATCTCATAGCCCATCAGCAGCGTGATCTCGCGCAGCAGTTCGCGGAACGTGCGCGTGGACGTGTCCTTGTCGCGCATGTGCGTGAGCTTGTGCTGGATCAGCGGGTGATCGGTGATGAAGAGGTTCGGGAAACGGCTGTCCTGTTTCATGACGGGGTGCCTTGGCGGCAAAAGGGGATCGGGGGCGACGGCGGGCACGGGCCGGCCGTCGCTCATGGCCGCAATTTTACCAAGGCGCGCCGCGCGATCCGGATATTATCGACGTCTCACGACAACTCGCGTGCCGCGCACGCCCGTTTGCCCGCCGCCGGCGGCCACGCGGGGCCGCGCCGGCACGCGCGCCACCAGGGAAACGACGATGGATCTCGGCATCGAAGGAAAGACCGCGCTCGTGTGCGCGGCGAGCAAGGGCCTCGGGCGCGGCTGCGCGGAAGCGCTGGCCGCGGAGGGCGTGAACCTCGTGATCGTCGCGCGCACGCGCGACACGCTGGAGGAAACCGCGGAAGAGATCCGCGCCGGCGCGAACGTGTCGGTCACGGCGGTCGCGTGCGACATCACGACGCCGGACGGCCGCGCGGCCGCGCTCGCCGCGTGCCCGCAGCCGGACATTCTCGTGACGAATGCCGGCGGCCCGCCGCCCGGCGACTTCCGCGATTTCTCGCACGACGACTGGATCCGCGCGCTCGAATCGAACATGCTGACGCCGATCGAGCTGATCCGCGCGACGCTCGACGGGATGATCGGCCGCGGCTTCGGCCGGATCGTCAACATCACGAGCTCGGCCGTGAAGGCGCCGATCGACGTGCTCGCGCTGTCGAACGGCGCGCGCTCGGGGCTGACCGGCTTCGTCGCGGGGCTGTCGCGCAAGGTCGCGGGGCAGGGCGTGACGATCAACAACCTGCTGCCGGGGCTGTTCGACACCGACCGGATCGCGACGACGCTTGCCGCGTCGGCGCAGGCGCAGGGCGTGACGGTCGACGAGATGCGCGCGCGGCGCACCAAGGACATTCCGGCCGGGCGCCTGGGCACGCGCGCTGAATTCGGCGCGGCCTGCGCGTTCCTGTGCAGCGTGCACGCCGGCTACATCACCGGGCAGAACTGGCTGCTCGACGGCGGTGCGTATCCGGGTACGTTCTGACCGGCGCTTTTCGATTCACGATGACAACAACCGAACGACGAAGGAACTGGAGATGAGCAAACCCCGCATCGCACTGATTGCGCACGACGCGAAGAAGGACGAGATCGTCGCGCTCGCGGGCCAGTATCGCGAGACGCTCGCGCAATGCCGGCTGGTGGCGACGGGCACGACGGGCGGCCGGATCGCCGCCGCGCACGGGCTCGAGGTCGAGCGCAAGCTGTCGGGGCCGCTCGGCGGCGACCTGCAGATCGGCGCGGAACTGGCCGACGGCCGCGTCGACATCGTCGTGTTCCTGCGCGACCCGATGACCGCGCAGCCGCACGATCCCGACATCACCGCGCTGGTGCGCGCGTGCGACGTGCACGACGTGCCGGTCGCGACCAACGTCGCGACCGCGCGGATGCTGCTCGACGATCTGGCGAGGAACATGCAGGATGTTTGCTAGGTGTGGGGCGGGCGCGATTGTCGTTGTACGGCGTCGCCATGTTTGGCCACTACGGCAGGGTGACGCCGCGGGTCAAGGAGAGCGGTGTGGATGACGTAGAATCCGGATACCACCGATTACCGTAGCGGCCAGAACCACACTTCGGATGCCGTCCAGTAGCAGTCTGAACCACAGAGGGCTCGCGCACCGTCGATCAGGTCGATATGCCCGCCACGCCCGTTCATGTATCCCGGAATGTCCCAGAAGGCCGCCATGCCCTTTCTGGAGGCGATGCCGGTCACGGCGTCGTCGCGCCGAAATACTTCGGCTTTGCCGAAATACGCCGGCTCGGCCAGCATCTTGGCCAGCCGGACCTGCCCCGCCTCGATGCGGCGCCCACGGTGCGGCCCTTTCTGAATGACCAGTCCGCCGCGCAACGTTATTCCGCTTTTGACAAGTGCCACGCTGATCCGGATGGCGCACGTATTCGCATACGACGGATTCTGGATCAGGTCTTGCCAGCCCAATTCCTGAAAAAGCGCTTCCTCGAAACGGTCTTGTTGCCTGGATAGTGGCTGCTCAGTATGGAGAACGGCGGTTTCAAGCGAGCGTTCCTCGGTTAGCGGCAAGGGAATTTTTGTCGTAAGGCGTGGGCAACCAACCTCGCTGCGCTTGCTTTCAGTGCGTCTCTCGGCAGTTGGCGGAGCGCGGCGAGCACTTCCGAATCGATTTCGCCCGATTTGACGCGACCGTTGTCGCACCAGTCCTTGCCCTCAGTCGTATCGGCGACCCCGGCCAGATACCCGGCCATCGCGTGGCGTTCGGCGTCGGCGTAGGGACTGTTGTCCGATCGACTCACGCCGTCGAGTAGCCGGGTGCCGTCGACACGAGGGACCGCAGCCGCGGTTGCGCTGCCAATACTCGCTGACAACGACGCGACAACAAGCAAGTTCTGGACAAGAAAGCGTTTCATGGCGTGGGTTGGGTGAATTGGGCAAAGGGCAAAATAGCACGCTCGTCATCTCATAAATGTGCGTGGCACGGATTCGAATTGCCGGCCGACCCGTGTCGATGTCGCCGGTTCCGGGAGCGCAGTACGACAACGCGGCACGGGAGACGTGTCTCGCACGGGCGCAAGGCCAAATTCGCGGTGCGGCCAGCCTCGGTCAACGCGAACGGAGCGGAAATTCGTACGACCCAAAGGTCTTGATATGAACGTGACCAAGTGTGAACGCGGCCCATGCAATACATTTCCTGCGAAAACCCTATCAATGTGAAGGGATTGCGACGACGCGCTGCATGACCGCGCACGACGCGCGAGAATCCTCCGCTACGACCCGTGTTCACGCGCATCGCTGCAGCGGCAATGTCGATGCATTCGCCGAACCGGATTTCCAGATTCCAGACAGAAGAGGAGCAAAACGATGCCGAAAGCAATCCGATACGACCAGCCCGGCGGCCCGGACGTGATGAAGTGGGTCGATGTCGAGGTCGGCGCGCCGAAGGCGGGCGAAGTCCGCATCCGGCAACACGCGGTCGGCCTCAACTACATCGACGTGTATTTCCGCACGGGCCTCTATCCGCAACAACTGCCCGGCGGCCTCGGGATGGAGGCGGCGGGCGAGGTGACGGCCGTCGGCGACGGCGTGACCGCTTTCAAGGCCGGCGACCGCGTCGCCTATGTCGGTCAGCCGCCTGGCGCATACGCGCAGGAGCGCGTGATGCCGGCCGAGCGTCTGGTGAAGCTGCCGGACGGGATCAGCTACGACGACGCGGCGTCGGTGATGCTGCAGGGCCTGACCGCGCACTATCTGCTGCGCCGCACCTACCCGGTGAAGACCGGCGACACGATCCTGATCCATGCGGCGGCCGGCGGCGTCGGGCTGCTCGTGTGCCAGTGGGCGAAGGCGCTCGGCGCGACCGTGATCGGCACGGTCGGCTCCGACGAGAAGGCCGAGCTCGCGAAGGCGCACGGCTGCGATCATCCGATCGTCTATACGCGCGAGAACTTCACGCAGCGCGTGAAGGAGATCACGAACGGCGCGGGCGTGCCGGTCGTCTACGATTCGATCGGCAAGGACACCTACATCGGCTCGCTCGACAGCCTCGCGCCGCTCGGCTACTTCGTCAGCTTCGGCAATGCGTCGGGCCCGCTGCCGCCGATCGACTCGAAGGAATTCTCGTCGCGCGGCTCGCTGTTCTTCACGCGCCCGACGCTGTTCTCGTACATCGCGAAGCGCGCCGATCTCGAAGCCGCGGCCGCCGAGTTGTTCGACGTGATCCTGTCGGGCAAGGTGAAGACGAGCATCAACCAGCGCTATCCGCTCGCGGAAGTCGGTCGCGCGCATGCCGATCTGGAAGCACGCAAGACCACCGGCTCGACGATCCTCGTTCCCTGACCCGTCTCCGCGTGCCGGCGCCACGCCGGCACGTGCCTGTGGCGGGCGGCGCCGCGGCGCCGTCCGTCCCGCCTTGATTCGCGGCCGTCCCGTCCCTCGCGTTTACGCGTTTTTTACACCCGCCCCGACACCTTTGACCCGCCCTTTACGTGCGTTCCCATAAGGTTCTAGTCGTCCGATTTCGACGACGGAGAACAAAAATGGATGGGGTTTTCATCGGCGTACTGGTGCTCTTCACCGCGCTGATCCTCGGTTTGCTTGCCGGTTGCGACAAGCTCGCGCAATACGGTCGCGGGGGGCGCGCATGACCTGGATGCTTTGGCTAGCGGGCGCCTCGACGGCCCTGCTGTTCGCGTATCTCGTCTTTGCGCTGCTGCGCGCGGAGGACATCGAATGAACGCGAACAACCTGTTGCAGACGCTGCTGTTCATCGTCGTGCTGCTCGCGGCGGCCGTGCCGGTCGCGCGCTACCTGACCGCGGTGATGGACGGCAGTTCGCGCGTCGTGCGCGCGTTCGGCCCGCTCGAACGCGCGCTGTACCGCATCGCCGGCGTCGATGCGGGCACCGAAATGAACTGGAAGCAGTACACGGTCGCGACGATCGCGTTCAACGCGCTCGGCGTGCTGTTCCTCTACGGGCTGCTGCGCCTGCAGGGCTTCCTGCCCGGCAACCCGCAGCAGCTCGGCGCGATGACGCCCGACGGCGCGTTCAACACGGCCGTCAGCTTCGTCGCCAACACGAACTGGCAGGACTACACGCCCGAGCAGACCGTCAGCTATCTGTCGCAGATGCTCGGCCTGACGGTGCAGAACTTCCTGTCGGCGGCGACCGGCATCGTCGTCGTGATCGCGCTGATCCGCGGCTTCGCGCGCCACACCGCGCGGACGATCGGCAACTTCTGGGTCGACCTGACGCGCGTGACGCTGTACGTGCTCGTGCCGATGTCGGCGCTCGTCGCCGCGCTGCTGATGAGCCAGGGCGTGCTGCAGAACATGAAGGCGTACCAGGACGTGCCGGTGCTGCAGGCGAGCACCTACGCGGCGCCGAAGCTCGACGCGCAGGGCAACCCGGTGAAGGACGACAAGGGCAACGCGGTCACGGTGCCGACTGCGCTGACGAAGCAGACGCTCGCGATGGGCCCGGTCGCATCGCAGGAAGCGATCAAGATGCTCGGCACCAACGGCGGCGGCTTCTTCAACGCGAACTCCGCGCACCCGTACGAGAACCCGACGCCGTTCGCGAACTTCATCGAGATCTTCGCGATCCTGATCATCCCGGCCGCGCTGTGCCTCGTGTTCGGCCGCATGATCGGCGACCGCCGGCAGGGCATCGCGGTGCTCGCGGCGATGACGGTCGCGTTCGCGGTCGCGACCGTCGTCGAGGTGAACGCCGAGCAGGCCGGCAATCCGACGCTCGCCGCGCTGCACGTCGACCAGTCGGCCGGCGCGCTGCAGCCGGGCGGCAACATGGAAGGCAAGGAAACGCGCTTCGGGATCGCGCAGACCGGCATCTTCACGGTCGCGACGACGGCCGCGTCGTGCGGCGCGGTGGACGCGATGCACGATTCGCTGACGCCGGTCGGCGGTCTCGTGCCGATGCTGCTGATGCAGCTCGGCGAGGTGGTCTTCGGCGGCGTCGGCTCCGGCCTTTACGGGATGCTCGTGTTCGCGCTGCTCGCGGTGTTCGTCGCCGGCCTGATGATCGGCCGCACGCCGGAATACGTCGGCAAGAAGATCGAGTCGTACGAGATGAAGATGGTGTCGATCGTCGTGCTGCTCACGCCACTGCTCGTGCTGGTCGGCACGTCGATCGCCGTGTTGGCGGACGCGGGCAAGGCCGGCATCGCGAACCCGGGCCCGCACGGCTTCTCGGAAATCCTCTATGCGTTCAGCTCGGCCGCGAACAACAACGGCAGCGCGTTCGCGGGCCTGACGGTCGGCACGCCGTTCTACAACTGGATGACCGCGATCGCGATGTGGTTCGGCCGCTTCGGCACGATCGTGCCGGTGCTGGCGATCGCCGGTTCCCTCGCCGCGAAGAAGCGCATCGCGGTGACGAGCGGCACGCTGCCGACCCATGGCCCGCTGTTCGTCGTGCTGCTGCTCGGCACCGTGCTGCTGGTGGGCGCGCTGACCTACGTGCCGGCGCTCGCGCTCGGCCCGGGCGTCGAGCACCTGATGATGTGGCTGGGTGCGTGATGCGCGCCCGCATGGCGACACATTGAAAAGACTGAAGAGCTTGAAGAGATCGCAATGACTCAACATTCCGCAACACGGTCCATGTTCGATCCGGCGCTGCTGCGCCCGGCGATCGTGGATTCGTTCAAGAAACTCACGCCGCGCACGCAGTTCCGCAACCCGGTGATGTTCTGCGTGTACGTCGGCAGCATCCTCACCACGATCCTGTGGATCGCGGCGCTCGCCGGCCAGGCCGAGGCGCCCGCGGGCTTCATCCTCGCGATCACGCTGTGGCTGTGGTTCACGGTGCTGTTCGCGAACTTCGCCGAAGCACTCGCCGAAGGGCGCTCGAAGGCGCAGGCCGCCTCGCTGCGCAGCGCGAAGAAGGACGTGATGGCGAAGAAGCTCAACGAGCCGCATCCGAAGTCGCCGATCCGCATCACGACCGCGTCCGACCTGCGCAAGGGCGACGTCGTGCTGGTCGAGACCGGCGACGTGATCCCGGCCGACGGCGAGGTCGTCGACGGCGTCGCGTCGGTCGACGAATCGGCGATCACCGGCGAATCCGCGCCGGTGATCCGCGAGTCGGGCGGCGACTTCTCGTCGGTGACGGGCGGCACGCGCGTGCTGTCCGACTGGATCGTCGTCAAGGTCACCGCGAACCCGGGCGAGGCGTTCCTCGACCGGATGATCGCGATGGTCGAAGGCGCGAAGCGCAAGAAAACGCCGAACGAGGTCGCGCTGACGATCCTGCTCGTCGCGCTGACGATCGTGATGCTGCTCGCGACCGCGACGCTGCTGCCGTTCTCGATGTTCTCGGTCGACGCGATGAAGGCCGGTCACGTGGTGACGATCACCGCGCTCGTCGCGCTGCTCGTGTGCCTGATCCCGACGACGATCGGCGGGTTGCTGTCCGCGATCGGCGTGGCCGGGATGAGCCGGATGATGCAGGCGAACGTGATCGCGACGTCGGGCCGCGCGGTGGAAGCGGCCGGCGACGTCGACGTGCTGCTGCTCGACAAGACCGGCACGATCACGCTCGGCAACCGCCAGGCGTCGACGTTCGTGCCGGCGCCGGGCGTGACCGAGGAAGCATTGGCCGACGCCGCGCAACTGTCGTCGCTCGCCGACGAAACGCCGGAAGGGCGCAGCATCGTGGTGCTCGCGAAGGAGCGCTTCAACATTCGCCAGCGCGACATGGCGCAACTGCACGCGACGTTCCTCGGCTTTTCCGCGCAGACGCGGATGAGCGGCGTCGATCTGCCGGGCCGCGAGATCCGCAAGGGCGCGGCCGATGCGATCCGCCGCTACGTCGAGACGCACGGCAGCCGCTTCCCGGAAGAAGTGCGCCGCGCGGTGGACGACGTCGCGCGCCGCGGCAGCACGCCGCTCGTCGTGGCCGACCTTCAGGAAGGCGCGGCGCGCGTGCTCGGCGTGATCGAGCTGAAGGACATCGTGAAGGGCGGCATCAAGGAGCGCTTCGCGGAGCTGCGCAAGATGGGCATCAAGACCGTGATGGTGACGGGCGACAACCGGCTGACGGCCGCGGCGATCGCGGCGGAAGCGGGCGTCGACGATTTCCTCGCGGAAGCGACACCGGAAACCAAGCTCGCGACGATCCGCGAGCATCAGGCGGCTGGCCGGCTCGTCGCGATGACCGGCGACGGCACCAACGACGCACCCGCGCTCGCGCAGGCCGACGTCGCGGTGGCGATGAACACCGGCACGCAGGCGGCGAAGGAAGCCGGCAACATGGTCGACCTCGACTCGAACCCGACGAAGCTGATCGAGATCGTCGAGATCGGCAAGCAGATGCTGATGACGCGCGGGTCGCTGACCACGTTCTCGATCGCGAACGACATCGCGAAGTATTTCGCGATCATCCCGGCCGCGTTCGTGACGACCTATCCGCAACTGCGCGTGCTCGACATCATGCATCTGACGTCGCCGGCGTCCGCGATCCTGTCTGCGGTGATCTTCAATGCGCTGATCATCGTCGCGCTGATTCCGCTCGCACTGAAGGGCGTGACCTATCGGCCGCTCGGCGCCGCATCGCTCTTGCGCCGCAACCTGCTGGTGTACGGCCTCGGCGGCGTGCTGCTGCCGTTCCCGTTCATCAAGCTGATCGACATGACGCTCGCCGCGCTCGGCTGGGCCTGAGCCGGCCGTCCTTGAAGGAACCATCATGAAATCGTTGATTCGCCCGCTCGTCGTGCTCTTTGTCGTGCTGACCGCCGTGACGGGGCTCGCTTACCCGGCCGTGATGACCGTGTTCGGTCAGGCCGTGTTCCCGTCGCAGGCCAACGGCAGCCTGATCGAGCAGGACGGCAAGATCGTCGGCTCCGCGCTGATCGGCCAGCCGTTCGACGCGCCGAAGTATTTCTGGGGCCGGCTGTCGGCCACCGCGCCGATGCCGTACAACGCGGCCGGCTCCGGCGGCTCGAACCTCGGCCCGCTGAACCCGTCGCTCGCCGACCAGGTGAAGGCGCGCGTCGCCGCGCTGCGCGACGCGGGCACCGACCTGTCGAAGCCGGTGCCGGTCGACCTCGTGACGGCGTCGGCGAGCGGTCTCGATCCGGAGATCACGCCGGCCGCCGCCGCGTACCAGGTCGAGCGCGTCGCGAAGGCGCGCAACCTGACGCCGGACGCGGTCGCGCAACTCGTCGCCGCGAACACGACGGGCCGCCAGTTCGGCGTGCTCGGCGAGCCGCGCGTGAACGTGCTGAAGCTGAACCTCGCGCTCGACGCGGCGCAGGCCGCGCACTGAGCGCGCGTGCGTGCGGGCTCCCCGGCGCGGCTGGCCGCGCGTCGGGCCACTTTGTTTCGACGGCGCTCGCGCCGTCTTTGCCTTTTGCGGCGATTTGGAACCACAATGGCTGTATCTCGCGCGCATCCGGCGCGTCGCCCTCCTGACGCATGAACCGCCCCGATCCCGACCAACTCCTCGACAAGCTGCAGCGCGATGAAGAAAAGCAGCGGCGCGGCCAGCTCAAGATCTTCTTCGGCGCGTCCGCCGGCGTCGGCAAGACCTACGCGATGCTGCAGGCCGCGCGCCA
The DNA here is from genome assembly GCF_902832955.1 of Burkholderia sp. BCC0044. Classification (NCBI taxonomy): domain Bacteria; kingdom Pseudomonadati; phylum Pseudomonadota; class Betaproteobacteria; order Burkholderiales; family Burkholderiaceae; genus Burkholderia; species Burkholderia sp. BCC0044. The sequence continues at coordinate 67,777 of NZ_CADFDO010000006.1, read as the reverse complement.
GCGCGTGCAGGAAGGCGTCGACGTCGTCGTCGGCATCGTCGAGACCCACGGCCGCAGCGAGACCGCCGCGCTGGTCGACGGTCTCGACGTGCTGCCGCCCGCCCGCATCGACTATCGCGGCCGCACGCTGGCCGAATTCGATCTCGACGGCGCGCTCGCGCGTGCGCCGCAACTGATCCTCGTCGACGAACTCGCGCATTCGAACGTGCAGGGCGCACGGCACCTGAAGCGCTGGCAGGACGTCTACGAGCTGCTCGACGCGGGCATCGACGTGTATACGACCGTCAACGTCCAGCACCTCGAAAGCCTGAACGACGTGGTCGGCGCGATCACCGGCATCCGCGTGTGGGAGACCGTGCCCGATCGCGTGTTCGACGCGGCCGACGAAGTCACGCTCGTCGACCTGCCGGCCGAGGAACTGCTCGAGCGGATGCGCGACGGCAAGGTCTATCTCGCGCAGCAGGCCGAGCGCGCGGTGCGCAACTTCTTTCGCAAGGGCAACCTGATCGCGCTGCGCGAGCTGGCGCTGCGGCGCACGGCCGATCGCGTCGATGCGCAGATGCGCGAGTACCGCGCCGATCGCTCGATCCAGCGCATCTGGCAGGCGCGCGAGCGGTTGCTCGTCTGCGTCGGCCCGGGCGCCGAAGCGCCGACGCTCGTGCGCGCGGCGGCGCGCCTCGCCGCGAGCCTGAAGGCCGACTGGATCGCCGTGTACGTCGAGACGCCGCGCCTGCAACGACTGCCCGACGCGCGGCGGCAGCGCACGCTCGACGCGCTGAAGCTTGCGGCCGAGCTTGGCGCGGAGACGGCCACGCTCGCCGGCGCCGACGCGGTCGCCGCGCTGATCGGCTATGCGAAGGTGCGCAACGTGTCGAAGCTCGTCGCGGGCGGCTCGCCGAAGGTCGGACTCGTGCGCCGCTTCGCGCGGCCGTTCGGCGAGCAGCTTGCCGAGCGCGCGGGCGACGTCGACCTGATGCTGATCCGCGCGTCCGCGAGCGACGAGGCGCGCGCCGCGCCGCTCGACGCACGGGCGCGCGACTGGCGCGACGCGTTCGCGCAGTTCGGCACGCATCGTTCGCCGCCGCGCCACTACGCGTATGCGGCCGCGATCTGCGCGGCGATCACCGTCGTCGCGAGCGTCGTGTCCGGGCGGCTCGACCTCACGAACCTCGTGATGCTGTACCTGCTCGGCGTCGTGTTCTCGGCGGTGCGGCTCGGGCGCGGCCCGGGCGTGCTGCAGTCGTTCCTGTCGGTGGCCGCGTTCGATTACTTCTTCGTGCCGCCGCGCATGTCGTTCTCGGTCAGCGACACGCAATACCTGCTGACCTTCTTCGGGATGCTGCTGACGTCGCTCGTGATCAGCCACCTGACGTCGACGCTGACGCGCCAGGCGAGCATCGCGCAGCGCCGCGAGCGCCGCACCGGCGCGATCTACGCGATGGCGCGCGAACTCGGCGCGGCGCTGACGACCGAGCAGATCGTCGAGATCGGCAGCCGCCACGTGGGCGAGGTGTTCCGCGCGCGCGTCGCGTTCCTGCTGCCCGACAGCGCGGACCAGGTGCGGCAGAAGATCGAGGAGCCCGATGCGGCCGTCATGCTGACGGGCGCGGAGCTCGACAGCGACGTCGGCCAGTGGGTGTACGACCAGCAGAAGCCGGCCGGGCGCGGCACCGATACGCTGCCGGCGACGGCCGCGCTGTACCTGCCGCTGAAGGCGCCGATGCGCACGCGCGGCGTGCTCGCGGTCGCGTCGCGCGAGCCGCGCGAACTCGAGGTGCCCGAGCAGCAGCGGATGCTCGACGCCTTCGCCGCGCAGATCGCGCTCGCGCTCGAGCGCGTGCACTACGTCGAGATCGCGCGCGACGCGCTCGTCAACATGGAGTCCGAGCGGCTGCGCAACTCGCTGCTGTCGGCGATCTCGCACGACCTGCGTACGCCGCTCACGACGATCGTCGGCTTCTCGTCGATGCTCGCGAACGGGCGCGCGGCCGCGCAGGCCGGCGACGCCGCGGCGGCCGGGCGGCTCGCGCAGCGCGAGGGCGAACTCGTCGACGCGATTCACGACGAGGCGCTGCGCATGACGGGCATCGTCACGAACCTGCTCGACATGGCGCGGCTGCAGGCCGGCAGCCTGCAGCTCAAGCGCCAGTGGTCGCTGCTCGAGGAAACCGTCGGCGCCGCACTCGCCGCGTGCCGGCGCGTGCTCGCGCGCCATCCCGCGCGCGTCGCGCTGCCGGCCGACCTGCCGCTGCTGCAGATGGACGCGGTGCTGATGGAGCGGCTGTTCACCAACCTGTTCGAGAACGCGGCGAAGTACACGCCGCCCGATACGTCGCTCGACATCGGCGCGGAGCGCGTGACCGACGACGGGCTGCCTTTCGTTCGCGTGCACGTCGACGATCACGGCCCGGGCCTGCCGGCCGGCATGGAGGCGCGGATCTTCGACAAGTTCACGCGCGGCGAGAAGGAATCGGCGACGCCGGGCATCGGGCTCGGCCTCGCGATCTGCCGCGCGATCGTCGAGGCGCACGGCGGTAAAATCGGCGCGCTCAACCGCACCGCGCCCGACGGCCGCGTGACGGGCGCGCGTTTCTGGTTCACGCTGCCGGTCGACACGCCGCCGGCCGCGCCCGCCGTGCCCGACGACGAATCCGACCTGCCGGGCGCATCGCCCCCACCCGAGTCATTGCCCGACCATGAGTGAACCCACCCTGACCGTCGTCCTGATCGAGGACGAAAAGCAGATTCGCCGCTTCGTGCGCGCCGCGCTCGAAGAGGAGGACATCGCGGTGTTCGAAGCCGAGACGGGCAAGCAGGGGCTGATCGACGCGGCGACGCGCAAGCCCGACCTCGTGATCGTCGATCTCGGCCTGCCGGACACCGACGGCCTCGACGTGATCCGCGAGCTGCGCGGCTGGTCCGAGGTGCCGGTGATCGTGCTGTCCGCCCGCACGCAGGAAGAGGAGAAGGTCGCGGCGCTCGACGCGGGCGCCGACGACTACCTGACCAAGCCGTTCGGCGTGTCCGAACTGCGCGCGCGGATTCGCGCGCAACTGCGCCGGCGCAACCAGGGCGGCGCGAACGAGTCGCCGAAGGTGAACTTCGGCAGCGTGACCGTCGATCTCGCGCTGCGCCAGGTGTGGCGCGACGACGCGATCGTGCACCTGACGCCGCTCGAATACCGGCTGCTCGCGACGCTCGTGCGTCACGCGGGACGGGTGCTCACGCACCGCCAGCTGCTGCGCGACGTGTGGGGGCCGTCGCACGTCGAGAGCCATCACTACCTGCGCATCTACATGGCGCACCTGCGCCAGAAGCTCGAGGCCGATCCCGCGCAGCCCGAGCACATCGTCACCGAGACGGGCGTCGGCTACCGGCTCGTCGGCGCCGTGTGACGGGCGCGGTGCGCGGCGGCGCACGTGGCCGCGACGCCACGCCGGCAGGGTTGCGCCGGCGCGACAGCCGCGCGACGGGCGCCGGCCTTGCACACCGGCCGCGCAATCCCCGCTATCCTGACCGTTCCGCGAACGAAAACGAGGAGCGTGCAATGTCCGTCCGTCTGGTCGTCATCTGTGCGCTGGCGCTGGTTGCGTCCGGCGCGTTCGCCCAGCCGCTGCCGCCGGGGCAGCAGCCGCCCGCGCGGGCGGCGCTGGCCAATCCCGCGTCGGTCAACTGCGAGAAGCTCGGCGGTCGCCACGTGATCCGTAACCTGTCGAGCGGGCAGGTCGGCATGTGCGTGTTCAAGGACGGCCGCGTGTGCGAGGAATGGGCGCTGTACCGCGACGACCGCTGCGTCGGCGGCGGCGCGCCGAAGCGCGCGGCGAACTGACCGCGCCCGGACGATCCCGCCCTGTATCGGCCGCCGGCACCCCCGGCAGCCGGCAGGGCCGTAAGCCGCTTGTTATACTCGGCGCCGCCCGGGGACGACCCCGGGTCATTCGCTTCAACGGGGACGGCCCCATCCGATACGGAGTACGTCGAGATGGCGTGGGTATGGTTGTTGATCGCCGGTTTGCTGGAAGTGGCCTGGGCGGCCGGCTTGAAATCGTCGGACGGCTTCACGAAGCTCGGTCCGTCGGTGTTCACGATCGTGACGGCGCTGGCCAGCTTCGGGCTGCTCGCGGTCGCGATGCGCCAGTTGCCGCTCGGCACCGCGTACGCGGTCTGGACGGGCATCGGCGCGGTCGGCGCGTTCGTGTTCGGCATCGTGATGCTGGGCGAGGCGCTGACCGTTGCGCGCGTCGCGAGCGCGGCGCTGATCGTCGCGGGGCTGGTCGGCCTGAAGCTGTCGTCGGCCGCCTGACGACGGACTCCCGCGCGCGCATGCGCCCAGGCGGCGCCTCGCGCCGCGGAATTGCGCCGGTCGCCCGTCCAGCCTGTCTATAATGGAACGTATTCGGGCCTGAATCCCGTCGTGCTGCTTGCGGCACGCGGTGCCGGTCGCCACGCGCCGCGCGGCCGGTCTGTTTGACCCGATCCGATCAATCGGCAAAACGCACGGAAAGTGCAAGGAGAGGGCCATGATCGAAGCCATTTCGCTCGGCGCGGGACTCGCGTGGGCGAGCGGCCTGCGCCTGTACCTGACGGTGCTGATCGCCGGCGTGCTGGCGCGGTTCGGCTGGCTCCATCTGCCCGATACGCTGGCCGTGCTGATGTCGCCGTGGGTCATCGGCGCCGCGGCCGTGCTCGCCGTCACCGAATTCCTGGCCGACAAGATCCCCGCGTTCGACTCGCTGTGGGATGCCGTGCATACCTTCATCCGCATCCCGGCCGGCGCCGTGCTCGCGGCCGGCGCGCTCGGCCATGCCGATCCGACCATGCTGGCGGTCGCGGGGCTCGCCGGCGGCTCGCTCGCCGGCGCCGCGCACGTGGCGAAGGCCGGCACGCGCGCGCTGATCAACCTGTCTCCCGAACCGATTTCGAACTGGGTCGCGTCGTCGACCGAGGACGGCCTCGTGGTCGGCGGGCTCGTCCTCGCGTTCTTCGTTCCGCTCGCGTTCCTCGTGCTGCTCGCCGCGTTCATCGCGGCGTCGGCGTGGGCGCTGCCGCGTCTGTGGCGCGGCGTGTCGGGCGGTTTTCGCGGGATGGCGAACCACATGGTGTCGCGCCTCAACTCGATCGGAGGGAAACGCGATTGAAGGGGCCGCAACACGCGGCGCAGCCGCCGGCCGGGCAACCCGGCCATGACGCGCGCGCGCAGGCCGGCCGCTTCGGCCTGCGCGACCTGATCCACCAGGCGGCCCGGATGACCGCGCGCGACTGGCGCGCGGGCGAACTGACGCTGCTCGTCTTCGCGCTGGTGCTCGCGGTCGCGGCGCTGACGAGCGTCGGCTTTCTCGCCGATCGGTTGCGCCAGGGGCTCGAGCGCGACGCGCGCCAGATGCTCGGCGCCGATTTCGTCGTGCGCGCCGATCGCCCCGTCGATCCGTCGTTCGACCGGCAGGCCCGCACGCTCGGCCTGCGTACCGCGACGACGGCCATCTTCCCGAGCATGATCGCGTCCGCCACGGGCGGGCAGGCCGCCGACGCCGCGCCGTCGCGCCTCGCGGCGGTGAAGGCCGTGTCGGCCGGCTATCCGCTGCGCGGCGCGGTCGAGATCCTGCCGGCCGGTGCCGCCACCGCGCGGAAGGCGGACGCGATTCCCGCGCCCGGCACCGTGTGGGCCGACCCGGCGCTGCTCGACGCGCTGCACCTGAAGGCGGGCGATACGGTGCGCGTCGGGCTGCGCACGTTCACGGTCGCCGCGGCGATCACCCGCGAACTCGATCGCGGCTTCTCGTTCGTCAATTTTTCGCCGCGGCTGATGATGCGTGCGGACGAGCTCGCCGCGACGGGGCTCACGGGCTACGGCAGCCGCGTCACGTACCGGCTGCTGGTCGCCGGCGACGCACCGGCCGTCGCGCGCTTCGAAACCTATGCGCACGCGCGCGTCGACGGCGGGAAACTGCGCGGCGTCGGGCTCGAGTCGTTGCAGGAAGGGCAGCCGCAGGTGCGGCAGACGCTGGATCGCGCGCGCCATTTCCTGACGCTCGTCGCGTTGCTGACCGCGCTGCTCGCGGCGGTCGCGATCGCGATGGCCGCGCAGCGCTACATGCGGCGTCATCTCGACGGCTGCGCGACGATGCGCTGCCTCGGCGTGAGCCGCCGCACGCTCGGCGCGCTGTTCGCGCTCGAATTCGCCGGTATCGGCATCGTGTCGGGCGCCGCGGGCGCGCTGCTCGGCTATGGCGGCCACTGGGCGTTGCTCTCCGCGCTCGGCGGCCTGATCGACGTCGTGCTGCCGCCGCCCACGTTGTGGCCGGCGCTGATCGGCATGGGCGCCGCGCTCGTGCTGCTGCTCGGTTTCGCGCTGCCGCCGCTCGTGCCGCTCACGCGCGTGCCGCCGGTGCGCGTGCTGCGGCGCGACTGGGGCGACGCGTCGCGCACCGCGTGGGCCGCGTATGCGATCGGCGTCGTGCTGTTCGCGGGGCTGCTGATCGTGGCCGCCGGCAACCTGAAGCTCGGCCTGATCGTCGCGGGCGGCTTTGCCGGCGCGCTGGTCGGGTTCGCGCTGATCGCCCGGCTCGTGCTGTTCGCCGCCGCGCGCGCGGTGCGCAATGCGCGCGTGGCCGCGGGCGTCGGCTGGCGTTACGCGCTGGCGTCGCTGCACCGGCGCGGCACGGCCAGCGCGCTGCAGATCACCGCGCTCGCGCTCGGCCTGATGTGCCTGCTGCTGATCGCGATCACGCGCAACGACCTCGTGGCGGGCTGGCGGCAGTCGACGCCGCCCGATGCGCCGAACCAGTTCCTGATCGACATCCAGCCCGACCAGCGCGCCGATGTCGCCGCCTATCTGGCCGCGCACGGCGTGCGCGACGCGGTGCCCGCGCCGATGGTGCGCGGCCGCCTCGTCGCGATCAACGGCAAGCCGGTGAATCCGGACGCGTATCCGTCGGAAGAGGCGCGCCGGCTCGTCGATCGCGAATTCAACCTGTCGTATACGACCGAACTGCCGTCCGACAACCGGATCGTCGAAGGCGACTGGTTCGGCACCGCGGCCACGCCGCAGATCTCGATCGAGGCCGGCCTCGCGAAGACGCTGAACGTGAAACCGGGCGACACGCTGCGCTTCGACGTGACGGGGCTGACGGTCGACGCGCCGATCACCAGCGTGCGCAAGCTCGACTGGGGCTCGTTCCGCGTCAATTTCTTCGTGCTGATGCCGCCGCCGGTGCTGAAGGATTTCCCGGCCGTGTACCTGACGAGCTTCCATCTGCCGGCATCGAACGCCGCGCTGCTCGATCCGCTGATCGCGCGCTACCCGAACCTGACCGCGATCGACGTCGCGCCGATCCTCGCGCAGTTGCAGCGGATGATGCTGCAGGTGGTCGGGGCGGTGCAGTTCCTGTTCGCGTTCACGCTCGCGGCCGGCGTGCTCGTGCTGTACACGGCGCTCGCCGGCTCGCGCGACGAGCGCGTGCGCGAGGCCGCGCTGCTGCGCGCGCTCGGCGCGTCGCGCGCGCAGGTCAACGCAGTGCAGCGCGCGGAATTCGTCGTGGTCGGCGCGCTGGCCGGCACGCTGGCGTCGGCGGGCGCGATCGCGGTCGGCTGGGTGCTCGCGTCGCGCGTGTTCGACTTCCAGCTCGCCGTCGATCCGTGGCTCGTGCCGGCCGGCATCGCGGCCGGCGTCGTCTGCGCCGGTGCGGCCGGCTGGCTGAGCCTGCATAATGTGTTGCGGCGCCCCGCGCTGCAGTCGCTGCGCGACGCCTGAGCGTCGCCCGCGGCCCCGAAGATCCCGTTTTCCGACTATCCGTAATGACCGATGTGAATGACGATGCGCCGTCGCAGCCGACGGCGTTCGAGCTCGTGGGCGGCGAAGCCCGCGTGCGCGAAATGGTGGACCGCTTCTACGACCTGATGGACCTCGAGCCCGAGTTCGCGCAGATTCGCGCGCTGCATCCGCCGTCGCTCGACGGTTCGCGCGACAAGCTGTTCTGGTTCCTGTGCGGCTGGCTCGGCGGCCCCGACCACTACATCAGCCGGTTCGGCCATCCGCGGCTGCGCGCGCGGCACCTGCCGTTCCCGATCGCGTCGGTCGAACGCGACCAGTGGCTGCGCTGCATGGCGTGGGCGATGGAGGATGTCGGGTTGCCGGAGCCGCTGCGCGAGCGGCTCATGCATTCGTTCTACGACACGGCCGACTGGATGCGCAACCGGCCTGGTTGATCGACCGGTACGCCGCTGCCCGCGCGCGGGACGATCTGCGTCTGGGCGCACGTGCGGCCCGGCGCGACACTGGCCGTTTCCCCATCGATACGAGGCTCGCCCGATGACGACACAAGCGCTGTTTCGCGAAGACGCGTACCTCACGCAATGCGACGCGATCGTCGAGGCCGTCGGCGACGACGGCATCCGGCTCGACCGCACCGTGTTCTATCCGCTCGGCGGCGGCCAGGCCGGCGACACCGGCACGCTGACGCTGCCCGACGGCAGCACGATCGCGATTGCCGACACGCGCAAGGCGAAGTTCGACGGCGCGACGCCCGACGACGCCGTCCACGTGCCCGCGTCGGGCCAGGAGGCGCGCGTCGCGACGCTTGCCCCCGGCACGTGCGTGGTCGCGGAGATCGACTGGCTGCGCCGCTACCGGCACATGCGCCTGCACACGGCCGCGCACCTGATGTGCGCGGTGCTGCCGTATGCGGTCGACGGCTGCAGCGTGACGGCCGACTACGTGCGGCTCGATTTCGCGACGTCCGACGCGATCGATCGCGACGACGTCGATCGGCGCCTCGCGGGCTTCGTCGTCGGCGCGCATCCGGTCACGACCGAATGGATCACCGACGACGAGATGGCCGAGCGTCCCGAACTCGTGCGCACGATGAGCGTGAAGCCGCCGATGGGCCTCGGCCGCGTGCGGCTGCTGCGCATCGATAACGTCGACCTGCAGCCGTGCGGCGGCACGCACGTGCGCAACACGTCCGAAATCGGCGCGCTGCGGGTCGCGAAACTGGAAAAGAAGAGTGCGCGCACACGGCGCCTCGTACTGGAGTTTGCATGACGATCGATACCGGGAAAGCGGGCGCGGCGGCGCTCGATCCGCAGGCACGGGAGATTCTCGATTTCTGGTTCGGCGAGCCGGGCTCGGCCGAGTTCGGGCAGAACCGCAAGATCTGGTTCAACGGCGGCGCGGCGTTCGACGACGTGCTGCGCACGCGTTACGGCGCGCTGCTCGACGCCGCGTGCGACGGCGCCTGCGATCACTGGGCCGATTCGCCGTCGGGCGCGCTGGCGTTGATCGTCGTGTTCGACCAGTTCTCGCGCAACATCCATCGCGGTACGCCGCGCGCGTTTGCCGCCGATCCGAAGGCGCTCGCGCTGGCCCGCCGCGTCGTCGCGGCCGGCTGGGACGCGCAGTTGCCGAGCGGGCATCACCGTGCGTTCGCGTATCTGCCGTTCGAGCACGACGAGTCGGTCGACAGCCAGCGCGAGGCCGTGCGCCTGTGCGCGGGCATCCGCGACGAGGCCGGGTGCGAGCGCTATCACCGCTACGCGTTGCTGCATGCGGCGGTCGTCGAGCGCTTCGGTCGCTTTCCGCACCGGAACGCGATTCTCGGTCGCGCGTCGACCGACGAGGAAACGGCGTTTCTGCGGGAGCCCGGTTCGTCGTTCTGACGATCCGTACGTTGGCGGGATGAGGGAAGGCGGCGGCGAACCCAGGCCGCTTGCGGGTTCGTACTGGCGCCGGTATCGCAGCACACAGGCTGCGCAGCCGTCGAGCGCGGCCTGTGCCGAAGCGGAAAGCGAAGGCGGGCAGGGCAGCGCATCGCGCCGCCCTGTGTCACTGCAGATGCTGTTCGGGCGTGCGCACGTAGACGCGCAGCAGTTCCGCGTTGTCGCCCGGGCGGGCGCCGGTCCAGAACAGCTTCCATTCGTTGCCGGGCGCCGGATCGACGGCCCGCACGCCCTGCACGATCATCCACGTGCAGCGCGTCGTCTTCGCGTCGTCGATCGGCGTGTGCTCGATGCCGGAGAAGTAGTACAGCATCGGCGCTTCCGATTCGCCGAGCCCGTGCAGGCTCGCCATGCAGTCGCCGTCGTTCCATTCGAGCGCGAGATGCGCGTTCAGGTCGTCGAACACCGAGCGGTAGCTCTTCGCGACGTCGAGCCACGGCAGCAGCAGCGTATAGATGAGCCCCCACGCGACGAGTGCGCCGGCGCCCCACGACAGCGCGCCGCGCCACCGGCCCGTCGTGCGCAGCTTCGGCAGCAGCGTCAGCCAGCCGACCGTCAGCGCGAGCGCGCCGGTCACGAGCGCGGGCTCGATCGGCATCGTCCAGTCGAGCGGCAGCCAGCGGCCGAGCAGCGCGAGATCCGCGCGCGACGCGGCCGGGTCGGCCATCACCGCCCAGATCGCCCATGCGAGCACGACGACCGTGCCGAACAGGATGCGGCTCATGTAATCCCATGCGAGATGCAGCCGGCGCGGCAGCCGGTCGATCGCCTGCGCGGCGACCAGCGCGAGCGGCGCGAAGAACGGCAGGATATAGAGCTGGCGCGACGTCGCGGACACCTGCAGCACCACGAGCCCGATGCCGGCGAACAGCACGGGCAGCGCGATGCGCGGCGCGCGCCAGTCGCGCCATGCGCCGCGGGCGAGCGCGACGATCGCGAGCGGCGCGACCGGGAAGCCGACGGTCAGGAACGCGCGCAGGATGAAGAACGGCTTGTCGTTTTCCGCGCCCAGTTCGGGAACGGAGAAGCCGAAGAAGCGGCCGACGTTGTTGTCCCAGAACCACGTCATGAACAGCGTTTCCGAGCGCAGGAACAGCGCGGTCGGCCAGATCAGCGCGAACGGCGCGAACACGAGCGCGGCGACGCCGAGCGCGCGTGCGAACGAACGGGTGCGGCAGGCCGGGTAGAGCACCAGCGTGCAGACGAGCGTGGCCGCGAACACGAGCGGCACGAACAGCCCCTTCGCCATCAGCGCGATGCCGACGCCCGCGCCGAAGATCGGCGCGGCCCAGCGGCCCGCCGGATGCACGGGCAGCCCGTGCCGCATCTGCTGCGCGCGCGCGACGTGCCGCATCACGAGTTCGAGCAGCCCGCAGAACGCCATGGCGGTGCCGGCAAACAGCGCGACGTCCGTCATCATGTCGTGCACGTGCTTGATGACGACGAGCGTGCTCGCGCTCAGCACGACCGGGCCGAGCACGCGCAGGTCGAACCAGCTGTCCGCGCGGCTGGCCACGCGGGCCGCGCGCGCGATGAAGCCGAACGCGAGCGCGGCGAACAGGGCGCTCGCCAGGCGCGCCGCGTCGTGCAGCGGCATCACGCGCTGCAGCAGCCAAGCGAGGCTGGTCGCGACCCAGGCGTAAAGCGGCGGCTTTTCCATGAACGGCAGGCCGGCATTGGTCGGCACGACGAAGTCGCCGGTCTCGAGCATGTGCTGGATGATGCCGAACGTGTAGGTTTCGTCCTGTTTCCACGGATCGTGCCCGAGCACGCCCGGCAGCGTGTACGCGCACACCAGCGCGACGACGAACAGCCAGGCGCGCCAGCCGAGCAGCAGCGAGCGGTCGCGCACGGGGCTGATGGCGGCGGTCGACGCGGCGACGGGCGTGCCGGCGACGTCGAGCGTCGCGATGACGTCGGTATCGGCGGTCGAGCGGGTGTGCGCGGCCGGGGCGGGCACGGACGTGCGTCGCCGGCTGGGCGCTGCGGTTCCAGGCATGGAAAAGATCTCGGGTCGAGTCGAGCCGGTCCGGCGACATGGGCTGGACCGATAAGGGGCTACATCCGGGTCACGGACAGGGTGTTTAAGACACCTGTCTGAATGCCCGCTAGTAGAGCACGGAATTGTTACGGATGTTTACTGAAACTGTCACGGAATTGTGGAGATTTGTGGTGCCGTGACCACGACGCGTTTTCGATGGCGCGTATTGTTGCGCCGCGCGTCAGCTTAGCGGCCGCCGCCGACGTCGAGCAGGGCGCCCGTCGTATAGGACGCCGCATCGCCGAGCAGCCAGACGATCGCCTCCGCGATCTCCTGCGCTTCGCCCGCGCGGCCGAGCGGCGTCTGCGCGCCGAGACGGGCCGCCCGGCCGGGCTGGCCGCCGCTCGCATGAATATCGGTCTCGATCAGGCCGGGGCGCACCGCGTTGACGCGCACGCCATGCGGGCCGAGTTCCTTGGCCAGGCCGATCGTCAGCGAATCGACCGCGCCTTTCGAGCCCGCGTAGTCGACGTACTCGTTCGGCGAGCCGAGCCGCGACGCGATCGACGACACGTTGACGATCGCGCCGCCGCGGCCGCCGCGGTCGGTGGACAACCGGCGCGCGGCTTCGCGCGCGCACAGATAGGCGCCGAGCACGTTGGTATCGAACATCCGCCGCAGCCGGTCGACCGGCATGTCGGCGAGCGGCATCGACGGCGCGACGATGCCTGCATTGTTGACGAGCGCGTCGAGGCGCCCGAACTCGGCCGCGACGGTGTCGAACATCGCGACGACGTCCGCCTCGTTCGCGACGTCGCCCGCGACGACGCACGCACGGCCGCCCGCGTCGCGCACGGCCTGCGCGGTCAGTTCGGCCGCCGCCGCGTCGCGCGCGTAGTTGATGCCGACGTCCCAGCCGCGTTCGGCCGCGAGCACGGCGGTCGCGCGGCCGATGCCGCGGCTCGCGCCGGTGATGAGGACAGCCTTGCGCTCGGACGGTGCGGTCATCGCGTGCGGTTTCCGGGGACGGTTACTTCGCCGTGTCGGGCGCCCACTTGTCGCGGGCGGGCGGCTGGTAGCGGCGCAGCCGCTCGATCAGCGCGGCGGGTTCCGATTCGACGCACAGCGCGTCGAAATAGGCCGGCCGCATGAAGCCTTCGTCGACCGTATGGCGCAGCAGCGCGATCAATGGATCGTAGAACGAATTGATGTTGTAGAGCGCGACGGGCTTGCGGTGATAGCCGAGCTGCGCCCACGTGTAGACCTCAAAGAGTTCCTCGAGCGTGCCGGCACCGCCGGGCATCGCGACGAACGCGTCCGAGAGGTCGGCCATCATTTTCTTGCGATGGTGCATGTCGGGCACGACGTGCAGTTCCGACAGCCCCGTATGGCCGACTTCCTTGTCGACGAGCAACTCGGGGATCACGCCGACCGCACGGCCGCCGGCCGCCATCACTTCGTCGGCGATTACGCCCATCAGGCCGACGCGGCCGCCGCCGTAGACGAGCGTGAGGTCGGCATCGACGAGCGCGCGGCCGAATGCGCGCGCGGCATCGGCATAGACGGGCCGCACGCCGGACGACGAGCCGCAGTAAACGCAGACTGCCTTCATTGCTTGGCGTCCTTGGCGGCGGCCTGGCCGGTGACGACGGGGCTGCCTGCCGGGCGCGGCGAACCGTCGCGCGGCGGCAGGTAATCGGTGAACTGGCGCTTGGGCAGCTTGCCGGAGACGAGATCGTCGAACAGCTGGCGCGAGCGGCCGCGCAGGTACGGCGCCATGATCGAGATCACGTGCATGCTCACCTGGTGCAGCTCTTCGCGGATCGCGTCCTGGTCGTTGTACTTGCGCGGATGCATCACGTACTGGTACGACAGCCAGTACGTCGAGATCACCGCCATGTTGGTGGCGATGACTTCGATCTCCGCGGGCGTCGCGACCATTTCGGCATCGGAGACGAGCAGCTCGCACATGTCGTGCGCGAAGCGCACCTTGTGGCTGATGATCTGCTTGAAGTGCGTCTCGAGCGTGCGGTTGCGGGCGAGCAGGTCGTTGAGGTCGCGATACAGGAACCGGTAGGTCCACATGAAATCGGCCATGTACTGCAGGTACGACCAGGTTTCGTCGATCGTTGGACGGTGATCTTCGGGGAAGCGCAGCCGCCGTTCGATCTGCTGCTCGAACTGCGCGAAGATGCTGTTGATGATGTCGTCCTTGTTGCGGAAATGGTAGTACAGGTTGCCTGGACTGATTTCCATTTCCTCGGCGATCGTCGTGGTGGTGACGTTCGGCTCGCCGATCTCGTTGAAGAGTTTCAACGACAACTCGAGAATCCGTTCGCGGGTGCGGCGGGGAGGTTTCGCTTCCATGTCGTCCGGCCCTGTGTGTGCCGGACTGGCGGGCGCTGCAATCGATGCTGCGTGATTCGTCCGGCGCGGGTTGCTGTTCTATGTCTAGCGGACGATTATAAACCGGGGTTTCGCCACGCCGGGGCATTTCGTGATCGCGGCGCCGCGCCACGCATGGTGCAGCGCCGCATGCGGACGGGGCGAAAGGCGTTCGTTGGGCGCCTAGAAACCGAGCCAGCCTGCGACGACCGGCCCGAGCACGAAGCCCCACGTCGTCACGCACGCGAACAGCGCGACCGTCACGGCCGCGCTGCCGAGGTCCTTCGCGCGCTTCGACAGTTCATGGCGTTCGAGCGAGATGCGGTCGATCGCCGCTTCGACGCTCGAGTTCAGCAGCTCGACGATCAGCACCAGCAGCACCGAGCCGATCAGCAGCGCGCGCGACGCGGCCGGCACCGGCGCGACGGCGCCGATCGGCAGCATCAGCGCGGCGAGCGTGAGCTCCTGGCGAAACGCGCTTTCCTCGCGGATCGCGACGCGAAAGCCGTTCAGCGAATGCTTGAGCGCGAACCACGCGCGCGTGATGCCGCGGTGGCGCTTGTACGGGTTCGGCGGCAGCGGCGCGAGCCGATCGTCGGGGCCGAGCGGCTCGTGCGGGTGCACGTCCGCGTCGGCGTGCGGCTCTTCCTCGTCGAACGGGCGGTGCCGTGGCGGCGTCGCGGCGGGGGGCGGGATCTTGTCGTTCAGGTCTCGTTTCAAACGGCTGCACCTTCGGCTGGCGAGTACGCGGTCTTCGGCAGCGGCTTCAGATGCGACGCGAACTGCTCGGATGCCGCGCGCCACGAGAAGCGTTCGGCCCACTCGCGCGCGGTCGTGCGTTCGATCTTCAGCGCCTCGAGGCAGGCTTCCTGCAGGTCCTCGTGCATCGCACCGGCATTGCCGCCGCTGAGCACGTCGATCGGGCCCGTGACGGGATACGCGGCCACCGGCGTGCCGCAGGCGAGGGCTTCGAGCAGCACGAGGCCGAACGTGTCGGTGCGACTCGGGAATACGAACACGTCGGCCGCAGCATACACCTTCGCGAGCTCGGCCTGTGACAGCACGCCGAGATAGTTCGCCTCGGGGTAGCGCGACTTCAGTTCCGCGAGCGCGGGGCCTTCGCCCGCGACCCACTTCGAGCCGGGCAGGTCGAGGCGCAGGAACGCCTCGACGTTCTTCTCGATCGCGACGCGGCCCACGTACAGGAAGATCGGCCGCGCGGTATTGAGCACCTTCGACTCCATCGGCCGGAAGATCTCGAGATCGACGCCGCGGGTCCACAGCACCACGTTCGTGAAGCCGAATTTCTCGAGGTCCTGCTTGACGACCGGCGTCGGCGCCATCACCGCGAGCGACGGACCGTGGAACCAGTGCAGGAACTTGTAGGTCGCCGCCAGCGGAATGCCGAAGCGCGCCTGCACGTATTCCGGAAAGCGTGTGTGGTACGCGGTCGTGTACGGCAGCTTGCGGGCGCGCGCATAGCACCGTGCGGCCAGGCCGAGCGGGCCTTCGGTCGCGATGTGCAGCGCATCGGGTGTGAACGCATCGATCCGCGCGCGCAGCTTGCGGTACGGCAGGATCGACAGGCGGATCTCGGGGTAGGTCGGGCAGGGCACCGTGCGGAATTCCAGCGGCGTCAGCAGTTCGACGCGGTGGCCGAGCGCCGTGAGTTCGCGCGACGTGCTCTTCAGCGTGCGCACGACGCCGTTGACCTGCGGTTCCCACGCGTCGGTGACGATCATGATCTTCATCGCGGCATGTCCTGTAAGTAGGGTTGTGTCAGGCGGTGGCCTTGGCCTTGCGCGACGTGGTCTCCGACGGCGCGGTGCGCATCACCGTCCAGTAGACGATCTTCAGTTCGCCTTCCATCGTTTCGACGAGCGCGGACAGGCTTTCGACCCAGTCGCCGTCGTTGCAGTACAGCACGCCGTCGATGTCGCGGATCTCGGCCTTGTGGATGTGGCCGCACACGACGCCGTCGCAGCCACGGCGGCGCGCCTCGTCGGTCATCACGGTCTCGAACTGCGAGATGAAGTTGACCGCGTTCTTGACCTGGTGCTTCAGGTACTGCGACAGCGACCAGTACTGGAAGCCGAGCCGGCTGCGGATCCGGTTGAACCAGCGGTTCAGCACGAGGATCAGCGTGTAGAGCGTGTCGCCGAGGTACGCGAGCCATTTCGCGTGCTGGATCACGCCGTCGAACAGGTCGCCGTGCACGATCCACAAACGTTTGCCCGCGAGCGTCGTGTGGAATGCCTCGCCGCGCACCTGGATGTCGCCGAACGCGAGATCGCAGAACTGCCGCGCGCCCTCGTCGTGATTGCCGGGGATGTAGACGACCTGCGTGCCCTTGCGCGCCTTGCGCAGGATCTTCTGCACGACGTCGTTGTGCGCCTGCGGCCAGTACCAGCCTTTCTTCAGCTGCCAGCCGTCGATGATGTCGCCGACGAGGTACAGGTATTCCGAGTCGTTGTGACGCAGGAAATCCAGCAGGTAGGGCGCCTGACAGCCGCTCGAGCCGAGATGGATGTCGGACAGCCAGATGGTGCGGTAGCGATGGGCGGACGGCTCGGGGTCCTCGTGCTGGGTGGTATGCGCGACGGGCGGCTTGTGCGACACCACGCCGTCGGTTGCCCCCGAGCCGGACAGGAACGCAGTGGCGGCGCGGGCGCCGATGGGGTGACGAAACAGTGAGGTCGCGGACGTTTTCTGGCCCATGCATGACTCGCGCCGGTTGACATTACCGGCATTCCGCCATGCGGGCGTGACTGTGCCATGACAGTCACGAGACGTTCTTATTACGCCCGTTGAAGGATGTTTAGCAGTGAATCAGCGGGCGTTGCGTAATCTGCCGCACTGAACCGCCGACGCTTGTCGGGCAAGGCCGTCCGGCTGGAGGGAAGGGCGCCGGGCGAGCGGCTTTCGTCTGGCGAATGCGCCGCGTCAGCGCGGTATCGCGACGACGCGGGTGCGCGCGATCCGGTCGTGCGGGAACTGGCGGCCGGCGTGCAACCGGGCGGCGCCGGCCCACACGACGATCCATGCGGCGGTGAGCGCGAGCGTGACCGGTACCGACAGGCCGAGCAGCGGGTGCAGCGCGAGCGGCGGCAGGAACCACAGCCAGCCGAGCGCGTAGCGGACGAGCGCGTGGCCGGCGCTCAGCGGCCGGCCGTTCGACGATTCGAGCCGCAGCCGCCAGGTTTTCATCGGCAGCGTCTGGCCGCCGTGCGTCCAGAACCACACGAAATACGCGCCGACGACGAGCGCGATCCACGCGGCAAGCAGGTTGTGATGGACGAGGCCGTTGCGTTGCTGGGTCGCGAGGCTGAACGCGAGCCCGGCGAAGAACACGACGCCGAACAGCAGCACGCCTTCGTAGAGCAGCGCGGCGAGGCGCCGCCGCACGGACGGCGCGGCGGCCGGGGTCTCGGGCGCGCGGGCGTTCGTCACGGCCGCTCAGGAGCCCTTGAACAGCGAAGGCGCGTCGGCGGGCGACACCGGCGCCACGGCGGCCGGTGCGGACGCGGCGCCGGACGTCGACGACGCGGGCACCGGCTGCGCGGCCGTGCCGGCCGAGGCGGGCGCCGGGGCGGCGGCCGCGCCGCTCGCCCCGTGTTCGTGCGAGTTGACGAGGCGGCGGACGTCGCGGTCGGCGACGGTCGGCGGCGCGCTGACGACGCTCGGCTTGCGGCGGCGCTCGGCGGCGGCAAGCCGCTCCTTCTGCTCCTCGGGGAGTTGCTGGTAGGCCTTCCACGCGCGCTCGCGCGCCTGCGCGGACAGCTCCTTCGCGCTCTGGTAGTTCTCGCGCGCGACGCGGCGCTGCTCGGGCGTCATCTTCGCCCATTCGGTCATGCGTTCCTGCAGGCGCTTCTGGTCATCTGGCGACAACTTCGCGAAACGCGATGCGATCTTCAGCCATTTGCGCTTGCGGGCGTCGCTGAAGCCGTCCCACTGGTCGGCGAACGGCGCGAGCGCCGCGTGCTGCGCCGGCGTGAGGCGGGCCCACGACAGCGGGCCGGCGGCGGCCGGCAGCGGCAGCGGAATGGGCAGCGGCGGGAGTTCGGTGGTCAGCCCGGTCGCGGTCGACGCAGGCGCGGCGGAGCTGGTGGTCGCGACGGGCGCCGTCGCGGGGGCCGGGTGGAATCGGGGATACGTGGCGACGTAGGAAACGGCGATCGCGATCACGCATCCGAAAAATACGGCCAGGCCGCGCTTCTGACTCACCCGTGCGATCCCCTCGTTATTGTCTGTTAGTGAGCGCGCGAAAGATACGCGTTGAACCCGTGGTCGAGATACGCGTTGAGCGGCAGGTCGTCGCTGAGCATCGCCGCGTCGATGTCGGCGAGTTCGGCGGTGCGCTGCATGTCTTCCCAGTACGCGATGCCGACGAGCCCCGCGAGCAGCAACGCGAGCGGCCATGCGCGCAGCAGGCGGCGCGCGAACGACGTGGGCGGGCGGTTCGCGGGCGTCGGGCCGTAGGCGCCGGCCGCACCGGCGAAGGCCGGCACGAACACCGGCGCGGTCGCGGCCTCGGGCTTCTTGCGCGCGAGCGCGGCCCGGCGGGCGACGGCCAGCCGATCGGTGGTCGCGGCAGGCAGGGCGGCCGCGCGCTCGTCCAGCGCGCGGCGCACCTTCAGCGCGAATTCGTGTTCTCGGTTTGCGGGAGCGAAGCTCATAGCGTGATTCCTTTGGCCTTGAGCGCTTGCGCCAGGGTATGAGTGGCTCGCGAGCAGTGCGTCTTGACGCTGCCCTCGGAGCACCCCATTGCGGCGGCAGTCTCGGCGACATCCATATCTTCCCAATAACGCATCAGGAACGCTTCCCGTTGACGCGCCGGAAGCTTCTGGATTTCTTCGTCGATCAGGGCCAGAACCTGCTCTCTTTCGAGGCGGTGCTCGCTGCTTTCGACGCCCGCGTTGTCGTCCGCGGATTCGAGCGTTTCGAGCGGGTCGAAGTCGTCGTCGTCGGTGTTGTTCAGCGACGAGAAGAGCGTCACCCACGTGTTGCGGACCTTCTGCCGGCGGAACCAGTCGTGGATCGCGTTCTGCAGGATCCGCTGAAAAAGCAGCGGCAGCTCGGCCGACGGCCGGTCGCCGTACTTTTCGGCGAGCTTGATCATCGCGTCCTGCACGATGTCGAGCGACGCATCGTCGTCACGCACGGCGTACGCAGCCTGCTTGAACGCGCGCCTTTCGACGCCCGCCAGAAAGTCGGCGAGTTCCTTGTCTGATGCCATTCCGTGAAGGTATGCGCTGCGGCCCGCTGCGTGGTGTAAAAGGTCGAAAAATTTCGTAAAACCCGCGGATGCTATCAAATTTTCGTGCGGCTTGGCAGCGGGTCGGGCGCCGCACGTTGCACGCGAGCCGCGCCGACGGGGCGCCGGGCGGCGCGCATGATGCGCTGCGGGATATTTTGCTTGACGGCCCCATCGCGACCGGCTATCGTCAGCGATTCGCAACATGAAGTGATGGTCTCATTTGAGGCTGGCCCAAGAAGCCCGCCCTTCAAACTGGACGCGCCGCTTGAACCCGAGCCACAAGCCCGGCAGAGAGCACCCGATCAATTTTTTGCCGAAAATTCGAAAGGTCAAAATGAACATGCCCAGCGCGGAATTCTCCACGTCGGAACCCCTTTCCCCTCCCGATAGCGACTCCATCGGCGGCACCGTGCTCATGAAGGCGCTGGCCGACGAAAACGTCGAATTCATCTGGGGCTACCCCGGCGGCTCGGTTCTCTATATCTACGACGAGCTGTACAAGCAGGACAAGATTCAGCACGTGCTGGTGCGCCATGAACAGGCGGCCGTGCACGCAGCCGATGCGTATGCGCGCTCCACCGGCAATGTCGGCGTCTGTCTCGTGACGTCCGGCCCCGGCGTCACCAATGCGGTGACCGGCATCGCAACGGCCTACATGGATTCGATCCCGATGGTCGTGATCAGCGGCCAGGTGCCCACGGCCGCGATCGGCCAGGACGCGTTCCAGGAATGCGACACCGTCGGCATCACGCGTCCGTGCGTGAAGCACAACTTCCTCGTGAAGGACGTGCGCGACCTCGCGGAAACCGTCAAGAAGGCGTTCTATATCGCCCGCACCGGCCGTCCGGGCCCGGTGCTGATCGACATCCCGAAGGACATCTCGAAGACGCCGTGCCAGTACGAGCCGGTGAAGAGCGTGTCGCTGCGTTCGTACAATCCCGTCACGAAGGGCCATTCGGGCCAGATCCGCAAGGCCGTGTCGCTGCTGCTGACGGCCAAGCGCCCGTACATCTACACGGGTGGCGGCATCATCCTCGCCGACGCGTCGCGCGAGCTGAACCAGTTCGCGGACCTGCTCGGCTACCCGGTCACGAACACGCTGATGGGCCTCGGCGGCTATCGCGCGTCGGACAAGAAATTCCTCGGCATGCTCGGCATGCACGGCACCTACGAAGCGAACATGGCGATGCAGCACTGCGACGTGCTGATCGCGATCGGCGCCCGCTTCGACGACCGCGTGATCGGCGACCCGGCGCACTTCGCGTCGCGCCCGCGCAAGATCATTCACATCGACATCGACCCGTCGTCGATCTCGAAGCGCGTGAAGGTCGACATCCCGATCGTCGGCGACGTGAAGGAAGTGCTGAAGGAGCTGATCGAGCAACTGCAGACGGCCGAGCATGGCCCCGACACCGAGGCGCTCGCGCAATGGTGGAAGGACATCGAGGGCTGGCGCGCGAAGGACTGCCTGAAGTTCGACCGTGAAAGCGAGATCATCAAGCCGCAGTACGTGGTCGAGAAGGCGTGGGAGCTGACGGACGGCAATGCGTTCGTGTGCTCGGACGTCGGCCAGCACCAGATGTGGGCCGCGCAGTTCTACCGTTTCAACAAGCCGCGTCGCTGGATCAACTCCGGCGGCCTCGGCACGATGGGCTTCGGCCTGCCGGCGGCGATGGGCGTGAAGATGGCCCATCCGGACGACGACGTGCTGTGCATCACGGGCGAAGGCTCGATCCAGATGTGCATCCAGGAACTGTCGACCTGCCTGCAGTACGACACGCCCGTGAAGATCATTTCGCTGAACAACCGCTATCTCGGCATGGTCCGCCAGTGGCAGCAGATCGAATACAGCAAGCGCTATTCGCATTCGTACATGGATGCGCTGCCTGACTTCGTGAAGCTCGCCGAAGCGTACGGCCATGTCGGCATGCGGATCGAAAAGACTTCGGATGTGGAGCCGGCGCTGAAGGAAGCGCTGCGCCTGAAGGACCGCACCGTGTTTCTCGACTTCCAGACCGATCCGACCGAAAACGTCTGGCCGATGGTACAGGCCGGCAAGGGCATCACCGAGATGCTGCTCGGATCGGAAGATCTGTAACGGCGCGACGCGCGCCCGGCCCGATGCGGCCGCCTTCACGAAGGGCGGTGCGGCACGCGGCGGCGCGCGGCGCGAGTGAATCGACACGGACACATTCTGGAAGAAGCGAACATGAGACACATCATTTCCGTCCTGCTGGAGAACGAACCGGGCGCGCTGTCGCGCGTGGTCGGCCTGTTTTCCGCACGCGGCTACAACATCGAAACCTTGACGGTGGCGCCGACCGAAGACCAATCGCTGTCGCGGCTCACCATCGTTTCCATTGGCTCCGACGACGTGATCGAACAGATCACGAAGCATCTGAACCGCCTGATCGAGGTGGTGAAAGTGGTGGACCTGACCGACGGTGCACACATCGAACGCGAGCTGATGCTGATCAAGGTACGTGCAGTGGGCAAGGAGCGCGAAGAAATGAAGCGGATGTCGGACATTTTCCGCGGCCGCATCATCGACGTGACCGAAAAGACCTACACCATCGAATTGACGGGCGCGAGCGACAAGCTCGACGCATTCATCCAGGGGCTGGACGCGGGCGCGATCCTCGAGACCGTGCGCACCGGCAGCTCCGGCATCGGACGCGGCGAGCGCATCCTGAAGGTGTGATGCCGACATAGCCAGAAATGGCACGCCGGGTGCGCCGTCATGTCCCGGCCCGCAGTACTCCATCCGAACGAATGATTGAATTTTTTGAATTAGCGAAGGAACCATCATGAACGTTTTCTACGACAAAGACGCCGACCTCTCCCTCATCAAGGGCAAGCAAGTCACGATCATCGGCTACGGCTCGCAAGGCCATGCACACGCGCTGAACCTGAAGGAGAGCGGCGTGAACGTGACGGTCGGCCTGCGCAAGGACGGCGCGTCGTGGAGCAAGGCCGAGAACGCCGGCCTGTCGGTCAAGGAAGTCGCCGAAGCGGTGAAGGGCGCGGACGTCGTCATGATGCTGCTGCCGGACGAGCAGATCGCCGACGTGTACGCGAAGGAAGTGCACGCGAACATCAAGCAGGGCGCGGCGCTCGCGTTCGCGCACGGCTTCAACGTCCACTACGGCCAGGTGATCCCGCGCGCCGACCTCGACGTGATCATGATCGCGCCGAAGGCGCCGGGCCACACCGTGCGCGGCACGTACTCGCAAGGTGGCGGCGTGCCGCACCTGATCGCGGTTGCGCAGAACAAGTCGGGCGCGGCGCGCGACATCGCGCTGTCGTACGCGGCGGCGAACGGCGGCGGCCGTGCCGGCATCATCGAGACGAACTTCCGTGAAGAAACCGAAACCGACCTGTTCGGCGAGCAGGCCGTGCTGTGCGGCGGTACCGTCGAGCTGATCAAGGCCGGTTTCGAGACGCTGGTCGAAGCCGGCTACGCGCCGGAAATGGCGTACTTCGAGTGCCTGCACGAACTGAAGCTGATCGTCGACCTGATCTACGAAGGCGGCATCGCGAACATGAACTACTCGATCTCGAACAACGCCGAATACGGCGAGTACGTGACCGGCCCGCGCGTCGTCACGGAAGAGACGAAGAAGGCGATGAAGCAGTGCCTGACCGACATCCAGACGGGCGAGTACGCGAAGAGCTTCATTCTCGAGAACAAGGCAGGCGCGCCGACGCTGCAGTCGCGCCGCCGCCTGACGGCCGAGCACCAGATCGAGCAGGTCGGCGCGAAGCTGCGTGCGATGATGCCGTGGATCGCGAAGAACAAGCTCGTCGACCAGACGAAGAACTAAGCACCACGTGCTGTTCCGGCCCTTCGAGCGGAGGGCCGGCATCAAAAAGCCGTCCGAAGGCAGCAGTGCCCCGGGCGGCTTTTGTTATGCTACGGGCTTTGCAATTCACCGAACACAGAACGAATCCATGAACTATCCTCATCCGATCATCGCGCGCGAAGGCTGGCCGTTCATCGCGATTGCAGCCGTCATCGCGCTGTTGATCCATGCCGTCGGGGGCTTCGGCTTCGCGTGGCCGTTCTGGCTGCTGCTCGTTTTCGTCGTCCAGTTCTTCCGCGATCCGCAGCGTCCGATCCCGGCGCAGCCGAACGCGGTGCTGTGCCCGGCGGACGGCCGCATCGTCGCGGTCGAGACCGCGCAGGATCCGTACGCGAACCGCGAAGCGCTGAAGATCAGCGTGTTCATGAATGTCTTCAACGTCCATTCGCAGCGTTCGCCGGTCGATGGCGCGATCAGCAAGGTCGAGTACTTCCCGGGCGCGTTCCTGAACGCGGCGATCGACAAGGCGTCGACCGAGAACGAGCGCAATGCGGTCGTGATCCAGACGGCGAGCGGCAAGACCGTCACGTCCGTGCAGATCGCGGGCCTGATCGCGCGCCGGATTCTCTGCTACGTCCGCGCCGGCGAACCGCTGTCGCGCGGCCAGCGCTACGGTTTCATCCGCTTCGGTTCGCGCGTCGACGTGTACCTGCCGCTCGGCAGCCGCGCGAAGGTGTCGATCGGCGAGAAGGTCTACGCGTCGTCGACGATCCTCGCCGAGCTCGAGCAGTAAGCGGCGGGGCGCACGATGGCCGCATTCAAACCGCGTCGGCCGCGCAACGGCTCCGGCCAGACGCCACGCCCGTTCCGCCGCAACAAGGTGATGGCGCCCGATGCGGCGCCGCTCGAAAGCCGCCGCGCCGCGCGCCAGCGGTTCCTGAGGACGCGCGGCATCTATCTGCTGCCGAACGCATTCACGACCGCCGCGCTGTTCTGCGGCTTCTTCGCGGTCGTGCAGGCGATGAACGTGCGCTTCGAGATCGCCGCGATCGCGATTTTCGTCGCGATGGTGCTCGACGGGATGGACGGGCGCGTCGCGCGCATGACGCATACGCAGAGCGCGTTCGGTGAGCAGTTCGACAGCCTGTCGGACATGGTGTCGTTCGGCGTCGCGCCCGCGCTCGTGATGTACGAGTGGGTGCTGAAGGATCTCGGCCGCTGGGGCTGGCTCGCCGCGTTCGTCTATTGCTCGGGCGCCGCGCTGCGCCTCGCGCGCTTCAACACGAACATCGGCAGCGTCGACAAGCGTTTCTTCCAGGGGCTGCCGAGCCCGGCCGCCGCCGCGCTGATCGCGGGCTTCGTGTGGCTCGCGACCGACAACCGCGTGCCGATGAAGCTCGGCTGGCTGCCGTGGGTCGCGTTCGCGCTGACGATCTATGCGGGCGTGACGATGGTGTCGAACGCGCCGTTCTACAGCGGCAAGGCGCTCGACGTGCGGCACCGCGTGCCGTTCGCGGCGATCCTGCTCGTCGTCGTCGCGTTCGTGCTCGTGTCGTCCGATCCGCCGCTGATGCTGTTCTGCCTGTTCGTGCTGTACGGGCTGTCCGGCTACGTGTTCTGGGCCTACCAGGCCATCCGCGGGCGGGCGAACCCGGCGCGCTCGTCGCAGCGCGATCACTGACGCCAACACGCGACCTGCCCGGAAACGGCGGCCTCGGGGCCGCCGTTTTCATTTGCCCCTTTTTTGGAGCCGGGCCGCGTCGATTCCCGGGTGCCGTCCGATTGCGCACCCAGCGGAATGCCGCTATAGTCTTCAGCATGACTGCATTTCCCCGCCTCTCCCTCCTTCTAGCCGGTGCGCCGCTACGCGCGCTAGCTTTGGCGCGCCTGCCGCGCTGACCGTTCTCGCCCCCCGTCTCAAGCCTCGTCTGTTGTTGAGCGTCGCCAGCGGTGGCGCGATCTCATTACGTTTGACTTCCGTATAAAGAGCCCTGGAGCCTCCCCATGACAGACAAGCTGATCATTTTCGATACGACGTTGCGTGACGGTGAACAATCGCCCGGCGCGTCGATGACGAAGGAAGAGAAAATCCGTATCGCGAAGCATCTCGAGCGGATGAAGGTCGACGTGATCGAGGCCGGCTTCGCGGCCAGCTCGAACGGCGATTTCGACGCGATCCACACGATCGCCGGTCTCGTGAAGGACAGCACGATCTGCTCGCTGGCCCGGGCCAACGACAAGGACATTCAGCGCGCGGCCGACGCGCTGAAGCCGGCCAACAGCTTCCGGATCCACACGTTCATCGCGACGTCGCCGCTGCACATGGAGAAGAAGCTGCGGATGACGCCGGACCAGGTGTTCGAGCAGGCGCGTCTCGCCGTGCGTTTCGCGCGCAAGTTCACCGACAACGTCGAATTCTCGCCGGAAGACGGCAGCCGCTCGGATCTCGACTTCCTGTGCCGCGTGCTGGAAGCCGTGATCGCCGAAGGCGCGACGACGATCAACATCGCCGACACGGTCGGCTACGGCGTGCCGGAACTCTACGGCAACCTCGTGAAGACACTGCGCGAGCGCATTCCGAACTCGGACAAGGCGATCTTCTCGGTGCATTGCCACAACGACCTCGGGATGGCGGTCGCGAACTCGCTCGCCGGCGTGAAGATCGGCGGTGCGCGCCAGATCGAGTGCACGATCAACGGCCTCGGCGAGCGCGCGGGCAACACGTCGCTCGAAGAAATCGTGATGGCCGTGAAGACGCGCAAGGACTACTTCGGCCTCGACGTCGGCATCGACACGACGCAGATCGTGCCGACGTCGAAGCTCGTGTCGCAGATCACCGGTTTCGTCGTGCAGCCGAACAAGGCGGTGGTCGGCGCGAACGCGTTCGCGCACGCGTCGGGCATTCACCAGGACGGCGTGCTGAAGGCGCGCGACACCTACGAGATCATGCGCGCGGAAGACGTGGGCTGGACCGCGAACAAGATCGTGCTCGGCAAGCTGTCGGGCCGCAACGCGTTCAAGCAGCGCCTGCAGGAGCTCGGCGTATCGCTCGACAGCGAAGCCGAACTGAATGCCGCGTTCATGCGCTTCAAGGATCTGGCCGACCGCAAGGCGGAGATCTTCGACGAGGACATCATCGCGATCGTGTCCGAGGAATCGGCGCTCGCGCACGAGCAGGAGCACTTCAAGTTCGTGTCGCTGTCGCAGCGTTCGGAGACGGGCGAGCAACCGCAGGCGAAAATCGTGTTCGTGGCCGAAGGCAAGGAAGTGACCGGCGAGGCGCGCGGCAACGGCCCGGTCGATGCGACGTTCAATGCGATCGAGGGTGAAGTGGGCAGCGGGTCCGAACTGCTGCTGTACTCGGTGAACGCGATCACGACCGGCACGCAGGCGCAGGGCGAAGTGACCGTCCGGCTGTCGAAGAGCGGGCGGATCGTCAACGGCGTCGGCACCGATCCGGATATCGTCGCCGCATCCGCGAAGGCGTACATTTCCGCGCTGAACAAGCTGCACTCGAAGGACGACAAGGTCAACCCGCAGCGTTCGTAAGCGCCGCGCGCCGCCGCACGCCGCCGCACGCATTACGCAGCCCCGAAACGCCCCGTGCGGCCCTGTGCCGCCGGGGCGTTTTTCATGTGCCGCTCATTCGGCGGCCGGCGCGCGGAACAGCCAGCGGCGCGTCGCCGCGCGTGGCGACGGGTTGCGCCGGCGGAACTCGACGGCGATCCCGCGGCGCGGCGCATCGGCGACGAACGCATCGAGCAGTTCGAGCACGTCGTGATCGATGTAGTCGGCGCGCGTCGCGTCGATGATCACCGCCGCCCGGTCCGGAATGTGCCGCAGGTGGTGCTTGACCTGCACCTTGCCGATGAACGACACGTCCTTGCGGAACGACAGCAGGAAGTGGTCGTCGTGCTGCGCGAGCGTGACGGGGCTCTTCAGGTTCGCGACGGCGACGGCCAGCACGCTGCACGCGAGGCCGAGCGCGATGCCGAACAGCAGGTCCACCGCGAGCACGCCGACGATCGTCGCGGCGAACGGCACGAACGCGGCCGGCCCCTGTTTCATCACCGAGCGGAACAGCGCCGGTTTCGCGAGCTTCAGGCCGGTGTGGATCAGGATCGCGGCCAGGCTCGCGAGCGGGATCAGGTTGATCAGCCCGGTGAGCGCGAACACGCTCGCGAGCAGCAGGATCCCGTGCACGATCGCGGACATCCGGCTTTGCGCGCCGGCGTTGACGTTGGCCGAACTGCGCACGATCACCGACGTGATCGGCAGGCCGCCGACGGCGCCCGCGACCAGGTTGCCGACACCCTGGGCCTTCAGCTCACGATCGGGTTGCGTCGGCCGCCGCTTCGGGTCGATCTGCTCGACCGCTTCGAGGCACAGCAGCGTCTCGAGGCTCGCGACGACCGCCAGCGTGATCGCAACGCGCCATACGTCGGGGTTGAGCAGTTGCGCGAGGTTCGGGCCGAGCTCCGCATGCTTGAGCGATGCCGCGAGCGCCGCGAACGAGTCGAATTCGGGCAGCGTGACGCGATGTGCCGCGCCCGGTGCCGCTGCCGGTGCGACCACGCCGAGCACGAGCGTCGCGCCGATGCCGAGCACGACGACCGCGAGCGGGGCGGGTACCGAACGTACCCACGCGAAGCGTTTGAGTGCCGGCGTGTCCCACGCGATCAGCAGCGCCAGCGACACGAACGCGATGGCCGTGGCGGCCCATGCGACCGGCAGGCCCGGCCAGTTCGCAAACGATTGCGTGACCTGGCCGCCAAGGCCGAAGGCGAACGGAATCTGCTTGACGATCAGCAACAGGCCGATCGCGGCGAGCATGCCCTTGATGACGGGCGACGGCACGTAGGCGGCGAAGCGGCCGGCGCGCAGCATGCCGAAGCCGAACTGCAGCACGCCGGACAGCAGCACCGCGAGCAGGAACGCGGAGAAGCTGCCGAGTTGAGCGATCCCTTCGACGACGATCACGACGAGGCCGGCGGCCGGCCCGCTGACGGACAGCGACGAGCCGCTCAGCAGCGCGACGACGATGCCGCCGACGATGCCCGACACGAGCCCGGCGAACGGTTCGACGCCGGAGGCGTTGGCGATGCCGAGACAGAGCGGTAGTGCGACAAGGAAAACGACGATGCCGGCGACGATGTCGCGCGGCAGGGTGGACAGGCGCTCGTTCAGTTTCATGGTTGGGGTGGTGTCGTTGACGTGGAGGGCAGGGCTCGGGTCAACCGAGTGCGGCGGCAGTCGCGGCGAGCTCGGGCTGGGGCTCGGCTTCGACCGGCGATGGCGCATAGCCGGAATCGAGCTCCTTCAGGCGGCCGTCGGCGAGCGAAAAGATCCAGCCGTGCACGAGCGGCGGTCGTTCGCGGCCGCGCACGATCGGCGACGCGCGCAGCAGCCGCACCTGTTCGAGCACGTTCAGCTCGGCGAGACGGTCGGCGGCGGCCAGCTCGTCGAGCCCGTCGAGCGTGTCGCGATGGCGTCGCGCGAGCGCGCAGAGCGGCGCGATGCGGCGCGCGACGTGCGGCAGGTCGTCGGGCGGCGGCAGCAGCGACGCACGGACCCCGCCGCACCCGTAGTGACCGCACACGATCACGTGGTCGACCTTCAGCACCCGCACCGCGTACTCGAGCACGCTGGCGGAATTGTCGTCGTCGGGTTGGAACAGGTTCGCGATGTTGCGATGGACGAACAGCTCGCCGGGCGCGCAGTGCGTGATGGTTTCGGCCGGCACGCGGCTGTCGGCGCAGCCGATCCACAGTACGCGCGGGTTCTGGCCGCGCGCGAGCGCGTCGAAGAAGCCGGGCGTGTGTTCGCGCGTCTCGCGGGCCCAGGCAATGTTGGCTACCAGCATGCTCTTGGGGCGGTTCATGAGGACTCCTTTGTGATCAAGACAAATAAATATCGATCGAAATGGCGCAATTGCATGCTTTCTAAATTGAAAGGTTGGATTTTCGACTGATATTAGGGGTATGCCCTAGCACTCCGGGTGGGTTGAAACAAATTGTTTCAAATTGGCTGGGCATAGTGCATGACGTGCACCAGGGCGACGCATGACATGCACTGCGCGTGCCTATTTCCGCGCAGGGGCCCGCATGACGCGGCATTCAGCGGATTGCCGTCGGAATGCCGTTGATTCGGAAAAGTTTTCCGTCTTATTCGCGAAATAAAATAAGGCGGCGGAAAAAAGGAAATGGCCATTTACGCAATAACGCGTGAATGGCCATTGCGATAATTGCGCATCAATGCGCAATCGGTCAGAACAGGTTGCGGCGATCGGGATCGTGCAGCGGGTCCGGCGTTTTCTGCGTGGTGCGCAGGACGCCCTGCGGATCGAAGTAGAAGCTGTACATCATGTACCAGACGTTGTCCTCGAGATACCGGTACGTCCACACCTCGCGCTTCATCAGCGGGAAGTAGGAGGTCTCGACCGGGCGGCCGAAATTGACGAGGACGTCGGTCTTCGTCCACTTGCCGATCTCCGCGCGATAGAACTCGCTCGGCTGCAGCACCTGGCGCACGTTGACGATCCGGTGGGCTGCGTCGACGTCGGCCGCGACCGTGATCTCGCCCATCGGCTGGGTCGGCCACATCAGGCGCTTGCCGCCGCCGGGCAGGTCGTAGATCTCGCGCGGCGGGCCCATGCGCGCGACGATCGCCGACTCGTCCTGGCCGGCCTGGTATTGCTGCCACGGTTGCGCGCAACCGGCCAGCAGCGCGGCGGCGCAGGCGACCAGCACCGGCAGGCGCGCGGGAATGCGAATGCGCATCGGATTCTCCAGAACACGGAAACACGTCCCGTTTTATCACGGACGGCGCGCGATCGCGCATCGCGCGGAAAAAATCGGTGCGGATCGCGCGCTGCCGCGCTTGCGGGCGGCGCGCGTGCCGGCCTATGATCCGCGCTTCTCGGGCAGATTGAAGGGCAGGTGGCCGATGCAGGGCTGGAAGCGGTGCGCGCTCGCGTGGAGCGCGGGATGGATGCTGGTGTCGTCCGCGTTTGCCGGCGGCGAGCCGGTGCGGATCGCGCTGATCGAAGGGATGTCGGGCCCGTTCGCGAACGCGGGCGCGGCGGTCGAGCGCAACCTGCGCTTCGGCGTCGAGCAGGTCAATGCGGCGGGCGGCGTGAAGCTGCGCGACGGCGCGCACCCGCTCGAACTCGTCGTGCTCGACAGCAAGGGCAGCCCGGAGGAGGCGCTCGTGCAGTTGCGCGCGGCCGCCGACCGGCATATCGGCTTCGTCGCGCAGGGCAACAGCTCGGCCGTTGCGGCCGCGCTCGTCGCGGCGCTCGACAAGCTGAACGCACGCGATCCGGACAACCGGATGCTGTTCCTGAACTACTCGGCCGACGATCCGGCGCTGACCGGCGCGCGCTGCAGTTTCTGGCATTTCCGCTTCGATGCGCATGCCGGCATGCGGATGGCCGCGCTCGCGGACGTGATGGCGCGCGATCGTGCGCTGCGCAAGGTCTATCTGTTGAATCAGGACTACAGTTTCGGCCATGACGTCAGCACCCTCGCGCGGCAGGCGCTGGCCGCGCGGCGCCCGGACGTGACGATCGCCGGTGACGAATTCCACCCGATCGGCCGGATCAAGGATTTCTCGCCGTATATCGCGAAGATCCGCGCGAGCGGCGCGGACGCCGTCGTGACCGGCAACTGGGGCAACGACCTCACGCTGCTCGTGAAGGCGGCGCGCGAACAGGGGCTCAACGCGAAGTTCTATACGTTCTACGGCAACAGCCTCGGCGCGCCGGCGGCCCTGGGCGACGCGGGCGTCGGCCGTGTCGTGGCCGTGGCCGACTGGCACCCGAACGCGGGCGGCGCCCAGTCCGACGCGTTCTACCGTGCGTTCCGGACCCGTTTTCCGGCCGCACAGGACGACTACCCGGTGCGGCGGATGAGCCAGATGATCCAGATCCTGGCCGCCGCGATGACCCGCGCGGGTTCGGCCGATCCGGCCGCGGTCGCACGTGCGCTCGAGGGCCTGTCGTTCGACGACGGCTTCCACGCGTCGCGGATGCGCGCACAGGACCACCAGCTGATCCAGCCCCTTTACGTGATGGAAATGGACAAGGCCGGCACGCCGGGCGTGCGCTTCGACAACGAGGGGTCGGGCTACGGCTTCCGGACGGTGCTCGCGGTGCCGGCGCAACGCACGGAGATGCCGTCGACGTGTTCGATGACGCGCCCGTGACGGGAAGCGGCAAGAACGGCATCGAGTTGTGCTACAATGCGCGCCGGTTGTAAGTCACGGCACGGCCATTCTTCCGTGTCCGCCTGTTCAGTTAGAAAGGAAATCACATGTCTGTTGCAGATATCAAGAAGTCGGAAGTCGTTGCTCAGTTCGCCCGCGGTACCAACGACACGGGGTCGCCCGAAGTCCAGGTCGCACTGCTGACCGCACGTATCGTCGAACTGACGGGTCACTTCAAGACCCACGCGAAGGATCACCACAGCCGCCGCGGCCTGCTGCGCATGGTGAGCCGCCGCCGCAAGCTGCTCGACTACCTCAAGGGCAAGGATGCCGATCGTTACCGCGCACTGATCGAGAAGCTGGGTCTGCGTAAGTAATCGAGGCGATTGCCGCCAGCAAGATGCCTGTGTCAGTCCGCTGATACAGGCATTTTGTTTTTGCGCGGTGCGTAGCGTCACACGCATCGCAGGCTGTCCGGCACGTTCGTGCGGGGCCGCCGCCACGACCGATACCGGGGCAGGATTTGTGTCATTCCAGCGCGTCGCTGCGTGAGCGCCGCGCTGGAATGGCATAAAAAACACACCTTGCTCCGGGTGATTCGGTCGGGACGCCGCCGCGCGGGATGGCCGGCGCGGCGAATGAAATGCATGAATACAAAGGAGCAACCATGTCCATGTTCAACAAGGTCGTGAAGGAATTCCAGTGGGGCCAGCACAAGGTGCGCCTCGAAACCGGTGAAGTCGCTCGCCAGGCAAGCGGCGCCGTGATCGTCGACGTCGAAGACACCGTCGTGCTGGCAACCGTCGTCGGCGCGAAGTCGGCGAAGCCGGGCCAGGATTTCTTCCCGCTGACCGTCGACTACCTCGAGAAGACCTACTCGGCCGGCAAGATCCCGGGCGGCTTCTTCCGCCGCGAAGGCCGTCCGTCGGAGCACGAGACGCTGACGTCGCGCCTGATCGACCGTCCGCTGCGCCCGCTGTTCCCGGAAGGCTTCTACAACGAAGTCCAGGTCGTGATCCACGTGCTGTCCGTGAACCCGGAAATCCCGGCGGACATTCCCGCGCTGATCGGCGCATCGGCCGCGCTCGCCGTGTCGGGCCTGCCGTTCAACGGCCCGGTCGGTGCCGCGCGCGTCGCATACATCGACAACGCATACGTGCTGAACCCGACGCGTGACCAGCTCAAGGCATCGAGCCTCGACCTCGTCGTCGCCGGTACGGAGCGCGCGGTGCTGATGGTCGAGTCGGAAGCCGCTCAACTGTCGGAAGACGTGATGCTGGGCGCCGTGGTGTTCGGCCACGAGCAGATGCAGGTCGCGATCGACGCGATCCACGAACTGGTGCGCGAAGGCGGCAAGCCCGAGTGGGACTGGCAGCCGGCGCCGAAGAACGAGGCGCTGATCGCGCGCGTTACCGAGCTGGCGCAGAACGATCTGCTCGCCGCTTACCAGCTGCGCGACAAGCAGGCGCGTTCGGCGAAGCTGAAGGAAGTCTACGCGGCGACGTCGGCGAAGCTCGAGGAAGACGCGCTGGCGGCCGGTACGGTCGCGGCCGACAAGGCCACGGTCGGCAATGTGCTGTTCGACATCGAAGCGAAGATCGTCCGTTCGCAGATCCTGAACGGCGAGCCGCGCATCGATGGCCGCGACACGCGCACCGTGCGCCCGATCGAGATCCGCACCGGCGTGCTGCCGCGTACCCACGGCTCGGCGCTGTTCACGCGCGGCGAAACGCAGGCGCTGGTCGTCGCGACGCTCGGCACGAAGGGTGACGAGCAGATCATCGACGCGCTCGAAGGCGAATACCGCGAGCGCTTCATGCTCCACTACAACATGCCCCCGTTCGCGACCGGCGAAACGGGCCGCGTCGGCTCGCCGAAGCGCCGCGAAATCGGCCACGGCCGGCTGGCTAAGCGCGCA
Source organism: Burkholderia sp. BCC0044 (assembly GCF_902832955.1). NCBI lineage: Bacteria > Pseudomonadati > Pseudomonadota > Betaproteobacteria > Burkholderiales > Burkholderiaceae > Burkholderia > Burkholderia sp. BCC0044. The sequence goes on along the minus strand of NZ_CADFDO010000006.1, from coordinate 34,514 downwards.
CTGGTCAAGTGCCTGCCGAGCGCCGACGAATTCGGCTACTCGATCCGCGTCGTGTCGGAAATCACCGAATCGAACGGTTCGTCGTCGATGGCATCGGTGTGCGGCGGCTGCCTCGCGCTGATGGACGCCGGCGTGCCGATGAAGGCGCACGTCGCGGGTATCGCGATGGGCCTGATCCTCGAAGGCAACAAGTTCGCGGTGCTGACCGACATCCTCGGCGACGAAGATCACCTCGGCGACATGGACTTCAAGGTGGCCGGCACGGAGCAGGGCGTGACGGCGCTGCAGATGGACATCAAGATCCAGGGCATCACGAAGGAAATCATGCAGGTCGCGCTCGCGCAGGCGAAGGAAGGGCGCCTGCACATCCTCGGCAAGATGACGTCGGCCGTGGCGGGTGCGAACACGCAACTGTCGGAATTCGCGCCGCGCATGATCACGGTCAAGATCAACCCGGAAAAGATCCGCGACGTGATCGGCAAGGGCGGTTCGGTGATCCGCGCGCTGACCGAGGAAACGGGCACGACCATCGACATCTCGGATGACGGCGTCGTGACGATCGCGAGCACGAGCAGCGAAGGCATGGCCGAAGCGAAGAAGCGCATCGAGCAGATCACGGCTGAAATCGAAGTCGGCCAGGTGTACGAAGGCACGGTGCTCAAGCTGCTCGATTTCGGCGCGATCGTGAACCTGCTGCCGGGCAAGGACGGCCTGCTGCACATCTCGGAAATCGTCAACGAGCGCGTGAAGGACATCAACGACTACCTGAAGGAAGGTCAGCAGGTGAAGGTCAAGGTGATCCAGACGGACGAGAAGGGTCGCGTGCGTCTGTCGGCCAAGGCGCTGCTGAATGAAGCAGCGGCGGCAGCGCAGACGGATACGCCGCCGCAGCAGTAAGCGGACAGGCGGACCAACGGCCGGCAGTGCGAAAGCGTGCCGGCCGTTTTTTCTGTAGCATCGTTGTGCGGCGCAGCAGCGCCGGCGAGGCGTCCGCGCCGTGCGCCCGGGCGCGCCATCCGATTCCGACCCTGGAGCGATTCTCACCATGAAAGCCATCGAAATCACCGAATTCGGCGCCCCCGACGTGCTGAAGCTCGCGGAGCGTCCGCGCCCCGAACCGAAGCGCGGCGAGGTGCTGATCAAGGTGGCGGCTTCCGGCGTGAACCGGCCCGACGTGTTCCAGCGCAAGGGCGCCTATGCGCCGCCGCCGGGTGCGTCGGATCTGCCGGGCCTCGAGGTCGCGGGCGAAATCGTCGGCGGCGATCTGTCCGATGCGGCGCTGAACCCGTTCGGCCTGAAGCTCGGCGATCGTGTATGTGCGCTGCTCGCGGGCGGCGGCTATGCCGAATATGCGGTCGCGCCGCTGCCGCAGTGCCTGCCGGTGCCGGACGGCCTGACCGATATCGAGGCCGCATCGCTGCCCGAAACGTTTTTCACCGTGTGGAGCAACGTGTTCGACCGTGCGCAGCTCGGCGCGGGCGAGGGCGGCGAGCAGGAGACGCTGCTCGTGCAGGGCGGCTCGAGCGGCATCGGCGTGACGGCGATCCAGATCGCGCATGCGCTCGGCTTTCGCGTGTTCGCGACGGCCGGCACCGCCGACAAGTGCCGCGCGTGCGAGGCGCTCGGCGCCGAGCGCGCGATCGACTACAAGACCGAAGACTTCGTCGAGGTCGTGAAGTCGCTGACGCACGATCGCGGCGTCGACGTGATCCTCGACATGGTGGCGGGCCCGTACGTGCCGCGCGAGCTGTCCGCGCTTGCGGACGGCGGCCGTCTCGTGCTGATCGCGCTGCTCGGCGGCGCGAAGGCGGAGGTCAACCTGAACGAGATCTTGCGCCGCCGGCTGACGGTGACGGGTTCGACGCTGCGCCCGCGCCCGGTGGAGTTCAAGGCGCGCATCGCCGCGCAGTTGAAGGCGCGCGTGTGGCCGCTGCTGGCCGAGGGCCGCATCAAGCCCGTCATCTATCGTGTGCTGCCGGCCGGCGAGGCTGCGCAGGCGCATGCGCTGATGGAAAGCGGCGAGCACATCGGCAAGATCGTGCTCGATTGGGGCGCGACCGCGTGACGGCCCGCGCGGCGGGCTTGACATACGCGGTTTGACCGGTTCAAGCCGCGCGCAGTAAAATCGCGGGTTTGCTTCGCCAGATCCAACCTGACGGCCGGGTTCCGGCACGTTAATGACAAGATAGTGACGAGACAGACACGATGTCGAAACAACGAACAAAGCGAGTGATCGGCAACTGGAAGATGCACGGCCGGCTGGCCGGCAACCAGGCGCTGCTGAACGAAGTGGTGCAGGGTGCGGGCGCGGTGGCGGCTGAAACGTCGATCGGCGTGTGCGTGCCGTTCCCGTATCTCGCGCAGGTTCAGGCGCAGCTCGGCGGTGGCCGTGTCGCGTTCGGCGCGCAGGACGTGTCCGCGCACGAGCAAGGTGCGTTCACCGGCGAGGTGGCGGCCGCGATGGTGGCGGAGTTCGGCGCGCAGTATGCGATCGTCGGCCACTCGGAGCGTCGCGCGTATCACGGCGAAAGCAGCGAGACGGTCGCGGCGAAAGCGCAACGCGCGCTCGCGGCAGGCCTCACGCCGGTCGTGTGCGTCGGCGAGACGCTCGACGAGCGCGAGTCGGGTGCGACCGAGCAGGTCGTCGGTGCGCAGCTCGACGCGGTGCTGGCCGTGCTGACGGCTGACGAGGCCGCCCGCATCGTCGTCGCGTACGAGCCGGTCTGGGCGATCGGCACGGGCAAGAGCGCGACGTCGGCGCAGGCGCAGGACGTGCACGCGTTCCTGCGTACGCGTCTCGCGGCAAAGGGGGCGGCGGACGTGTCCGTGCTGTACGGCGGCAGCGTGAAGCCGGACAACGCGGAAGAGCTGTTCGCGCAGCCGGACATCGACGGCGGCCTGATCGGCGGCGCGTCGCTGAAGGCGGAAGATTTCCTGGCGATCTGCCGGGCCGCGCGTTGAGCGGTCCGAGATCGAATTGAACCATGACGGCGGCCGGTCGGTCCGGTCGCCCGATCCAATCGGGTGGGTGTGATGCTGTTATTCAAGACGTTGATTATTGTGGTGCAGGTGCTGTCCGCACTCGGTGTGATCGGGCTCGTGCTGCTGCAGCACGGCAAGGGCGCCGACATGGGCGCCGCGTTCGGCAGCGGTGCGTCGGGCAGCCTGTTCGGTGCGACGGGCTCGGCGAACTTCCTGTCGCGCACGACGGGCATTCTCGCGGCGATCTTCTTCGTCGCGACGCTCGCGCTGACGTACCTCGGTTCGTACAAGTCGACGCCGTCGGCAGGCGTGCTCGGCACGGCAGCGACCGCGCCGGCATCGGCCCCCGCAGCATCGGCGCCGGCCGTCGCGGCGTCCGCTGCAGCCGGTTCGGCCGCAAGCGCGCCGGGCCAGGATGTCCCGAAATAAAAAGTTAATTTTTTTGCGGTTGTGCGTTGAACAAATCTTGAACTCGGGTTAGAATTTAATTCTTGAAGCGATTCGCGGGAACAAGCAGCACAACCCGAGTTGCATGCAGTGCCGACGTGGTGAAATTGGTAGACACGCTATCTTGAGGGGGTAGTGGCGAAAGCTGTGCGAGTTCGAGTCTCGCCGTCGGCACCAAAGTTACTCAATGCCAGCCGCTTCCCGTGGCTGGCATTTTTCATTTGTGGGGTGGGCTTGCGGTTGTCTTGCGATCGCCTGCACTCCGAAATGATTCCTTCCGCCGGAAGTGGTATTCTCCGGACGCTCAGAACCAACCGATAGAGGATTGCCTTGAACCTCGCAGCCTATTACCCCGTCTTGTTGTTCCTCCTCGTGGGCACTGGTTTAGGTATAGCGCTGGTCAGCATCGGCAAGCTCCTTGGTCCCAACAAGCCGGACGTCGAGAAGAACGCACCGTACGAGTGCGGCTTCGAAGCCTTTGAAGACGCCCGGATGAAGTTCGACGTTCGGTATTACCTCGTCGCCATCCTGTTCATCATCTTCGATCTCGAAACCGCATTCCTGTTCCCGTGGGGCGTCGCGCTCCGGGACATCGGCTGGCCGGGTTTCATCGCAATGATGATTTTTCTGCTCGAATTCCTGCTGGGCTTTGCCTATATCTGGAAGAAAGGCGGCCTCGACTGGGAGTGATGGGTTAATCGCCGGTTTGCATGGGCGGCCACGCTCGGTCGCTCGTCTGGAGTGGAAAGCAAATGAGTATCGAAGGGGTCTTGAAGGAAGGGTTTGTCACCACGACGGCTGACAAGCTGATCAACTGGACGCGTACCGGCTCGCTGTGGCCGATGACGTTCGGGCTCGCGTGTTGCGCCGTCGAGATGATGCATGCGGGCGCGGCCCGTTACGATCTGGACCGGTTCGGGGTCGTGTTCCGTCCGAGCCCGCGCCAGTCGGACGTGATGATCGTCGCCGGCACGCTGTGCAACAAGATGGCGCCCGCGCTGCGTCGCGTGTACGACCAGATGGCCGAGCCGCGCTGGGTGATCTCGATGGGGTCGTGCGCGAACGGCGGTGGTTACTACCACTACTCGTACTCGGTGGTCCGCGGCTGCGACCGGATCGTGCCGGTCGACGTCTATGTGCCGGGCTGTCCGCCCACGGCCGAGGCGCTGGTCTACGGCGTGATCCAGCTTCAGGCGAAGATCCGCCGCACCAATACCATCGCCCGTCAATAAAGCCCCGAGCGTCCCCTCAATATGGCAAGCAAAATCGAGACCCTGAAGGCAAACCTCGAAGCCGCGCTCGGCGCGCGCGTGGTGAGCCTCACCGAAGCAATCGGTGAACTGACGCTCGTCGTGAAGGCGAGCGATTACCTCGAAGTCGCAAAGACGCTGCGCGACGATCCGAAGCTCCGTTTCGAGCAGCTGATCGACCTCTGCGGCGTCGACTACCAGACCTTCGGCGACGGCGCCTACGACGGCCCGCGTTTCGCGGCCGTGTCGCACCTGCTGTCGGTCACGAACAACTGGCGCCTGCGCCTGCGTGCGTTCGCGCCGGACGACGATCTGCCGATCGTGGCGTCGCTGGTCGACATCTGGACCTCGGCGAACTGGTACGAGCGCGAAGCGTTCGACCTGTACGGCATCGTGTTCGAAGGCCACCCCGACCTGCGCCGCATCCTCACCGACTACGGCTTCATCGGTCACCCGTTCCGCAAGGACTTCCCGGTGTCCGGCTACGTCGAAATGCGTTACGACCCGGAAGAGAAGCGGGTCGTGTACCAGCCGGTGACGATCGAGCCGCGCGAAATCACGCCGCGCGTGATCCGCGAGGATCGCTATGGCGGTCTGAAACATTAAGGGGGCGTCATGGCAGAAATCAAGAACTACACGCTCAACTTCGGCCCGCAGCACCCGGCAGCGCACGGCGTGCTGCGCCTCGTGCTCGAGCTCGACGGCGAAGTCATCCAGCGTGCCGATCCGCACATCGGCCTGCTGCACCGCGCGACGGAAAAGCTCGCGGAATCCAAGACCTTCATCCAGTCCGTGCCGTACATGGACCGTCTCGACTACGTGTCGATGATGGTCAACGAGCACGGCTACGTGCTCGCGATCGAAAAGCTGCTCGGCATCGACGTGCCGGAGCGCGCGCAGTACATCCGCGTGCTGTTCGACGAAATCACGCGCGTGCTGAACCACCTGATGTGGATCGGCGCGCACGCGCTCGACGTCGGCGCGATGGCCGTGTTCCTGTACGCGTTCCGCGAACGCGAAGACCTGATGGACGTGTACGAAGCGGTGTCCGGCGCCCGGATGCACGCGGCCTACTATCGTCCGGGCGGCGTCTACCGCGATCTGCCTGACGCAATGCCGCAATACAAGGCGTCGAAGATTCGCAACGAGAAGGCGCTCGCGAAGATGAACGAAGCGCGCAGCGGCTCGGTGCTCGACTTCATCGACGATTTCTTCACGCGCTTCCCGAAGTGCGTCGACGAATACGAAACGCTGCTGACCGACAACCGGATCTGGAAACAGCGTCTGGTCGGGATCGGCGTGGTGAGCCCGGAACGTGCGCTGCAGATGGGCCTGACGGGCCCGATGCTGCGCGGCTCGGGCATCGCGTGGGACCTGCGCAAGAAGCAGCCCTACGAAGTGTACGATCGGATGGATTTCGACGTGCCGGTCGGCGTGAACGGCGATTGCTACGACCGCTATCTGGTGCGCGTCGAAGAAATGCGCCAGTCGATCCGCATCGCGAAACAGTGTATTGAGTGGCTGCGCAAGAATCCGGGCCCGGTGATGACGGACAATCACAAGGTTGCGCCGCCGTCGCGCGTCGGCATGAAGACCAACATGGAAGACTTGATTCACCACTTCAAGCTCTTCACCGAAGGTTTCCATGTGCCGGAAGGCGAAGCGTACGCGGCGGTCGAGCATCCGAAGGGCGAGTTCGGCATCTACCTCGTGTCCGATGGCGCCAACAAGCCGTATCGCCTCAAGATTCGCGCGCCGGGTTTCGCGCACCTGGCGTCGCTCGACGAAATGGCGCGCGGTCACATGATCGCCGACGCCGTCACGATCATCGGTACGCAGGACATCGTGTTCGGCGAAATCGATCGCTAATGGTTGCGCCGCTCGCGAGCGCGGGCGGCGAGCAGTCAGTCACACGCGAAGTCACAAGCGGTATGCGCCGAACCGGCGCGGCTTCGCAAGCTGTCAACAGAGTGAGCGCCAGGTCTGCCGTCCATGCACCCCAAGTGTGCGGCAGGTTGTTCGTTCGGTAGGAATTGAAAGAGTCGTGTCTGAAAATGATCTCAGCTGAAGGCCTGAAGGAAATCGATCGAGCGTTGACGAAGTATCCCGCCGATCAGAAACAGTCCGCCGTGATGTCGGCGTTGGCCGTGGCTCAAGAAGAGCACGGCTGGCTGTCGCCCGAACTGATGCAGTTCGTCGCGGACTATCTCGGCATGCCGGCCGTCGCCGTGCAGGAAGTCGCGACGTTCTACACGATGTACGAGCTCAAACCGGTCGGCAAGCACAAGATCACGCTCTGCACGAACCTGCCGTGCCAGCTCGGCCCGCACGGCGGCGCGGAAGCGACTGCCGACTACCTGAAACAGAAGCTGGGCATCGGCTTCGGCGAAACCACGCCCGACGGCAAGTTCACGCTGAAGGAAGGCGAATGCATGGGCTCGTGCGGCGATGCGCCGGTGCTGCTGGTGAACAATCACAGAATGTGCAGCTTCATGAGCCGCGAGAAGATCGACCAGCTGCTTGAGGAGCTCTCGAAATGACGTCCCTCCACGACCGTCACATCAAACCGCTGATCCTCGCTGGTCTGAACGGCGAGAACTGGCACCTCGAAGATTACGTTGCGCGCGGCGGCTACAAGCAGCTGCGCCGCATTCTCGAAGAAAAGATTCCGCCCGAGCAGGTGATCGCCGACGTGAAGGCGTCGGGCCTGCGCGGCCGCGGCGGTGCGGGTTTCCCGACCGGCCTGAAGTGGAGCTTCATGCCGCGTCAGTTCCCGGGGCAGAAGTATCTCGTCTGCAACTCGGACGAAGGCGAGCCGGGCACGTTCAAGGATCGCGACATCCTGCGCTGGAACCCGCACGCGCTGATCGAAGGCATGGCCATCGGCGCATATGCGATGGGCATCACCGTCGGCTACAACTACATCCACGGCGAGATCTTCGAAGTGTATCGACGCTTCGAAGCCGCGCTCGATGAAGCGCGCGCGGCCGGGTTCCTCGGCGACCACATCATGGGCTCGGAATTCTCGTTCCAGCTGCACGCGCACCACGGTTACGGCGCATACATCTGCGGCGAGGAAACGGCGCTGCTCGAGTCGCTCGAAGGCAAGAAGGGCCAGCCGCGTTTCAAGCCGCCGTTCCCGGCGAGCTTCGGCGTGTACGGCAAGCCGACCACGATCAACAACACCGAGACGTTCGCCGCGGTGCCGTTCCTGCTGTCCATCGGGCCGCAGAATTACCTCGAGATCGGCAAGCCGAACAACGGCGGCACGAAGATTTTCTCGGTGTCCGGCGACGTCGAGCGTCCGGGCAACTACGAAGTGCCGCTCGGCACGCCGTTCGCGACGCTGATGGAGCTCGCCGGCGGGATGCGCGGCGGCAAGAAGATCAAGGCCGTGATTCCGGGCGGTTCGTCGGCACCGGTGATCCCGGGCGACATCATGATGCAGACGGATCTCGACTACGATTCGATCGCGAAGGCGGGCTCGATGCTCGGTTCCGGCGCGGTGATCGTGATGGACGAGACGCGCTGCATGGTGCGCTCGCTGCTGCGCCTGTCGTACTTCTACTACGAGGAATCGTGCGGCCAGTGCACGCCGTGCCGTGAAGGCACCGGCTGGCTGTATCGCGTCGTGAACCGTATCGAGCACGGCGAAGGGCGCCAGGAAGATCTGGACCTGCTGAACTCGGTGGCCGAGAACATCATGGGCCGCACGATCTGTGCGCTCGGCGATGCGGCGGCGATGCCGGTTCGCGGGATGCTCAAGCACTACTGGGACGAATTCGCGTACCACGTCGAGCACAAGCATTGCATGGTCGGCGGCCACGCGCACGCGGCGGCAGCCTGAAGCGAATCACCGGTTGCGGAATTTGAGCGCACGGTCGGGCCAAGGCGCGAACGGGCGGAAATAGGTTAAGGACCATTCACCATCATGGTTGAACTTGAAATAGACGGCAAGAAGGTCGAGGTGCCCGAAGGCAGCATGGTGATCCAGGCTGCGCACAAGGCGGATACGTACATTCCTCACTTCTGCTATCACAAGAAACTGTCGGTTGCGGCCAACTGCCGGATGTGTCTCGTCGAAGTCGAGAAGATGCCGAAGGCCGTGCCTGCCTGCGCGACCCCCGTGTCGGCCGGCATGATCGTCCGCACGCAGTCCGACAAGGCCGTGAAGGCGCAGCAGTCGGTGATGGAATTCCTCCTCATCAATCACCCGCTCGATTGCCCGATTTGCGATCAGGGCGGCGAATGCCAACTGCAGGATCTGGCGGTCGGCTACGGCAAGTCGTCGTCGCGCTACTCGGAAGAAAAGCGCGTGGTGTTCCACAAGAACGTGGGCCCGCTGATCTCGATGGAAGAAATGTCGCGCTGCATCCACTGCACGCGCTGCGTCCGCTTCGGCCAGGAAATCGCCGGCGTGATGGAGTTCGGCATGCTGGGCCGCGGCGAGCATTCGGAAATCACGACGTTCGTCGGCAAGACGGTCGACTCCGAAATGTCGGGCAACATGATCGACCTGTGCCCGGTCGGCGCGCTGACCAGCAAGCCGTTCCGCTACAGCGCCCGTACGTGGGAACTGTCGCGCCGCAAGTCGGTGAGCCCGCACGATTCCGTCGGCGCGAACCTCGTCGTGCAGGTGAAGAACAATCGCGTGATGCGCGTGCTGCCGTTCGAGAACGAAGCGATCAACGAATGCTGGATCTCGGACAAGGACCGCTTCTCGTATGAGGGCCTCAACAGCGAAGAGCGCCTGACGAAGCCGATGCTGAAGCAGGGCGGCCAGTGGATCGAAACCGACTGGCAGACCGCGCTCGAATACGTCGCGAAGGGCCTGAAGGGCATCGCCGCGGATCACGGCGCGAACGCGCTGGCGATGCTCGCGAGCGCACACAGCACCGCGGAAGAGCTGTTCCTCGTGAAGCAGCTCGCCAGCGAACTGAAGACGCCGAACGTCGACTTCCGTCTGCGTCAGCAGGATTTCTCGGCGCCGGTCCAGGGCGCACCGTGGCTCGGCATGCCGATCGCCGATCTGTCGAACGTGGACGCCGCATTCGTCGTCGGTTCGTTCCTGCGCCGCGACCACCCGCTGTTCGCATCGCGCCTGCGTCAGGCGGCGAAGAACGGTGCGAAGCTGCACTTCCTGAACGCGACCGGTGACGATTCGCTGATCCCGACCGCGCAACGCATCGTTGCTGCACCGTCCGCATGGCTCGACGAGCTGGCCGGCATCGCCGCAGCCGTCGCGCAACTGCGCGGCGTCGCGCTGCCCGACGCGCTCGCGGGCGTCACCGCATCGCCGGCCGCGCAAGCGGTCGCGCAGTCGCTCGCGAATGGCGAACGCCGCGCGGTGCTGCTCGGCAACGTCGCCGTCCGTCATCCGCAATTCGCGAAGCTGCACGCCGTCGCGCAGTGGATCGCCGACAACACCGGCGCCACGTTCGGTTTCCTGACGGAAGCGGCGAATACGGTCGGCGCGCACCTCGTCGGCGCACTGCCGGGCGAAGGCGGCTTGAACGCACGTGAAGCGTTCGCGCAGCCGCGCAAGGGCTACGTGCTGCTGAACGTCGAACCGGAATTCGACACCGCCGATCCGGCGCAGGCGATTGCCGCGCTGAACCAGGCGGAAATGGTCGTCGTGATGTCGCCGTTCAAGCACGGCCTCGACTACGCCGACGTGCTGCTGCCGGTCGCGCCGTTCACCGAAACGGCCGGTACGTTCGTCAACGCCGAAGGCACCGTGCAGAGCTTCAACGGCGTCGTGCGCCCGCTCGGCGATACGCGTCCGGGCTGGAAGGTGCTGCGCGTGCTCGGCAGCCTGCTCGGCCTGCCGAACTTCGAATACGAGACCGCGGAAGAAGTGCGTGTTGCCGCGCTCGGCGACGCCGGCGTCGCGGGCCGCCTGTCGAACCAGACGTCGGTCGCGCCGGTGCGCGCCGCGGCGAATGCCGCGAACGGCGGTTTCGAGCGCCTGGCCGACGTGCCGATCTATCACGCCGACGCGCTCGTGCGCCGCGCGGGTGCGCTGCACCTGACGGCCGCCGCGAAGGCGGCGAACGCCGCAGCCCTGCCGGCCGCGCTGTTCGACAAGCTGGGCTTGAAGGAAGGCGACGCCGTGCGCGTGCGCCAGGGCGAGCGTGCGGTGCAGTTGCCGGCCATGCGCGACGCGAATCTTGCGGAGACGGTCGTTCGCGTGTCGGCGGCGACGCCTGCCGGCGCAGCGCTCGGCAGCCTGTCCGGTGAACTGGTGGTGGAGAAGGCGTAAATGAGCTTGTTCGATACGATCAACGCGGGCGGGGCCGAGCTTCTCGGCTTCGCGTGGCCGACGGTGTGGGCAGTCGTGCGCATCCTCGTCGTCTCCGTCGTCATCCTGCTGTGCGTCGCGTACCTGATTCTGTGGGAACGCAAGCTGATCGGCTGGATGCACGTGCGTCTCGGCCCGAACCGCGTCGGCCCCGGCGGCCTGCTGCAGCCGATCGCCGACGTGCTGAAGCTGCTGCTGAAGGAAGTCATTCAGCCGAGCGCCGCCAGCCGCTGGCTGTACCTGATCGCGCCGGTGATGACCGTCGTGCCGGCGTTCGCCGTGTGGGCGGTGATCCCGTTCCAGGCCGAAGCCGTGCTCGCGAACGTGAATGCGGGCCTGCTGTACGCGATGGCGATCTCGTCGATCGGCGTGTATGCGGTGATCCTCGCCGGCTGGGCGTCGAACTCGAAGTACGCGTTCCTCGGCGCGATGCGCGCCGCGGCACAGATGGTGTCGTACGAAATCTCGATGGGCTTCGCGCTGGTGCTCGTGCTGATGACGGCCGGCAGCCTGAACCTGTCGGAAATCGTCGGTTCGCAACAGCACGGCTTCTTCGCCGGCCACGGCGTGAACTTCCTGTCGTGGAACTGGCTGCCGCTCTTGCCGGCGTTCGTCGTCTACTTCATCTCGGGCATCGCCGAAACGAACCGTCACCCGTTCGACGTGGTGGAAGGGGAGTCGGAGATCGTCGCGGGTCACATGATCGATTACTCGGGCATGGCGTTCGCGCTGTTCTTCCTCGCCGAGTACATCAACATGATCGTGATCTCGGCGCTGGCCGCGACGCTGTTCCTCGGCGGCTGGGACGCACCGTTCGAATTCCTGTCGTTCATCCCGGGCATCTTCTGGCTGGTGCTGAAGGTCTTCGCGCTGCTGTCGGTGTTCATCTGGGTGCGCGCGACGTTCCCGCGCTACCGTTACGACCAGATCATGCGTCTGGGCTGGAAGGTGTTCCTGCCCGTCACGGTGGTCTGGGTGGTCGTGGTCGGCTTCTGGATGATGTCGCCGCTGAACATCTGGGTGAAGTAAGGACGAAATCATGACCGCAATCCAACACTTCTTTAAGACCTTCTTCCTGACCGAGCTGCTGAAGGGGCTCGCGCTGACCGGTCGTTACACGTTCAAGCGCAAGTTCACCGTGCAGTTCCCGGAAGAGAAGACCCCGATTTCGCCGCGTTTTCGCGGGCTGCACGCGCTGCGCCGCTATGAAAACGGCGAAGAGCGCTGCATCGCATGCAAGCTGTGCGAGGCCGTGTGCCCCGCGCTGGCGATCACGATCGAATCGGAAACGCGCGCGGACAACACGCGCCGCACGACGCGCTACGACATCGACTTGACGAAGTGCATCTTCTGCGGTTTCTGCGAAGAGAGCTGCCCGGTCGATTCGATCGTCGAGACGCAGATTCTCGAGTACCACGGCGAAAAGCGCGGCGACCTGTATTTCACGAAGGAAATGCTGCTCGCGGTGGGCGATCGCTACGAGAAGGACATCGCCGCGGCGAAGGCTGCCGACGCGCCGTATCGTTGATTGTGTTTGCAGTGCCGGCCCGGCATGAACGATGCACGGGCCGAGCCGCCGCGACGGGTGCGGGCGTTCCGCAAGCCGCGCCTGACTATGGCCTAACGATGAACCGGTAATCATGGAATTCACGACCGTACTGTTCTACATCTTCGCGCTGCTCCTGGTGGTATCAGGGCTGAAGGTGATCACTTCGCGCAACCCGGTGGCGTCTGCGCTTTTCCTTGTGCTGGCGTTCTTCAACGCCGCCGCGATCTGGATGCTGCTGGAAGCGGAGTTCCTCGCGATCCTGCTGGTTCTGGTCTACGTGGGCGCGGTGATGGTGCTGTTCCTGTTCGTCGTGATGATGCTGGACATCAACATCGACTACCTGCGCCGCGACTTCAAGCGCTTCGTCCCGATGGCGACCGTGGTCGGCGCGATCATCGTGATCGAAACCGCGCTGATCCTGTGGCGCGGTTACGGCGACACGCACACCGTGCATGCGATGGCGACGGGCGAGATGGCCAACTGGTCGAATACGCGCCTGATCGGCAAGGTGATCTACACCGACTACATCTTCGCGTTCGAAATCGCGGGCCTCGTGCTGCTGGTCGCGATCATTGCCGCGATCGGGCTGACCGAGCGCAAGGGCAAGGACAGCAAGCGCCAGCGCGTGTCGGATCAGGTCAAGGTGCGCCGCAACGACCGCGTGCGCCTCGTGAAGATGGAAGCGGACAAGCCGCAGCCGGAAACGGCGCAGAGCGAAGCCGGTTCGGGCACCAACGGCTAAGCGGAGGAAAAGAAAACCATGCTGACTCTTGCTCACTACCTTGTGCTCGGCGCGATCCTGTTTGCGATCGCGATCGTCGGGATTTTCCTGAACCGCCGCAACGTCATCATCATCCTGATGTCGATCGAACTGATGCTGCTGGCGGTGAACACCAACTTCGTCGCGTTCTCGCATTACCTCGGCGACGTGCACGGCCAGATCTTCGTGTTCTTCGTGTTGACCGTCGCCGCAGCGGAAGCCGCGATCGGCCTCGCGATTCTGGTGACCCTGTTCCGTAAGCTCGACACGATCAATGTCGAGGATCTCGATCAGCTCAAAGGTTAATTTCAGGCTACGCTGTTATGTCAACGACACTCAATGAAAACCTGCTGCTGGCGATTCCGCTCGCTCCGCTGGCCGGCTCGCTGATTGCGGGGCTGTTCGGGAACGCAGTCGGGCGCAAGGGCGCACACCGGATCACGATCCTCGGCGTATTGATCGCGTTCCTCCTGTCGGCGAAAGTCTTCTTCGACGTGATGGGCGGCGCAAGCTTCAACGCGACCGTCTACGAATGGATGAACGTCGGCTCGCTGAAGCTCGAGGTCGGCTTCCTCGTCGATTCGCTGACCGCGATGATGATGGTCGTCGTGACCTTCGTCTCGCTGATGGTGCACGTGTACACGATCGGCTACATGGCGGAAGAGGACGGCTACCAGCGCTTCTTCTCGTACATCTCGCTGTTCACGTTCTCGATGCTGATGCTCGTGATGAGCAACAACTTCCTGCAGCTGTTCTTCGGCTGGGAAGCGGTGGGTCTGGTGTCGTACCTGCTGATCGGCTTCTACTTCACGCGTGAGAGCGCGATCTACGCGAACATGAAGGCGTTCCTCGTGAACCGCGTGGGCGACTTCGGCTTCCTGCTCGGCATCGGCCTGCTGCTCGCGTTCGCCGGCTCGATGAACTACGGCGAAGTGTTCGCGAAGCGCGCGGAACTCGCGAGCCTGCACTTCCCGGGCACCGACTGGGGCCTGCTGACCGTCGCCTGTATCTGCCTGTTCATCGGCGCGATGGGTAAATCGGCGCAGTTCCCGCTGCACGTGTGGCTGCCGGACTCGATGGAAGGCCCGACCCCGATCTCGGCGCTGATTCACGCGGCGACGATGGTCACGGCCGGCATCTTCATGGTGTCGCGCATGTCGCCGCTGTTCGAGCTGTCGGATACCGCGCTGTCGTTCATCACGGTGATCGGCGCGATCACGGCGCTCTTCATGGGCTTCCTCGGCATCGTCCAGAACGACATCAAGCGCGTGGTCGCGTACTCGACGCTGTCGCAGCTCGGCTACATGACCGTCGCGCTCGGCGTGTCCGCTTACCCGGTCGCCGTGTTCCACCTGATGACGCACGCGTTCTTCAAGGCGCTGCTGTTCCTCGGCGCCGGCTCGGTCATCATGGGCATGCACCACGACCAGGACATGCGCAACATGGGCGGCCTGCGCAAGTACATGCCGATCACGTGGATCACGTCGCTCGTCGGCTCGCTCGCGCTGATCGGCACGCCGTTCTTCTCGGGCTTCTACTCGAAGGACTCGATCATCGACGCGGTGAAGCTGTCGCACCTGCCGGGTTCGGGCTTCGCGTACTTCGCGGTCGTCGCGAGCGTGTTCGTCACGGCGCTGTACTCGTTCCGCATGTATTTCCTGGTGTTCCACGGCGAAGAGCGCTTCCGTCATCCGAAGCATCCGGAATCGCCGATGGGCATGGCCGCCGCACATGGCCACGACGATCACGGCCACGGCCATGACCACGGTCATGACGACCATGCTCACGAGCCGCACGAGACCCCGTGGGTCGTGTGGGTGCCGCTGGTCCTGCTGGCGATCCCGTCGGTGATCATCGGTGCGATCGCGATCAGCCCGATGCTGTTCGGCGATTTCTTCCAGCACGGCGTCGCATTCGACAAGGTGATCTTCATCGGCGAAAACCATCCGGCGCTGGCCGAGATGGCCGAAGAGTTCCACGGCTGGGTCGGCATGGGCCTGCACTCGGTGTCGGGCCTGCCGGTGTGGCTCGCGCTTGCCGGCGTGGTCGTCGCGTGGTTCCTGTACCTGAAGCGTCCGGAGTTGCCGGCGTCGATCCGCCGCGCGTTCGGCCCGATCTACACGCTGCTGGACAACAAGTACTACATGGACAAGATCAACGAAGTGGTGTTCGCCCGCGGTTCGGTGGCGATCGGCCGCGGCCTGTGGAAGGAGGGCGACGTCGTGGTGATCGACGGCCTCGTCAACGGCAGCGCCCGGTTCATCGGCTGGTTCGCCGGTGTGATCCGCTTCCTCCAATCCGGTTACATCTATCACTACGCGTTCGCCATGATCATCGGCATGCTGGGGCTCCTGACCCTGTTTGTAACGCTCGGCGGCAAATAAGGCGGGGAGACAACACTAATGCACGCTTTTCCGATTCTCAGTACCGCGATCTGGCTGCCGATCGTTTTCGGCCTCCTCGTGCTTGCGGTAGGTAACGACAAAAATCCGGGAACGGCCCGCTGGATCGCGCTGATCGGTGCGCTGCTCGGCCTCGCGGTCACGATCCCGCTGATCACGGGCTTCGACTCGAGCACGGCTGCGCTGCAGTTCGTCGAGAAGTCGACCTGGATCGAACGCTTCGACATCGCGTATCACCTCGGCGTCGACGGCATCTCGATGTGGTTCGTCGTGCTGACCGCGCTGATCACGGTGATCGTCGTGATCGCCGCATGGGAAGTGATCACCGAGAACGTCGCGCAGTACCTCGCGGCGTTCCTGATCCTGTCCGGGATCATGATCGGCGTGTTCTCGGCGGCCGACGGCCTGCTGTTCTACGTGTTCTTCGAGGCGACCCTGATCCCGATGTACATCATCATCGGCGTGTGGGGCGGCCCGAACCGCGTGTATGCGGCATTCAAGTTCTTCCTGTACACGCTGGCCGGCTCGCTGCTGATGCTGGTCGCGCTGATCTACCTGTACACGGAAACGCACTCGTTCGACCTCGCGACGTGGCAGAACGCGAAGATCGCGATGACGCCGCAGATCCTGCTGTTCATTGCGTTCTTCCTCGCGTTCGCGGTGAAGGTGCCGATGTGGCCGGTGCACACGTGGCTGCCGGACGCGCACGTGGAAGCGCCGACGGGCGGCTCGGTCGTGCTGGCGGCGATCATGCTGAAGCTCGGCGCATACGGTTTCCTGCGCTTCTCGCTGCCGATCACGCCTGACGCGAGCCACTTCCTGGCACCCGTCGTGATCACGCTGTCGCTGATCGCGGTGATCTACATCGGCCTCGTCGCGATGGTGCAGGCCGACATGAAGAAGCTGGTCGCGTATTCGTCGATCGCGCACATGGGCTTCGTCACGCTCGGCTTCTTCATCTTCAACCAGCTCGGCGTCGAAGGCGCGATCATCCAGATGATCTCGCACGGCTTCGTGTCGGGCGCGATGTTCCTCTGCATCGGCGTGCTGTACGACCGCGTGCACTCGCGCCAGATCGCCGACTACGGCGGCGTCGTCAACGTGATGCCGAAGTTCGCGGCATTCGCGATGCTGTTCTCGATGGCCAACTGCGGCCTGCCGGGTACGTCGGGTTTCGTCGGCGAGTTCATGGTGATTCTCGCGGCCGTCCAGTACAACTTCTGGATCGCCTTCGGCGCGGCATTCACGCTGATCCTCGGCGCGGCCTACACGCTGTGGATGTACAAGCGCGTGTACTTCGGCGCGGTCGCGAACGATCACGTTGCCAAGCTGAAGGACATCGGCCGTCGCGAATTCCTGATGCTGGCCGTGCTCGCCGCGTTCACGCTGCTGATGGGCCTGTATCCGAAGCCTTTCACCGACGTGATGCACGTTTCCGTGGAAAACCTCCTCTCCCACGTCGCGCAGTCGAAGCTGCCGCTGGCCCAGTAATCGCGAGCGGAGGAACTCAAGATCATGCAAAACGCCCCTATGAATGTTCTGTTGCCTGACGCGCTGGTGCTGGCCGCCATCGTCGTCGCATGGCTGAACGACACCTTTACCGGTGCGTCCGGCCGCCGCCTGACCTATCTGATCGCGGTCGTCTCGTCGGTCGTCGCCGGCGTGTGGTTCTCGGTCCAGGCGCTCGACCCGCAGCAGTACTACTTCTTCTCGAAGATGGTCGTCGTCGACTCGTTCGCGAGCACGATGAAGGCCGTCGTGTCGTTCGGCTTCGCGGTGTCGCTCGTCTATTCGCGCAAGTACCTCGAAGATCGCGACATGTTCCGCGGCGACGTGTTCCTGCTCGGCATGTTCTCGCTGCTCGGTCAGCTGGTCATGGTGTCGGGCAACAACTTCCTGACGCTGTACCTCGGCCTCGAACTGATGTCGTTGTCGCTGTACGCGGTCATCGCGCTGCGCCGCGACGCCGCGCAGTCGAGCGAAGCCGCGATGAAGTACTACGTGCTGGGCGCGCTCGCGTCGGGCTTCGTGCTGTACGGCATCTCGATGCTCTACGGCGCGACCGGCTCGCTCGAGCTCGGCGAGGTGTACAAGGCGGTCGGCGGCAACACCGACGCGGCCGTGCTGATGTTCGGCGTGGTCTTCATCGTCGCCGGTATCGCGTTCAAGCTCGGCGCCGTGCCGTTCCACATGTGGGTGCCGGACGTCTACCAGGGCGCACCGACCGCGATGACGCTGTTCGTCGGCGGCGGCCCGAAGGTTGCCGCGTTCGCGTGGGGCCTGCGCTTCCTGGTGATGGGCCTGCTGCCGCTCGCGCAGAACTGGCAGACCGCGCTCGTGATCCTCGCCGCGCTGTCGCTGATCGTCGGCAACATCACCGGTATCGTCCAGCGCAACATCAAGCGGATGCTCGCGTACTCGGCGATCTCGAACATGGGCTTCGTGCTGCTCGGCCTGCTCGCGGGCATCGTGAAGGGCGACGCGGCGGCGCCGGCGAACGCGTACAGCTCGGCGATGTTCTACGCGATCGTCTACCTGATCACGACGCTCGGCTCGTTCGGCGTGGTGATGTTGCTCGCGCGCCGCGATTTCGAAGCGGAAACGATCGACGACTTCAAGGGCCTCAACAAGCGCAGCCCGGTGTTCGCGTTCGTGATGATGGTCATGATGTTCTCGCTGGCCGGCATTCCGCCGACCGTCGGCTTCTACGCGAAGCTCGCCGTGCTCGAGGCGACCGTCAACGCGGGTCTCACGTGGCTGGCCGTGCTGGCCGTGATCACGTCGCTGTTCGGCGCGTTCTACTACCTGCGCATCGTGAAGCTGATGTACTTCGATGCGCCGCAGGATTCGACGCCGATCTCGGGCGATTTCTGCAAGCGCACGATCCTCGTGCTGAACGGCCTGGCGGTCGTCGTGCTCGGCCTGATCCCGAGCCCGCTGCTGACCGCCTGCCTGCAGGCAATCCGTCACACGCTGCCGCTGTAATGTCGGCAGCCGGCTGGTTCATCGTGCTGTTGGCGCTCGTCTGCGCCAACCTGCCGTTCCTGAACCAACGCCTCTTCGCCGTCGTGCCGTTCGGCGCGACGAAGAAGAACGCGTGGGTGCGGATCGGCGAGCTGATCGTGCTGTACTTCGTCGTCGGCGCGCTCGGCTTCTGGCTCGAGTCGCGCGCCGGCAACCGCTTCGAACAGGGCTGGCAGTTTTACGCGATCACGTTCAGTCTCTTCGTCGTGTTCGCGTTTCCCGGCTTCACGTTCCAGTATCTCGTCAAACGACGCTGACGGTTTCGGCCGTCCGTCGTGCTCATTCAGGAGCCGCCGATGGCCGAACTACCCAATCACGACGCCGCACTGACCGAAACCTGCCTCGAGAGCGAGGCGATCTTCGAAGGCGCGTTCCTCAAGCTCAAGCGCGACACCGTCCGTCTGCCGGACGGCAAGAAGGCCACGCGCGAATACGTGCAGCATCCGGGCGCGGTGATGGTGATCCCGCTGTTCGACGACGGCCGCGTGCTGATGGAGAGCCAGTTCCGCTATCCGATCGGCAAGGTGATGGCCGAATTCCCGGCCGGCAAGCTCGACCCGAACGAAGGCGCGCTCGCATGCGCGGTACGCGAACTGCGCGAGGAAACCGGCTACACGGCGCGCGAATACGTGTTCCTGGCCCGCATTCACCCGATCATTTCCTATTCGACCGAATTCATCGACCTGTACCTCGCGCGCGGGCTCACGGCCGGCGAGCGCAAGCTCGACGAGGGCGAATTCCTCGAAACCTTCACCGCGACGCTGGCCGACCTGCAGGAATGGGTGCGCACCGGCCAGATCTCCGACGTGAAGACGATCATCGGCACGATGTGGCTCGACAAGGTGCTGTCCGGCACGTGGCCGCTCGGGCCGGTCGTCACGCCCTGAGTGCGGCGTCAGCGGCGGCCGGAGCGCCGCGTTACAATCCGGTGACGCGGTGCGTTCGCGCTGCGTGTTCCGGATTTAGCACGATCGTTCACAAAACCGCTTTTTGCGCTACACTCGTCACACGCCCTGATTCAGCATGAAGGTCCTCGATTTACAGTGTCCGCACGGTCATCGGTTCGAAGGCTGGTTCGCTTCCGCCGATGAATTCGAAGCGCAGTTGTCCCGCAAGCTGGTCGAATGTCCGGTGTGCGGAACGACGGAGATCAACCGGATGCCGTCGGCACCGCGCCTGAACCTGTCGGGCGCGACGCAGGCGCAGCCGGCCGATCCGCGTGCGCTGCAGGCGCAGGTGATGCGCGCGCTGCGCGAGGTGCTGGAGAAGACCGAGAACGTGGGCGAGCGCTTCGCCGAGGAAGCGCGGCGCATCCATTACAACGAGGCGCCGGCACGCAGCATTCGCGGCGTCACGACGCCGGAGGATGCGCAGTCCTTGGTCGAAGAAGGCATCGACGTGATGCCGCTGCCGATTCCAGCCGCGCTGAAAGAACCGCTGCAATGACGTCCGCAGTGTGTCCTTGGCCGGGCCGGACGGCCGCGGACAGGAGACACTGCGCATGGATCTGGATTATTCCCCCGCCGACGACGCGTTCCGCGCCGACGTCCGCGCCTGGCTCGAGGCCCACCTGCCTCACGCACTGCGCGCCAAGGTACTCGATCACAAACGACTCGACCGCGAGGATTTCGCGAGCTGGCACCGGATTCTCGGCCAGCGCGGCTGGTCCGCGCCTGCGTGGCCGGTCGAATACGGCGGCCCGGGCTGGAACGCGACGCAGCGGCACATCTGGGACGAGGAGTGCGCGCGGATCGGTGCGCCGACCGTGCTGCCGTTCGGGGTGTCGATGGTCGCGCCGGTCCTGATGAAATACGGCAGCGAAGCGCAGAAGCGCCACTATCTGCCGCGTATTCTCGACGGCTCGGACTGGTGGTGCCAGGGTTATTCGGAGCCGGGTTCCGGGTCCGACCTCGCGTCGCTGCGCACGCGCGCCGAGCGCCGCGGCGATCACTACGTCGTCAACGGCCAGAAGACCTGGACCACGCTCGGGCAGTACGCCGACATGATGTTCTGCCTCGTGCGCACCGATCCGGCCGCGAAGAAGCAGGAAGGCATCTCGTTCCTGCTGATCGACATGAAGACGCCCGGCATCACGGTGCGCCCGATCGTGATGCTCGACGAGGACCACGAGGTCAACGAGGTGTTCTTCGAGGACGTGAAGGTGCCGGTCGAGAACCTCGTCGGCGACGAGAACCGCGGCTGGACCTACGCGAAATACCTGCTCGGCCACGAGCGCACCGGCATCGCACGCGTCGGCGCGTCGAAGCGGGAGCTCGCGTTCCTGAAGCGCGTCGCATCGAACCAGCGCAAGAACGGCAAGCCGTTGCTCGCCGATCCCGTGTTCGCCGCGAAGGTCGCGGCGCTCGAAGTCGAGTTGATGGCGCTGGAAGTGACGGTGCTGCGCGTCGTCAGCCGCGAGACGAGCGGCAAGGGGCCCGGCCCCGAGGCGTCGATGCTGAAGATCAAGGGCACCGAGGTGCAGCAGGCGCTCACCGAGCTGATGGTCGAAGCGATCGGCCCGCTGGCCGCGCCGTTCGACGTGCCGTTCCTCGACGGCGAGCGCGAACACAGCATCGCGGGCGACGACGATGCGGCGCCGCTCGCCGCGTACTACTTCAATTACCGGAAGACGTCGATCTACGGCGGGTCGAACGAGATCCAGAAGAACATCATCGCGCAGATGATTCTGGGGCTGTGATCAGGGAACGGAGACAACCATGGATTTCAGCTTTACCGATGAGCAGCAGCAGTTCGCCGACGCGCTGCGCCGGTATCTCGGCGAGCAATACGGCTTCGACGCGCGCCAGGCGATCGTGCGCAGCGATACCGGCGTGTCGGACGCGCAGTGGAGCGCCTTCACCGAACTGGGCTTGACCGCGTTGCCCGTGCCGGACGCACAGGGCGGCTTCGGCGGCGGGCCGGTCGACATGCTGGTCGTGATGCAGGAGCTGGGCCGCGCGCTCGTGATCGAGCCGTACTGGGCCACGGCGGTCGGCGTCGAGGCGCTGCGGATCGCCGGCTCCGGCGCGGGCGACGACGCCGCGCTGCTGGAGGCGGTCGCGCAGGGGCACAAGCGCGTGGCGGTCGCGTTCCACGAACCGCGGGCGCGCTACGACCTGTACGAACTCGACACGCGCGCGCGCGGGCAGGGCGGCACGTACCGGCTGACCGGCACCAAGTCGGTCGTTCAGCACGGCGCCCAGGCGCACGCGTGGATCGTGCCTGCACGAATCGACGGCGGCGGCATCGGCCTCTTCGTCGTCGAACGCGATGCGGCCAACGCGAAGGTGGTCGACTACCGGACCATCGACGGCCAGCGTGCCGCGACGATCACGTTCGACGACACGCCGGCCCGACTGCTGACGGGCGGGGCGCGCGACGCGGCGGCGCTCGAGCAGATCGCCGATTACGCAACCTTCCTGCTGTGCGCGGAAGCGATCGGCGCGCTGGACGAACTGAATCGCGCGACCGTCGAATACACGAAGACGCGCGAGCAGTTCGGCGTGCCGATCGCGCGTTTCCAGGCGCTGCAGCACCGGATGGTCGACATGCTGATTCACGCAGAGCAGGCGCGTTCGCTGACCTATCTCGCGGCGGTGCGCTACGCGAACGGCGATGCCGATGCGCGGCGCAAGGCCGTGTCGGCCGCGAAGGCGCGGGTCGGCGCGGCCGCGCGCTTCGTCGGCCAGCAGGCGGTCCAGCTGCACGGCGGCATGGGCGTGACCAACGAGGTGGCCGCCGCGCACCTGTTCAAGCGGCTGTCGATCATCGAGACGACGCTCGGCGATACCGATCATCACCTCGCCCGCATCGCGGCGCTACCCGATTTCGCGCAGACCGACGTAGCATGACGGCGACGCGCGAGCGCGCCAGACAAGGAGACTTATCAGTGGGCATCAGTTACGAAGACCTGGTGGTCGGCAGTACCACCGAAGTGGGCCGCTACACGTTCGAGTCCGACGACATCAAGACGTTCGCGAAGCGCTACGATCCGCAGCCGTTCCATGTCGACGAGGAGGCGGGGAAAGCATCGCATTTCGGCGGGCTCGTCGCGAGCGGCTGGCATACGTGTTCGGTGTTCATGAGCCTGCTGGTCCAGAAGCTCGGGCCGGATTCGACCAGCATGGGCTCGCCGGGCATCGATTCGATCCGCTGGCTGAAGCCGGTGCGCGCCGGCGACACGATCACGATGTATCAGAAGGTGCACGACAAGCGCGTGTCGGAGAGCAAGCCCGATCGCGGCATCGTGTCGACGGAATGGATCGGCGTGAACGAAGCCGGCGAGACGGTGATCAGCGTGCATACCAAGGTGATTTTCGGGCTGCGCCACCCGGCGGGCGCGAACCCATGACCGACGTGACCTTGCCGCTGATCGCCTCGGCGCAGGCGCTGCAGGCGCGGGTCGGCGCGGAGCCGCTCGCGAGCGGCTGGATCGAGATCGACCAGCCGCGCGTCGACGGTTTCGCCGACGCGACCGGCGATCATCAATGGATTCACGTCGACCCCGAGCGCGCGCGGCGCGAGTCGCCGTTCGGCGGGCCGATCGTGCACGGGTTCCTGACGCTGTCGCTGATTCCTGCGCTGATGACCGACGCGATGCGCTTCGAGCAGAAGATGGGCGTGAACTACGGGCTGAACCGCGTGCGGTTCCTGAAGCCGGTGCCGGTCGGGGCGCGCGTGCGTGCGCTGTTCACGGTGAAGGAAACCGCCGACGCCGCGCGCGGCGGCATCCAGGTGACGTGGTCGGTATCGATGCAGGTCGAGCGCCCCGACGCGCCGCTGCCGGTGTGCGCGGCGGAATTCGTCACGCTGCATTACTTCTGAAGCACGGAGCGGCATGCGCGGATGCCGCTCCGCCCGCTACGTGCGGGTCAGTGCTTCGCGTACTGCGTTGCGCCGAACAGCACCTCGCGTGCCTTGTCGTCCTGCAGCGCCTTGCGCATCGACGCGAGCACCTCGACGCCGCGCTGCACGGCCGGTCGCGCGGCGATCGCCTCGTGCCAGCGCTTCACGTTCGGCAGCGCGTCGAGCACGATGCCCTGGTTCTGCCACGAGCGTGTCCACGGGAACGTCGCAATGTCCGCGATCGTGTACGTGTCGCCCGCGAGATACTCGGATTCGCCGAGCCGCTTTTCCATCACGTTGTACAGGCGCTTCGCCTCGTTCGTGTAGCGGTTGACCGCATACTCGATCTTCTCCGGCGCATACAGCCGGAAGTGGTGCGCCTGCCCGAGCATCGGGCCGACACCGCCCATCTGGAACATCAGCCACTCGAGCGTCGCATAACGCGCGGCCGGATCGGTCGGCAGGAACTTGCCGGTCTTTTCCGCGAGGTAGATCAGGATCGCGCCCGATTCGAACAGCGAGATCGGTTGGCCGCCGGGGCCGTCCGGATCGACGATCGCGGGGATCTTGTTGTTCGGGCTGATCTTCAGGAACTCGGGCTCGAACTGGTCGCCCGCGCCGATATCGACCGGATGCGCACGATACGCGAGGCCGGTTTCCTCGAGCATGATGTGCACCTTGTGGCCGTTCGGGGTCGCCCAGCTATAGACGTCGATCATCGTCAACTCCTGTGTGGCATGCGCGAAAACGGCGCCGGCGGCGCCGCGACAGGCGGTCATTAGAGCATGGATCGACACGGGCTGCTGGCGACGCAAACGCACGTGCCGACGGGCATGCGAGGCCGGCCGGAGAGCGCCGGACGGCGTTGCGCGCGGTGTCGACGGGCCGCATCGGATGGACGCGGCGTGGCGTGGCGCGGCGTCGGTTCGAAGGCCGACGCCGCGATCAGCGCTTGTAGCGCGGCTGGCGCTTCTCGAGAAAGGCGGTGATGCCTTCGAGCCCGTCCGCATGATGCAGCGACGCGACGAAATGATCGCGCTCGGTGCCGAGGTGCGCGTCCAGCGGTTGCGCGGTCGCGTCGTCGAGCAGCGATTTGATGCGCGTGAGCGCATTCGGCGAGATGCCGGCGAGCGCGTCGGCCCAAGCCAGCGCGTCGCTCAGTGCCGTGCCGGGCGCGGCGAGCCGGTTGACGACGCCGAGCGCATGCAGGCGTTCGGCGGCGACCGGCTTGCCTTCGAACAGGATCTCGGCCGCGATCGCACGCGGCAGCGCGCGGGCGAGAAACCACGAGCCGCCGCCGTCGGGCGTCAAGCCGACGCGCGCATACGACATCACGAATTTCGCATCGTGTGCGGCGACGATCAGGTCGCACGCGAGCGCGAGCGAGAAGCCCGCGCCGGCCGCGGCGCCTTCGACGGCCGCGATCACCGGCTTCGTCGACGCGCGGATCGCCGTGACCCATGCCGCGAGCTGATCGATGCTGTCGGCCTGGAAGGACGGATCCTTCGAGCGATTCTCGAGCAGCCGGTTCAGGTTGCCGCCTGCGCAGAAGAAGCGATCGGCGCCCGTCAGCACGACGGCGCGAATCGCCGGATCGCGCTCGGCGGTGGCGAGCGCTTCGATGCCGGCCGCGTACATGTCGGGATGCAGCGCGTTGCGCGCGCCGGGATTGGACAGCGTGAGGACGAGCGTCGATTCGCTCTCGGGCGGACGCGAGGCCAGCAGTTCAGCACTCATGCGAGCGTGTCTCCATCGGGTGGCGCGGCGATGACGCCGCATGTGTCGTGCGGGCAGGCGGAACTCACGCCGCAGCGGAGGTAATGTTGTCGTGACGAACGCACAACTTGCTTTAGACTAGCACGAACGTGCTTTTCAGCGCGATGAATCCCGATGCGGCCCGCGTCGATGCGGCCGCGCTTCAGCAAGGAAGGAGACACACCGATGCTACAGCTGTGCGGTATTCCGTTGTCCAACTACTACAACAAGGTGAAGTTCGTCCTGCTCGAGCATGACATTCCGTTCGAGGAAGCGGTGTGCGGTTTGCCGATCAGCGATCCGGCGCAGCTTGCCGATTCGCCGCTCGGCAAGATTCCGTTCCTGAAGACCGAAGAGGGCGCGCTGTTCGAGTCGCAGGCGATCATCGAATACCTGGCGGCGCGCTATCCCGACAAAGGCATTTTCCCTGCGAGCCCGTTCGCGGCGGCGAAGGTGCGCGAACTGGTCGAGACGCTCGAGCTGTATCTCGAATGGGTGGCGCGCGAGGTGTACACGGAAGCGTTTTTCGGCGGCAAGGTCAGCGACGGGATGAAGGCGCACGTCGAGAAGCGCTTGCCGCGCGCGATCGATGCATTCAAGCATCTGACGCGGTTTTCGCCGTATGTGCTCGGCGAGTCGTTCGGCCTCGCGGACATCGCCGCGTGGGTTCATCTGCCGGTCATCGGCATGGCGACGAAGGCGATCTTCGGCCGCGACTTCCTGCTCGATGCAGGCATCGACTGGAAGGCGCACGCGAAGACGGTCGGTGAACGCCCGGCCGCGCAACGCGTGGCGGCCGAGCGCAAGGCGTATGTCGAAGCGGCGAACGTCGCGCGTTCGTAAGCGCGGTTCCGGAAGGGCGGCGTGCGGCCGCCCGTGCGGGTCTTACAGGCGGGCGAGCCGTTCGAGCGCGGATGCGAGCGTGCTTTCCTGCTTCGCGAAGCAGAAGCGCACGACGCCCGATTCGTGCGGCTCGTGATAGAACGCCGACACCGGAATGGCGGCCACGCCGATCTCCGACGTGAGCCACTTCGAGAATTCCGCCTCGGGCAGATCGCTGATCGCCGAGTAATCGACGCACTGGAAGTACGTGCCCGTGCACGGCAGCAGCTTGAAGCGCGTGCGCTCGAGGCCGGCCCGGAAGAAGTCGCGTTTCTGCTGGTAGAAGCCCGCGAGCGACAGGTACGGCGCCGGGTCGCGCAGGTAGTCGGCGAACCCGAACTGCATCGGCGTGTTCACCGTAAACACGTTGAACTGGTGGACCTTGCGGAATTCCGCGGTCAGCGCGGCAGGCGCCGCGACGTAACCGACCTTCCAGCCCGTCACGTGATAGGTCTTGCCGAAGCTCGACACGATGAAGCTGCGCGCGGCGAGTTCCGGGTAGCGCGCGACGCTCTCGTGGCGCGCGCCGTCGTAGACCATGTGTTCGTAGACTTCGTCGGACAGGATCAGCACGTTGGTGCCGCGCACGATGTCCTCGAGCTTGCGCATGTCGGCCTCGCGCCACACGGTGCCCGTCGGGTTGTGCGGCGTGTTGATCAGGATCATCCGCGTTTTCGGCGTGATCGCGGCCGCGAGACGGTCGAACGGGATCGCGTAGTCGGGTGCGTCCAGCGTGACGAACACGGGCGTGCCGCCGGCGAGCTCGATCGACGGCAGGTAGCTGTCGTAGGTCGGCTCGACGACGATCACTTCGTCGCCCGGGTGCACCGCGCACAGGATCGCCGTCAGCAGCGCCTGCGTCGCGCCGGCCGTCACGGTGATTTCGGTGCCCGGATCGTAGCGCCGGCCGTACATCTGCGCGATCTTGTCGGCGATCGCGTCGCGCAGCGGTGCGACGCCGGCCATCGGCGGATACTGGTTGTGTCCGTTGCGCATCGCGGCCGCGACCGCATCGACGATGCGCGGATCGCAATCGAAATCCGGGAAGCCCTGGCCGAGGTTCACCGCGCCTTTTTCGGCGGCAAGCGCGCTCATGACCGTGAAGATCGTCGTGCCGACGTTCGGCAGGCGCGACGGGAAAACGGGAGTCGTTGGCATATCTGAAGGAGCGTTCATCGATACGGTCGAATTCGTTTGGGGGGCGTCAGGCCGGCGTCGCCGTGGCGGGCGGCGCCGTGTCGAGTGCGCAGGCTTCCACGAACGGCGCGGGTTGCGCGATCCGGAAACCGAAGTCGCGTGCGGTGCGCTTCGCGAGCTTCAGCAGCGCGCGGTCTTTCGACACGAGCCACTCGGCCTGCGCGGCGTGGGCGAGTTCGAGAAATTTCTGGTCGTCGCGGTCCTTGCACTTCGGCAGCGGCGGCGCGTCGGCGTCGACGGGCGGCGGTTCGACGAGGCGCGCGAGCCGGGCGACCGTCGCGAGCGCGGCAGCCTTGTCGATCGCGCGCGACTGGAACTGCGGATAGTCGAGCACGTACTCGAGCTCGGTCAGGCAGCGGCCGTCGATCACGGCGGCCAGCGTGCCGCGCTCCAGCGCGGCCCGGATCGGGCGCGTAGCGGGGTCGTCGAATACGAGGATGTCGATCCAGACGTTCGAGTCGAGCACGACGCGATGTGCGGCATGCGGGGCGAGAGAGCGGGTCATTCGTTACAATCGGTGGTTTTCGTCTGACCGCAAGGCACGGCGTGCCAGCGAGCCTCTATGATAATCGTTCTCTCTCCCGCCAAATCCCTCGACTACGAGACGCCCGCGCACGTCCAGTCTTACACGAAGCCTGCATTCGTCGACGACGCGTCGGAGCTGATCGACGGTCTGCGCAAGCTGTCGCCGCAGGACATCGCGACGCTGATGGATATCTCCGATCCGCTCGCGCGCCTGAACTTCCAGCGTTACGCCGACTGGTCGCCGACCTTCACGCCGGCCAACGCGAAGCAGGCCGTGCTGGCGTTCAACGGTGACGTCTACGAGGGTTTCGACGCGAAATCGCTGTCGCCGACCGATCTCGACTATGCGCAGCAGCACGTGCGCGTGCTGTCGGGCCTGTACGGGCTGCTGCGTCCGCTCGACCTGCTGCAGCCGTACCGGCTCGAAATGGGCACGCGGTTCGCGAACGCGCGCGGCAAGGATCTGTACGCGTTCTGGGGCGACCGCATCACGCGGGCGCTGAACGAGCAGCTCGAGACCCGCAGCGGCGCGGCGCGCGTGCTCGTCAACTGCGCGTCGACCGAATACTTCAAGTCGGTCAAGCCGAAGCTGCTGGCCGCACCGGTCGTCACGCCGGTATTCGAGGACTGGAAGGGCGGCCGCTACAAGATCATCAGTTTCCATGCGAAACGCGCGCGCGGCCTGATGGCGCGTTTCGTCGTCGAGAACCGGATCACCGACCCGAAGGCGCTGAAGGCATTCGCGACCGAAGGCTATGCGTTCGATGCGGCAGCGTCGAACGATTCGACGTACGTATATCGCCGGCGCGTCGGCGAGTGACCCTGTCGGCCGTTCACGAGACGGCCGGCGCATGCATGAGGCCGCACGGGCGATACCCCGTCCGCTTTGCATGGGACCGGCGAAAGCGCTAAAGCGCCAACCCCGGTCCACAGCTTTGCATGGGACTGGCGTAAGCGCTAAAGCGCTAACGCCAGTCGACAAAGGAGAGATAGATGGCCCTTTCGATCACCAGTAATTTCGACGCAGGCGCAATCGACGTCGTGTCGTGCGACAACCCCGCCGCGATCCGGCTGCGCGTGCGCGGCGACAATCGGTCGGAATTCGCGCAATGGTTTTACTACCGCTTGACCGGTGCGCGCGGCGAGCGATGCGTGATGACGTTCGAGAACGCGGCCGAATGCGCGTATCCGTCGGGCTGGCGCAACTACCACGCGGTGGCGAGCTACGACCGGGTCGACTGGTTCCGCGTGCCGACGACATTCGACGGCACGACGATGACCATCGACCATACGCCGGAGTTCGACAGCATCTACTACGCGTATTTCGAACCGTACTCGGAAGAGCGTCACGCGGCGTTTCTCGGTGCGGTCCAGCAGTTGCCGCAGGCGAGCGTCGTGGAGCTCGGCCGCACGGTCGAAGGCCGTCCGATGTTGCTGCTGACGCTCGGCACGCCGGAAACCGAGGGTGCGCCGAAGAAGAAGGTGTGGATCATCGCGCGCCAGCACCCGGGCGAGTCGATGGCCGAGTGGTTCGTCGAAGGGCTGGTCAAGCGGCTGGCCGGATGGGGCGACTGGGCCGGCGATCCGGTCGCGCGCAAGCTGTACGATCGCGTGACGTTCTACATCGTCCCGAACATGAACCCGGACGGCAGCGTGCACGGCAACCTGCGCACCAATGCGGCCGGCGCGAACCTGAACCGCGAGTGGATGGCGCCCGATGCCGAGCGCAGCCCCGAAGTGCTGGCCGTGCGCGACGCGATCCACGCGATCGGCTGCGACATGTTCTTCGACATTCACGGCGACGAGGATTTGCCGTACGTGTTCGTCGCCGGCTCGGAGATGCTGCCGAGCTTCACCGAGCAGCAGGGCAAGGAGCAGGCCGCGTTCATCGACGCGTTCAAGGTCGCCAGCCCGGACTTCCAGACCGAGCATGGCTACGCGGCGAGCAAGTACAAGGAAGATGCGCTGAAGCTCGCGTCGAAGTACATCGGCCACCAGTTCGGCTGCCTGTCGCTGACGCTCGAAATGCCGTTCAAGGACAACGCGAACCTGCCCGACGAGCGCGTCGGCTGGAACGGCGAGCGTAGCGCGGCGCTCGGCGCGGCGATGCTGGCCGCGATCCTGGTGCACGTCGACACGTTCGCGTAAGCGCAGCCGTCGTCGCATGAAAAAGGCCGGCGCATCTTGCGATGCACCGGCCTTTTTTGCTGCTGTCGTTGCCGCTCCGCCGTATCAGGACTTCTTCGCGGTTTTTTTCTTCACGGCTTTCTTCTGGCCGCCTGATTTCTTCGTCGCGACGGCCTTCTTGCTGCCGGTGCGGCCCGATGCCTTCGCCTTGCCTTTGCCGCGGTGCGACTTGCCCTTGAATTTCTTCGTCGAAGACGACGAGCGCTCGGCGCGCGGCTTCAGCGGCGGAACCGGGTCGTTCCAGCTGAACGCGAGCATTTGCTGGCCGACATAGCCGCAGCGGAATTTCAGCGGCGTCGGATCGCTGCCGTTGTTGTGGATGCCGAGCCCGTCGACGGTGACGATGTTGTCGACCTTCACGCGCTGCTTGCCCTGGTCGAACGAGTCGTTCCACGGCGTGATCGTCGCGTTGCCGCTGTCGAATGCGTTCGGCGCGAAATCGACGCGGTCGAACGCCGTCGACGTGCTGGCGATGAAGCTGCCGTGCGCCGCACAATCGGCGGCGAGCGGATCGGCATGCATCTCGTTGACGAATTTGTTGATCAGTTCGGAGCGCTGGTCGAGCAGGTCGGCGAATACCGGTGCGGGAAGCGCAAGCGACAGGCCCGCGATACAGGCTGCCAGCTTGCCGAGCGCCCGGAAAATCCGGAGCGAGGCAGGTGAGCTGTCCATCTGGTTATTGGTGAGGAGCGAAGAAGACATCGGGCACGTATAGATGCCCGATGAAGAACAGGAGTTCAATCTTAGCGTAAAAAAGTTGTGCGGCAGTAGGTGACGTATTCGGCAGCGCGCAGCGGAGGTGCCGCGGTACGCGTGTGCGCCGAACCGATCCGGAGGAAATTCAGGCGCGCGGGCCGCCGAGGCGGTAGCGCCGGACGTCGAAGGTCGTGACCCACGCGGGGCGATAGACGGCGATGAGTGCCGTTGCCATGCCGGTGAACCAGGCTTCGCCGAGCGCGAGCAGTGCGGTGTTCAGCAGATAGCCGGCCGGAATCACGACGGGCACGCCGTCCGCGAGCGCGAGCTGAACACCGGCCGCCGCGGCGGCGACCGCGACGATCGCGATGGCGGGCGACAGGAAGCCCTGTCCGGTGATGAACGACGCAAGGTTGTGCGGCAGCCATGCGAGCGCGGCGCGTTGCAGCAGCGCCGACACGCCGACAGGCAGCGCACCGTAGATCAGATAGGTCAGGCCGACGCCTTGCCACGGCGCGTCGAAGATGATCGCGGCAATCGCCGTGACGGCGCCCATCGCGACCAGTGCGAGGGTCCAGTCGAACAGCGTGACGAGCAGCGTGGCGCCGAGCAGATGCATGACGATGCCATCTTCGAGCCATGCGTTCGAGGCCCACAGGACCGCGATCGCAGTGACGAGTGCAAGCCACACGTGCTGAAGCGTGGCGTCTTGCAGGCGTACGAAGGGGCGATTCCAGATCGCGAGCGCGAGCAGGGCCGCGGCGGCGATCCAGCCACCGATGCCAACCCAGAGCGGAAGCGGTGTGAAAAGAAAACCCATGCGTCCATATTACTCGTTGAGCATCAAAGGTGGGAGCCTGCACATGCCCGACCGTCGCAATATCGAGACTGTTGCCTAGCGTCCGCGCCGGAACCGTGCCGGCGGCTCGGCGGCGAGCGGCAGGTCCTGCGTGCCGGCATGCGCGGAGGGCAACGGGTACGGACGGTCATGCCGTTGTGCACGCAGCGGAGCCGGGCCGTGTTCTCCGATGATCGGCTTGCGGGCGCGATTGCGGTTCGCCAGCAGCACCTCCAGATGGGGCGACAGCCAGCCGTTGTAGATCGCGACCGCGGCGGCGCGGTTGGCTGCGCCGAGCTGCTGGAAGATGCTCGCGAGGTGGATCTTCACGGTGCCTTCGCTGATGCCGAGCGTCCGGGCGATCATCTTGTTCGTGCTGCCCATGTGGACGAACCGCATGATCTGCGCTTGCCGTGGCGACAGCAGGCCGCTCGGTGGCCGCCGGGGCAGCGAGCCGGCGAGCGTCTGGAAATGGGCATCGTGGCGCGCCGTCGTCGTCGCCGTGGACGGCAGCAGGCTGAGAGCGATCGGCGGAATGTAGTGTCCGCCCAGCAGGACGATCTCGAGCGCCCGCACGATCAGGTGCGGCCGCGTGGAATGCGGGATCACGCCCGCGACGCCGTAATTGAAGAAGCGCTGGATGGCCTCGGGCGAGATGTCGTCGACCAGGACGGCGAGCGGTGTCGGCGAGCACGCGTTGCCGAGCGCCTGCAGCTCGCTGATCCGGCCCACGTCCAGCCAGTCGATCGCGACGAGGTCGAAACGCTGGGTGCGCAGCAGCCGGCGCGCCTGGAAACCGTCAGGCGCGTCGTTGATGCTGGCGTGCCGGTCGATCTGCCGCAACAGGGTCTTCAGTCCGTCACGCCGTTCGGCGTCTGAGTTAAGTACCAAGAACCGCATATTCAACCTCCGTGAAGTGAGTCATTGACTGCCGTCGGGGATAAGCTGGCCCCGATAATGACAAAGACCTTACACGATGTCTGCTTGGCTGAAAGGCTTAGGAAAAGTTCGAAATTTTGGGCGACGGGGGCATCGGACAAGAAAAAAACCGCTTCGGCGGGCACCGGAAGCGGCTTTGGGCGGGCAGGCTGTCGGGGCCTGCGGGGTGGGTCAGTGGAAGTGCGGCTGGGCGGGCGACGCGTCTTCCGGCATTTCCGCATGGACGATTTCGCCGAGCGGATCGGCGTAAAGCGGCACGCCGCAGTCGTCGCAGTATTCGGGCTCGAAGCGGCCCGCGTGCCGCCGGACGTCGGTTACGCCGCATTCCTTCAGCAGGCTCACGATTTCCTCGAGCGGCCCTTCGATCGGCGCCTCGCCTTCGAGCGTCGCGTTGTCGATCGATACGTCGCCGTTTTCCCGGCCGTAGAGCGGCCACACGACACCGTAGATCACGTCGTTGCTGGCACGTCGCGTGAAGCCGACGCGATACTCGTCGATACGACGTTCGCCGAAGCCGGCGACCACCGCGCGCAGCTCTTGCGGCGCTGCACCAAGTGTGTCGAATAGATAACGAATGGCTGTTCGGACGGTGTGCGGACGCACGCGTTCGTCCGCATCGCGACAGGCCGAGTAGTACGCGTCCGGAAGCAGGCATTCGAACTCGCAGCCGGGCAGCGCGATCGACAGGTTCGGGCCGCCCTGGGCCGTCCATTGTTCGAGGCACTGGCCGCGCTCGATCCGGCTGCCGTTTTCTTCTTCCTGCCAGCGGAACAGCGGCGCGCCGGCCGGCGCGGCGACGACCGCCAGCAGGAAGCGCGGGTCGGCCAGGATCGGCGAGGTTTCCGGCAGGTCGCCGAAGCTCAGCTTCGGGGTGTGCTGGCCGATTGCCGCATGGGCGAGCTGCTGGGCCAGCCGGTAGGTTTCGACGTGGTGCCGCGGCAACTGGTCGATGCTGTAGAGGAACGGTGCGAGCCCGACGAGGGTGCCGTTCGCGAGCACGTGCGCCTGCAAGTGCGTTCGCAGCGCGTCGGCAACGTCGCCCTTGAGCGGGCCCGACGGAATCATGTAGCGCGTCCAGGCGAGAACCGGGACGGCGACCAGCAGCGCATCGTACGGTTGGCCGTCGTGCTCGATCACCATCGACTCGCTGTGCGTCTCGGCCATGTCGGCGAGCGCGCCGTAGGCGTCGGGATGATTCTGCTGAAGATGGTCGAGCGCGGCGTCGAGCGTGGTCTGATTGCCGTTGCGGACAATCTTGGCGAGCAGCGCATCGAGCTTCGCTTCCCAGAAGCGATCCTCGATGCGGCTGCCCGACGCGAAGAGGGCAAGCGACAGACCGACCAGTTTGTCGGCATCGGGGGGGAGGCGTTTGGCGATTCGCTGGCGCATATTAAAGACGTATATAGAAAGAGGCGAAGAACCTCACATTCTAGTCCGTTCTTTGCACCATAAGCGGTCTCGTGCCCAGGCACGGCCAGACGGCCGAATTGCGGTGTTTGTAAAAAAGTTGCTTCAAGCCCCTTGCGCTCACGGCGTGAGCTGCTTAGAATCACGCCTCTTTCGCGCTAACGGAAACGCAGCGCGGGAGGAAGGGAGGCGGTGCTGTTGGGGTTCGGGTTGTAGCGAGCCTCGGCGGTACAAGAGGTTGAGCCCCGCAGTCGCAACGAAGTGGTTCAGAAAGTTGTTGACGAGCTGCGAAACACGGTTCATAATCTCGCTTCTCTGCTGCTGAAAACGCAGCGCTGCCGAGAAACTTCAGGTTTCTCGCAGAAACGCTCTTTAAAAATTAACAGCCGATAAGTGTGGGCGCTTGATGGCAGCGAGCTGATCCTCGGATCAGATAGCGAAAGTATCAAGAGTCTCACACTAAAGTAAGTCAGGTTTATGAAGTGATTCATATTCCTGTCAGCTTTGAGTGAGCGACCGGTTCTTAAC